>CAYSFR010000011.1:0-234930 GCA_964430625.1 uncultured Solibacteraceae bacterium
CCTTGATGACGGCAACGCCGCCGGCCAGCTTGGCCAGCCGCTCCTGCAGCTTCTCGCGGTCGTAGTCCGAAGTGGTCTCTTCGATCTGCGCGCGGAGCTGCTTGATGCGGCCGCTGATGACGGTTTCGTTGCCGGCGCCGTCAATGATCGTCGTGTTGTCCTTGTCCACCGTCACGCGCTTGGCGCGGCCGAGGTCTTCCAGGCGAACACCTTCCAGCTTGATGCCGGTCTCTTCCATGATCGACTTGCCGCCGGTCAGGATGGCAATGTCTTCCAACATCGCCTTGCGGCGGTCACCGAAGCCGGGAGCCTTCACGGCGCAGGCGTTCAGGGTGCCACGCAGCTTGTTGACAACGAGAGTGGCCAGCGCTTCGCCTTCCACTTCCTCGGCGATGATCAGCAGCGGACGGCCGGAGCGGGCAATCTGCTCGAGCAGCGGCAGAAGATCCTTCATGTTGGAGATCTTCTTTTCGTGAATGAGGATGTAGGGCTCCTCGATCACGGCTTCCATCCGGTCCGCGTCGGTGATGAAGTAGGGCGACAGATAGCCGCGGTCGAACTGCATACCTTCCACGGTGTTCAGTTCCGTGTTCATGGTCTTCGATTCTTCGACCGTGATCACGCCGTCCTTACCAACCTTGCGCATCGCTTCGGCAATGATGTGGCCGATCGTCGAGTCGCCGTTGGCGGAGATGGTGCCGACCTGAGCGATCTTGTCGTCGCTCTCCACCTTCGTGGACATCTTCAGCACTTCTTCGGTCACCAGGCCCACGGCCTTTTCAATGCCGCGCTTCAGCGCCATCGGGTTCGCACCCGCGGCAACAGCCTTCACGCCTTCGCGGAAGATCGCCTGCGCCAGAATCGTCGCCGTCGTCGTGCCGTCACCGGCAACGTCGGAGGTCTTCGAAGCAACTTCGCGAACCATCTGGGCGCCCATGTTCTCGAGCGGATCCTTCAGTTCGACTTCCTTCGCGACGGTCACACCGTCCTTGGTGATCGTCGGACCACCAAACTTTTTCTCCAGGACCACGTTCCGGCCCTTCGGTCCGAGGGTGACCTTCACCGCTTCGGCCAACTGATTCACACCGCGCAGGATCGCCTGGCGGGAATTTTCGCTGTATACGATTTGCTTAGCAGCCATGACTATTCTCTACTCCTGTATTTCTGAAGTCAGTTAGGAAATCACCGCGAGGACTTCGTCTTCGCGCATGATCAGGTATTCGTTGCCATCAATCTTGATGTCAGAGCCGGAATACTTGCCAAAGAGGATCTTGTTGCCGACTTCGAGTTCCATCGCGGCAAACTCGCCCTTGTCGTTCCGCTTGCCCTTACCGACAGCGACAACTTCCCCTTCCTGCGGCTTTTCCTTCGCCGTGTCAGGGATGATGATGCCGCCCTGAATCTGTTCCTGTTCTTCGAGCCGCTTGACAACAATGCGGTCGTAGAGGGGACGAATTTTCATTGAATGACCTCCAGATACTTTCTTGGTGCTGGTGTGAGAAATGATGGATTCAAGATCCTGAAGTGAGCTCACCCGGCCGCGTTCGGTACCGCGCGGGGAGCAGGCGCACGGCGTGCGCCCTGAGAATATTATTAGCACACTCTGGCGAGGAGTGATAAAAATCTTATCTAAACCATTGAAAACAATAGAAAAATAATTTTTGCACTACGCTGGATTTCGCCGCAAACGGTCGTTTTGTGAGTATTGCAGACTCATATTTATCTTAGTACGACATCATTGGCCCTAATTTTGCCCTCGCTACCTCACCCCTTCTCCATCTATCCTATCTTCCATGCGCCTTCTCCCTCTCGCCCTCCTGGCCCTGCCCGCTCTCGCCGCGGCGCCTCCCCTCTCCTCCGATACCCTCTTCGACTGGCGTACGCCCGGCTCCCCGCAAATCTCCCCGGACGGCCGCCGCATCGTCTACACCTTGGAAACCCCGGACCGGTTCGCCGATACCTTCCACTCCAATCTCTGGATGGTCGCCACCGACGGCAAGGACCACCGCCCGCTCACCAGCGGCAAGTGGAAGGATTCCCTCCCCCGCTGGTCCCCCGATGGGTCCAAGCTCGCCTACATCTCCACCCGCTCCGGAAAAGTGCAGATCTTCGTCCGCTGGATGGACACCGGCGCCGAGGCCAAGATCACCGACGTCGAAAACGCGCCGTCCGCGCTCAGCTGGTCGCCCGACGGCGAATGGCTGGCCTTTCTCTCCCGCGTCGCCGTCAAACCGGCCTGGCAGATCACCATGCCCAAGGCGCCCGCCGGCGCCGCCTGGGCCGAACCCCCGGTAGTCGAGACACGTCTCAAGTGGCGGGCAGACGGCATTGGCGGCATCGGGCAGCGGCCCCTCGGTCATGCCCATGTCTTTGTCGTCCCGGTCACCGGCGGGGCGCCCCGCCAAATCACCGATGGCGATTTTGATCACGGCGGCGAACCGGCCTGGATGCCGGACGGCAAGAGCATCGTCGTCCACGCCGCCCGCCGGCCCGATGCCGACACGACCTTATATGGCGACGATATCTGGCGCTTTCCCCTCGACGGCGGCAAACCGCTGCAGTTGACCAAAGGAGACGGCCCCGAAACCAACCCGCTGGTCTCCCCCGACGGCCGCTACATCGCCTTTACCGGTTTCGCCGACAAAGGCAACTCCTCCCACAACACCAATCTCTACGTCATGAACGCCGACGGTACCGGCTTGCGGCAGTTGGGGCGCGAGATCGACCGCAGCTACTCTACCCCGCGCTGGGAAGAGAGCGGCCGCAGCCTGCTGGCGATTGTGGAGGATTCCGGCAAATCCCACCTCTACCGCGTACCCGTCGATGGCCCGGCCGTGGCTTTAACCAAGGGAAACGACCGTTACGCGACGGCCTATGCCTCGGCGGAGGCGTTTTCGGTCTCCAAAAGCGGCCAGGTGGCCATCTCCTACTCGGCGCCCGATCAGCCGAAAGACATCGTAACCTTCGCCGCCACAACTCCGGGCGCCGTTCGCCGCCTCACCAACGCGAACGCCGGCCTGCTCGCCGGCCGCTCCATCGGCAAAGTGGAGGAGGTGTTGTGGAAGAGCTTTGACGGCCGCCCCATGCAGGGCTGGCTCATCTATCCGCCACAGTTCGACCCGGCGAAAAAGTACCCCCTCATTCTCGACATCCACGGCGGCCCGCATGCCATGTATGGCGTCGAGTTCAACCACCAGATGCAGATCTTCGCCGGCCGTGGCTTCGTGGTCTTCTACTCCAATCCCCGCGGCTCCACCGGCTACGGCGAGGAGTTCGGCAACGTTATCCACGGCAACTACCCCGGCGACGATTATAAGGACCTCATGACCGGCGTCGACGCCGTGATCGCCAAAGGCTTCATCGATCCCAAAAAGCTCTGTGTCACCGGCGGCAGCGGCGGTGGATTGCTGACGGCCTGGATAGTGACGCAGACCGGGCGCTTTGCCGCCGCGGTCAGTCAGTATCCGGTCACCAACTGGATCACCCAAACCGGATCAAGCGACATCGGACTCACCATGATGCGCTGGATGAAAGCGGCGCCGTGGGAAAATCCCCAGCAGTACATCAACCACTCGCCCGTATTCTTCGCCCACAAAGTCACCACGCCCACCATGGTGCTCACCGGCGAAGAGGACTGGCGCACCCCCATCGGCCAGAGCGAAGAGTTCTACTTCGCCCTGAAGGCGCGGAAGGTCGATTCCGTGCTGGTCCGCGTGCCGAAGGAGCCGCACGGCATCCGCGGCGCCTACCCGTCACACCGGATCGCCAAAATCGAACACATTCTCGGCTGGATGGAGAAGTACACGAAATAGCCTTCAGGCCAGGTCGAGCGTCAGCTTCGCCACCTGGCACTGGGCCAATCGGAATACGGCCGTATCGCCGCGCAGCGTGACGGTCAACGGACCCGGTTCCACGTTGCGCGGCTGGGTCCAGGTATTGTGCCCGTTGGCGCGCGCATGGCCGAGTTGCGTGGCGCGGACCCCGTTCAGCCGCGCTCCCGGCACCCGCACCTCCACCTCGCGCCCGGCCCCGCTCATCTCCGGGTTCACCACCGTCACCGTCAACTGCTTCCCCCGCACCGAAGCCGACGCGTTCAACCCCTCCATACGCATCGCCGCTCCATTCGGCCGGCGCCACTCCACCGGCGGCGCCGAGGTCACCGTCCGCACCGATTCCGCCCCCTGATGATCGGCGTACATATCGAACACATGATAGGTGGGCGTCACGCAGAACTGGTCCTCGTGTACCAGGAACAGCGACTGCAGGCAGTTCACCAACTGCGCGATATTCGCCATCGCCACTTTATCGGCGTGTTTGTGGAAGATGTTCAGCGTCAACGCCGCCAGCGCCGCGTCCCGCATCGTATTCTGCTGGCCGATCAGCGCCTCCGGAAACGGCTCGGTCCCAGGCTTGTGCCACGAGCCCCATTCATCGACGACAATCTTCACCCGGTGCGCCCGGTCCACATCCCCCATCGCCGACCAGTGGTTTTCAATCAGACGCTCGATCAGCGTCGCTTCCCGCAGCAGTTCGTTGTGTTCCACTTCCGTGAACTGCAACGCGTCACCCTTGCCGGCCAACCAGTCGGAGGTCTTCCCGGCCGAGATGTTCCACGAATAGTGGTGCAGCCCCCAGCCCCACATCTTCCCCAGCCCGCCCTGCGTGGCGGCCTTCTGGAAGAACCGGCGGGTCCATTCAATATCGCCTCCGTTAGGTCCGGAGCCGATCATCGATAGCGGCTTGCCGTAGTTCGGCACCCAGGCCGAGTAGCGTTTGAACTCAATGGCGTAGTCTTCCGGCGAAAAGTTCCCCCCGCACCCCCAGCTTTCGTTGCCGACGCCCCAGTAACGCACGTTCAGCGGATCCTTCTCCCCATCGGCCGCGCGCTTGGCGGCGTTGGTGCTGGAGCCGTTCGGGGAGTTGCAGTACTCCACCCAGTGCCAGAAATCCTGCGCCGGCAGCGAACGCAGATTGGCGGCAAAATACGGCTGCGCCCCCACCCGGCGGCAGAACCGCGCAAAGTCGGCCGAGCCGAAGTGGTTCGGGTCGAATACCTGCGGACCGGTCTTATTGGCATTGGCCGGCCACTCGCCCGAGTCGATCCAGAAGTTCGTTCGTTTGGGGCGCGCCGCCCGCGGGCCAACGCCGTCCCGCCAGTCATACTGATCGGCGAAACAGCCGCCCGGCCAGCGAATGATTGACGGCTTCACCCGCTTCAGCCGCTCCACAATGTCGGTGCGGATGCCGTCCTGGTTCGCAATCTTTGACCCCTCCCCCACCCAGATCCCGTCATAAACCACACCGCCCAGATGCTCCACAAAGTGGCCGTAGATCTCCGGGGCAATTCGCCCCACCGGCTCTCGCAGCAGCACGTCGATTCGGGACGGAGGGGTCTGGGGACGGACCAGAGGAGCGGCGGCAAGGCCGGCGAGCAGGTGGCGGCGACGCATACAGCGCCCATCCTAACAGGGTGCGTTACGCTGGGGAAGCGTGTTCTTTCAACGACTCCGAGCCGCGTTGCCTTGGGTGTATCTGGCGGGGCTGGTTTGGCTCAACGCCTACCTGGTGCGCCACGTCTTCGCCATCACCTATACCGGCGCGACACACTCCATGCACGGCTACTGGATCGCCCTCGGACGCCTCATCGGCGACTCCTGGTGGCGGCCAGGCTGGGTGCCCTTCTGGGCCGGCGGAATGCCGGTGGAGCTCACCTACGCCCCGCTGGTACCGTGGCTCGGTGGGCATTTTGGCGTCTATGCCGTCATGGCGGCGGCTTTTGCCATCGGGCCCGCCGCCCTCTTTCTCATGGCCTGGCAGCTTTCCGGCAAGCCCGGCTGGGCCTTCGTCACCGCGGTGGTGTACTCTCTCTTCTCCCCCACTGAGCTTTTCCTCCCCGATGGTGACTTCAACTGGATCCACGTGCTCGATTCCCGGCGCCTCTACCTGACTTTTGTCTGGGATGAAGCGCCTCATCAATTGGCGCTGGCCATGGTATGCCTGGCGGTCGCCGCCTGGGCTCGCGGTTGGCGCGTCGCAGCCGTCCTCGCCATCGCCGTCGGCGCACTCGCCAACCCGTTCGGCGTCACTGGCGCGGCCCTGTTCGGGCTCTGCTGGCTGCTCGTCACCGGGAACTGGCGCATGGTGGCGCTCACCGGCATCTGGGGCTACCTGGTGGTCTGCCCGTTCTATCCGCCATCGCTGCTCACCGTCCTGCGCGCCAATGGCGCCATGGCCCCGGAAAGCATGTGGACGGCCCGCTCCTGGGTCGGCCTGCTCGCCGTCACCGCCGGAGTAGGCGCGCTGTGGCTCCTCACCCGCCGCTGGACTCCGGTTCGCCGCTTCGCCGTCTTGCTCGCCTGGATCTCCACCTGCCTGCCGGTCTTCTATTACAAGTGGAACGTCGTACTGCTCCAACAGCCCGGCCGCTACAAATCGGAGATGGAACTGGCGCTCGTACTGCTGGCTGTGTTTGCCGTCGAACGCATCCTCGCCGGGAGACCGCGGTGGCTGCTGGCCGCATTCGCCCTGGCCGGAATCGTGGTGGCCGAGCAACAGATCGTCCGCCATCGCCGCTTCAGCCGCAACGCCGTCCAGCAGGCCTCGCCCGAAGGATCCATTGAAAAGAGTGCCGCCCAGGCCGCCCAGGGCCATGTGTTTACCGTCGGTTCGCTGGCACAGTGGATGAACGTCTACGCCGATGTGCGGCAGTACGCCGGCGGATCGTTCACCACTACCCCCAATCCGGTCCAGCAGCGAACCACCACGGAGATGACGTTTGAAACCTCCTGGGAACGCTTCGTGCTGCTCATGCGTGCCGTCGGCGTCGACGGCGTCATCCTCCCCGGACGCAATAGCGCCGAGTTCTGGAAGCCCTTCCGCAACGAGGTCCTCGCCGGCCATCTCCCGGTGAAATGGGAGGACCGCGACACCCGCCTATACGAAATTCCCCGTACCCGCCGCACCCAGGCCCATTCCATTCCCGGGTTGATCCCGCTGGAGCAGTACGTCGCGGCCATCGAGGACCCCGCCGCCCCGGCCCTTTCCATGGAATGGCTCAACCACAACCACGGCCGCGTCCGCGGCGCCTGGCGGCCGGCCGACATGGTGCTCATTCATATGAACTGGCATTCCGGGTGGCAAGCCTATCGGAATGGCAAATGGGTGCCCACCGGTGCCGACGGATTGGGTCAAATGGTGGTCGTTCCCGGCGGAAACGGCGAACTGGAACTGCGCTACGAACCGGGCTGGACCACACGCATCGTCAGCGTCCTTGCGCTGCTGGCTTTGCTCGCCTTCGCCGTCTGGCCTAACCGCCGACGTGCAGCATGATGGCGTTGCTGCGCTCTCCGGCCGCTTCGGCCTGCAACGGATAGGCCCCCGCGGGCAGTGTGGCGGGAAGAGTGAACAGCAGCGTCTGCACTCCGGGCGGCCCCGGCGCCACTTGCGCCGCCACCGGGGCACCGGCGATGAGAACCGTCACCTCGCCGTCCCATTCTCCCAGCCCGGTCACAAAAACACTGAGCTTCGCGCCACCCCGGCTCGGCGTCGCCGCCGTCACCTGAGTACGCGCGTTCTCAAAAATCCCCTCGGCAAACAGCGCCGGAGCGGCAGGCCGTATGTTCACCCGCGCCGACACCGTTCCCGCCGGCGTTACGACATCTACCGTCTGCTCCCCGGTCAATCCCGCGGGTAGCTTGAAGTTCAATTGGCCCGGCGATACGGCCAGTACCGCCGCCGGTACACCCCCGGCAAATACGCGCACATCGCCGCCGCCGGTCGATAAGACCTCCGGGGTGAACTGCCAGCCATAGATACTGGCCAGCGCCCCCCGGCCCAGCACCGTCGTTCCGGAGGCGGCGTTGACAATCTCCCCCTGGATCACCGGCTTCGGCTCCACGATAAAGCTGTCAAACGCCCGGCCATCGATATCGATCGCGGTCAGCTTCATCCGCCGCCCGGAGACCTCGGCGCGCATGTAGTGGAACACCGAGGCGCCCGCCGCCGTAAGCGGCGAATCGTACACCGGATAAAGCGCCGCCCCGCCTCCGCCGGTGGTAAGGTAAACGGCCCCCTCCGGCGATGCCTTCCCGCCCCGCACCGGCACGCTCCGCTGGTAGCTGTGCTCGTGCCCGCTGAAGATCAGCGGGACGTGGAAACGCTCCAGGATCGGGACAATGTAGCGGCGCGCCATTTCCGTATAGGCGTCCTCGAAGTTGGGCCCGTTGGCGTACGGCGGATGGTGGAAAATCGCGACCCGCCAGAACTTTTCGGTGGCGGCCAGGTCCTCCTCCAGCCACTGCAACATCCGTCCCCGCCCCGCCACCGCTTCCTCCAGCGGCGTGTTGGAATCCAAGGCGACAAAGTGGACGTCGCCCCAGTCGAACGAGTAGTACCGGCCTTGGTCGGCTTCCACCGCGTTCACCCGCGGCAGGTCGTGCAGCGCCCGGTATGGCTCGGCGGCAAACTCGTAGTAGTCGTGGTTGCCGGGTACCGGGAAGAACGGCACCCGGCGCATCGCTTCCTGGTAGACGTCAAAGTAGTTCCGGTCGTAGGCCTCAAACGTCCCGGTGGGGTAGGCCAGGTCCCCCGTGTGGATCACCATCGCCGCCGGATCCCGCTGAAACGTCGTCGCCAGCCGCAGTTGCTCTTCCGATCCGGTCCCGGAATCGCCAATGGCCAGGAATGTAAAGCTTTGTTGACCTGCCGTCCGGAACCGCATCTCCCCCGGCGGCGTGACGTCCCGGCCATCGATCAGGATGGAGTAGCTGTACTCGGTCCCTGGCTCCAGATTCTCCACCCGCGCCCAGTGCCGTTGGAACCCGGAGATCGTCCCCATCTGCCCGGCGGGGAACTGCACCGAAAAGGCCGAGACAGTACGCGTGGATCCGTCGGGACCCTTTATTTGCAGCGTTGCTACGCCCGGTTCGGCCGATGCCCAGGATACCGTCGCCCCTGTCCGGCGTACCCGCTGCACGTGGGGCTTCCTGCATACGAGCGTCGAAGCTCGCGCCAGCCAGGGTGCGGTAAAGACCGTTGCTGCCGCCCCAAGAAACCCGCGGCGTTTCATACTTTGTTTGCCTTCACTATACGTGAATTCCCTACGCCCGAAAAGGCCGCGAGGTACTAAGTTTACCGGGCGATTCCCCTGCTTTACATCTCTTTACTTGTTCACCCATCACCTTTTGGAGCCCGCGCGCATCTATACCAGTGGAGATACGACGATGCGATATCCACTGGTTGGATTCCTGCTTTTAACGGTAGCGCCCGGTAGCGCCGCCACCACCGATGACCTCTTTAACGACAGCACCCTGCACGAAATCCGTTTGACCTTGGACCCGAACGACTGGCGGACGCTGAAAGAGAACTACCTCACCGACGACCTGTATAAGGCCACCTTCCAATGGGGCGACCTGAAAGTGGAGAATGTTGCCATCCGCTCCCGCGGCCTCGGCAGCCGCAACCCCGACAAGCCCGGCCTGAAAGTGGATTTCAACGAGTACGTCTCCCAGGACTTCCTTGGCCTGAAGTCGCTGGTGCTCGACAACCTGGTGCAGGATGCCGCCAATATGTCGGAGCGCTTGAGCCTCGCCCTCTTCCGCCGCGCCGGTCTGCCCGCCCCTCGTCTCGCCCATGCCCGCTTATATGTGAATGAGAACTACGCCGGTCTGTACACCATGGTGGAACCGGTCGATAAGGTCTTCCTCCGCCGGGTCTACGGGGAGGACAAAGGCGACCTGTACGACTACGAATGGGCCTTCGACTATCGTTTTGAGTACCTCGGCGACGATCCTTCCGCCTATTTCCCGCTTCCCTTCGAGCCGAAGACCAACTCCTCCAGCTTCGATAGCGCCAGCTTCATCTCGCTCGTCCGCCTGGCCAGTGAGGCCTCCGACGAAGAGTTTGCCGCCGGTATCGTCAACTACATCGATCCCAACGCCTTCGTCCGCCATCTCGCCGCCGAAGCCTTCATCGGCGATATCGACGGCGTCCTCGGCGACTGGGGCATCAACAACTTCTACCTCTATCGCCATCCCGGCGCGTCCAGGTTCACCTTCATCGCTTGGGACAAAGATGTCACCTTCCGCGACCCCAACCGGTCCATCTGGCAGAACGTGGAGCAGAACCCGCTAATCCGGCGGTTGCTGGCCATCCCCGAGTATCGCGAGGCCTACTTGGCCGCCATCGAAGAGTTTATGCTCCTGGCCGAAGGCCCGGGTGGCTGGCTGGAACAGGAGTTGGATCGGACCTACCAGCAGATCAACGTGGCAGCCCTCGAAGACACCGTGTCCCCCTACCCGTACTCCGAGTTTGACGTCAACGTCTCCCTGCTGCGCGATTACATCGCCGCCCGCCCGTCCTCGCTCGCGGCGCAGATCGAAGAAGCCCGGCGGCCTCCGGCCTCTGAGTAACGGCTACTTGGCCGGTGTCAGCCCCAGGTCTTTTTTCAGCTGTTCCACAATCTTCCGGGCGTGATTCACCATCTCCGCAGTGCCGCTGTGCTTCGGCTGGCGATTCATCGACCACAGTAGGTTGCGGGACTTCCGGTCGACAAGAAAGATGTTGCCCTTCGCGCGCCCCAACGTCGAGTTGCCCATTCGCTGTACCGGTTCGCCCAGCAACCCGTCTTTCTTGTCTTCCTTCTTCTCGTCTTTCTTGTCTTTGTCCTTCTCATCCTTCTTCGGTGGCGCCGGAGGCGGAGGCGGCGGATAGAGTTCCGTGAATTTCTTCTCGAAGCTCTCCCCCAACGAATCGGTGAGCAGCGCGTCGGCCTTCTGCGCGTCGGTGGTCACCGTATAGACCCCGTGCTTCACCAGCTCACTGGCCAGATACTGGTCCAGCCCGTTACCCATCCGCAAGATGTACACCGACTTCACCTCGCGGGCGGCGGGGTCGATCCCGAAAAGAAGCGAGATCGAGAGAGCGGAAAGAAGCAGTACTTTTCTCACTCCCTCATCATAACCGGGTGATCACATATGATGAAGGCAAAGGCCATGTGGACTCGCCGTCAGTTCTCCGCCGCGCTCGGGGCGCTCGCCCAGCCGGCGCCGCCTCGCCCGAACATCGTTATCCTCCTCGCCGACGACCTCGGCTGGGGCGACGTCGGATTTCACGGCGGCCGTACCCCGACACCGAACATCGACCGCATCGCCCGCGAAGGTACCGAACTCTCCCGCTGCTACGCCTTCCCGTTCTGCTCCCCCACCCGCTCTGCACTGCTCACCGGGCGCATGCCCATCCGCTACGGCATGGTATTTACCGTCATCCGCCCCTGGTCGCCTCACGGCCTCCCCGTGGAAGAGCACCTGCTTCCGGAAACGCTGCGGACGCTCGGCTACCAGACCGCCTGCATCGGCAAATGGCACCTGGGCCACGCCCACCGCCGCCTGCTGCCCAATGCCCGCGGCTTCGATCACTTCTATGGCCACGTCAACGCCGACATTCACTACTACTCCCACAAACACCTGGGCGGGCTGGACTGGCAGCGCAACGGCGTCAGCGTCGACGAGGACGGCTACTCCACCGCGCTCCTGGCCAAGGAGGCCGCCGGCTGGATCCGTGGACGCGATAAATCCCGGCCGTTCTTTCTCTATTTGCCGTTCAACGCCGTGCACACCCCGCTTTCCGCCCCGGACGACGTCATGTTCAAGTACCGCACTCTGCCCCATGAGAAGCTGCGCGTGCTTGCCGGCGCCGTCGATGCCATGGATACCGCCGTCGGCCAGGTGCTGGAAACGCTCGACCAGGAGGGAATCGCGAAGGATACCCTCGTGCTCTTCCTCAGCGACAACGGCGGCGCTCCCGGCCAGGGGAGTGTCAACGCCCCCCTCCGCGGCGGCAAAGGAACCACCTATGAGGGCGGCATCCGCGTCCCGGCCGCCATCCGCTTCCCCGGCCGCGTCGCCGCCGGTGCCAAAACCGCGCAGGTGACCACGGTCACCGACATCTTTCCCACACTCCTCGGCGTCGTCGGCGCCCACCCCCAGGGCAAACGGCCGCTCGACGGCATGAACCTGTGGCCGCAGTGGACCGGGGCGCCAGCCGCGGCTCGCGAACCCCTCTTCTTCGGCGTCAAGTCCAACGAGCGCGCCGATTTCCGCTACGCCGCCCTCCACGGCGAATGGAAGTTGATCCGCACCGTCGAGCAGGGCCGCCCCGGCGCCGCCGAGTACCTCTTTCACCTCTCCTCTGACCCCTCCGAGGCCAAGGACGTCCGCGAAGCCCATCCCGCCAAAGCCCGTGAGTTGAGCGAAGCCCTCGATCAGTGGCTCACCCTCCACCCCGACGGCGACATCCTCTCCTCCACCCGCCCCCACCCCGGGTGGATCCCGCCGAAGGACTACGCGGCAGCCGCACGGTCCGACTAGTTACAATAACGACTTGTACAAAGATCTCCGCATTACGGTGATCATCCCCTGTCTCAACGAGGAGCAGGGGATCGAGAAGGTGCTCCGGCGCATGCCGCCCTTCGTCGATGACGTCATCGTCGTCGACAACGGATCCACCGACCGTACCGCCGACGTCGCCGCCTCCTTCGGCGCCCGTGTCATCCGCGAACACGTTCGCGGCTACGGCCGGGCCTACAAGCGCGGCTTCTCCGACGCCACCGGCGACATCATCATTACCCTCGACGGCGACCACAGCTATCCCCCCGACGCCATCTCCTACCTCCTGGAGGCCTTCCTCCACCTGGAAGTCGATTTCCTCAACGCCTCCCGCTTCCCCGTCCGCGATCGCGAAGCCATGAGCTTCAAACACAAGTTCGGGAACTTCGTCCTCTCGCTGGCAATGAGCCTCCTCTACTTCCGCTGGGTTCGCGATTCCCAGTCCGGCATGTGGGTCTTCCGGCGATCCATCCTCGACCGGTTCAACCTGGAGAGCGATGGAATGGCCTTCAGCGAGGAGATCAAAATCGAAGCGCTCCGTAATTCAAACGTTCGTTTCGCCGAGATCTCCATCCTCTATAGCTCCCGACTGGGCGAAATCAAGCTGAATCCATGGAAAGATGGCTTCTATAACCTGTTTTTTCTCGTTAGAAAGCGCTTTTCGGCACGCCGGAGATAGGCCCCATGAGCCAGGTGACGGCTATCCTCCCGACCTACGGACGTCACGAGTTGACCCTGGAAGCCATTGCCGGCCTGCGGTGCCAATCGGCACCTCCAGCGGAAATCGTCGTGGTCGACGACGGCTCGGCCGAGCCGTTTGCGCCCGTCGCCGGCGTCCAGGTTCTACGACACCCGTCGAATTTAGGCTTTGCGGCGGCCGTGAACACCGGGGTGAAAGCCGCAAAAACACCCCTAATTTCGGTCATAAATAACGATGTTTCGCTCAATTTTGAGTGGTTTGAGCGCGTTTCTGCATCACTTTTTGACCATAAAGTGGACTTCGTATGCGGTAAACTTTACCGTCCGGATGGCCTGATCGATGGAACTTTTGACCTCATCAGCCGCGGCGGCCTCGCATGGAGGGCCGGGGCGGGCCGGGCCGATTCCGAACTCTGGTCCAAGCCGCAACCCATTGCATTTGCATCATTTACAGCCATTTTAGCGCGCACCGAAGCCGTTTCCCTCGACGAATCCTACCATTCCTATTACGAGGACGTGGAATGGAGCCTGCGCGCAGCTATCCATAACAAAACAGGATACTTCGACCCCTCCGCAACCGGCGTCCACCTGGGCTCCGCCACCTCCGGCGCCTGGAGCCCCTACTGGCTCCGCCAAATGCTCCGAAACCACCGCCGCCTCGCCCTCCAATACCTCCTCCCCGCCCACCGGCGCCCCTACCGGGTCGCCCGCGGATTGTTGCGCGCCCACTTTTTGCGGGGGGGGCACTGGCCCCGAATCCCCCGGGAGGCGGTGGCGGCGAAGGAGCGGGGTGCGCGATTGGGGGAAATTCTACAAACATCGGAGAACAGGATTCGGGAGTTGCAGGAGGCCAGCGGGATGGACCGGTTGTGGCGGTGGTACTTCCGGCTGGCGGGGGAGGGTGAGTGATGGAGGAGGTGGTTGCGCTCTTTGTCACTTATAATTCAGCGGGTTACGTTGGGGCAGCGGTCCGGTCGTGTTTGCGGCAGGGACTTTTTACGATTGTCGTAGACAACGGGTCTACGGATGGGACTCTTGGGGAGATTCCGCGGAACGAGCGGGTTCGGGTGGTGGAGGCGGGGCGGAATTTGGGGTTTGCGGGGGGTGTAAACCGGGGGGTGCGGGAGGTGGAGGCCAGGGCGTACCTTCTTTTGAACCCGGATGTCGAATTATTGGACCCAATCGGGCCATTCCTCCGCGCAATCGGTGCAAATGGACACAGTGCGGTAGCGGGCGTCCTGGTGGACGAGCAGGGAATTCCGCAGAAAGGGTTTAGTTTCCGTCGTTTACCGACACCGGCTGCATTGGCACTTGAAGTGCTAGGAATAAACCGGATCTGGCCGGGCAATCCGGTCAATCGCCGGTACCGTTGTTTGGACACCGATCCGCGGCTGGCGCGGGAGGTGGAGCAGCCAGCGGGAGCCTGTTTTCTGTTCCGGCGGATTGACTGGGAGCGTCTGGGAGGGTTCGACGAAGGGTTTTATCCGGTCTGGTATGAAGATGTTGATTTCTGCCACCGTCTGCTGCGGGCAGGGGGAACGATCTGGTTTAGCCCGGAGGTAAAAGTACTGCATCATGGCGGGCATTCCGTTCAAAAGATTGATGTTGGATGCCGCCGAACGTTCTGGTATGGTAGTCTGCTTAGGTACGCCGCGAAGCATTTTCGTCCCATGTCCAGGCGGTTTGTGGCGGTCACGGTAGCGTTAGGAGTGGTTCCCCGAGTGATCGGAAGTAGGGAGGGGGAGCCCGTTCGATCGAAAATTCATTCCATAAAAATCATCTGGAGATTGGCATGGAGGTGCTTCCAGGCGGGCTGTTCGACGGAGGATGAGCCCGGTGGGAAGCACGACAAACCAGGGGAGTCGTAACGGAGTTCACCTGGCCGTGCTAGTACTTACCCATAATTCATGTCCCAACTCGATCTTGTCTCCGTCACATTGGTGACCTACAACAGCGGGCGATTCATTAAGAAGTGCCTGGAATCGGTGCTGGCGCAAAAGTATACGGACCTGGAATTGATCGTCATCGACAATGCGTCGACGGACGGCACGATCGATATTCTGGAACAGTTCGACGGGCGCTGCCGAATTGTCTATAACGAAGAAAACATTGGGTTTGCCGCAGCGCAGAACCAGGCGATCGCGATCGCCCGGGGCGAATGGGTGCTGACGTTAAACCCGGATGTCCTTTTGATGCCCGGGTTTATCCATCAATTGGTGGAAGCCGGGCAGTTGCACCCCCGGATCGGGGCGGTGTGCGGGAAACTCTTAACGATCAAGTCGACCTTCGAGTTGCCGGACAAGGCGATCATCGACTCGACCGGCATGTACTTCACACCGATGTTGCGGCATCTCGATCGGGGCAGCCAGCAACCTGACAGCGGGGAGTACGCCAATTTCGAGTATGTGTTCGGTGCCACGGCGGCGGCGGCATTGTACCGGCGCGAGATGATCGAAGACGTGGCGTTGAACGGCGAGTTCTTCGACAACGACTTTTTTGTGTACCGGGAAGACGCCGACGTGGCGTGGCGGCACCAGTTGCTGGGCTGGCGGTGCCTCTATACCCCCTATGCACGGGCTTACCATGTCCGGAACGTGTTGCCGGGGAACCGGCGGGCGCTGCCGGCCGAGATCAACATGCATTCGGTGAAAAACCGGTTCCTGATGCGAATCAAGAACATGACGTGGGATCTGTACCGGCGGAACTGGGCGGCGATCACGTTGCGAGACCTGGTGGTGATTGGGGCATGCCTGGTGCGGGAGCACAGTTCGCTGAAGGCGTTCTGGAAGGTGGCTTGCGCGTGGCGGAGCGTGCTGGAAAAGCGCGCCGAAATCATGCGGCGGCGGCGGGTGACCGACGAGTACATGGCGTCGTGGTTCCATTCGCAGCCCGTAAGCCGTCCGGCGCCGAAGCCTTCGCCGCGGGTCCTGGCTCGACTGAAGGCTGCGCGCGGTTAACCTCCGATGCGGATTGCCATATTGGGCACGCGCGGTATTCCGGCCCGCTATGGTGGATTCGAGACCTTTGCGGAGGAGTTAGGGAAACGCCTGGCGGCCCGCGGCCACGCGGTAACCATATATTGCCGGGAGCGGCATCCGGAGCCTTCCTACCTGGGCGTGCGGCTGGTGTACCTGCCGACCATCCGGCACAAGTACTTCGACACGCTGGCACATACAGCGATTTCCACTCTGCACGCGGTGACGCAGGGCTACGACGTGATTTTGTGCTGTAACGCGGCGAACGCGATCTTCTGCTGGCTGCCCCGGGTCTTTGGGACGCCGGTGGCACTGAATGTAGACGGGTTGGAGCGAAACCGGAAGAAGTGGAACCGGCTGGCGAAGGCGTGGTATCTGATTTCCGAGCGGCTATCGACGTTCTGCCCGACCCACGCGGTGTCGGACGCCGAGGCGATCCGGGACTATTACCGGGAGCGGTACGGGTGTAGCACTACCTTTATCTCTTATGGGGCGGAGATGGGGAAGTTGGGGACATTCGAGGTATTGGAGACGCTGGGGCTGGAGCGGGGGCGGTACTTCCTCTATGTCTCGCGGTGGGAGCCGGAAAATAACGCGTTATTGGTGAGGGAGTCGTTTGAGCGCGTTTCGACCGATCTGCGGCTGGCGCTCATTGGAGACGCGCCCTATGCACCGGAGTACAAAGCCAGGGTACGGGACACGGCCGACGGGCGGATTGTGATGCCGGGGTACGTTTTCGGGCAGGGGTATAAGGAACTGGGGTCGCACTGTTTTGCCTACATTCATGCGACGGAGGTGGGCGGAACGCACCCGGCGCTGATTGAGGCGATGGGGCGGGGAGCGCTGGTACTATATTTGGACACGGTGGAGAACCGGGAGGTGGCCGGGGGGTGCGGGTTGCCGTTCACCGCCCAGAATTTGACGGCTGTTATTCAGCAGGCACTGGCGATGGGGGATGCCGAGCGGGTTCGATTGCAGGCGGCGGCTGTGGCGCGGGTGCAGGAGCGGTATAGCTGGGACGCGATCACGACGGAGTATGAGGGGTTGTTTCGGCGGCTGGCGGGGTAGCTCGCGACCAGGCAGGCATTCGGGGTGGGGTTCGGCGTCTTTGGGGACAGCCGTGCGGTTCGGGTATGCGGTTGGGGTGTCTGTGCTTGCCCCGGCTATCCCCGAGCGGATTTGCGGGTTGGGGTGGTCGGGGGTTGGGGCGGTGTGCGGCGGAGGGGACAGCCGTGCGGTTTGGGTTGGGGATAGTGTGTCTGTGCTTGCCCCGGCTATCCCCGAGTGGATTTGCGGGTTGAGGCGGTTTGGGGTTGGGGCGGTGTGCGGCGGAGGGGACAGCCGTGCGGTTTGGGTTGGGGATAGTGTGTCTGTGCTTGCCCCGGCTATCCCCGAGTGGATTTGCGGGTTGAGGCGGTTTGGGGTTGGGGCGGTGTGCGGCGGAGGGGACAGCTCCCCCCTCGCCGTCCGGTTAGTGTTAGTGGAAGATGGCGTTCAACGTGCCCGCCAGGCGGACGCCGCCCTGGAGCAGGCGCTGCTTCACGATGGGCATCGACTTGTAGACGTAGTCGTAGCTCAAGGGTAGTTCTGGCTTAAAGTCGTAGCAGCGGTCCCTCAGTTTGTAGGACTCCTCCATCCAGGTGGTGTAGGACGAGGACTGCCACTCCTTCACCTCGGCCGGGGTGGGGTGGTCCAGGAAACGGGTCCACTCGGTGAAGCTCAGCTTTTCCTGCTCGATGAGCAGATCGTCCCAGACGCTGTGCAGGTTGGTCGATTCGGCGTTGCGGAACCAGTGGACGGTGACGCGGTTGCCGCCGAGGTCCTCGCGCTTGCCGGCGTGGAGGGGTTGGTGGAGGTCGCCGACCATGTGGACGAGGAACTTAATGGCGTGTACCTTCTCCTCCTTCGAGGCCTGGGGGTTGCGGAGAGTGGCCTCAAACCGTTTCAGCGCTTCGATAATGTCGCCAGCGGGGTTCTTTTCCATGGCGTCGTAGGTCTGGCCGTCCGGAATGTTGACGTAGTGCCAGGGATCAGCCTTTTTCCAGGTGGCGGGTTCGGAGCGGATTTCATCGGCCCAGTTGGCGACCTCGGCGAGGGAATCCGGGCCGAGAAGGGCGCGGACGCCGGCTGCGGCCTTGGGCGTGAGATGGTTTTCGGCGATCTGACCGATCACGCGGTGGCCGGTTTTTCCCCAACTGAAGGCAAGCGCGGGGAGGAGGAGGATCGTCAACGTAGCTTTTGTCATGGGCCTTGTTCACCACGATAGCGCGATAATCGAGGGATATGTATCGATCGTGGCTGGAGGTATCGCTCAGTCAAATTGCCGCCAATTTCCGCGCCATTCGCAAACTGGCCGGGGGTGGGGTAACGGTGATGCCGGTAGTGAAAGCCGACGCGTACCGGCACGGGGCGGTGGAGGTTTCGCGGGTACTGGAGGAGGCCGGGGCCAGGTGGCTGGCCGTCTCCAACGTCCACGAGGGGATTGCGCTGCGGGAGTCGGGAATCACCAGCCGGATTCTGGTGATGGCGGACTTTCTGCCCTCCAGCCGGCCGCTGTTTCTGGAGTTTGACCTGACGCCGGCGATCCATTCGCTGGAGGGGATCCGGGAGTTTGAGCGGCTGGCGGCGGCAGCGGGGAAGAGCGCTCCGTTTCACCTGAAGATCGACACAGGGATGGGTCGGCTGGGCACGCGGGCATCCGCGTCGGAGATTGTGGCGGTACTGGGCGAGACGCGGGCGGCGCGGATGGAGGGGTTGATGTCGCACTTTGCGTCGGCTCCGAACTACACCACGACGCAGACCGATGAGCAGATCGCGACGTTCACGGCGGTGTTGCAGCACTTGCGGAATGCGGGGGCGAATCCGGCGTTTGTCCACCTTTCGAGCACGGTTCCGCTGGCCTATGGCCGGAAAGAGGCCTGGGGAAACCTGGTGCGCCCGGGCCATGCGATCTACGGGTACGTTTCACCGGCGAAGGGGGCGAGTTCGCCGTGTTTGCTGGAGGTACGGCCGGCGCTTTCCTGGAAGGCAACGGTGCTGGAGGTAAAGGATATTCCGGCGGGGGCGGCCATCGGATATGGGGGCATTCACACAACGGTGCGGCCGACGCGGATTGCGGTTCTTGGCGTTGGGTATGCCGACGGATATCCGCACCGGCTCTCGAATAAGGGCCGGGTGTTGCTGGGCGGGAAGCCGGTGCCGGTGCTGGGGGCGGTTTCGATGGATCTGACGACGGTGGACGCGACGGGTTTGGAAGTCGCGGCGGGGGATGCGGCGACGCTGCTCGGGGTTGCCGGTGGCGAGAGTATTGATGCGCAGCAGATTGCGAAGCTGGCGGGCACCATTTCGTATTCGGTGCTGTGCGGAATCAGTTCGCGGGTGGTACGGCTGTATGTCTAATCCGGTAAACCTGGCGGCAATCGAGGCGGCGCGGGAGCGGATCCGGGGAGAGATCTACGAGACGCCGCTGGTGCACTCGAAAGCGCTGTCGGCGATGGCGGGGAATGAGATCTACCTGAAGCTGGACAACCTGCAGATGACGGGTTCATTCAAGGAGCGGGGGGCGCTGAACCGGATTCTGCTGTTGACGGACGCGGAGCGGGCACGGGGGGTGGTGGCGGCATCGGCAGGGAACCATGGGCAGGCTGTGGCCTACCATGCGACGCGGAGGGGAATCCGGGCGCAGATCTGGATGCCGCGGTACACGCCGCTGGTGAAGCTTTCGGCGACGCGCGCCTATGGGGGCGACGTGGTACTGCACGGGAACAGCTACGACGAAGCCTATGAGGGCGCGGCGGCGCAGGACGCCACCTTTGTTCACGCGTTTGACGACGCGGCGGTGATTGCAGGGCAGGGGTCACTGGGGCTGGAGATGCTGGAGCAGAATCCGGATCTGGACGCGATTGTGACCTCGGTGGGCGGAGGGGGACTGGCATCCGGGGTGGCGTGCGCGGCGAAGGGGAAGAAGCCATCGGTGACAGTGAGCGGGGTGCAAACGGCACGGCTGCCATCGATGGTGGCGTCGTTGCGGGAGGGTGGACCGGTGCGGATTGCGGCGTCGTCGACACTGGCCGACGGCATCGCGGTGCGGCGGCCGGGAGAGCTGACGGTGCCGCTGGTGCGGGAATTCGTCGACCGGGTGGTGACGGTGGAAGAGGCCGACATTGCGGCCTCCATTCTGTACCTGCTGGAGAGGGAAAAGACGCTGGCCGAGGGGGCGGGGGCGATTGGCGTGGCTGCAGTGATGCAGGGATTGACCGGGTTGCGGGGGAAGAAGATCGGCGTGATTGTTTCCGGGGGGAACCTGGACGTGACGCTGCTGTCGCGGATTATTGAGCAGGGAATGGTGCGGGACGGGCGTCGGCTGCGGATTCGGGTGACACTGCCGGACTATCCGGGCGCGCTGGAGGGATTGGCGGCGGCGATTGCGCGGGCGAACGCGAACATCGTGGAGACGCTGCACAACCGGGCGCACTACGGGGTGAGCCTGACGGAGACGGCGATCGACATTACGATGGAGACGCGGGGGCGGGAGCACGTGAAGGAGTTGCTGGGGGTGCTGGGGGAAGCGGGGTACGAATATAGCGTGGTGGAGTGAGTACATTCGGCGGGGCGGTGCGCCTGCCAAGGTATGCAGGGCTTATCGCTGGTACTCCTTTCCATTGGGTTGTTGTTGACAGTGCTTTCCGTTCCGGCGGCATTTCTGGTTATTTCGAGTTCGGGACCGGACGCGGCAGGGGGTGCGGCGGGGATCTTTTTTCTGACGCTATTGCGGGGAGCCGTGACAGCGGGCGGGATGTTGACGCTGGCCGGCGCGGGACGGCTGGAGGGAATGGTAGAGGGGCGGGGAACGCAGGTAGTGATGGCGTTGCTGGCCGTGGCGGTAATGGAGATTGCCAGTTGCGGGATGATGCTGCTGGCGCTGGATACGAAGGGTGCCACCGGGGCGGCGGGGGCGGCGATCGGGATTGGAGCCCTAGCCGTGCTGGTGCCGGTGCTGCTGCAGGCGGGCGGGATCGGCGCGGCGCTGGGATGGCGGATGGCGGGGATGATGATGATGACCGGGATGGCGGTGGGGGTATTTGGCGGGATGGGAAGCTGGGTGTATGCGAGCGGGGCGCAGGCGGATTTCGAAGCGAAAGCCGCCAAGCAGCGGGCGGCGGAAGATGCGGCGGAGAAGTTGGACAAAGCTGCGATCGACGCTTTACCGGAGACGGCCCGGGCGAAGGATCTGCTTCCCTACTTGAAGCCCGGGACGGAGTGGGGGGTGTACACGGCGGCCATGTCGCGATTGACCAGGATACCGGACTTTGAAGAGGACCTTGCCGGGCATCTGGAAGGAGAGGGGCGGTTTGCGGCGATGCGGGCATTCGGATTTGAGCGATTGCCGATACCGGAGGCGGTGCGGCCGAGGTGCTGGCGAGCGGCGGGCGCGGCGGCGGCCGAGTTCCGGCGGGAGTTGGAGGCGGGCAAGGTGCCGGCCGAGAACAAGGGGAGCGCGATGATGGAGTTTGTGAAGAAACTGGAATCGCAGTCGGCCAAGGGCGAGGAGGGGTTTGGGGAGAATCTGGAGGCAGTAGTGGCATGGGCACGGCTGGCACGGAACGTGGAAATCTACAAAGGCGGTCCGCTTCACATGCAGGCGTTCCTGTTCGCCTACGGACACCAGTAGGTGGCAGGGAGGGAAGGCATGCAAACGGCGGCGATCATACTCTTCAGCCTGGCGCTGGCGGCAACGGCAGGGACAGTGCCGCTGTGCTATTCCGTGGGAGCGGAGCGGGGGCCGGGGTCCTGGGGCGCGTTTATTTGGATTGTGTTTGCGGGGATGGGCCGTGGGTTCCTGACGGCGCTGGGGATGGTACTGCTGGCGGCGGCGGGGCGGGTGGACGGAATGATGAGCGGGCGCGCGCTGCAGGTGGCCGCGTTGATGGGTGCGGTGGTGGTGACGGAAGTGGCGGCAGGCGCTGTGAACATATTCTGCGCGACGGCGGTGAGCCGGGGATTGGGAAGTGCGACGGTGCTGGCGGCGATCGGGTTTCTGGTTCCGGCGGTGCTGGCGGCAGGCGGAGTGCTGGTGGCGTGGGGCCGGCCAGAGGCGGGATGGGTGGTGGCGGCGAGTGTGGGATTGGCGATCGCAGGCGGCGCGGGAAGTTATCTTTACGTCACCGGGGAGAGCACGGGGTATGTGACCGAGTTGGGGAAGGCGACAAGAGAGATCGAAAAGGTGAAGGCGGGCAAGGGAATGGCGGAGATTCTGCCTTTTCTGGGGGACCGGTACGATTCGCTGGTGCAGGCGGAGGCGGCGGATCGATTGGCGCAGATTGCGGGAGTGGAGGAAGAACTGGTCCGGGCGCTGCGAGGACCAGAACGGGCGTTGGCGATGAAGGCGTTGACGCGGCATGCGGGGCTGCGGAAGGACGAGAGGGCGAAAGAGTATTGGGAGGCGGCGGCGGCCTTGGCGGAGGAGTTACGGGGGAAAGGTGTCCGGGAGGGGGAAGAGGTCAACGCGCTTCGAGGGATGGCGGGTGTTCTTGTGTACGAGGACGGCTGGTTTCCGGACGAGGCGCGGGTGGTGGCCAGGTTTGCCGAGACACTGGAGAGCCCGGAGTTGGGAAACCTGGTGGGGATGTATTTGAGAAAAAGATAGCCGTCCCGCGACCCTTTGGGGAAAAAACCGCATCCCCGGTGACAGGAGGAATCGATGAAGACTCTGCATCTGGTCACGATGACGGCGCTGGGGACGGGGCTCTGGGCGCAAAACGGGTGGAAGGTAATTGCCTGGAACGACTTGGGCATGCACTGCGTGGACGGGAAGGACTATTCGATTTACTCGATCCTGCCGCCGTTCAACACGTTCCATGCCCAAGTGGTGAACAGCTCCGGGAAGCTGGTGAAGACGGGGGTGACGCTAAGCTACCAGGCGGTGATGGATCCGGCGGGATCGATGAACCGGACGTCGGTGGGGAAGAGCAATTTCTGGCAGTTTTCCAAGCCGCTGTACGGGGCGGCGCTGGCGGCGGATATGGGGCTGGCCGGGTTCGCAATGCCTGGGCCGGGGAACACGGCGCAGCGGATGCGGTTCGACTCTCCCTTTGCCTGGTTCACCGGGGAGGGGGTGCCGATTCTGCCCTACGATGACCGGGGTGCGAAGAACTACTATCCGATGATGCGAGTGACGGCGCGGAGTTCGACGGGGACGGCGCTGGCGTTCACCGACATTGTCCTCCCGGTGTCCGATGAGATGAACTGTGTGGCGTGCCATGCGTCGGGGTCGACGAGCACGGCGCGGCCGGCGGCGGGCTGGGCGTTCCTGAGCGACGCGGAGAAAGACTACAAATGGAACGTGCTGCGGCTGCATGATGAGCGGCAGGCGGGGAATCCGGCCTACCGGAACGCGCTGGCGGCGGTGGGGCTGAACCTGGCGGGACTGGCGGCGACGGTGGAGGGGGGACGGCCGGTGCTATGTGCGTCGTGTCACGGGTCGAATGCATTGCCGGGGACGGGGCAGGCGGGGATTGCGCCGTTGACACGGGCGATACATTCGCGGCATGCGAATGTGGTGGATCCGACGAATTTCCTGACGCTGGACGCGTTGAATAACCGGTCGGCGTGTTACCGTTGCCACCCCGGGTCCGAGACGAAGTGTTTGCGGGGTGCGATGGGGAACGCGACGGAGAAAGACGGATCGATGACGATGCAGTGCCAGAGTTGCCACGGGAACATGAGCGCGGTGGGTGCGTCGACGCGAAGCGGGTGGCTACAGGAGCCGTCGTGCCAGAACTGCCATACGGGAACGGCGATGAAGAATAACGGGCAGATCCGGTATACGGATGCCTTTGCGGGCGGGGCGCCGCGGGTAGCGGTGGACCCGACGTTTGCGACCAACGCGAACACGCCGGCGGCGGGGCTGGACCTCTACCGGTTCTCGAAGGGGCATGGGGGCCTGCAGTGTTCGGCTTGTCATGGTTCGACGCACGCGGAGTATCCGAGCTCGCATCTGAACGACAACCTGCAATCGATCAAACTGCAGGGGTACCCCGGGACTCTCACGGAGTGCAAGGCGTGCCACGGGACGGCGGAACTGAAAACCGTATCGGGCGGGCCGCACGGGCTGCATCCGATCGGACAGAGCTGGGTGGACAAGCACGAAGACGCGGCGGAGCGGGACGCGGGGCAGTGCCGGACGTGCCACGGGGCGGACTACCGGGGGACGGTGCTATCGGCGGCGAAGACGGCGCGGACCTTCAAGACCGAGTGGGGGACGCGCAGGTTCGCCAAGGGTACCCAAATTGGTTGCTACCAGTGCCACAACGGGCCGCGCGGCGAGTAAAAGTTACCGTTGCCCGGCAATCTGCTCCTGAATAGATTGCCGGGCACGCTTGAGCCGGCCTTTGACGGCCTCTTCGGAAAGCGAGAGAGCATCGGCGGTTTCGAGGGTCGTCATGCCTTCGACAGCACGGAGGAGGAAGACCATCAGTTGCTCCTCCGGGAGACGGGCGATGGCTCGGTAGAGCTGGGGGATGGAGGCGCCGGATTCGAGGCCGCGGGCGAGGAGGGATTCGTCGAGATCGGCGGAAAGGGTGACCTGGCGGGAGGCGGCGCACTGGGCGGAGCGACGCTTCATCAGGCAGACATTCCGGGCGATGCGGAAGGCCCAGGGGCGAATGCGGGCAGGTTCGCGAAGGCCGGCGATGTTGTCGTGGAGCTTGAGGAGCGTATCCTGAACGACCTCCTCGGCGTCCTCGCGTTGGCCGCACACCAGGAGGCTGTACTGGAAGAGCCGGCGGCCGAAGGCGGCGGCGAACTCTTCAAATGCGCCGGGTTCACCCTGGCGAATTCGCTCGGCGAGCTGGATCTCACGGGCTTGATCGAGCTTGGACATGCCCCATTATTGAGCAATTCGGGCGCCAAACGGTTGCCGGAGTTGCCGACGGGTGTAGAATGCGGGGCAATGGATGGAATGGAACCAACGCGGAACTTGCCAATTCAGCTGGTGTACTGGTTTCTGCTGGCGGTAACGATCCTCTTCGCGGCGTTTGCGCTGCGGGAGGTGAACCGGTGGCGTTTGACGCGGACGGTGGAGTTTCGCGTGGTGGACCGGACCGTGCGGCTGGAGGTGCGGGAATTGCGGGGAAAGCGGGGGCCGTATAAAGCACTTTTCGCGGTGGGGGATCTACGGCTGGAGCGGGGAGATACACGGGCGGTAGTGAACCTGGCATCCGAACGGCGGGTGGGAGTGGACGATGTGTTCACGCACGCCTTTCTGGACGCGTGGGAGCGGGGAGCGCGAATTGCGGGCACGGAGCGGGAGGGAGCGATTAGCCTGGACGGGGCAGAGCCATGGGCGGGTGCGCTGGGATTGGGGATGGGGATGTGGATGTTCGGTACGTTTGCGTGGCTGACGAAGCGATATGGATTGGGAGACGGAGACGGGGGAGTGGGGCTGCCGTTTTTGGCACTGGCGGTGTTACCGGTGGGGATAGGTGCCTTCGGGGTATGGCATCACTGGAAGACCGAGGAGGAGGCGAAGGCGGTGGAGCGGGTGGCGGTGGAGGGGCGGGGGCGGTCGATGGCGATGGATGCGTTTCTGGCGGAGCTGACGGGGATGGGCGTGAAGGTGGGTGATGGGGTGAAGAGCTACCTGGACAAAGACGAGGTGCGGTATTGCGAGTATGAATGGGAGGGGCGGAAGTTTCGGTCCGTGACGATGTGGGTGCAGTTGGAAGACGGGCAGGTTCACCCGGGTCGAGTGAACCGGGTGAACCCGCGGGATGTGAAGTGGGGAGACCAGACGTAGGTCTTTAGGGTTCTGCGGGGGTATCGCCGGAGGCCTGGGCGGCATGGAAGGCGAGTTTTTCGCGGGTTTCGGACTCGGCGCGGCGGGCCTGCATGGCGCGCTGGCGTTCGAGTTCGAGGGGACCGTTGGCGAGGGCGGGCCATTTGTGTTGCATGGCGTTGTAGCCGGGCTTGGAGAGGCGCTCGGCATTGGCTTCGTGTTTGCGGGCTTTTTCCGCTAGCTCGGACGCCCGGGAAGCGAGGCGGGCCGCTTCGGCTTTGTGTTCGGCTTTGGTCATTTGGGGTTGTGCCTTATCGGCGGCCAAGGCAGAGAGTGTTAAAGCGAAGATTAGCAGGGTTTTCATGTCCCCAGTTTGGGGCGGAAGGCGGGTAGGGCGGTATCCGCAAAATTACGGAGAGACGAGACCCTGGCGGATGGCGTGTTGGATGAGTTCGGCGGAGGTTTTGACGCCGAGGTCGTCCATCATTTTGTACTTATGGGTTTCGACGGTACGGGGGGAGATATTGAGAATGCCACCGATTTCCTTGGCGGATTTGCCTTCGGCGATCAGTTGGAGGACTTCGCGCTGGCGGGGGGTGAGTTCGAGGGAGTGGCGGAGGTGGACGCGGGTTTCGTCGAGCATTTCGTCGATGGCCGGGGTACGGAGGCCCGGGGAGATGTAGGACTGGCCGGCGAGGGCATGGCGGATGGCGGTGATGAGTTCTTCCGAGGCGGCGTGTTTGAGGACATAGGCGAGGGCACCGGCTTCGAGGGCGCGGAGGAGGTAGGAGGGGTCCGGGTGCATGGTGAGGAAGACGAATTTCGATTTGGGAAGCTGGCGGGCGGCTTCGATGCCGTTGAGCATGGGCATGGAGATGTCGGCGACGATGACATCGGGCCGGAGGGCGAGGGCTTTCTCGACGAGTTGGCGGCCGTCGGCGGCGGTGCCGACGATGTCGAACTCCGGGGAGAGGAGGACATTGAGGCCGTCGAGGACGATTTTATGATCGTCGGCAAGGAGGATACGGGGTTTTATGGTTTGCATCTGGCGTGGATCGTGGTGCCGCGGCCGGGGTGTGTGGTGAGGGTGAACTGACCGCCGAGGAGGCGGACGCGTTCCTCCATGGAGGCGAGGCCGAGGCCGTGGGAGACGGAATCGGGCTGGAAGCCAAGGCCATCGTCGGTGATTTCGATTTCGTAGGGGCGGAGGCGGACGGTGACTTGCTGGGCGTGGGCGTGGCGGGCGATGTTGCGGAGGGCTTCCTGGAGGATACGGTAGAGGGCGAGGTCGATTTCGGGGACGTGAGAGGGGAGGGCGCCTTCGACGATGAAGTCGACTGGGGGGCCGCCACGCTCGAAGGAGGCGCGGCATTCGGAAGCGGCGGCGGCTTCCAGGCCGAGGTCGTCGAGCATGGCGGGGTGGAGGCGGCGGGAGAGGGCGTGGAGCTCTTCGGCGAGGGAGGCGATCTGGGAACGGAGGGGTTCGTTTTTGGAGAGGCCGGCGGTGATGGCGACGGCGGCGAGGCGCTGGGAGAAATCGTCGTGGAGTTCGCGGGCGATGCGGCGGCGTTCGTCTTCCTGGGCAGCGATAAGGCGGCCGGAGAGACGGCGTAGTTCGGTGATGTCCTGCGCGGCGTAAACGACGGAGGATTCCGATTCCATGTAGGCGGCGGCGAGGAGGACGGGGACGAAGGAGCCATCGCGGCGGGAGAGTTCGGTCTCGACGGCGGCGCGGCCGATGGGAGCGTTGGTGACAGGGACCGGGAGGCCGATGAGTTCGCCGGGGGGGTAGCCGAGGAGGCTTTCGGCGGCGGGATTGGCGCGGGTGATGCGGCCGTTTTCGGCAACGAATACGGCATTGAGGAGGGAGGCGAGAATCTGATCGACGGCGTGTTTGGAGACGGTGGTCTGTTCGAGGTCGGCGGCCATGCGATTGAAGGAGTCGGCGAGTTCGCCGATTTCGTCGTTGCGATGGACGACAAGGCGGGCGCGGAAGTCGCGGGAGCCGAGGCGGCGGGCGCTGGCGGCGAGGGCGAGGA
The DNA here is from genome assembly GCA_964430625.1 of uncultured Solibacteraceae bacterium. Lineage (GTDB taxonomy): Bacteria > Acidobacteriota > Terriglobia > Bryobacterales > Bryobacteraceae. The sequence goes on from CAYSFR010000011.1 coordinate 27,872, forward strand.
CGGGTGCGGTGACCCCGTTGGCGAGCCAGCGGGCGAAGAAGAAGAAGACGGCGGCAAGGAGAAGGCCGTAGGCGGCGATGCGGAGTTGAAGCTGGCCGACGGGGGCAAGGGCTTCGGCGGCATCGATTTCGGCGACGATGGACCATTGGACGTCGGGAACGGCGAGGGGAGCGGAGGAGCGGAGACGGGGGGCGCCGGGGCGGGAGGACGGGAACCGGGTGCCGGAGCGGGGATTGTTGTTGGCATCGACCATGAAGGCCTGGCCGGACTGGCCGAAGCCTTCGTCGAGCCAGTGGCCGTTGCCGGAGATGACGCGATCGACCTGATCGATGGCGACCTGGATGGCGAGGACTCCGATCTTTTCGCCGCGGCGCCAGACAGGGGTGGCGGCGAAAGCGGCGGGGGCGTTCTGGGAGGGGGTATAGGGGGCGTAGTCTTCGAGGACGGCCTTTTCGGGTTCGGGGAGGGCCATGGCGCGGCGGTGGGCGCGGGCGAGGGCGGTGTTCTGGTACAGAGGATGGGTGAGAGTAGCGCCGAGGTCGATTTCCTTGAAGACGGTGTAAAGGATGCGGCCGGAGGGATCGATGAGGAAGATGTCGTAGAAGCCGAAGGCGCTCTGGTAGCGGTGGAGCGTTGGGTGGAAGCGGGTGTGGGCGGCGGCGTAAGGACCGGCGGCGGGGGCGGAGAGAAGGCGGTCCTTAGCGCCGGGCGGGTGGGGGTTGTTGACGATGTAGTGGAACTGGAGGGCGCGGGCATGGGGATCGGCTGGGATCCAGGGTTGGAGAGCGCCGTAATGCTTGGCGAGGGCCTCCGGGGAGGAGGGAGGGGCGGCGAGTTGGGGCCAGGCGGATTCGAAGAGTTCGAGGGCGGTGATAGTGGATTCGTCGGAGGCGAGGGCGAGGAGGTGGCTGTTGACGTCTTCGAAGTAGCGTTCGATCTGGCGGGCGCGAGTTTGGCGGATGACGTTGAGGCGATCGATGGTGGCCGAGCGGAGGGCGCTGGAGGCGCCGGCACCGGCTTCCCAGGTAGTGGCGGCAATGGCGAGAGCGGCAAGGCCGAGGAAGGCGGCCTGGAGCTTGGTGCGATAAGACCGGAAGGGGGCGAGGAAGCGCACGGCACCCCCATGGTAGCGCCGGAAGACGCATAGATGAAGGCCATTTCATTTGAGAAGAGGGGGTGGTATGCTGGGGGCGCAATTGAGGAAGTGATCCACGGAGGTGAGTCATGGAGATCGATCTGCAACACTGGGCGGTTATTGGGGCTCCGTTGGTGATATTGGCGGGCCTCGGTATTTATTTCCTGATGAAGCGGCACAAAGAAAAGCCGCCAGGAGATCACATTTACAAATAGGGATTGCCCGCTAGGATAGAGGGATGATCCAGTGGCTGGTGGCGGGTGTTGGGGATATTGCGACCAAACGGGTGATACCGGCGATATTGAGTGAGCCGCGGTCGCGTCTGGCAGCGGTGGTGACGTCGCGGCCGGAGAAGGCCGCGGCGTACGGGGTGCGAGGCTATGCGACGCTGGCCGAGGGGCTGGCGGACCCGGCTGTGAACGCGCTGTATGTGGCAACGCCGGTGGCGCTACACCATCCCTCGGTATTGGCGGCACTGGCGGCGGGGAAGCATGTCCTGTGCGAGAAACCGACGGCGATGAACTACGGGCAGGCCGAGGAGATGGCGGATGCGGCAGGGCGAAGCGGGGTGGTGTGCGCGGTGGCGTACTACCGGCGGCGATACCCGAAGGTGTTGGAGGCAAAGCGGTTAATGGAGGCGGGGGCGATCGGGCGGCCGGTGCTGGCGGAGTTGAACTGCCACGGGTGGTTTCTGCCGGAGGACGGATTCCGGGGGTGGCTGGTGGATCCGGCGCTGGCCGGGGGCGGGCCGTTGTACGATATCGCCTCCCACCGGATTGACCTGTTAAATTTCCTGTTCGGGAAGCCGGTGCGGGCGACGGGGTTTGTTTCGAACGCGGTGCACACCTACGGGGTGGAAGACAACGCGACGGTGCTGGCGGAGTATGCCGGCGGGGTGCGGGGAGTGGTGGACGTCCGGTGGCACAGCCGGGTGGACCGGGACCAGTGCCGGATTGTGGGGACGGAGGGAGCGTTGGAACTCGACCCGTTGAACGGCCCCCGGCTGGGAACTCCGGCGGGGGAGATGCACCTGCCGGCGCACGCGAACCTGCATTTTCCGATTGTGGAGGACTTCGTAAGCGCCGTTTTAGACGGAAAAACGCCGGCTTGCCCGATTTCCGAGGCGATTCTCACTGATTGGGTGACGAGCCAAATACGATAAGATGAAAAAGGGAAGGCACGCCTTTCGTGCGCCTTTTCGCGTCTACACACCTTTTTTCTCACTAAAGACACACATTCCCATGTCGGACAGCACCAAGATCGACGTAAACAGTTGGCTGGAAGAAGAACTGTACCAGCAGTATCTGCATAACCACTCGTTTGTGGACTCGGCGTGGCAGAGCGAATTTGCCGCCGAGGGAAAAGCGAATGGAACGCCGGTGGCCACGCCCGTGGCGGCGGCGCCTGTTCCGACTCCGGCTCCTGCTCCAACTCCGGCTCCTGTTGCCGCGCCGGCGCCCGTGGCGGCACCCGCAGCAGCAGCCCCGGCAGCGCCCGCAGCGGCGCCGGCCCCGACTCCTGCGCCGCCGGTGGCGGCCCCCCAGACACAGCAAGTGACAAAAACCGAATCCTCCGTCCAACCGAGCCCGGCGGGCTCGAAAGAAGTCGACTCCAACGAACAACTGGTTCCGCTGCGCGGCACGGCCGCGCGGATTGCGGAAAACATGATCCTGTCGCTGTCGGTACCGACGGCGACGAGCCAGCGTTCCATTCCGGTGAAGGTGATTGACGAAAATCGCCGGATCATCAACCAGCACCGGACGCTGTTGGGGCTGTCGAAGATCTCCTACACGCACCTGATCGGGTGGGCGATTGTGAAATCGCTGGAATCGAACCCGTCGTTGAACTGCTCCTACACGCAGAACAATGGCGAGGGGTTCAAGGTGGTGCGGAATCATATCAACCTGGGGTTGGCGATCGATCTGCCGTCGCGCGACGGCGGGCGGTCCCTGGTGGTGCCGAGCATTAAGAATGCCGGATCGCTGAGCTTCAGTGAGTTTTTGAAGGCCTACGACGATTTGATCAACCGGGGGCGGAAGGGCAAGCTGACGCTGCCGGACTTCCAGGGGACGACGCTGTCGCTGACGAACCCGGGGACGATCGGGACGGTCGGCTCGATTCCGCGGCTGATGCCGGGGCAAGGCTGCATTATCGCGACGGGAGCGATGGATTTCCCGGCCGAATATCAGGGCGTGGCGCCGGAGATGCGGGCGATGCTGGGTATCGGCAAGGTGATGACGGTCACCTGTACGTACGACCACCGGATTATTCAGGGCGCCGAAAGCGGCATGTTCCTGGCCAGGCTGCAGGGCCTGCTGCAGGGCGAAGACAACTTCTACGACACGATCTTTACCGATCTGCGGATGCCGCACAAGCCGGTGAAGTGGGAGCCGGACCGGGCAGTGGCGCCGCGGCAGACGGCGATGCGGCAGGTGGAAGTCAGCAAAGAGTCGGCGATTCTGCAGTTGATCAATGCTTACCGGATGCGCGGCCACCTGATTGCGGATCTGGACCCGTTGGGGGCGGAATCGCACTATCATCCGGAACTCGATCCGGCGCACTACGGGCTGACGATCTGGGATCTGGACCGGGAGTTTGTGACGGGTTCGCTGGGCCAGGGCGTGGGCGAAGGCGCATCGCACCTGGTGCTGACCCTGCGGGAGATTCTGGAGACCTTGCGGCAGACCTACTGCGGCAAGGTGGGCGCGGAGTACATGTACATCCAGTCGCCGGAACAGAAGACGTGGCTGCAGCAGCGAATGGAGTTTAAGGCCGGGACCCTGGCCGTGGCGGACCGTCTGCGGATTCTGGAACGGCTGCATGAGGCGGAGGGTTTTGAATCGTTCCTGGGAACGCGCTTCGTGGGTACGAAGCGGTTCGGGCTGGAAGGCGGCGAATCGGCGATCGCCATTTGCGACGAGATTTGCGAGCGGGCGGCCGACGGAGCGGTGCACGAGATTGTGATCGGCATGGCGCACCGCGGGCGGCTGAACGTGCTGACGAACATTATCGGGAAGAAGCCGGAGCAGATTCTCTCGGAGTTCGAAGGCAACCCAACGGAAGGCTCGACGCAGGGATCGGGCGACGTGAAGTACCACCTGGGCGCGACCGGCGTGCGGCGGGCAGCGTCGGCACGGGAGATTGTGGTCAGCCTGGCGCCGAACCCTTCCCACCTGGAAGCGGTGAACCCTGTTGTAGAAGGCATTGTGCGGCCGAAGCAGGACCGGCTGGGCGACGTGAAGCGGGAGAGGGTGATTCCGCTGCTGATTCACGGCGACGCGGCGTTTGCGGGTCAGGGCGTGGTGGCGGAGACGCTGAACCTGTCGCAGTTGGACGGCTACACCACTGGCGGCACGGTGCACCTGGTGATCAACAACCAGATCGGGTTTACAACGCGGCCCGACGACAGCCGCAGCTCGATTTACGCGACCGATATCGCGCGGGCAGTGGATGCGCCGGTGTTCCATGTGAATGGCGACGATCCGGAAGCTTGCGTGCATGTGGCGCGGGTAGCCTACGAGTTCCGGCAGCGGTTTAAGAAGGATGTCGTGATCGACATGATCTGCTACCGCCGGCACGGGCACAACGAGGCCGACGATCCGAGCTACACGCAGCCGATCATGTACCGGAAGATCAAGGCGCACCCGAGTGTGGCGACCTTGTATTCGGAGCGGCTGGTGCGGGAGAAGGTGGTCACGCAGGAGGAAGTGGACCGGATCCGCAAGTCGATCAACCAGCGGTTGTCCGATGCCCATGCGCGCGCGCAGCAGAACGCGCAGCAGTTGGAGTATCAGGAACTGGCGGTTGTGGACGAAGTGGATGTGCGGCGGGAAATCCCGCAGACGGCGTCGGACCTGGCGACTTTGCAGCGGGTGGTTTATGGATCGACGGCGTTCCCGGAAGATTTCCATGTGCACCCGAAGCTGAAGAAGTTCCTGGATTCGCGGCTCCACATTCTGGACGGCGGAACCCTGGACTGGGCGGCGGCGGAAGCGATGGCGTTTGGTTCGCTGGTGCTGGAAGGCACGCCGGTGCGGCTGTCCGGACAGGACTGCGGGCGCGGCACGTTCAGCCAGCGGCACCTGGTGTTCCATGATTCGGAAACGGGCGAGCCGTATATCCCGATGCAGCATCTGGCTCCGAACCAGGCGAAGTTCGAAGTTTGGGACTCCAGCCTGAGCGAATACGCGGTGATGGGATATGAGTTCGGCTACTCGGTGGCCGACCCGCTGAGCCTGGTGATGTGGGAAGGGCAGTTCGGCGACTTCGCCAACGGCGCCCAGATCATGATCGACCAGTTCATTTCGTGCTCCTACTCGAAGTGGGGCCAGCCGAACGGGCTGGTGCTGCTACTGCCGCACGGGCAGGAAGGGCAGGGGCCGGAGCATAGTTCGGCGCGGCTGGAACGGTTCCTCACGCTGTGCGCGGAAGACAATATGCAGGTGGTGAACCCGACGACTCCGGCGCAGTACTTCCACTTGCTGCGGCGGCAGATGCACGGCGGAGAAGACCGGCGCGGGATGCGGAAGCCGCTCATCGTGATGACGCCGAAGAGCCTGTTGCGGCATGTGAAGGCGACGTCGAAGCTGAACGAACTGACCAGCGGCGGATTCCGGGAGATTATCGGCGACACGAACATGATGGCGGCCGATGAGGTGCGCCGGGTGTTGCTGACGAGCGGGAAGATCTACTACGAACTGGCCGAGCACCGCGAGAAGATTGCGGCGCGGGGCGTGGCGCTGGTCCGGGTGGAGCAGTACTATCCGTTCCCGAAGGCAGAGTTGCAGGACGTGCTGATGCGGTATCCGGTGACAGCGGAAGTCTGCTGGGTGCAGGAAGAGCCGAAAAATATGGGAGCGTGGCGGTTTGTGCGGGAGCACATTCAGCCGATCCTGGATCCGGCACGGCGCGCGCTGCGCTACATCGGGCGGGCGGAATCGGCCAGCCCGGCGCCTGGTTCGCTGAAGCGGCACCAGGCGGAGCAGGCGGAGATTCTGGCCGAGTCGTACAGCTACGATTCCACGCCGCGCGCGAAAACGCGGCTCGTTGTTCGCCGGAAGGGGTAATTACCACTTCCCTTTCGCCAGTTCCTTCACCTCTTCGGGGGTGAGGGGACGGCGGAAGGCGGCGACATCGTCCATCAGCCCGACGTAGTTCACGCCGAGGCGGATGGTGGTATTGGCCATGTTCCAATCAAACGCTTCCTTGATGGTGCTGTTGGCGCCCTGAGATTCGCCGTTCAGGTAGAGAGTGGCGGCGCCGGAGGCGGATCCGAGGCCGGAGTAGACGATGGCGACATGGGTCCACTTCTCGCGGGTGAACGGGGGCTTCTTCACGACCACGAGGCGGTTGTTGAAGGCCGGGTTCTTGTCGGGCTCCATGTTGCCGGGGTTCCAGGCTTTCAGGGCGCCGAAGACGCCGAGGCGGAAGTGGCGGGGTTTGTCGTCCTTGGTGAAATCGACCCAGATGGCGGAGTTGTTATAGGCCTTGTCGGTGAGTTGGATGGGGTCGCAGAAGCCGGGAGCGAGGTCCTGGTCGGGGTCGAGCTTGAGCCAGAAGGAGAGCGTGCCGTCGACGGGGTTGACGTTGTTGGCGGCCTTGAAGTAGACGGCTTTCGTGTTCTTGGTGGGGAATTTGAGGGCATCGCCTTTGCGGCCGGCGCCTTTGGCGTGTTCGACGCCGGAGCCTTCCAGGGAGGGTTTGCCGGGCTCCTTGTAGTTGGGGGCGGAATAGATGGATTTGTCGCCGGCGGCCAGTTTGGCATGGGGAGAGCCGTCGAAGGTGGCGCGGAAGATGGCCTCCTTTTTCCAGTCAGCGGCGAGGAGGGTGGCGGCGAGCAGGGGGAGGAGGATCAGGTGTCGCATAGGGTTACTTTACCGCGGGCGGGTGGCCGGGGCCGAGGCGCCGGAGATGTTCGCGGAGATGGCGCGTGAGGCCTTGCGGATAACAGGCAACCGGGACGAAGATTCGTGTCCCTTCCGGAACGACGTCCGACCATCCGCGATAGAAGCCTGGTCCCCATTTCGGGTAGACCGGCCCTGCACGTTCCGGGAGGGCGTAGACCACCCGTTCTTCGCCGGCGCGGAAGTGGAATCCATCGCAATCGCCCCCTTTGGGAGTTAGAGAATGGATGACGATGCGGGCCGGAACATCCCCGCGCCACACCTCATCGACGCGAAAGGTCGCAGCCAGGGGGTGACGACGGGTGAGGTTCGGGTGATCCGGAAGAACTTCGACGTGAGTGACCGAACCGCGGAACGCAATGACGAGGTGGTCGTCGGGCAGTTTACGGAGCTGATCTTCGGTCGAGCATTTGCAGGCCGTGGCGGCCGCCGGGTTGAGAAGGTAGAGGAATTCACGGCGCTTCACAACCCCCATATACTGCGCCATAATCACATACGTTATGACACGCCGCCTGCTTCTCTTTCTTGCCGCGCTTCCGCTTTTGGCCGCCGATATCAGCGGGAACTGGACGTTCCAGGTAGACCTGGGCGGACAGGGCGGATCGCCGAAGTTCAGCTTCCAGCAGAAGGGGGAGACGCTGACGGGCACCTACGCCGGGCAGTTGGGAGAGTCCAAACTGAAGGGCACCGTGAAGGGCGACAAGGTGGACTTCACGTTTGAGATTTCGGGCGGCACGATTGTCTATTCGGGCACGGTGGTGAGCGCGACCGAGATGAAGGGGAAGGCGGATTATGCCGGGCAGGCCGAAGGGACCTGGACGGCGAAGAAAGACTAAATCGTGACTTTGACGGCCTTGGCGAGGTAGGCCGGGTCGAACTGGATGCCGAGGCCGGGCGCTTCGGGAACGGTGACGGTGCCGTTGCGGATCTTGAACTCGGGCGTGTACCACGTCTCCTTTTTCTCATTACCGCGGTGGGGAAATTCCATGTACCCGCCGATATTTTCCACGGCCGAAGCAAACTGCACGATATTGACGGCGGAAGCGCCGGTCTGCGTGTTGTGCGGGACAATCGGCAGGCCGAACTTCTTCGCCATGCGGGCCACACGCAGGGCGCGGACGAAGCCGCCGTTGTAGTTGAGATCGGGCTGGACGATGCTCACCACCTTGTTCTCCATCATCCAGAGAAAACGCCAGAGGCTGGCGTCCTGTTCGCCAGCGGCGATCTTGATCTTCAGCGCGGCGGCCACCTTCTGCGTTTCGCCGAGTTCCTCCCACGGGCAGGGTTCCTCAAAGAAGTTGACCTTCAGGTCCTCGAGCATTTTGCCGACTTCGATGGCCTTGGCGGCGTTGTAGCTGCCATTGGCGTCGGCGTTGATGACGATGTTGTCGCCCATGCGCTTGCGGGCGAGCTTCATCATGGTTTCGGTGCGGCCGGGATAGGCGTCCAGATTCCGGCTCATGCGGCCGCCGATCTTGAATTTGACGGCTTTCGCGTTGGTTTCCGCAAGACCGCGGACATAGACATCCACTTCCTGTTCGGCGGTGGTGTCCCGGCCGGAACCGGAGAGGTAGACGGGGATCTCTTTGCGGATGACGCCGCCGAACAGTTCGCCGGCGGGGAGTTTGGCGGTCTTGCCGAGGAGGTCAAAGATGGCCTGTTCGACGTAGGCAACAGGACACCAGAAGGCCTGACCGGCGAGTTTGTAGTTAACCGTGTAGACATCGTCGATGAGGGTTTCGATGTCGCGGGCATCCTTGTTGAGGAACGTCGGCACAACCCGGCGGTAGAGGATGGCGATGTAGTCCTCCATCTGCTTGGTACGGCAAATACCCTTGGCGCCGTCGGTGGAAGTGACCTCCAAAAAGTAGTCGGAACCGGCCTTCAGGAGCTGAATACTGGCGATTTTGACGGGATTTTTCACCTTTTTGTGAATACCCAGGAAGGGTTCCTCGTACCAGGGGATGACCTTTTTTTCCTGGGTGGCCGCGGCGGCGGCGGTGGAGGCAAGGAGAAAGTGGCGGCGGGAGAGGGGCATGGGCGGTTTCCTTTATTGGCCGAGTTCGTGGCAGGCGTTGCAGACGATGGTGGCTTTGGATTCTTTGTGGCAATCGACACAGGCGGCCATTTTGGTGGACCGGTGGAGTTCGATCTTCGCCTGCGCCTTCACGTCGCCATGGCAGGCGGCGCATTCGACCTTGGCGGCGGTGTGGCGGGCGTGGCTGAAGAAGACGAAGTCTGGAAGTTTGTAGACCCGTTGCGAGGGGATGGCCTGTTCCGGCTTTTCGGTGTGGCAGGTGGCGCAGGTTTTCCAGGCGGGGAAGGTGGCGCGCTCGGCCGTTTGGGCCGATTTGTGGCAAAAGGTGCAGGGAAGATTCAGGCCGGCGTGCGTTTTGTGGGAAAACGGGGCAGGCTCGGCCGCGGCGGCGAGAAGACAAAAAGAGAAAAGAGTGAGAGCACGCATCGCCTGGTTTCAGTACCTATTGTTGATCCATTTGGCGACGTAGTCGAAGAAGTTGCGGACGCTGTTCCCGTACTGGCCCGGGGTGGTCTCGCACTCTTTGCAGGGGGTGGCACCGTGTGTGGCGCCTTCGACGACGATGAAGTCCTTGTCCTTGCTGGCGGCGAGTTCATAGTGGAGTTCGTTGTCGCGGATGAAGGTGTAGCCGCCCATGGCGGCGAACAGGACGGGGACCGTGATGCTCTTGACAGCGCAGGGAACCGAGTTGTTGGTGGAACAGTAATCGATCTCGTTCTGGGAGTGGGTGGCGCGAATGGCATTGGCGCTCAGAAAAGAGCGGAGGGTGAGCACGCGGGCGGTTCCTGCGAAGGTGGGGCGGGCGCCGGACGGGGCACCGTAGCGCATGGCGCTTTCGACGATCTGGGTGGCGACGGTACCGTCGTTTTTCAGCAGTTTCCGCGGCTGATTGGTCCGGTCCCGGAGCGAGGGATCGAGGCTGATGAGTCGGGCGCCCTGGCCTCCGGTGATGAGAAAGGCGTCATCGTCCGAGTAGGGGTAGGTTCCGGCCCTGATCCGTCTCTGCTTGTCGAGGGCAATGGCAATCAACGAGTTCATGCGGCGGGCCTGGGCGCGGAAGTAGCGGTCCTTGAACTCGGCGGAGTAGTGGGAGGGGCCGGAGGGGTTGTAGCCGTTCTTCGGGTTGAACGGGTCGAGGGAGGGGTCGACGCGGGCCGGGTCGTTATCGAGGATGGAGGGGTTGATACTGCGGAGACCGTTAATGGAGTTGCCGGGGTGGGCATCCATGAAGACGGCGCCATCGGCGGCGGGAAGGCCGGCAAGGGCCTTGGTGCAGGGAGAGAGCTTGGCGGCGTCCTGGCAGACGGCGGGGCCTTTTTCGGCGACGGCCTGATAGTAGCTCATCGACGTACCGCCGCCGCTATGGCCGAAGAGAATGACCTTGGTGATACCAGGGTGGCGGCGAAGGAACTCGACGCCGGACTTGATATCGAGCGCGATTTCGTCCCAGTTCACCTGGGCTTCGTTATTTTCGAAGCGGGGGTTCATGGCGAGAACGAGGAAGCCGCGGGAGGCGAGTTCGCGCGTGGCGATATGAGAGAGAAAATTGGCGGTGCGATGGGTGAGGATGACCGCGACACGGGGCGCGGGGCCCTTATCCGGCGCGTAGAGGGCGCCCTTGGTGGTGGAGGGCGCGAACTGGACGAAGCGGGGATTGCTTTGGGCGTGGGAGGACGCGGCCGCCAGAAGGGCGGCGGCCGCGAAGCGGAGAGTCATGGGAGTTACTGGGCCTTTTTGGCGGTGAATTCGCGAGGTTCGCCCTGGCCGGATTCGCGTTTGAACTTGATTTCCGCACCGGCGATGGTGCCCTTGTAGGTTTGTTTGCCGCGCTGGCTTTCGACGATAAAAGAGACGGCGTCGCCCTTCACGGAGCCTTCGGCGATGGGCCGCTCACCCTGGCGGGCGGTGATGGAGCCGGTGAGTTTTTCGCCTTGCTGCGTGAAGGTGAACGTGGTTTCCTGGTCGCCGTTGCGACCGGGAACCTTGGCGGTCCATTTGCCGGTGATATCGGCGGCGAAGGAGAGCGCCGCGAAGGCGACGCCGAGGAGGAGAGGGAGGGAGCGGGTCTTCATAGCGACAACGGTATCTTATTTCGACAGGGGGCGGATAGTACCCCCGAGCGCCAGGAGAGCGACGCTGCCGATGACAGGGAGGACGGCGACGATAATCAAGACCGGGGTGTAGCCGAAGTTGTCGACGAGCCATCCGGTGGAGAGTGTGAAGAGCAAGGCACCGACGCCGGCACCCAGGCCACCCATGCCGGCGACAGAGCCGACCGATTGCGGGAGAAAGTAGTCGGAAGGAAGCGTCTGGACGTTGTTGACCCAGAACTGGAAGCCGAAGGCGGCAACGGACATCCAGGCGAGAGCGGCATAGACATTGGTTGTGGTGAGAATTCCGCAGCCGGCGGCCATGCAGGCGGCACCGATGACGATGAGGGTTTTGCGGGTTTTGTCGACGCTCCACCCGCGGCCGATAAGGAACGCGGCACTACCGCCGCCGAGGAGAGATCCGACGTCAGAAACGAGGAAGGGAAGCGGCGCCGCCCAGGCGATGGCTTTCAGATCGAGGCCGTGAACGCGGCTGAGGTAGAGCGGCAGCCAGTTGAGATACAGCCACCAGACCGGATCCGTGAAGAACCGCCCGAGAACAATGGCCCACACCTCTTTGTGGCGGACGAGTTCCAGCCAGGGAGTCCGTTCCGCGGCGGGCGACTCAGTGGAGCCCAGCGCGGCGCGCTCGGCGGCATTGGGGGCACGGTAGATGACGAGCCAAAGAAGGAGCCAAACGAACCCGAGCGAACCCGTGATGAGGAACGTCGCCTGCCATCCGAAGCGGATCTGCAGGGCGACGATAATAGGCGTGGCGATGACACTGCCAAGCGCGGCGCCGCTGTTAAAGATGGACATGGCGAAGGCGCGTTCCTTGATGGGGAACCAATCGGCGCAGACCTTGGCGGCACCAGGCCAGTTGCCGGCTTCCCCGAGCCCAAGGAGAAAGCGGAAAAGGCTGAGCGCGCCGGCGGAGCGGGCGGCAGCATGGGCCATGGCGGCGAGCGACCAAAGGGTGATGGAAAGCGAAAATCCGGGCTTGAGGCCGATGCGGTCATAGAGGCGCCCGGAGAGGGCATGGCTGATGGAGTAGGCGACCAGGAACCAGGAGGCGATGCCGGCGTACTGCTGGTTGGTAAGGTTCAGGTCCTTGACGATGAGCGGAGCGAGGGTGGAGACGGTGAAGCGATCGATGAAGTTGATGAGCGTGGCCAGGAAGACGAGGCCGATCATCAACCAGCGCAGGCGCGGGTACATGCGTCTAGAGGCCTTCCGGCAGGGTGTCCCGGTTCAGCTTTTCGATACCGGCAATGGCGTAGAGATTCTTGTGGATGGTTTCGCAGATGTCTTCGAGAGGGAGGTCGTTATCGTCGTGACCGAAGGGGCCTTCAATTTCGACGCCGATCTCTTCGATGCCGAAAAAGGTGTAGGCGAGGACCAGGACATCAACAACGGTGGTCCAGCCGAAGGACTCCACCATGGCGAAGGGAAGCGTGAAGCAGTAGAGGACGAGCGCGCGACGGAGGTGGACGGCGTAGGCAAAGGGCATCGGCGTTTTGCGGATGCGCTCACAGCCGCCGAGGTAATCGACGAGTTGCTGGATATTCTGGTCGAGAGAGGTCAGCACGATATCGGAGATGAGGCCTTTGTCCCGGGCTTCGCGCAGGCAGCGGGTGATGTTGCCGGCGACCGCAAGGGCCGTGTGCTGGGCATCCATGGCCTCTCTGGCTTCGAGCGGGGGAAGTTCGTGGGCCTGCGGGCCGAGGCCGTCGGTACCGCGGAGGCTATGCATGGCGGCCCAGGGGAAAGCGGCTGTCCAGCGGGTGAGGCGGGAGAGGAGAACCGGATCGTCCTTCAGGTGCACGCTGGCACCACGGATGAGATTGCGGGTTTCATTGACGATGCCGCCCCAGAGCTTGCGACCTTCCCAGAAGCGGTCGTAGCTGGAACTGGTGCGAAAGACGAGAAGCATGCCCATGGCCACGCCCATGAGGGTATGGAGGAGCGAGGGCATGGAAACATCGTGGACGTGCTTGTGAAATGCGACGACGGCCGCCGACCAGGCCACGCACAGTGCGACCCGGCCACCGATCTCGCGAACCAGCGAGCCGCGGACATCGAAGAAATGGTCGAGCCACTTGTGGGGATCGTACTGGATCATGGTTTATTTCGCGTAGTTGGGATAGGCGGGCTCAGCTGGTTTTTTCGCCGGCGTCTTTTTCATCTGTTCCAGAGCGACGGCGATGGCCTTTTCCAACTGCGGGTCGCGACCCTGGCGCACAGCGGCTGGATCGTTCCATGATTCCACATCCGGGGCGACCCCTTTGTTTTCGACATCGAAAGCACCGGTGAGGTTGCGGAAAGCGAAGTTGGGGGCGGTGATGGCGCCGCCGTCCATGAGCGGGGGGTAACCCAGAATGCCGACAAGCCCACCCCAGGTCCGGGTACCGACCAAGGTGCCCACCTTGTGGAAGCGGAAATAGTAGGGCATGGCGTCGCCGCCGGAACCGGCGAACTCATTGACGATCATGACGCGCGGGCCGGTGATGCCCATGACGGGGGTGGTGGTGTCGTTGCCGTAACGGGTGCGCCAGTAGTTCATGGGCTCTCGGCGAAGAACGTCGATGACGTAATCAGCCGCCTGACCGCCGCCGTTGAACCGTTCGTCGATGATGACGCCTTCGCGGCCGGATTGAGCGTAGTAGTAGCGGACGAAGCTTTCGTAACCGCCGCCGCCGGTATCGGGCATGTAGACGTAGGCGAGTTTGCCGCCGGAGGCCTGGTCCACCTTCCGGCGGTTGCCTTCCACCCAGTCGTAGTAGCGAAGAGCCCCTTCGGATTCGACCGGGACGACGGTGGCTTCGCGGGCGTTGGCGCCATCGGCACTGGCACTGACGCGCAGTTTCACCTGCTTGTTGGCGCGGCCTTCCAGGTAAGCGTGGATCTCCAGATCCGTGCGGACATCGCGGCCGTCGACAGAGAGGATGTAATCCCCGTTGCGGACGTCGACCCCGGGGGCGGTGAGCGGGGCGCGGAGCGTGGGGTTCCAATTCTCGCCGTTGTAGATCTTCCGAATGCGGTAGCGGCCGTTGGCGACTACGTAGTCGGCGCCGAGCAGACCGCCGGGCACTGCCTTGCCGGAGGGTACATCGCCGCCCCGGATGTAGAGATGGCCAATGGCGATGTGGCTGAGCATTTCGGTGAAGAGGTAGTTGAGGTCAACGCGGGAGCCGATGCCCCGGAGGTACTTTTCGTACCGTTCAGACATGGCACGGGCGTCGACGCCGTGGAGTTTGGGGTCGTAGAGGTATTCGGTCTGCATGCGCCAGGCTTCGCGGTACATCTGCTTCCACTCTTCCCGGGGGTCGACCCAGACTTCAATGGCGCCGGTGTTGATGGCGCCTTCACCGGCCTTGGCGGGGGCGGCGGTGGAGACGATGGACCACTGGGCCCCTTTGCGGAACATGGCCTTTTCGCCGTTGGCGGAGAGGGTCCACGCGCCGATGCCTTCGACGAAAGGCTGCGCTTTGCGAGTCTTGAGTTCGAACTTGTGGACGGCACCCGGAGCATTGTCACGGTTTTCAAAGAGGAAGAGTTCGCCCGCTTTCCCGGCATCAAGCCCGCCGTAGTCGCGCGGGGGAACGGGGAGGGCGAGGATGCGCTGGCCGATGCCGTCGGCATCGATACGAACGGTCACCTTTTCGTCCTTCTTGTCCTTGTCGGCGTCCTTCTTCTCGGCTTCCTCGTCGCTTTCCGGGGCGAGCGGCGAGGGGGTCTCCTTGCGGAGCACCATGACGTAGGCGCTCCGGTTGACGGCATAGGGATTCGAGTTCATGTCGATCCAGCCGAGCGTGGGACCGATGTTGGTAGAGGCGGTGAAGTAGAGGTAGAGCCCGCCGCGGTCGAACGCGGCATAGCGGGCGTCGCTCATGCCGTCGGTGAGTTGGGTGGACTTGTTCTCCGCGACGTTGTGGGCGAAAACGGCGTGGAAGTGGGAGGGGAGTTCCTTGGTATAGGCCAGCCACTGGGAGTCGGGCGACCAGGAGGGGTTAAAGGTCCGGATGGGGTCGTAGTAGTGATCGGTGGCGACGGTGGTGACTTTGCCGGAGGCGACTTCGACAAGAAGCAGGTTGAGCCGGTTGTCCTCGCAGGCGATCCACTTCGAATCGGGCGACCAGATGGGATCGAAGTAGTAGCCGGGCTTGTCGGCCATGCGGATGGTCCGTTTGTTGCCGGAGCCGTTCTGATCCTGGATAACCAGGGCGTAGTCGCCGCTCTCGTCGGAGAACCAGGCGATCGACTTGCCGTCGGGCGACCAAGATGGACTGCGGTCGTGAGCGCCGGGCGATTTGGAGAGGATCCGGACATCGCCCTTTTCGGCAGGCACGGTGACGATTTCGCCGCGGGCTTCAAAGACGGCACGGCGGCCGTTGGGCGAGAGAGCGTAGTCGCGGAGGGAGGATCCGGCCTTCTCCCAGCGGGGGCGGACTTCGCTGATGTCGGCGTTGACCGTAATCGGTACATCGGTGAGTTTTTTCGATTTGAGATCGTACAGTTGGACGCCGCCGAACTTTTCGAGCACGATAGTGCCGGGACCGGCGGAAGCGGACTTGTAGTCGAGCGTGGGGTTGTCAATAACGCGGCGCACCTTCTTCGTGTTGGTGTCGTAGGCGTAGAGGGTGACGGCGCCGTCGCGATCAGAGAGGAAGTAGACGTCGTTGCCGACCCAAAGCGGGTCCGAGTCGTTGGAGTTTTCTCGGGGGACTTCGGTAACGGAAGAGTCGCTCAACTGGCCAATCCAGATCTTGGTGGTGCGTCCGCCGCGGTAGTGTTTCCAGGCGTCATAGCTGTGCGGGCCGCGGAAATAGCCGATGGGCATATAGGCGATGCGGGTGCCGTCCGGGGAGTGGGACGCGGCGACCGCCATATCGAAGGGGAGTGCCTGTTCGGCACCGCCGTTGGCGGAGACACGAAAGAGTTGCCGGTAGCGGGAATTCGCCGCGCGCCCGGAACGGTAGACGATCGACTGGCCGTCCGCGGTCCAGGTGGTTGGTTCATCGACACCGGGATGGTAAGTGATTCGCTTCGGTACGCCGCCGGTGACGGGAACGGTATAGACGTCGACGTTGCCGTCGTATTCGCCGGAAAAGGCGACGGTCTTGCCGTCCGGGGAGAAGACCGGATAGGTTTCCACACCCTGGCCGGAGGTGAGCCGGACAGCGGCGCCGCCGGACTTTCCCACGCGCCAGAGATCACTGGCGTAGGAAAAGACGATGTCGGTACCGTTGAATGCGGGCCGTTGGGGTAGGATAGCTGTTTCCTGTGCCGGCAGCGGCAGTAACAGGAATATCCACGCATAGCGAATCATGAGGGTATTATCGCAATGGTGAAAATTTCCCGGCGTGCTGTTTTGTTTGCTCCCTTACTGGCGAGCACCCCTGCTGCTTTTCGCGGGATCTATCCGATCGTACAGACGCCGTTCCATGCCGATGGCGGTTTGGACACGGAGACGCTGGCGAAGGAGACGAAGTTCCTGCTGCGCTGCGGCGTACAGGGAATGGCGTGGCCGCAGTTGGCCAGCGAGTTCTGGTCCCTGACGGTGGAGGAACGGATCCGCGGTGCGGAAGCGCTGCTGGCGGCTGGAAAAGGCGGCGGGGCGAAACTGGTGATCGGCGTGCAATCGGACGACGCGGAGGTGTCGGTCCGGCTGGCGAAGCACGCCGCGGCGCATGGAGCCGACGCACTGATCTCGCTGCCGCCGGCGGGCATCGGACTGGTGCCATTCTTCACCAAAATTGCCGAGGCGGCGCCGGGGTTGCCCTTGTTCCTGCAGGCAGTGGGGAAGATCACTGTGGAAGATGTGATCGCGCTCTCGCGGGCCGTGCCGGCGGTGCGATTCGTAAAGGACGAGGCCGGCGTGACCTTGCCCCGGATCAGCGAGTTCCGCGAAAAAGCACCGGGGCTCGGCGTTTTCACCGGAGCGCATGGGCGGACGATGATCGATGAGCTATTGCGGGGAGCGGCCGGGAGCATGCCCGCGGCGGGGCCGGCGGATCTCTACGCCAAGGCATTTGTGCTGTTTGAGAAGGGCAAACAAAAGGAAGCGGCGCTGGCGTTTGCGCGGGCGGCGGTGTTCGTGCCGGAGTTCGAGCAGTACGGGATCGAGGGGCTGAAGTATCTGCTGGTGCTGCGCGGAGTATTTCCGAACCATGTGGTGCGCGGGCCGCGAAATGGGGATGTGGGCGCGGTGGCGACCAAGACAAAACTGGACGACGCCGGCAAACGGGCGCTACAGCTGTTGTGGGAAGGGGTGGGGAAGTGAAGATGACACGGCGGGCATTGCTGACGGCGCTGCCCCTGGCGGCACAGGGCGCGCAGCGCATCGATTCGGTGCGGGCGTGGGTGATGCCGCTGCTGGGGACCGGACGCTTCGGCACGGCGAATTTCAAGGGCGACTACGACCCGGCGCGCGGGCGTTGGTTCGGACCCTTTTCCCAGCTGGCCGGTTCCATCCTTGTGGAGATCAAGACCACCGGCGGGCTGGTGGGCTACGGGTTAGGCGGCGGCGGTTCCGCGGCCGTCCACGTGATTCACACCCATTTGAAGGACCTGCTGCTGAAGGCGGATCCATCGAACATTGAACTGCTCTGGGAGAACATGTACAGCTCGTCCATTTTCTATGGGCGCAAAGGGCTGGCGATTCAGGCAATCAGCGGAATCGACCTGGCGCTTTGGGACCTGGCGGGCAAGGCGGCCGGGAAGCCGGTTTATCAGCTACTGGGCGGGGCGACGAAGGACCGGGTCGCGGTCTATCTGACGAGCAAGAACGTGCAGATGGGTTTGGAACGGGGGATTCGCGCGTTCAAGCTGCCCATCGACAGTTCCCCGGCGGCGGGGCGCGTGGGAATGAAGAAAGCGGTGGAGGAGATTGAGGCGGCGCGCAAAGCCATTGGGCCGGACGCCGAGTTGATGATCGACGTGCTGTGCCGCTGGGATGTGCCCTACACGCTGGAGATGGTGGAACGGCTGGCGCCTTCGCGGCTGATGTTCATTGAGGAGCCGTTGAATCCCGACGACATGGCGGGATACGCACAACTGTGCGCGCAGGTACAGTCCACCAAGATTGCCAGCGGCGAGCACGAGTATACGCGGTACGGATTTGAGAATCTGATTGCGCGGAAAGCGGCCCACATTCTGCAGCCGGACATTACCTGGAGCGGTGGCATGACGGAGTTGCGGAAGATCGCCACTATGGCGAGCGCGCATCATTTACCGATGATTCCGCACCGGGGCGGGAGTGTGTACGGGCTCCACCTGATCCTGGCAACGGCCAACTGCCATTTGGCGGAGAGCTTTGGCGTAGGCGAGCCGGGCAACGAGATTATGCAGGCGATGTCGCCGCGGTTCGACGGCGGCTATCTGTATGCGAGCGACAAACCGGGGTTTGGCGTCGATATCACCGAGGCCTTGATCCGCAAACACGCCAAAGTGTGATCAATCCCAGTTGAAATCGGCGATGTGGAGCTCCTTGCCGCTGCCGTTGGCCGGGCGGATGGCGATGCGTTCACCGCGCAGTTCCAGCGCCCCCCCGGTTGTGACACGGAGGGGAATGGTGTCGTTGGTGGGGATGCCGGCGGGAACGTTGGCGACGGGCTCGCCGTTGAAGGTGAGCGGGTCGCGGTCCTTGGCCCAGTAGCCCTGCGGCCGCACCGCCAGTGTGTTGGCCGCGGTCACCGGGCGATAGCGAAGGTTTACCACGCCGCTGGAGCGGGGAAAGGGCGAGCGGAAGTAGCGGATCACGTTGCCGTCCTTTTCCAGTTCGAACTCGTAGTGCGCGTCCGGCGCAACGGCAAGCGGGCCCCATCGGCCATCAGCAGTCGTGGTGGTTTCCAGGGCGACGGCGCCTTTGCGCTGTGCGGTGGCAGGGTCCAGTTCAAACACGCGCAGGCGCACGCCGGGTTCGGGCAGATTGGTTGCCGCGCCGCCGGCGAAGCCGGTGACAAGACCATGGATGCGCGGCTGGAGTTCCGGCTTGACGGTGATTGTCGCGGGTTCGTTTCCGGTGAGGAACTGGTACATCAGGCGGAAGGCCTCCGGGCGGAAGGCGACTTCGCGGTGGTCCAGGCCGGTAAGCACTTCGTTCTGCGCCCCCTTCAGCATCGGGCTCTCATAGCCGGCGCCGTTGGGCTGCGCGTACTTGTCCAGCTTGTCGCTGCGGAGCGTCAGGTAGCGTATGCCGGGAACGGTTTCGGAGCCCTCATTGAGCTGGGCAAGAAAGGCGCCGCGCCCGTTGAACTCGTTGCCGGTGTTGGTGTCCATGTTGAAGACGCCGTGGTTCGGTGTTCCGGCGAGAATGGCGTGGGAAACGGCGGCGGCGCCACCCCCATTCCTGATGTAGTTGCGGATGGTGTTCCCGCCACGGCTGCTGCCGATGAGGGCGACCTTGGACGATTTGGTTTCCAGCAGGAGGCGGGTTACGGCCGCGCTGAGTTCGGCCGCCTGGTCCACGGTGGAGGAGCGGTGAGGTTCGGGTTTGGCGTCGTTCAGGCGGGCGCTGGGATTAGTGAAGCGGATGGCGTGCAGCTTTTCGCGCGGATAGCCGTTGGACTCGAATAGCCAGAGGATGCTCATCCATTTGGCCGCGTCGTCGCCGTTGCCGTGCACGAAGATGATCGGGGGCTGAGCGGCCAGCGAAAGGGCGGCGAGAAGGAAAAGGCGCATCGCCATTTAGAGTAGCGAGAGAATGGCGCCCACTGCTTGCGCGGTGCCATCGGCCGGCGTCCGGAAAAAGTGCTGGACGCGGGCGTGCTGGTCATCGTAGCGGCGGGGGAAGGGAAGAGCGGTGTGTTTGTGGCGGTGGGCGAGGAGATCGGCCATCGAGTTGTAGCCGGCACCGGTAAAGATGTGTCGGGCGCGGGCGTAAAGGTTGGTAGCGGGATAGTAGTCGAGCGAGGACCACGGGGAGATGACCGTGAACGGTGGCTGGGCGAGAGCGATAAGCGCGGCCACTTCCTCGGCCGGGCCGCTATGGACGATGAGCATGAGGCCATCACGGTCGAGCGCGGGCGGGACAGGAGTCGCCACGCGCCCGGGTGCGAGGAGAACAGGGCCCGCGAGCGCCAGGCTGGGACCGAGCGCGGCGCGATGTTCGGGGGCAAGCGGTTCGGCCTGTAGGATGAGCGAGAAATCAGCGGCCTGGAGGGGGAAGGGCGCAAGAAGGCGGCGGGCGACATGGACCAGTTTCGCGGCCGGCAGCGCGAGTCGCCATTCGTCGCGGAGACCGTAGGGAAACGTGTCGGTGACGATAACGGCCGGTTGATGTTCCTCCACAAAGCCGCGGGCGGCTTCCGCCCAATGGTCGCGCGGCAGGTGAACAATGGGGCAGCGGGTGAGTGCGGCCAGCCCCGGGGAGAAGGGAGAGTCGGTGACGATCCGGGCATCGGCCCCGGCGTCCCGCAGCGCAAGACTGAGGGCGATGGCGCGGTTCATGTGGCCCAAGCCGCCGCCGGGCGCGAAGTAGGCGATCAGCCCGCGATGAGGCGGCACAGCGCGTCCAGTTCCCGTTCCAGCGAATACTCGGTGGCCACGCACTCCCGCGAGCGGGCGGACATCCGCGCCAACTCTTCCCCGGTGAGCGCCAGGGCGCGCGCGGTGGCGGCACCCGCCGCGTTACGGTCTTCGCCGGGAAACAGAAAGCCGTTCGTTCCGTTGGTGATGATCTCGCGCATCGCGCCGGCATCGGAGACGATGGGCACAACGCCGCACGCCATGGCCTCCAGCAGCACGTTTGGCATCCCTTCAAACATCGACGGGATGGCGACGAAATCGGCCGCGGCGTAAAGCCCGGCGAGTTCATCCGGCGGGCAAAAGGGAAGGCGCAGACTGCGGGGAGCGATGAAGGGGTCGTCGAGGATCGCCGTTGTCGGAGCGTCGAGCGTGCCGACGACGAGCAGGCGGAGACGCTCCATCAGGCCCAGGTCGCGGACGGCTTCCAGCCAGAAGGGAATTCGCTTTTTCGCTTTCAATTCGCCGAACAAACCGACGATGCGGACACCGGGCGCGGCACCCAGAAGGCCGCGGATCTCGTCCCGGCGGGTGCGGTCTGCCGGGAGGAGTTGCCAGCGATGGACGTCGACGGAGTTTGGGGTCCACTCGACGCGGCTCGCCGGATACAGCGCGCGGAGCCGCTCTACTTTCTCCATGGTCACGGCGCCAATGGCCGTCGCGCGTTGGAAGGCCTCGCGCACCATCCCGCCCCGCTGCGGCAGAAACCAGTCGCGGTCCAGGTCATTGCCTCGAACGAGGACCGTGGAGGTGGCCCCGAGCCAGGCGGCGAAGGTGACAGCATGGAGTCCGCCGACGGTGGCGCCGAATCCCACCACATGCGCATATGGCGCGCGGGCGTGCCGGGACTGCGCCAGGATCCAGGCGTGGTTGGACATCATGCCCTGCTCGGTTTCGGGAGGAAGCAGGATATCGGCGCCGCCGTCGCGTTCTTCCACGGCAGCGTCAACGGCCTGAATCGCACCCAGCACCAGCACGTCGACGGGAACGCCCCGGCGGCGCAATCCCCGCACCTGACGCGCGCAGCTGACGGCCATGCCGCCTTTAGCCGGCGGAAAGCGATCCGTGATCCACAGGACCCTTCCGGTCATGTTTCCATCGCGTCGTAGTCGTCATCCTGCCGGCGGACAGGCATGGCGGCCGGGCGGTTCATGGCCGAGGAGTCCGACCGGGAGAAGAATCCCGGCTGCCCGTAGCCGGCAACGCCCCCGTACGGCCGGTAGTACTCTTCGCGCGAGGCGGCGAGTTCGGTGTCTTCCGTCTGCGCATAGCCCTGATTCATAGACGCGCATCGCGGACAAGCCGGACCGTTCTGCCCCATCACCGTATGCATCATGCACAGCGACATCCCGCACAGGCTGCACCCGGACCCGGCCGGCATGCCGCACTCCCGCATCGTCAACATTCCCATTTGCCACTGACAAGTCATCGTACCCCTCCGGCGGCCTGCGGCCGCATCGCCGTCAAACGAACCAACATGCGCAGCACATCAGCAGCGGGCGCTACATCGGCCGGAATATCCCCCGCGGCTTTGAATTTGTAATACCGGTCCATTCGCGCCGCCATCACGCCATCCTTTTCCACAAAAGAGACCTTCTCCCAGTTCCGGTCAATTGTTTGTTGTACCCGCGCCGGCTCCCAGTTGATCCGTTGCGGCGGAATGAGAATCGTGGTCACCGTCACGAGTTTTTTCCATTTGGTCTTCGACTTGTACTTTCCTCGCGATGTCCGGTAGCTACGCTCCAGTTTCACGTAGGTGTTTTCCAGGCGCACCACGGCCTGCGTGCCGTCGGTCAGCGGCAGGCGCAGGTCGCACAGCTCCTCGTCATAGGTGAACTGCTTCAGGCTGCGGTTGTGGCCGGGCGGCAGATCCTTGACGTTGGCACACTTGCTTTCATCGATTCCCGCCAGATTGAGGTTCACTTTGATCTTCTCGTCCGGATGGAGATCCTGGCTCAACTTCTTCAGCACGGGCCGGAGCGAGGCGCTGAGTTCGTTGGGAAGATCGATGGCGCGAGCCGCCTTCTTCATGCGGACTCCAACGATCAGGACGGCCAGTGGAACAAGGAAGAACAGCAGGCCGGCAAAAAAGTTCTCGGCAACAGCGCCCACGATAAACAGGGCAAAAAAGCCGATAACGGAACCGATAATGCCGCCGAAGAAGACTTTCCTGGCACGCGCTTTCCGGGCTTCAGCCATCGCGTCCCAGCGGTCGAGCTCGGCAAATAGCTTCACCAGGCTCCGTCCATCCCACCCGCCGGTAATTGTCTTCGTCTCAACGGCGGCGCGCGCGGCCGGACTGAGATCTTCCAACTTCATCTTGGCTGGATTGGCCGGTTTGGTCATCGAGTTACCCCCAGGGGCCGCGACTCCGCGGCGGCGCGGAAAACGGCATTGAGTTGTTCATGCGCAATCGGCTGCGAAAAGTGCTCACGGGCCGTCAAAAAAGCCTTCGCTGCCAGCTTATCGCGAAGCGGGGTGTCCTGAAAGAGCGCATCCATGGCGAGCGCCCAGGAGCGGCGGTCGCCCGGCGGCACCAGCCAGCCGTCTTCCCCGTGGCGGACCAGTTCCCGGCACACCGCAAGGTCGGAAGCGATGACAGGGGTTCCTGCCGCCATCGATTCCACCATCTTCACCGGGCAGCAACCCTGCCAGGTGTTGCGCGCGGTTTCCGTCAACGGCGCCACCGTGAACTGCAACCGGGCGAAGACGCCGGCGAGCTCCGGCGGCGCCAGCGGACCGTGCAGCAGCACCCGCCCGCCCAGCCGGTGCCGCGCAATCCGCCGCTCCAGTTCCCGGGTTCCGCGGTTGCCGCTGTGGACGATCAGCAATCGCCCGGCGTCCGTCATCGCGAAGGCGTCGATGAGAAAATCCACGCCCTGCCACGGCTGCAACCCGCCGATGTAGCCGCACCAGGGGCCGGAGTCGATGGCAGGCACCGCGGATGGGCCAGCGCAAGGTTGAAAGTAGACACTGCTGGCCGAGTTGGGGATCACCGCGATGCGGGCCGGGTCGACGCCTTCGGCCGCCAGGGCGCGGCGCGTCACGCCGGAAACAGTCAGCAGTGCGGTGGCCTCCCGCAAACACAGCCGCTCCATGTCTCCCAGCTTGGCCTGCAGCGGCGCGCTGTCGGCGAAGCCCGGGCGCGAGTAGGCAAGTTCCCAGGTGGGCAGTGCGTTGACTTCAAAGATCGACGGGCATCCCGGCACGGCCCGGGTTGCCGGCACGCCGCCCCAGGGATCGCGATAGACCATGAGTTCGAGCGTTGCCGCGTGCCGCGCCGCATGGAAACCCACGAACTGAGCGAACGCCGTGGCCCGCTGCAAAACGTCGCGGTGAATAGCCGGAAGCCGGTAAATGGTGATGCCGTCGAAGGGCTCCACCTCCGGATGTTCAGCGTCACCGAGGCACAGAACACAAACGGGCGCAAAGCCGCGGGCGAGCGCCGTGATCATGGACGCAATGTGGCTGGACGAGCCTTTGGGCCGCGGGTAGACATCGAAAGCCACGTAGAGTGCCCGCGCGCGCATTCCCTCTATTATGATCGGAAGCGTGAGACCTACTCGCCGCACTCTTCTATCCGCCGCACTCCTTCCCGTCGCCGCCCAGGACCGCCGTCTCCGCGTCGGTGTGGTGGGCGGTCGCTTCGGCGCGTCGTTTTTCTTTCACGAACACCCCAATGCCGTCGTGGAGGCGGTCGCCGACCTGCGCGAGGACCGCCGGGCTGCGTTGATGAAGACGTATCAGTGCGGCAAGGCGTATGAGTCACTCGACGCCCTGTTGAAGGATTCCCGCGTGGAAGCGGTGGGCCTGTTCACACCCGCGCCGGACCATGTCCGCCACGCCCTGCAGTGCCTGCGCGCGGGCAAGCATGTGCTGTCGGCGGTGCCGGCGGCGATGTCGCTGGAAGAGTGCGCGCAGTTGATCGACGCCGTGAAGCGCTCCGGCCTCACCTACATGATGGCCGAGACGAGCTACTACCAGCAGTTGACCATCTCCGCCCGCCAGTTCTACAAGGAGGGCGCCTTCGGCCGGCTCTATGCCTGCGAAAGCGAGTATCATCACGCGGGCCTGGAGACTCTCTACTTCGAAGACGGCAAGCGCACCTGGCGCCACGGCCTGCCGCCGATGCACTACCCCACGCACTGCACCGCCCACCTGCTGAGTGTCACCGGCGAACGGATTACCAGCGCCACCTGCATCGGCTGGGGCGACGACGATCCCATCCTGAAGGACAACGTCTACAAAAACCCCTTCTGGAATGAAACAGCGCTGTTCCAGACCGACCGCGGCACCTCCTTTCGCGTGGCCGTATGGTGGAAGGGCGCTCACCGCGGCACCGAACGCGCCCAGTACTTCGGCGACAAGATGAGCTTCTTCTTCCATCATCCGAACGGGCTGGGACCGGCGACGGTGAAGTGGAGCACGTTGCGGGAGAAAGACTCAGGGGGCTTTGCCCGGCAGGCGGCGGTACTGGAGAAGTTTGAAGAGAAGAAGTGGTGGGCAACGGAGATGCTGCCGGCACCGCTGCGGCACAACAGCGGCCATGAGGGCTCGCACACGTTTCTCACCCACGAGTTTGTGGACGCCGTCCTCAACCAGCGCAAACCGGCCGTCGACGTGTATGCGGCCGTGGCCTATACGGCGCCGGGCATCGTGGCCCACCAGTCGGCGCTCAAGGGCGGCGTACAGATGAAGGTGCCTCGCTTCGACCCCTAGACTGCGATAACGTAATACTCGTGCGACGCGACCTGCTGCCCGCCCTGATACTGGTGTGTCTTCCCGCATTTGCCCAGGAGAAGGCGCTTCGTATCCTGGAGGCCAACTGTCTTTCCTGCCATGGAACGGCGAAGATGGGTGGCCTGGATTTGCGGACGCGCGCGGCGGCCGTCGCCGGCGGCACTCGCGGCCCGGCGCTCCGCCCCGGCAAGGCGGCGGAAAGCCTGATCTACCAGGCCATACTGCGCAACACCGCTCTGCAGATGCCGCCCGGCAAGAAGGCGCTCGGTCCCGGGGAGATCGAGGCGGTGCGGGCGTGGATCGACGGCGGGGCGCCCTGGACCGAGGTGGCGAAACCGGCCCCCTCCTGGTGGTCGTTCCAACCCATCCAGCGGCCATCCACATACAATTCGATCGATGGCTTCATCAACGCCGCCCTGGCCGGGAACAAGTTGCGGCCAGTGGCACGGGCGCCTCGCCGCACGCTGATCCGGCGCGCTTACTACACGCTGCACGGGCTGCCGCCATCGCCGCAGGAAGTGGACGCCTTCGTCAACAACCCCGACCCGCGGGCCTGGGAGAAGCTCATCGATAAGCTGCTCGCCTCCCCCCGCTATGGCGAGCGATGGGGCAGGCACTGGCTGGACGTCGTCCGCTACGCCGACACCGGCGGTTTTGAGACCGACATCTACTTCCCCAACGCCTGGCGCTATCGCGACTACGTGATTCAGGCGTTTAATGAGGACAAACCGTTCTTTGATTTCGTGCGGGAACAGATCGCCGGCGATGAGATCTGGCCCGACGATCTCGCGCTCGACGGCGGCTTCCAGGTGCCGGAAGAGAAGCGGCGCCACCTGCAGGCGAAGATCGCCACCGGCATGTACACGATCGGCCCGGTCTATCACGAGGCCGGATTGTTCGGCGGTCAGCAGCGCTATGAGTGGCTCACGGATGTCGTGGACACCACCGGCGAGGCGTTTCTCGGCCTGGCCGTCGGGTGTGCCCGCTGCCACGATCACAAGTTCGATCCCATTACCGCCCGCGACTACCACGGCATGATGGCCATCTTCGCCGCCAGCGATGAGCGCGAAGTCCCCGTGGTTCCGAAGTTCAATATCTACGGCCACAAGTCCGGCTACCCGCGCTGGTTGAAGGTGGAGGAGATCAAGGCCGCCATCAACCGGATCGAACAGGGCGCGCGGAAACGGGTGGTGGACAAGGTGCGGGCGCGGTTCCCGCAGGAGGTTCAGGAAGCCTTCGACACCCCGGACTCCAAACGCACGCCCCAGCAGCAAACCCTGGCCGCGAAACTCGACCTGGCCATGACCGAGGCCGGACTGAAGGAGAATGCGCAAGGAATCGCCGCCGATGTCAGCTACACCGCGGCGGAGACAGCGCAGCGGGAACGGCTGATGCGCGCCCTCGGTGAGGCGGCGCTGAAGGCCAATCCCGTGCTCCAGACGGCGACCGTGTTGGGGCCGGCCGATAGGGTTTACGACATCCACCTCACCACCCGCGGCGACTGGCGCTCCCAAGGGCCGAAGGTCGATCCCGCGCTGCCCGCCGTGCTGGCGAACGGCGCTGCGGTGAATGCAGAGAAGCGCCGCAAGTCGCTGGCGGAGTGGCTGACCGATCCCCGCCATCCGCTTACCGCCCGCGTGATAGCCAACCGCATCTGGCACTGGAACTTCGGGCGCGGCATTGTCGGGACGCCCAACGATTTCGGCAGACAAGGCGAGGCGCCCACGCACCCGGAGTTGCTCGATTGGCTCGCCTCTGAGCTCATCGGCGGCGGCGGCAGCATCAAGAAACTGCAGCGGCTGATCCTGCTCTCCGACGCCTGGCAGCGCGACTCCGCCAGCGACGAAGCCAGTGCCGCCATCGACCCCAACAACCGTTACCTGTGGCGCGCCAACCGCCAGCGGGTCGACGCCGAGACCCTTCGCGACTCCGTGCTGGCTGCCACCGGCACGCTCAACACCAAGATGGGCGGGCGCCCCGTGGTGCCGCCGCTCAGCAAGGAAGAGTACTCCACCATGTGGGCCCGCGAGCAGTGGCCGGAGGCGATGGACAAGTCCGAACACGACCGCCGCAGCGTCTATCTCTACGTGAAGCGAACCTTTCCGTTGCCGATGCTCGCCAGCTTCGACGCGCCGGACAATTCGGTAAGCTGCGCCCGCCGCGATGCCACTACCGTCGCCCCGCAGGCACTCACCATGATGAACTCGGAATTCATGCTGGCGCAGGCACGCCGTCTGGCCGAAGCCGCGGAGAAACAGCCCGATCCGCTTCTCCATCTTTGGCGCCAGACCCTGCAGCGCGCCCCGTCCGCCACCGAGCGAAGCCGCGCCGCCGGAATCCCGCGCCACCAGTTGGCGCTCGTCCTCTTCAACCTGAACGAGTTTCTCTACACGGACTGAAGACCATGCCCCCACACGTCACCGCAGCCCGCTCCCGCCGTGAATTCCTGGAACGCTCCGGCCTTGGCTTTGGCGCCTTGGCCGCCAGTTGGCTCCTCCAGCGCGATGCCCACGCCGCGCCCGCGCTGAACAATCCCTTCGCGCCGAAGAAACCGCACTTCACCGCCAAGGGCAAGAGCGTCATCTACCTCTTCATGCACGGCGGACCCAGCCATATCGACACCTTCGACCCGAAGCCGCTGCTGGCGTCGCTCGACGGCAAACCCGTGCCGCCCAGCTTTGGAAAGGTGGATTTTCAGTTCACCAAGATGGAAAAGGTGCCGCTGCTGGCCTCCCGACGCGTCTTCAAGAAACGCGGCCAGTCCGGGTTGGAGATCAGCGACCTGTTCGAACATACGGCCGCTCACGCCGACGATCTGGCCGTCGTCCGCTCCTGCCACCACGACGGATTCACCCACATCACCGGGCAGAACTGGATGAACACCGGCTGGGCACGCGTCGGCCGCCCGAGCCTCGGGAGTTGGGTGGTCTATGGCCTCGGCAGCGAGTCGGACAATCTCCCGGCCTATGTCGTCATGCTCGATGGCGGCATCAAGGGCGGCTCCCCGCTCTATGGCTCCGGCTTCCTGCCCGCCGCCTACCAGGGCACCGTTCTCCGCGCAGAGAATCCTCCGATTCTGAACGTCAACCGCCCGGAAGAGATCTCCGCCCCCGACCAGCGCAAGATGTTTGACCTGCTCCAGCAGTTCAACACCGATCACAAGAACGCCCGCGCCGGCGACGACGAACTGGCCGCGCGCATGGCCGCCTACGAACTCGCCTTCAAGATGCAAATGTCGGTGCCGGAAGTCGCCGACATCGCTAAAGAATCCGGCGCCACCCGCAAGCTCTACGGCTTGGACGACAACATCACCGCCGAGTTCGGCATGCAGTGCCTGATGGCCCGGCGCCTGGTGGAGCGGGGCGTGCGCTTCGTACAGCTCTACTCGGGCGGGAAGAAGGGTTCCGAAGTCGGCTGGGATGGCCACAACCAGTGCGACCAGAACCACGAGTTCATGGCCCGGAAAGTGGATAAACCCATCGCCGGGCTACTCGCCGACCTGAAGTCCCGCGGACTCCTGGAAAGCACCGTCGTCCTCTGGGGCGGCGACTTCGGCCGTACCCCTTTCACCGACGGCGCCGAAGGAGGCTCCGGCAATCGCAATGGCCGCGACCACAACCCCTACGGCTTCTCCGTCTGGATGGCCGGTGGCGGCATCCGCGGCGGAAAGGCCATCGGCGGCACCGATGAGATCGGCCTCCGCGCCACCCAGGACCCGATGACGATGCACGACCTGCACGCCACTCTTCTCTCGCTGCTCGGCATGGACCACAAGAAACTCACCTACTTCTTCCAGGGCCGGGACTTCCGGGTCACCGATGTTCACGGCGAGAACAATTTCGTCTCCAAACTCCTCTGACCTATGCCCCCTCGCGACCGATTTGTGGAATTCTGCATCGAACAGTTTTCGTCCCTCGGACGGATCGATTCCCGCTACCTGTTCGGCGGATGGTGCCTCTACTGCGACGGCACCGTCTTTGCGCTCATCGCCAGCGGCGCGCTGTACCTGAAGGGCGACGCCAACAACATTCCCGAGTTCGATGCCCGCGGCCTAAAGGCGTTCCAGCCTTTCCCCGATAAGCCGGACACCATGAAATACTTCCAGGCGCCCCCGGAGATCTTCGAGGACGAGGAAGCGCTGCGCCACTGGTGCGGAGGGGCCATCGCCGCCGGACGGCGAACCAAAAAGAAAAAGCGCTAGCGCTGGCTTTCGTCTTTGTACTGCTCAAAGACCGCATCGAACTCCGGATGGACTTCGGCGAAGATCTGCAACAGTTTCGGATCGAAATGGCACGGCAACGTACGGCCGTCTCCTTCCAGGATGATGCGGCAAGTCGCCTCGTGCTCAAAGCCACGCTTGTAACTGCGGCGGCTGCGCAAGGCGTCGTAGTGGTCGCTCAGCATCACAATTCGGCCCGCGATCGGAATCTGGTCTCCCACCAGGGCATGGGGATATCCGGTGCCGTCCCAGTGTTCATGGTGGGTCAGGGCGATCTCCCGCGCCATGTCCAGCAGGCGGGAGTTGGAGCCCTCCAGCAGGCTGGCCCCGATCAGGGTATGCGACTCCATCACCTGGCGATCCCCGCCGTCCAGCGATCCGCGTTTGCGAATCAGGTCGTCCGGAATCGCGATCTTGCCGACGTCGTGCATCGGCGCCGCGCGAAAGATCAGTTCCTGGTCATCGTCGGACCATCCCAACTGCCGCGCCAGAATCTTCGCATAGTGGCTCACGCGCTGAATATGCGCCCCGGTCTCGCGGTCCTTATACGCCGACGCCCGCGTCAATCGCAGCACGGTGTCGTAATAGGCTTCCTCCAGCTCTTGCGAACGGCGCCGCTCCAACTCCAGTGCGAACTCCGTATCGATCCGCGCCGCGCGGCTATACTGGCGCGCCTCCCGCAACCGCTTCCGCAGAACCTGATGCTGCTGTTCCAGCGTGGCGATGCGCGCCTGCGCTTCGGGCAGCGTCAACGGCTGTTCCGGCACACGGGTCGATTTGTCTCTGCGCTCTGCTGCCATCCCTCGGCTGTTTCTACGATCGCGCACCCCAGCTCACTCTATGATTCGAGCCGGAAGTTGTCCCCAAGGTAAATGCGCTTGACCTCAGGATCCTGGCCCAGCGCGCTTGGCGAGCCAGTGCGAAAGATCTTACCACTATTGATGATGTACGCGCGATCCGTTACAGCCAGGGTTTCGCGTACGTTGTGATCGGTAATCAGAATCCCGATTCCGCTCCGCTTCAAGTCGGAAATAATCCGCTGCAGTTCGATCACCTGAATCGGATCAATCCCC
This sequence comes from uncultured Solibacteraceae bacterium, assembly GCA_964430625.1. Lineage (GTDB taxonomy): Bacteria > Acidobacteriota > Terriglobia > Bryobacterales > Bryobacteraceae. The sequence goes on from CAYSFR010000011.1 coordinate 58,595, forward strand.
GAAAACGGTTCGTCCAGCAGCAGAAATGCCGGGTCAATCACCAGCGATCGGGCGATCTCTGTGCGGCGGCGTTCGCCACCCGAGAGCATGTATCCCTTCGATCCCCTCACCGTCTCCAAACCCAATTGCTCGATCAGGCGGTTCATCCGCTCCCGGCGCTGCCGCGCATCCAGGGGCAGGGTCTCCAGAATCGCCATCAGGTTTTCTTCCACGGTCAGCTTCCGAAACACGCTGGCCTCCTGCGGCAGATAGGAGATCCCACGGCGCGCCCGGCGGAACATGGGCAGGCTGGTGATGTCGTTTCCGTCCACGGTCACCTGGCCGGAGTCCGGGCTGATCAGCCCGACGATCATATAGAAGCTCGTCGTCTTTCCCGCCCCATTCGGGCCCAGCAGACCCACCACCTCGCCCTGCGTCACGCGGACGGAAACGTTGTCCACCACTTTCCGTCCGCGGTATGACTTTGAGATCTCCTTGGTCTCCAGTACCCGCATCTACTTCCCACTCTTCTTCTGTTTGCGCTTCAATCGGCTCTCCGTCGGCGTCGACTCCTCGCCATCCACCAGCAACCTATCATTGTCGGCGAAAAACGTGATCATCTGCCCGCGCGTCGTCCCCTGCACCGAATCGGTGAACACCGGAGTGCCTCCGGTCAGCACCACCTTACTCTCGGCGATCTCATACACGGCATGCTGGCTGGTTCCCGTCCGCGTCCGGTCCAGCGAGGTTTGCAGAATATCCACGTTGCCATCGGCATTGGCCCGCTGCAGCGAGTTGCCTTCGTCTTCCGGCGTCTTCGGATCGTCCTTGGAGAACCAGGCCCGCAACTCCCGCGAGTTTACCTTCAAATCCCCCCGCACCAGATTCACGCCGCCCTTGTAATGGGCCACCTTCTCGGCGTCCTTGTACTCCATCTCCGGCGCTCGCACCAGCGTGAACAGCTGTCCCTGCGGCTTCTTCGCGTTCGCCTTCGGACGCTCGCGGGTCTGCGTGAAGACCTTTCCGTTGGCCAGCAACACCTGCGTCTTTCGGTCTATGGTGATCGTCTCGGCTTCAATCTTATCGGCACCCTGCCACAGCGTCGCGCCGCCCTCATAGCGGATCCACTTGTTCTCGTTCCGCGTCGTCATCTTCGCCGCCCGCGCCTGAATGGTCTCGCTGGAATCGATCAGCGACGACTTCGGTTTCCCCGCCTTCTTGTCGGGCAGGCGTGTCGATACCACCCGTTCACTCGCCACCATGTCGCCCGTTTTCTGGTCCAACTCGATCGTCGCCGCGTCCGTCGACCCCGACGGATCCCAAATCCGCGCCGCCCCTTGCAGCGTGATGTGTTCGCGCGCCTGTTCCAGCTTTGCGTGGTCGGCCTTCGCGCGCCGGTCGCCCTCTTCGTACTGGAAATTGGTCCACTGTTCCAGCTGGCTCAAGTCGCCCGTCTTGGCGTCGAAGGTCGCCAGCAGATCCTCGGAAGACGTCTTCGAATCCGGCATCTTCGGCTTCCCTTTGGTGAAGGTGGTCACCTTGGCCGCGCGGAACTTCTCGATCTGATTCTTCGCGCCGTAGTTGATCCACAGCCGCTCGCCGTTCATCTTTCGATACCGTTCCGTCGGCAACTTCGGCAGGAACTCGATCTCCCCGGGCGTCTCCGTCACCACGGTGTCAATCTCCTCGCCACCGGCGCGCATCGCCAGTTCCACAATCTCGGACCGCATGATCCGCGTCGCCGTCTTCGGCGGGACGCTCTCCACTGTGGTTCCGCCCTGCGCCCGGGCTTTCTTCAAAATGCTCTCCCCGCCCGGCGTTTCAAAGTCCATGTCCACCCGCGCCGCCGTTACCACCGTCCGGCCGGCATCCGACGTATTCACCAATCGCGCATTCCGCTCACCTTCTATGCGGTTGATGGCATTCTTATCCGCGAAACGCATCACCAGATGCTCGGCGGCGTACTCCAGAATCCGCTTTGGCTGTTTGTCTTCGCCCTTCGCGTTTTCGGCTTCCACCAGATCAATCTCGCCCTCTTTCAGCGTGACCACCGAGTCGCCGGCATTCAACGTCAACGTCTCCCGCGTCAGCCGCGACCAGGGCTTCAGATAGATCTTCTCCTCCTGCTCCCGGTACAGCAACTCTCCCGACGCCACCTTCATGGTCTTCTTGCCTTTGGTCCACTGCAGTTCCACGTTCTTGTGCATCTGCAGTTCGCGCGTCGCCGGATCGTAGGTGGCGCCCACGGCGCTGCCCCGCGAGTTCTCAAATTCAAAGGAGGCATCCCGTTCCGTGTTCACTTTTCCGGTCTGGGTGGAGTAGGTGACTCCGGAGGTCTTGATGTGGACCAGGCGGTTCTTGGCGTTCGGATCGGCCTTGAATCCCATCGTCATGTTGACCTCACCGTCGGCGTACATCACGCCGTCCTCGGTGCGCAGTTCCGCCTGGTCGGACTGGATCAGGTCGTAGGCGGAGTCGTCCTTGTGAAACACTTTCACTTCCACCTGTTTCAGGTCCACCCGCGGCGGATCGCTCTGCTGGGCGAACTCCTTGGCCCGCACCTCGGCAATGGTCTTCTCCCCGGAGGTTTTGGTCCACACCCACCCCGCGTCGGCACGGGACTGAAAGCCCGCCGGAAGCGAGGCGGGTTTTTTAGGAGCGGCTTGGGATTGTGCGGCTTTCTGCTGTTGGTACACCCAGCCAACGGCAGCGGCCAAAGCCAGGGCGCACACCAGCAGGAGCCATCCGGTGCGGCGCATGAATCTTCAGGGTACCATCGGGGGAATATGTATCGCGCTATCGCGGATTTTACACAGGACTGGGATTATGAACGGGAAATGACGCGGAAGGTGCTCGATTGCCTGACGGACGCGTCGCTTTCGCAGGCCGTCCGGCCGGGTGGGCGCACGTTGGGACGATTGGCCTGGCACCTGGTGCTCACGCTGATAGAGATGCCCGGCGCGGCCGGCATTTCGGTGGAAGGGCCGCACATCGATGAGCCTGTCCCCGCCTCTGCCGCCGAATTGGCCGCTCAGTATTCGGAGGCCGCCGCGCGCCTCCGCGAAGCCGTGTCCACCCAATGGGCCGGCGTGGCCTTGGAAGAGGAGATTCCGATGTATGGCGAAAGCTGGCCGCGGTCGAAGGTCCTGAACGCACTGGTGAAGCACGAAGTCCATCATCGCGGGCAGATGACGGTCCTCATGCGGCAGGCCGGGCTCCCCGTCCCCGGCGTCTATGGCCCGTCGGAAGAGGAGTGGGCCGCCATCGGTCTTCCCGCGCAGGAGTAGCTTGGCTTTCAAAATCTGGTGTACCAGCCCATGGAGTTACGACTGGTTCGACGGCGTCGAACCGGCGGATGTGGGCTGCGGCGAAATGGTCAGCTTGCGGCGCCCGGAGTACATCGCCGAGTGGCACCGCCGGCTGCTTGCCGCCGGCTCGGATGCGATTTCAACGAATACGATGGCCGCGCAGCCATCGAGCATGGCGGAGTTCGGCGTCGCCGCATTCGCTGCGGAGGCCAATAGGGAGTCCGCACGAATTGCGCGGGCCGTTTGCCGCGAGTATTCCACGCCAACCCGGAAGCGCCTGGTCCTCGGCGCCATGGGCCCGACATGGCACCTTCTGTCCTTGCAAGGTGGCGGCCCGGAACGGGTTCGTTCGATGGAGTCAGAGTATCGCCAGCAAGCCGAGGCCCTTCTTACCGGCGGAGTGGACATGCTTCACCTCGAGCGATGTATGGATCTCGCGAACGCCCGCGCCGCGCTTTCCGCCATCCGCTCACTCGACCCGGCGACCCCTGTAATGATCACCGGCGCGTTCGAAGCGATGGGCACCTTGCTCGACGGCACGAGCCCCGAGGCCTTCTTCGATTTCGCCCGCATCCACAATCCCGCGCGCATCGGTGTTTCCGGTGACCGGCCTTGGGTGATTCCCCTATCGGAGCGACTCATCTCGGCGGGACGCGCGCCCGGCGCGCTATTCCTGAACGTATTCTGGCCAGGCGGCGCCCCCGGAGACATCGAGTCACCCGCCTCCTTCACCGCCGCGCTCACTCCCCTCGCCCAAGCGGGCTCACTGCCGGTTCTCGGAATCGGCACCCTCCCCCACCCGGATTTCGTTGCCGCCCTTAACGCCGTGCGCGAGTCCCTGTCACCAGGTCCCTGATCCGCAGGTACTCACTCCCGCCCACCTCGCCTTGCCCTGCTCTGAGCGCCGCCAGACGCTCCGCCTTCGCCGGCAGGGGCGAACGGGCCGGCGCCGCCGGTTCCTCCGGTTGCACGCGCTGCAGATAGCCGCGCAGCGCCGTCGCGTCGTAGCCCGCTCGCGCGGCGACCTCGGCGCCATACTGGTCCGCCTCCAGTTCAAATCGCCGGTAGCTCTCCAACAAACCGGCCGGCACCAGCGCGGCCGTTTGCCGCGAATCGGCATGGACACTCGCCCAGCCACCCAGGAACACCAAGGGAATCCCGCCTTCCGCCGCCGGTCGTGCGTTCACCATCCCGTGCCGCAGTACGACATGCCCCATGGCATGCGCCAGCATACCGGCGAACTCCGCCTCTTCTTCGGCCAACTGAAAAAAAGACGCCGGCACCAGCACGGTTCCACCGGGAAGCCCGACGGGTTCCTGCGCCCCCGGCCCCACCACCTCAAACCGGAACTCCACTCCTGGCACCGCCGCCGCCAGCCTCGCACCCACCCGCTCCACGTACGCCGACACCTCCGGGTTCACAAACGAACCCGACTGCCTCCGAACGTGGTCCGCCATCGCCCGCCCGAGCGCGCGCTCCTTTTCCGGCGGGATCGACTGTCCGCAAACCGCCAGGCTGAGTATCGCCAACCAGAACTTCACGATGGCAGTATACGGCCCAACGCCCTGTTACCGGGGCAAAAAGTCGCCCGGGAATAGCCCGCCCATACCCGCCCCCCGCCGTCGTAGAATCATAGGGTCCAGGAGGATGTAAATGGTGCAACTCAAAGTAAACGGGGTTACCCGTAAGTTTGAGGGCGATCCCGAGATGCCGCTGCTGTGGTATCTCCGCGATATGCTCGAAATGTCGGGTACAAAGTATGGTTGTGGCATGGGCCTTTGCGGCGCCTGCACGGTCCATGTCGATGGCAAGGCGGTCCGCAGTTGCCAGACCACCATGGCCAACGCCGCCGGGAAAAGCGTCGTGACCATTGAAGGGCTGAAGGGCCAGCACCCCGTGCAGAAAGCATGGATGGCGGCCAATGTCCCCCAATGTGGCTACTGCCAGAGCGGCCAGATCATGCAGGCCGCGGCACTCCTGAAGGAGAAACCCAAGCCGACCGACAAAGAGATCGATGACGCCATGCAGGGAAACATCTGCCGCTGTGGTACCTATGGCCGCATCCGCTCCGCCATCAAATCCGCCGCGGGGGTGAAAGCATGAGCACCATCAAAGTCATGGAACGCCGCGCGTTCCTTAAATACACCTTCGGCGCCGGCGCGCTGATCCTCGGCACCCACGTCGAATCCTGGGCCTCCGACGCCGACAACGCCACGTTCCACCCCGATGTCTTCGTCGGCATCCAGCCTTCTGGCGAGGTGATCATCGTCGCCCACCGTTCGGAGATGGGTACCGGATCGAAGTCGACACTGCCCATGGTCGTCGCCGACGAACTCGACGCCGACTGGAAGAAGGTCCGCGTCGAACAGGCCATCGGTGACGAGAAGTACGGCTCCCAGAACACCGACGGATCCTGCTCCATCCGCGATTTCGTGGCCATCATGAAGATCGCCGGCGCCACCGCCCGCACCATGCTGGAACAGGCCGCCGCCCAGAAATGGAACGTCCCGGCCGCGGAGTGCAAGGCGCAACTCGGCTTTATTGTCCATTCCAAGTCCGGCAAAAAGGCGGGCTTCGGCGAACTCGCCGCCGCCGCCGCCAAACTCCCCGTGCCCGACAAGGCGACGCTCAAGTTCAAGCCCGAATCCGAATACCGCTACATCAACAAGAACGTCCCCGTCGTCGACCAGCAGGACCTTTGCGAAGGCAAAGGCACTTTCGGCATGGATGCCAAGATGCCCGGCATGCTCGTCGCCTCCATTGAGCACTGCCCGGTCTACGGAGGCAAACTCGCCAGTTTCGACGCGGCGGAGGCGAAGAAGGTCCCCGGCGTTCGCGACGTGGTGACGCTCGACCCCTTCAAGCCCCCGCACAACTTCCAGCCACTCGGCGGCGTAGCCGTCCTGGCCGATCACACCTGGGCCGCGCTCCAGGGCCGCAAGAAGCTGAAAGTGGAATGGGACCTCGGCCCCAACGCCTCCTACGATAGCGACCGCTACCGCGATTCGCTCCTCGCCACCGCGAAGAAGCCCGGCAAAGTGGTTCGGAATCAGGGGGATGTGGAAGCGGGCTTCGCCAGCGCCGCCAAGATCCACGAAGCTTCCTACTCCACGCCTCTGCTCAGCCACGCTCCCATGGAGCCACCCGCCGCTGTCGCCGAGTTCAAGAACGGCAAGGTGGTCTGCCATGCGGCCACGCAGAACCCGCAGGCCGTGCAGGAGACCGTGGCCGGCGCCCTGGGTATCGACAAGAAAGACGTCATCTGCCACGTCACCCTCCTGGGCGGCGGCTTCGGCCGCAAGTCCAAGCCGGATTACGTGGCCGAGGCCGCCCTGCTGTCCAAAAAGGTCGGTAAACCGGTCAAGGTGATCTGGAGCCGCGAAGACGACATCCGCAACGACTTCTACCACTCCACGGCCGGAATGTACATGAAAGCCGGTCTGGATGCCAGCGGCAAACCCACCTCCTGGCTCCACCGTTCCGTTTTCCCCTCCATCGGCACCACCTTCGACGACAAAGCCGAATACGCCATGGAACTGGAAATGGGCATGGGATGGAACGACCTGCCGTTCGACATCCCCAACCACCGCGCCGAAAACGGCCCGGCCAAGAACCACATCCGGATCGGCTGGCTCCGCGCCGTGGCGAACATCTACCACGCCTTCGCCATCCACTCCTTCACTGACGAACTCGCCCACCTGGCCGGCAAGGATCCGGTGGAGTACACTCTCGGCCTCATCGGCCCCGGCCGCAAGATCGAGATGAAGCCCGTCGGCATGAACTACTGGAACCACAACCAGAAGCAGTCGGACTTCCCGGTGGACACCGCCCGCCTCCGCAACGTCATCGACCTGGTGGCGCAGAAATCGGGCTGGGCGAACCGGAAAACGGAAAAGGGCCACGGCTGGGGCTTCGCCGCCCACCGCAGCTTCCTGACCTACGTCGCCGTGGTCACCGAAGTGAAGGTGGACAGCGCCGGCCGCGTCACCATCCCCAACATGCACATCGCCGTCGATGCCGGCCAGACCTACAATGAGGATCGCGTCCTGGCCCAGTTTGAAGGCGCCTCCGTCTTCGGGACCTCCATCGCCATGATGAGTGAGATTTCGGTGAAGGATGGCAAGGTGCAGCAGTCGAACTTCCACAACTACCGGGTGGCCCGGCTGCCGGAAGCGCCGATGAAGACGCACGTCCACCTCATCAAGAGCAAGGAACTGGCCGCCGGCGTCGGGGAACCGGGCGTTCCGCCCATCCCGCCGTCGATCGCCAACGCCATTTTTGCCGCCACCGGCAAGCGTGTGCGCGACCTTCCGCTCCGCAATACCAAGCTGGTCTAGCCGGCAAACAGGAAAAAACGGGACAGGGGCGGCTCAAAACCGCCCCTTTTTCGTTCAATATTGCTCAAAAATGCGTCGAAAATCGTCAATTTTGGACGTTTTTGTCAACGCCAGCATCAGCAAAATCCGCGCTTTCTGCGGATTCAGGGTGTCGGCAGCCACCATTCCCATCGCTTCGTACTCGTCGCGCGGCGCCACTCGGCCGCTGCCGGTCCGGTTGGACCGCACGATCACCGGCCCTTTCACCTTCGCCAACGCGTCCTTTTCCCCCTTCGACACCAGTCCCATCCCGGTCCCGGCCATCACGATTCCCTTCACGCCGCTCGCCGCCAGCGCCTGAATCAGCACCGGGCTCGGCTGGACGTAGGAGTAGAGGATCTCCACCGCCGGCAACTCCTTCAACCCGGCCACATCGAACTCCGATTGGGTGGTATGGCGTTTCAGCGGGGCGCGGTAGAAGCTGATCTTATCCCCATCCACGTAACCGAGAAACCCGAAGTCGGGTGAGCGGAACGTCTCGACCCGTTGCGTATTCGTCTTGGTGACGTCGCGGGCCCCGTTGATCTCGTCGTTCAGCACCACCAGCACCCCCTTACCGCGCGCCTCCGGCGCCGCCGCCACCCGCACCGCGTTCAGCAGGTTCAACGGCCCATCGGCGCTGATCGCCGTCGACGGCCGCATCGACCCCACCATGACCACCGGCCGGTCGTGCTTCACGGTGAGATGGAGGAAATAGGCCGTCTCCTCCATCGTGTTGGTGCCATGGGTGATCACGACACCGGCCGTCTCCGGTTCTTCGGCAAAAATCCGGTTGATCCGGTTGGCCAGCGTCAGCCAGTGCTCCACCGTGATGTCGGTGCTGGAGACATTGGCGATCTGTTCCACGCGAACATCGGCGATCCGGGCGATCTCCGGCACGCCCCGCACCAGATCCGCCCCCGACACCGAGCCGGCCTTGTACTGCGTCAGGCTTGTCGACAAGGTACCCTGGCCGGCGATGGTACCACCAGTGGACAACACATGGACCACCGGCCGCTTCCCAGCCGTCTGCCCGTAGGCCTGCAGCGCCGCCATCCAGAGGAGAACAGCCAGCCCGCTCGCAATTCGCATACGCGAGTCTAACTAATACGACTTGGCGATCACAACCCGCTGCGGCACTTCCTCGCCGGTCAGGATGCACTTGCCGGGCCCGTCGTACTCATCCACCAGGGGAATGTTGCGCACGCTGGCCCGGAACTCCTTGATTTTGGCATCGTTGGCCGGATCGTCCTTCAGGTGCGCCATCACGAACTTGCCGCCGCCCTTTTCGGCGGTAACGTCGTCCAGGATCGCGCGGACCTCTTCGATGGAGTTGGCGACCACGGTATTGTCGGCCAGCCGCTGCTTGGCACGGGCGAACATGTCCTTCTGCATTGCTTCCAGTGTCGCGGTTACCTTCGCGGCCAGCTCCGTCTGGGGGATGACTTCCTTCGTTCCCGTGTCGCGCCGCTTGATCACCACGTTCCCCGCCGCCACGTCCCGCGGCCCGAGTTCCAGCACGATCGGCACTCCGCGCCGTTCCCAGTAGAAGAATTTCGCGCCCGGCGTGTGCCCGTCGCGGGTGTCGATGTGCGCCCCGACTTCGGCCGCCAGCTTGGTGGCGGCTTCCATTACCACCGCCCGCTCCTCCTCCTTGCGGAAGATCGGCACAATCACCACCTTGCGGTGGGCCATCTTCGGCGGCAGCACCAGGCCCTTGTCGTCGGAATGGGTCATGATCAGCCCGCCGATGAGGCGAGTCGACACGCCCCAACTGGTCTGCCAGACATAGTCGAGCTTGCCTTCCTTGCTCTGGAACTGGACGTCAAACGCTTTGCCGAAGTTCTGGCCCAGATCGTGCGAGGTACCCGCCTGGAGCGCCAGCCCGTTCTGCATCATCGATTCGATGGAGTAGGAACGGAGCGCGCCGGCGAACTTCTCCGCATGGGTTTTCACGCCCTTGATTACCGGCATGGCCATGACGTCCTCGGCCACTTCGGCGTAGACGTTCAGCATGCGGATAACTTCCTCCAGCGCCTCTTCATGGGTGGAGTGGGCGGTGTGGCCTTCCTGCCACAGGAACTCCGTGGTCCGCAGGAACATCCGCGTCCGCAGCTCCCAGCGGATGACATTGGCCCACTGGTTGATGAGCATGGGCAGATCCCGGTGGCTCTGGATCCACTTCGAGAAGAAATGGCCAACAATGGTTTCCGACGTCGGCCGGATGACGTAAGGCTCTTCCAGCCGCTTGCCGCCGGCCACGGTGACCACCGCCAGTTCGGGCGAAAAGCCTTCGACGTGCTCGGCTTCCTTCTTCAGGAAGCTCTCCGGAATCAGCAATGGCAGGTAGACGTTCTGGTGCCCGGTTGCCTTGAACCGCGTGTCCAGTTCCCGCTGCAGCACCTCCCAAACGGCGTAGCCGTTCGGTTTGATGACCATGCAGCCCTTCACAATCTCGGCCGGTTCGGCCATGTCGCCCTGAATAACGACGTCTTGGTACCAGGTGGCGAAGTCTTTTTCGCGGGGAGTGATCGGTGATTCGGCCATGATAGCGCTAACTTTTTATGGTACCAACGACCGTTCCACCGCGCGTCGCAATCCCATCAACGGCAGTTCCGGCACAAAAGCGTCGAACAGTCCCTCGGATTCAAACAACCTTCCAAATCCTCCCGTACCGACGATGACCGGCTTCCGCCCGTCGAACTGCTCCGCGGCAATCAGCCCCGCCAGAGCCCGTACCGACCCGAGAGTCCCGTAGTAGAGTCCCGCCTGAATGCTCTCCACGGTGGACCGTCCCAGCACGCTGCCCGGTTTCACGATCTCCACCGCCGGCAGGCGCGCCGTGTTCCCATCGAGCGCGGCCATGGAAATCTGTACGCCGGGGGTGATGATTCCGCCCAGATACTCGCCGCCGGCGCCCACGGCGCAGAGGGTCGTCGCCGTCCCAAAATCCACGATCACCATCTCCCGTCCCGGATACAGCCCGATGGCTCCCATGGCATTGGCAATCTTGTCCGCCCCCACCTCGAGCGGATTCCGGTAGCGGATCTTGAGCCCCGTCTTTACCCCGGGCTGGAGCAGGAAGGGTTCCACCCGGAAGTACTTCAGGAAGCAGTTCCGGAGCGAGTGAACGACGTCCGGCACCACGGAACACATGGCCACGCCAGTCACTGCCGCCGGGTCCACGCCGTTTTCGCGGAGCACGGTACGGAAGAAGAGGGCGAACTCGTCCGACGAGGCTCTCGCCGTCGACGTCCGCCGGAAGGTGAACCGCAACTCCTCCCCGTCGTAGACGCCGCCATAGATCTGGCTGTTCCCCACATCAAGACAAAACAGCATCGCCACTCTCCGCTACCGGGACATTATCGATCAGCCGCACGCCCTCCAGGAACGCCGCGGCAAACCGCCTGCCCCAGTGCTCCTCCACATAGTCCACCGTGAATCCCTGGGCTTCCAGCATCTCCCGGGCCGCGGCCGGCGTCGCCGCCGAGGTCAGCGCGCGATAAATCCACGCCGCCTTCTCTCTGCCGGCCTCGCTCAACAGCGCATTCCGGGAACTCAACGCCAGCCCGTTTTCCGCCCGCACCGTCGGGCAGGCGACGATCTCGGTTGGCAGGAAGAAGTCGGCCGCCATGGCTTTCACCACCGCCAGTTGCTGATAGTCCTTTTCGCCAAAGTAGGCCCGGCCGGCACCGGCCAGTTGCAGCAGTTTCAGGACGACGGTCATGACGCCATCGAAGAACCCGGGCCGGTGCCGCCCCTCCATCTCCGCCGTGAGCCGTTCGCAGGTGACGCGGAACAGATAGCCGTCCGGATACAGTTCATCCGCGGTTGGCAGCAGCACCTCATCGGTACCGAGGCGGCGCAACAGTTCCAGATCCGCCTCCAAGGTCCGCGGATACCGCCCCAGGTCCTTCGGGTCGTTGAATTGGGTGGGATTCACGAACAGGCTGACGGCCACCACGTCGTTCTCCGCCCGGCACCGCTCCACCAGGGAAGCATGTCCGGCATGCAGCGCCCCCATGGTGGGAACGAACCCGATGCGCTTGCCGGCGAGCAGGCTCCGCCGCGCCTGCCATTCGGCGATGGCCGTCGACACCGTCATCACTGGTAGCTCTCCTCGGCCGCGGGAAAACGGCCCCCTTTGACGGCGTCGTCAAAGGCCCCCAGCGCCTCCCGCACCATCCGCTCTCCCTCCCCGAACGCCCGCGCGAATCGCGGCCGGAACCCGGGATTCATCCCCAGCAGGTCCTGCAGCACCAGGATCTGCCCGTCGCATCCGGCCCCGGCTCCAATTCCGATGGTGGGTATCCGCAGGGATGCCGTGATCCGCTCCGCCAAGGCCGCCGGGATACACTCCAGGACGACAGCAAACGCGCCCAGGTCCTGCAGCAGCAGCGCTTGCCGCTCCATTTCCGCCGCCGCGGCCGCCTCCCGCCCCTGCACGCGGTACCCGCCGTAGGCCTTTACCGATTGCGGTTGCAAGCCCAGATGGCCCATCACCGGAATTCCACTGCCGACGAGGCGTTCCACCACGTCTTCATGGCCGGCGATTCCTTCCAGTTTCAGCGCCTGCGCCCCGGCGGTCATGAGGGCGTGCGCGGCGTCCAGCGCCGGCGCCACCCCTTTCCGGTAGCTGAGAAACGGCATGTCCGCCACCACCAGTTTCCCCCCGGCCCCCCGCGCTACGGCCCGGGTATGGGCCGCCATCATCTCCACCGTGGCACTGAGTGTCGTGTCCTCCCCGTGGATGACCATGGCGGCCGAATCACCCACCAGAACACCATCCACCTGGCTTTCGGCCACCAGGCGGGAGAAGGAAAAATCGTAACAGGTGACCATGGTCAACCTGCGGCCCGCGCCTTTGGCGCGCAAGAAATCAATGGGAGTTGTTGGGGGCATCGCCTTGGTACCTGTCGCAGTGGATCAGGTCCCGGTCTCTCTTCCCGCCCGGACGGCAATCGTTTGCAGTGTCGCTGCCCGAAGGTCAACGCACCTCCGAGGATACCAACTCCTTTGGCAGAATGAAGTATGCTCCGGTCCGCACTGCTCCTGCTCTCCTTGCTCCCGTTTACGGCAAGTGCCGCCCCGAAGGTGATCCAGAACCCGAACCCGGCAGTCCCGCTGGCGGCCCTCGTTCAGTTTCCCGCCGCCAACTACGCCCGCGCGGTCATCGAGATCTCTGACGGCAAACACCGTTCCAAGCTGAGCTTCGACAACTCCTATAACCCCGAGAAGGGCCTCCCGGTCGTCGGGTTGCGGCCCGCGCGCCGGCACACGCTTCGCCTGCAGGCCTTTGATGCCGGCAACAAGCGGATCGAGAACGCGACGCTCACCCACACGACGCCGGCCCTTCCCACCGGTGACGACTTCCCTCCGATCCAAATCACCAAATCAAACCCAAAACGGATGGAGCCTGGCTACACCCTGTTCAGCCCCCGCCGCGCCAACGCCGTCCCGGCTTTCGGCGCCAATTTCGGCATGATCACCGCGATCGATAGCGCCGGGGAGGTGGTGTGGTACTACCGCACTAACTCCCGGATCTCCGATCTGGAGCGACGGCCGAACGGCAATATCCTCTACGTCACCCAGGACTTCCGCGTCACCGAGATCGACCTGCTCGGCAACGTTGTCCGGCAATGGTATTCCGCCCGGCGGCCGCAGGGACCGGCCAAGGACGGCATCCCGGTGGATTCGCTCACCTTCCATCACGAGGTCGATGTGCTTCCCAATGGCAACCTCGTGGTCCTCGGCTCTGAAATTCGCGAGTTGGATAATTACTTTACCTCGGAGACCGACCCCAACTCCCCGCGCAAGCGGCAACGGGTGATGGGCGACGAGGTGGTGGAGTTTGACCTTGCCGGCAACGCCGTCTGGAAGTGGCGCGCCTTCGACCACCTCGACCCCTTCCGGATCGGCTACGAGACCTTCGATGGCTACTGGTTCCGCCGCGGCTTTCCCGGCGTCATCGATTTCTCTCATGCCAACGGCGTGGTCCACGATCCTTCGGATGACTCGCTGCTGATCAACTTCCGTATTCAGTCGGCGGTGGTGAAGGTGGATCGGAAGACAAAGCAGATCAAGTGGATCGCCGGGGAACCGGAGGGCTGGCCCGCATCCCTGCAGGACAAGTTGTTCAAGATGGAGGGAAGCGCCCGCTGGTTCTACCACCAGCACTGTCCGTCGATGACGCCGCAGGGCACTCTGTTGCTCTTCGACAACGGCAACTATGGATCCCGGCCGTACAACAAGACCATTCCGGCTAACACGGCCTATAGCCGGGCTGTGGAGTATAAGCTCGACGAGAAGACGCGCACGTTGCGCGAGGTATGGACGTCGGAGACCGGCGGGGAGGACGCGGTGCTGAGTACCGCGATGGGCGATGTGCAGTGGCTGCCGAAGACCGGCAACGTGCTGGCGCACTACGGGTCGTTGTGGTCCCCCGAGGAGCGGACCGCACGAAGGGACTGGAACTCCATCCACGCCTCGGCGAACTGGTCCCGTATCCGGGAGTACGCCCACACGACGCCCGCCAAGTTACTTTGGGAAGCGGTGATTGGAACGCCGTCAAAAAAGGACGGAGTCGCCTGGATCATTTACGGCGGGGATCGTATCCCCGAGTTACTCCCGAGCCGCTAACTCGTTCACACTTTCGCGCAGAAGTCTCGCCGACAACAGAGTTAGCATTGCGCCTACTGCGGCCAGGGGTACGGCCCAAGGGCCTAACTTCTGCAGGGCGGCTGCCGGCGTTGCCGCCTCGGTATCCATCATCGAGACGAAGGCGAAACAGTTATTGAAGGAGTGGGCCATCACCCCCGGCCAGATGGAACCCAACCGCAGCAGGAGCCATCCAAGGCACAGGCCCATGGCGAAAGTTCCAGGGAACTTCACCGGATAGATGTGCATGAGAGCGAAGAGCCCGGCGGCCAGGGCAAGTGCCTTCCTTTCCGGGTAGCGCGCCGCCAATCCCCGCAGGATGATGCCGCGGAATACGAGTTCCTCCGTCAACGGTGCCACCAGTGCCAGAAGAACGAAGGTACCCGCCGGAGATTGCGCATAGCCGTAGTCGTGGTTAGGGTCCAGCCACGGGAAACGCACCAGAACCCAGAGCAGAAGGGGAGTTTCCAGAGCGACGAAGCCCGCTACAAATCCGAGTGCCGGAGGGATGATTCGCCAGGGAATGCGAAAGAGCCCGGCAACTTCGTCCGGACCCGCCCCGGTGCGTCTCTGGTAGCGGGCGATTACCCATACCGTCGCCAGTAGGACCGCCAGCGATTCGGCGGCGGGGTGCTGTTCCAACGGCGACCCGGATAGTTTGCCGGCGATCAGGATGGGGGTCACGATCACCACGGTGGCCAGTAAGTACTCGCCACAGAGCAGGGCGGATTGCAGGAACCCCGGATACGGCTTCGGGTCAGTCGTATCCTGGGTTCTCATCCCGCTCATTATGTCATGGACTTAGTAACTGAAACGCAGTCCGAACTGAATCTGCCGGGGAACGTTGGCCTGCAACAGACGGATCCGCCCGAAATCAGCGGAAGTTACGTTGGTCTGCGGGCCATTGAAAACTACGTTGTTAAAGGCATTGAACAGCTCCGTCCGGAAGTCGAGAGCGATCCTTTCGGTAAAGGAGATCCGCTTTTCAATGAGAAGGTCCCAGTTCTTCATCCCTGGAACACGGACGTCCGGGAGGTTCCGGCTCACGTTGCCAAAGGTGAACTGGGGCGCCCGCGAAAAGGCGGCCGGATTGAAGTAGAGCCCGCCGTCTTCGCGGGACGGGTTGGCGATCTTCGCCGGCTGCCCGGTGGCATTGGGGCGTTGTGAGCCACCGAACGAGTTCGAGTCGTTCGGTCCGGTGACCTGTACCGGGGTACCGTTTTCCCAACTGAAATAGACGGCGGTTGACCAGCCACCGGCGATTCGGGCCATGGCTCCCCGGTTCAACCGCGGCTTACCGACACCGAACGGCAGTTCGTATCGCAAGCTGGTCCGCAGGACATCGGGGATGTCGTAGTAGGAAAGCGACCGGTCACAGGAGAAGCAGTTGTTGTTGGTGAAGCCGCCGGCGCCGAGGAACCCGCCAAAGTCACCGACGTTGTCGATGAGCTTGGAGTGGGTGTAGGCGAAGAGCAGTGCCAATCCGGCGTCGAAGCGCCGTTCCACGCGAGTCTGGATGCCGTGATAGGTGGAGTGGCCGACCGGCGCCTGGCTGGCCGACATGCCGGTGAACTGCGGGTAGGGCCGCAGCAGTTGGCCGCGTTGCACGGTGGCGCGAGAGAGTGTCGACGTCGAATCCGTGATGACCCCGAAGAACGGATTCGGGACCGTGGCATTGAGCGCCGTTCCCAGAGCCAGAGCCGAGTCAGGAATCTGGTTGTACTGGACACCGCTCGGCAGCGCGATGCCCACCGATGCCGCGTACCCTACTTCGACGACCGTCTTCCACGGCAGTTGCCGTTGCACGTCGAAGGACCACTGCGCCTGATAGGGCAAGCGCTGCTGACGCAGGGGGCCGCTGGCGCCCTGGCCGAGGTTCGTCGACAACCCTAGTGCGTTACCCAACGCCGGCAGGAAGCCTCCGGGGAGGGGATTCGAAAGGTTGTAAAGGGGTGTCACGCCATTCGGTTCGGCGACCAGAGATGCCGTTGCCTGGGAGAACCCGAGCGAGGCGTCGGTATTCGGCGCGATGGAAGAGGTGAAGATGCCGAATCCGGTCCGGATGACGGTCTTCGGATTCCATTCCCACGCCAGGCCGATGCGCGGATCCCAGTTCTTCCGGTCGGCGATCTGCGTCCGCCGTCCATTCGCGCCGACAAACCCAACGCCGCCCCGCAGTCCGGTTACGCCAGGAACCTTGCCTTCAATGGGGCTGGTGGAATCCAGGTCCAGGAACACGTACTGATTGTTCGCCTCCGTCCGTGGCAGTTCGAGCGAGTAGCGCATGCCCAGCGTCAACGTGAGGTTCTGCTTCAGCTTCCATTCATCCTGGAAGTAGAACGCGTAGTAGGGATGCACATGGGATTCCAGCGGACGCAGTGTGTAGCGGACCTGGGCCACACCCAGCATCAGGTCGGCCAGTCCGCGGCCGGTGCGGGCGGCGGCGGCCTGGGGATTCGGCCCTGCCGTGAAGCTCCCTGAAGCCGTGATGGAAAGGGGCGACGATTGGTCAATCGTTACCGGGAACCGCCGCCAGTCGCCGCCCATCTTGAAGGTGTGGCGGCCGCGCAGCAACGTCAGGGCGCCGTTGTACTGCCAGGTTCGCGACTTCACCGCGTTGTAGCCGGTTCCGGTGACGCCCATCTGCGTCAACCCGCCGATGGAGAATACGGGGAAGTACTTCACCCGTTGCGGGTCCACGACGTTCGCCGGCAAGCCCAGGGTCTTCTGATCAAAGTCCAGGCTGAGCGGGGTCCGGTTCGTTTCGCTCTGCGCCATGGAGAAGTGCTGTTGGAAGATGGCTCCCGGGGCGATGGACCAGGTGTGGTTGCCCACCCAGTTGATACCGGGGATTCGGTTCGGCGTCTCCACCGGGGAGGCGAAGTGGCCAAACACCAGCGGTTGGGCATTGATGTTCTGGAACCAGTTGTAGCGGGCGAAGAAGCTGTGTTTGGAAGAGATCTGGTGATCGACGCGAGCGTCGACGCGGTTGCCGTCCAACGCGTTGGCCGCCGCCACGAAGTAGTTGTTGATGTCGCTCTGGCCCAGACCGCGCTGGGTGGCCGCGGGGTAGTACGGCATCAGCGCTTTCGCCACCGGATGAATGAGATTGGCGGGAATGATGTTGCCGGGATACACCGTGCGGATGTAGCGCGTGGTTCCGGCCGGGCGATCCGGGTCGAGCCGCGTGGTCCGCGGGTCATACAGCACGAAGGGTGCGCCGTTCGTATCCCGGGATTGAGAGAAGTCGCCGTTGCGTTCGGCGGACGTCGGCACTGTACCCGTATAAGGATTCAGGCTGCGCTGCCGCAGCCCTTCATAGGAGGCAAACCAGAACGTGCGGTTCTTGCCGTTGTAGAGTTTCGGAATCAGGACGGGTCCGCCGGCGGTGAAGCCAAACTGGTTCCGCTGGAAGGTTGGCTTGGAGGTGAGGCCGGCCCGGTTGGAATTGAATCCTGCCGCGTCCAGCACGCTGTTACGGAGAAACTCGTGGAACGTGCCGTGCAGATCGTTGGTGCCGCTCTTGATGGAGAAGCTCACCACGCCGCCACCCGTGCGCCCGAATTCCGCCGCGTAGGGGGACGTGTTTACCTTGAACTCCTGCACCGAATCGAGTTGCGGCATGGCCGAGACCTGATTGTTGTAGGTACCCGTGTTGGCGGCGCCATCGATAAGGATCTCGCTTGTCGACCCGCGCCCGCCGTTCACGCGGAAGTTGTTCGTCGTCGACTGGCTGGCGGTGTTGTCCCCCGCCAACCGGCCCATGGTCACACCGGGGACATTGGCGAGCAGCAGATAGGGATTCCGGACGTTGAGCGGAATCGACACCAGGAATTTGTTCTCGACCACGGAACCGCGGTCGGCTTTGCTGGCGGTGATGAGCGGCGCCGCGTCGCTGATGGTAATCGTCTCCCGGACTTCGCCCGGGGTCAGTTGCAGGCTCACCGTTCGCGCCTGGCCGATTTCCAGGCGGAAGCCGTCGATACGGGCTTCCTTGAATCCAGTCGAGCTGGCCGTGATGTTGTACACACCCGGCTGCACGGGCGGCAGAACATAGTAGCCCTCATCATTCGAAGTGGCCGTGAAGGCAACGGCGGTTGCGCTGTTGGTTAACTGTACCCGCGCGCCGGGAACGATGGCGCCGGAGGAGTCCGTGATGCGGCCTGACACAACCGGGTTCTGGGCGAACAGGGATGCCGTCGCCAGCAGGAGTAATGAAAATGTAACGCGCATGACATATTCATTATCCTGCAGGAATCCAGATTTGAAACCGGGATTCTTTCCGGCGCCTAGCCCCGCTTTTCCCGGACGACTTCCCTGTAGCTGTCCGCCAGTTTCGCGGTGATGGTGGCCATGTCCCACTCCGCCACGACGTGCTGCCGCGCTTTTCGGGCCAGTTCGGCGGCACGGTCCCCGTCGCCGAGCAGGGCCACGGTCTTCGCGGCGAATTCGGCCGGGTCGTCGGCCAGGGCGCAGGTGTCGCCATCAAACCGCGCCAGGCCTTCCGCACCGACCGTTGTGGAGACCACGGGTATTCCCGCCGCGAATGCTTCCAACAGTTTCACGCGAACTCCGCTGCCGGTGAGAATGGGACAGATGAAGACGGCATAGCGCGCCAAGGCGTCCCGCACGTCTTCCACGAATCCGATCATCTCCACGTGCCCGACCTCCGGCAGCGAGTGCCGGGGCGGGGGATCACTGCCAATGATCACCAGTTTCGTCGATGGCCGGGCATCGACGATCCGCGGCCAAACGTGGTGAATGAACCACTCCAGCGCTTCGCGGTTGGGGATGTGGCGGAAGCTGCCGAGGAATAGCAGCGTGTCCGGTTCCCGGTCCTCGACGCGGAAGTCGTAGCGGCTCGTATCAATCCCGGCGCGCAGGCCGGTTTGCATTTTCCGTTTGAGCTCCGGGAGGAATGTCAGCAGATACTCTTCGTTCGCCCGGCTGCACATCTGGACTCGGTCCATTTGCGGCAGCAGCGTCAACTCGTAGCGCAGAGCGCGCAGGTATTCGTACGCCGCCCCGGGCCGCCGCATCCACGCGCCCCCCTTGGCCAGAGACCGCCCGATGGATTGAAAATATACGTCGTGTTCGAACAGTACGTTCGCGATTTGCCGGTACTCCTCGGCATACTGCCCCATGTTGGTGTAGTCGAGTTGTACGACGTCGACCCGGTGCAACAGCAGCGTCCGGTGAATGGCCCAGCGCAGATCGTCGTTGGCGAACTCCCGCACGGCAAACGGTGTGAGCGACCCGATGCCTCGCGGACGACCCTCGAGACGGACGAGGTACTCCGCCGTCTTGCACACAGCCGTGAGTTCGGCATGCGCTTCCTCCTGCCACTCTTCATCGAGCAGGACGACGAGGTGTACATCAGCGTGCTTTACCAGTTCCAACAGCGTCTGGTAGATGAAGACCCCGCCGCCATGGATGGGCGGACAAACGGTGTACGGGGAAAGGAACAGTACGCTGGGACGGGGCGGGTCTTTGGGCAGGGGAACGAATCGGTCCAGAAAGTACCCCGGCATGGGCCGCCGGAAGGCTTCAGTGTCGCTGACGGCCGCCAGCGACTGAGCCCGGCGGCGGCTGCGCAACGCCGCCGGCAGCTGGACAAACGCCTTCCATAGGGCCAAGGGGTTCGGCCGTTCAAATGAGTCACCAAAGATCACGCTGAGCCAGGCTCCGGCAAAGGCAAACCCGAAGTGGGAGGCCAGGCGCGGCCATTCGTGAATATTCTTCCAGCAGAAGAGCAGGAAGTTCTTCTTCAGAATTGACTGAATGAACGCTTGTGAGAACTTTTTCCCAATCGTCCCCCGGTGCTCGTGCCACACCACGCTGCGCGGTTCGTAGAAGACTTTCCATCCGCGCTTCCAGGCCAGATACCCGAGGTCGGTGTCTTCCAGATAGAAAGGCCGCAGCAGTTCGTCAAATCCGCCCAGTTCGGCGAACTTGCGCCGGTCAAACGCGCACGATCCGCCACCGCCGTAGAAGCAGGGGAAGGCCGACTTCACGCGTTCGTCGATGCGGTGCCGGACCCGCAGGCCACCGTTTTCCCACCAAGCTTGCGTCAGCCCCGTCTCTTCGCGCAGTTTCTTCGGGTCGGAAAAGAAGATCTGGCAGGATACTGCGAATACGTTCTCATCAGAGAAGCCTTCCAGCAGCGGCGGCAGGAAGTCGGGCGCCACCCGCATGTCGCTGTTGAGCAGGACGACGATATCGTTCTTCGCTGCCGCGAACCCGCGGTTCGATCCGCCGCCGAAGCCGTAGTTCCGGTCCATCTCCAAGACCCGTACCGCCGGGAATCGCTCCTTCAGAAAATCGGCACTGCCGTCTTCGGAGGCGTTGTCGACGACGATGATTTCGTTTGCCGGGTTCCCGCGCGTCGCTTCCAGAATCGATGGGATGTACTTCTCCAGCAAATCCCGGCCGTTCCAGTTGGGAATCACAATACTCGCGGCGCGCGTGTCCGGCCGCGTACTGGCCGGCAGCGGTTTCCCCGGGAGCAGGCGGCGAACCAGATCGGCGAGGGCGATCGCGATCAACGGGATCAGCACCAGGAAGGGCGACAAAATCAGCAAAGGAAGATTGCGCACCAGGCGCCACAACAACGCCATGTGCTACTCGACCTTCGGTCCGATCCCGAAACTCCGCCCCAACCGGACCCATTTCGATCCCCGGATCGAATCCAATTGCGCCTTCAAGTTCCCGATCTCCCCATCGAGCACCTGTGCCCACTTCGTGCGCTCTTCCACGGTCGACTCCGCCTCATTCAACGCCGCCAGGCACTTCTCATACTCCGCCCGGCTGGCCTCCAGTTGCCCGAGCAACTCCGCTTCCTTTTCCTGTCCCCACCGCAACACCGCTACCCGCTCCGCCTCCAGACGTGCAATCTCCGCTTCATACCCGTCCACCGCCGCCCGCGCCCGCGCCTGCTGTGCTTCCAACTCTTCCTGCAACTCCTCGATACGCAAACCGGCGTTCTTCACCTGCTCATTCAAGCCCAACGCCCATTCGTTCCGCGCTTTGAGCTCCGCCGTTTGCTGTTCGTGCAGGCCGACCAGTTCCGCGTGCTTTTCCTGCGACAGCCGGAGCCACTCATCCTTGGTTGCCAGTTCGCCTTCCAGACGTTCGATGTGGCGCTCCCGTTCCCGCAATACGTTCGCCGCCGTCGGCACATAAAGGAACGCCGGGGCTCCCGTCATCCTCTGCCCGGCACAGACGGCGATGAAGAAGTGGGCCTCCTCCACGTTGGCCGATTCCGCTTCCATCCGGACATCCGCCGCGGGCGGGCCATCGCTCCCGATCGGCTGAAAGACGATGGAATCGGCGTGATTCTCAGTGAAGAGCAGCGTGTGGGGGAAATACTGTTCGAGCGCCGCCTTGAACTCGTCAAACTCGAACTCGTGCTCGTGGAAAGGATTCGGCCCGGTGACCTTCCGCGTCTCGGCGTAGTAGGACTTGTTGGGCGTTGAGACGACGAACTGGCCGCCGGGCGACAGCACACGCCGCGCTTCGGCGATCAGTTCCTCCCAGTTATTCAGATGCTCGATCACCTCAAAGGCGACCACCAGGTCGAAGGAACCGTCGGGGAAGGGAAGTTCCGCCGCCCCGGCTTGCTGAAACTGCAGATTCGGTTTCGAGTAATGCTCGGAGGCGTATGCAACGGCGTCCGCGCTGATGTCGATCCCGGTAACGCTCGTCGCCAGGTTGGCTAACTCCGCGGACCCGTACCCGGCGCCACACCCGACATCCAGGACCCGCTTCCGCCGTGCCAGGCGCGCCGCGAAGGCGTACCGCGAGAGGTGCTCATTCCAAAGATCGACGTCCACCTGCCCCGGAATCACCCGCTCGCCGGTAAATTCAGCGCTCATTGGACGCCTCCGCCGGAGCCTGCAGCCGGCTGTTCACTTCCACCCGGCAGGGCAGATGCAGGTAACCATAAATCTGCCCCTCGCCGTGCCCCATCTGCAGCGTCAGTGCGTTGTCGATCCAATCGCACATTGTATACTCCGTCAGGTTTCCATCGGCGATCGCCGGCGAGAAGGAGAACGACGCCGGATAGAGTTCCGGCAGCGTCAGATGGAAATCCACGGTCGTCGTGTCCCCCGGCCACATCTCCGGGAGTTGGTGCCCCTCGCGTAAGGTATTGGTGCCGGCAAAGTCCACGCCGAGATGGTTCCGCATCATGAAGCCGATGTTGGGATTGAGAATCGGCTCCTTCGCCTTGGCGCTCACGCGGAGTACCACCCGGCTTCCCGGCTCCAGCAGGTGCAATGGACGCCCGTCGGGATCCGCCGCCTGGATTCCAATCACCTCCGCCCGCCCATCGCCGTACCGGTGATCGATATTCGGGATCGACGTTACCAGCTCCGGGGCCTGCGTCGCCGCCACCGGTTGCACCTGGTTCGATTCCTTCCGGGCCAGGCCCAGGAACTGGGAATCCTTCTCCACCATGTACGCCAAGTACTTTGAGACAACAAGTTCTGTTTCGCCGATGGCGCGGATTTGACCGTTGTCCAGCCACATGGTCCGATCGCCAATTGCCTTCACATCGCCAATCGCATGGGAGACGAAGAGGATGGTTACCCCGCGGGCGCGCAGTTCGTGCACTTTTCGCATGCACCGCTGGCGAAAGTAGATGTCACCGACGGCAAGCGCCTCATCCACCAGCAGGACATCCGGGTCCACATGAATGGCCACCGAGAACGCCAAGCGGACGGTCATCCCGCTCGAGTACGTTTTCACCGGCTGATTGATGAACTCACCAATCTCCGCAAAGGCTTCGATTTCAGCATACCGGCTGTCGATCTCCGCCGTGGTGAGGCCGAGGATGGCGGCATTCAGGTACACGTTTTCCCGCCCGGTGAATTCCGGATTGAACCCGGAGCCCAATTCGAGAAGCGCCGCCACCCGCCCATTCGTCCTCGCCATTCCGGACGTGGGCTGCAGGATGCCGGCGACGATCTGCAGCATTGTGCTCTTACCCGATCCGTTTTCACCGATGATGCAGAAGGTCTCGCCGCGCTGGACTTCGAATGAGATGTCTCGGAGGGCCCAGAAGTCACGATGGTAGGTGGCCCGATTGAGCGTGAGCAGTTCCTTCAATCGGTCGCTGGGAGCATCGTAGATGGGATAGCTCTTCGAAACGTCTCGAAACTGGATTACCGGAGTTGGCGTGGAGGTGGACAAGAGAGTAGGAATGGGGCACCTGAAAACAGGCGGAATTGACAGGGTCGCAAGTTGTTGTTTATTCTGGACTTTGTTGCCGGTGTAGCTCAGGTGGTTAGAGCGGCGGTCTCATAATCCGCAGGTCGTAGGTTCGAGTCCTACCGCCGGCACCAAATCTTAGACGTCAGGGCGCCTCGCCCACGATGACCGAATAGACTCGATCCAGGTCATCCGCGGAGTAGTAGTCGATTTCAATGCGGCCTTTGCCGGGCGCGCGTTCGATGATCCGCACCTTCGTTCCCAGGGCGTTCTCCAGTTCGCGGATCGCCGCCTTGACGTTCGGGTCGATGTCGGGCTCGGCCTGATTTTTGGGCTGGCGCTCCTTGGTCATTTTCTGGACCAACTGCTCCACTTGACGAACGCTCATGCCCTGGGCGACGGCCTTCTCCGCCACTTCGCGCTGCATGTCATCGTCGGGCAGGGCCATGATCGCTTTCGCCTGGCCCAGTGACAACCGGCGCTCGGCCAGCATCAACTGCAGATCGGCGGGCAGCCTCAGGATCCGCAGCATGTTGGTGATGGTCGACCGATCCTTCCCGGTCCGGCGTCCAACCTCTTCATGGCTAAGGTCCAACTCGACGATCAGGTGTTGGAAGGCGAGCGCTACTTCCAGCGGGTTGAGATCTTCGCGCTGAATATTCTCGATCAGCGCTACCTCCATAACCTTGTTGTCGGAAAGTTCCTGCACAGCCACGGGCACTTCGGTAAGCCCCGCCATCTTTGCGGCGCGCCAGCGGCGCTCGCCGGCCACCAACTGGTAGCCGTTTCCGTGCCGTCGGACGATCAGCGGCTGAATGATCCCATTCACCTGGATCGATTGCGACAACTCCGCCAACCGCGCCGGATCAAATGCGTTTCTCGGCTGGAGCGGATTCGGTTCGATTTGTTGAATCGGCAACTTCGTGATCGGCACATCCACCGGCACCGCCGACACTGCTGCCGCCGGCACCGCCGCAACCGGCGGAGTCACCGGTCTCCCGGGCAGTAAGGAGGAGAGCCCCTTACCCAGCGCTTTTCGCGGATTCTCTGGCGCGTTGCTCATTCGCGATGATCTCCTTAGCGAGTTGCAGATAACATTCAGCGCCCTTCGACTTCACATCGTAGAGCAACACAGGCTTCCCGTGGCTGGGGGCTTCTGCCAGCCTCACGTTCCGGGGGATAACGGTCTTGAACACTTCGTCCTGGAAGAACTCTTTCAGATCCTGCGCCACTTGGCGGGTCAGGTTCGTCCGGTCGTCAAACATCGTCAGGAGGATCCCTTCTGTACGTACATCGTGCTGGAACGACTCCCGGATCCGCTCGATCGTATCCATGAGCTGCGAGATTCCCTCCAGCGCGAAGAATTCGCACTGAATCGGAATCAGCACCGAATCGGCAGCGACCAGTGCATTCAGGGTCAAGAGGTCCAACGCCGGCGGGCAGTCGATCAGGATATACCCGTACTGTTCCCGAATCGGGGCCAATCCGTTCCGGAGTGTGACTTCCCGGTTGCCTTGCTGGATCAACTCCACATTAATACCCACCAGTGCCCGGTCGGCGGGTAACAGGTCCAAGCCCTCGCACGCCGTGGTCACAATGGCCTCAGCGGCTGTTTTTTCCCCGGTCAGCACGTGATAGAGGCTGATGTTTTCGGGATCCTTCCCCACGCCTAGGCCGGTTGTTGAGTTTCCTTGCGGGTCCGCGTCTACCAGCAGGACCTTGAATTCATGCGCCGCTAGCGAGGCCGCTAGGTTTATGGCGGTCGTGGTCTTTCCAACCCCGCCCTTTTGGTTTGCGATGGCTATGATTTTGGCCAAGCGTTCAGTCCTTTTCACGATGCTATCACGGGATGGTTTTTTCTCTCTTCTCTCGCTGATGTTCCACGTGGAACACTCCCCGCAAAGTGTTCCACGTGGAACATTTACCCCTTGGAGAGGTAGATGTCCAATACGGAGACGGCCGCAGGAGTGATGCCCGGAATCCGTGCCGCCTGACCCAGAGTCGCAGGCCGTACACGCTCCAGCTTCTCGGCAACCTCCCGGGATAAACCGGGAATGGTGGAATAGCGAATGGACTCCGGAACCACGCGCCGCTCCGATTCCTTCAAACGGGAAATCTGACGGTCCTGCTGCTCCAGATAACCCCGGTACTTGATTCCGGTTTCGACAGATTCAAGCAGACCCTGCTCAATAGGCTCGCCAAGCAAGGCCTCAACTCGGGCCTTCAACACGGACAATCGGGCCTCGGGTCGTCGCAACCAACCCGACAATAGCGGCCGGTCGTCGGCCGACATCCCTAAACCAGGGAACTCCGCCGGCGATACCCGTGCCTCGTTCAACCATTTCTCCAGCCGGACCTTTTGCGCTTGCTTCCTCTCGAAACGCGCCCAGCGGTCCGATCCCACCAATCCGAGACGCCGGCCGAGCGGCGTGAGGCGCTCATCCGCGTTATCGATGCGCAAGTGAAGACGGTACTCCGCGCGGGAAGTGAACATACGATAGGGTTCATCCGCACCCTTGGTAATCAGATCGTCTATCAGAATTCCGGTGTATGCCTCGGAGCGGGGAATCTCGAAGCCCGGTGAACCGCCCACCTTGCATGCCGCATTCAATCCCGCGATAAGCCCCTGGCAGCCTGCCTCCTCATAACCAGACGTCCCATTGATCTGTCCGGCAAGGAACAACCCCTCCACCTTTTTCACTTCCAAGCCGTGATCCAACTCCCGCGGATCGATGGCGTCATACTCAATGGCGTATCCGGGACGAATCATTTCGGCGTCCTCGAGACCAGGCACCGAAGCGATCATCGCCGTCTGCACATCCACCGGCATACTCGTGGACATTCCGTTCACGTACACCTCGTAGGTGTCCAACCCTTCCGGCTCCAGAAAAATCTGATGCCGGTCCTTATCCGGGAACTTTACGACCTTATCTTCTATCGATGGACAGTACCGTGGACCGATGCCTTCAATCTCACCACTATATAAAGGAGAGCGCCCAATGTTGTCGCGCAAGATCTGGTGGGTCACTTGCGAGGTAAAGGCGATATAGCACTGAATCTGCTCCCGAACGATCTTTCCCGTCATAAACGAGAACGGCGTCGGCTCCGCATCCCCAGGCTGCGCCTCGAAGCGGGACCAATCCAGACTGCGCCCGTCCAGACGAGGCGGAGTCCCCGTCTTCAGCCGGGTCCACTGCAGATCCAACCGGCGGAGTTGATCCCCCAGCAAATTCGACGGCGCCTCTCCATTCCGCCCGCAGTTGTACTTGCTCTCCCCGACATGTGCCAACCCGTTCAGGAACGTGCCCGTCGTTACGACCACCGCCCC
Source organism: uncultured Solibacteraceae bacterium (assembly GCA_964430625.1). Classification (GTDB taxonomy): domain Bacteria; phylum Acidobacteriota; class Terriglobia; order Bryobacterales; family Bryobacteraceae. Next base: position 85,432 of record CAYSFR010000011.1, read on the forward strand.
CGCATCTACGCTTCGTCCATCCCGCAGTTGCACGCCCCGGATCCGCCGCCGCCCCCCGGCACCGGACTCAATCCGCAATTCGGAGACCTCCGCCTGCAGGATCCGCAGATTCGGCTCCGCTTCCAGCACCTCCCGCATCCGGATCCGGTACTGCTTCTTGTCGCACTGTGCCCGCGGCGACCACACCGCCGGCCCGCGGCTGGTATTCAGCAGGCGGAACTGAATCCCCACGGCGTCCGTCACCTCACCCATCACGCCGCCGAGCGCATCGATCTCTCGCACCAGATGGCCCTTGGCAATTCCCCCGATCGCCGGATTGCACGACATCTGCGCAATCAGGTCGATATTCATCGTCACCATCGCCGTTTTCAACCCCAGCCGCGCGCACGCCCGCGCCGCCTCGCAACCGGCATGTCCGGCGCCTATCACTACCACGTCGTATTGCAATGCTCTCATCCGGTGCCTGTTCTATTCTAACTGGAGGAGATTTTTTCGTTGAATGTACTAGTGATCGGATCCGGCGGCCGCGAACATGCCATGGCCTGGCGCCTCGCACAAAGCCCCTCTGTCCAGCGTGTCTTTGCCGCGCCGGGGAATCCCGGTATCGCCCAATCGGCCACCTGCCTCCCCGGGACGGACTACCTCGCCCTCGCCGCCGACCACGCCATTGACCTCACCGTCGTTGGCCCCGAAGCTCCCCTCATCGACGGCGTCGTCGACCGATTCCGCCAGGCCAGCCGCCCCATCTTCGGACCCGTCCAGGCCGCCGCCCAACTCGAAGGCTCCAAGATCTTCTCCAAGAACTTCTTCGCCCGGCACAATATCCCCACCGCGCGCTTCCACACCGCGACCTCCGAAGCCGCCGCGCTCGAGGCGCTCAAAGATTTCGACGCGCCGGTCGTCCTCAAAGCCGATGGCCTCGCCGCCGGCAAGGGCGTTGTCATCGCCCAGACCATGGACGAAGCCGTCGCCACCGTCAAACAGTTCATGGCCGGTGAACTGGTCGGATCCGCCGGGCAGCGTCTCGTCATCGAGGAGTTCCTTACCGGCGAAGAGGTCAGCTTCATCGCTCTCTCCGATGGCGAGACCATCCTCCCGCTCCTTCCGTCCCAGGACCACAAGAACATCTTCGACGACGACCGGGGACCCAACACCGGCGGCATGGGCGCCTACGTCGACGAACGCATCCTCACCCCCGAACAGACCCGCGTCATCATGGAAACGGTCATGCGCCCGGCCATCGACGGCATGAAGAAGGAAGGCTCGCCCTTCACCGGATTCCTCTACGCCGGTTTGATGATGACCCCCAACGGCCCCAAGACCCTCGAGTTCAACGTCCGCATGGGCGACCCCGAAACCCAGCCCATCCTCTACCGCCTCCGCTCGGACTTTGCTCAGGTCCTGCTCGCCGGGGCCACCGGGCGCCTCCACACTGCCACACTCGATTGGTCCCCGGATCCCTCCGTCGCCATCGTTCTCGCCGCAGAAGGCTACCCCGGCAAGCCTCGTACCGGCGACGAAATCACCGGAATAGCCGAAGCCGAAGCTACCGGCGCCAAGGTCTTTCATGCCGGAACCCGCACGGAAAACGGACGGTTGCTCACCAGCGGCGGACGCGTCCTCGCCGTCACCGCCTCCGCCGCCACGCTGCCGGAGGCCATTGCAAGCGCTTACAACGCGGTCGCCCCCATCCGCTTCCGCGGCATGCAATTCCGAAAAGATATCGGCAAAAAGGGGTTGAAGCGCTGGTAGAATGAGGAAGGTTTCGGGGACGTAGCTCAGTATGGATAGAGCGGTCGCCTCCTAAGCGACAGGTCGGCAGTTCGACTCTGCCCGTCCCTACCACCCCCAGGAACCGGATTACACACCGTGACCCCACAACCCAGCGGCGAAGTCACCCAACTCCTCTCCGATGCCCGCCAAGGCGCACCCGGCGCACACGATCAGCTGTTCTCGATCGTCTACTCCGAACTTCGCCGAATTGCGGCGAACTACATGCGCCGCGAACGGGCCGACCACACCCTGCAAGCCACCGCCCTCGTCCACGAAGCCTACATGCAGCTGGTCGACCAGACCCGTGTCAACTGGCAGAGCCGCGCCCACTTCTTTGGTGTCGCCGCTCAGCTCATGCGCCGGATCCTTGTCGATCACGCCCGCAACCAGGGCGCCCAGAAAAGGGGAGGGAACGCCCAGGTGCTGAATATCGAAGACAGCATTGGAATCGCCTCGGTCCCCGAAGTTGCCTTCGACGAACTCGACGAAGCCCTCAATCGCCTCCAGCAACTCGACCCCGACCAAGCCAAGCTTGTCGAGCTCCGCTTCTTCGGCGGCCTCACCGTCGAGGAAGCCGCCGAGGTCATGGGTATCTCCACCGCCACCGTCGAACGGGAATGGCGGATGGCCCGCGCCTGGCTCCATCAACAGCTCACCGCCCAGCGTCCAAAAAATATTTGATGCGTTTTTCCCCGTTTCCGCGCGCTAGTAAGTGATCGCGGAACTGCTGGAAGGTTCCCGGACATTGTCGGAGGTTGCGAGGCGGGCTCACCACCTAGCCTCGCATTTCTTTTTGCGCCGTGTAATACACTCCCGCTCGCCGGACGCCACGTGACGCCAGAACGCTACCAACAGATCAAAGCCGCCTTCCGCCTCGCTCTCGGCCACCCGCTCGCCGAGGCAGCAACCATCCTTCAACAAGCCCACCCCGCTGACCCCGACCTCGTCGACCACGTCCTCAACCTCCTCGCAGCCGACACCCAACCCTTCGCCACCCTCGATCGACCCGCCGTCGGAACCGAATTCCGGCTCCGTACCTTCACCTACGCCTACACCGCGCTTCGCCACTAGCCCCCATATGCGGGATACTATCATCGCGGTACCATTGTGACCCCGGAACGATACAGCCAGGTCAAAAGCCTATTCCAGTTGGTCCTCGATCAGCCCATGGAACAGCGCCCCGCCTTCCTCGAACGCGCCTGCGGCTCCGACCGAGAACTCTACACACAAGTCCGCGAACTCCTTCGTTCGGACTCCACCTCGGAGAAGTTCCTCGACACCCCGGCCATCACGCCCCTTTCTAAAGTCCTTGCCGACGCTGCCGCCGAAGCCGCTGAACCTGTCCCCGCCCGCATCGGCCCCTACGCCGTCCACAAGCCCCTCGGCAGCGGTGGCATGGGTGCCGTTTATCTCGCCTACCGCGCCGACAAATCCTACGACAAACAGGTCGCCATCAAAGTCATCCACCGCGGCATGGAGTCGGACCGCATCCTCCAGCGCTTCCGCCGCGAACGGCAGATTGTCGCCTCCCTCGATCACCCCAATATTGCCCGCCTCCTCGATGGCGGCGCCACCGACGACGGCCGCCCGTACATCGTCATGGAGTACGTCGATGGACTCCCTGTCGACAAATGGTGCGACCAGAAACGCCTCAACACCACCCAACGCCTCCACCTCTTCCTGCAGATCTGCGACGCCATCCAGTACGCCCACCAAAACCTGGTCATCCACCGCGACATCAAACCCGGCAATATCCTCGTACGCCCGGACAATACGGTGAAGCTACTCGACTTTGGCATCGCCAAGCTCATGAACCCGGAAATCTCGGCCACCCCCACCGAGAAGACCGCAACTTCAATGCGCCTCATGACGCCGCAATACGCCAGTCCCGAACAGATCCGCGGTGAAGCCGTCACCACCGCCAGCGACGTCTACCTCCTCGGCATCGTCCTCTATGAACTCCTCACCGGCCACCGCCCGTACGAAGTGAAAGACGACGCTCCCCTTGAAGCCATCCGCGCCTTCGCCCAAGGCGAGCCACAGAAACCCAGTGAAGCCATCTTCCGCACTGCCGAACGCATCAACTCCGCTGGCCAGCGGCAGGTCACCAAGAACGCACTCATCGTCAGCGCCCTCCGGGACGGCACCCCCGCCCAACTCATCAAGAGACTCCAGGGCGACCTCGACGCCATTCTCCTCCGCGCGCTTCGCCGCAACCCCACGGAGCGCTACCAATCCACCGCCCAACTCGCGCAGGACATCCGCAACCACCTGCAGATCCTTCCCATATCCGCCGTCCCGGACACTCCCGCCTACCGCGCCAGACTCTTCTTTCGTCGCAACACCACCATCACCCTCGCAGCCGCAGCCGCCATCGCACTGCTCCTTTCCGTCACCATCTTCGCCCTCTGGCAAGCTCAACTTGCCCGCACCGAACGCCTCCGCGCCGACGCTCGATTCGCCGAGGTACGCAAACTCTCCAATACCCTCCTCTTTGACGTACAGGAATCCCTCGCCCCCCTCCCGGGCACAACTCCTGCCCGCCGCATGCTCGTTGAAAAGGCACTCCATTACCTGACCAACATGAGCAAGGAGCCCACCGCTGACCCGTCCCTCCAACGCGAACTCGCCGCCGGATACCTCCGCGTGGGCCACCTGCAAGGTAGCCCGGATGCCATCAATCTCGGAGACACCGCCGGCGCCATCGCCAGCTACCAGCGCGCCCAAACCCTCCTCGACGAACTTTACAAAAAGGACCCGAAACACCCCCAAACCGCCAACGATCTCGCCACGGTGCAAGAAGCCCTCGCCTCCATACTTTCCCTCAATGGTGACTCGGCCGCCGCCCTCCCCCTCCTCCGTCAAGCCGCCTCTCTCCGCGAAGAAACCAATGCCCCGGCCGCCGCGAAAATCGACGTCTACCACAGCCTCGCTGCTGCCCTCGCCCAAACCGGAAACGCCGCCGAAGCCATCACCCTCGCTCGCAAAGCCCATCAGCTCGCCTCCTCCCTCACCGGCGTCGACGCTCCCCGCCAACAGGCCATTAGTCACACCCGCCTCGCTACCGTCCTCCAACGCAATGGCGAAACACTCACCGCCGCCGAATCTCTCCGCACTGCCCTCACCCTCTACCAGCAACTAGCGAGTGCCAACCCCGTCGCCCCCCGCCCCAAACGGGAACTCTCGTATGCCCTGGAAGCCCTGGCCGATAACGAGTCCCTCGCCGGCAACTCCGCCGCCGCCACACCCCTCTACCAGCGCTCTCTCCAACTCCGCCGGGAACTCGCGGTCTCCGATCCCCAGAATCCGCAAGCCCGCCGCGACCTCGCCTTCGCGCTCCTCAAGCTCGGCTCCACCGACGACGCTATCGAGTCCTTCCGCCAACTCTCCACCCTCGACCCCGCCAACGTCCAAGCCCGCCGCGACCTGGCCCACGCCCACCTCCGCGCCGCCACACCCGCCTCCGCCCAGGCCGCCATCCAAATCCTCGACACCCTCCTCGCCAAGGACCCACAGAACGCCCTCTTCCTTCGCGACCGCGCCCAGGCCCAATGGACCCTCGCCCGCTCTCTTTCCGCCAGCGCCAAACAACCCGCCGACTGGCGCGCCGCCGAGGCCGCCCTCACCCAGGCGGCCCAGCGTTTGGACGCTCTTTCCAAAACCGCCCCGTTACCACCCGACCTTCGCGCCGTCCCGCAGCAAATCGCCAAGCTTCTGGAAACCGCCCGCCAGTCGAGCCGTTAAACGTTCACGGCCGCGGCCCTTTCCATAGCGACCGGCCGTTCTTCGCGTCCCGCCGGACGCCGCTGCGTCAGCCCCAACGCCAACCGGACCTCCGTTCTTACCTCGGCCGCCAGTGCCACATTCTCCACCAGCCGCGCCCTTGCCGCCAGCCGTGTACGCCCAAGGCTCTGCCCGTGAAACACCAACCCATCGTTCGAGGAATGAATCGTATGTGTCTCAAGCCCTCGATCGATCAGTTCCGCCTCCGCCACCACCCCAACCCCCGCCGCAAACTCAAAATCCGTCTGCACTGGCTTCGCCAACTGATTCTTGATCACCCGCAATCGCAGCCGCTTCTGTGGCGACGACCCCGGCTCCCCCTGCAAATCCGCACGAACCGCCGAGTGCAGCTTCACCGCCCACCCCCCGGCACTCGTCTCCGAATACCCAAATCCCCGGTACCCGCGCACCTGATTCAGGAACAACAGACACGCCGGGCTCCCCTGCAGCGCCCGCGAAATCCGCCGCAGTCCGCTCGCCAGCATCTCGCTCTGGCCGAACGGGGACAACCCGCCTACCGCCTCCTCCCGCTCCTCCGCCGGTAACAGCGCCGCCACCGAATCAACAAGGATCAGGTCGACGGCCTTCGACGCCGCCAGCTTTTCCACCACCCGCAGTGCCTGCTCCCCGTCGTCGGTTCGCGCCAGCAGCAGCAACTCCGTATCTACCCCCAACCGCATTGCGTAGGAGGGATCGAACGCCCGCTCCGCATCGACAAACGCCACGGTACCCCCAGCCGCCTGCACCGCCGCCACCGCCTGCAAACCCAGCGTCGTTTTCCCGATTGCCGCCGGGCCGAACAACTCCACCATCCGCCCGCGAGGGAGTCCGCCCACCCCCATCGCGGCATCCATGGTGATGGACCCGGTGGGCAAAACGCCCTCCAGCTCCCGCTGCCGCTGGCCGAACCGGCCGGAGCGTTCCAGCTCCGCCGTCAAACGGCCGTCGAGTCTATTGCCGGAACTGCCATCCGGCGTCGAAACCAGAGTGAGAAGTGAGGATAGCATGAGCGATTCCAGTGTGAACCACTCTTGCTCGAATGTCGCCTGGGATTCTTCGGATCCCTCACCAAACTCCTACCCGGCATTCTCCGGTAAACGTACTGGTTTCAGGTCCCTCATCAGCAGGTGGACACAGAGCAGCGCCAGCAGATGAAAAGTCCCGAACGTGAGGAATATCGGCTTGTATCCAACCAGCGGAATTAGAAATCCGGGCAGCAGCGTCGCGAAGATCACGCCCCCCATTCCCCCGGCACAGCCCCCGATCCCGGTCACACTCGCCACCGCCGGACGCGGAAACACGTCCGACACCGTGGTGAACTGGTTCGCAGACCACCCTTGATGCGCCGCCGTAGCCAGACTCATCAAGAGGATAGCGATTACCGGACTGTCAAATAGAACCGCCGTCACCGCAAGTGGCATGCACCCGGCACAGACGCCCATCGCCATCTTTCGCGACTTGCCCACGTCGTACCCGCGCCGCATGAAATAACCCGAAAGCCATCCGCCAGCCACGCTCCCAAAATCGGCCATCAGGTAGATAAACGGCAACACCCACCCCACCTTTTTCATATCGAAACCGCGAACGTCGTACAGGTAGACCGGCAACCAGTAGCTGTAGAATCGCCACACCGGGTCCGTCAAGAATTTGCCTCCGGCAAAGCCCCAGGTCTCCCGAAATCGCAGTGCTGCCATCCACCCGATCACCGGTTCCTTGGTTCCATCCTCTTCGGAAAGAATATAGTCCCGCTCCTGTTCGTTCACCCCGGGATGATCGCTCGGCTTCTGATAACTCCACATCCAGATCGCCAGCCACACAAATCCCAACGCACCGGTAATCAAAAAACAGCCCCGCCAGCCATAGTTGGAAACCATCACCGCAAATAGCGGCGGGCCCACCATCGACGCCACGTTGGAACCGGCGTTAAAGATCCCCGTCGCAAAAGCCCGGTCCTTCTTCGGGAACCATTCCGCCGTGCTCTTGATCGCCGCCGGAAAATTGCCCGCTTCCCCGAGCCCCAACAGGGCCCGGTTCATCCCCAGCGTCAGCGGCGTCCGCGCCAGCGCATGGGCCAGTGCCGCCGCGGACCACCACGCAATCGCCACCGCATACCCGATCTTCGTCCCAAACTTGTCGATGAACTTTCCCATCACCAGAAAGCCAACCGTGTAGGCCATTTCAAACGCCGATGTCAGGTAACCGTAGGTCCGGTCGTCCAGCGTCATGTCCTTTCGGATCTCGGGTACCAGAAACCCGAACGCGATCCGGTCCATGTAGTTTATGGTGGTGGCCAGGAACAGAAGAGTCAGGATCCACCAGCGGACATGGCTCTGTTTCTTCGGGGACGCTCCGGTAGGCATCACGCAATTATAGTTCGAATAGAACTCCCCCCCTTTGCGGGCAGCCCTCCGTTCCCTCCGAACCGGCCCGCCCCGCGTTCCGCCACTCCCTTCCCTCGGAACAATCCTGGGCGTTTACCCCTTCACCTGGTCCCGAATCAAACCCGCCAGCCGCTTGCTCACCACCACCTCCAACCCGTTCGACATCCGCAACACCCACCGCTTGCTGCTCAACGGCGCAATCGTCTGAATGTGAACGGTGTTGATGATTGTCTTCCGGTGCACCCGCCGGAACATCCGCGGATCCAGCCGACCTTCCAGCGCGCGCAGCGATGCATCGGCGAAGTATCTCCCCGCCGGTGTGACAACGAACACCACCTCCCCATCGGCCTGGAACGCAATCACATCCGCCGGATTCAGCAAATGGATCTGATCCCCCGACTTTCCCGTAATCCGCTTCACCGGTTCCGTCACCGGCGCCCGCACTCCCGCCAATTGCCGCCGCGCCTTCTCCAGCGCCGCCGCCAATCGCTCCCGCCGCACCGGTTTCAGCAGGTAGTCCACCGCCCCCGTCTCAAACCCCTCCAGCGCATGTTCCTGGAACGCCGTAACGTAGATGATCACCGGCACGCTTCGCCCCATCAGATTCCGGGCCACTCCAAAACCACCCATCTCCGGCATCTGCAAATCCAACAACACCACCTCCGGCCGGTTCCGGGCAATCTGCTCCACCGCATCCAGACCTGTTCCGGCCTCGCCGGCTATCTCCACACCCGGCATCTCCTCCAGGTACTCCCGCAACACCTGCCGTGCGATCGCCTCATCATCCACAATCAGAATCTTCATAGCGGAACCGTGAACCACACGGTACTCCCGGTCTCCGATGACTCAATCCGCAATCCAGCCTCCGCTCCATAACATAATCGCAATCGCCGCCCGACATTCTCCAGCCCCACCCCGCCACCACCTCCCCCGCCCGCAAACCCGGGACCGGAGTCGGACACCGAAATCCGCACCACGCTCCCCTCCCGCGCCGCCACCAGCCGTACCCGCCCCCCCTCCGCCCGCGCCGCTACCCCATGTTTCACTCCGTTCTCTACCAGAGGCTCCACGGATAACAAAGGAATCGAAACTCCCAACACCTCGGGCTCCACCTCGATCTCGGTAACCAGCTTCTTCCCCAGCCGCAAACCTTCAATCTCCAGATACGCCCGAATGATGGCTAGCTCCTCCGCCAATGAAACGAACGTTTGATCGTTCCGGAGTAGATACCGGAATATGTCCGCCAGATTCAATACCGTCTGCCGCGCCCCGGCCGCTTCTCGAGGGATGATTCCGTATAAAGTATTGAAAGCATTGAACAGAAAATGCGGATGAATCTGCGCTTGCAACGCCCGCAACTCCGCCTGCGCCACCAGGCGCCGCACCTCCGCCTCCCGCAGCGTCTCCACTCCCTCCCGAATCCGAATCTCACACTCCCGCAGCGCCTGCAGGTCCTCACTCAAGTACCGCCGCCCGCCCGGCCGCCTGCCAAACCGCATCGTGCGCACGCCCCCATCCGCCAAACGCACCCCGAGCGCCGCCTCCGCTCCATTCGCCACCAGCCGTGCCCCCTCCAATCCCTCCTCCTCAGACCGGCCTCCCTCACCCGCACCGAAAAATTCCCGTAACTTCCCCTCTGCCGTCGCCAGCAGATCCGTCTCGTCCCCAGCCGCCCGTAACGATTCCAATACGCCCGTCAAATCCGCCCGCCGGAACAAAAGCCGCGTCAAGAGCGTCTGCACCCGAACCCGCGCAAACGCATAAAGAATCAACAAACCCGCCATCCCCGCCAGCGCCGTCGACGGCCATTTCCCCATCCACGTCTGTGCCGCCCCGGCAAAAACCAGCGCAACCAGAATGTTGGCCAAAAACCGGATGAACGCGTCCAGCAGCACAAACCGGTAGTCCTGCAGCAAAACGAACATCGCCAGCGGGATCCCCGCATGGTGAACCACCAACTCCACCCACCACGCCGTGTGCTGCTCGTCCTCGGCAAAATGGAGAATCGACAACGCCAGCAACAACAGCGCCAACGCCGGCAACGCCCTCTGCCGCCGCCGCACCGCCGCATACAGCGCCAACCCGCAGAACCCCGCCGCCACCAGATAAAGCCCCGCGCCGTGCAACATCTCGGAGTCCGAGACCAACTCCCCCAAATGCAGCGCCGCCGCCAAACCGCTCAACACATACCCGCACCGCACCGCCCACGCCGGCGCACCCCCAATCACCAAATCAAACAGCAGGGCAGGGAGGAGGCTGAACGCCGTACTTTCAAACGCCGTCAACCAAGGCCCGGAACTCCCCTGCCACCACCCAATCAACTCCGCCACATTCCACGAGAACGCAATCACCGTCGCCGCAATCGCCTTGCTCCGCCCTGGACTCCGGTCCTGCCACAACAGCCACAGGAACAGCCCGAACACCACCGCCCCGGTAGCGTGTCCAAACCAATGTATGAAGTGCCCGGCCCCCACTGGTTCCGTCATCGCTACTGGATTGTAGCACCAGCCCCCTACCGCGCCGCCGCCCTTGCTAACCGGTCCCGAATCCCATCCCAATCCACTCCGTCCGGCACAGGCTCCACAACAATCTCCGTAACGCCCAAACCATCCGCGCGGTGCAGCGTGTCATACAGCATCGCCGCATACCGGTCCGGATCATTCGGCATCCGCACCGCGAACTCGGCTGCCCGCTCCACCCGCCACCACAGATACGCCACCCGCGCCTGCTCCTCCGGGTATCCAAGCCGCAACGCCGCCCGCGGCGAATAGTGCCGCGAATGCTGGCCCGGCGCCGCGTGCGCCTCGCCATCGGCAACCGCCCCGGCCAGCGCTACCGGTCCAATCAGACTCTCAATCTGCTCCCGGCTCACCATCCCCGGCCGCAACAGAACCGGAACCGGCCCCGCCAGGGACAATACCGTCGATTCAATCCCCACCCGGCACGGCCCCCCATCCAGTACCAGATCCACTTTTCGTCCCAATCCCTGCCGCACCTGTTCCGCCGTCACCGGCGACAACTCCGTAAAGCGGTTCGCACTCGGACCAGCCAGCGGCATTCGCCCCTTCCGGATCAGCGCCAGCGCCAACGCATGCGCCGGCATCCGCACCCCCACTGTATCCAATCCCGCGGTCACCTCCACCGGCACCCGTTTGGACTTCGGCAGCACCAGCGTCAACGGCCCCGGCCAGTACCGTTCCGCCAGCTTCTCCGCCGCCGCCGGCCACTCCGCCACCACCCGCTTCGCCATCGCGATGCTCGAAACATGCACGATCAGCGGACTCGTCGACGGCCGGCCTTTGGCCTCGTAAATCCGACGCACCGCCGCCGCGTCGAACGCATTCGCCCCCAACCCGTACACCGTCTCCGTCGGAAAGGCCACCAGGCGGCCCGCTCGCAGCAGCGCCACCGCCCGGTCCATTTCCTTGCTAGTCGTCAAGGTCTTTGTCATCGCCAGCCGTTTTGCCCGTCTTCTTGAACACCAGAAACGCGTGCATCAGCTCGCCCAGATCCCCGTCCAGCACCCGGTCCACATCCCCGATCGCCTTCTTCGTCCGGTGATCCTTGATCAACCGGTACGGCGCCAGCACATAGCTCCGGATCTGGCTCCCGAAGTTGATCTCCATCTTGGAGTCTTCCAGCTTCTTCTCCGCCGCCCGCCGCTTGTTCATCTCGTACTCGTACAGCTTCGCCCGCATCTGCTTCATCGCCGATGCCCGGTTCTTGTGCTGCGAACGCTCCGTCTGGCACTGCACCACCAGCCCGGTCGGTATATGGGTAAACCGCACCGCTGACTCCGTCCGGTTGACGTGCTGCCCGCCCGCTCCACTCGCCCGGAATACGTCGATCTTCAACTCATCCGGTTTGATCTCGATATTCACATCGTCATCGATCATCGGAATCACAAACACCGACGCAAACGAAGTGTGCCGCCTCGCATTCGCGTCAAACGGCGAGATCCGCACCAGACGGTGCACACCGATCTCGCTCTGCAGCATCCCGTAGGCGTTCTCCCCGTTGATCTCCACCGTGGCCGACTTAATGCCTGCCCCGTCGCCCTCCAGCCGGTCCGTAATCTCCGCCGTATAGTTGTTCCGCTCACACCACCGCAGAAACATCCGCAACAGCATCTCCGCCCAGTCCTGGCTCTCGGTTCCGCCCGCGCCCGGGTGGATCGTCAGAATCGCCGACTTGGAGTCATTCTCCCCGGAGAGCAACATCCCCGTTTCCAACACTTCCAGCCGCTCCTGCAGCTTCTTCAGCCCGCTGGCGATCTCCTCGGTCACCGCCTCACCCTCTCGCCCCAGCTCAAAGAAAGTGTCCAGCTCCTCGGTCATCCCGCCGACCTCGGCATCCTCCGCAATCGACTTCTCCAGCCGCTTCCGCTCCTGCATCAGCTTCTGGCTCCGCTCGGAGTCGTTCCAGAAGTCCGGAGACGAGATCAACTCTTCCGATTTCGCCAGTTCCGCCCGCTTCTTGGGCGCGTCAAAGATAGCTCCGCACAGCGATAGCCTGCTGGCGGAGCGGTTCATACTCCCGCGTGAGTTCGTCTAACGTCATCAATTTATTGTAGCGGCTGCCCCCTTCACCCGCGAGAGGCCGACGCTCCAACCGCCGAATCCAAGACGGAGACCAAACGCCCGGCCCCCCTCACGCCTCCAGCGTCGTCAGGTCCACCAGATACCCGCGCTTCCCCACATTCGCCCCGCGCGTATGCCCGATCATCACGTCCCGCCCCTCGCACTCATGGATATGGCCGCAGAAAAACCGCACCGGCTCATAGGCCTCAATGAACTCCCGGATCGCCTGACTGCCGAAATGCGCCCCCGGTTTCACCCCGTCCAACTCCGTCTCTTTCGGCGGGCAATGGCAGATCAGTACCAGCGGCTTTAGGCTCGCAAACGGTGCCAGCCGCTCCGCGATCTGCGCTTCCGTATACTCCCCAGGCGTGTTGAACGGCGTCGGACTCGAATATCCCAGCCCGGCCACATGCACCCCGGCAACCTCCATCGACTTCCCATGCAGGTTGGTAAACCCGTACCGCTCGCACACCCGCGCGATGTCGCTCTCTGACTCATGGTTCCCCGGCAGCAGGAACATCTTCTCCGCCCGCGGCACCAACATCTCCGCCATCCCGTCCAAACCCCGGGCCCAAGTCACCAGGTCCCCAGCGCAGACGTACATGTCCGCCTCGATGGCCATCAATCGCTCGACGGCCTTCTTGTCCATGTGGATGTCAGAGAAAACCAGCAGCTTCATTCCACAGATTCCAAATAGGTATACCCGTGAATCCCGTCTTCGTAGAAACGGACCAGCCGTCCCGCCTCTTCGTACCCGAGCTTACCTTCCCGCACCGCTACTTCCACGTCCTTGCGGAACGCCTCCACAAGCGAGCGCGAGTTAAACTGCACATAATCGAGCACTTCCCGCACCGTGTCACCCTGAATCACGTGGTCCAGAACCACTTCCCCGTTGTCGTCCAACACCACATGCACCGCATTGGTGTCGCCAAACAGGTTGTGCAGATCCCCCAGAATCTCCTGATACGCCCCCACCAGGAACGCCCCCAGGAAATACGGCTCCCCCGGATTAAACCGGTGCAGCTCCAGCGTATTCTTTACGTCCCGCCGGTCGATAAACCGATCAATCTTACCGTCGCTGTCGCACGAAATGTCGCCCAGCACCGCGTGCTGCGTCGGGCGCTCCTCCAATCGGTGAATCGGCATCACCGGGAACAACTGCTTTACCGCCCAGCTATCCGGCATCGACTGGAACAGCGAGAAGTTGCAGAAATAGGTGTCGGAAAGCATGCTCTCCAACCCCTCCAACTCCTCTGGAAAATAGTCCAGTTCCTTGGCCAGTTTCAACACCTTCCGCGAAACATGCCAGTACATGTTCTCGGCAATACTCCGCTGCTCCAGCGACAGATACCCCAAACTGAACAGGTTCAGCGCCGAATCCAGCGCCCCCTGCGCATCGTGGTAGCTCTCCAGCAGGTTCTTCTGCGACACCGAATGCATCGAGTGATACAGATCCAGCACCGGCTGTTCCCACTCCTCGTTCGGCGCCGGCGGTACCTGCTCATCGCCGAACCCGCTCACGCCCAGAACGTTGAACACCAGCAGGCTGTGGTACGCCGCCACCGCCCGCCCGCTCTCGCTGATAATGTTGGGCGTCGGCACTTCGGCCTCTTCGCAAACGTTCTGAATGTGGTAAACGACGTCGTTCGCGTACTCCTGCAGCGTGTAGTTCACGCTCGATTCGAAGTCCGTCTGCGATCCGTCGTAGTCGATGCCCAACCCGCCGCCCACGTCAATGTACTCCAGCCCCGCCCCGGCTCGCTTCAACTCCACGTAAATCCGCGCCGCCTCGATCACCGCGCCCTTGATCTGCCGGATGTTCGTAATCTGGCTGCCCAAATGGAAGTGGATCAGCTTCAGGCAATCGCCCATCCCCAGCGCCTTTAGCCGCTCCAGCGCCCGCATCGCCTCCGTCACCGTCAACCCGAACTTCGACCGATACCCGCCCGAACTCTTCCAACGCCCCGACCCCCGGCTCGCCAGCTTCAGCCGCACCCCGATCGACGGCTTCACGCCCAACTTCTCGGCGTGCTTCAGAATCAGCTCCAGCTCCGTGTACTTCTCCACCACCGGCGTGATGTTCCGGCCGATCTTCCGCCCGATCATCGCCAGTTCAATGTACTCATCGTCCTTGAACCCGTTACACAGAATCGGCGTGTCGTTGTCGGCAATCGCCATCACCGCCATCAACTCCGGCTTCGAACCCGCTTCCAGCCCGAACGAGTACGGCCGCCCGTATTCGAAAACCTCTTCCACCACCTGCCGCTGCTGGTTCACCTTGATCGGGAACACGCACTGATAATCGCCCTTGTAGTTGTGCTCGCCGATCGCCGTCTTAAACGCCCCATGCATCTCCGCCAGCCGGTTTTGCAGGATCTCGCCAAAACGGATCAGGATCGGCGGGTTGATCCCCCGCAGCACCAGCGTGTCCACCAGTTTCTTCAGGTCCACGCTCCGCACCGGGTCCTTCCCCGGATGCACGCACACGTGCCCTTCCGCGCTTACGGAGAAGTAGCCCTTCCCCCATGCCGAAACGTCATACATCTCCGACGCGTCGGTCGTCGTCCATCGATCTGCCGGCTCCAACGAATGGGGGGTATCGCTCATCTTTAAACTCAACTTGCCACTGCCTCCGAAAATCTCAGTTTGCGCAGAATCCCGCCCCCCCGGCAAGCGAAATATCATTACAGGTTCTACAATCAACAAAACGATGCAAAACTCCGCCTACAAATGGTGGCTCGTCGCCATGCTCTGGTTCGTCTGCTTCTTTAACTATGCCGACCGCCAGGCCATTTTCTCTGTCTTTCCCCTCCTCGGCCGCGAATTTAACCTCTCTGATGTCCAACTTGGCATCGTTGGCAGCGCATTTACCTGGGTATACGCCGCCGCCGGCCCCTTCGCCGGCTGGGTCGGCGACCGCCTCTCCCGCAAATCCGTCGTCCTTGGCGGCCTCATCGCCTGGTCCCTCATCACCGTAGCCACCGCCCTCTCCACCCAATACGAACACCTCGTTATCTTCCGCGGCCTCGAAGGCCTCGGCGAAGCCTTCTATTTCCCCGCCTCCATGGCCCTCATCAGCGCTTTCCACGGCCCTGACACCCGCTCCCGCGCCATGTCCCTCCACCAGTCCAGCGTCTACGCCGGTACCATCGCCGGCGGCACCTTCGCCGGTTACCTCGGTCAATACTACGGCTGGCGTGCCGGCTTCTACACCTTCGGTATCGCCGGCACCCTGCTCGGCATCGGCCTCTGGAAACTCCTCCGCGAACCGGAAGCCCCCCAGGAAAAGGCCGCCGCCCCCGTCCCCCTGCGCGAAATCTTCTCCCACCCCATGGTGTTCGTCCTCATCCTCACCTTCATCGGCGCCAACTTCGTCGCCCTTATCTTCCTCACCTGGATGCCCACCTACCTCTTCCGCACCTTCAAGCTCTCCCTCACCATGGCAGGCTTCTCCGCCACCGCTTTCCTCCAGATCGCCTCCGTCCTCGGCGTCCTCTTCGGCGGCTGGCTCGCCGATCGCTTCGCAAAAAAACAGCTCGGCGGCCGCGCCCTCACCCAGGCCCTCGGCCTCCTCGGCGGCGTCCCCTTCCTCTTCCTCACCGGCTGGACCATCAACGTATCCATCCTCATCTTCGCCATGGTCGGCTTCGGCTTCTGCAAAGGCCTCTACGACGCCAACATCTGGGCCACCCTCTACGACTACGTCCCCCCGGAACGCCGCGCCTCCGCCGTCGGCATCATGAACTCCCTCGGCTGGCTCGGCGGCGGCATCGCCCCCGTCGCCATCGCCGCCGCTTCCCAGCACTACGGCATGGCCGCCTGCCTCTCCGCCACCTCCGTCATCTATCTCGCCTTCGGGCTCTTCCTCTTCATCGGTACGAAAAAATGGACCCCCTCTCCCTCCGTCGCTTCAATTCCTGCACCATAGCCAACGCCGTCGAAACCTTCGAGGTGCTTCCCCGCGAATTCACCTACACCGGACCCGGCGTCCACTGCGTCTTCCCCGAACTCGGGCCCATGGTCGGCTTCGCCTGCACCGCCACCATCCATTCCAATCAGCCCGCCCCCAGCCCGCGCAACGTCGACCGCAAACACTACTGGAGATACACCCAGGACGCCCCCGGCCCCAAAATCACCGTCATCCAGGACTTGAGCCCCGTCTCCGGCGGCGCCTACTGGGGCGAGGTCAACGCCAATATCCACCGCGCCCTCGGCTCCCAAGGCCTCCTCACCAACGGCTCCGTCCGCGACATCGACGAGGTGAAACCCCTCGGCTTCCACTTCTTCGCCTCCGGCCTCCACGTCTCCCACGGCTACGCCCACCTCGAAGAGTTCTGCCGCCCCGTCAAAGTCTTCGGCCTCCTCGTCCACCCCGGGGACCTCCTCCACTGCGACAAACACGGCGCCGCCCTCATCCCCAAAGAGGTCATCGATCACGTCTACGATCGCGCCCTCGAAATCGAGGCCAAGGAGCGCCCCATGATCGCCTGCTGCCAGTCCCCCGATTTCTCCCTCGACGAGCTCGACAAGCTCATCCCCCGCGCCTATTAAACTGAAAATCATGCATAAGGATCTCCACGGTCAAGTCGCCCTCGTCACCGGCGCCAGCAAGGGTGTCGGCAAGGGTATCGCTCTCCAACTCGCCCGTCACGGTGCCAACGTCGTCGTCAACTACAACACGGACCTCCCCGGCGCAGAAGCCACCGCCGAAGAGATCCGCGCCCTCGGCGTCACCGCCACCGTCGCCCACGCTAACGTCAGCAATGCCGCCGCCGTCGAGGCGATGTTCGCCAAAGTCATCGCCGATTACGGCCGCCTCGATATCCTCGTCAATAACGCCGGCGTCCAAACCTGGAAAGCGCTCCTCGAACTCTCCGAACAGGAGTGGGACCACGTCCTCGATACCAACCTCAAGGGCTGCTTCCTCTGCACCCAGCAAGCCGCCCGTATCATGAAGGACAATGGCGGCGGCCGCATCATCAATATCGGCTCCGGCTGCAACAAGATCGCCTTCCCTCGCCTCGTCAACTACACCGCCTCCAAGGGCGGCATGGAACAGTTCACCAAAGTCTCCGCCGTCGAACTCGGCAAATACGGCATCCGCGTCAACTGCGTCGCCCCCGGCGCCGTCGAAATCGAACGCACAAAGGAAGAGGCCGGTGACTACGCCGGCACTTGGGCCGCCGCCACTCCCCTCGGCCGCGTCGGCACCCCCATGGACATCGGCCGCGCCGTCGCCTTCTTCTGCATGGAACTCTCCGATTTCGTCACCGGCCAGACCCTCTATGTCGATGGCGGCCTCTTCGCCCGCCCCCACTGGCCCTACGAATACTAACCCAGCGCCGTAACCAGTTCCGCCACCGCGGCCGGCCGCTCCTCCGGCCGCAACGACAACATCCGCGCCAGCACCCCCACCGCCGCCTCCGGCAAGTCCCCCGCCACTCCCCGCACACGCTCCGCCGTCAACTCCAGATCCTGATTGTTCGCCGGCAACTCCAGCTCCGCCACCTTCTTCCCGCTCAACATCTCCAGCGCCACCGCTCCACACGCATAGATGTCCGCTCCCGCCGACACATGCCCCAGCAACTGCTCCGGCGCCATGTAGTCCAGCGTCCCTCCCACCGAACTCATGTGCGTCGCCAGCGCCCCTCCCTCCGCCACCGCCGCCAATCCGAAATCAATCAGCACCAGGCGCCCGCTCTCCGCCCGAATCATCAGGTTCTCCGGCTTGATGTCCAGGTGCAGCACCCCCTGCCCGTGCGCCGCCGATACCGCCTCCGCCAACTCTCCCAATAGCCGCACCGCCTTCTCCCTCTCCATCAACCCCCGCCGCAACACCGCCCGCAGCGACTCTCCCTCCACATACTCCATCACCAGATACGGCTGCCCTCCCTCCGTCATCCCCACGTCCAGCATCGGCGCCACCGCCGCATGCCGCACACGGCTGCTCGCCACGCACTCCCGCAGCAGCCGCCTCTGCACCGCCACAGGATCCTCCTCCGGCAAATCAAACACCTTCACCGCCACCACACGCCCCGGATTCCGCTTGTCCTCCGCCTTGTACACCACCGCGCTTCCCCCCTGCGCCAGGCTCTCCAGTATCCGGTACCGCCCGTCCAGCGTCCCGCTCACATCCGTCCGCGGCGACACCCCCCGCGGCGAGAACACCGCCGACAAATCCGAATCCACACCCCGCAGCAGCCGTGCCTTCTGCCGCCGGTACCACCACCGCCGCGCCCCCCACGGCGCCGCCGCCAGCACCAGTCCCACCCCTATCGGCCACGCCCAGCCAAACTCCCTCTCCCGGCCCCTCTCCGGAACCGGCGCCGGACGGTGCCGCGGCGCCATCCGGTGGGCCGACGCCGGCAATCCACCCGCCCGCCGCGCTACCCGCAATGCCCCCGTCGCATAATCCGAAACGTAGACATTCTTGTTCCCATCCGCCACAAGACCCGCGAATCCCTGGTTCCAGTCCCCTGTATCCGCATAAACCTGCAGCATCCCGTCTTCTTTCAACAGCAGCAACCGGAACGCCGTCGCCACCAGCAGCCCCTCCCCCGGCAACTCCGCCAGACCCATCGGCTCCTCCAGCCTCACCTCCCCTGCCCGTGCCGGCGCCGTCCCCAGCACCTCCGCCCTCCCCACACTCCCCGCTACATTCTCCACCCGCCGGTCCGGTGTAATCCGCCGCACTAGATTGCTCCCCACCGCCTGCGTGAACAGCAGCATCCCATCCGGCCTCATCAGCAGCGAATGAACTCTCCCCAACGGAGTCGTCCTTGCATCCCCCGTCACGCCGCTCGTCGCCAGGTTTCTCGTCCCCGCGAGCAGCTCTAATCGTCCATCCGCCCCCAGACGCAGAATCCGTCCCTTCGTCTGTGTCCCAATCAACACCCGATCTTCCCCGTCCAGCGCTAACGCCGACGGCAATTCATCGTCAAACTCGCGCAACCCGGGCCGCGTAATGGTCCGGATCGTTCCGTCCGGATAAATCCGCCGGACCGCCCCAGGGTTAATCACCAATACATAAATCGACCCATCCTTTCCCACCCCCACTCCCACCGGTTCGTACAGCCGCGCCTCCCGCGCGGGCCCCCCGTCCCCCGTGTAACCACCCTCGCCAATCCCAGCAACCACCTCAATCCGGCCATCCCGCCCTATACGCCGGACCTGATGATGGGTCCGGTCCGCGATGACAATCCTCCCCTCCCCATCCATCGCGATTCCGCCCGCCCGGCCCAGCCACGCCTCCGTCGCCGGACCCCCATTTCCGAACAGCCCCCCACCCGCCAGATGCACCGGCTCGCCGCCCTCCCTAACCCGATACAAACGGTTCCCCTCCGAGAACAACAAGGAACCATCCTCGGCAAACGCCACCGCATACACATGCCGCCGCAAAATCCGCGGCGGCCCGTCCACCCTCGGATAAATCCACAATCCCCCAGGCGATTCGCAGGCCAGTGCCAGCGCTCCCGACCGGTGATGCGCCATCCCCTCGATCGTGCACTTGGGCTGCTGCTGCAGCACCACGCCCTCCTCGTGCCCCCCATTCCGGTAGTCCACCCGGTGTACCAGAGGCCCCGTCGCAAACCATACCGACCCTTTCCCGTCCACGCTCACCGTTCGCGTATACGGCACCGCCAGGTCCACCCGAGGATGCATCGCCCGCGGAGAGGTCTTCGGCTCCTCCCCGGCAAACGTTCGCATCACCCCGTCCCGCCCCACCTCCCGGATCGCGTTCGCGCGATAGTCATAAAAAAGGAGTCCGCCACTGGCCGACATCGCAATCTGCCCAGCCCCGTGCGCCGTCACCTCCACCGCCGCCGCCTCGTCCGCCAGCGGATTAATCCGCCCGTTACCCGCCACCGTCGAAATACTCCGGTCCGCCTTAATCGCATAAATACGCCCGGGATCGGAAACATAGAGCGTCCCCGCGCCATCCCACACCAACCCCGCCGGCAACTCGAGATCTGCTTTCTCTGCCCGCCCGCTCGCGCCAAGCCGGTGGGTCGGCATCTTTCCTGTCCCCGCAAACACCTCCAGCCGCCCGTCTTTCCGCAGCCGGAACACCCTCCGTAAATCGATACACGAAAAGTAGATGTCCCCGTCCGCCCCCGCCGCAATCCGGTCAATCTTCCCCAACGGCGCCGTCCGCGCATCCGCGTACTCCCGCTCCATCGGCACCCACTCCGCCGTCACGGGCTCTATCTCATACGGCTGCGCGCACAACATCCCGCTCACTGCCCACAGGGCAAAGTAACAGAAACACGTTCGATTTCCCAACTGCATCGCACTGCTACCCCGTTACGTTACTTAACGTGAGCAGTCAGTCTATCACCCCCGCAATCGGCCGAGTAACCAGGCCCGCGCCGAATTCCACTCCTGCTTCACCACATGTTCCGGCCTTTGCACCAGCCGTGCCGTATCCTCCAGCGAGTAACCCAGAAAATATCGCAGCTGCACCACCTCCGCCGCCACCGGATCCAACTCCGATAACTCATCCAAAATCAGGTGCAAATGAATCACCTCGTCCAGCCGGATCGGTTCCCCCGGCGCCGGCGGCGGCGCCAGCGTCCGCTTCTTCGCCATTCGCCCCCGCGCATAGTCCACCAGCGCATTCCGCATGGCCCGCGCCGCCAGAATGCAAAGCCGTCGCTCGTCCATCTCCCCGGTTGCCGGCAACGCCTGTAAGGCCCGTATATACGCCTCGTGCACCAAAGCCGTAGGCGTCCATGTATGTCCGGCGCGCTCCTTGCGCAGTAACCCCACCGCTATCTTCCGCAATTGCGGATACAGCGCGTCTATTTGCTCCTGTTCAGCCACTGCTTACATCGTCCTCTGGGGTCGGGTCTTTAACTTCAACTTTTCCAGCGCCGACACCCCTTCCGGCTTGTTCAACTCCCAATACTTCATCCGTTCCGACGCAATCAGAGTTCCCACAATCCCGTCACTCGTCGAATACTTCAATACCCGGTACGGCGCCGTCTTCTCCACCTCATACACCCGCTCCCGCCCATCGCTTAACTTCGCCCGCATCACGTCCACCGCCCCGGACGATTCCCGCGATAACACCGCCTTCCCCCACAACACCGGGCCCTTCTGGAAGCGCGCCGCCTGCATCCCCAGCATTGCCGGCACCTCCCGCGTCTCCCCCGCCTTCAACACCGGCCATGCCATCCCCCGCGCCCACAACAGCAACGCATCTTCGCTCAACACCGCCGCCGCCGGCGTCGCCTCGCTCAACGCCTGGTCGCCTTCCCCGTCAAAGTAACTGTGGCTCGTCACCCGCGCCACGTCTTTGTCCAGCAACGCTTGCTTGAATAAATTCCCGCACCACTCCTGGCTGCTCCACGCCACTTTCGTCAAAATCCCCGCCGGCCGCCCGTTTACACTCTCCAATGCCACAAACGACTGTAACATCAGGTTGTAATCATACACCCCCGTCGGAAAGTCCTCCACCAGGTTCAACTTCATCACCGAAAATTCGTCCTTCTTGTCCCGCACCCCGGGGTCGCTCTTCACCCGCAGCGAATTCGCAAACGTCTCCGCCACAAAAATAGCCACCGCCGTCCCCTCCCGCGCCGCCCCATACCGCGGGTACTTCAGGTCGTAACTCGTCAACTCCGCGAACCCGTCCCCCCACGTCTTCCAGAAAGCCGTGTCATACACCGGCGACGCCGCGTCCTTCACCACCGTGGCCGCTCCCGCCGGCGACGCCTCCGGCCCCTTCGCGCATCCAGCCAGCATCAGACACAGCACAACCAGCCATTTCGCCATCCCTACAGCTTACCCTTGCAGCACCCCGTCCAACCAACCAAACGCCTCTTCCTGCATCGCAATGTTAAAGATATGTTTCTCGTCGTAAAACTTGGACTTAAACGCGCTTCCCGCCCCCGCCTTGGCGTAAATCGCCTCCAGTTTCTTCACGCTCTCCTCCATCCCCGCCAGCGGAAACAAACCGTCCTTCCGGCACTGCAGCACAAACAGCGGCTTCGGCGCCCGCAAGGCAACTACGTCCGGTAAGTCCAGCCGTGCATGAACCCCCGGTATAAAGTGCACAAACGAGTGTGTGTCCATATGCTTCCGGATCATCGGCCGCACCGTCGACATAAAGCCCACCACACAGCCCGCCGCAATCCGGTCATCCATCCCCGCCAGCAGCAGCGACCGGTATCCCCCCAGCGACACCCCCACGCACCCGATCCGCTTCGCATCCACCTCAGGCCGCGAAACCAGATAGTCCACCGTCCGCATGTCGTCCCACACCACCAACCCCGGCCACGTTACCCCCGCATACGCCAGGCTCTTCACAATCGTCGATTCCTTCGTCCGGCACTTCCCGTTCAAATACTTCAAATCCTCTACCGAATACTTCGATCGCTCCCACCCGTACTTCGCGTCCTCGTCCAGCATCACCCGCCGCTCCCCGAACGGAAACGCGTCAATCGTGATCACCACATACCCCCGCCGCACTAACTGCGTCGCCGTCGGCCGGCCCTCATAGTTCGCCTTGTGGTATTCCACCAGCGACGGATGGTTCACCCCGAAATCGATCACCTTCTCCTTGCCGTAAATAAACATCCCCCCATGCGAATGCAAATCGACAATCGCCGGCATCCGCCCTTTCCGGTTCTTGGGAATGTGCACATAGGCCGGCACCCGGAACTCCGGCGTCGTCGAAAACAACACCTTCTCCCGGATAAACTCGCCCAGATCCTGCCGGTCCACCACTTCCGCCCGCGGCGCCACCGGCTTCGGACGGTACGCCAGGCTCTCCAGCATCACCCGCCGCCCCTCCCGCCGGTACTCGTCCACGTTCTTGAACTTCCCGCTCAAAAAGGAGCCGGAAAACTCCCCCGTACCCGCCAGCCGTTCGATATCGGGAAACAAGGAGCCGCTATCCGCCCCCGCCGGCCGCAGCACCCGCTCGCTATCCAGCGGCGCCTGCCCATACAATCCCGCTCCGGCCAGTCCCAGTAATGTTCTCCGCTTCATTACTTCACTCTATACTTCTCCACCATCGCCGGCTCCGGATCGTAGCCGATCCCCGGTGCCGTCGGCGCCTGTATGTACCCATCCTTCACCGGAAACAGCGGCATCGCCGGATTGTACTTACTCTGCACCCCCGGATACGTCTCCATAATCAGCGTATTCGGCGTCGATGCCAGTAAGTGCACCGCCATGTGCGGATTCCCGTGCGGCGCCACCGGAATGTGGTTTGCCGATGCCAGCGCCGCAATCTTCCGGTACTCCGTGATCCCTCCGCTCCACACCGTGTCCAGGTTCAGGATGTCGGCCGACCGGGCCTCGATCAACTCCCGCGCGCCCCACCGCGTGAACTCGTTCTCCCCGGCCACAATCGGGATGTCCAGCGCCTGCTTCACCTCCGCGCAGCCCTTGAAATCGTCCGGCTCCACCGGCTCTTCAAACCAGTAGATGTTGTACTTGTCCACCAGCCGTCCGAAACGGATGGCATCGTAGGCGTTCCAGGCGTTGTTCGCATCCAGCAGAATGTCCACGTCCGGACCCACCGCCTCCCGCACCGCCTTCACCCGCTCGGCATCTTTCTGCAGCCCCACCGCGCTCCACCCCACTTTCATCTTCACCGCGCGGAAACCCTCCCGGACATACCCTTCCATCTCCGCCGCCAGTTCCTTCAGCCCCTTGCCCTCTTCGTAGTAACCCCCGGCCGCGTACACCCGGATCTTCTCGTTGTAAGCGCCCAGGACCTTGTACACCGGCATCCCCAACGCCTTCCCGATAATGTCCCAGATGGCAATGTCCACCGCCCCCATCGCGCGAATGTACTCGCCCTTGGCCACCGGCTTCCGGTTGTGCCGGTACATCCGGTCCCAAATCCGTTCCACAAAGAACGGGTTCTCTCCCACAATCCGCGGTAAAAGGTCACTCTGAATCAGCGGCATTCGCTCCGCCGAACTCCGCCCGGTGATTCCCTGGTCCGTATAGACCTCTAGGATGTTCATCCCCGGCGCGCCCCCGCCGCTTTCGATGATCGAGTTCCGCATCCGCGGCGTCTTCCCGGGAAACTGCAGCCGGATCTGACCGATACCAGTGATCTTTAAGGATGGAGGTGCCGCCAGCGCGGAGAGGGCGGGGAAGGCGGTAAGGCAGGGGAGAAAGGAGCGGCGTGTCATCATCACGCCCATATCTTACTGCTTTAGCTTCCACGCTATCTGCCGCAGCATCCCCTGCCACATCACCGAATCTCTCTCGCTCAGCGTCATCCGCCGGATCAGTCTCCGTAGCTTCAACGTCTGCGACGAATCCACCGGAGGCTTGATGTAGCCGCTGGAGGTAAGCGATTCGAGCAGATAACCCAGCACCCGGTCCTCACTCCCGGCGTCAGCCATCGCGGGCGCCGCAACCGGTTCGGAGACGGTGGCCCTCTGGCCACGGATCAGCTCATAGAGCGTGACGGCCACCGCCTGGCCCAGGTTCATGGACCGGTGTTCGCCGCGGGTAGGAATCCGCAGCAGCCAGTGGCAGTGGCTCATGTCGTCATTGGAGAGGCCGAACTTCTCGCTGCCGAAGAGGATCGCGACATTCCCTTTCGCGCGCCGTAATTTCGGCCCCGCCGTCTCCAGCCCGAAGAAGGGAAGTGCGACATCCCGAGGCCCCAGCGCGGTAGTGCCTGCGACGAGGTGGCAATCGGCTACCGCCTCGGCCACGGAGGAAAACTCCCTGGCGTCCAGGAGGACTTGGTCGGCATTCACTCCGCTGCGCGCCTCATCGACGGCGACGCGGTAGGCATTCACCAGCCGCAGGTCAAAGAACCCGAAGTTGGACATTGCCCGCGCGGCCGCCCCGACATTCAGCGGATTCCTGGGAGAAACGAGCACGACACTAATCACACCTCATTCTCCCAAAACAATTCCCCCCGCCCAACCCCTTCCCCCTCAACCACTTAAAATGGGGTCGGGTGCAGCTGTCCCCAATTAAATTCGCCGTCTCTTCGCCCTGCTTTTTACCCCGCCGAAAACCGCCCAGCCTACCCGACCGCCACCATCTGCTCGGCGCTGAACACACACCCCCGCAGCCGCGCCACTCCCCCCACCGTCTCTTCCCCGGAATACGTCGAATACGTCGCCCGCACCACAAACCGCCCCGCCTGGTGAAAATTCACCTCCGCAACCGTCCGTATCTCCTGCGTCCACCCAGACCCCATCCAGATCATCTGCACCCCCGCCTCCACCTCCGCCCGCAACGGACTCTCCAGCATATCCGCCGGCGAAGGCCCGCGCCCGTACGACAGCGTCGCCCGGTCATGATACGGCCCCAAATTCAATCCCCGCGGATGCGGAATCCAATACGGCTCCGTCCCCTGATTGATAAACCGCAACATCACCGGCACCACTTGCACCCCAACCCCGCTCATCTCCGCCACCGACATCTCCAGCTTCAACGTCCGCACCGGATTCCCCCGGACCGCCGCCTCAATCCGCTGCAGCCTCTCAAACAACGGCTGCAATCGCTCCAGACGCCCCGGCTCCTTCACCCCGATGTACTTCACCACGTGCATCCCGCCCACAATAATCGACACCCGGATGTTCATGTCCGATGGTTCAATCCGGAACGGCGCCTCATCCACCAGCCCCGTCGCCTCCACCGCATCCACCACTTCCGCCAAATCCTGCAAACTCACCGCCCCGCGAAACAGCCCCGCCGGCTCCCCGCTCCCGTCCGACATCGGCCGGATACTATGGAACTCCGCCACTCCCCGCCCCGTAATCACCAGCCGGTCCTGCCACTGCCGCCCCAACGGTCCCGACGGCGGCCCGTTCACAATCAATAGCTCCAGCCCGAACCCCGGCAATATCCCCTGGTGCCCGGCCTTCACTGCCCGTAGTGACTTCTCTATGATCGGATCCATCTCACTCCAGCAGCCCTACAACAGCCGCAGTTTGATTTCCGCGCCTTCCCCTACTGCTTCGTAACGGTTTGCTGACGTCGTCAGGATCGGATAGCCGTATCCCGTCCCTACACCTTCTCGAATCTTCACTACATTCCTGCGCCGCGGCGAAACCAAATCGCCCGCTTTGTCTACAGCCAATATATACGGCTCCGGAGCATCTTGCGTCCGGCAGTAATAAATGGAAGCCGATTCCAGTCCCGCCGGCGGTGTATTCTCCAGCCGCGTCCGCTTCCAGACACACTCCTTCTTGGCAAAATCAAATCGCGCCTCTAACAGAATATAGGATTCGTCATCCAGACTTTCTACCATCAGCGCCAGCGCCGGCCGCGTCTTTGTCCCCACGTGCAGCCCCATCCGGTGCCGTCCCATAATCCGGTACCGCCCCTCCGCCTTACCCTCCAAGGTCATTACCTTCCCGCCCCGAACATATAACACCGTCGCCGTGATCGACCCTTTTGCCTCGTTCACATACGCGATGATCCCCGTCCCCCCATCATCCCCAGGCAAGGGCCCGCATACCGATCGCGCCGGCCGCTCCCCGATATCCATCAATACTTCCACCTTCACCAGTTGCTCCCCGCCCCGAGGCGCCGCGTACCGGTGCCGTACCAGTTTCCCCCCGCGCCACCCGTAGGCGTGCAACTCCTGGCTCCGCGTCACAATCGGACGGTCGATCAGCCACTCCGCCTCCCCCACCGCCGACGACAACGCCACCGGATGATGCACCGACTGCCCGTACAACAGGTTCCCCACCCGCCACATCAGCCAGTAATCGTCCAGCTTCACCAGCGGATGCCCGGCCTCCGGCAACACCAGCGCTACCCCCGCAGGTGCTCTCCGCTCCCACTCAAAATTCACCAGCAGCTCCACTTCCCCCGTGTCCGCCCGCGCCTCTTGAAATTGAAGAATATGCAGCCAACCCGTCACCGCGTCGGCGTAGGTCACCAGCATCTCCGTGGAGAGTCCGTTATAAAGTACCGCCGTCGATGCGGCGGTGGGGCGTTCTGACATTCTTAGCTGCCGTGTATATCCCTTAACTTTCCTTGCGTATTCGGTCCGCAGATCCCGTCTACCGTCAGCGCGTAATCACACTGGAACTCTTCCACCGCGCTCTTGAAATTCGCATCGTTCGGGTCCGTCGTGTTACCGGCCCGATATCCCAGATTGTTCAGCCGCCACACCTGCCCGGATATCTCTTCCACCGGGTCCAGATGTCCGACCTTCAACCCCAATGCATATCCCTTGACCGTCAGCTTGCCTTCTTTTTCTCCCAACGGGTCGACCACCTTCTTCGTCGCGCTCCCGTCGCCGGCCGTCTTGATCTTCTCCCCATCGTCCAGTTGGATGTCCAACTCCGTGTCCACCACCGGATTCCCCGCCCAATCCAAAACCACAATCTTCAGCTGTACCGGATCGCCTACCGTCTGGAATGTCGAATACTCCGTAGTGGGAATGCTCTCTTCCCGCTTCTGCTTCGCCGGAATCTCCAGAATGTCGCCCGGATACAATACGTTCGGGTTCCGCTTCGCCTTCAACGCCGCATTCTTCCCGTCGTCCCAGATCGTCTTCCAGGACAGGTACCCGGCATCCGCCGTAATACTCGCAATGTGGTCGCCCTGCACAACCTTATAAGGACCAGGGCCGATCTTCGCCGCCTTCTTAAACAGCGTCACCGCCGACCCTTCGGCAAAACTGCTCGACTTCGCCCACTCCCGCCCGTCCAGGTCCGGGAACCGCACCCGGCACGTCCCCGGATCGATCCCGTCCTTCCGGAACGAACCCTTCTCCGACAGCGTGCCTTTCTCGATCGACCCATCCGGCAGCGTCAACTCTACCGCCAAACCCTTCACCGGACGCTTGTTCTTGTCCAGTAACTCCACTTCCACCCAGGTCTTCTTGCCGTCTTTCAGCGGATCGTTCCCGCTACCGCTGCCGCCCTTGTTCGATTTCCCCGCCGCTCCCGCGCCCGATTGGTCGTTCCCCATCGTCGCGCTCGCCGCCATCACCGGGGCGTCCACCACATTCAGCGTCCACCGCCCCGCCGCAATCCGCTTTGCCGCTTCCTCAATTACAACGGGATCGGCCAACCGCTGCACGATCGAGCCCATCTCCGCCACCAGCATCAGACGGAGCGAGTGAATGGCCGCCGGGTCCATCCGCACCCGGCGCAGCAACGACGCGCTCCCCACATCCACCTGCGGCGAACGTGCCGCCGTGTTGGATACGTGTACTAACTTGCCTGCGATCCGAATACTGACTGTCATGGAAGTCCCTACGCTAACAAAAGCGGGAACAACTGCCAATTCCCCTCATGGGCGTCTGTATTTTATCGCGGATGATCCAGTTCCCGTGCAAGCGGAACCAACCTTTTATAAACTTCGTCCGGAATATCCGATTCCCAATGCCCCGTCACCCGCGCTCCAAGATATGCCCCGGCAAACAAAACAAGGATACCCGCCGCCAGCCGCGGACCGGTAAGCATTCGTTTTCCGCTTACAAATGTCATACCGAGCGCTCCCTCCGCCGGGCACGCCGTCACACACTCCATGCACCCCAGGCACTCCGCCGAACGGATCTGCACCAACTGGTCCACCGGCAACCGGCTCGGGCAGGCCTTGGCACACTTTCCGCAGTCGATACAGGCTGTTTTTACCCGGGTAATTCTCGCCGGGCTAAAAATCGCGCCCAAACCCATCAGCGCGCCGTACGGACACAGATAACGGCACCAGGCGTTAGGAACGAAGATGGAAACGATCACCGTAACTCCAACAAAAATAGCCGCTTCCGCCGACAGGAAGCGGAAGAAGTTGAGCATCTTCACGTCCGCGATCAGCCCGTAGGGCGACCTGAGGAACGCGGACAGATCGTCGACATGCATGCTCAAAACGGCGTACAAAAACGCACAAAACAGCGCATATTTGAGCGATCTGAGGGGTAAATCGAGCCATTTTGGAGCATAAAAATTGCGTCCGAACGTCTCTTTCCCCAGCTTCCACAGCCGCTCGGACACCGCCCCCACCGGGCACATCCACCCGCAAAATGCCTTCCGGAACAGTACCGACAGCGCGAAAAACGTCAAAATCAATACCATCGCCGCCGGGTGTATGTCCGGCACCCGCCCGGTCTCCAGGAAGTACCGTGTATTCATCATTCCGGCGATCGGCAACCACCCCTCTACACCCGCCGGACGTGCCGCCACCCACGGTACCCACGCCCCTTCGTGGCCCCGGACAAAGAATAAGAACTCCAACCCGATCCAGACGTTCAGCGCCAGAAACAGCCCCTGGACCGCCGCCCTCCACCCCTGTGAACCCTCTGGTACTACCCGTCTTTTCCACAGCTTCCGGTTCATGCCATCAGCTTATCCACAACCCCTTGGCGATGCCGTGACTCCGGTCACTAGGAACACTGTAAGACAAAAGAAACAAATTGATTCGTAAATGTTTTCTGCATGAAAACAAAGGACTTAACAATCATTAAGACACTTGTGCCTAGGCCGCTATCCTGTGCTAGACTAAGGGTCCGGTCAGTCCGATAGAGCACACCTGACCGGGTCATAACGGGATTCCTTCCAGCGGGTAAACAATCACTACAGGGATAGTACCAACCGGTTTTCCACATCCTGTGGAAAATCTGAGGGAAACGTTTGTCTGTTCTATGCGCTCTACTGATTTCTATCTTTATGAGTACCTGGGACCGTATTAAGCAGCACCTGTCACAGCTGGTGAGTGCGGAGAGTTTTCAAAACTGGCTCGCGCCGACCGAGCAGCGCGAAGAGTTCGATGGAACACTTGTCGTTCGTGTACCGAACGAAGCTTCCAAAACCTGGATGGAGCAAGAGTATGCCGACCGGGTAGCGTCGGCAATTGCGGCGCTGCGATTGCCGGTCCGGGCGGTGGTTTACGAAGTAGGCGCGGGTCCTTCGCCGCTGGCGGTGCTGGCGGCGGAGAAGACCGCGTCCCCGGCCGAGGTGACCTTCGCCAGCCCTGGCGCGCAGCTCAATCCGCGCTATACCTTTGATTCTTTTGTCGTTGGCTCCTGTAATCAGTTTGCCCACGCGGCTGCGCGCGCCGTGGCCGACCACCCCGCCGCCCGGTATAACCCCCTATTCATCTATGGTGGTGTAGGGATGGGCAAGACCCACCTGATGCATGCCATCGGCCGGGCGCTGATGACCCACCGGACCGGGATGCGCGTGGTGTATACGTCGAGCGAGCGATTCATGAACGAAATGATCGCCAGCATCCGCACCGACCGCATGTCGCAGTTCCACCAGCACTACCGGAACGCCGACGCGCTGTTGATCGACGACGTCCAGATACTCGCCAACCGGGAGCGGACGCAGGAAGAGTTCTTCCATACTTTCAACGAGTTACACGAGCACGGCAAGCAGATAGTCATCTCCAGCGACCGCCCTCCCAAGGAAGTGACCGGGCTGCTGGACCGATTGCGGAGCCGGTTTGAGTGGGGTCTCATGGTGGACGTTCAGCCGCCGGACCTGGAGACCAAGATGGCCATTCTGGACATGAAATCCGAGGCGGAAGGCATCACGCTCCCCGAGGACGTCCGGATCCACATCGCCACCAAAACCAAGTCCAACGTCCGGGAGTTGGAGGGGGCCCTGGTGAAGCTGATCGCCTATTCCAGCGTCACGGACACCCCGATCTCGCTGGCGATGGCACAGCAGGTGCTGCGGCACCTTTCGGCGGGCTCTGAGAAGCGAATCACGGTGGAAACGATCATCAAGGCGGTGGCGGAGAAGTTCAGCCTCCAGCCAGGCCAATTGAAGCAGAAGACGAACGTGCAACAAATCGCCTACCCGAGGCAGATTGCGATGTACCTGTGCAAGGAACTGACCCCGGCCTCGCTGCCGGAGATCGGCCGGCACTTCAACGGGAAGCATCACACGACCGTTTTGCACTCGGTGCAGAAGATCGACAAGTTGCGGCAGCGTGACGCGGAATTAAACAGGATTATCCACAGCATCACGGACGCGTTTTGAGAGGTTTACGGAGAAATCCACAGCACCCCCCCGGGAAAGCCTGAGGAAAGCTGTGGAGGAAAAGTCCGGACCCGGATGATCCACCGATTCCCACCGGGGATTCCAAAAGCGAACCTGACGGCAAGATCTTGTTTTTAGTATAATTTAGAGAGAATTCAACATATCCACAGCCCCTACTATTCCGGTACCTGTTCTGTAATGAACAAACACTGAAGAAGAAGAGCGGGAGAGGCAAAGGCAACGACGATGGAATTCACAGTCAATCGATCCGATCTGGTGCGTGAGCTGGGCCTGTCCCAGGGAGTTGTCGAGAAGAAGTCGACGATCCCGATCCTCTCCAACATTTTGCTGGAGGCGGACGGGGAGCGGCTGACGTTGACGGCCACCGATCTGGAACTGGGGATCCGTTGCGGGTGCCCGGCGAAGGTGAAGAAGGCAGGAAGCGGCACGATTCCGGCCAAAAAGCTGATGGACTACGTCCGTTTGCTGCCGGACGGGGAAATCAACATCAAGTTCGGCGACAACCAGTGGGCGTCGATCACGGCGGGCAAGGCGCGGACGCGCATCGCGGGGATGAGCCGGGAGAGTTTTCCGGAGTTACCGGAGATGCCGGAGACGCTGGCCGAACTGCCGGTGAAGATGCTGGCGGGGATGATACAGCGGACGATCTTTGCGATCTCGGCCGAAGAGAGCCGTTTTACGCTGAACGGGGCGCTGTTGCTGGTGAAGCCGGATGGGTTGACGATGGTTTCCACCGACAGCCACCGTCTGGCGACCGTCGAGGCGCCGCTAACGCTGGATATCCACTCCGGCCAGGCGTTCCGTGCGCTGCTGCCGCGAAAGGCGATGAACGAGATTCTGCGGCTTTCGGCGGAAGCCGGGCCGGACGCCAAGCTGCTTTTCAGCGGCGACGACAACCACCTGTTCTTCCAGTTGGGGGAACGGCTGCTGTTGAGCCGGAAGCTGACCGGTAATTTCCCGGACTTTGAGCGGGTGTTGCCGAAGGATCACCCGAACGTGATCACGATGCAGCGGGAAGAGTTGCGGTCCTGTTTGGAGCGCGTGATGCAGTTTGCCGATGAGCGTTCGCGGGCGATCAAGCTGCGGGCGATCGACGGGGAAGTGATGCTGCACTCGTCGTTGTCGGACACGGGCGAATCGGAAGAGACGCTGGGAGTGACGTACAACGGTCCCAAGGTGGACATCGGGTTCAACGCACAGTATCTGTTGGAGTTTCTCCGCGCGGGCGATGAAGCGGAAGTATCGTTCCTGTTCAAGGACGCGGGCAGCGCCGGCGAATTGCGGCCCGTGGGCGAAGGTCCGCTGCGGTACCGGTATGTTGTCATGCCGATGCGCATTTGAAAATCAGAATCAGAGTAGTCAGGAACATACACATTGAGCAACGAACAGGATTACAGCGCAAGCAGTATTAAAGTGCTTGAAGGCCTGGAGGCTGTCCGCCTCCGCCCTGCCATGTATATCGGCTCCACGGGGGAGATGGGACTCCACCACCTGGTGTACGAAGTGGTGGATAACTCTGTCGACGAGTGCATGGCCGGCTATGCGACGAAGGTGCTGGTCACCATCCATACGGACAACTCGGTGACGGTGGAAGACGATGGCCGCGGGATTCCTGTGGACATCCATGCCGAGGAGGGTGTTTCGGCAGCGCAGGTGGTGTTGACAAAACTGCACGCCGGCGGCAAGTTCGATTCGAACAGCTACAAGGTATCGGGCGGCTTGCACGGGGTGGGTGTAAGCTGCGTGAACGCGCTGAGCGAAGAGTTTGAGATCGAGATCTGGCGCCAGGGCTACACCTGGACGCAGGAGTACTCGAAAGGGATTCCGCTGGCGCCGCTGAAGCAGGGCGGGAAAGCCGGGCGGCGGACGGGGACGAAGGTGCGCTTCAAACCGGACCCGACGGTGATGGACGCGACGGTGTTCAATTTCGACACCTTAGCGGCGCGGCTGAGGCAGTTGGCATTCCTGAACCGTGGTCTGACGATTCACCTGACCGATGAGCGGCAGGAACCGGCCCACACGCTGGAGTTCCACTATGAGGGCGGTATCGCCGAGTTCATCAAGCATTTGAACAAGAGCAAGAGCTGCCTGCACGATAAGCCGATCTTCTTCGAGGGCGAGCGCGATCTGCCGAATGGCGGCAAGCTCACTATGGAAGTGGCGCTGCAGTACAACGACAGCTACTCGGAGACCGTGTTCAGCTTTGCGAACAACATCAACACGGTGGACGGCGGCACGCATCTTTCCGGGTTCCGGAGCGCGTTGACGTCGACGATCAACAAGTACGGCAAGTCCGCCGGGCTGTTCAAGGACGTGAAAGAGAATCTGTCCGGCGACGACGTCCGGGAAGGTTTGACGGCTGTGGTCAGCGTGAAGATTCCGCAGCCGCAGTTTGAAGGGCAGACGAAGGGCAAGCTGAACAGCGATTGTTCAGGCGCCGTTTCGCAGCTGATCAACGAGAAGCTGGGCGAGTACTTCGACAAGAATCTCGGTGTGATGAAGCGCATTGTGGGCAAAGCGATTGACGCCGCCCGGGCGCGGGAAGCGGCGCGGAAGGCGCGCGACCTGACACGGCGCAAGGGCGCGCTGGATTCCGGCGGGTTGCCGGGGAAGCTGGCCGATTGCCAGGAAAAGAATCCGGAGCTTTGCGAACTTTATCTCGTCGAGGGTGAGAGCGCCGGCGGGACGGCCAAGAGCGGCCGTGACCGGAAGTTCCAGGCGATCCTGCCGTTGAAGGGTAAAATCCTCAACGTGGAGAAGGCCCGGTACGACAAGATGCTGGGCCACGAGGAAATCCGGGCGATGATCACGGCGATTGGCGCCGGGATCGGCAAGGACGACTTTGATGTCGCCAAGCTCCGGTACCACAAGATCATCATCATGACGGACGCCGACGTGGACGGATCGCACATCCGGACGCTGTTGCTGACGTTCTTCTTCCGCCACATGAACGATCTGATTACGCGGGGGCACGTTTTCGTGGCGCAGCCGCCGCTGTACCGGATCAAGAAGGGCAAGGAAGAGAAGTACATCAAGGACGACAAAGAGTTCACCCGAGAGATTCTGCAGCGGGCGACGAAGGGTCTGGCGCTGGAGTATGGCCCGGAGGGCGCGCGGCAGCGGATTGAGGGCACCGAGTTCCGGAACTTCCTGATTTCGCTCGATGAGTTCTCAGCGCTGTTCAAGAGTCTGGAGAAACGGCTCCGGGATCCGCGGGTGGTGGAAGTGCTGACCGACGCGGAGCTGCCTTGCGACACGAAGCTGGACTTCCAGCAGAAGGCGAACATGGAAGTGCTCTTTCAGCGGCTGGAGCCGCTGAAGATCGGCGCGGAGTTGAAGGCCGACGAGATGCACGAGGCCTGGAGTGTCTCCTATCACGATTCGACGAACGCGGAGCGGAACATCGGCATTGAGATGGCGTCGCAGCCGGAATACCGCCGGGTACGGACGCTGGCCAAGTCGATTGCGAAGTACAATCAGCCGCCGTTTGTGGTTATCAAGGATGAACGGCGGGAGACCAGGAACATCTGGAACGAGCTGCTGAGCTACCTGCGCGAAGAAGGCATGAAGGATGCCAACGTGCAGCGGTACAAAGGGCTGGGCGAGATGAACG
This sequence comes from uncultured Solibacteraceae bacterium, assembly GCA_964430625.1. Classification (GTDB taxonomy): domain Bacteria; phylum Acidobacteriota; class Terriglobia; order Bryobacterales; family Bryobacteraceae. The sequence continues at coordinate 120,518 of CAYSFR010000011.1, forward strand.
CCGAGCAACTTTGGGAGACCACGATGAATCCGGAGAAGCGCTCGCTGTTGCGGGTGGATCTGCAGGACGTGGTGGAGAGCGATCAGATCTTCTCGACGCTGATGGGCGAAGATGTGGAAAACCGGCGGCGGTTCATTGAACAGAACGCGCTGGATGTTCGCAATCTCGATATTTAGCACCAGGCCAAAAAAATTTCCGGGGGCGACTGAAAGTCGCCCCCGTTGTTTTTCGGTGACCGGAAAAGTCAGCTACTGCAAGCAATTTTCGTTGTCAGGGTGGCACCTACTCTCCGCTTTCGCGCCAATGGCGAAGCATACGCGCGAGAGACTCCGGATTTCGCCGGCATTACGCCCCCTGACGGCGGAAGGCCTCCTTGCGTCGGGCGAGGTTCGACAGCAACTCCTCTTCTGTAAGCAAAGGCGCAGACCCGTTCTCGATTTCGACTACCCTATCCGCGAGCAACTGTCGAACCTCGTCCATTCCATCCAGGTACGATCTGAGGACGGCACAGACGATCTCCGACTCCGCGCGACCGGACGTTCGGGCGAGTGTGCTGAGGCGGCCGTGATCTTTGGCGGACGACTCGATTTCCATATAGGCACTTTCCCCTATTGTTACCGCAAGCAGGCTACATCCGCTCGGGGGTAAGGACATCCGCGGCGGGGAGCACGGCGGATGCGACCGGTTCGCGCTGGCGGAGGAGACCCATCTCGATGGGGATGGCGACCTTGGCCAGGACGGTGAAGACGAATGCTCCCAGTGCCCAGACGCCCAGGGCTACGACCAGTTCCACCCAGGTTGGGGCGTACTCGTGGATCTTGCCCCAGGGTTCGGGGATGAAGCCCGGAATGATGGTACCGATCCCCTTCTCAATCAGGATTCCGAAGAACAACATCACGCAGGCCAGGTACAAGACACCGGCCTTGGCGCGGAGGCGGTGGAGGGAGAGGAGTCCCGTGGCCGTCACCGTCAAGGCGATCGAGGACCAGATCCAGGGCACCAGCGCCCGCTTTTCGCCAATGCCGAAGAACAGGTAACGGGCGCTCATGCCGTGGTGCGTGTTGCGGTAGAACTCGACGAACAGTTCGGAAATGGTCATCACCACACAGATCTGGCCGGCAACCGTCACGACCACCGACAACTTCTGGATGGTCGACGGGGCTACCGGGTAGCCGCCGAAACGGCGGATGAGGGTCAGCACCAGGATCATTAGTGCCGGGCCGGCGGTGAAGGCTGTGGCGAGGAACCGGGGGCCCAACAAGGACGAATTCCAGAAAGGGCGGGCGGGAAGGCCGGCGTAGAGGAAGGCCGTCACCAGGTGGAGGCTGACCGCCCAGGCGATGGACAAAAGAACGACCGGAACGTACAAACGTTTGTTTGCTTCGCGTCCTTGCCAGTGGGAATAGAGAAGATAGAAGGGAACTCCAATGTTCAGAGCAAGATAGCCGTTCAACACGAGAATGTCCCAGGTGAGCAGAGAGCGGGGGAAGTTCATGGTACCGACGACGGGGAGCAGGTGCCAGAGCCGTGCAGGGCCGCCGACGTCAACCACGACGAAGGCGATGGCCATCACCAGAGCGGCGACCGCCATGGCCTCGCCGATGAGAACGGCGCTGTGGAAATCGTGATCCTTCAGCACATAGGTCGGCATGACGAGGATGACGGCGGCGGCGGCGACGCCCACCAGGAAGGTGAAGTTGGAGATGTAGAAGCCCCAACTGACGTGGTCGTGGAGGCCGGTGACGACGAGACCGTCGCGCAGTTGGACGGAGTAGGCCCAGGCGCCGCAACACATGCAAAACGTCAGCAGGCCCATCCAGGCGTGGTAGCCGGTGCTGCCTTGGGTTGCTTCGCGCAACGCGTCGTTGAAAAATTCCCGGAGTGTGCGCATCGGTTAGTCCATGAAGTACCAGAATTTGGGTTCGGTCCCGAGGTCCTCTTTCAGGCGGAACACCTTCTTGTTGGCGAGGATCCAACGGATCTCGCTCGACGGATCAAGAAGATTTCCGAAGACGCGGGCACCGGTAGGGCAGGCCTCCACGCAGGCGGGGTTCTTGCCGTCGCGGGAGCGCTGAATGCAGAACGTACACTTTTCCACCACCCCCTTCTTGCGGAGGCGGTTGCCGAGGTAGTGCTGATTGGGATTCACCTCATCGATGGGAACGGTGGGGTCGGCCCAGTTGAAGCGGCGGGCATCGTAGGGGCAGGCGGCCATGCAGTAGCGGCAGCCGATGCACCAGTTGTAATCGACCACCACGATGCCATCGGGCTCCATCCAGGTGGCTTTCACCGGGCAGACGTCGACACAGGGCGGGTTCTGGCAGTGGAAACACTGGGTCCCCATATAGAAATGCCCGGCGGCGGGGACCTGATGGAAGAAGTCGTCATCGGCCTCCTCGAAGTTCATCGACCCCTTTTTGTGTTCGTGGATGCGAATGTAGGCCATGCCGCTGGCACGATCCTGGTTGTTTTCCTGGATGCAGGCCTTGACGCAATCCATGTAACCGCGACATTTGGAGACGTTGAAGGCGTAGCCATAGAGAACCTGATTCCGCGGGCCTTGGGCGCTGACGTCGATGCGATTCCCGGTATTCAGTTCATAGCTGCGCTCCAGGCGGCGGATAGCCTCCCCCTTTTCGTTCTCCGTCATCACCTGGAAGTTCTTCTGGAAGTAGGCATCCCAATCGAGACGAGCCTTCTCCTTTTCGGCGGCGGTGGCGAGGGGGCTGCAGGAGGTCTGGAGGACGCCGAGTCCGGCGGCGAGCATGCCGCCCATGGTGCCGATGGCGGCGCGGCGGTCGATGGGTTTCTGGTCGAGTATGTGAAAAGGGGAGTCGGTCACGGGGTCTCCTCGGCGTGGGTACGGGACATGGCGGGCCAACGGGGCGCAAGCCGCGGCTGGTGGGAGTTGTGGCACCCGGTGCAACTGAGGACGCGGCGTTCGGCGGCCCAACCGCTGGTGCGTTTGCCATGGGCGCCACCGCGCCAATCGGAAGCCTGGCGGGAGTGGCATTGGGCGCAGAGTTCGTAGCTGGCGTCGAAGCCTACCTCTTTGCCGTTGAGGAGTTTGAGGGACTGGGTAGGCGCCTCGCTATGGCAGGTGCGGCACTCGGTGATGACGCCGGGGGCGTGCTGGAGTTTGACTTCCCAGTGGGCGGCGGGCCGGGTCTGTTTGAGCGCGGTGAGCGGCTTCTCATGGCACCGCGCGCAAGGGAACCGCGTCATTTGCGTAGTCCGCGGTTCCACTTGCAGCGTGGGCTGGCCCTCCGTCGCACCGGCTTGTTCGAGAGTGGCAAGCAGGCTGGCGTGAGGCTTGTGCTCCCGATTTTGGCAAGCAGCAAGAGTAAGAAGCGAGAGAAGGAGAGCGAGTTTCATGGCTGGCCTCCGTCGCGGGAGAAGGCAGGGTAGGGCTCGGCGCCGGTGACGTGGCACTGACGGCAGTTGGACCGTTCCGGATGGGTGGTACGGATTTCGGCGGGAGCGGCGGGGCCGCCATGACAGGCAAGACAATTGGACCGCATGTCGAGGGAATGGGGGATGGCCGGAGGGGCGCCGGGTATGGCTCCTTTGGTGACCGGAGCGGCGAGGGCGGCCTGGAAGGTGGTGGGGCGGAAGGCGGATTTGTCCTCGGGGCGGACGTGGCAGCTGCGGCAATTCAGGAGTTCGGGGTGGGGGGTGACGGGGGTGAAGGCCTTGAACTCCGGAACCCAGCCGCCATCGAGGTGGCAGGCGAGACAGGATCGGGCGCCCATGGACTGATCGTCGACGAGCGGATGGGGGATGGCCGGAGGACCGCCGGGATAGGAGCGGCGGGAGTAATAGGCAGGGAGGTGGCGTTCAGGTTGGCCGGGGCCGGGCTTAACATCCTTGAGAGCGGCACCTTTGCTGGACCGCTCAAAAACGCCGCTTTCGGTGAGGATCGGAAGCGGTTTCTCGATACTGGCCGGAGCCGGGGTGCGAGCCTCCCGTTCCCCGGAGCCGAGGGCATGGCCGATGACGAAGACGGCAGCGCCCATGAGGGCGGTGGCAACGGCGATGCTCGCGTAGCGGGTCATACGGACTTCTCGACCCGGACGGCACACTTCTTGTAGTCCGGCTGTTTAGAGATGGGGCAGAAGGCGTCGAGGGTGAGCTCATTGATGAGCATCTTTTCGTCGAAGAAGGGGACGAAGACCTGGCCTTCCGGGGGGCGGCCGCGGCGGTCGATGAGTGCGGGGAGGACGATGGTGCCGCGGCGGGAGGTGAGCCTGACGCGATCGCCGTTGCGGATATTCATCCGTTTGGCGTCGGCCGGGTGGAGCTCGACATAGGCGTGGGGGACGGCCTGATGAAGCACCGGGATGCGACGGGTGAGTGATCCGGTGTGCCAGTGTTCGACGACGCGCCCGGTATTCAGCCAAAAAGGATAGTCTTTGTCGGGCGATTCGGCGGCGGGCTCATAGGGGCGGAACCAGATCCAGGCGCGCTGATCGGGTTTGCCGTAGAAGTGGTGGGACTCCTTGGTTTTGGTGGCGGGGTCGTATTTGGGGTTGTAGCGCCACTTGGTTTCCCTGCCATTGACGAAAGGCCACATGACGCCCGGGCGCTGGCGGAGTTCCTCATAGGAGGCCATTTCATGGGCGGGTCCATGGTGGAACTGGCGGTACTCCTCCCAGATCTCCTTAATGTGGGTCTCCGGCTTGTAGGGGAAGCGCTTGCCGTGGCCGAGGCGGCGGGCCACCTCAATCAATTGCCAGGTGTCGGACATGGCTTCGCCGGGCGGGTCCACCATCTTCTCCCAATGCTGGGTACGGCGTTCGGAGTTGCCGAACATGCCTTCGCGTTCGATCCACATGGCGGAAGGGAGGACGACATCGGCGACGTCGGTGGTGGGAGTGGGATAGACATCGGAGACGACGATGAAGCGGCCCTCCTTCTTCAAGCCGTCGCGGTAGCGGGTGGTTTTGGGCATGGTGACCATGGGATTGGTCACCTGGATCCACATGAACTTCAGGTCGCCGCGGTCGAGAGCGCGGAACATTTCGACGGTATGGAGGGTGGGCTTGGGGGGGATATTGGCGACGGGGACGCCCCAGATTTTTGCCGCCATCTCGCGGGCATGGGGGTCGGTGACCTCGCCGTGGGGCAGGCGGTTGGTGAGGGTGCCGACTTCGCGGACGGTGCCGCAGGCGGAGGGTTGGCCGGTGAGGGAAAAGGGGCTGTTGCCGGGGGAGGCGATTTTGCCGGTGAGGAGGTGGAGGTTGTAGACGAGGTTGTTGATCCAGGTGCCGCGGGTATGTTGATTCATGCCCATGCACCAGTAGCTGACGACGCGTTTGCGGGGATCGCCATAGAGCGAGGCGAGGAAACGGATCTCGCGGGCGGGAACGCCGCAGAGCTTTTCCACCTTTTCCGGGGCGTAGTCCTCGAGCGCCTTTTTGTAGGCAGCGAAGTCGATGGTGCGGGGTTCGTCGGTGAAGGAGAACTTGTCCTGGGTGCCGTAGCCGATGTTGGCTTTGCCGGCGTGGAAGCTGACGTGTTTTTCGAGGAAAGAAGAGTGGAGCCAGTTGTTGCGGATGAGTTCGCAGGCGATGGCGTTGGCGATGGCGAGATCGGTTTGGGGGAGGAAGAGAATGGAGCGGTCGGCCGCCATGGAGGTACGGGTGGTGCGGGTAGCGAGATCGACGATGAGGGTTCCGGGGGCCTGCTGGCGGCGCTCCAGCATGCGGCTGAAGAGGACCGGGTGCATCTCGGCCATGTTGTTGCCCCAGAGGATGAAGACGTCGGCGTTATCGATGTCCTCGTAGCAGCCCATGGGCTCATCGAGGCCAAAGGTTGTCATGAACCCGGTAACGGCGGAGGCCATGCAGAGGCGTGCGTTGCCTTCCACGTTGTTGGTACCAATGGCACCTTTGAAGAGTTTGGAGGCCATGTAGCCATCGGGGATGGTCCACTGGCCGGAGCCGTAGATGGAGACGGCGTCTTTGCCGTGCTGGGCGATGGTGGCTTTCATCTGGCTGGCGACGAGGTCGAGGGCCTCGGCGATGGGGGCGGGGACGAGCTTGCCGTTTTTGCGAATGAGGGCGGTTTTCAGGCGGTCCGAGCCGTAGAGGGCCATGATGGAGTGGTAGCCTTTGACGCAGCAGAGGCCTTTGTTGACGGGGCTGGCGGGGTCGCCCTTGACGGCGACGGCGCGGTTGTTGGAGATTCCGATGAGGAGGCCGCATCCGGTTCCGCAGAAGCGGCAGGGCGCCTTCTTCCAGGTGAGGCCGTTGATGGTACCGGCAGTGGCGGGGGCGGAGAAAGAGACGCCGGGGAAGAGTTGCTGGGCGGCGCCCAAGGCGGAGGCGCGCACCATTTGTTTGAAGAGTTCACGGCGGTTCATGCGGACTCCTTATCGGTGACGCCGGCGACGAGGGAGAGGCACTGCAGGGTGGGGAGGGCGTCGAGTTTGTGGAGGAGGGCCTCTTCGGCGGGGTCATCGGGAGTGTCGGTGACGAGGAGGAGGAGGTCCCGATTGGTACTGCGGAGGACCTCGCAGCCGGGGAGTTGGAGGAGATCGGCTTCCAGCATTTCGGCCTTGTGGAGGGCGGGCCAGGCGACATAGCTCTTGATCGGCACGTCCTCATACTGAGGCTTTGCTGGCGCGGGGGCAGTAACCGGAGTCACAATGGGACGGTGAGTCAACTGAGTCTGCAGGCCCTGTCCGCCATTGACTTGTTCGCCGTATTGCCACCGGCGGAGCGGGAGCATCTGGCCGGGCGGGCGGTGGTGCGGCGATTCGAGGCGAAGGCGACGCTGTTCGACGAAGGTCAGCCGTGTGAGGGGATCTGGATTGTCGCCAGCGGGAGCGTGCGAATCTACAAGTTCACTCCGGGGGGCAGGCAGATTGTGCTGGCGGTGCAGGAGGCGCCGTCGACGGTGGCGGAGGTGCCGGTATTTGACGGGGGGCCGTATCCGGCGACGGTGATCACGCAGGAGCCGACGGAGGCGATGCTGATCCGGAAGGACGACTTTCTGAGCTGCTGCCGGCGGAATCCGGAGCTGACGCTGAAGTTTTTGAGCGTATTCAGCTCGCGGTTGCGGCATCTGGTGGGGTTTGTGGAGCGGATCACATTCGGGAGCATCCGGCAGAGGCTGGCGCAGGCGTTAATTGAGATGGCGGATGCGGCGGGGACCGATACGTTCACGATGCCGGACACGCATGAGGAGATTGCCAACCGGCTGGGGACGGTGCGGGAGGTGGTATCGCGGAACCTGGGGCGTTTCCAGAGTGAAGGGTTTGTGCGGCTGCAGCGGCGGGACATCCACATTGTGGACCGGAAAGGGCTGGCGGCGGAGGCGGAGACGAATCTTTAGTAACGATTCGCGGCGGAGCGCGTCTTCCTGCTGGAGGTCCGCGGCCGTGAAAAAGTTACTGGTAGTGGGTGCGCTGGTGAGCGCGTTGGCGTTTGGCGGTGAAACCGAAAAGAGCGCCTCGGTGGTGGGGGCGACGGCGGCGGCGGGCGCGGCGATTGGGGCCGCGGTGTCGAAGGACAACCGGGTGAAGGGGGCGATTATCGGCGGCGCGGTGGGCGGGCTGGCCGGATTCCTCATCGACCAGATGGTGAAGAAGAAAGACCGGGATCGGGACCGGGAGCTGGAACAGGCGGAGAAGCGCAAACAGGAAGTTGGAACTTTGCCGTAAAGGGCGCGTAGTCTCCGGCATGAACCTGCGGTTATGCCTGGCCGGCGCGGTGTGTTTCTCCTCCCTTCTGCTTGCGGAGCCAACGGGGATACGGAGGCTGGACGGAACGGTGATCCCGTTCGCGGAGGCGGAGGCGTTTGCCCGGGCGACGCTGGAGGCCAAGGGCGTCACCGGGGCGCAGATCGCCGTGATCGACCGGGGCAAGGTGGTGTGGAAAGCGGCATTCGGGCAGCGGCGGCTGGATCCGAAGCTGCCGATGGAGACGAGCACCAATACGTGGGCGGCGTCGATTACCAAGGCCGTCTTTACGACCTATGCGACGCGGCTGGCAATGCGCGGGGAGATCTCGCTGGACGTGCCCTTGTTGCAGCAGTTGGGACGGGGGCTGGACACCTTCGAGGCGTACAAGGAGACCGGTTCGGCGATTGCGAAGGATCCCCGGCTGGCGAAGGTGACGCCGCGAATGCTGCTGTCGCACACGGCGGGGCTGGGGAATCTGGCGTTTTTCGAGCCGGACAAGAAGATCCACTTTCATTCCGATCCGGGCTCGATGTACCGGTATTCGGGCGAGGGGATCAACTTGGTGCAACTGTTGGTGGAGCAGAAGAAGGGGCGGCCCATCGATGTGTTGCTGCAGGAGGAGGTATTCGGACCGTTGGGGATGACGCAGACGGGGATGATCTACCGGGAGGAGTTCGCGGCGAACGTGGCGGACCGTTTTGACGGGGCGGGGAAGTTCATTGCGCAGACCCGGCGATTCCCGGCGCGCGCGGCGGGGAGCATGACGACGTCCGTGGATGATTTGGCGAAGTTTACCGAGGCGTTATTGAAAGACCCGATTCTGAGGGTGGTCACCAAACCGGCGGTGAAGATACGGTCGGTACACCAGTTTCCCGTGGCGGGGGACGCGGAGGAGGGAGAGGAAGCCAAGCGGGTGGGCCTGGCGTATGGATTGGGGTGGGGATTGCTGACGAAGACGCGATTCGGGCCGGCGTTCTTTAAAGAAGGCCACGGCGATGGGGCGCAGACCTACATGATCTGCTTTGCGCGGCGGAAGGCGTGTCTGCTTCTGCTGACCAATAGCGACAACGGGGAAAAGGCGTACCGGCCGTTGCTGGAGAAGATTCTCGGCAACACGGTGACGCCTTGGGAGTGGCAGGGCTGGGAGCGCTAGCGGGAGGCGAGGTAGTTGCGCCAGCCGCCGAGGCTGGTGATTTCCTTGGCTCCGGCGAGGCCGGCGGGTTCGCAGATGAAGCCGCTGGCAGTGGTGCCGTCGTCGAGCGTGAGGCTGCCGATGCCGAGCGGGGGCGGGATGAGGGCGACGAAACTGCCGAAGTTCTGAGCGGGGATGCCCCAGACCTCCACTTCAATGCCGGGGCCCTGGAAGCCGGGTTCGCGGACGAGGCCGGGCTTGGGGGGCGTGGTGTTGGCGAGGGCGTAGAGGCGGTATTCGGCGCTGGTTTTGCAGGTTTTCAACAGCCGGGCGCCGCGTTCGGTGAGCTGTTTGTTCAGGGGCTGGCCGGTGAGATGGGCACCGACGACGGTGACCTTGACCTCTTCCAGGCGGGCGGCGAGATCGAGCAAGGCCCAATCGGTGTGGGCGGGCGCGATGAGAGTAACGCCGAAGGGAAGGCCGTTGGGGCGGAAGCCGGCGGGGATGGCGAAGGCGGCGAGATTGAGGAGATTGACGAAGTTGGTGTAGTAGCCGAGGTTGGAGTTGAGTTTGACGGGGTCGGCCTCCACTTCGCTGATTTTGTAGATGGTCCCGGTGGTGGGCAGGAGCATGACGTCGATGTCGTGCCAGGTCTTTTCGGACTCCTGCTTCAGATCGGCCAGCTTGTACATCGCTTTGAAGGTATCGGAGGCGGAGTATTTTTTGCCGCCGAGGATGATGTCGCGGACGACGGGGTGGGCGTCGTTGGGGTGATCCTCCAGGAAACCGCCGACGGCGACGTAGCGTTCGGCGACCCAGGGGCCGCTGTAGAGAAGCTGGGCGGTATCGCGGAAGGGTTTGTAGTCGATTTCGACGCGGCGGCCGCCGGCGGCTTCCAGTTTGGCGATGGCGGACTGGAAGAGGGCGGCGGCCGCGTCGTCACCGAAAAACTGGAGAAGATCGGCGGAGGGAACGCCGAAGCGGAAGGGGCCGTTGGCCCAGGCGGGGGTGGCTTCGCGAGGCTTGGCGGCCTGGAAGACGCGCTGGGCGGTGCGGACGTCGCGGGTGAAAATGGAGACGCAATCGAGGCTGGCGCAAGCGGGGACGACGCCGGCGGTGGAGAGGACGCCGATGGTGGGTTTGAGGCCGTAGATATTGTTGAAAGCGGCGGGGACACGGCCGGAGCCAGCGGTGTCGGTGCCGAGGGAGAAATCGGCTTGACCGCTGGCCACGGCGACGGCGGAACCCGAACTGGATCCGCCGGAGATGTATTCGGGGTGATAAATGCTGGAGCAGGCGCCATAGGGGGAGCGGACACCGACGAGGCCGGTGGCGAACTGGTCCAGATTGGTTTTGCCGAGGGCGCGGGCGCCGGCATTTTCGAAGAGTTCGACGACGGGGGCGGACTTTTCGGGGGTGGAGGCGTAGGCGGGGCAACCGGCGGTGGTGGGGACGCCGGCGTAGTCGATGTTGTCCTTGATGGCGAAGGTGAGGCCGGTGAGGGGGCCCTCCTTGGCGGGTTTCGGGGGGATGGCGGAGATCCAGACGGGCGGTTTCATCGCATCACCGCCAGGACCTGACCGGGCTGGACGATGGCGCCGGGGGTGCAGCGGAGTTCGAGGAGTTCACCGGCGGCGGGCGCGGTGATGGCGAGTTCCATTTTCATAGCCTCCAGGACGATGAGGCGGTCGCCGGCCTTGCACTGCTGGCCGGGTTCGCCGGGGATGCTCCACACGCTGGCGGCGATGGGGGAGCGGACTGCGGTGGCGCCTTCGGGGAGGGCGTCTTCGGCGGGCGGCGGGACGTCGTCGAGAGCGGGGGCAATGTATTCGCCCCAGCGGTCGCGTTCCTCGCGGAAGGCCTGATCGCGCTTCAGTTGGAAGGCGGTGGCCTCCTTTTCAATGGACTTGAGGAAGGCCTGGTGTTCGGCGAGGCTGAATTCGCCGTCTTCGATGCGCGGGGTGAAGTTGGGATCGGCGCGCAGTTCCAGGAGCTCTTCGGCGCTGACGGGATAGAACTGGAGGCGGTCGAAGAAATCGAGGAGCCAGGGTTTGGGCTGGCGGTGGGTGCGCCACATTTGGGTGGTCCGGCCGACGAACTGATAGCCACCGGGGCCCTCCATGCCGTAGACGCAGAGGTAGGCGCCGCCGATGCCGACGGAGTTTTCCGCCGTCCAGGTGCGGGCGGGGTTGTACTTGGTGGTGACGAGGCGGTGGCGCGGGTCGATGGGGGTGGCGACGGGAGCGCCGAGGTAGACGTCGCCGAGGGCGAGGGTGAGCCAGCTGGCCTCAAATACGATGCGGAAGACGTCGTCGACCGATTCCAGGCCGTTGATGCGGCGAATGAACTCGATGTTCCAGGGGCACCAGGGGGCATCGGCGCGGACGCCTTGCATGTACTTCTGGATGGCGAGGCGGGTTTGCGGGTCGTCCCAGGAGAGCGGCAGGTGCACTTTGCGGGAGGGGACGGTGGTGAGGGGGTGGGCCTGGGCGTCGTCGATGCGTTCGAAGAGTTCGGCGCGGGAGAGTTTGGCGCTGTCGTAGTGGATCTGGAGGGACCGGATGCCGGGGGTGAGGTCGATGATGCCGGGGGTGCCTTCCAGTTGCCGGCGGAGGGAGTGGGCGGCGAAGGAGAGTTCGAAATCGAGCTGATTGGCGCCGAATTCGACGAGGAGGTTCTGGTCGCCGTCGGCGCGGATGACGACGCCGGGGGCTTCGCCGCGGAGGACGGCCGGTTCGTTATTGACGCGGACGAAGCGGACGGTATCGCCGGCCTTCAACTGGCCCATTTTCCAGAGTTCGTCCTTAACGATGGTGGCCGGGCAGACGAAGCCGCCACAACTGGGGCCATCGGGGCCGAGGATGATGGGCATATCGCCGGTGAAATCGACGGTACCGACGGCGTAGGCGTTGTCGTGGATATTCGAGGGGTGGAGGCCGGCCTCGCCGCCGTCTTTGCGGGCCCACTGGGGCTTGGGGCCGAGCAGGCGGACGCCGGTGCGGTCACTGTTATAGTGAACGCGCCAGTCGTGGGAGAAGAACATGTCGATGTCTTCGCTGGTGAAGAAATCGGGGGCGCCGTGGGGGCCGTAGGTGACGCCGATCTGCCAGTTGTTGGTGATTTCCGGGGGATTGGGGCAGGGGGCGGGTTCGGCGGGAGCAGTGGGGTGGAAGCGAAGGAGGTCACCGGCGCGGAGGTGGCGTCCGCCGAATTTGCCGAGGATGAAGGTGGCGCGGCTGCCGAGATATTGAGGGAGGTCGAAACCGCCGCGGACGGCGAGATAGCCGCGGGCGCCGGGGCCCTGGACGGGGGTGAAACGGATGGTTTCGCCGGCTTTGACGAGCAGCGGTTGCCAGCGGGGGATGCCCATATCGGCACCGGTGGCGGCGATGACGGCGTCGTGGTGGAAGAGCAGGGCGGGGCCGATGAGCGACATTTCCAGGCCGGCGGCGTCGGGGGCGTTGCCGACGATCTCATTGGCCAGGCGGAAGGACTTGTCGTCCATGGGGCCTGAGGGAGGAACGCCGATGTGCCAGTAGCCAAGGCGGCCGGGGTAGTCCTGGACGGTGGTTTGGGTGCCGGGTTCGAGGACCTCGATGGCGCGGGTGCGGTAATCGAAGTGGCGGAGCAGGGAAGTGGGGAAGGCACCGGCGGCGAAGGCGTCGCTGCCGCAGACGGCGCGGAGGTAGTCGAGATTGGTTTCGATGCCGGCGATGGTGGTGTGGGCGAGGGCGTCGCGGAGTTGGGCGACGGCTTCGGCGCGGGTATCGGCGCGGACGATGATTTTGGCGAGGAGAGGGTCGTAGAAGGTGGAGACTTCGGTGCCGGATTCGACCCAGGTTTCCACACGGGCGGCGGCGGGGAACTCGACGTGGCTGAGCGGGCCGGCGCAGGGGCGGAAATCGTGGAGTGGGGATTCGGCGTAGACGCGGACCTGAATGGAGGCGCCGGCGGGTTCGACGGGGCGGATGGGATCCTCGCCGGCGGCGAGGCGGACCATCCATTCCACGAGGTCGACGCCGGTGACCTCTTCGGTGACGCCGTGTTCCACCTGCAGGCGGGTATTCACTTCCAGGAAGTAGAACTCGCCGCGGGTTTCGTCGTAGATGAACTCGACGGTACCGGCGTTGCGATAGGAGACCAGTTCGCCGAGGCGGACAGCGGCATCGGCAAGGGCTTCGCGGGCGGTGCGGGAGAGGCCGGGGGCGGGGGTTTCCTCCACCACTTTTTGATTTCGCCGCTGCGCGGAGCAGTCGCGCTCGCCGAGCGCGACGACGCGGCCTTTGCCGTCGCCGAAGATCTGCACCTCGATGTGGCGGGCCTTTTCGACGAAGCGTTCGGCGTAGATGCCGGTCTGTTTGAAGTTCGTCTGGCTGAGGCGTTGGATGGCGGTAAACGCCTCTTCCAGTTCGGCGCGGGAGGAGCAGACCCGCATGCCGATGCCGCCGCCGCCGGCGGTGGACTTGAGCATCAGCGGGAAGCCGACGACGGCCGCTTCATTGGCATGTTCCAGCAGTCCGGTACCGGGGAGCATGGCCACGCCGGCATTGGAGGCCAGTTCGCGGGCGCGATGCTTCAGGCCGAAATCGCGCATCTGGTCCGGGGTGGGTCCGATGAAACGAAGGCCGGCGGCCTCGCAGGCTTCGGCGAAGGCGGCGTTTTCACTGAGAAACCCGTAGCCGGGATGGATGGCTTCAGCGCCGGATTGGCGGGCGGCGGCGAGCACGGCATCGATGTCGAGGTAGCCGCGAGGGCCTCCGACGCAAATGGCTTCATCGGCCTGGCGCACAAAAAGGGCGCCAGCGTCGACCTCCGAATGAATGGCGACGCTGGCGATGCCCATGCGGCGAAGCGTGCGGATAATCCGTGTGGCAATCGCACCGCGATTGGCGATGAGAACTTTCTTAAACATTATTCGGTGACCACCAGCCGGATAGGAGTGGGATTGTAAGCATTGCAGGGGTTATTCAGCTGCGGGCAGTTGGAAATGAGCACCAGGGTGTCCATTTCGGCGTAGAGGTCGAGATACTTGCCGGGCGCGGAGAGGCCGTCCTCAAAGGTGAGTTTGCCTTCCGGGGTGACGGGGACATTCATGAAGAAGTTGATGTTGTGGGCGAGGTCGCGCTTGTCGAGTCCGGCGGCCAGGCCGTACTTCAGGAAGGTCTGGCGGCAGGCGTGCATGTAGCGCTTGCCGATGTCGTAGCGCACCATGTTGGACTCCTGGGAGCAGGCGCCGCCGAGGGTATCGTGGCGGCCGCAGAGGTCCTCGGTGATGGTCATGAGCACGTTGCCGTTCTGCGACATCAGTTTGGTGCCCTTGGTGAGGTAGATATTGCCCTGGGCGGTGATGGTGTCGACGGCGGAGTAGCGGTCGGTGAAGTCGTGGGCGTTGTAGAGCAGGGTGTCGGCGGCCTGGTTGCCTTCCAGGTCGATCATCCGCAGCGTCTGTCCTTTTTTAACGACGCCGCTCCAGCCGTCGCCGGCCAAAACGGTGACATCCAAGACGGTACTCATCGGCAACACCTCGCAGTCAGTTCGAAGCCGCGTCCGTTTTCGGGGCGGGAGACGCGGCAGATATCATCGGGGCCAGGGGCGGGGACGCGCTTGACGGTGAGGCTCACGGGTTTGGGCGCGTAGGCGGTGGCCGGTTCCATGGCGTGATGGTTGGCCGACAGGAGGAGCAGCACCTTCATTTCGGCGCGCAGTTCCACGAAGTCGCCGGCCTTGGAGTTGCCCGGGATGTATTTCATCGCGCCGGTTTCGTCCACCTGCACTTTGGAGAAGAGATTGAGGGTCGGGGTGAGGTCGCGGGGGCCGAGGCCGTATTTGGCCAATTCCAGGAGCAGGCCTTCCTTGGCGGCCTGGGTCCAATCGTTGCGGAACTCCTGGTAGCTCCTGGCGCCAAACCTGGCCGCTACCTGCGCGGCGGTCAGCGTGCCGCCGATGGGGTCGTGCCAGCCGACGGAGTCGTCGGTGATGGAGCACAGAATTCGGCCCATGTCGGAATAGAGGACGAAGCCTTTGGTGAGCCGGGCGATGTGCTGCGCCTTCAGGGTGTCGGGCATGTTGTAGCGCTCTTCGGGTTGGGAGGCGTTATAGAAGAGGGCGCTGACATTGGCGCCCCCTTCGATGTCCGTCAGCCGCAGCGCCATGCCGGGTTCCAGCACGTGGGACCAGGTCTGGCCCCCGTGCAGTGTTTCTTCCCACAGAATCGTTTCACTCATGATGTTTCGCTACGGAGCGATTTTCGCTACGTCCAACCTCCATAAATTTTGTTCGCGCAAATTCGAAAGCCACACGGAGCCGTGGGCAAAAAGGATCGCGTCGCCGCCCGGGCCGGCGTATTGATGGGTGACTTTGTTCGTTTTGGCGTCGATGCGGGTGATGGGGATCTGGAACACGGTCAGCCACACCGCGCCGCCGCCGGCCGAGATCTCTCCGCCGCCGCCGGGGACGCCGCACTGGATGGTAGCCACCACTTTGCGGGTTTTGGGATCCACTTTGGAAACCGTGCCGTCGCCCTGGTTGAGCGTCCAGACGAAGCCTTCCCCGACGGTGAGGAACCGGGGTTTGGGGCCTACTTCAATGGTATCGGTAACCTTATTATTCTTGGCATCGATACGGGTGAGCAGGTTGCCGCCCGACTGGGTGACCCAAACGGCGCCTTCGCCATAGTCGACAGTGTGCGAACCGGGGGCGACGGGGATCTCCGCGACTACCTTGTTCTTTTTGGGATCGATGCGGACCACCTTGTCACCGGCGTCGCCGGAGGCCATCCAGACGGCGTCCTTGGAAGTGGTGATACCGCCTTCGGAGTTGGCCGGGCCGACAGGAATGGTGGCCAGCACCTTTTCCGTCTTTTCATCGACGCGGGCGACGGCTTTGTCGCCGCACAACGGCGCCCAGAGGCTGCCGAAGCCGTAGGCGATGCCGCTGCAGGGCTGTTTGCCGACCGCGACAGTGGCGGTGACGGTGTTCGTTTTAGGGTCGAGCTTGGAGATGGTGCCCTTGGGTTTGTTGGAGACCCAGACGGCGTCCTTGGTGGCGATGGTCCAATCGGGGACGCCGGGGACGGGGAAGACGGCTTCCGGCTTCACCAGATCCATGGGTTTCTGCACCTCTTTGACGCCAGGCAGCGGCGGGCGCGGGGTGCGTTTCTTTTTCGGCGGCGCGTCCTGTGCGCAGAGCACGGCGGCCATCAGGACTAGGGCGTATCGCATAGCAGTTCCTCGTTGTTCTCCTGGGTGGAGGGTTCGGTCAACAAGCTGCCGGCGACAAAGGCAACAGCGCTCAGGACGGGGGGAAGCAGGGTGTCGAGGCCGGCCCATTCGGCGGGCACGACAAAATAACAGATGCCACGGGCGATGGTGCCGGTGAGAATACTCGCCAGGGCGCCGGCCTGCGTGGCGCGGGCCCAGTAGACGCCGAGGAAAAGCGGGATGACACAGCCGGCGAAGACGATGTCGAAGGCGACCACTAATAAGATGCCGGGTTCGGGGCGGAGATAGGCGATCCAGGCGGCGGCCACCGCCGTGGGGAGGGCCAGCACCCGGGAGAGGAAGAGCATGGTGGAGTCACTGACGCGCTGCGAACTCCAGCGCTGCCAGACGTTTCGGGCCATGACGACGGAGATGACGAGCATGGCGCCATTGGCCGTCGACATCGACGCGCCGAGCACGCCGACGAACACCAGGACGCCGATCCAATACGGCAGATTTGTGCTGGCAAAGGCGGGGAGCACCATGCGCGGGTCGTCGATCTTGCCGATGGCCGAGATGGCGGCCATCCCGAGCAGGGAGGCGCAAAGGCCGATGACGATGGTCCAACCGGCAGCGTAGTAGCAGGCCTTTTTGGCCGTTTCCGGCGATTTGGCGGAGAAGACGCGCTCCATGAAGTCAAGCGCCATGGCGTTGCCGAAGGCGAGCGAGATGATGTTGGCCCAGTTGGCCAAGCCGCCACCGGCGAGGGTGGTCAACTGCGTGGTGCTGAGCGTGGTGGCCGGCATTCCGGCTGCGATGGAGTCCCATCCGCGCGTCCAAAGAACAAACCCGGCGGCGCAGACGAAGCCGATAATCGCCACGTGGATCTGGAAGAAGTCGGTCCAGATGGCGGCATAGAGACCGCCGGCGACCGTATAGAGAAGAATAACGGCGGTGCCGATGGCCAGGCATTGGCCGTAGCTGAGCCCGCTGACGACGGAGAGGATCCAGGCCACCGCGGAGAGATTGCCGGCGACGACGACGGTGAAGCAGAGGATCGTCAGGATGGAGGCAAGCAGTTCGGCGGTGCGTCCGTAACGCCGGTAAAAATATTCGGGAAGAGTTAACAGGTCCATCTTGTTGAGCGGACCGGCCAGGAAGCGGCCGACGATCAAGAGGCTGGCGGCGAGCCCGATGGGAATGGCGGCACCGGCCCAGAAACCTGTGGAAAAGGTGAGTGAGGTGTTGCCGAGTGTGGCGTTTCCGTCGATCGCCTGGGCGGCGAGGGCCGTACCCACTACGAGGAATGGCATCGATTTACCGCACACGGTATAGCGTTTACTGGATCCCTGCACTTGCGTGTAGGTGTATAGACCAATGGCCAACGAGATGGCCATAAAGATCACGACCGGCCAAAGCATGCCTGTCATGGAACTACCCCTTGGAGTGAAGCCGGCTTAAGACTGGGGCCGGGATGGGGGCTACGGGGGTGGGGCGCAGACGCTGCGGGGTGAATAAGGAGTATAGCTCTTTTCTATTTGACTCCTTAAATCGAAATCTCTTATGATCCCCTTAACCACTTTCGTCTAGTCACGAAGGATGTCCATGCCGCAAAGCTGCGGCTCCCCTCACCGTCAGAGAATCGTGCGCACCTGTCGGCGCAGAACGAATTTCTAAGGGGAAAACACTTGAAAAGAATCATCTTGCTTCTCGCGGCAAGTCTTACGACCTTGTTCGCCCAGACGAGCTCGCTGCAGGGCCTCGTCACCGATCAGCAGGGCGCCGCCATCACAGAAGCCGTCGTTAGTATTACCAACACTGATACTTCAGCGGCTCGGAAAGTCCTCGTCAATCCGAACGGAGCCTACGCTTTTCCACAGATGCCACCGGGCACCTACAAAATAGAAGTCCAGCATCCGGGCTTCCGGACCTACAACACGCAGGTCCGGTTGCAGATCAATGTTCCGTCCACGCTGGACGTGAAACTGGAGCTTGGACAGGTCTCTGAAGTCGTCAACGTCAGTGAAGAAATGTCGGCCATTAACACGCAAAATGCCACCATCGGCAATGCGTTTACCCAGATTCAGGTGCGCCAACTGCCGCTGCAGACGCGCAACGTCGTCGACCTGCTGAGCCTGCAGCCCGGTGTGACTTCCACCGGTGAAGTGCTGGGCGCCAAGCGCGACCAGAACAACGTGACGCTGGACGGCGTCGACGTGAACGACAATCAGGCGGCCGGCATGACGGCCACCACCTCCGCCGGGCTGAACGCCGCGCTCCCCATTCCGCTCGATAGCGTGCAGGAGTTCCGCGTGACCATCGCCGGGCAGGGCGCCGATCAGGGCCGCTCGGCCGGCGGCCAGGTTTCGCTCGTCACCAAGAGCGGTTCCAATCAGTTCCACGGCTCCCTCTATGAGTTCCACCGCAACGTGAAGACGGCGGCCAATGACTGGTTCTCCAACCGGTCCGGCCTGAAGCGGGAAAATCTGATCCGCAACCAGTACGGCGCCTCGCTCGGCGGCCGCATCATTCGCGACCGCATTTTCTTCTTCGCCAACTGGGAAGACCGGAAGGACCGTTCCGCTTCCGCGCAATCCCGCAACGTGCCCACGGAAACCCTGAAACAGGGCATCGTGCAGTTCCGCCAGAACAACGGCCAGATTGGTCAGCTCTCGCAGGCGGAAGTTCGCGCCGTGGACCCGCTCGGCCTCGGCTATAGCGCCACGATGCGTTCCATTCTGGCCTCCTACCCGGTGGCGAACGATCTGGCCTCCGGTTCCGACCGCGGCCTGAACTTCGGCGTTTACCGCTTCAACGCGCCGCTCACCCGCAACGACCGCGCCTATGTCGCCAAGATGGACTTCAACCTCGACAAGATGGCCAAGCACACCCTGATGCTCCGCGGTACCCTCGCCGACAACACCCGCGACGAAATTCTCGCCCAGTTCCCTGGGCAGGACGCCGCCGCCAAGGTGCTGGACAACTCCAAGGGCATGGCCGCCCGCTACACGGCCGTCCTCACTCCCACCCTGGTGAACGTGTTCAGCTACGGCTACACCCGCCTGGGCATCGCGCAGAGCGGCGTTGGCGGTCCGAACATCAGCTTCGACGGCCTCACCGCCCAGCAGAACTTCACCCGCGCCTTCGGCCGCTTCATCCCCACCACCAACCTGGTGAACGACCTCACCTGGACCAAGGGCGCCCACACCATCCAGGGCGGCATCAACTTCCGCCTGGTGCAGAACGACCGTAGCTCCTACGCCAACTCGTTCCCGTCGTATAGCTTCAGCCGCAACACGCTGCGCGGCCTGGGCGCCGACATCTCCGATGCCGTCACCGCCTTCATCCGCGGCCGCGATGGCTCCTCCACGCTCGGCCTGGCCGAGACGCAGCCCACGCAGCGCGCCATGGGCGTCCTGCTCGGTGTGATCAACAACTACAGCGGCACCTACAACTTCGGCCGGGACGGCAAGGCCGTTCCCTTCGGCGAACCGCTCGCCCGCAGCTTCGGCACCCATGAATATGAGTTCTATATTCAGGACGTCTGGAAGATGCGCCGCGACCTGACCCTCACCTACGGCCTCCGCTACGGCTCCTATCAGGTGCCCTACGAAAAGAACGGTGTGCAGGTGGTTTCCACCACCGGCCTGGACGTTTTCCTCGCCGAGCGCGTTGGCGCTTCCAACGCCGGCATCCCCGGAGCGGCCATGCCCAATTCCAAACTCACCTACGCCCTCGGCGGCCCGGCCAACAATGGACGCGGCTGGTATGAGCGCGACAACAACAACTGGGCGCCCCGCTTCAACGTCGCCTATGCCCCGGTGAGCGACTCGCTCTTCGGCAAGCTGTTCGGTAAAGGCTCCGTGCTCCGCATGGGCGGTTCCATGCTCTATGACCGCTACGGTTCGGATATGGTGGTGAACTTCGACCGCGCCGGTTCGCCCGGCCTGGCCAGCTCCGTCACCCAGCCGCGCAACACCAACTTCAGCGACGCCTTCCGCTACAGCGGCAGCGCGTTGCCGGCCCTGCCCACCGTGGCTCCGGCCGTCTTCCCGTACACGCCCGCTTCCATCGTTGGCGGTTTCGGCTCCTTCTCCGGCGTCTTCCCGGACCTGGTGGCGCCGTACTCCATGCTGCTCAACGCCACCTACGCGCGGCAATTGCCGTCGAAGATGACCATTGAAATCGGCTACGTCGGGCGCCTGGCCCGTAAGTCGCTGGTGCAGATGGACGTCTTCCAGCCGCTGACGCAGTTCAAGGATCCGAAGTCCGGTCAGACCTGGGCGCAGGCCGCCTCCATCCTCCGCGACTACAATATCCAGGGCAAAAAGGCGAACGAGATCCCCAACGTCGCTTTCTTTGAGAATATGTTCGGCAAAGCCGCCGGGAAGTACATCCCCGGTACCGCGACGCAGAACTACTACCACACCACCTATAACACCTACGCCGGTTCCGATCTCGACGCTCTCAACGACATGGATCGCGAACGCCAGGCCGACGGATCCTGTATCTCCGCTCTCGGCTGCAACACCTTCTTCGCGTTGCAGAACGCCGGGAACGTGGCCTGGGCCAATGCCGGCCGCAGCTCCTTCCACGCCGGCCAGTTGGTGCTCCGCCGGCCCGTCACCAGCGGCTGGGGCTTCGACTTCAACTACACCCTGTCGCACTCCATCGATCTTGCCTCGACGGCTGAATCTGCTGCCGGCACCGGTGGCGGTGTGATCCAGGACACCTTCAACCCGAACTCCTTCCGCGGCAGCTCTGACTTTGACTCCCGGCACAACATCACGGCCAACGCCGTGGTGGAACTGCCGTTCGGCAAAGGCAAGGCCATCTTCGGCAGCGCTCCGAGCTGGGTGAACCAGATCGTCGGCGGCTGGCAGACCACGATGCTGTGGCGCTTCCGCTCCGGTCTCCCGCTCAACATCACCTCCGGCGGCCAGTACCCCACCAACTACCTGAGCTCGGCTCTGGCCATCGTCCGCCCCGGCGCCACCCTGCCGGAAAACGGCGCCGGCTACAACCAGAACGGCAACCCCAGCCTGTTCCGCACCACCAATGCCGCCACCACCTCGTTCGTCCAGCAGTATCCGGGCGGTACCGGCACCCGCGGCATCATCCGTGGCGCGGCCATGTCCAACTTTGACCTCTCGCTCGGCAAGTACTTCACCCTGCCGTTCGAAGGCCACCGCATCCAGGTTCGCGCCGAAGCGTTCAACGCCTTCAACAACGTGAACTTCACCACCGCCAGCCTCAGCCTGGCCAACCCCTCCACGTTCGGGCAGTTCACCGGCGTGATGGCTCCTCGTGTAATGCAGTTTGCCTTGCGCTATGAGTTCTAAACGGTTGGTATCCACTCTATGTGTCGCGGCGATGGCCAGTTCCCTGGCCACCGTCGCGGCCCCGAAGGAAAACAAGAACGCGGCCAAGAAACCCGTTGCCGGGGTGCAGACGCCCGGTGTGCGGATTCCCTACGCGAACTTGAAATCAGAGGCTGAAATCAAACTGGAGGCGGCGCCCACGGGCGCCGCTTTCACTACAGAGGTGCTGATCGCCGCCGGAGACACCGTGCAGCGAATCGACGCCAAGACGAATAAACCCGGTACGCCGGTGGTGGGGCTGGGCAAGGCGTGCGGCGGAGTGTTGAGCGCGCTCGCCAGCATGTGGACGGTGAACTGCGATGCCAAGTCGCTGCTGAAACTGGAC
Source organism: uncultured Solibacteraceae bacterium (assembly GCA_964430625.1). GTDB lineage: Bacteria > Acidobacteriota > Terriglobia > Bryobacterales > Bryobacteraceae. The sequence goes on from CAYSFR010000011.1 coordinate 142,242, forward strand.
GCAAAGTCGGGGAAAGTGACGGGAACGGTGGAGGCCGGCGCCGTTGTTGCCCCGGCCGCGCTGGCGGCGACCGCCGACAGTGTGTGGCTGCTGGCCGACGACAAGACCACGCTCCTGCGCATCGATCCGAAGGAGAATGCGGCGGTGGCGGAAGTGCGTTTGCCGGCCGCGTGTTCGTCCATTCTGCTGGCGGAAACGTCGCTGTGGGTGGCTTGCCCGTCAGTCGACAAGGTACTCCGCATCGACCCGAAAACGAACCTGGTGGACAAACGCATTGATGTTCCTGGCCAGCCCATGGCACTGGCCTTCGGCGAAGCGTCCATCTGGGCGCTGGCGAAGAAGGACGGGAAGGTGGCGCAGATCGATCCGAAGACAAACAAGGTGTCGGCGACCATCGATCTGGCGGTGCCCGGCGTGGGCGGCTCCATCGCCTTTGGCGATGGGTCGGTGTGGGTGTCGATGCCCGGTTTCCCGATTGCCCGGATTCACCCGGCCACATCGAAAGTCGTGCAGCAGTTCGCCGGCGACGGCGGGGGGCTCATCTACTCCGGCCTCGGCTCGGTGTGGCTGGTGAATGGGGAAGGGAAGACGGTGACGCGCTTTGATCCGAAGCGGATCATGGCGACGCTGGCCGAGTAATTCCGTCGACCGAAATCAGAACGCCTAACGCGGCGGGACCGGAGTGAGCCGACAATTGCGTCGGATCCAAGCTCCAGCCCGCCGCGATTTTCATGACGTCCGCTTCGTTGACCGGCCGGCCCAAGGCGGCCATCTCCCTGCTCCGCACTGCCAGCCAGTGCCGCCAGCCGCTCAATCATTGAAATGCAGAATCGCGTTGAACAGCATGGAGAACTCGCCGTGGTTCTGCCACCGGTAGCACGGGTTCGTCGCGAACATCACCACCCGCCCCTTGCCCACCGGCACGTCGAGAATCGCCGCCTTGTCCCGGATCTCCGCCCCTCCCTTTAACAGTCCGCTCAACTCCATCCCTGTGAACTTCATCAACGTCCACTTCCCCCTCTCCTTTTCCGGCATGGAGAAAATCGGCCCGCCCGCGTAGCGCACCGGCAGGCGCTTTTTGTCATAGCCGTAGAAAATCGGGTGCAGCGGCTTCAACACCTCCGTCTCCACAATCGGCCCCGGCGCGTAGAACGCCGGCGAGGTCCGCCGCGCGTCCACTTCCCGCGTCAGCCCGAACTCGGCCGGGAAGAAACTTGACGCCCCCAGCGTGATCACCACGCCACCTTCGGCCACGAACTTTTCGATCTCCAACACCCCGGTCAGGCCCATGCCGCCGGTGATCTCCTCGCCCTCGTAGCGGAGCGGAATCTTGGCCGGTTCCATGTCGTACACCAGCCCTTTTCCGCTGGCCATCTGGCTGGGAATCAGCAGCACGTCGTAGGCCGCGCGCAGCCCGCCTTTTTTCACCCGGTCCTTGTAGATGAGGTCATAGGCCACGCCGTAATGGTCCAGCGCATGACGCACCCAACCCACCGGCTGCGTGAAGCCCCATGTGCTGAACACGGCCATCCGCGGCACCTCCACCACATGCCGCTTGCCCTCCGGTTCGGCCGCCAGCGCGACGGCCCGCAGCCCCAGCGCCTCCACTTCCCGCCGCACGCGAGCCGAATCGGCCACCACAAACGAACCCGCCGGCACCGTGGTCCCGTTGGCCGCAAACTCCTTCTCCACCGCCTCAAATTTCACGTCTTTCAAGCGATAGCGCAGCGAAATCAGCCCGTGTTCGCCGTTGTGCAGAACCGCCAGCCACCGTCCGCTGCCCTCCACGCGCCCCTTCGGCTCCACCCGGTCCACCGCCTCCACGGCCAGCTCCAGCAGGGCTTTGTCGGCAATCTCCTTCACGTCGATATGCGTGATGAGACCCATCGTCCAGCCGGTATCGTCGTAGGTCCGCAGGTTCGGATCGGGAAACACCTGCTTTTCCAGCAGGCTCTTCGCCAGCCGCCCGTACGGCTGGTTCCGCTTCACCACAAACGAACCCGCTCCGTAGCCCTTCCACGCCTCGCGCAGCGTACCCACCTCAATGCCTTGCAGCCGCAGCGTATTCACCACCCACGCCACGCGGGTCTGGTCTTTCTGCCCCGCCGGGATCACCCACCCGTACGGCGCTGACTTGGCCCCGTCCTCCACGGCATGCAGCGACTTCTTGTAGAAATTCTCCAGGATCACCCGCGGATGCGCCGCCGCCAGTTCCAGCGCCGACAGCACCCCCGTCTGCATATAGTTCGTGTTGTTCCGCAGCGACCACTCCACCTCCGCATACGCCGGCAGCGGCCGGTACCACTCCCGCTTCGCCGCCCCGAACCGGTCGCCCTCCTGCGTCACTTTCCGCTTCATGGTGTTCGCCCCGCCATTGCCGTAGGTCTCATACATCCGCAGCATCCCGTTGTGATTGGACGCCATGAACCCCAGATACCCCACCGACCACATATCCACAAACGCGTGCGTCCACACACCGGGCATTCCGTAGCCGATCAGCTTGGTCATCTCGTAGTTGGCAAACCACGGCAGCTCCGCATAGAGAATCGGGTCCAGGTTTGGATTCTGGGGCGCCTGCCCGCTGAAGGTATAGAGAAACGGCACCGATTCATGCAGGTCGTGAACGATCGGCGGATGCCATTCCAGGTAGGCCTTCAACCAGTTCCGCATGGTCACCTGCGAGTAGTTCATGTCGCGGTTGTTGTCGTGGAAGATGTACTTGCCCCAGTAGGGCGGCCCGGGCAGGCGGTCCTCCTCGGACTCCTCCTGCACCTTGTAGCGGCGGTACCACTCCACGTAGCGGTCGCGCCCGTCCGGTTCCAACAGCGGCGAGATCATCACGATCAGGTTTTTGCGGATCCCCTCGTACATCGCCCCATCGCTCGCCACCAGGCGGTAGGCGAGTTCCATCAGCATCTCCGGCGGCCCAGTCTCGCTGGAGTGCAGCCCGCCGGTGATGTGATACACCGGCTTGGCGCGGTCCAGGATGCCGCGCGCTTCGGTGTCGCTCATTCCCCGCGGGTCGGCCAGTTTTGCCAGGTAGCCCTTGTAGGTGTCCAACGCGCCGAGCGTCGCCTCGTCGCCAATCACCGCGCTCCAGCAGGTACGTCCTTCGTCAGTTCGCCCCGTGTCGATGATCCGCAGCCGCTGTGAAGCCTTCGCCAGCGCCTCAAAATACTTCCGGATGGTCGCCGTATCGGTGAGTTTCTTCGGTGCGCCGACGTGGTAGCCGAGCACGTCCTTCGGCGTGGGAATCCCTTTTACCAGCGGCAGATGGTCGACAAGAGGCGAGGAAAACTCCGGCTTCGTGGTCCACTGCTTTACCGATTGCGCGAAATCCGCGTCCTGCCCCTGGGCAAAAGCCGCGCCCGCCAGCGCGAAAACCAGCCAAATACGTCGCATGTTCCGTAGCGTAGCAACTAGCGGGACTCCATCGCCCTGCGAACTTCGGAAATCAGCGGATGGCCCGCCGGCAGCGTCTTTTCGCGGATGGTGAGCGCCTCCTGCAGCAAGCCCAACCCCTCCTCACTCCGTCCGTGCGCGCGCAGCCAGCGCCCCAGCCCGGTGAGCGTATAGGCAAGGTGCGGGTGGCCCGCCGGCAGCTTGGCTCGCCGGACCCGCAGCGCCCCCCGGTAGCGTTCCTCGGCCTCCGCCGAGCCGGTCTGCTCCAGCGTCTCGGCCAGGCTCTGCAGGCAACTCGCCGTCGTCAGATGTTCCCGGCCCGCCACGCTCTCGGCCATCGCGAGCGCCTCCCGCAGCAGGGGTTCAGCCTCCCGCGCCCGCCCCTGCGCCTGCCGCAGTTGCCCCAGGTTCACCAGGCTCTGCACGATGGTGGCGTGCCCGCCGGCGGCTCCGAACGCCTTCCGCCGGATGGCCAGCGCCTCTCCGCTCAGCGCCTCCGCCTCCGCATACGCCTTCTTCTGTTGCAGCAACAGCCCCAGGTTCCCCAGCGTCTGCGCCAGGTCCGGATGCTCCGCCCCCAGCCGGGCCCGGCGGATGGCGAGCGACTCGCGCAGCAGAGCCTCCGCCTTCGCCTCCTGCCCGCGCGCCATCTGCACCAGTCCCAGATTGTTCAGCGCCGTCGCCAGCTTCGGATGCTGATCGCCATACACCTTGCGGAAGATCGCAATTGCCTCCTGCTGCATCGGCTCGCTTTCGGTGTCGCGTCCCATCCGGCTCAGCACCGAGGCCAGATTGTTGAGCGTCTCCGCCACCAACCGGTGCTCATTACCCAGGTCGCGGCGGCGGATGGCCAGCGCCTCGCGGAACAGCCCCTCGGCCTCATGATGGGCGCCGCGGGCGAACCGTACAAAGCCCAGGCCCGTCTGCGCCTCGGCCAGTTCCAGGTGCGCCGTCCCGGCGCGCAGGGCCGCCACCGCCTGGCGGAACAGCGTCTCGGCTTCCTCGTTCTTGCCCTGGCGCAGCAGTGCCAGTGCCAGGTAGTTCTTCGTCGAGGCATGCTCGCCGCGCCGCGCCGCCAGTGCCTCCCGCAGATCGCGCTCCGCGCCCGCATAGTCCCCGCGGTTCAGCCGCAGCAGGCCGAGTTGATACAGGCTTTCGTCGACACCTCCGCCTCCGGCCGCCCGCCGCGCGGAAAGCGCCTCTTCCAGCAGGGGCGCTGCCCGTTCATATTCCCCCAGCTTGTGATACACCTGCCCGGCCACGTCCAACAGCTCCGCCCGCACCTCCGGCTGCCCGTCCAGTTCCGTCTTCAATCGGGACACGCTCCGGTCCAGCACCTCTCGCGCGCTCACCACCCTCCCTTGCGCATCGTCGGGGTCGCTAACCTGGAACAGCTCCAGCATTAGCCGCGAAACCTGTTGCGCCTTATCTCTCTCCCTCGCCAGCCGGGAACTCTGCACCAGCAGGCCGCCGGTCACCGTCAGCAGCGTCGCCGCGAACAGCACTCCAATCCAGTGCCGCCGGACGAACTTTCCTCCGCGGTACAAGACACCGTGACCACGCGCCTGCACCGGTCCGCCCGCCTGGAAGGAGCGGATGTCGTCCAGCATCGCCGAGACGGAGCCGTACCGGTCCTCCGGCTTCGCCTCCAGCGCCTTGCAGGCGATATGCCCCAGGTCGCGGTCCACTCCGGCCGGCGGCGTTTCGCCGGCGCCCGATGGCCGGCGCCCGCTCAACAGCTCAAACAGCAGCGCCCCCAGGCCGTAGACGTCGGTCAACGTGGTGATCGGCCCGCCTTCCCGCTGCTCCGGCGCGGCGTACTGCGGCGTAAGCGGGCTCCCGCCGGGCCGCGTTGCCTCGTCCTCCGGCACGTCGAGCAGCTTGGCGATCCCGAAGTCCAACAGCTTCGGCTGGCCGTCGCCGGTAACCAATATGTTGCCGGGCTTCAAGTCCCGGTGCACCACCAGATTCCGATGCGCGTACTCTACCGCCTCGCCCACCGCCAGGAACAGCCGCAACTTCTCATCCCGCGTGCGGCCGGCCTCCGCCCACAGCGCCAGCGGCTTGCCGGCGACGTACTCCATCACCAGATACGGGTCACCATTCTCGGTGCGCCCGCCGTCCAGCAGCCGCGCGATACCCGGGTGCTCCAGCCGCGACAGGATTCGCCGCTCGGCCAGAAACCGCCGCAACACCTCCGCCCCTTCCCGCCGCATGCACTTGATCGCCACCAGTTGCTTGAACCCCTCGCCGTCGCGCTCGCCGAGGTAGACCGTGCCCATGCCGCCGCGGCCCAACTCCCTCACCACGCGGTACGGCCCCACCGTCACCGGCGCCGCGTCTTCCCAAAACAGCCCCAGAGAGCTCTCCGCCTCCTCAAACCACTGAAAGGCATCGCTCTCTTCCCGCAACATCCCCATCAGCGTCCGCCGCAACTCGGTGTCTTCGCTGCACTCCTTCTCGGCGAACGCCTCCCACTCCGCCGGCGGCAACTCCCGCGCCCGGTGAAACAGGTCATCCAGCCGTTCCAGCTTCATCGGGCTTCCCTCCGCGCAGCCGCTGGAAGAGCCACGCCCTCGCCGTATCCCACCCCCGCTTCACCGTCGCCGCGGAGATCCCCAACGCCTCGGCCGTCTCCTCCACCGTCAACCCGCCGAAGAACCGGCATTCGACGATGTGTGCCAGTCTTTCGTGCTCCACCGCCAAGTGGCGCAGCGCTTCGTCCAACGCCAGCAACTCCGCGCTCTTCTGTTCGCTCACCAGCGTGTGCTCCGTCAGCGCCACCTGGTGCGCCCCGCTGCCCCGCTTCTGCCGTTGGATGTGCTTGGCATGGTCCACCAGAATGTTCCGCATCGCCACGGACGCGAAGTAAAAGAAGTGCGACCGGTTCTCCCATGCCTCTCCCTCCCTTGCCTTCAGGTGCACGAACGCTTCATGGACAAGACTCGTCGTTGCCGGTGAATCCTGCGTCACCCATTGCCATCGCCGCCGGTGCGCTATGCGCCGCAGTTCATCGTAAATCAGAGGAATCACCCGCTCGGCCGCCTCGCGCTCCCCATGGGCGAACGCGCCGAGCAGCGTCGTCAGGTTATCCCGCTCTGGCATTTTGCCGGCTCCCGCGGAGAGCCCTCCCTACAAACAGTATAGAGAGGAACTCCTCCGCGGGGCGGCAGGGCACGGCTACCGGATCTCGATCGTCTTGGCTTCGATCTGAGCTCCGAGCACCATGCCAATATCGATCCCCGTCGCGGTGAACGGCACTACGCTGTTCGTCCGCAGACTGAAGATGCCCAGCAACCCGAACTTGTCGCTCAGGTCACCCGACGCCGGCACTGCCGGCAGGTTTGCCATTGCCGAGGCCGGCACCGTAAAGCTCCCGCTCGGCGCTGACGCTACGCAGACGAATCCGCTGCTCGCCTTGGTCTTCTGGTCCGTTCCATAGCCCAGGATGATGGCGTCCTCGCCTGCCGTTCCGCCCGTCCACGTCATCGTGAACGGCGTCTTGCGGTCTATGGAGGAGATTTGGCCGCGGTTGGTCCATGTGATGGGCGGGCGCAGCGTCACGTTCGACGTGAACGCGCCCACATCCTTGCCGCCCGTGCCGCTGATGGTGAACGCACCGGCGTCCAGCGGCACCTGCGTTGTCGACCCCGGCAGCGGCAGATTGCCGCCCAGGATCCCTACATACATCCCGTTTTCAGAACGGTCCAGGTTCGCTGTCCGCCCGCCGGAGGCCACGCGCAGTGCCGTTCCGGCGTCGAGCATAGTGCCGCCGCCGGCGATGTTCAACGGGCCGCCCAGTGCGCCGCCCAACAGGTCCGACACGTCCCGTACGCCCGCATAGGCCTGGCAGGAGCCGGCCGGTGGGAACGACGTCAACATGTTGAACCCCAGGTCGCCGCCCGCCTGCATCTGCGTGAAGGCACCGATGCCCGCGTCGGCATTCAGCGTCTGTTCCGGCTGCCCGGTTACGTTCACCGTCGCCGAAAGCCGCGTCAGCATCACAATGCCCACCTTTCCGCCGGTCGACGTCAGCGTCGATGCCGGGTTCGTGGCGTCCTTACAGGTCTGGCCATTGGGCTCAATGGCCATGCTGACCACATTGCTCCATACGTCTCCGGCCTTCACCTGCACCGGAACAAAGCAGCCCTGCGGGGCGTCTGCCGGCACTTCGGCCACAATCTGGTCGACGCCAGCGCAACACGGCGCCCGGCCATTGTAGAGCAGCGTCGCCGTCTTGCCGCCGATGGTCATTTCGAACGGGAACGGCAGATTGCCCGCCGGCGGAGCCTGGTTGTCCGGCGCCGAGATCGGCCCTGCGCCCGTGCCCCACAGAATGATTACCTGCCGCGGTTTCGCCGTCGCCGAACGCGTATTCAGCGGCTGCTCCAGCTGCGTCTGGAAGTTCTGGATGATCCCCGGTCCGCGCCCCTGGCTGGTGGCGAAGATGCCGAAGTTGTTCCGTGCCACGCGGATCGCCACCGGCCGACTGGCCCGGCCGCTGTAGGTGACGATCATCTCCGCGTCGCCCAGCGGCGCGTTCGACGGGATGATCCCGTTGATCTGCGTGCTCGACGTATACACCAGGTAGCAATCCACCGTCCGCGACCCCTGCCGGATCTGCACCTGCGTGCCTCCCAGCAGCGTTGGCAGCGGGAACTGCTCCACCTGTTGCGGCGGCGTCGGACCCACGCCGGCCGCGAAGATCGTGAAGAACGATCCCTGCGCCAGCGCACCGCCCGGCAGCGACGGCGGAATGCCGCTCGCCGAATTCACAATGCCCGCCTCGGTCACCGTCGGCGTGCCCGGTATCGAGCCCGCGTCCTGGGTCAACGTAAACGTCTGCCCGTTCACCGTCATCGTCGCGTTGCGCGCTGCCGTGGTTGCGTTCGCATCCCAGGTATAGGAGATGCGCCCCGTGCCCGTGCCGGAGCCCGTGGTGCCGGTGATCTTCAGCCAGCTATCGTTGCTCCGCCCAGTCCAGGCGCAGGTGGTGGTAGTCGCGTTAATCAGCAGGGTGCTGCTGCCGGCCCCCGGGCCGACGCGCGCCGTTGTGGGCGAGAGCGTGATGGCGCACGATGCTCCAGCCGCCTGCGTGACGTTGTGGATCTGCCCTGCCGTGATCACGCGGCCCGTCCGCGTTACCGGGTCCGGATTCGCTGACACGATGTAATCCACCGCGCCCGAGCCCTTCCCGTTGGCGTTGCGGACTGCCGTCACCCGCACCCAGCTCACCTCGCTGTGCGCGTTCCATTCGCAGTTGTCCGCCGTCGTCACACGGATGATTCCCGTCGACTGCGCCGCCACCGGAGTCGCCGCCAGCGGTGTCACAAAGTAGTTGCAGCCCTGGGTCACCGTCCAGCCCGGCCCGGTGGTGCTGCCGCCGCCGCCACCGCCACCGGTTCCGCCGCCACCGCCGCCGGTCCCCGTGCATGCCGCCACGCGCCGCGTTCCTGCTCCGGTCCGCGTCCCGGCTGTCACCGACACCCGGATATCGGCTTCCCTCGTCGGATCCACCGGCGTGTAGGAGATCTCGCACGTGCTGGTGATGTTGGTTGCCACGGTCTGCAGCAGCGCCTGCAGTTCGGCCGAGGTCGCGCCGCGCGTAAACGTGCCGCCCGTCTCGGTTCCCATGCGCCGCATCACCGTCTCATTGATGCCCGATCCAAATCCCACGGCATACACCGGCGCCTGGGCCGCTTTGGCCGCGTTGATCGCTTCGTCGATCGTCTTGCCGCCCTGGTTGTCGCCGCCGTCGGTCATCAGCACGATGGCACGCCGGCCGGGCACCGCGGCAATCTCCGTCGCCGCCAGATGCAGCGCCTGGTAGAGCGCCGTGCTGCCGCCGATCGCCAGCGAATTGATCGCCGTTATCGCCAGTTGCTTGTTCGTCGTGAACGCCTGCTTCTTCGTCACGCCTGAATCAAAGTTGTACACCGCCACCTGGTCGCTCGCCCCCAGCGAGTTCACCAGGTTGACGGCCGCCGTCTTTTCATTCGCCAGATCGGTCGAACTCAGCGAGCCCGACGTGTCGATGACAATCGCCACCACCGCGCCCGAACCGGCCGACGTACCTCCGCCCGACGAACTGCACGACACCACGGCCGGCCGCGGCGCCCCGTTCTCGGTTAGCGTGAAATTCGACGAGTTCAACCCCGTCACTGCCAGCCCCGTGCTGTCCAGGACGGAAACAATCAGCTTCTTCGTCACCGGGCAGGCGGTGTTGTCCTCGCTTCCGATGTTGACCGTGAGTGTTCCTGTGCTTCCTCCGCCGCCGGAACTGGTGCTCCCGAATACCTCCACTTCCCGCAGATGCAGGTAGTTGGTCTCGGGCAGTTGCACCCGCACGAATCGCGCCGTGCGCGAAGCGATCGGCACCACCAGCGGCGCCCCGGTTTCGCCCCACACCGTCCCGTTGTGCGAGTAAACCGCCTCAAAATCGGTGCCGTTCGTCGAGATCAGCACCCGGATGGACCGCGCCCGGTCAAAGTAGCCGTCCGCCCGGTTGTGCAGACGCACTTCACAGATCGTCCGCACGCTCCCGAAGTCCACCTGCCACCACGGGTTGGCGACGATGTCGGTGTGGAAGCCATAGCCATTGGGCTCATTCAGCACACCGTTATTGCCCAGATTTGGCGGACCGCTGAAGCCGATATTGATCTGCGACGCCGTCCCCTGTAGCGCGATGTTGGTCGAAGACGGACATCCCGTGCCCGTCCCGCCGCCGGTTCCGCCACCTCCGCCGCCGCCCGTGCTGTTCCCCAGATCCACTCGGAACACAAAATCCGCCGCGCCTCCCGCCGTGATCCCGGACCCGGCGGCCACCTTGTTTAATGACGTCAAGCCAGTCGATGCCATGCCGATCGTCGTCGGCCCGCTTAGCCGCGTCCACGCCGTGGTCGTGTTTAGCGGAGCCGTCGCAAAGATCGCCTCTTCCTTCGTCCCGTCACTCCAATCCACCACCAACCGCGCGTTGCTCCCCATCGATCCCGGTTCGCCGTATAGGAAATACGTTCCGGGAGAGAGATTCACGCTCCGGTTGGCGGCGTTCAGAAGCCCTGCCGCCGCGTCCGGTTGCGAGACACCCAGCGTCCAGTAGCCGCCGCCCAGCGTCGTCCAGCCATTCCCGCCAAACGACGTCGCGCTATTGGAAATGTCCAGCGTCAGCCCCGTCGCCGTCCGTGTTCCCGTACCCCCGCCTCCGCCGCCTCCCCCGCCCGAGGTCGTACACGCCCCCACCGTCTTCCGCGCGCTTCCCGTCCGTGTCAGGTTCAGATTCACCTTCACTTCCACGTCCGCCGTAGCGTTTGGATTCGCCGGTGTGTAGCCCAGCACGCACTGCCCGGCGCTCGGACAGGTCCACGTCAGGTTCTTCTGCACGTTGTTCTCCGACAGCGAGAAGCTCTGCACGTTGAACCCGGATACCAGCGTTCCCGCCGTGTCCCGGATGGTGATCGGCAGCCGTTTTGTCGCCGGACAACCGGAGTTGTCTTCGGTCCCGAATGTCACCACCAGGTCATTCACCACCGCGCCCCCGCCGCCGCCCGTGCCGCCGGTGATCGTCACTGTGATCGTCCCCGTGTTGGGCGCTGTGATGTCGAACGCCGCCACCGCCACGTAATACGTTCCTGCCCGCAAACCCGGCGACCCCGATAAGCCGATCCGCAGATCTTTGCTCGGGATCAACTCGGTCGAATGGTCGGCCAGAATCACCCCGCCCGCTCCGATTCCGACGTCCACCCCAAACCGGGCATAGAGATCGATATCCGACGTCGTCGATAGCTGCAGCCGCAACTCCGTCGCCCCCGCCGGAACCCGCACGAAGAACCCGTTGTCGCCGTTAAACAGCGTCGCCTGCGTGATGCGCGGGATCGTGAAACTCACCGTGGTCCCGGTCAAAAGTTCCATCGGAGCTTCCCGCCCAGGAATCGCGGTCTCCCGAATCGAGCCATCACCCGTGATCTTCCGCTGCCCGGGCGCAGCCATTAGCAACCCCGCCTGCAACGTCAATAGTGCCAATACCAATGCGCGACGCATACCGATGTCCTCCTGGATAGTAGGGACTGACACCACTACCTACGACATTCCTCTTACGACCGGCTCATCCAAGCGATAAAATCTCCATCACCATGCGCCGATTCCTGTTGCTGCTCCCCCTCCTCGCGCTGCCCGCCGCCGATTGGCCCTCCTTCCGCGGACCCAACGGCTCCGGCGTTGCCCAGTCAACAGCCCTCCCCTCCGAGTTCGGCCCCACCCGCAACGTCGCCTGGCGAACCCCTGTCCCCCCGGGGGCCTCCTCCCCTATCCTCGCCGGCCAATCAATCTTCCTTACCGCCTACGAAAACGCCCAACTCCTTACGCTCAAACTCGACGCGCAAACCGGCCGCATCCTCTGGCGCCGCACCCTTCCCCAGACCCGCTCCGAGAATCGCCACAAGCTGAATAACCCGGCCAGCCCCTCCCCGGTCACTGATGGCGCCAACGTCTACGCCTTCTTCTCCGATTTTGGCCTCATCTCCTACGGCCCGGACGGCAACGAACGCTGGCGCCTGCCCCTGCCGGCCTTCGCAAACTTCCATGGCATGGGCGCCTCCCCGGTCCTCTCCGGGAACACCCTGCTGCTGGTTTGCGACCAGGATTCGGAGTCTTTCCTCCTCGCTGTCGACAAGAATTCCGGCCGCGAACTCTGGCGCACGCCCCGTCCCTCCGTCGTCCACGGCTTCGCCACCGCCACCATCTTCCGGGACCAGGTCATCGTCCCCGGTTCCTACCTCCTCGCGTCGTATGACATCAAAACGGGCAAGGAACTGTGGACGGTCCGCGGACTCTCCTGGCAGATCAAAGCCTCCGCCGTCGCCGGTGGCGACACCATCTACGCCACCGGTTGGGCTCCCGGCGCCGACCCCGGCCAGGCCAAGCCCCTCCCCGATTTCGACGAAGCCTGCAAACAGGCCGACGCCAACCACGACGGCAAACTCGCCAACGCCGAACTCCCCCCGCCCTTCAAACACGGCGGCAGTTGGACGGCTATTGACCTGAACAACGACGGCGTCCTCGATCGCCGCGAATGGGGCTTCTATCGCGCCCGCCGCGAAGCCAACAACATCACCATCGCCGTCAAACCCGGGGACGCCCGTGGCGACCTCACCGCCTCCCACGTCGTCTGGAAGCACCAGCGGATGGTACCCGAAGTACCCTCGCCCCTCCTCCTGGACGGCATCCTTTATACCGTCAAAACCGGCGGCATCTTCACCGCCATGCTCGCCTCCACCGGTGAAATCAAGAAATCCGCCCGAATCCCTGGCGCCATCGACGGCTATTACGCCTCCCCCATCGCCGCCGCCGGCAAGATCTTCCTTTTTAGTGAGCAGGGCAAGGCCGCCGTCCTCAAGCCCGGAGCCGAATGGGAACTCCTCCAGGTCAATGACTTTGACGAACCTATCTACGCTACCCCTGCCATCGCCGGCGGGCGTCTCTACATCCGCACCGCGTCCAGCCTCTACGCCATCGCCCAGCCCTAGCCGGCGATCTCCTGATACACCATTCCCGCCGACCCGATCCCGCCCAGCAGAAACGCCAGCATCCCTCCGGGAACCTGCGCGCACATCCACACGCTCAACCCCACGCCGGCCAAGCCCAGCAGAATCACCGCCGGCTTCCGCACGCGCCGGTAAACTTCGTCCCGGTTTCTCATGCCCATCTATCGGCCAATTCTTATCTGTACGTTAGCCGCCACTTAGGGTTGTATCCTGGTAGTTTCGGAGTAAACTCATTTGTCTCGTATCGGTAACGCGTTCTCCAGCTTCTTCGGCATCCTTTTCGGCGGCGAACTCCCGCCCGATGTAGCCAAATCCTATGGCTACGTAAAAGCGGCGGAGGTCAAAAAGCCAGAACCCGCCAAACCTGCCCCTAAAGTCCCCGAAGTCAAACCCGCCGATGGCGCGCTCCAGTTCCTCGGCATCCTCCAGCGGGAAGCCCGCCTCGTCGACTTCCTCATGGAAGATATCTCCGCCTACTCCGATGACCAGGTCGGCGCCGCCGTCCGGACCCTCCACGAGCAATGCGGCACCGCCATCAAGCGCTGTGTCACCCTCAACCCCGTCATCGACGGCGTCGAAGGCACCTACACCAAGTCCGAAGCCGCCGGCGCTGACGCTAAACAGGGCCTCAAGTTCATCGGCAATGTCCCCCCGGAAGGCCGCGCCCCCGGCGGGATCCTCCGCCACAAAGGCTGGAAGGCCGCCAACGTCGACCTCCCCAAGGTCAACTCCTCCGTCAACCTCAACATCATCGCCCAAGCCGAAATCGAAGTTGAGTAGACCTGTGTCCACCGGCTCTGTCATCGGTATCGATCTCGGTACGACGAACTGCGCGGTTGCCCGTTCCTCCGGCGGCCCAGTGGAAGTGTTGCCGGTTCCGCAACTCACCGGTCCTGGCGAACTCCGCGAAGAGTCGCTCTTCCCGTCCTCTCTTTACATCCACGGCGCCAAGGAGTTCCCCGAAGGCGCCACCGCCCTCCCCTGGGACGATGCCCCTCGCTTCATCACCGGCGAATGGGCCAAGCGCCGCGGCGTCGAAAACGCCAGCCGCCTTGTCCACTCCGCCAAAAGCTGGCTCGGCCACCCCGGCATCGATCGCACCGCCCCCCTCCTCCCCCTCACTGCCCCGGAGGGAGTCGCCAAAGTATCCCCGCTCGACGCCTCCACCGCCTACCTCCATCACATCCGGCAATCCCTCGGCGACATCCAGGACGCCCAGGTCCTCATCACTGTCCCCGCCTCCTTCGACGCTTCTGCCCGTTCCCTCACGGAGGACGCGGCCCGCCGCGCCGGTTTCCCCAACTTTGTCCTCCTCGAAGAACCCCAGGCCGCCTTCTACGCCTGGCTCGAACGCCATGAGGATTGGCGCACCCGCGTCCATGCCGGCGACCGCGTTCTCGTCATCGACATCGGGGGCGGTACTACGGATTTCACCCTCATCGCCGTCGGTGAGCAGAACGGCGAACTCACCCTCGAGCGCGTCGCCGTCGGTGAACATATTCTCCTCGGCGGCGACAACATCGATCTCGCCCTCGCCCGTACCGTCGAACAGGAACTCGCCGCCAAAAACACCCGGCTCGATGCCATGCAGCTGCACATGCTCTGGCAGCGCTGTCGCGCCGCGAAGGAAAAACTCCTCGCCCCTGGCGCCGCACAGTTCGAAGAACCGGTCACCATCCTCGGCCGGGGCTCCGGCCTCATCGCCGGCACCATCAAGGCCACTCTTCGCCGCGAAACCCTGGAACAGATCCTTCTTTCCGGCTTCCTCCCGGAAGTGGACCGCAACGAACAGCCCGCCAAGCCGAAACGCGCCGCCCTCGCCGAAGTCGGCCTTCCCTACGCCTCGGACCCCCGCATCACCGCGCACCTGGCAAAATTCGTCCAGCAGGCCGGCGCTCCCACCCATGTTCTCTTCAATGGCGGCGTCCTCCACTCGGAAATCGTCCGCCGCCGTATCGTCGAAACCCTCAACGGCTGGCTCGACACCCCGGTCCAGGTTCTGGAAGGCGAAGACCTCATGCATGCCGTCGCCCGCGGCGCCGCTTACTACGGCCTTGCCCGCCAGGGGAAGGGAATTCGCATCCGCGGCGGCGTCCCCCGTACCTATTACATCGGCATCGAATCCTCCATGCCCGCTGTCCCTGGCATTCCCGCTCCCATGAAGGCCCTCGCCGTCGTCCCCTTCGGCCTGGAAGAAGGCTCCTCCGTCGAACTCCCCAAAACCGAGTTCGGCCTCCTCACCGGCGAACCCGCCGAGTTCCGCTTCTTCTCCGCCGTTGCCCGCCACGACGATAAACCCGGCGATATTCTTGATCCTATCCCTCCCGGCGTCGAAGAACTCTCCCCCATCGAAGTCACTCTCCCCGCGGCCTCCGGCAAGGTCATCCGCGTCACTCTGGCCGCGGACGTTACCGCCACCGGTGTCCTCGAACTCTGGTGCGTCGACGCCAAATCCCCCTCTAACCGCTGGAAACTGGAATTCAACGTTCGCGAGCAAACGCAATGAAGATCGGCATCGACCTCGGTACCACTAACTCCGCCCTCGCCTGGATGGATTCGTCCGACGACGACCAGACCATTAACGTCCTCGACATCCCGCAATTCGTCGCCCAGGGCCGCGAAGACCGCCTCCGCACCCTCCCCAGCTTCCTCTACCTCGGCGACCAGAACTACGTCGGCGCCTACGCCCGTGAACAGGGCGCCCTCACCCCGACCCGCACTGTCCACTCCGCCAAAAGCTGGCTCTCCAACGCCGACGTCGATCGCCGCGCCAAAATCCTCCCCTGGGATACCCAGGAGTCCGCCCGCGAACTCTCCCCCGTCGAAGTCAGCGCCAAATACATCACCCACATGCGCCAGGCCTGGGACGCCGCTCACCCGGCTCACCCCCTGGCCGAACAGGACATCGTCCTCACCGTCCCCGCTTCCTTCGACGAAGAAGCCCGCGAACTTACCGTCGAAGCCGCCCGCCTTGCCGGCCTCGATAATCTCACCCTCCTCGAAGAACCCGCCGCCGCCTTCTACTCCTGGATCGCCAACCACCTCGCCGAGTCCCAGAAAACCCTCTTCGATGGCCAAACCGTCCTCATCTGCGACGTCGGCGGCGGCACCAGCGATTTCACCCTCATCAAGGTCGCCCGCAAAGGCGATTTGGTCGAGTTCACCCGGACCGCCGTCGGCAAGCACCTCCTCCTCGGCGGCGACAACCTCGACCTTACCCTCGCCTGGCTCGTCGAAGCCAAACTCGGTCAGCAGCTTAGCCTCCGCCAGCGCGCCGCCCTCCGCCGCCAATGCGCCGCCGCAAAAGAGCGTATGCTCAACAACCCCGCTGTCGAAAAGGTGGAAATCACCGTCCTCGGCTCCGGATCTTCGCTTATCGGTGGCACGCTCCGCACCGAAATCACCCGCGCCGAGGCCCTCGAACTCGCCCTCGACGGCTTCCTCCCCAAGTGCGCCCTCACGGACCGGCCCAACGACGACAAACGCTCCATCTTCCGCGAACTCGGCCTTCCCTACGTTTCGGATCCCGCCGTTACCAAACATCTCGCTGCCTTCCTCGCCGGCGCCGGCGATATCGTCCCCGACGCCATCCTATTTAATGGCGGCTTCTTCATCCCCGAGATCCTCCGCCAACGCGTCGCCGATGTCCTCGAATCCTGGTACGGCAAGCGCCCCGCCATCTTCGAAAACCGCGACCTCGACCTCGCCGTCGCCGTCGGCGCCGCTTACTACGCCAATGCCAAAACCACCGGCACCGGCGTCCTCGTCCGCGGTGGTCTTCCCCGCGCCTACTTCATCGGCATCGGCGAATCCGCCGACCCCATCAAGACCGTCTGCCTCGCCCCTCGCGGGACCGAGGAGGGCAGTTCCCTCGAACTCGACATGGAAGGCCTCCAACTGGTCGCCAACAAACCGGTCAGCTTCCGCCTCTACAGCTCTCTCACCCGCACCGAGGACCAACTCGGCGCCGTCGTCGAGTTCCCCGCCGCCGACGTCGAATCCGGCGAACTCCACCCCCACGCCCCCCTCAACGCCTTGATTCGATTCGGAAAACCGCAGGGCGAACGCTTCGTCCCCGTCAAACTCGGCGCCAAGCTCACTGCCGTCGGAACGCTGGAAATCTACTGCGATTCCAAGGTCAGCGACAACCGCTGGCGCCTCCAGTTCGAACTCCGCAAGGCCAAAAAGGCCGCCACTGCCCGCCGCGCCGCCGCCGTCATCAGCGACGAAGCCCGCGCCGCCGGCCTCGCCCACCTGGAAGCGGTCTTCTCTCCCGCCGGTACCGCCGCCCCGGAAGCCCTCCCCGCCCTTCTCGAACAAACGTTTGGATTAGGCCGTCTCTCCTGGCCCAGTGACCTCATCCGCGCCATGGCCGACAAGTTCCTCGAACTTGCCGATGGCCGCAAACGCTCCGCTCAGCACGAAGCCCGCTGGCTCAACCTCTGTGGCCTCTGCCTCCGCCCCGGCTTCGGCTACCCCGGTGACGACCTCCGCATCGAGCAGGCCCGCCGCATCTACGCCTCCGGCATGACCTTCGGCAATCAGGTGCAGGTGGAAAGCGAATGGTACATCTTCTGGGGCCGCGTCGCCGGTGGCTTGAACAAGAACCAGCAGGCCGACATCTATCAGCGCATCGCCCAATATCTCCTTCCCAAGGGGAATAAGAAGGTGCAGCGCATCAACAGCAGCCTCCAGCGCGAGATGTGGCGCACGGCCAGCAGCCTGGAGCATCTCCCGGCCGGAACAAGAACCGAACTCGGTGATGCCCTGGTGAAGCGCCTCCGCAACAATGATGCCGGTGCCCCGGAACTCTGGTGCGTCGCCCGTCTCGGCGCCCGCAAGCTCTTCTACGGCCCCATGAATCAGGTACTTCCCGCCTCCACCGCCGCCCGCTGGGTGGAGAGCCTCGCCAAAGTGCCCAACGCCACCGAAACCCTCGTCCGCCTGGCCCAGAAAACCGGCAATGTGACCTTGGACGTCAACGCCCAGACTACGAATCTGGTCCGCAAACTGATCGCCGGCGACGAAGACCTCGAAGCCCTCCTCAACGGCGAAGCCCAGTCGGATTTCGACCGCGTCTTCGGCGAAGAACTCCCCGGCGGCTTGGTCCTCGGAGAGTAGCGACCCAGCCATCCCGACCGGAGGCGGGTGGGCATCACGGAAACCCGCCGTTCAAAAAACTTTCCTTTCTCTGTCACCTGCGGTCCGGAAAATCCCAGGATGTAGACGGGGCCGGTTCCAAAACGCCCCCACAGAACGAGGAGATTACGAATCATGTTGGAACAGCACAAGCTGCGCTTAGTGAAAGTCTTGACGATTGCCGCCATCGGGGCCGCATTTGCCGCGGTCAGTCCCGCCCAGCCCCGGGATGGCCTGTGGTATCAGACCTGCTCGGGCATTAAGCTGAGCGCGGACAAGAGCACTGTCGAGGCCTCCTGCAAGAATCTGAAGGGACAGGCGGTCCCTGCCTCCTGGAAGATCACCGGGTTCCAGTACTGGGCCGATCGGAATGCTCTGGGCTTCACGCCCTACGACAACACCTATCAGAGATTCTGCAAGGATCTGACCCTCATCGCCCCCGCCGGCGCCCCGGTTCGCCTGGAAGCCGATTGCAGGGGAAAAAAGGCCGCAACCGTGCTCAACCTGAAGAACGTGAATGGCAAACTGGTCGCTGAACTCGCCAAGTAGTTCCCGGCCCCATCCATCTCGCTGGAGGCCGCAACCGCCCAACGAAGGGCGGCTCGGCCTCCGGTAAACCTGCGACCCTGGCGGGCTCCGGAACCGGGTCACCCCGCCAACGGCCGCCCCAGCGCCTGCCGGCAGTAAATCATTCCCTGCACCGCCGTCGGATCCCCCAACTCCCGCGCCTTTTCGAAACACGGCAGCGCCTCCTCCAGCCGGTTCGCGTTCGCCAGCGCCGCCGCTTTGCTCATCCACGGCCCGGTCATCCGCGGATCCACCGCGATCGCCCCATCAAACGCCGCCAGGGACTCCTCCAGCCTTCCCATCTGCCCCAGCACCACCCCCTTGCCCCACCACGAATCCGCCCGCTTCCCGTTCAGCGACAGCGCCTTCTCAAAACACACCAGCGCTTCCGCCGGTGACCCCCGGCCCACCACTATCGCCGTCCCCTTCTCGTGCCACTGCGCCGCCTCCCCCGCCTGCGCCGACCGCGCCGCCTCCTCCGCCTCCGCCATCGACTTCCGGCAGAAGTTCATCCCCTGCTGCGCTCCCTCATAACCGAGTGCCTCCGCCTTCTCGAAACACTCCATCGCCTCGCGATATCGCTGGAAGCCCCCGGCCAGCGTACAGCCCTTGTTGAACCACGCGGTCGCCATCCCCGCATCAATCGCCAGCGCCTCATCGTACGCCGCAATCTCCTCCGCCGAACGCCCCAGTTTTCCCAGCACAACTCCCTTGTCGTACCAGATCACCGCACCGCGCGGATAAAGCGCCAGTGCGCTCTCAAAACACGCCAGCGCCTCCGCCTCCCGCCCTCGCGCGTCCAGCGCCTGCCCCTTCTCATGCAGCGCCATCGCCTCTACCGGTGGCTGGTCCCCCGGCTTCTTCAGCGCGTCCCGGCACAGCTCAATTCCCTGAGTCGATAGCGGATCCCCTCCGCACTCCTTGCCCTTCTCAAAGAACGGAAGCGCATCCGCGTAACGGTCGGCGTAAATCAGCACCATCGCCTTGCCGTTCCAGCCCAGCGCCGAACGCGGATTGTCGTCCAAAACCCGCTGGCAGCGCGCCAGCCCCTCGTCAATCCGCCCCTCTTTCGCCAGCGCAATCGCCTGGTTCACCAACTCCTGCGGCGAAATCGGCGGTGGCGGCGGTGGCGCCGCGGCGGCCGCCTCTTCTGCCAGCCCCCGCTGGCAGATCGCGATCGCCTGTTCCGCCCCGCTATGTCCCAGCTTCCGCGCCTGCTCAAAACACTCCATCGCCTCCCGGTACCGCTTCAGCCGCCCCCCTAGCGTCCGCCCCTTGTTGAACCACGCCCCCGCAAAGTCCGGCGCCAGCTCCAGCGCCTTCCCGTAGCTCTCCAACTCTTCGTCGTAGCGGCCAACCTTCCCCAGTACGACCCCCTTGCCGAACCATGCCTTGGCCAGGGGCGGCCCGGTCTGGATCGCCTTCTCGTAACACGCCAGCGCCTGATCCGTATCCCCCGCATGGTCGAAATCGGCGCCCCGCTGAATCCATGTCTCGGCATCTGCCGCCACCGGCGCCGGCTGGCTCCCCAGCGCCTTCCGGCACCGGGCTATCCCTTCCTCCGCCGCCGCATGTCCTAACGTCAGCGCCCTTTCAAAACAGGCCAGCGCCTCTTCGAACCGCTGAAAACCCTCCACCAGCAGTTCGCCCTTCTTGTTCCATCCCAGCGCCAGCTCCGGCATCATCGAAAGCGCCGTATCCATGCTCCCGATCGCTTCCGCATACTGCCCCAACCCCTGCTGCGCCAGCGACTTGCCAAACCACGCTCCGGCCGCCTGCGGCGTCAGCTCCAGAATTCTCTCAAAACAAGCCACCGATTCCCGGTACTCGCCCTTCCGCAAGTAATCCGCCGCCAGCTTTCGCCAGCCCTCGGCGTCCTCCGGCGCGGGCAGGGCCGCCGGCGCCGCTACCGGTGGAGGAGGTGCCGCTCCCGCTCCCAACTCGCTCCGGCAAACCCTCACCGCGGCCGCCGCTCCCGCATGTCCCAACTCCTCCGCCCGCTCAAAACACGCCAGCGCCTCCTCATACCGCTCCGCATTCCCCAGCGTCGCCCCCTTGCTGTACCAGGCCGAGGCAAACTTCGGATTCATCGCCAGCACATGGTCGTAGGCGGCATATGCCTCGTCCACCCGCTGCAAGTCCGCCAGCATGTTCGCCTTGCCCAGCCACGCCTCCTGCAGCCCAGGGTCAATCTCCAATGCCTTCTCGTGCAGACCCAGCGCCTCCTCGCTCCTCCCCAGCCGTTTCGCCGCAACGCCCCCGTTGTGCCACGCCAGGGCGTACCGCGGATCCACCTTCGTCGCCGCCTTGTACCACGCCAGCGCCTCCTCCGCCCGGTCCAGGGCGTCCAGCACCCCGCCCCGCTTCATCCACACATCCATATCCGTCGGATCGATCTGCAGACACTCGGTGAACGCCGCCAGCGCCTCCTCCAGCCTGCCCGCCGCTTGCAGCGTTACCCCGCGGTTGTGCCACGTCCGCGCATCCCGCCGGTCAATCGCCAGCGCCCGGTCATAGCTCTCCAATGCCTCGTCCAGCCGCCCTTGCGCCTTGGATACATTCCCCTTGCCCGCCCACGCACTTCCCAGTTTCCCGTCCAGCTCCAACGCTTTGTCGTAGCTCGCCAGCGCCTCGGGGAATCGCTTCAAGTCCGAAAGCACATTGCCCCGGTTGTACCAGATCTCCGCCAGTCCAGGATTGAACCCCACCGCTCGCTCATGGCACGCCAGCGCGTCCTCCAGCCTCCCCAGCGTCCGGTAGTGATTGCCCATCATCGCCCAACCCACCGCGAACCTCGGGTGGATCCGCGTTGCCTGCGTGAAACTCGCCAGCGCCTCTTCCTGCCTCCCCAGCCGTCCCAGCAGCACCCCCCGGCTGGACCATGCCATGTCGAATAGCGGATTCAGCGACAGCGCCTTCTCCAGACACTCCAGCGCCTCCGCCGTCCGCCCCAGCTTGTCCAGCGTTCCGCCCATGTTGTACCACGCCAACTCCAGCTCCGGCTTCATCTGCAGCGCACGCTGGTAGCAAGTCATCGCCTCCACCGGCTTCCCGGATTCCTTGAAGATGTTGCCCTTGTTGGCCCACACCTCCGCATACCCGGGATCAATCTCCAGCGCCTTCTCGTAGCACCCCATCGCCTCCTGCGGGAACCCCAGCGCCGCCAGCGACACCCCCTTGTTCAACCACTGCCGGACGTCCAGTGCCCGGCCCGTCACCGGTGGCACCACCTCCTTCCCGGTCAGGTTCCGGTAGATCCCGCCCAGCACCTCCCGCACCGCCTCAAAGTCCCGCCACCGCTCCTGCGGCGCCTTCCGCAGGCAACGCTCTACCACCGCGCGCAATTCGGCATTCTGCACCTGTTCCACCGCCGGCGCATGGTTCCGGTGCTGCTCCTCGAACTCGTCCCACGTCCGGCCCGCGAACGGCAGCCTCCCCGTCAGCATCTGGAACAGCATCACCCCGAACGAGTAAACGTCCGCCTCCACCCCCACCCGCTTGGAATCGAGGAACTGCTCCGGCGCCATATGCGTCACCGTTCCGGCCGCATTCCCCGTTCGGCTGAACGACAACGCGTCCAGCTTCTCTTCGCTGATCGCCCCCATCTCAGGCAGTGCCAGCCTCTCCTCGCCCTCGTAATCGAACACCTTGGCCAGCCCGAAATCGGTCACCTTCAGCGTCCCGTCCCCGGCGATCAGACAGTTCTGTGGTTTGATATCCCGGTGCGCCTGAATCCCCTTGGCCCGCGCATGGATCATCCCGTCACAAAAAGCGATCGCAAAACGCAGCACCTGCGGCGAATCGTGCGTTAACCGCGCCGTTCCCACCCACCCGCTCAAGTCCCCGCCGCTCACATACTCCAGGAACAGCACCGGCTTTCCCTCAATCTCCTTCACGAACATCGCCTGCGCAATGTTCGGGTGCGCGTCCAACTGCACCCACGCCAGCGCTTCCCGCGTAAACATCGCCGCAATGCGCGGATTCCTCGCCAGCACCGAATCCTGAAACGTCTTGGCGGCATACGCCTCGTTCCATTCATGATCATGGACGACATAGACAACCCCCATGCCGCCCTTCATCACCTTCAGAATCTCCCACCGGTTTTCCAGCCGGTCCCCTGTTTTCCATTCTCTTGTCATCACCGCTGCTCCTCAGTCTGGATGCCCTTTATGGAAAGGGTCCCGTCCTCCATCTCCACCGAAGCTCTCCTGCCCGGTCCGATCTCATCCCGCAAAATCATCTCCGCCAGTGGCTGCTCCACGTGCTCTTCTATCGCCCGGCGCACCGCGCGCGCGCCAAACGCCGCCACCTCTCCCGTCCCGCACAGCCACGCCACCGCCGGCTCCGATACCTCCAGCGAAATCCCCCTCGCCCCCAACCGCTTGCCCAACTCGCGCAGGAGAAGCGCCGCAATCCGCGCAATGCTCGTCGCCGAAAGCGGCGCGAACACCACGATGTCGTCCAGCCGGTTCACGAACTCCGGCGAAAACGCGCCGCGGACGGCCTCTTCTGCCCCCACGTTCGACGTCAATAGAAACAGTGCCTGCGTCGCGTCCACCGTCCGTCCCCGTCCATCGGTCAGCCGCCCATCGTCAAATACCTGCAGAAACAGGTTCAATACGTCCCGGTGCGCCTTCTCCACCTCGTCCAGCAGCACCACGCAATACGGCGTCCGCCGCAACGCTTCCGTCAACTGCCCCGGCTCGTCATGGCCAATGTACCCCGGCGGCGCCCCGATCAGCCGCGATACCGAATGCCGCTCCATGTACTCGCTCATGTCGATCCGCACCAGCGCCCGCTCGCTCCCGAACAGAAACTCCGCCGTCGCCTTGGCCAGTTCCGTCTTCCCCACGCCCGTCGGCCCCGTGAACAACAACACCCCCACCGGCCTCCCCGCCGCCTTCAACCCGGCCCGCGCCCTCTGCACCACCGCCGCCACCCTTTCGCACGCCGCGTCCTGCCCGATCACCCGCCCCCGCAACTCCTCCGCCATTCGCCGCAGCCGCTCCCGGTCGCCGTCCTCCATCTGCCCCGCCGGTACGCCGGTCCACTCGGCCACCACCTCCGCCACCGTCTCCGCCGTCACCACACCCCCCAGGGCCTCCGGCTTCTCCCCCGGCAGCGCACTCAACACCGGTACCGCCACCCGCGCACATGCCTCGTCCAGCAGATCGATCGCCTTGTCCGGCAGCCGCCGCTCGGTCAGGTAGCGCACCGACAACTCCACCGCCGCCCGCGCTGCCCCGGCCGCAATCTCTACCCCGTGCCGCTCCGCGAACCGCCCCGCATACCCCGCCTCCAGGATCGCCACCGCCTCCTCGGCCGTCGGCTCCTCTACCGTCACTGCCTGAAATCGCCGCTCCAGCGCCGGGTCCTTCTCGACAAACTTCCGGAACTCGGCAAACGTCGTGGCCCCGATGCACCGGATGCTTCCCCGCGCCAGTGCCGGCTTCAGAATGTTGGCTGCGTCCATCCCGCCTGAACTGTCCCCGGCCCCCACAATCCCATGAATCTCATCTATAAACAGGATCACATCAGGACTCCGCTCCACCTCCCCGATGATCTCCGTCAGCCGCTCCTCAAACTCCCCCCGGTACTTGGTCCCGCTCACCAGGTCCGCCATCCGCAACTCCACAATCCGCTTTCCCGCCAGCGACTTCCCCTGCGCAATCCGCCACGCCAATCCCTCCACAATCGCCGACTTCCCCACCCCCGCCTCGCCCAGCAATACCGGGTTGTTCTTCGTCGCCCGGCTCAACGATCGCACCAGTTGCAGCATCTCCTCCCGCCGCCCAATGCAGGCGTGAAGCTTTCCCTCCTTCGCCAGCGCCGTCAGGTCCCGGCCGTACTTCGCCAGCTTCGGTGTCGCCGGTTCCGCCGTCCGCAGCTTCTCCACCTCCACGCCAAGCTCCCGCAACAACGGGCAGACGGTGTTTGCATCATCGTCCACGAGCGCCGTCAACAGGTGACGCAGACTCACCTGCCCCCCCGCCGCCCCCTGCTTCGCTCGCCGGAATACCTCCCGGCTCGCTGCGGACCGGCTCACCTCCCGCCGCGCCTCCCCGCTCCAGTCCCCCGTCCCCGCCGCCGTCCGCAGGCCCCGTCGTAGCTGCTCTGGAGTACTCCCCGCCGCCTCCACCGCCGCTACCACCCCCGCCCACTCGGTACGGGTATCTTCCAATGCCTCCCCTGCCAGCCCCAGCCGCGCTGCAACCTCCGGAGCCAGCAACTTCTCCACCGAACAAACCCCGATCAGAAGGTGGACCGGTTCAATCCGTTCATACGACGCGCGCCCCGCCTCCACCGCCGCCATCTGCCACGCAAAGGTCGATGCCGCCGACAACTCATCCACGGTTTCCGCCTTTCAGTTTCCGCGCACGCCGTCAGAACCGCGACCTTACCGCCGCTTCGTCAAATTATACGCCGCGCCGCTACCCGTGCAATCGGGCCGCGCAACCCCCGCCCTCCTACCCTGCAGTACCCTGAATGGAGCCGGCCACTCCCCTCCATGCGCATCCTCACCCTCTTCGCGCTCCTCTTCCTCTCCGCCTGCAACTTCAACGGCACCTGGGAGCTCAAACCCCCCGTTCCCTCCGGCCCCGCCCTCCGCATCGCCGGCCGCCTCTACCTCCTCACCTCCCAGACCCGCCTCCGCTTCACCGAAGAGTTCGACACCATCCGCATCGCCGAACGCGAGTTCTTCACCGATCTCTGGGCCTTCGACATCGGCTCCGCCGCCCCTCTCTGGCGCAAACGCCTCCACGTATCCACCAACGCCAATGCCCCTTCCGCCGCCATTCTCGGCGCCGAGGGCGATACCCTCTGGATCTTCCTCCCCGATGGCCTCGCCGCCGCCTCCGCCTCCAACGGCCGGCTCCTCGCCAACTCCGCTAGCTTCGAAGCCAAAAACCCGCCGCTCCAGGGCGTCTTCCCCAAACAGCACTCCTCCTTCACCTTCGGCGCCAACGGCCTCCATCTCCAGGCCGCCGACGGCCGCTACTGGAGCATCCATCCCCAGTCCTTCTCCGTCCAGCCCCCCAACACCCCCTCCTCCACCGCCATCGCCCCCGCCTATCGCGCCATCAGCTCTCCCCGCGCCTTCCTCTCCCGCGGCCTCAGTATCCCCGGCCGCTGGCTCGGCCTCCTCGATGACCCCGAAGCCGCCCAAATCCGCAATACCCGCGCCATGTTCCCCGACCTCGAACGCTCCTCCCGCCGCCGCCTCTGGGGCGCCCGCATGGTCAACGGTGCTTATACCGAACTCACGCCCCTCACCGCCGAATTCCTCGACCCTGGCCTCCTCGGCGCCGCCCGCAACAAACCCCTCCTCCTTAGTAACCCCGATAGCGTCCTCCTCCTCCACCAGGACCGCCTCGACGAAACCCGCCGCTACCAACTCACCCGCATCGCCGGACCCGCCGGCAACACCGTCTGGCACACCCCTCTCCCCTTTTCCATCGTGCAGTCCGTCCTCCCCGCCAGCGACTCCCTCGTCCTCCTCGGCGTCCAGTTTACTCCCCCACCCGACAACAAGCCCCGCGACCCCCTCCACACCGCCAAAACCCTCATCACCTTCCTCCAACTCGGCTCCGGCGCCCAGCAAACCTACGATTTGTCCGATGTCAGCCAAAATCCCCCCGCCGCTGCGCCATAATCCAAATATCCGCATGACACGCCGCTCGCTCCTCCTCACCCCCGCCCTCCTCGCCGCCCAGCAGCCCAAGCCCTTCCAGTGGCCCAATGGCTACAAAGCCGCCCTCTCCCTCTCCTTTGACGACTCCCGCCTCTCCCAGGTCGACGCCGGCATCCCTTTCCTCAATAAACACAACGTCAAAGCCACCTTCTACGTCCTCTCCTCCAGCTACACCAAACGCCTCGACGCCTGGAAGGCCGCCCTGAAGGCCGGCCACGAAATCGCCCACCACACCAAAACCCACGCCTGCACCGGCAACTACGCCTTCGCCAAAAATAAAGCGCTCGAAGACTTCACCCTCACCCGCATGGCCGAGGACCTCGACACCGCCACCGACGAAATCGTCACCACCTTCGGCATCAAGCCCACCAGCTTCGCCTACCCCTGCGGCCAGAAGTTCGTCGGCCGCGGCGCCTCCACCCAGTCCTACGTCCCCCTCATCGCCAAACGCTTCGTCACCGGCCGCGGCTACCTCGATGAAGCCGCCAACGACCCCAGCATCTGCGACCTCTCCGCCCTCATGGGTACCGGCCTCGATAACCTCGACTTCCCCGCCATGAAGAAACTCCTCGACGCCGCCGCCAAGGACGGCCGCTGGCTCATCTTCGCCGGCCACGAAATGGGCAACGAAAACAAAAACCAGATGACCTCCCTCGACGCCCTCGCCCAGCTCATCCCCTACGCCCGCTCCCAGAACATCTGGCTCGATACCGTTCACAACATCGGTCAGCACGTTTACAAGTCTCGCTAAAAAATCCGCCCAACCCCTGGCCAATTCGCCCCTCCGCTTGTCGCGTTCTATTCCGGACGCCTACAAACCGGATGAGCAAGCAACACATCGTCGCCCAGGGAGAATGCCTTACCCGCATTGCCGCCGCCCACGGCTTCACCGATTGGCGCACCCTCTACCTCCACCCCTCCAACGCACCCCTCCGCGCCAAACGCCCCAACCCCAATATCCTCTTCCCCGGCGATGTCATCCGCATCCCGGACAACACCGTCAAAGAGGAGCAACTCGAAACCGGCCGCCTCCACCGCTTCGTCGTCCACTCCCCCCGCAAACGCCTCCGCATCGTCTTCAAATCCCCCAAAGGCGAACCCCTCGCCCTGCTCCCCTATACCCTCCGTCTCCACGAATCCCTCGTCGCCAAAGGCCAGACCTCCTCCGAGGGCCTCCTCGATGAACCCGTCCCCATGGGCTTCCCCGCCGCTACCCTCGAAATCGACGGCCGTACCCTCCTGCTCAATCTGGGCCACCTCAACCCCTCCGGCGACGTCGAAAACGACGACCTCTCCGGCATCCAGGCCCGCCTCAACAACCTCGGCTATACCGCCGGCCCCAACGACGGCATCTACGGACGCAATACCCGCGCCGCCCTCGCCCTCCTCCAATCCGACGAAGACCTCTCTCCCAACGGTCTCCCCGATCTCCCCACCCTCTCCCGCCTGGAGGCCCTCCATGGCTGCTGACGCCATCCACGACGTCGCCCTCTTCAACCCCGGCGAATCCGAACACAACACCATCGTCCTCGGCGGTGTCGACCTCCTCATCCCCCTCGAACTCGACATGGACGGCGACCCCTTCCAGGACGATGCCGTCTGCCTCCGCTCCCACGGCGGCGATTGGGAGGATGTTCGCCTCAGCTCCGACCCCGAAGTCACCGCCGCCCCCGATAAACGCCATCTCTACTACCCCTTCTACGACGTTCCCGCCGGCCTCTACCACCTCGATGTCCTCATCGCCCGCCGCTGGACCACCGTTACCTCCAATATCCTCGTCTCCCGCGGCGCCGCCTGGCTCGGCGATACCCTCCTCTCCGGGGACCTCCCCGCCGCTGCCCCCGCCGTCGACGATCCCCATACCCGCATCGAACGGGAAGACCCCGATCTCCACTCCCATAACGCCTGCGCCTGCGGAAGCTAACCCACCATGGCCAAAAAAGAAACCAAAGTCGCCCCCACCCTCCTCACCGTTCGCGCCCTCATCGGCGCCTCCGCGGAACCCGCCAAAGGCCTCTTCATCGCCTTCAAACTCGCCGCCGCCCCGCCCCTCACCCGCGCCGCCAAAATCGCCCACCTCATCGATACCCCCCATACCGATCTCTTCAAGGACAAACGCTACCAGCGCCTCCAGGCCCAGTTCAACGCCCAGGCCGCCGAAACCGTCGCCGATCCCGCCGAAAAATTCGTCCTCGGTATCACCGACGTCGACGGCTACCTCGAACCCGTCTACAACTCCTCCAACCCCTGGCGCGATCGCCTCACCCGCCTCGAACCCGACTCCTTCAAGTTCGCCGCCGGCGAAGAGTACTCCGCCCTCCTCATTCGCCACCCCAGTCCCGACCTCGCCCGTGCCCTCACCCGCGCCCTCAACGGCGGCCTCCTCACTCGCGACGATATCGACTTCTCTCACCCCTACTGGTCCGCGTCCTCCCACTCCTCGGCCCTCGAAAAATACTTCTCCAAAGCCCAGCCCCACCTCCAGACCATCCGCATCGAACAGGGCTCGGGCATCGATGGCGAACAGTTCATCGTCCGTCTCCCCGAAACCCCCGACGCCTACGTCCCCCGCTTCCCCGCCGACCCGAAACGCTGGTGGCTCTACGCCGGCATGCCCCACGAGTCCCTCCCCTCCGTCCGCCAGCAGGTCCGCGAACTCGTCGACTCCCTCGGCCAGTTGAAATTCCCAGCCACCGGCGATCAGGACGACCCCTACTCCGTCCCCGGCGTCCTCGAAGCCATCGACAAGACCGACAAAAGCAAATCCATGGACGCCGCCGCCAAGCGCCGCCGCATCGCCGCCCTTACCGCCGCCATCTCCGAGTTCCATGGACCCCTCCACGCCACCGTCGGACGCTTCCAGGAGCACCTCGCCGCCGGCCGCGCCTTCCGCCCCGTCAACTGGGACGAAGCCCACAAGCACTCCTCTTGGACCTCCGAAATCGGCTCCCCGGTCTCCTTCCCCGGCGTCGATACCCCCCGCCTGGAACAGGGTGGTGTCGTCGGCCCGGAAACCGCCCGCCAAATCTCCGCCTGGCTCCGTAATCGCTGGGTCAAGCCCCCCCAGCACCTCGTCACCATCGGCAACGGCGTCCTTATGCTCGCCCGCGGGGCCTTCGCCTTTAACGCCTGGAGCGAACTCGCCAAGGTCATGGGCTGCCCCTATGGCATGAGTTCCGGCCACTCCTACCGCCAACTCATGGCCGAAGGCGGCGGCGGCGCCATCAAGAATTCCATCCACAAAACCGGCCTCGCCTCCGACATGACCGGTGGCCGCCAGCGTACCTCCAAAGCCGACTGGCCCATCCGCTTCGAGGCCGAATTCCGCCGCCTCAAAGGGACCATCGCCGACCAGGAAGCCGTCCTTAAAGAAAAACAGGCCGCTCTCGACGCCGTCCTCACGCAGCGCGACCTCGATCGCCAAACCGCCGCCACCAACCTCGCCGAGGCCCAAAAAGCCCAAACCGAACTCCTCGCTAACCCCAAAGCCACCCCGCGCCAGAAAAACGCCGCCGCCGAACGCGTCCGCCGCGCAACCAACGCCGCCAACTCCGTCGACAAACGCTTCGAATCCAAAATCACCCGCGCCACCAAGGACCGCGACAAAGCCAAAAACGACTTCGACGCCGCACAACGCGCCGCCCTCTCCGATACCTCCCGCATGCCCGACCGCTGGCGCATGCGCTTCCGCCTCTATGGCCACTCCACCGCCGATGTCTTCCACCCCAACCCCGAGACCCGCGCCGCCGAAATCGCTCGCCTCAAAGCCGGCATCGCCGCTTGGGCCGGCATTGAGTGGCCCCCCACTCCCACCACCCTCCCCGATAACGGCGGCATCACCGGCGGTTTCGTCCGCTTCCTGAAATCGAAATACCTCAACAACATCGACTCCCCCCTACTCGATACCTGGCTCCGCGAACAGTTCGCCCCCGCCTATGCCTTCGCCCAGAAGATCGTCTTCCTCGACGACGCCACCCTTGTCGACCGCTATTTCCGTCCCACCATCACCCAGTGGCGCGTCAACTTCTACGAACTCGACGGCGGCTCCGACATGGCCAAACCCCACGGCCCCACCGACGGCGATGCCGATTTCCCCGCCCGCGCCGACGCCAAATCCTGGCTCAACCTCTCCGCCGTCGGCCACGGCTGCCAGATGCACCGCATCCAGCCCCACAAGTGGGAAACCCGCGACCGTACCTCCTTCTCCAAGGACCCCTCCAAAGTCCCTCCCATGGCCTTCCCCATGGACGACTATCTCCGCTTCCAGGACTCTCTCGCCGAAGCCGGCGATATCGTCGCCGCCATCGAGGACATCACCGCCTCCCATGCCCAGGCCCCCGAACTCGCCCACTCCAAATTCCAGATCGAGTTCCACCTCCCTACCGGCGAAAAGAAGGAAACCGCCGTCGCCGAAACCACCCTCCCCTCCGCCATCGACTCCCCGTTCTTCAAGGAGTGGCGCCGCCGCATCCATTCCATGAAGAAGGAGCGCAGCCTCCCCGCCTACGTCCCCGGCAGCAAAGGCGTCTATCAGCCCCGCGGCGCCCAGATCTCCGTCGTGCTCAACGAACTTAACCCGGACCGCCAGTCCTCTCTACAGTCCGTCCTCGACCTATTCCGCTCCACCTTCCCCGCCAAACGCTTCCTCATCATGGAGTCCGGCCCCATGGTCGATGACGAACTGCCCAAAGGTACGTTCTTTACCGGTGCCGAACTCGCCGCCGCCGCCGGCGCCGCCCTCGCCCGCCTCACCGCTGAGTCCACTGCAAAAGCCGCTGCCGCTGCCGCCGAGGCCGCCGCGGAACCACCCAAATCCAAAAAGCAGAAGAAGGCGAAAAAGGACGTCCCCAAGCCCCCCAAGGTCAACGTCGCCGATTGGAGCATCCTCGTCCAGCCCGTCTTCACGAAAGAACCGGTGGCCGCCGGCGATATGCTCTTCCTTCCCGATCACATCGTCATGCTCCCCGCCCGCGAAAACGCCGCCCATCTCGAATGGTGGCACTTCCAGCACCATTCCGTGAAGGACGCCGGCAACTGGAGCACCCTGCTCGAAGAGTGCGGCTTCTCCCGCCAGGTCATGGGTACCCCCGCCGAAGGAACCTGGG
The DNA here is from genome assembly GCA_964430625.1 of uncultured Solibacteraceae bacterium. GTDB lineage: Bacteria > Acidobacteriota > Terriglobia > Bryobacterales > Bryobacteraceae. Next base: position 173,687 of record CAYSFR010000011.1, read on the forward strand.
ACCCCTCCGGCGAACCCGTCCACATCGGCCTCGGCTATTCCACCGGCAAGTCCAGCGAGCTCGACAGTTCCCCTTGGCCCTCGCTCTCCGAAATTGCCGAACCACCGTCCAACTACGACACTGCCCACGACGAAGCCGTGGAAGAAGAACTCGCCTACATCGAATAGAGGAACCCATGGACACCCGCCGCACCCTGCAAATTCGCATCGCCAATCGCCCCTTTCGCGCCGTCCCCCTTCCGGACGCAGCCGCCCGCGAGCAGGCCCTGTCTCCGGCTAAAGCCTGGGCCCTGCTGGAACGGGAGTATCTCCGCCCCAAGGATCTCTCCACTCTCACCGAACTGTGGCACGCCATCGCCGGCCGCCGCATCACCAACACCCGCCTCAGCCAGATTCGCGAGGCCTTTCTTTCCGGCGCCTGGGTTCTGCTCCCGCCTCCGGCGGAAGCCTCCGCCCCGCCCCAGCCCCGGGAGTCCGTCGCCGAGCAGTTGCGCACTGCCAAGGTAGTTCGCACCTGGGTGGAAATGGAGGTGACCGACGAAGAGGGCCGTCCCCAACCCGGCCGCCCCTACATCTGCATGTTGCCCGACGGCAAGGTAGAGTCCGGCACGTTGGACAGCCGCGGCCGCGTCCGTTTCGACGGCATCGACCCCGGCACCTGCGTCTTCTCCCTCACCTCCCTCGACCACCAATCCTGGCACCGCAAATAAATGGTGTCGGGTGCGGCCGTCCCCATTGAAATCCACCATTTCATCGCCTGATTTACCACTGTCGCCGGACCGTAACTCAAAACTCGCCCCAAATCGTTACCCCAAGGAACGCAAGTCGCTCCCCGTGCCACCTCTGTCGCTGGTGCGCCAATCACAACCACCGCCACCCGAACGGGCCACCGAATGAAACATCTGGCAGAGGCTATAATCAGGCTGTGGGAACTCCCGCGCCACAGCCGGCGATAGTCGAATCCTTATTCGAGTTCCGGCAGAACTTCGCAATCAATTGGGTGGAACAATGGAGTAAACCAGTCAACCCTTTTCTGGCTGCCATCTTACCTCTGGCCTCCAGAGAAGGCGTCCCTCTCTCGGATGTGTCCTTCAACGCAAATCCGGCCAACCTTGGCGAGGTTTCCATGAACGTGTTGTTCCGGAATCTGCGAGCCGCTCTCAAATTGAACCTCTCTTCCGTTACTTTCATAGCGGAAAACCAGAACTGGGAGGAAGTCCCCCGCTTGGTTCAGCTCTTCGACGAACTGGCGGATCAAATTCAAGGTGTTGCCGGCGCTGCCCCTAAATCCCAGGAGTGCTGCCTGAGGTTTCAAATCACACCCGGGCTCTCCAACCTGGGGCTGGCCACGAAACGCTTGATCCGTCAGGAACTCGTCGGTGATGCTGAGTTCTTCGGCGTGACTCGCCATCGGGCCGACAGCACCATCACCATCGATAAATCGGTGGCGCACCCAGGCGGGCTTTTCGTCAACATCCAACGAACGTTCAATATCTCGGCGCCGATTTCCGAAATCGCGCTCGCCATTTTTCAGGATGAAAAAGAAGTTCTTGCCATGCTCGGCATGAATGAGCTCTCGATATCGTAGACAAACGGAAAGGAGAGATCGCTATGACGTCTAGGCTGCCGCTATCAAACGGGGGATGCTGGAACGGCCTTAACGCTTTCTTGCAGAAACCATTCCTCGGCAACCTCGGCCCGGCGAATCCTATCGCGCCCCCCAAGCCGCCGCAGACCGTAGGGATCGAGGGCCTGAGGCCGGACCAGTTCTCCCTGTTTGTCTCCACTTTGAGGGTCCCATCGCCAGAATCGCCTAAGTCCGTGAAAGAGCACATAGCAGCCGGGGATTCCATCGTCGCCAAATTGAAGAACCTCGCCGAACGTGCCCAGCAAAAAACCCGCCATCAGCGGGAGGCCGCCTGGTTGGCGGCCAATAGGCACAACTACAAAGGGCAGTGGATCGCCTTGGAGGGCGACCAACTACTGGCGGCCGGCCACTCAGCGAAGGCCGTCTTCGCCCTGGTCGCCAACTGTAAAACCACTCCCCTTGTTATCTTCCTGGCCGAAGAGGAGCTGCCTTTTGCCGGCTGGTAATGAAGACCATTCGTTTTCGATTGACGCACTCGTATGAACAGTCCCAGGCTGGCATCGAGATCCCCATTCGGCTGATCGGGAATGGTCGCGACGTTCGAATCCTCGCCAAAGTTGATACCGGAGCATCATTTTGCATCTTTCAGCGGGAATTTGCCGAGCATCTGGGGATCGACGTTGAGTCCGGAATTCGCCAAAGGATCGGAACGGCAGCGGGAGGTTTTGACACATATGGGCATTCGCTAACCCTGTCCTGCTTTGACTGGGAGATTGAAACCACCGTGTACTTTGCGGCACTTCCTGCGTTCCCCCGCAACGTCGTCGGGCAATCCGGTTGGCTCCAGCACTTCCGCATCGGCATTATTCACGAAGAATCTGTCCTCTACTTGAGCCACTACGACGAGGACGGACCATAACCGGACGGATTGCTCCCGTCCCCCCTACGGGACGATCCACGCTCCCAACGCCCGCCAACCGCTCCCCAATCCCCCCGTCGTCTCCACTCCGCCCCACACCATCTGCGGCCCATAGAAATAGGGGGAAAATGTCATATCCAGCTCCAGCCGCAGTTGGTTCCCCACCCGCACCGCCCGCGAGTTCGCCGCCGTCACCCGGCACTGCGAATTCTCCACCGTCCCCGCCCCGCCCAGCGCCACACTCCGCAACTCCGTCGCATACCCCGTATCCGGCCGCAAATACAACGTCCCGCCTGAATACGCCAGCGCACACCCCTTCGCCGCCACCAGCCCCGAATTCACCAGCACAAACGCCGTCCGGATACTGGCAACATCGTCAAATGTCACCGTCAACATCCCCGCCGGCCCCGCTCCCCCCTCCGGCGTCATCTCCAATGCCCGCGGCCCCGAAACACCCGTCTCCGGAATCCGTGCCACGCCCACCCCCTTCCACCCCGCGGTCGTCTCCCGCACATCCCGCGCCGCCACATGAATCACCTTATTCCCCGTAAACCCGGACGCAAAGGAAACCGACAGCGACAACGTCAACACGTTCCCCGCCACCGCGGCCGACGACCCCGCCGCAAACACCCGGCACTGCGAATTGGCAACGGTCCCCGTCCCCCGTCCCAGCGTCAACCCCTCCGTCAAACTCCGCCCGTCGTCTGTAACCAGATACATCACCCCCCGCTGCTGATCCCAGGCCACATAGCAAGCCCCCGCTCCGTCCAACTCCCGGTTAATCAACACATTCACAATCCCAATCTGCCCCGCCCCGTCCGGATGCGACACCCGCACCGTGATCACCGGCGAAACGCCAAACACCGACACCGCCCCCGTCTCCACCACGGACGGCACCGCCACCGGCCCCGCCGTCACCTTCCGGATCGCCGAGTTCCCCATATCGGCAATGTAGATGTTCCCCGCCGCATCCACCGCCGCCGAATCCGGACCGTTCAGCCCCGCCAGCGGCCCCGGCCCGTAATCTCCCCCGTACGAATACGTCCCATTTCCCGCCACCGTCGAAATAATCCCCTCCGGCGTCACCCGCCGCACCCGGCTCCCATACTGCTCGGTGATCAGCAGATTCCCCTTTCCATCCACCCGCACATGCCGCGGAAAGTACAGCGTCGCCTGTGTTCCCGGTCCGCCGTCCCCGCTTCCTCCCTGCTCCCCGGTCCCCACCCACGTGCTGATTTTCCCGTCCGGCGTCACCCGCCGCACCCGCTGATTGAGCGGATCCGCGATAAAGACGTTTCCCGCCCCATCCACCGCCACCGCTCGCGGAAATCGCAACTGCGCCGCCGTCGCCGGGCCCCCGTCTCCCGAATACCCCATCGTCCCATTTCCCGCAATCGTCGAAATCTTCCCGTCAACCCCCACCTTCCTTACCCGGTGCGCCGATTCATCACAGATGTATAGGTTTCCCGCTCCGTCCACTGCCACATCGATCGGCGAAATCAACCCCGCCTCCGTCGCTGGTCCGCCATCCCCCGAAGAAAAGAAACTCCCGTTTCCCGCCACCGTCTGAATGATCCCGTCCCGCCCCACTCTCCGCACCCGCCCGTTGAACTGATCCGGCAGATACCCGTTCCCCGCCGCATCGAACACCACTCCGCCGTTCGTCGAAATCTGCGCCGCCGTCGCCGGCCCGCCGTCCCCCGAAAACCCTCGCACCCCCGTCCCGATCGCCACACCCACCGCACCCCCCGGCGACAGCTTCTTCACCTGATACTGGCTCTCCCGGTAATACAGCGTCCCGCCCGCGTCCACCGATACCGCGTACGGCCGGTAAACCGTCACCGGTAGCGTCGTAATCGTCCCCTGCCCCCACAACCCAATCCCCACCGCCGCCAACAGGAAAGTTTTCATAGAATTCCACCCCGAGCCTACCACGCCTTCCCCTACCGGATCCGCCCATCCTCCATCTCAATCACCCGGTCCGCCGCCGCCCCGAATGCCGTGTTATGCGTCGTCAACAGAATCGCCAACCCCTGCTCCTTCGCCAGACTCTGGAACAGCGCGATGATCGATTCCCCCGTCGCCTTGTCCAGATTTCCCGTCGGCTCATCCGCCACCAGGATCTTCGGACCCGCCATCAGCGCCCGCGCGATCGCCACCCGCTGCATCTGCCCTCCCGATAACTCCCGCGGCAAATGCGTCGCCCGCTCCGTCAATCCCACCGCCGCCAGTATCTCCCGCGTCCGCTCCGGGTCCGGCTTCAAGCCCAAAAACAACAGCGGCAACTCGATGTTCTCCGTCACCGTCAGCGTCGGCAGTAACGAAAACTGCTGAAAGACAAACCCGACCACCCCCCGCCGCACCTCCACCAACTCCTCTTCGGACAGTCCCCCCACCGCCCGTCCCCCCACCGTCAGCGTCCCCTCCGTCGGCGCGTCCAGGCAGGCCAGCAGATTCAGCAGCGTCGTCTTCCCGGATCCGCTCGGACCCAGTATCGCCACAATCTCCCCTCCCCGGATGGCAATGTCCACCCCGTCCAGCGCCTTCACCGTCTCGCTCCCCCGCCGGTAGTAACGCTTCAACCCGTAGCCTTCAATCAGGATCTCGTTCATGTCAGTTCCCCTTGTTGATCGCTTCCACCGGACGCATCCCCGCCGCCCGCCACGCCGGATACAGCCCCGCAAAGAACCCCAGCACCACCGCTCCCGCAATCGCATAAAGAATCACCGCCGGCGTAATCCGTACAATCGACCCCGATACCCCCAGGTCCGCCAGCGAATGGATCGCTCGCTCCACCACCCCCGAACCCACCACCGCCAGCACCGAACCCGCAATCGCCCCCGCCAGGCACAGCATCACCGTCTCCAGCCAGATCAATTGGAAAATCGAGTCCCGCCGCGCCCCCAGCGCCTTCATGATCCCGATCTCCGCCGTGCGTTCATAAACACTCATCAGAATCGTGTTGATCACCCCGATAAACGCCACCAGAATCGCAATGATCGCTACCGCCGCAATCATCGTCTGCGCCGTCGCCACCAGGCTCACCAGCGTGCTCTTCACCTGCTGCAGCCCCACCACCTGCACCTCCGGCAGTTTCAGCCAACGCGACTCGAACTCCCGCATCGTCACCCCCGAAAACTGCTTCAGCTTGATCCCCAGAATCGTCAACTGCCCCGGCCGCCCGAAATACTCCCGCGCCACATCCAGCGGCAGAAACACCGTCCCGTCGTCCTGCGTGCCCGTCCGGTCCAGAATCCCCACTACCTTCAACTCGTGCAGCACCGCATTCGGCATCCCCGCCGGCGTGATCGACGCGTAAAACGTGTCCCCCACCCGACGCTGTTCATACTCGGCCGCCTCAAATCCCAGTACCACTTCGTTCCGCGCCCCCGGCGTAAACCACCGCCCGCCCTCATACCCGGCCCCGGACTTAAATGTGATCCACGGCTTCATCACCCGGTAACTCGGAACCTCAATCCCGCTGATGATCAGAAAATTCTTTTCCTCCGCCCCGTCGCGGATCCCCGACCCCTGCTTCTCCGCCACCCCGATAAAGATTGGCGTAATCGTCTCGATCTCTGTATCCTGCTTCACCTTGTCGTAGATATCCGCCGGCAGGTACAGCAACCCCGTGCCGCCCTTCAGCATCATCGTCGCCGCCTCATACGGGCAGCCCTTCGCCATGATCATGATCTGGAATCCCAGCATGTCGATGCTCTTATCAATGGCGCCCCGGTAGCCCAGCATGAACCCGCCGAGCGATACCCCAACGGTCACCGCCAGCGCCACTCCAGCCACCGTCAGCACGGTCCGGACCGGACGCCGCCGCAGGTTCTTTGCCGCCAATGTCAGAAATCGGGGAAGAGGAAATGGATCGTTAGTCATAATGTCCTACCGGAACTCCACTGCGGACGCCAGCAATTGGAAGCTGCTGCCATAAAGCACAAGTTGCCCTTCCACCCGTGCCATCCGCCCTTCATGCTTCGGCGCATTCACCGCAATCTGCTCCAGGTCAACCCGCAGTTGCTTCGCTCCGGAGACAAAGAAGAAGAAGCACCCCGTCGCCTTGCACTGGTACCGGACTTCGCCTTCCAGGGCGATTGTCTTCTTCAGGAAGGAGCCCGGCCTCTCCAGCACATCCGCCACCTCCACCGTCGGCGCGCCCGTGAACGTGCCGGCGCCCTCCACGGTGCGGCTGCTATACCAGAACGCGCCCCCGGCGCCAGCCAGTATCATCGCGCATAGGGCAAAGATCGTACGCATAAATCAGTCCTTTCCTTTCTTCGCCCGGGACGCTTCCCGGGCTCGCGTAAAGAACGGTTCAAACCGTTTCTGAAAGACAAAGAAGTCAAGCAGGATCAGGTTCTTCCGGATCCCGCGGAGCGTTGCGCCATTGTCGGGGTGCGCCGCCGCCGGCGTCAGCCCCGCCACCTTGTCCGCCGGGTTCGCCCCCGGCGTCAGCGCGTAGTAGTCGTGTTTGTAGAAATCAGCCAGCGACAGCCCGGTGAACTGATCCCGGAACGGCTTCGCCCGCAACGCGCGCGCCGCCGGGCTCTCCAGCCGCTGGAAGAAAAACCTCTGAATCACTGCCGTCTCCGGATGGACCGACAGGAATACCTGGATCACCCCGCCTTTCCCCGGAACGTTCACCCCATGCACCACCCCGATGCGCGTCTGCCCTTGAAATACGGTGTACACCGTGTACGGCGTCTCGTAGGACTCATAAAGCGGATCCAGGTCGGCCGCCAGCCGCTCCTTTAACCCCTGGTACAACGCCGCGCCGTCCTTCAGCCGCGGGAACTCCCGCAGCTCTTCCTTGAACGTGGTCATCTGCGGATACAGGTATTTCAGATCCTCGGCCGGGTTGGAGAGCGTGCACCCGATCGCGCCGTAAAGCGTCGGTAGCAGCGGAAGCAATGCGAGCAGTTTCATAGCAAATCCTTAGCGATAGAAGTAGTACTGCAGCGCGAAAACAGTGCGCGGCTTGGCCGGCTGCAGCCGGTGGTCGACGTGGAACTTCACCCAGTGCAGGCTGGAGTTCGCCACATCGTTGCGGAAATACCAGGTGAACTCCGTCAGTAGCGACGCCTCCGGCGAACCGGCCTGGAATCGCCGGTATTGCGTAGCAAAGCCCCAGCGCCGCGAGGCGTGCAGGTATTCGGCCTGGTGCAGTTGCATGTTCACCGGCAGCCCGTTGTCCGTGCCCCGGCTCAGTTCCGTGGTCAGCGTCAGCGTCCCGCTCGGCACCGCCCGCCGCAGGCGCGCATCGCCGCCCGCCCGCCGCGTCTCCACAGCCCTGCCGTGCATGTGGGCCATGTTGAGCCGTTCCCCCGTCAGCACCGCGACCCCGCCCTCCAACCCATACCGGTTGGCGTACCGGTTCGCCAGGCTCACCCGTACCGCCGCCAGCCCCCTCTGTCCCTGGAATCGCAAACCGTATCCGGATCCCGCCATGTAGTAGGCGTCGTAGTTCAGGTGGCGGTTCAGCATCCCATACAGCCCGGTGTACCAGTCGCGTTCAAAGCCGAAGTTCCGGTCGTTGGAGAGTTGCAGCACGGTGCCATGCGTATCGGTCTGCAGGTTCAGGCCGAACGGAAGATAGAAGCGGCCGGCCCGCAGGTGGAAGCGGCCCGGGTGCCGCGAGCCGAAGACGTTATAGAGGTCCAGATACGCGTTGTGATACTCGAACGTCCACCCCGGCCGGGTCGCGCCTTCCATGTCGTTGGAGATCGCCTGAAACCGGTCCCGCCGCACCATCCGCCCCTGAAAGTTGAAGGAGGCGAAGGTCGCCGTGGCGCTGGAGAACTTCTTCAGCACCTCAAAACCCACCGATTGCCGCGAAGCCGTCTTCTCAGCCGCGGATACGGTGAATTGTGACATCACCTCGGTACGGAACCCGAAGTTGGTGCGGAAGAATCCGCCCTGCCGCGGTTCCGCCGTCGCCGGAACGGGCGCGGCGGTGACACCGGCAAAAGGGTCATCCGGGGGTGTCTGCTGTTGCGCGTACGCACAGCAGAGCGCGGCAATGGCAAAAGGAGCGCGCATAAAGGCAATCCTGGAGAGGGAGCGGATCTGCGGACAGACGAATGCCGGAGTGGCAGGGGGAGCAGAGTGGGGGGTAGGGAGGCTAGACCAGGATCTGGTGGAAGACGACAAAACGTTCCCGCGAGAGCGGTGGCGCAGCCAGGACCGCGCGGGCCGGAGTGTAGACAGGGACAGTGACGATGCCAGTCGGGAGAGAAGGAGATGTACTGACCGGGCTGGCGTCATCCGCCGTTGGTGAGGCGGCGGGGGTCACATGGGTATCCATGTAGATACACCCCGGCCGGGCGCAATCGTCCGGAAGGGGGACCGGTTTCGGAGGACAACAAGGATGGGTCGGTGCATCCGGCTGCGCCGCGCAAGCCCCCACCGGCGTCAGCAACAGGGTTGCCGCCACCAGCAGAGCAAACACGAACTGGAACACGCGATTCATCCTGCCCTCATTAAAGCACGTGACGTGCCATTCCCCCGCCCAAAATAATCAACAACATACCCACCCCACCGGGTGAAATCCCCCACCCCCCCAAAAAAATGGTGTCGGGTGCAGCCGTCCCCATTTTTAAGTCTCTTTTTATCAATTGTTTACAAGCGAATTGAGCAGATAAATGATCCCCCCCACCCCCGCGACCACGCTCCCCCCCAAAACCCGTTCACAAAATTTATCTTGCTGAAAACAATACCCTTACCAGCAAAACCACCCGAAATCGCTTGACACCCTGCTATAATGAAAGAGTAAGGGCTCGATCGCCTCCCGGCGGCCGAGCCCTTTTTCGATTCCCGCGGCCCGCGCCGCCCCAAAAAGGTCAATTTGATGGGAATAACCCAAGAAATGTTGACAGGAAAGGACTTACGATTTGGAATAACCCAAGAACAACCCACAGTTAACCCAACTTTTCCCAGATAAACCCGACTTAACCCAACTTAACCCAGAATCTGGGTTATCTCACCGGCTGAACGATAATCTCCGGCACCCGGCACGCCTGCCGCGTCACATCCGCCGAACACGCCCGCCCCTTCATGTCCTTCCCCAGGCACACCCGGACCTCGTTCAGGAACCGCCCCGCGCACGTCACCGACACCGCTTCCCTCATCAACCCCGGGTTCGCCGCCAACACCTCGTCCCGGATCTTCCCCGGCGCCACCGTCCGCGCCGCCCTCGGCGCCTGGAAAGTCGCCGGCACCTTCACCCCCGCAAACGCCGCCCGCGCCTTCCCGTAATACTCCGCCGCGCTCAGCCCCGTGCACACCCCGTGCTTCTCCCACTCATGCCGGATCAGACGCCGGCTCGGCATGATGTCCATCATCTTCTCCACCACCGCGTTCGACAGCGTCTGCTGCGTCGCGCAAAACTGCGGCCACCCCCGGTCATATTGCGGCCACAACCCGTGCAGCACAAACGTGTACTGCCGCCCCCCGTTGCACTGCGTATTGTCCCGCGCCCCCGCCGGCGTCGAACAGTACTGCGGCGACCACGACATCGACAACAAATAGAAGTCGAACTCCCCCGCCTTCCCCCGAGGAGCGTTCCGGTCCTGACTCCACACCGCGGCGGTCACCAACAAGGCCAGCATTAAGGTGCGCAACATAACTCTACAATGTTAGCTTGACCGAAGCGAACCTCATCGATCGCATCCACGCCCGCGCCCTCCGCCTGGGCGTCGCCAGTGGCAACGGCGTCCTCACCGGTATCGGCGACGATTGCGCCATCTTCCGCCAGCCCGGCTCCAAAACCGACCTCGTCTTCACCGCCGACATGATGCACGAGTCCGTCCACTTCACCTGGGACTCCCGCCCCTCCGACGTCGGCCACATCGCCCTCACCCGCTCCCTCTCCGATTGCGCCGCCATGGGCGCCCGCCCCCTCTTCGCCCTCCTCTCCCTCGCCTTCCCCCCGCAAGCCGCCAAGTGGGTCGACGGCTTCTTCGACGGGTTTCTCAAACTCGCCAAACGCCACCACGTCATCCTCGCCGGCGGCGACCTCTCCTCCACTAACACCATCTCCTGCGACGTTACCGTCTGCGGCGAACTCCCCCGCGGCAAAGCCCTCCTCCGCTCCGCCGCCCGCCCCGGCGAACGCATCTGCGTCTCCGGCCCCCTCGGCCAGGCCGCCCTTGCCCTCGATACCCGCTCCCGATTCCTCCCCAAACCCCAACTCGCCCTCGGCAAACTCCTCCGCGAGCAAGGCGTCAAATGCGCCATGGACCTGAGCGACGGCCTCTCCCTCGACCTCTCCCGCCTCTGCCTCGCCTCCGGTTGCGCCGCCGATCTTGTCGACGTCCCCATCGCTAAAGGCGCCTCCCTCCAACACGCCCTCCACGGCGGCGAGGACTACGCCCTCCTCTTCACCCTCTCCAAACGCCTCCCCCTTCCCCCCGGTTGCCACATCATCGGTACCGTCGTCAAAGGCACCCCCGGTTCCGTCACATTCAACAACCAACCCCTCCCGCCCCGCGGCTGGGACCACTTCCGCCCCTCATGATCCCCCAACCCCAAATCGTCCCCGACCTCCTCGACGCCTTCCGGCGCTCCCAGACCATGTTTACCGCCCTCGAACTCGGCGTCTTTGAGGCCACCCCCATCTCCGCCGCCGCCTTCTCCGCGCAAGCCCGCTCCAACGAACGCGCCACCGAACTCCTCCTCGATGCCTGCGTCTCCCTCGGCCTCCTCGCCAAGGCCAATGGCGTCTATTCCAATACCCCTGAATCGGAAACCTACCTCAAACGCTCCAGCCCGCACACCCTCGCCGGCTACGCGCTCTACTCCTCCAACGTCCTCTGGCGCCTCTGGCACCACCTGCCGGACGCGGTTCGCCAGGGCTCTCACCGCTGGCCCCAGGCCTTTCAAATGGAAGGCCCCATCTTCAGCCACTTCTTCCAGACCGACGAGTCCATGCGGACCTTCCTCACCGGCCTCCACGGCCTCGGCATGCTCAGCTCCCCCCAGGCCATCGCCGCCCACGACTTGAGCGCTGTCCAGCACTTCGTCGACCTCGGCGGCGGCACCGGCCACCTCGCCCTCGCCTTCCTCGATCGCTATCCCCACGCCCGCGCCACCGTCTTCGATCTCCCCCAAGTCATCCCCCTCACCCGCGAGATCACCGCCAATCGCGTCCAAACCGTCGCCGGCGACTTCTTCGCCGACCCGCTTCCCCCCGCCGATTGCTACGCCGTCGCCCGCATCCTCCACGATTGGTCCCTCCCCAAAATCCAAACCCTCCTCGCCAAAATCCACGCCGCCCTCCCGCCCGGCGGCCGCCTCCTCATCTGCGAAATGCTCCTCAACCCCGGCCGCTCCGGCCCCGCCCGCGCCATGATGCAGTCCCTCAACATGCTCACCTGCACCGAAGGCCAGGAACGCACCGCCGCCGAATACGACGCCCTCTGCCGCGCCGTCGGCTTCTCCTCCACCGCCGCCGTCGTCACCGGATCGCCCGTTGACGCCGTCCTTGCCATAAAATAGCCCTGGACCCCCCATGTCAGTAACCATCGAAAAGCAGGAATGGAAAGGCTGGCCCAACTGCTGGCGCCTCTCCAACGGAACCGTCGAACTGATCGTCACCCAGGACATCGGCCCCCGCGTCATGCGCTACGCCTTCACTGGCGGCCAGAACCTCTTCAAGGAGTTCACCGAAGAACTCGGCAAATCCGGCGAGCCCAACTGGACCCTCCGCGGCGGTCACCGCCTCTGGAAAGGCCCCGAGGACCGCTACGCCACCTACGCCCTCGATAACTCCCCCATCGCCATCGAAGCCGCCGGCGATACCCTCACCGCCACCCAGCCCGTCGAGCCCGAAACCAATCTCCAGAAGCGCATCCAGCTCCAGCTTGCCCCCTCCGGCACCCAGGTCACCGTCACCCACACCATCTGGAACCGCGGCCTCCTCCCCGTCGAAATCGCCGCCTGGACCCCAACCGTCATGGCCCCCACCGGCCTCGGCGTCACCGGCTTCCCCCCGCGCGGCACCCACCCCGAGGACCTCCCCCCCTCCAACCCCCTCATCATGTGGGCCTTCACCGATTTGACTGACCCCCGCTGGAAGTTCACCCGCAAATACCTCACCCTCCAGCAGGACCCCGCCAATCGCATCCCCCAGAAGCTCGGCCACTGGAACAAACACACCTTCGGCGCCTATTTCCTCAACGGCGAAGTCTTCCTCAAGGAGTACTTCCCCACTCCCGGCCTCGCGCATCCCGAGTTCGGCGCGTCGTTTGAAATCTTCACCAATCAGGACTTCCTCGAACTGGAAACCATGGGCCCTTTCACCAGACTCGACAAGGACGAAGCGCTCACCCACGTCGAACACTGGAGCCTCCACAAAGCCACGCTCGCCGCCGTCAACGACGAAGCGCTCGACGCGGCGATCCTCCCCCTCCTTCGTAAATGACCCGCCGGCAGATCCTCCTCTCCGCGGCCGCCGCCCCCGCCAAACCGCGGGACGTGATCGTCGTCCTCTGTGACGATCTCGGCTACGGAGACCTCGGCTGCTTCGGCCACCCCGTCATTCGCACCCCGAACCTCGACGCCTTCGCCCGCCAAGGCATGAAGTTCACCAACGCTTACGCCGCCGCTCCCGTCTGCAGCCCCTCCCGCTGCGGCATGCTCACCGGCCGCACCCCCTACCGCCTCGGCGTCTACGACTGGATCCCTCCCGGCTCCCCCATGCACCTCGCCGCCGGCGAGGTCACCTTCGCCAAAATGCTCCAGCAAAACGGCTACGCCACCTGCCACTCCGGCAAGTGGCACGCCAACGGCAAGTTCAACTCGCCGGATCAGCCCCAACCCGGCGACCACGGCTTCGATCACTGGTTCTCCACCCAGAACAACGCCGGCCCTTCGCACGAGAATCCCGTGAACTTCGTCCGCAACGGCCAGAAAGCCGGCCCGCTGAAGGGCTACTCCAGCGGCCTCATCGTCGACGAAGCCCTCTCCTGGCTCCGCACCGTTCCCCGCTCCAAACCCGTCAACCTCTTCCTCTGCTTCCACACCCCCCACGAGCCCATCGCCACCAGCCCCGCCTTCGTCGACCGTTACCCGCAGGCGAAAAAGGCGGGCCAGGCGCTCTACTACGGTAACGTCAGCGAGATGGATCATCACTTCGGCCGCTTCCTGGAAGGCTTGGAGGCCGCCGGCCGCGGCGACGCCCTCGTCCTCTTCACCTCCGACAACGGCCCGGAAACCCTCCTTCGCTATCCCGCCGGCTGGCGCAGCCACGGCTCCGCCGGCCCGCTCCGCTCCATGAAGCTCAGCCTCTACGAGGGCGGATACCGCGTCCCCGCCATCGCCCGCTGGCCCGGCCGCATCGCCCCCGGAACGACTTCCAGCGAACCGGTCTGCGGCGTCGACTTCCTCCCCACTTTCGCCGCCATCGCCGGCGCTCCACTCCCCCCCAAACCGCTCGACGGCGCCAGCCTCCTCCCCGCCTTCCAGGGCAAACCCGTCCGCCGATCCCAGCCGCTCCACTGGCACTATTTCAATGCCCTCGACGCGCCCCGCGCCTCCCTCCGCGACGGCGATTGGAAGATCACCGGCGCCTGGAACAAAGAAACGCCCCTCCCCGCCGTCTCCGGCTTCAAACCCGAACACCTCGCCGAATTCAAGGCCCGCCCGCTCGAGGTCTTTGAACTCTTTCACCTGAAATCGGACCCGGGCGAAACCGCCGACCTCGCCGCCAAAGAACCCAAGCGCCTCGCCGCGCTCCGCCATAAACTCATCCAGGCCCACAAGGACGTATGCTGAACCGCCGCCAATTCCTCTTCACCTCCCTCGCCGCCGCCGCTCAACCCGCCCGCCGCCCCAATGTTCTCTTCATCGCCACCGATGACATGAACAACGCCCTCGGCTGCTACGGCCACCCGGTGGTCAAGACCCCGAACCTGGACCGCCTCGCCGCCCGCGGCGTGCGCTTTGACCGCGCGTTCTGCCAGTTCGCCTTCTGCAGCCCCTCCCGCTCCTCCCTCATGACCGGCCTCGCCCCGGACACCACCAAGGTCTACAACCTCCAGAAACACTTCCGGGAAGCCGTCCCCAACGTCGTCACCCTTTCCCAGTGCTTCAAGAACAACGGCTACTTCGCCGCCCGGGCCGGCAAAATCTACCACTACGGAAACCCCGGCGACATCGGCACCGACGGCCTGGACGACGCCCCCAGCTGGAGCCACAAGATCAACCCCAAGGGCATCGACAAAGCCGAAGAGCCCAAACTCATCAACCACACCCCGCAGCGCAAAAACGCCGGCTCCTCGCTCAGCTTCTACGCCAGCCCGGCGCCCGATGAAGAGCACACCGACGGCATGGTCGCCGCCGAGATCATCAAGCTCATGGAGCAGCACAAGGACGGCCCCTTCTTCCTCGCCGCCGGCTTCTACCGCCCCCATTGCCCTTACATCGCGCCCAGGAAGTACTTCGACATGTATCCGCCGGAGAAGATCGAGCCCATCCCGTTTGCCGAGGGCGAAAACAAGATCGCCCCGCCCTGGGCGTATTGGACCGATCCGCCCAACTGGAACATGACCCGCCGCCAGACGCAGGAGGTCCTGCAGGCCTACTACGCCTCCATCTCCTTCGTCGATGCCAACGTCGGCAAACTCCTCGACGCGCTCGACCGGCTGAAGCTCACCAGTAACACCATTGTCGTCTTCTGGTCCGATCACGGCTACGGCAACGGCGAACACGGCCAGTGGATGAAACAGACGGTCTTCGACGCCGCCACCCGGCTGCCGCTAATCATCGCCGCGCCGTCCGCCAAGGCCCGCGGCAAAGGCTGCCCGCGCACCGTCGAACTCCTGGACCTCTACCCCACTCTCGCCGCTCTTTGCGGCCTGAAGGACGTCCCGGCGAACCTCCACGGCAAAAACCTCCTCCCTTTGCTCAACAACCCCAATGCCAAATGGGACCGCCCCGCCATCAGCCAAGTGGCCCGCGGCCAGAAGATTATGGGCTACAGCATCCGCACCGAGCGCTACCGCTTTACCGAATGGAACGGCGGCCAGGAGGGCGAAGAGCTCTACGACTACCAGACCGATCCGAAAGAGATGAAGAACCTCGCCAAAAGCGAGAGCCACGCGAAGTTGAAATCGGAGCTGCGGACGCAGCTTCGCGCCGCCACCGCGTCCCGAGGGAGGGCCTAAGCCATGAATCGCCGCCAGTTTCTTTCCGCACTCGCCGCCGCGCCGCTTGCCGTCGCCGCGGACCCCAAACCGAACGTCGTTCTTATCGTCGGCGACGACCTCGGCTACGCCGATCTCGGCTCCTACGGCGGCAAAGACATCCCCACCCCGTACCTCGATTCCATTGCCCGCAACGGCATCCGCTTCTCCGATGGCTACGTCAGTTGCCCCTATTGCAGCCCCACGCGCGCCGGCCTCATGACGGGCCGCTATCAGACCCGCTTCGGCCACGAGTTCAACCCCGGCCCCGCCGAACAGGCCGTGGCTGAGTTCGGCCTTCCGCTCACCGAAACCGCCATGCCCAAACGCATGAAGGATCTCGGCTATCAGACGGGAATGTTCGGCAAGTGGCACCTCGGCTACAAGCCCGCCTATCACCCGCAGCAGCGCGGCTTCGACGAGTTTTACGGCTTCCTCGGCGGCGCCCACAGCTACCTGGACGCCGAAGCCGATCCGGCCAACCCCATTTTCCGCGGCACCGCCAAAGTCCCCAAAGTCGATTACACCACCGACCATTTCGCCTCCGAAGCCGCCGCCTTCATTGACCGCAACAAGGACAAGCCGTTCTTCGTTTACCTCCCCTTCAACGCCGTGCACACGCCGCTCCAGGCGCTGAAGAAGTACGAAGACCGCTTTGAGGGCAAAATCACCGATTCCCGGCGCAAGACCTTCGCCGCCATGCTCTCGGCCATGGACGACGGCGTCGGCCTGATCCTGAAGACCCTGGAAAAACACAAGCTCACCGGCCGCACCCTCCTCGTCTTCCATAGCGATAACGGCGGGCCCACGGCGGGCAATACGTCCAAGAACGATCCGCTGCGCGGCTTCAAGGCGCAGGTCTTCGAGGGCGGCATTCGCGTGCCGTTCCTCATGCAGTGGCCCGGCAAGATTCCGAAGGGGAAGGTCTATTCCCACCCGGTCATCGCGCTCGATCTCTTACCGACTTTCGCGGCCGCGGCGGGCGCCACGCCTGGCGCCGATTGGAAGCTCGACGGCGTCAACCTGCTACCGTTCCTCACCGGCAAGGCGAAGGGCGCCCCGCACGAACAGCTCTTCTGGCGCTTCGGCCGCCAGTGGGCCATGCGCGAAGGCGACTGGAAGCTGATGTCGATGGGTGACGGCGCCCCGGCGCTCTACAACCTGAAAACCGATATCGGCGAGAAGAACGATCTCTCGAAAGCGGAACCGGCGCGGGTGGAGAAGATGACTGCCGCCTGGCAGGCCTGGGACAAGAGCAACATTCCCGCCAAGTGGACGCCGCAGCGGGCCGGCCAGAAGAAAAAAAAGAAGGGCAAGAAGCGGGCGGAGTAACGAATCGCCCCCGGCCGCGTAGAAAGAGAGATGCCGCCGCTCAATCGCCGTTCCTTCCTGCAGAGCGCCTTCTTTGCCGGCGGATGGCGCAAAAAACCGTCGCAAGCTTATCTGGCCGAACTGGCGCCGCTGATGCGGGCGGCGTCGGTGCCCGGCGCGGTGATCGGCGCGCTGGAGAGCGGCAAACTCGCCTGGATTGCCCCGCTCGGCGTGCTCACCGCCGGCGGTAAGGACCCGGTAACGCCTTCGACGCTCTTCCAGGCGGCCAGCCTCACCAAACAGATCACCGCTTATGCTGCCTTCGCGCTGCGCGCCCAGGGCAAACTGGATTTTGACCGGCCGCTCTCCCAGTACGTCGACGATCTCGCCGATCCGGTGGCCCGCACCGTCACCGCGCGCCACGTGTTGAGCCACTCCTCCGGCTTCCCCAACTGGCGCTTCCCGCGGCCGAACGACCCGGACCCGAAACTGGTCCCCGCCTTCGCCCCCGGCGCCCGCTACCAGTACTCCGGCGAAGGTTTTTACTACCTGCAGCGGGTGATGGAACAGGTCTCCGGCGAGGGGTTCGGGGCGCTCTGCCGCGCGCTCGTCTTCCAGCCGTTGGGCATGGCGGCGTCCACTCTGGTGTGGGATCCGCAGACGCTGCCGCGGACGGCGCAGCCGCACAGCGGCCGCGGCGAACCGCGCCGGAACTGGGACGCCGCCGCTCGCCAACTCCGGGACCACGCCGCCAAGGCCGGCAAACCAGTGGAAGCCCTGCGCCACGAAGATGCCGTGGCCGCGGCGCGGACCACTCTGCCCAACAACCTGCTCCCCAACGCCGCCGCCAGCCTGGTAACCAGCGCCGAGGAGTACGCCCGCTTCCTGGCCGCCGCCATCCGCAACCCGGAACTGCCGCGCCGCCAGACGCGGGTGAACGAGTTTATCGGCTGGGGGCTCGGCTGGGGTATACAGGAAGCGGGCGGCCGCACCCACGTGTTCCAATGGGGCGACAACCCGGGGTTCAAGAACATCGCCTTTGCCGAGCCGGCCAGCGGCGACGCGCTGTTCGTCTTCACCAACGGTGACGGCGGCGCCCGCGTCTATGACCGCGTGCTGACCCACGCCACCGGCCGCGATCAGCCAGTGCTGTTCTGGCTCTAAAGCGCCCGGTCCACGCCCACCCACAGGTTCATCGTGTTCAGCTCCTCGCGCCCGCAGGACTTCAGGTACAGGAACAGCTGCATGCGGTAGGCGGAGTAGTGGGTCAGCACCAGGCTGACGATCATCGAGCCGCGGCTGGCCACGCCGCCGAACATCTCGATCGGCGTGCGTAGCTGCTCGTCCGTGCATGGGCCCAGGAGCTCATCAAACAGCAGATTGTGGCGGCCGATCGCCTCCCGGATCTCGTCCAGGCTCAGCGTCCGCGCAATGGCCTCTTCGGCGTTCCAGGACTTGCTCCAGGCCTCGCCGTCGAAGCTGTCGGCAAGGGTGGCGCGCAGATGGATGGGCGGCATGATGCTCAGATACTGCAACAGCTCCAGCAGGTTCCGCTGGTGCGGGGTGGGGCGGTAAGCGAGCATGTCCGGCTCCACTTTCGACAGCAAATGGGTCAGCAGCCGCACCTCGCTCCGCAGCGTGGCAATCAGTTCATCCTTGGTCAGCACCATAAATCTTCTCCTTCCGGAAATCGCGAAGCGCGTCGCGGCCCACCCAGCGTGCGGCTGGATTGGCTGAAGCGGCCAGCCGGGTGGCCGTTGCCACTGCCGCCGCGCCCAGTGCCGGGTTGTGGCGGCGCCCAATGGACCGCAACGCCCAGCTTACGCCCTTCTTCACAAAGTTTCTCTCATCCGCGGCTCCGGTTTCCACCAGGGCGAGGCCCTCCAGGAAGCGCTCTTCGGGCGCGCTCTTGTCGTGCAACGCCAGGCTGGCGAGCAGCGCGAAGCCGGCGCGTTTTTCGAACTCGGCGCCGCGGCCGCACCACTTGGGCACCATCGTCCAGGCGGGTGGCGCCTGGTCAAAGAGTTTGAAGCAGAGCGTGTCGCAGATGCCCCAGTTGTCAAAATCGCGGCACCAGCGGTCCATCTGCGCGGCGGTGACCCGCGCCGGTTCATCGACAAACGCCGCCAGCGTCCGCGCCTCGTACCAGCCGGTCTTCCAAAGGGCCTCGGCCAGCGCGTGGTCGCGGCCCAACTGCCTGCCCAGCGTCTGGATGTTCTTCATCGACACGCCGTAGAACTGTTTGGCGCCGATATCGAACCGCTTCATGTTGTCCCGGTCCTGCTGCGTGGCATGCGCCTCCAGCCACGCGAGCGCTTCCTGTACCCGGCTCATTTCGCACCCCTTCGCGCCATGTAGGCAGCCGCCGCCCGCCCGATCTCCGCCCCATCGCCGAACAGCCACAGGCGGGTGGCGTACCAATCGATTCTCGCCTCGCGGGTGCGACCCGTCAACCCCTTCGGCCGCGGCTCATAGATATCGCCGAGAAGAACGTGGAGGAGTTCGTGCACCAGCGTGTTGACGGCGACGAAGGGGATGCGATGGCCATGGGCGCGGGGGACGGCCACCAGGCAGACGTGGTCGCCATCGTATTGCGTGGTGACGCCGGCCAGGCCGTGGGCGCGGTCCCACTCCATGGGGATGGCCTCGGCGAGCACCAGGTTGATGGCGGTGTGGGAGAGGCCGGTGAACAGCGGCCGGCCGCTGGGGGTGCGCTTCATTTCGCCTTTGCCTTCGGCGGCGTCGACGCGGATGCCGGCGGCGGCGAAGTCACCGAGCATCTGCGGCCAGATCGACTGCCAGAACGCCGCGAGCACGGCGGGCGGGATGCGGGCGCGGGAATCGAGAATGACGCGCAGCGGGACACGCAGGGGCTCGGCGCCCGCCGCCGCCAGGCCCGCAAGCCCCGCGAGAATGGTCCGCCGCGTCATGCGCACTCCTTTTCTGTTATAACTGCGCCCGTGCGGCGACTACAAACAGTGTGAGGCAAGTGAACCAGGATCTGTACAACGCGGCGGTGGAGGAGTACGGCCGCGCGTTGGACCGCCTGGCGGCCGGCTACGAGGCCGACCCGGACAAACGCCTGGACTTGCGCCAGACCATCCACCTGCAGTTGTGGAAGAGCTTTGAACACTACGACGGGCGCTGTTCGCTGCGGACCTGGACGTTCCGCGTGGCGCACAACGCCGCGGTCTCCTACATCGACGGGGAGCGCCGGAAGCGGCTGCTGTTTGTGAGCCTGGAGGAACTGGAGCAGTCGCCGGAGGCGGCGGGCTGGGAGCCGGATATCGACCGGCGCCGCGCGCTGGACCGCCTGGCGCGGCTGATCCACGCGTTGAAACCGCTGGACCGGCAGATCATGCTTTCTTATCTGGAAGAGATGGATAACGGCGCGATCGCGGAGATCACCGGGCTTTCGCCGGCCCACGTGGCGATGAAGGTGTACCGGATCAAGAGTATCCTGTCGCGCCGGCTGCAGAAGGAAGAACACCGTGCCTGAAGAACTTTCGCATCTTTGGAGGAATCAACCGATGAGTGAAGCGGCGATTCATTTGGAACGGATGGTGGAGCGGAGAACGCGTGACACGCAATGGGCGACGCGTCAGGAGATCCTGGTCTGCGTTGGGGCGGCGCTGGGGTTTGCGGCCGTGCTGGCCTGGCGCCTGGCCCCGCAACCGGGCGTGGAGGTGGGCGGCGCGCTGGGCGTGATTCTGCTCTGGTGCGGGTTCATCGTCTTCCGCTTCCGAGCCGTGTTGCGGGGGCCGGCACCGGAGAAGCCGGGCGCTACCGGCCTGGCGCACTACCGTGCGGTACTGGAGCGGCGGCGGGACCATCTGCGCAACGCCTGGCTGTGGCAGGGACCGCTGGTGCTGGCGTGTGTGACGCTGGTGGCGGTGATTGTGCGGCAGGCAGCGGGAAACCTGGCCCGGTGGCGAAACATGTTGCCGTTCCTGGCGCTGCTGGCGGTATGGATCGTCCTGGGAATCGCCATGCGCGGGCGGCGGGCGGCGGAGTTGCAGCGGGAGATCGATGAACTGGGGCCGCGGGCAGAGTAGGCTGTCAACCCACCGGCAGCTTGACGTGGAAGATGGCGCCGCGCGGAGCGGCCTGCGTGGCCCAGATCTCGCCACCGTGATCGAGCACCGTTTCGCGGCTGAGCGCCAGCCCCAGGCCCAGACCGTTGCGTTTGCCGAAACTGGTGAACGGCTGGAAGAGCTGATCGCGAATCTCCTTGGCGATGCCGGGGCCCTCATCGGCGACGGTGATATGCATATGGCCGTTCTCGCGGACGCCGCGGATGGCCACCTTGCCGCCGTTGGGCATCACCTCCACGGCATTGGCGATCAGGTTCACGAATACCCGCTCCATGCGGGTGCGTTCCACGGTAGCCTCCAACTCCTCGGGCACCTCGACGGCAAACTCGACGTGGGAGGTGGCCGACTCCTGGGAGAGCACGGCGGTTTGGACGAGCTCGAGAATGTTGCAGGCTTCCCGCTCGCCCTGTTTGCCTTTGCTGGCGTCGAGCAGTTCCTGGAGCATCTCCAGGATGCGGCGGGACGCGTTGTAGATGTTCACGGCGAGGCGTTTGCTGTGAGCCGGGGGGAGGTCGCTATCCACCATCATCTCGGCGCCGGAATAGATGGCGGCGAGCGGGTTGCGGAGATCGTGGACGATGGAGGAGGCCAGGCGGCCGACGGTGGAGATGCGTTCATGGCGGATGAGGTCGCGCTGGGCGTCCTCAAGCGATCCGGCCATCTGGTTGAAGGCGGCGGCCAGGCGGCCGAACTCGTCGCCGGAGTTGGCGACGGCGGAGGGGATGCGGTGGGAGAGGTGCTGTTTGGAGAGTTCGGAGGCGGCGAGGTCAAGCGCGGAGATGGGGCGAACGATGCGGTTGGCCAGGACGTAGCCGAGCAGGAGGCTGAGCAGCAGGGCGGCGGCCCACATGAGCAGCAGGTCGCGGCGGAGGCGGGCCAGGCGCTGGCCGGCGGCGCCGAAGGTGCGGGCGATGGTGAGTTTGCCGACCGGGGCGCCGTCGAGGCCGAGGAGGTCGCGTTCGATGCGGGCATCGTCCGGGGAGATGGCCGCGACGGTGGAGGCGAAGGCGCCGGAGGGGCCGGAGAAGACGAAATCGCTGCCGCCGGTGGACTGTTTCAAAGACGCGGCGGTGGCATTGGTGACCGGGTAGCCGGCGACGAGGACGCTGATGAGGGCAGGGCCGCGCACGCTGTCGACGAAGACCGGGGTGAGGACCAGGCGGAACAGCATGCCCTGTTGCACGTGGTAGCCGGAGACCTGGCGGGGCGCGGAGGGGACGACGGCGGCTTCCACGGGCCAGCGGGTGAGCTTGGGTTCGCCGGAGAGAACGGCGATCGCGGTGCCGCGGGGGTCGGCAACGACGAGGAAGGTGGACTCTTTCAGGGTGGGGCTCAGGTAGGCGCCCAGTTCGGTGGCCGAGTCGCGGATGGTGGCCGGGTCCCCGGTGCCGAAGGCGGCGCGGACATTGGGGAGGCTGGAGAGCAGGAGGGCGGCCGAGCCGATCATCTCCTGACGCGCCTTCAGCACCGATTCATAGGCCTGAAAGCCGGCGGTGACTTCCTCTTCCAGGCTGAGTGTGGCGCTTTCCACGGCGTGGCGCTGGAGCAGCCATCCGGCCACACCGAAGAGTCCGGTGACGATACCGAAGACCGAAAGCCAGATTTTCCACCGCAGGGGCATTGGCGGGCTACTTCCCTTTTTTTCCAGGATAAGGACCGGTTTCGGCGGGCACCGGAGGATAGTCGTGGCCGTGCTTGTTTTTGTGACCAACTTCGAGGTAGCCGGACTCGGAGATCTTCACCGGGCCCAGGTCCTGGTCGGCGGAAACCGTGATCCGGCGCTCGAGGGCGGCCAGGGTCTTTTCGGTTGCGCGTTCGTGGAACACTTTCAGCGTGTAGTCGCCGGCGGGAACGTTCTCGATGCGAAAGCTGCCCGCGGCCCCGGAGGTGGCGAAGTACGGGGTTGGCACTACCACGATAACCGCACTCATGTGGGCGTGGATGTTACAAAATACACGGACGGCGCCCGGGCGGCGAAAAGTTATCTTTTGTGACGTGCCGGGGGCATAGAGGCCGGTATCGAAGGGCTGGCCGGAGAAGTTGGAAAAGGCGTTGTGGAAGATGGGGTCGTTGTTGGGGAAGTCCACCTGGGAGCCGACGGGGATGGCGAGGATATGGGGAAGGAACTTCTTGTTCCGCTGGTCCATGACGAACTTGCCGGGGGCTGGCGGGCGGGGATTGGAGAGGGGCTCCAGCCAGACGACGACGCCTTCGGCGGAGCCCTTCTTCTTGGCGTCGACGAGCTCCACTTTTCCCTGCAACGCCGCGGCGGGCAGGAGGGCGGCCGCGAGGCTAAAACAGGTAAGCAATCGAAAGGTCATATCGATTCATTCGGCGGTTGGTGGTACCCACATAGTTACTGCGGATCTGCATTCCCTCGAAACTGAGGACGACGTTGGGGGCCAGGCGGTACATGACGTTGGCGCCGCCGGAGCGATTGCGGCCGTTCTGGCCGCGGTTGAGATCGCGATCACGGTCGTCGTGAATGCCGGCGAAGGTGTTGAAGGTCAGCCGGCTGGTGGCGGCGAGGGAGACCTGGGCCCAGCCGCCGGTGGAGTGGACGGTGTTAACGAAGCCATTGGCGGCGACGCGGAAGCTTTGGCGGAGGGCGCCAAGGTGGTGGACATTCTGGCCGTCGAAGAAGGTGCCGGAGAGGGTGACCTTGGCGACGGGGGTTGTCATCCAATCCAGGGAAAAGATGCGGGAGGGGAGGCTCTGGCTGCCGATGCGGGATTCCGAGATATGGCCGCCGACGCCGAACTCGAAGTCGCGGTCGCCAAAGGACTTGGCGACGGCGGCGCGCATTTCCAGGCCGGGGCGGCGGCGGTTGTTGAGGAGATTGGCGGGGGCGCCGGAGGAATCCTCGGCGGTCTGCATGAGGGCGAGTTGGCCCTTCAGGATGCCGGCGCGCTGTTCGAAGCGGACCTGCGGCTGCCAGCGCCAGAGGTTGCCGGAACTGGTGAGGGGGGAGATGCCGACGTAGGCCATGGAAGTGGGGTCGTGGGGGGAGATGAGCGGCTTCATGAGGCCGGCGGAGACGGAGCGGGTGGCCCAATCGATGGTGAATTCGGCGGTACGGATTCGGAAGGGGGGTGCGGCGCCCTCGGTATTGCCGTCCCAGAAGTCCATGAAGATATTGCCGGAGATCTTGCCGCCCCAGAGTGTTTGCGGACCGTGGTACTGCAGGCCGATGACGGACTGGCGGACCGAGGCGCCGGCGGCGGCGCGGCCCGGGGTGGCGGCGGCCTGGGTGGGAACGTCGAGGGTGTTGGAGCCGCGGGTGTTGTAGAAGGTCTGGAAGAGCGCCATGCCGGAGAGCGTGATGGGGAATTTGCTGGCCGCTTCCACTTTGGTGGAGGCCTGCTCCTCGACGCGGCGTTCGGCGATGTCGAGGCGCTCGGGGAGGCTGGGTTTGCCTTCGACGAGCTCGCGGAGTTGTTTCACTTCCTGCTTCAGTTCGCGGTTTTCCGACTCCAGTTTCTCCAGGCGGGCGAGGATCGCCGACAGGTCCTGGGCGGCCAGCGGGAGAGCCGCCAGGAGGAACATCCACTTATGCATTCAATAACTCCTGCACCCGCGCGCGCACGGCGGCGAGCGCGAAGGGTTTGGCCAGAAAATGGTTGGCTCCGGCGCCGAGAGCGCCCTTGGCATCGTTGCGGGCGGACATGGCGACCACCGGGACACGCAACAGTTCGGGGCGGGAGCGCATCCAGGAGATGAGTTGATACCCATCGACACGCGGGAGATCGAGATCGCTGAGAACCACCGCCGGGGGCGGGGAATGGGTTTCCAGGAATTCCATGGCGGCGCGTCCGTCAAATACGGTGACGGTATCCACGTCGTCAATCGCGAGCAGGCCGATTTCGAGTGTACCGGCGAGTGCTCTGTCGTCTTCAACAATCAATATGGTCCGGGCCATGCCGCCCCTCTAGGGAAGAAACCGGTAGCCTACGCCGTGGACGGTAAGGAAATGCCGGGGCACGGCTGGATCGGCTTCGAACTTCTGTCTCAACTTTACAATGTGGGCGTCCACAGTACGAGTGTTGGGGAAGGAATTGTAGCCCCAGACGGAGTTGAGGATGACGTCGCGGGTGAGGGGGCGGTCCGCGTTCTGGAGGAAGAAGACGAGCAGGTTGTATTCGGCGGGGGTGAGTTTCACCTCTTCGCCCTTGCGGACCACGATGCGGCGTTCGATGTCGACCTCGGTATCGCCGAAGTGGAGGACGCGGTGGGATTCGGTGGTGGCGCGGCGGAGGACGGCGCGCATACGGGCCATCAGTTCGCGGCGGCCAAAAGGTTTGGTAACGTAATCGTCGGCTCCGATCTCCAACAGGAGAACCTTGTCGATTTCGTCGCCAACGGCGCTGAGTACAATAATAGGAGTCGGCACCTTGTCGGCCCGCAGTTGCCGGCAGATCTCGACACCGCTCATCCCGGGCAAGCGCAAATCGACGAGTATCAGGTCCGGGCGCAAGGTCAGACTCCGTTCGTAGCCCTCTCTTCCGTCCGCGGCCAAGTGGACCCGGTAACCCTCCTGCTCCAGCATCAAACCAATTGTGTCGCGGAGGCTGTCGTCGTCATCTATTACGAGTATCGTTTGCATTCACGCCCGTCTGGAATTGTATCGAAAGGGAATCCATTTCATGCGTAAGTTTTTTCTCAGCATTCTGTTAGCGGCCACGGTCCTGCTTGGGGAGGAGTACAAATCCGAGGCGGGCGCGGCGCCGCCGGCCGAGCTCTCCGACAGCATCAAAGGGCTGCTGGAGAAACAGGGTGTGAAGATCAGCAAAGACGGCAAGCCGTTGAGTGAGATCTGGTTCCGGGCGGAGTTGCCGGCGCCGAAGCCGACGACGGAGCAGAACCTGACCATGCCGAACGTGCCGCACGGTTCGCTGCTGGCGGTGATCAAAGTGGAGCAGGCGTATTCCGACCGGCGCGGACAGGTTTTCAAGCCGGGGCTGTACACCATGCGCTACTCCTACTACCCGGAGAACGGCGACCATCAGGGCGCGGCGCCGCAGCGGGACTTTCTGCTGCTGAGCCTGGCCTCCGCCGACACCGACGCAGCGGCGACACCCACCTTCAAGGAACTGGTGGAGCAGAGCAAGAAGGTTTCCAACACGCTGCATCCGGCGGTGTTCAGCTTCTGGAAGGAAGACCCGAAGTACTTCAAGGAAGGATCGCTGGAGAAGGCCGGGGAGAGCGACTGGGTGCTGATGCGGAAGATGGGCGGGGTGGGAATCTCGCTGATCGTTGCCGGCAAAGTGGAAGCGTAATCAGAACTGGAAGTAAATAAAGGGGATGTTGGCTTCGGTGACGCCAAACATCTCCAGGGTGAGGAGCAGCAGGGCGAGCGCGGCGGCGTAACGCCAGGCGGGTTGCCGGGTGAGCGCTCCGAACCACTGCCAGCGCTCCTCGGCGAGGGCAAGCAGGGCGGAGAGCACGGCCAGACGGGTCTCCCATTGGGTGAGGCCGAACTTGCCGGGGGTGAGGGAGAAGAGCTGGCCGAGGATCCAGGCGGCGTCGGCGAAGGTGGCGGCACGGAAGAAGACCCAGCCGAGGCAGACGAGGAAGAACGTGAGGACGACGCGGAGCGGGCCCTTGCGTTCGGCCTGTCCGAAGAAACGTTCGGCGCTGAGCAGAGCGCCGTGGTAGCCGCCCCAGAGGACGAAGTTCCAACTGGCGCCGTGCCACAGGCCGCCCAGGAGCATGGTGAGCATCAGGTTGCGGTAGATGCGCCAGGGGCCGTGGCGGTTGCCGCCGAGAGGGATATAGAGATAGTCGCGAAGCCAGCGGGAGAGCGACATGTGCCAGCGGCGCCAGAACTCGGTGATGGAGGCGGCGAGGTAGGGGCGGCGGAAGTTGTCGGGGAAATGGAAACCGAACAGGGCGGCGCAGCCGATGGCGGTGTCAGTATAGCCGGAGAAGTCGAAGAAGATCTGGAAGGCGAAGGCGAGCAGGCCGCCCCAGGCGGGCAGCAGGCCGGGGTGGGCGGAGGGGTTCTGGAAGTAGGCGTCGGCGGCGAGGGCAAAGTGATCGGCGGCCACCATCTTCTTCACCAGGCCGAAGACGAGCAGGAGGGCGCCGCGGCGGACGGCCTCGCCGGTGGGCGGGCGCCAGGGGTTCAGGTCGACGAAGAACTCCCTGGCGCGGACGATGGGGCCGGCCACCAGTTGCGGGAAGAAGGCGATGAAGAGGGCGTAATCGAGGAGACTGCGGACGGGGGCCTGCTCGCGGCGGTAGACGTCGACGACGTAGGAGATGCTCTGGAAGGTGTGGAAGCTGATGCCCAGCGGGAGGATGATATCGGTGGCGATGCCGGTGAAGAAGCCGAAGTACTTGAAGTAGGCGAGCATGCCGAGGTTGGCGGCGAGGCTGACGATGAGGGCGGCCTTGCGTGCCGGGCCTTCGGCGCGGTCCATCCAGAGGGCGGCGAGGTAATCGACCACGGTGAGGGCGAGGAGCAGGACGATGAACCGGGGGTTCCAGGCCATGTAGAAGGCATAGCTGGCCAGCAGGAGGAGCGGTTTGCGAGCCGGGAGCGGGGAGAGGTAGAAAGCCGGGAGGAGGACGGCCAGGAAGAGGGCGAACTGGGCGGAGTTAAAGAGCACGGGGCGCGTCCAGGGCCTCGCGCACGGCGCGGGTGAGGATATCGGTCAGGCGGCGGCAGCCTTCGGCGTTGAGGTGAAGGGGGTCGATGAAGAAATCCGGGTGTTCCAGTTCGTTGAGGAGGTTTTCGTCGAGGAGGGTGACGCCGGGGAGTTGGCGGAGGACGGCGGACTTCTTCTGAACGAGGGAGGCGGGGCGGGGAATGGGACCGCGGGGGACGCGGGCGAAGAGAAGGCGGGTACGGGAGCCGTGGTAGCGCTGGAGGATGCGTCCGAACCATTCGCGGCGATAGGCGCCCATGCGGCCGGTTTGCGGTTCGGCGGGCCGGAGCAGGACATCGTCGATGAGTCTGCGCTCCTGCTCGGAGAGGCTTTCCGGGTAGGTGGCCTTGTTGGTCTGCCAGTCGATGTGGAGGCCGGCGAGGGTGCGGTCCTCGCCTTGATAGCTGCCAAGGACGCGGGCCCACTGCTGGCGTTTGAACTCCCGGCCGGCCAGGCGCTGGCGGGGGTTTTTGAGGAACTCCTGGAGGTCGCGCTGGTAGGTGAAGCCTTTGAAGACGACCTTGCGGAGGACTTCGCGCTGTTCGGCCCACTGCGGGTAGGAGAAGAGGAGTTCGGGGATATCGGCCAGGCCGATGCGGGCCACCATGAGCTGGACATCGAGGAGGCGGCGGGAGAGATCCTCGGCGACGTCTTCGTCGTCGTAGTCCTCAACGAGGAAGAGGATGGCTTCGTAGCGGTCGTGGGCGGGGTCGATGGCTTTCAGGGTGTAGTGCCAGACGCGCGGGGTGGAGGAGGCGATGCCGGCGTTGCCGAAGGTAAGTTCGGACTGCCGGGCGTTGGCGTGCCAGGCACGGAAGGCCATGCGGGAGTCGCCGATGGTGAGAACCTGTCGGGGGTGGGAGACGGGGCGGGTGCGTTCGGCCTCCACGACGAACTCAAAGTTGCCGGCGTAGGAGTCCGGAGCGAGGAAGGTCTGATAGAGTCCGGTGCGGAACAGGCCGGCTTCGAGCAGGAGGTAGAGCACCACCCCGCCCGCCACGGCCAGCCACCCACGCGCCGGAGTCATCGTTCTATCCTAATCCCACGGCGGCGGGAAGGCGCCTGATACAATGCAATGGCCATGTCGAAAGCGCTTACTATTGCCATTTTTGCGATATCCCTCACCGCCGCCGTGCCGCGGCCGGAGCTTCCCCAGCCCCAGTTCGCCCGTCCGGACTGGCAGACCTTGAACGGAGAATGGGAGTTCGAGTTTGACGACGCCAACGCCGGGTTGCGCGAAAACTGGGCGGCGACGAAGAAGGCGCTGACGCGGAAGATCAACGTGCCGTATGCGTTTGAGACGAAGCTTTCCGGCATCGGGGACACGAGTTTCCATCCCTGGGTGTGGTACCGGCGGGCGGTGACGGTACCGGCGGGCTGGGCGAACCGGCGCGTGCTGCTGCATTTTGGCGCGGTGGACTACCGGGCCATGGTGTGGGTGAACGGACGGCTGGCCGGGCAGCACGAAGGCGGGCATGTGCCTATCAAGCTGGACATAACCGACTTTCTGGCCGGCACGGGGCCGCAGGTGATCGTAGTGCGGGCGGAGGATCCGCCGGAGGACCGCTACATTCCCCGCGGCAAGCAGTACTGGCTGCCGCAAAGCCGGGGAATTTTCTATACGCGGACGACGGGCATCTGGCAGCCGGTGTGGCTGGAGGCCGCCGGGGAGAGCTATCTCGACAAACTGCGGACGCAGACGCAGGCCGACGGGCATGTGACGTTCAACGTGAAGGTGGCGCGGCCGGCGGCGGGGTTGACACTGCACGCGACGGTGAAGTTCCGCGACCGGGTGATCACATCGGGCGCGGTGGCGTTGACCGGGGAGCGGGCGAACCTGGGGCTGTACGTGAACGATCCGGTGAAGTGGAACATCGGGCAGGGGAACCTGTACGACGTGGACTTTGAGCTGCGGAAGGGCGCGCAGGTGCTGGACCGGGTGAGTTCGTACTACGGCTACCGGTCGATTCTGATTGAGAACGGGCGGTTCCATTTGAACGGGCGGCCGACGTATCTGAAGATGGTGCTCGATCAGGGCTATTGGATGGAGTCGACCATCACGCCGCCGACCGACGAGGCGATGAAGTACGACATCAAAATGACGATGGACATGGGTTTCAACGGGGCGCGGAAGCACCAGAAGCTGGAGGATCCGCGGTTCCTGTACTGGGCCGACAAGATGGGTTTCCTGGTGTCGAGCGAGATGGCGAATGCCTATCTCTACGACGAAGACTACGCGGCGCGGTTCACGCGGGAGTGGATTGAGGCGGTGGAGCGGGACGTGAACCATCCGTCGATTGTGATGTGGATTCCGATCAATGAATCGTGGGGTGTGAGCGATGTGGCGGACACGCGGCAGACGCAGCATCTGAAGGCGCTGTATCACCTGACGAAGTCGCTGGACCCGACGCGGCCGGTGATCGACAACGACGGCTGGGAGCACACCGACGTGACCGACCTGTTCGGCATTCACGACTACGCGGCGCGCGGGGAACGGCTGGTGGAGAAGTACGCCGTGCTGGGGCAGAAGGAGTTTGCGTTTCCGGGGAACGGGCGGGCGGCGCTGGCGCCGGGGTTCAAGTACAACGGATCGCCGGTGTTTTTGAGCGAGTTCGGGGGGATTGCGTATCCGCTGCCGGGGTCGCCGGTGCCGGCCGATGCGTGGGGATATGCCGGGGTGGAGAAGACGCCGGAGGCAGCGCTGGAGCGGCTGCGGAGCCTGTATGTAGGGATTGCGAAGATCCCGCAGATCATGGGGATTTGCTACACGCAGCTGACCGATGTGGAGCAGGAGATCAACGGGTTGCTGACGTATGACCGGAAGCCGAAGTTTGATTTGAAGACGTTGCGGGAGATTAACGGGTTGCTGCAGTAGGAGATCGGGATGCTGCTGGCGCTGGTCACGTTTTCCGCATTGGTGGTGAATGGGAATGGGGAACCCGTGGCCGGCGTTTTTGTGGCGCCGGCGGAGAGGATGGTGATCGTCCTGGAGCGCGCCGGCCCGGCGCCGCTCACCGCTGCCGCGCGGCAGTTCGATGCCTGGCTCGACGGCGCCTGCCTCAATCCTCCCTAACCACCACTACTTCAAACTCCACCTGCAGGCGCCGGCCCACCTTCTCCAGCGGGAACGCGGTTGGCTGGCCGTCCACGGCCCATTCCATCTCGCTGTTCAGAATCGCCTCGCCGTCCACGTGCAAGGCCCGTTCCACCACGTAACGCATGTCGGCCACCGACACGCGCCGCTGTTCGGCGAACTCATAAATGCCGCGCACACCGCGCGTGCCGATGGTCATGCGCCGGCCAGCGCGGCACGCATCTCGGTCACCGCTTTCTGCAGGCTGCGCACCTGTTCTTCCAGCGGCACGTACTCCATGGTGATGTAGCTGTCGTAGCCGGCCTTGGCGATGGCTTTGTAGATGTTGGCGTAGTTCATCTCGCCGGTGCCCGGTTCGTGGCGGCCGGGATTATCGGCCACATGGAACACCTTCACGTAGGGCATGGCGGCGAGCGCCGTTTGCGTCACGTTCCCGCGTTCCACCTGCTCGTGATAGAGGTCAAACAGCAGGCGCACGTGCGGGTGGTCCACTTCCTTCATCAGCCGCAGGCCGTCCACGCAGTTGGTGAGGAAATAGCCTTTGTGGTTCACCTTGGCGTTGAGCGGCTCCACGATGAGGGTGATGCCGAAGCGGGCCGCGATGTCGCCGCATCGCTTGGCGCACTCCACCATGGCGCTGAACTGCTGCTCAAACGACAGGCCGGCCACGGTGTTGCCGGACATCAGCAGCGCCATGGGAATTTCCAGCTTCTGCGCAAACACCAGGTTGCGCTCCACTTCCTTCAGGAACGCGTCGCGTCCTTCCGGCTGCAGCATGTTGATCTTCTGCTGCCCCCAACGCGGGACGGAGCTCAGCGTGTCGATGCCGAGCTTCAACGACCGCGCCAGCTTCTTCACGCGCTCGATGTCGGCGTCGGTCCAATCGTAGTGTTCGCCGACGAACTCCACCGATTGCAGCCCGGCGCGGGCGGCGGCTTCCATGCGTTCCTCAAACGTACCCTTCAGCGTCCACAGCATGACGCTGGAAGTGATCTTCGCCTTTTTCGGCGGCGGCGCCGGGGGCGGCGTCTGCTGTGCCCACGCCGTCAGCGCGCCCGTGCCTGCCAGGAGTGTCCGTCGATCCATCATTCCCTATCGTACCCCGCGTTTTTCCAGGAATCCGCGCATCCGCTCCTGTGCCACCTCGGCCAGCGCATTGCGCTCCATCACGCCGCGGGCGAAGCGGTAGGCATCCTCCTGCGGCATATCGATCTGTTCATAAAAGGCCCGTTTTCCCAGGGAAACGGTGTAATCCGACGCGGCCGCCACCTGCGCGGCGAGTTCGCGGACGGCGGCGCCGAGTTCGGCCCGCGGAACGGCGCGGTTGATGAGCCCCCACTCGGCCGCTTCGCGCGCCGGCACCGGACGGGCCGTCAGCAGCATCTCCATGGCCCGCTTGCGGCCGATGGCCCGCGTCAACGCCACCATCGGCGTGGAGCAGAACAGGCCGATCTTCACGCCCGGCGTGGCGAACCAGGCCTCTTCGGCGGCGATGGCCAGGTCGCAGGAGGCCACCAGCTGGCAGCCGGCCGCGGTTGCCACGCCCTGCACCTCGGCAATCACCGGTTGCGGGATGGATTGCACGGTCTCCATCAGCTCTGTACAGACGGCGAAGACCTCTTCGGCCTGCGCCGCCGTGCAGCCGGTCATCTCGTTCAAGTCGTGGCCGGCGCTGAAGACGGGCCCTTCGGCGGCCAGCACCACGACGCGCCCGCGGCAGCCGCGCAGCGCCCCGATCAGCGCCCGCATCATGGCCAGGGACAACGCGTTGCGGCGCGGGCCAGCCAGGGTGATGACATCCACCGGCCCTTCGGCGGCGACGTGAATCACTTCTTGCCCTCCAGTTGCCAGGAGGTGAAGGGCGACCGCGCGCCGCGGATATTCACGTTCAACACATACGGCCCCTGGTAGGCGAAGGCGCGGGCCAGCGCCGGACCCACCTGGTCCAGCCGGTCAATCGTCTCGCCGCCGCCGCCGAAGCCCTGGCAAACCAGGTCGTAGCGGGTGCGGCGCAGTTCGCAGGCGGTGGTGGTGCCCTGAATCTCGCCTTGCAGTTCCCGCTCCAGGCCCCAGCCGCCGTCGTTGCCGACCACGATGACCACCGGCACGCCGTAGCGCACCAGCGTGTCGAGTTCGGCGATGTAGAAGCCCAACGAGCCGTCGCCGGTCATCATCATCACCGGCTGTTTCGGACGCGCCATCGATTGCGCCATGGCGAAGGGCAGCGCGGCGCCGATGGTGGCCATCGGTCCCAGGCGCAGCCAGCCGCCGGAGTGCAGGGCGGGGAGAATGGCGCGGCCCCAGTGGATGAAGTCGCCGCCATCGAAGGAGAGCAGCGGAGAGACGGGGAGCGTGCGTTTCACCTCCTGAAAAAAGACGCCGGGGTGGAGCAGCGTGTCGTCGCCGGCCTGGGCCAGCAGTTTCGTCATCCACTCCTTGCGCCAGGCGCCGATCTGGCGGATCCAGGCCTTCTTCGCTTCCCACGGCTCGGCGGGCAGGGCCGATTCCAGGAACGTCCGCACATCGCCCACCACGCCCACTTCCACGTCGCGCACGTTGCCGATTTCGCGCGGTTCGATATCCACTTGGATAAAGCGGGTCTCCTTGCCGAACAGGCGCGGGCCGCCCATGGCCAGGCGATAGTCGATCCGTTTGCCGAGCACGAGCACGACATCGGCCGCCTGGAACGCCGGCACGCAGCCGCGGTTGAGCGAAGGGTCGGCATAGCCACAGTGGCCGGCGAACTTTTCCGAAATCACGCCGCGGGCCATGGTGACGTCGAAATAGGGCAGCCTGGTCTGCTTCAGGAATTTTTGCAGCGCGGCGCCGGCGTCGCTCCACCAGATGCCGCTGCCGCCGATGACGACCGGCCGTTCGGCCTTGGCGAGCAGGTCCATGGCGGCCGCCGCGTCGTCGCAGGAGCGGGAGGCGGCCCGGGCTTTGGGCATCTTCAGCGGCGCCTCGGTCTTGCCGGTGAAGACGTTCACGGGAATGGAAAGATGGGTGGCGCCGAAGCGGCCGGTGAAGGCTTCCTGGTAGGCGCGGCCGAGCGCGAAGGGCACCTGCGACGGCGTGGTGACAAGGTGGGAAAACTTGGTGACCGGGGCGGCCATGCCCACCTGGTCGATATCCTGAAACACCACGCGGTGGCGCATTTCCGTGGCCGGCGTGCCGCTGACGGTGATCACCGGGCTGCCGTTGGAATGGGCGGTGGCGATGCCGGTGAGGGCGTTGGTGTGGCCGGGGCCGCCGGTGACGATGGCCAGGCCCGGACGGCGCGTCATGCGGCTCCAGCCGTCGGCGGCGTGGACCACGGCCGATTCATGACGCATATGGATAATGGGCAGCCCGCGCTTTTCGGCCACCGAGAGGACCTCGTTCAAGTGGTCCCCGACCAGTGTGAAAACACGGTCGATTCCCAGTTGCAGCGCACTTTCCACGAACAGTTCAGCACCAGTAGGCATGTCTGCCATACTAATGCTTTTGATGCCCAAAATACTCGTTACCGGCGGCGCCGGCTACATCGGTTCTCACACCGTTTATCAGTTGAAGCAGCAAGGCTTCGATGTCGTTGTGGTGGACGATCTGTCCAAGGGCCATGCGGCCAGCGTGCCGGAAGGGTCCCTGCACGTCTTCTCGCTCTTTGACCGGGAGCGCCTGGCGAACCTGATGCGCGCCGAGAAAGTGGACGCGGTGATCCACTTCGCCGCCTTCATCGCCGTGGGCGAATCCACCCGCGAGCCGGAGAAATATTTCCACAACAACACGGGCGGGTCCATCTCGCTCTTCTCCGCCATGGCCGATGCCGGGGTCAACAAGCTGGTGTTTTCTTCCACCGCGGCCGTCTACGGCAACCCGGTTGCGGTGCCCATTCCGGAGACGGCGGCGATCAACGCCGTCAACCCGTACGGCGAATCGAAGGTGATGGTGGAGAAGATTCTCGACTGGCTGGACTCCACACGCGGCCTGCGCGCCATCCGACTGCGCTACTTCAACGCCTGCGGGGCCAACAATGCCGCCGGCCTCGGCGAGCGCCACGAACCGGAGACACACCTGATCCCGCTCATCCTCCGCGCCGTGCTCACCGGCAAGCCCGTTACCCTCTTCGGCGACGACTATCCCACCCCCGACGGCACCTGTATTCGCGACTACATTCATGTGGACGATCTGGCCTCGGCCCACATCGCCGCCGTCAACCACCTGTTGGGCGGCGGCGGCAGCCATGCGTTCAACGCCGGTACCGGCCGCGGCTATTCGGTGAAGGAAGTGGTGGAGGCGGTGGAGAAGATCACCGGCCGCCCCGTGCCGCGGACCATGGGACCGCGCCGCGACGGCGACCCCGCCCAACTGGTCGCCGACTCCGCCAAACTCCGCCAAACCCTCGGCTGGCGGCCCCAATTCGATACTCTCGAAGCCATCATCGAATCCGCCTGGGTTTTCGAAAAGCAGAACTTCGCATAGAATACGCGCATGGCGCGTATTTTTCCCATCCTGGCCTTCTCGGCCTGCCTGCTGGCACAAGACTACGACGTCGTCCTCAAAAACGGACACGTCATCGACCCCAAGAACAACATCAACGCCGTCCGGGACGTTGCCATCAAGGACAAGAAGATCGCCGCGGTGGCGGCTAACATCGATCCCGCCAAAGCGGCCAAAGTGGTGGACGTCAAGGGCCTCTACGTCATGCCCGGGTTGATCGACCTCCACGTTCACGTCTTCTACGGCGACGGCCGCAGCTACTCCGACGGCCAGCTTTCCGTCATCCCCGATTCGCACACCTTCCGCTCCGGCGTCACCACCGTGGTGGACGCGGGAACCTCGGGCTGGCGCAACTTTGAGATCTTCAAGAAGCGCATTATCGACCGCTCCAAGACGCGTGTGCTCTCGCTGCTGAACATCGTCGGCGCCGGCATGGGCGGCGCCGTGGAGCAGAACGTCCAGGACATGGACCCGGTGCCGGTGGCCAACATGATCAAGAAGTACCCGGACACCATCGTCGGCATCAAGACCGCGCACTACGCCGGGCCGGAGTGGGTGGCCGTTGACAACGCTGTGAAAGCCGGTGAAATGGCCAATGTGCCCATCATGGTGGACTTCGGCACCTTCCGCGTGGAGCGCACCCATGAAGACCTGGTGATGAAGCACCTGCGGCCGGGCGACATGTACACCCACGCCTACCTGGCCTGGGTGCCGATGCTCGACGACAAGGGCAAGGTGCGGCAGTATCTGTTCGACGCCAAGAAGCGCGGCGTGAAGTTCGACGCCGGCCACGGCGGCGGCAGCTTTGTGTTCCGCTGGGCCGTGCCCGCCATCAAGCAGGGCTGGCTGCCGGACTCCATCTCCACCGATCTGCACACCTCGTCGATGATCGGCGGCATGAAGGACATGACGAATGTGATGTCGAAGTTCCTGAACATGGGGATGACGATGCAGCAGGTGGTGGAGGCCTCCACCTGGCACCCGGCGCAGCAGATCAAGCGCACCGAACTGGGCCACCTCTCCGTCGGCGCGACGGCCGATATCGCCGTCCTCTCCGCGCAGAAGGGCGACTTCGGCTTCGTGGACGTCTACGGCGCCAAGATGAAGGGCAACCAGAACCTGGTGGCGGAGATGACCATGAAGGGCGGCATCTTCTACTGGGATCTGAACGGCCGCCTGGCGGAGAACTGGGACAAGCTCGACAAAGCCTACAACGCGCAGGGAAACCCGCTCTTTGACGGAACGGTGTCCTCCGGCGTGAGAAACCGGAAGTGAGCCGCCGGCTGTGGCTGGCCGGGGTGATGGCGGCGGCGGCCGCCTTCGCCCAGGGCAAAGGAAAAGGGAAGGGAAAGGGCCGCGACGCGGCGGCCCCTTCCGGCCGCCTGTTTACGGACGACGAGCGGCGGCGGATCAGCGATTGGGCGCGGCGGCAACCCACGTCCAACCTGCCTCCTGGGCTCGCCAAGCGCGGGGGCTCACTGCCGCCAGGACTGGAAAAGCAGTTACGCCGCAACGGCCAACTGCCGCCCGGCCTGGACAAACGGCAATGGAGCGACTTTCCGCCGGACCTGGTGGCGGCGCTGCCGCCGCTGCCGCCGGAATACGACCGGGGCTTCATCGCCGGCCGCGCGGCAATTGTGTTCCGCAACACGCGGATCGTCGTCGATATCTTCCAGCTGTTCTAAAGGCGCTAGGTCAGCGTCAGCCGCAGGAACGGCTTCACCTGCAGATCCACGCGTTCCGGCAGCGGAGAACCCGGCCGGTACCAAAGCCGGAACGCGGAAAGCGTTTTACCCCCCAGTTGGGTGCGGCCGTCCAGGCGGAGACGGTCGCCATCGCGTACCGTGGACGCGGTGAGCGTCATCTCCCGGTTGCCGTAAACGAAGGCGCGCGTGCGACGGCCCTCGCCCTCCAGCATCAGCCCGGTCAGCGTGTGGAGGAAGGAGTGCGACGCCTGCCGCGGAGTCTCCCGGCTTGCTTCCCTTCCGGCAGTGGCATCGGCGAAGGCGCGGTTGGCCAGCGGATAGAGCTCCCGCCAGTTGCCCCAGCCGTAATGCGCCGGAAACTGGAATCGCGCCGTGCGGCATTCCGCTCGTCCGCGCCGCACCTCGCCGGCGATCGCGGTGTATTCGGCATCCTTGGCCCCGGCGGCCTCCAGTGCCTTCTTCGCCTCCGCGAACGACTCCTCGCCCGAAGCCGTCATGAACCCGAAGTAGGTGGAGCCGGTCTCGCTGGCGTGCTCCTCCACGAACCCCATGCGGTTCAGCCCGCGCGTCCGCTCCGGCCACGACCCGGCGGCGAACCGCAGCAGCCGCCCCCCAAGCCGCGGCTCCACCTCCGCCCAGCCGCCGCCCACACCGCTCCGCTTGAAAACAGGAACTCCCAGGATCACGATGGTCGCGTCAATCCGGTATTCTTTCCGTTCTCGGGGCACAGCACCGATCAACGCCGCGCTTAACCATCCGCGTCTCGTCCACATCCGCAAAGCCAAATCTCCCAGATGCGGCCGCGCGGGCGCCGTTGCATTATTTCGCTACGCCAGAATGTCGACGATCGGCCCGGTCCCCTCTTCAATCATGTGCAGCGGACGGCCGTTCACCACCACGCTCATTTTCTTGTAATCCAGCCCCATCTGCCGCAGCACGGTGGCCTGCAGATCGGTGACGTACTGCCGTTTTTCCACCGCCTTGTAGCCGATTTCGTCGGTGGCGCCGTGGATCACGCCGCCCTTCACGCCCCCGCCGGCCAGCCAGCAGGTGAAGCCCTGCGGATTATGGTCCCGCCCCACATTGTTCTGCGAATAGGGCGTCCGGCCGAACTCGGTGGCCCATACCACCATGGTGCTTTCCAGCATGCCGCGCTGCTTCAGGTCGCCGATCAGCCCGGCGATCGGCTTATCGGTCTGCCGCGCCAGCGGACCATGGTCGGCCATGTCGTCATGCGCGTCCCACTTGCCGTTGCCCATCCCGCCGCCGTGGCACACCTGGATGAACCGCACGCCGCGCTCGGCCAGCCGCCGCGCCAGCAGCATCTGCCGCCCGAAGTCGTCGGTTTCGGCCTCACCCACGCCGTACATCTTCCGCACGTGCTCCGGCTCCTTGGAAAAATCCACCAACTCCGGCCCGGCCATTTGCAGCGTCCCCGCCAGTTCGTAGGCGCGCAGGCGGGCCGCCACCTCGGCGTCCATGGCGTGCTGCTCGTGGAAGGCCTTGTTCAGCTTGGCCAGCGTCTCCATCTGCCGGTCGCGTTCGGCGCGCCTCACGCCCGGCTGCAGCGCCAGGTTGTCGAGCGGCGTCTCCCCGGCCACGAACGGCGTGGCGCCCTCCTGCCCGCCCAGGTAGCCCCCGCCGGTCTGCGCCGGCGCCGAAGGCTTGCCCAGATTCACGAACGTGGGCAGATTCCGGTTCGCCGAACCCAGCGCGTAGCCCGCCCAGGCACCCATCGATGGATGGTCGAAAATCCGGTTCCGATGGCCCGTCGACATCTCCCAGCACGCCGGAAAATGGCCGACTTCATGGCAGTACATGGAGCGCACCAGCGCAATCTCGTCGATCACCCCGCCGATATGCGGAAACCACTCGCAAACCGGCGTGCCGCTTTGCCCGTAGCGCGTCCACACCCGCGGGCAGTGCAGCACCGGCCGCAACTGCGGCTTTCCGTTGTTGGAGTTCACCGTCTCCAGCATCTTGCCGGCCCACTTGTTGTCCTTCGGGTCGAACGTGTCCATGGCGCTCACCCCGCCGCACATGAACAGGAAGATCACCGACTTCACTTTCGGCGGAAAATGCGGCCCGGCGCCGGCGCGCAGAAACTTCTCGTCCTCCGCCCACAGGCAGCCCAGCGCCGCGCCCGTCATGCCAAAACGCAGGTGCCGCAAAAACGAGCGGCGGCCCGCTCCGGGAATCGAGGAGGGAAGGGTCATGGCAGGAATACAAACTCGCTCAGGTTCAGCAGCATCCACGCAAATCCGGTCAACTGTTCGGGCTCGCCCTTGCCCAGGTAGGACAACGCGGCGTCGCGCTCACTCGCCGTCGGCGTGCGGCCCAGCGCCACTTTGTAGCCGTACT
Organism: uncultured Solibacteraceae bacterium; assembly: GCA_964430625.1. Taxonomy (GTDB): domain Bacteria; phylum Acidobacteriota; class Terriglobia; order Bryobacterales; family Bryobacteraceae. Next base: position 213,075 of record CAYSFR010000011.1, read on the forward strand.
CCACCTTCGCCGCCGGGCTCGCGCCGGCTTCCGTGTAGAGCCGCTGCGCCAGGTCCCGCGAGGCCTCCTGCGCCAGCGGTCCGTTCAACAGATACAGCACCTGCGGCGCCGTGATCGTCCGCTCCCGCCGCGCGCAGGGCACGTGCCCGTCCTCGGCGTCGAACAGCGTCAGGAACGCCGGCATCATGTTCATCGACGCGTCCGAACCGCGCCCCATATAGATGCCCCGCCGGTTGCTCAGCGTATTGTAGTTCCCCGTCTTCACCGCGCTCATCACCCGCCGCTCGTTGATCCCCTCGCCCCGGAACGACCGGCCGCCCACCGTCGTATCCAGCGTCCCGGCCGCCGCCAGCATCGCATCGCGGATCGTCTCCGCCTCCAGCCGCCGCACCGGGAACTTCCACAGGTGCTTGTTGCCGGGGTCCACGGCGCCATTGGCCGCCGCCAACTCCGCCGGGGCCACCGAGCTCTGCTGGTACAGCTCGGAGGTCACCATCAGCCGGTGCATCGCCTTCATGCTGTACTGCCGCGCCGTGAACTCGGAGGCCAGCCAGTCGAGCAGTTCCGGGTTGGACGGCATCTGTCCGGTGCGCCCGAAGTCGCTCGGCGTGGGCACAATGCCGTCGCCGAAGTGCCACTGCCACAGCCGGTTCACCGCCACCCGCGCGAACAGCGGATTGTCGGCCGCCGTCAGCCAGTTCAGGAACGGCACCCGCCGGTCGCCGGTGAACTTCACGTCCTTCGGCGCAAAGGGGAAGCCGGGCTGCACTTCGTCGCCCTTCTTGGCGCGGTCCCCGCCGATGTAGACGTGGTTCTTGCGCGCCGCCCGCACGGCGTCGGCGCGTACGGTCCAGAAGGCGGGCAGCGTGGGCGGCTCCCGCCGCAGTTCGGTGAGGCTCTTCCGCGTCCACTCGTAGCGCACCGTCTCATCCGGCTTCATCACGTCGCGGAACTTGCGCGCGTCCGGCGTCACCACGGTCTCATACTGCGTGATGATCTTCCGCTCCGCCTCCGTCCGCGCCGCCGGGTCCTTGCGGAACACGGCCGCCACCTCCGGCGGCAGGAACGTCATCCGTTCCTCAAAGATCTGCTTCTCGTACGGCTTGGTGATGACGTCCATCCGCTTCTGGACCTTGTCCTGCTCCTCGCGCCACTTGGCCACCACGTCGTCGTGCCGCAGAATCTCCTCCGCGCTCGCCAGCACCCGTTTTTCCGGCAGCAGCGGGTCAAACAGCGCTTTCATCGCGTAGTAGTCGCGCTGCAGAATCGGGTCGTACATGTGGTCATGGCACTTGGCGCAGCCGGTGGTCATGGCCATAAACGCCGCCGACACCTTCTCCACCGCTGCGAACGCCACGTCCTCGGCGCCGTCAGCCGGCGAATGCGCCGCCCGCGACAGAAAGCCGGTGGCGAAGATGTCCTCGGGCTTGGCCGAAAGATCGCCGGCAATGTGGGCGCGGGCGAACTGGTCGAACGGCAGGTCCCGGTTCAACGCGCGGATCACCCAGTCGCGCCAGAGATAGATGCCCGGCTCGGCCAGCATCCCTTCATCGACGTCGGAATAGCCCAGCACGTCGAGCCAGTGCCGCCCGTAGCGCACCCCGTGTTGCGGGTCGGCCAGCAGCCGGTCCACCACCTTCCGGTAGGCGTCCGGCGAACTGTCGCGCAGGAACGCGTCGAGCTCGGCCGGCGTCGGCGGCAACCCGGTCAGGTCCAGGGTCACTCGCCGCAACAGCGTCGCTTTGTCCGCCCGCCCCACCGGCCGCAGCCCCTTCTGCGCGTGCTTCTTCGCCATCAGCGCGTCGATGGGATTGCCCGCCTCCGCGCTCACTTCCGGCCGCGTCACCGGCCGCAGCGACCATAGCGGGGGCTTCGGGCGTGCCTCTTGCGCGGGGAGTGCGAGCGCCGCCAGCATCGCCAGCGGCGCCATGTACTTGCGAATCATCTTTTAAAAGCTTAACTTCAACCCGAGCTGAATGTTGCGCGGCTGGTTCGCCTGGCTCGTCAGCTGCGTATAGGTCGGGCTGGTGATCCCCGTGTTCAATCCGCCAAACCACACGCGGTTGAAGGCGTTGATCATTTCCAGCCGGAACTGCAGCTTCACGCGCTCCCCGTACACCGTCGTGTTCTTCAGGAAGCCCATGTCCCAGTTGTTCATCGCCGGCCCGCGCAACCCGCTCCAGAAATACGGATTCCGCCGCGCCGAAAACGCCGGCAGCACCGCCATCGATCCGCCGTTGAACCAGTTCATGATCGTCGGATTCTCCAGCTTCGGACTCACCCCCGTTGCCAGCGCCGCCGGCAGCGCCACCGCAGCGCCCGTCTGGTAGATGTACATCGCGCTCCACTGCCAGCCACCGATCACCTTCTTCACCGCCGGATTCACCCCCTTGCCCACCGGTACCTCGTAGATAATGCCCGTCGAGAAGCGGTGCGGGTTGTCGAACTGCCCGATCATCTTCGACGGCGCCGGGTCGCTGGCCTCAATGTAGCGCAGCGTCTCAATCTGCTTGGAGAACGTGTAGGCGAACTGGATCATCGCCCCGGCCGCGAACCGCTGCACCCCGCTCACTTGCAGCGAGTGATAGTGGCTGGTCCCGCCCGGCGTCCGGTTCAAGTTAATGTTTCCGAACGAAGGGTACGGGTTGAGCAACTGCGCCACCGTGACCGTCGCCCCGGCCAGATTGCTTGGCGCCGGAATCAGACCCAGGAACGGGTTGGTCACCCGCGCGTTCAGCCGCGCGCCCAGGCCGTAGTACCGCTGGTCGAACGTGCCGCCCGTGCCGTTCCATCCGGCGTTGATCACCTTCCCGGAGTCGCCCGCGCCGGTGCTGGTAATCAGGTTCGGCGCCCGCTGCCCCACGTAGTTCACCTCCACCTGCAGGTTCCGCCGCAGTTCATGCTGGAAGCCGAAGCTCCAGCGGTCGTTACGGATGTTCTTGCGGTCATAGTCGTACGGCGACAGCGTCTGCCCTAACAACGTACGCAGTCCCTGGCTGGCCCCGGTCGGCTGCACGAAGCCATTCGGAAACGGGTTGCTCATCGTGTCCGCCGGCGTCAATCCGCCGTCGAGTGTAGTCACCATATCGGTCTGTGCCGAAAAGCCCGTGGCGTTCACAAACGGCTGCCACCAGCCGGAGTAGAAGATGCCATAACCGGTCCGCAACACAGTTTTAGGGAACAGCCGGTAGGCCAGGCCGATGCGCGGCTGCCAGTTCGTCTTGTCGGCCACCACGTTGCGCCGGTTGTCCTTCGTGGCGAAGAACAGCCCGCCGCGGACATTGAAATTCCCCGCCGGCAGCTCCGGAATCGGGCTGCGCGCGTAGGCCGTCTTTGCCGCCGCTTCAATCGGGTTGGAGACCGTCAGGTTGAACCCCAGGTTGTTCTGGTCGTAGCGCTCCGTAATGCCCAGCATCAGGTCGTAGCGCAGCCCCAGGTTCAGCGTCAGCTTGGAGGTGATCTTGTAGTCGTCCTGGAAATACCAGCCATAGAACGGACTCTGCGGCGCCGTCGCCGCGCGCAGGTTCAACAGCCCGCTGGCCGGCGTCCCCAGCAGAAAACTGGCGATGCCGTTGCCCAGGTTGTTTCCCGGCGTAAATGCGTTGGGTTGCGTGAACGCGCGGTCGAAGTTGTACTCCCCGCCCGGCCGCGCCGCGCCTTGCGAATTGTTCTGCTTCACCTGGCTCTGGAACCCGAACTTCATGTTGTGGCTGCCCAGGTTTTTCGACATGCCCAGATTGAACGAAAACGTGTTCGTATGCTCGTACCACTGCCCCTCGGAGGCGCCGATATAGTACATGTCGGCCACGTTGAACCGGGGGAAGATCTTCTGCTGCATCTGCCCGATCAGCGCCGGTGAGATGCCGATCGCCGTCTGGTCAAACGTCGGGTGCGTCCCCTGCTGCGTCCAGCGCGTGAAGCCGGCCTGCGCCGTGATCACCATCGACGGGCTCACCGTCACCACATCGCTCAGCCCGATCGACGTCTGCGCCCGGTTGTTCCCTTCCAGCGCGCCCACCCCGCCCTCGCCGATGTCCCACGGCGTCGGCGTGCCCGGAAAGCCCTGGTTGGCCGACCAGCGCCCGAAAATGCGGTGGTTCTTGAAGTTCTGGTCGATGCGCACCGAGTAGTTTTCGCCGTCATACGGCGCCGGCACTTCGCTGAAATAGTTGTTGGCCCCGGTGTTGGCGTCCCCCGGCAGATTCGCCGCCGGATACCGCGCAATCACCGCCCGCGACACCGCGTTCAGCCGGTTGGCCGGTATCCGTGCCCCCGGAAACAGGGTCCGCGCTCCGGTGGAGGTGGTGGTCAGCGGATCCGCAATCTGGAACGGCGTCCCCGCCACGTTGAACGTCTGCGAGAAATCCCCCGTCCGCTGCAGCGCCGTCGGCACCGTGAACCGGTAGGCCCGCGGCGTCCGCTGCCGCAGCCCTTCAAAGTTGAAGAACCAGAACGTCTTGTTCTTCACGATCGGCCCGCCCGCCGTCAACCCGAACTGGTTGAACCGGAACACCGGCCGCTTCGACCCCGCGCGGTTCGAAAAAAAGCCGTTGGCGTTCAGCTTGTCGTTGCGGAAGAACTCGTACAGATTGCCGTGAAACGCGTTCGTGCCGCCCTTGGTCACCACGTTCACATACATCCCGCCGCCGTGCCCGTACTCGGCGTCCAGCGCGTTCGTCGACACCGTGAACTCCTCCACGTCGTCCACGCTCGGAATATACGCCACCCGGTCGCTCACGTTGTTCGGAATCCCGTCCATCAGAAACTCATTCGTACGATTGTTCGCCCCGGAGGCCGACGTGTAGCTCACGCTGTCGATGTCGATCAGCCCCGTCGTATTGCTCGTCGGCGCATTGTTCGTGATCCCCGGCGCCAGGTTCACCAGCATCAGCACATTCCGCGCCAGCAACGGCATCTCCTGCACCGTCCGTTGCGAAATGTTCCGGCTCACCGACGACGTCGACGTCTCCAGCAGCGGCGACTCCCCCGTCACCTGCACCGAATCGGTCACCTGCCCCAGTTGCAGCGTGAAGTCCGCCGTCGACCGGATGCCCGTGCGCACCGTCACTTCCTGTATGCCCTTCTTGAAGCCCGTCTTTTCCACCGAAGCCTCATACCGCCCCGGATTCACCAGCGGGAAAAAGTAGTTCCCGTTCTCGTTCGTATGCGTGTCCCGGGCGACGCCGGTCTCCACATTGCGCAGCGTCACCCGGACGCCCGCCAGCGTTCCTCCCGACCCATCCAGAACGGAACCGTCAACAGTGCCAACCGGCTGTACCTGCGCCTGCAGAAACAACCCGGTCAGGAAAAGGAGCAAGTAAGTACGGCACATGGAACTCATAAGCCACCTTTCACAAACGGCGCGAGTATATCAAGTTCACGTATAGTCAAGGACAGTCCCGTGCGCCTCTCCCTGCTCCTCCTCACTCTTCCCCTCGCCGCCCAGGTCGATGTCCAACTCTCCCCTCCCCGCCTCGTCGTCGAAGGTCCCGCCGGCGAGCGCCGCTGGGGCCGCTACCAGTTCCCCACCCTCGAATCCGGCCCCGCCGGCGAGTTCCTCCTCTTCCTCCACGTCGAACCCGATTCCGCCGCCTCCTACGGCAAAGCCCGCAAGCTCTTCCTCTCCACCGACAAGGGCAAATCCTGGCGCGAAGACCCCGCCGCCGCCTCCCGTGCCTACGGCCTGAAACTCCCCAACGGCGAATGGCTCCGCACTGACACCGTCCCCGCCACCCCCGTCACCCAGATCCAACTCCCCGCCCAGCGCGCCGAACGCATCAGCTACAAAACCCCCTTTCAGCTCTATCTCCTCAACGACCTCCCCTCCTCCCTCCGCAACATCTTCTTCCAACGCTTCACCACCCGGTGGACCCCCGAAAGCCACCCCCTGAATGATCCCCACGCCCTCCGCTATGCCACCGGCGGCCTCATCCCCCAGATCTGGTGGGGCGATATGAAGGTCCTCCCCGATAAGTCCCTCGTCGCCCTCACTTACCCCTACTATCACGACAGCCAGCCCACCCCCTACACCTCCGCCGCCAGTTACCGCTCCACCGATAACGGCCGCTCCTGGCAAAAGATCGGCCATATCCTCTACGGCGAGCCCGACCTCCGCCGCGACGGCTTCACCGAGCCTGCCCTCGAACTCCTCCCCAACGGCGATCTCCTCGCCATCCTCCGCACCACCGACGGCAACGGCGTCGGCCCCATGTATGCCTCCCGTTCCCGGGACAACGGCGCCACCTGGTCCAAACCCCTCCCCTTCACCGAAACCGGTGTCCTCCCCCGCCTGCTCCAGCTCAAAAACGGCGTTCTCGTCCTCTCCTCCGGCCGTCCCGGCGTCGATCTCCGCTTTTCCACCGATAACGGCGCCACCTTCTCCCCGCCGACCCAACTCCTCCCCCTCCCCGACCCCTCCAAAATCCAGGCCGACTCCTGCGGCTACACCTCCCTCCTCCCCCTCTCCCGCGACCGCTTCCTCATCGCCTACTCCTGGTTCACCCCGCCCTCCGGCCGCAAATCCATCTACGTCCGCGAGGTCCGCGTCAAACCCCGCAAGAAATAGGCGCCCCCAAATGTTGCTTCCGTAACCCGCCCGCCGCGCGTCCACTATTTCGGAGGTATCTCTCATGCGCAGATGGATCTTCGCATTCGCACTGCTTCTCGCCGCCGCCCCTTCCGCCCTGGCCGATAAACATCGTGGGCGCGGGCACGGCAAACACCATTACTACGCCCCGCAACGCCACTATGTGGAGTACAGGGCTCCCGTCGTCTATCGCCACTGGGCACCCGCCTACGGCGTCGTCCCCGGTTACTACCGCGCCCGCTTCCGCCCGGTCCCGCCGCAGTACTATGAGGCCTATGGACCCGTCCCCTACGGTTGCCGCCGCGCCTTTGTCGACGGCTATCTCGTTGATTACCGCCCGTCTAACTTCCTGGTGATCAACTTTACCCGCGTCTGGTAACACGCCCCCGCAGGCGGGGTGATAAACTCAGTCTCTTCTTAAACGAAAGACCGATCACCCCGCATGACCCCGGAGCGTTGGAAACGCATCACCGAGATCTACTCGGATATCTGCGACCTGCCGTCTGCCGAGCAATCCGCTCGCCTGGACCAACTCAGCGCCGCCGACCCGGCCCTTGCCGCCGAAATCCGCCGCCTCCTCGCCACCGCACCCTCCGAAGGCAAGGCCGTCGTCGACAATCCCCCCTTCGCCGACCTCCTCGCCCAGTTCACCTCCTCCGGCCGCCGCCTGGAACCCGCCGAAATCCTCGCCGGCCGCTTTGAAATCGTCCGCCACCTCGGCTCCGGCGGCATGGGCGAGGTCTACGAAGCCGTCGACAACCACCTCCACACCCGCGTCGCCATCAAACTCATCCGCCGCGACATCGCCAACCAGGCCGACGCCCTCGCCCGCTTCCGCCGCGAAATCGCCCTCGCCCGCCAGGTTACCCACCGCTCCGTCTGCCGCGTCTTCGACTTCTTCCCCTCCTCCCCCACCTCCCGCGGCGACTCCGTCGACTTCCTCACCATGGAGCTTCTCCAAGGCGAAACCCTCGCCGATATGCTCCTCCGCGAAGCCCCCATCTCCCTCTCCCGCGCCCTCCCCATCCTCGCCCAACTCACCTCCGCCCTCGATGCCGCCCACGCCGCCGGCGTCCTCCACCGCGACCTCAAAGGCTCCAACGTCTTCCTCACCACCGACGCCGAAGGCCTCCGCGCCGTCATCACCGATTTCGGACTCGCCCGCTCCGCCGCCGGCGGCGACGCCGTCTCCTCCGGCTCCGCCTGGGGCGCCGGCACCCCCCTCTTCATGTCGCCCGAACAGCTCGAGGGCGGCGAACTCGGCCCGCAGTCGGATCTTTATTCCCTCGGCGTGCTCATGTACCAGATGGCCACCGGCGTCGCCCCCCTGCAGGGAAATTCCCCCCTCCAGATCGCCGTCAAACGCGTCAAGGAACCGCCCGTCTCCCCCCGCGAACGCAACCCCAAAATCGAGGCCGCCTGGGAATCGGCCATCCTCCGCTGCCTCGCCATCCATCCCAAGGAGCGCTACCGCAACGGCGCCGAACTTCTCGCCGCCCTCGGCCGCCCCCGCCGCCCTTTCCGCTGGCCGAAAAAGCCCGTCCTCCTCGCCGCCGCCGCCGTCGCCCTCGCCGCCGGCGGATGGTGGGGACTCTCCCGCCTCTCCCCGCCCCCGGTCCGCCCGGAGGCCGCCCGCTGGTTCCGCGAAGGCGAAATCGCCCTCGCCGATGGCGCCGTCACCAAAGCCTCCAAGCTCTTTGAACGCGCCGTCGAAGGGGAGCCCGGCTACCTCTCCGCCCGCTGCCGCCTCGCCGAAACCTATGTCGAACTCGACATGCGCGACCGCGCCCAGGAAGAGATTCTCACCGCCCTCAACGGCCGCCCCCGCAACGCCGCCGAACGCCTCCTCTGCGAAGGCGTCAAGGCCACCCTCACCGGCCAGTGGGATCAGGCCATCGCCGCCGCCAAGGACCGCAACGCCCCCCTCGACGAAGCCCGCTGGAACGAACAGGCCGGCCGCTCCCCGGCCGCCGCCGCCATCTATGAATCGGTCATCGCCACCGACGCCAGCCAGCCCGGCCCCCTGTTGCGTCTGGCCAACATCCGGATCCGCGAAGGCCAGAACGCCGCCGCCGAATCCCTCCTCTCCCGCGCCGAAGCCAACTTCCGTACCCTCGCCAATTCCGAAGGCCTCGGCGAAGTCGCCCTTGCCCGCTCCCGCGTCGCCAAAACCGTTCCCGACGCCATCGCCCTCGCCGAAGAGGCCATCCGCCGCGGCAAGGAATCCGCCAGCGATTGGCTCCTGGTTCGCGCCATGCTTTGGCACGCCGATCGCATCGGCCGTCTCGGCAAACTCGACGAATCCCGCCCCCGCTACCAGGAGGCCATCGATCATGCCGAACGCACCGGCCTCGCCGGACAGGCCGCTAGCGGATTAATTGACCTCGGTTCGGTCTCGTTTGCGCAAAGGAAATACGAGGAAGCCGAGCCCATCTATCGCAAGGCCCTCCAACTTGCCCAGCGCTATCGCGCCCACCGCGCCGAAGCCCGGGCCCGCCTCACCCTTGGCCAGATGCTCACCCTCACCACAAAATTCGACCAGGCCGCCCAGTCCATCGACGAAGCCCTCTCCTATTTCCGCGCCGTCGGCGACGCCGTTCAGGCTGGGCAGGCCCTCGTCTATCGGGGCGACCTCCTCACCGTCCAGGCCAAATACCCCCAGGCCAACGCCGCCTATACCGAAGCCATCGCGGTTAACCCCTCTCCCCGCGGCCAGGTCACTGCCCGCCAGCGCCTTGCCACCGTCGCCCTCCGCCGCACCCGTTATGAGGAGGCGGCCGCTCGCTTCGCCGAAGTCGTCGAAGCACTCGAACAAATGGGCGATCGTGCCGGCGTCCAAACCTATCGCAGCGAACAGGCCAAAGCGCTCACCGCCGTCGGCCGCTTCCAGGAAGCCGACGCGCTTCTCCAGCGGACATTCACCGAAAAACCGGTCACTTCCACCGTCGCCTGGCGCCTCAACCAGGCCCAGGCCGGCCTCGACTTCCAGCGCCTCCGTTTCGAAGACTCCATCAAACGCATCCAGTCGATGCTCCTCGCCGCCGATAAGCAGAAAACCACTTTCGAAGCCGATGCTCTCCACCTCGACCTCTGTACCAAATACGCCGAATGGGACAAGCCCGCCCTCGCCGCTTCCCACTGCGCCGGCCTCCTGAAAACCTACGCCGGCCAGTCCGCCGTCCTTGTCGGTATCCATACCTCCCTTGCCCTCGTCCACTTGTCCCGCCGTCAATTCACCCCCGCCATCGCCGAGGCCCGCCGCGGCGTCGCTCTCGCCGCCGCCGCCAATGACCTCCGCAACGACTGGTATACCAGCCTCGTCCTCGCCCAGGCCCTCCATGCCTCCAGGAACCCCGAATGGAAAACCGTCCGCGAACACACCCGCTCCCTCCTCGCCCGGATGCGCACTGAGTTTGGCGACCCCGCCATCGACCTCTACCTCACCCGCCCCCTCATCGTCCGGCGGTATAAAGCAGTTGAGAATTTGCAGTAAATCCCCATACGAAAGGAATCACCATGGCTACCAAGGCAAAAAAAACGGCCAAGACAACCAAAGCGAAAGGTGCCGCGCCTCGCAAGAAGGCGCCGCCCAAACCTACCCCCATCACCTCTCCCATCGTCCTGTCTGTCGCCAAGGTCCTGCGCTCCCGCCGCAAAAACCTTCCCCTCCACGCCGCACTCGCCGTCATCTACCAGATGGCCCGCGAAGCCAAGGACAATGATGCCGTCATGGCCTACCTTGATCGCGCCTATCAGCAGGTAAAGGACGGGGGCGGCTCGGAAGGGGGCGCAAATGCGGAGCCCTTCCCTCCCGCGGACGACCCCGGCCAGTAAACTCTACCAGCGCAAGGGATACCACGCCCCGCCGTTGTCGGTTGCGGGCGTGGTTCTCGTCTTTAGCTCCGATACAACGTTCCCCGCCGTCCATCCAGGGTTGCTCCCCTTTAGTAGCCCAGCCAGCGCCGTCACAAACGGCGCCGCCATCGAGGTCCCTGTCAATCCTCCCCCAAACGCCTGCCCCATCGCCCCAACCTTCATCGGCAACGCCGCGAACACCTTCTCCCCAGGTGCATAAAAATCCACCGCCGGCGTCCGTCCGGTGTCCGGAGTCGCGCTGCAGGTGTTCACCCACCGCGATTTCGAACTCGTGAAGGCTCCCACCGAAATACAGTTCTTCAGTGCCGCCGGGTGCCGCACCGCCGAATTGCTCCCTTTCGTGATCCCCGCATTTCCACTCGCCCCCACCACAACAATCCCGGCGTCGGTCAACGCCTGAACCTGCTTCTCCTCGGTCACCCAGATACTCTCTCCGCTCCACAAGCTCAAGTTCACCACCCGGATCCCCGATGGCCGCTGCGTCACCTTCACCGGATCCGTGCTCGATGCCGGCAACGTCGGCAGCGCCAACACCCGCAATCCCAGCGAGTAGCGCCCGGCATGTAACTCGTGTACTTTGCTTCCCTTCGCCACCGGCACGATTACCTTCATCGTCCATACCTTGGACGTTGGCAATACTCCCTGCGGCAGCGCCGTAGCCGATCCCGCCTTCTTAACCCCCGGTCGCCCCACGATCACTCCACACACGAACGTCCCATGCCCGTAGGTGTCCGTCGATGACTCGCTCGTCCCGAAAATCACCCCCCCCTTCAACGCCGGATGGCTTCCATCCGCACCGGAATCCAACACCGCAATATTGTTGGCCTCCACCCGGATCAATTTCTTGTCCGGATCGATCGCCTCTATCGGCCAGAGCACCGATGGATCACTCGACGACGGCTTTGGCTCCTTCGGATTTGCCGGCCGGGTCGGGGGAGGAAACGGACTCGCCGCAAACTCGGGAACAACCACCTTCGGCACCGGTTCGGCATACCGTACCGCCGGATGGACGCTTACCTTCGCCAGCGCCGCCGCCGTTTGCTCCGGATTTACTTTCACCAGCAACAGCAGCCTGGCCTCTTGCCGGATCTCCGCCGGCAACCACTCCAGTCCTTCCAAATTCTCTCGAAGGAACATTTGTGCCGGTAGCATCATGGCTGCTGGCGCCGCCGGCCCAACCTGCAGAACGTCCACTCCCACCGGCCACAACGTCTGAACCGTTGCCCGGTAATCCCGCCACAGCATCATCAGAAACTCCAGCGCGTCCCGCGAATAGCCCGCGGTCAATGGCGGCCGCAGCGCCTCCGGCTTCAGCGCTACGATAAGCTCCCCTTCCCGGTACTGGGGGATCGGAATGCCCGGATCGAACCCGGCCGGGTCCCCCTTCCAAATCTGCGCTCCCCTTTCCAATATCTGCTTCGGATCAAACTTGCTGCCCATACACACCTCCCCTATCCCCTGCGCATCCCCCGCCCATTCCGGGTCAAACCCAAAACCTACTTCGCCACCACACCCCGAATCTTCAAGTTCCGAAAACTCCCCGTCTCATTAAACGACCCCACACCCACGCGCCCATGCTTCAACGACAAATCCACCGCCTGCAACGCCGTGCTCGTCTTCCCGTCCGCATGCAGCACCATCTTCCCCGTCTTCCCGTTCCACTCCAGCTTCACCCGTGTCCACTCCTTCGTCGGCAGCAGCCCCGGCCCCCCCTCCAACGGCGATATCCGCACCCGCTCCCCCCCAAACACATGGAACACCCCGTTATGCACCGGCTGCTTCGCCGGATCGTCCACTGATATGTGCGCGTAGTTGAAATGCCCCTCGTCCTGATACCCGTACACCAGTAACAGCGACTTCCCGTTCCGCTTCACCTCCACCTCCATCGTCACTGACGTGAATGGCCCCTCCTGCAGAATCGCAAACTGCTTCGGCCGCCGCGGCACCCCCGGCTCATGCTTCACCACCAGCTCCAACTCCCCCTCGCTCGCCTTCCAGTTCGATGCCACCGGCACCCGCCATGTCTTCCCCAGCGCCGTGATCGTCTCGTCCGCCCACGCCGCTCCCGCCGCCAGTGCCACTACCATCAGAATCTTCATAAGAGTACCTACACAGCTAACACAATCGAAATCGGCGGCGCTACAGTAGGGTCGTGGATAACCATTTCCATACCGGCCGCCCGGCCAATCCAGTCTTCTGTCATCCAGACTTCCTCGAACGCCTCGAATCCTACCGCACCCAACCCATCGGCAAGCGCGCCGCACTCCTCCTCCAGCGCCTGCTCATCGACCCCGAACGCCTCCACTACAAGTCCACCCAGGGCGAAAATAAAGGCTGGCGCCGCTCCCGCCTCGGCGGCTCCTCCGGCTCCCACTTCTACGCCTGGTGGGCCCCCGCCGGCGCTCTCCCCATCAAGGACTTCCACGCTCCCGCCGGCTCCCTCTTCCTCCGCGATATCCGCCACCACGACGACCACTCCCCCCTCCCCCCGCAACACTTCCCCGCTGACTATCTCCCCATCTCCGTCCCCGAAGTCCGCGCCGAAGACTTCGGACCCTCCCCCTGGACCCCCCAGCAATCCAAATTCGCCTCCGCCCGCGACAACGTCCGCCTCCTCAAAGGCCACCCCGGCTCCGGCAAAACTACCGCCCTCCTCCACGCCGCCGACCAGTCTCCCGCCTCCCACATCCTCTACCTCACCTACTCCTCTGACCTCGCCATCCTCGCCCGCTCGTTCTTTGAACGCTACTGTTCCGCCGCCCGCCACTACCACGTCTCCACCTTCCCCCTCTTCGTCCGCCAGTTGCTCCGCTCCTCCGCCCCGCCCGTTCCCCTCGCCGAACAGCGCTCGCGCTTCCGCGCCGAGGTCGCCAGCCTCTCCCGTTCCCTCGGAGCCTGGGCCCAGAACATCCCCGCCCTCTTCGATGAGTTCCACGCCCACATCGTCGGCGCCGCCCTCCCTGCCCGCGCCGGACGCTTCAACCCCACCCGCATCCAGCGCCGCCACGACCGCGACTACATCGCCGCCCGCTCCCGCTTCATCGGCCCGCATGCCGCCGAAGCCGCCAACGCCGCCGCCACCCGCCTGGAAAAATCCGGCGGCCCCATCGCCCGCCTCTTCCCCGATCTCCAACTCGCCTGGTCCGCCGCCCAACTCATCCCCAACCTCACCCCAGCCGACCTCCCCTGGGACTGCATCGCCATCGACGAGTGCCAGGACCTCACCCCCATCGAAACCTTCCTCGTCGCCCGCCTCGCCAAACGCATCCAGGAACTCCGCGGCCGCCCCATCCCCGTCCTCATCGCCGGCGATGAAGCCCAAACCGTCCGCCCTACCGACTTTGAGTGGGCCTGGCTCAGCGATATCTTCCACACCGAAATCGCCACCCCCTCCAGCCACAAACTCTCCGCCAACCTCCGCAGCCCCCGCCAAATCGCCGAACTCATCAACCGCGTCTGGGACCTCTACGGTCACCTCGATAAACACGACCGCCCCTCCGGCCAGGGCTGGGCCTCTATCGACGACGATGCCGCCGACCAGATCCTCTACTGCGCCGCCGCTCCCGGCGAAGAACTCTCCCTCCTCCTCTCCGATCTCCAGGCCCGCGAAGGCCTCGCCATCGTCTCCTTCGACGGCCACCGCGCCCTCATCCCCAATGCCCTCTCCCCCTCGGAAATCAAGGGCCTCGACTTTCATTCCGTCTGCGTCATCGATGCCGGCGCCCACATCGAAAAGGTCGTCCCCGCCCGTTACGGCGCCACCGATATCGACAGCATCTCCCGCCGCCTTGCCATCGATCAGCTCCGCGTCGCCATCAGCCGCCCCACCGAACGCCTCATCTGGCTCGACATCAGCCCCAATCCCACTCGCCTCACCGGCAGCCTGTCTTTCCTCAACCTCCAGTCCGCCCTCACTCCCGCCGCCCTCATCAAGTCCCTCCAGGAAGAAGCCCTCGACGTCGAAGAACGCATCCAGCGCTGCCAGGACGACGCCCGCCAGTACCTCGCCGTCCGCCCGGACCTCGCCTGGTCCCGCGCCCACCAGGCCGTCGCCCTCCTCGGCGATCCCCCCGCCCTCTCCGCCGTCTCTGACCCCCTCACCCGCCGCACCGCCTACCTCACCCTTGCCGAAGTCTCCTTCTCCCTCGCCCAACGCAAAGCCAAACTCTCCCCCGAACTCGGCCATCCCGACCTCTTCCGCGATGCCGCCGCCGCTGCCGCCCATACCGAAAATCCCCACCTCGCCTCCGTCCTCGCCGCACTCGCCGATCTCCCCCGTTACTCCGAACTCGATCAGCTCAACGCCCAGGTCGAGCTCATGCGCCGCCTCCCCGAACACCTGCCCCATCTCCCCCCTTGGGTCCTCCTCGAACTCGGCACCCAGCCCCAGCAGTGGATCGCCTCCCTCGAACGCGTCGAACACATCGGCGCCAACGCCGCCATCTGCGTCCGCGTCCTTCCCCCCTTCTATCAAGCCATCGGCCTCCCCGATGCCGCCGAACGTACCGCCCGCCTCCGCGCCCGCGCCGTCACCGATCTCATCAAGACCCGCCACTACCCCCAGGCCCTCGAAATCCTCACCACCCTCCCCGAACGCAACCATAAACTGGAAGCCCAATGCCACGAAGGCGCCGGCGACCTCGCCGCCGCTGCCCTCTCCCACCGCGCCGCCGGCAACCTGGAAGCCGCCATCGATTGCTACCGCCGCATCCCCGATGTCTCCCAAACGCTCGCCGCCATCCGCGAGCTCAAGAAACCCCACCCCGCCGCCCCCGCCCTGGAATGGGTAGCCGAGTTGCAGGCCCTCGCCGCCAAACGCCCCGATAACTTCCAACGCGTCATCAAACCCGAAGAGAAAAAGGCGCTCGAAGACCTCCTGGAATCCGCCCTCGGCGTCCAGCGCCGCAAACCCGCCGCCAAAAAGGCCGCTACCAAGAAGGTGGCAACCAAGAAGGCCGCACCCAAAAAAGCCGCTGCCAAAAAGGCCACCCCCCGCAAAGTCCCCCTCCGCAAAACCCCCAATCCGTACGACTATTTCTAAACGGCGCAATATGAAATAATGCCCGCATGAACCGTCGCGATTTCGGCAAACTGGCCGCCCTGGCCGCCCTCCCGCTCTCCGCCAAGCCCAATTCCAAGTTCGGTGGCGTCCAGATCGGCGCCATTACCTACTGCTTCCGCTCCCTCCCCTCCTCCGCCCCCGAGTTGCTCAAGTACTGCACCGAACTCGGCATCAGCTCCGTCGAACTCATGGGCGATGCCGCCGAAAACTTTGCCGGTGCTCCCCCCTCCCGCCCCCCGGCCTTCGGCGGCGGCGGACGCCGCCAACTCACCCCCGAGCAGCAGGAAGCCATCCGCAAGGTCGCCGAAGAACGCAAAAAGTGGCGCCTCTCCGTCTCCATGGACAAGTACAAGGAGCTTCGCAAACTCTATAACGATGCTGGCGTGAATATCGCCATCGTCAAACTCGGCCTCACCCCCGCCATGTCCGACGAAGAGTACGAGTACACCTTCAACGTCGCCAAAACCCTCGGCTCCCAGTCGGTCACCATGGAACTCCCCACCGACGAAAAACTCACCCAGCGCATCGGCGATTTCGCCGCCAAATTCAAAATCTACGCCGGCTACCATAACCATACCCAGGTGAACGCCACCAGTTGGGACCGCGCCCTCGCCCAGTCCAAGTACAACTCCATCAACCTCGACATCGGCCACTTCACCACTGCCATCAACGGCTCCCCCATCCCCTTCATCAAGGCCAACGCCGCCCGCATCTCCAGCTTCCACCTCAAGGACCGCAAGTACCAGACCGAAGGCGGCGCCAACCTCCCCTGGGGCCAGGGCTCCACGCCCATCAAGGAGGTGCTCCAGCTCATGAAGAAGGAAAAGTACAAGTGGCCCGCCAACGTCGAGTTCGAATACGCCCTCGGCGAAGGCTCCACCGTCATGGCCGAAATGCGCAAGTGCCTCGACTACTGCAAAGAGGCTCTCGCCTAGCCCCCGGAAAAAGTCGTTCCCACTCGACGAAACGAAATAACTCCTTTCCTGTCAACACAAACAGAATCCAACCCCCCGAATTGTGTTGACAGGAATGGGATAATGAGAGCAGGAAGAGAATACTTTTCCTGCAAAGAGCCCTCGGTCCCGCCGAGGGCTCTTTGCATTTGCGCTGCCTTGGAAGGAGGCAATATGACGTCCGAAGATCGTGCCCGCATTTCCCGCCAGAATGGCGCCAAATCCCGGGGCCCTGTCACCGATTCCGGCAAAGCCAAATCGGCCCGCAATTCACTCAAAACCGGTGAGTACGCGAAGAAGCTGTCCATCTTCCATGAGGACGCCCCCTCCGTCCTCGCACACGAGGACCCCGCCCTCTTCCACGAGATCCTCGAAGACACCCGGGCCAACTACCTCCCCGGCAATGAGATCGCCCTCGCCATCGTCAAGACCATCGCCGTCACCAACTGGGAGATTGAGCGCCTCTATGCCTGCGTCGCCATGCATTGGAACACCGCGATGGCCGATGCCGGTCCGGCCCCCGCCGGTCTCCCGGCCTCGCTCCGCAACCGCCACGCCCTCGTCGAAGCCTCCGCCCATGTCGTGGCCAACAAAGGAGTCATCTATCAGCTCCACCGGCAGATCAACCAACTGGAGCTCCGCGTCACCCGCCTGGAACGCCGCCTGCTCTTCGTCGACAAGAACTACCCTAGCTGGGCTTCGAAACGAACCCGGGAAATGGCCGCCGAACCCGTTGAAAACACGGAACAAACGCCCAAAGCGGCGGAAAAAAACGAACCCGGCCCTGCACCCCGTCCCGAAACACTTTGGGATTGGTGGCATCCTACGAGAGGAAGAAAATCACATGCCAAGTCTCCTGCTCATGCTCATGGTGTGCCTCCTCGCACTCCCCGCCGCCGCCCAGGTCCGTTTTGAGGTCCTCCGCGCCACCTACGGCGCCGGGTCTACCCAATCGGACGTCACCGAACGGGTCAAATCTCTGGTCTCTAACGGCGGCCTCGCCGTCACCGTCGGCGCGGACACGCTTGGTGTCGATCCACTTCCCAATGTCCGCAAAACCCTCACCGTCGAGTACCGCCAGGGCATCTTTCGCCGCACCGCCCGTGCCAGCGACTTTGAGACGCTCCGCATCGGCAACGCCCCAGCCGCCCCCGTGGCCCCGGTCGCCACCCTCAAAATCACCAGGGCCCAGTACGGCGACGGCCGCCGTATGAACGACGTCACAGCCCTCCTCAACGGCAAAATCGCCGAAAACCGGCTGGAAATCGCCATCACCAACGCCAACCTCGGCGGCGACCCCGCCCCTGCGGTCAAGAAGACCATAACCGTCGACTACGAGTACAACGGCCAGCCCGCCAGCCTCAAAATCGCCGAGGGCGAAACCCTCCGCCTCCCCGGTACCTCCGTCGCCGTCTCCCCGTCGGCGCCCGTTACCGTCACTGCCCCCTCCGGCGGGACCCTTGCCCCCAAGGTCCCCACCCTCCGCATCCTCCGCGCCACCTACGGCGCCGGCCGCCGCGCTACCTCCGACGTCACCGCCTCCGTCGCTGCCCGCGTCTCCAACGGGACCCTCAGTATCCCCGTCACCCCCGACGCCCTCGGCGGTGACCCCGCCCCCGGTAACGTCAAAACCCTCATGGTCGAGTACGAGTACAACGGGCAGCGCCTCACCGCCACCGCCAAGGACGCCGAGTCCCTCTTCCTCCCCGCCGTCGAGTCCTTCCGCATCCTCTCGGCCTCCTACGGCGTTCCCGGCCGCCTCAGCGTCGACGTCACCCGCGCCGTCTCCGCCCGCGTCCAGGATAAGCGCGCCGAAATCCCCGTCACCGCCGATACCCTCGGTGGCGACCCCGCTCCCGGCGTCCTCAAAACCCTCACCGTCGTCTTTGAAGTGAACGGCCGCTCCGCCACAGCCAGTGCCACCGATGGCGAGACCCTCCTCCTCCCCGCCGCCACCACCTCCGCGGCGCCCGCGCCGGCCCCTGTGCCAGCCGCGGTTCCGGCCGGCCTGGAAACCGCCCGCCGCCCCGCCACCAAACCGGCCATCTCCCAGCAGACTTCCAACACCGGCTCCGGCCCCTGCCTCTACCGCCAGCCCAATTACGCCGGCGAAGCCGTCTGCCTCGACCGCGGCCAGCCCCTCGCCTCCACCCCCAATCCCCAGGCCGGCTTCCGCTCCGTCCGCCTCAATGGCGCCCCCGGCATCGATGCCTTTGAAATGAGCAACTTCAACGGCCGCGTCCAGTCCATCACCGCCGACGTCCCGGACCTGCTCCAACTTCCCGGCACCTGGTGGCGCTACGAGCCCGCCGCGCCTATCCAGTCCTTCCGGTCGCGCTAGAACAGGAGCTTCAACACCACGGTCATCGTCGCGATCGCCGCCGCCGGCGGATCGATGTGCGTGTCCCCGTGGCTCAAAAACACCCGGGCGTACACCTCGCCCAGCACCGCGCCCGCCACCCCGGCCGCCATGCCCAGGTAAAGGTTGCCCGTCAAGCCCACGGCAATCGCCGCCGGCAGGGCGATATGGTGCCACACCGGCACCGTCGTCCCGTGGTGCAGGAAAATCAGACCCGTCGCGGCAAAGCCGAACCCGGCCACGTCGCCGCCCTTATCGGCGCCCAGCAGCTTCATCAGGTACGCCGAAGTCATCCCGAGCACCGCGCCCAGCGCTACCACCTGCGGCCAGTCGCTCTGGAACGCCACCCACTCGCCCTTCTGCGAGCGGTCGCCAAACAACCCCGTCTTCCCGAACACCAGCCGTACCAGAACGGCCGACAGGAAGACCGTCAGCGCCACCGAATCGGTCAACGCCCCAAACGGCGTCGCCGCGATGGCCGCCTGCAGCAGGAACCCGACGGCGCCAAACACGCCGCCCACCGCCAGCACATCGGCCCGGTTGACCCCGGCCAGCCCGCGACCCAGGTCGCGGCCCGTCGCATGGTGGCCCCGGCTGGCCGCATACGCCGCCGCCGCCACCCCGCCCGCGAACGTGATGTGCGGCCCCAGCAAAGGACCAAAGGCCACTCCGCCAATGAACTCCTTCCCGCCCCCGCCGGCCGCGATCGCTACGCCGATCAGCACAAAGATGCCGGTGAAGATAAAGGCCGCGCTGGCGCCCAGCGCCGCGCCGAGCGCGCCGCCGGCAATTGCCACAGGAAGTAGGGACCAGTCGATCGTCATAAAAAGGTGCGGTTGATCAGTTTATCAGGCGCAGCGAACGCAAAAAGGCCTCCGCCTTTCCCAGCGTGTCCGGATAGAACTTCCCGCCCTCCCGCGTGGCATTGAAGAAGCCGTGCTTCTGCCCCTCATAGGGCACCAGCTCGCAACGGCTGCCTGCCTCCCGCGCCTTGGCGCAGAACGCCTCGGCGTTGGCGAACGGCACGGTGGTGTCGGCCGTCCCGTGGAACAGGATCGCCGGCGGCACCCCCTTGGCGATGTGGTGCACCGGCGAGGCCTCCGTCTCCCTGCCCGCCACCTTCTCGGCCCCGTAGCCGGCCTTGGTGGTGTCCACCACCGGGTTGAACAGCACCAGCGCCGCGATCTTCCGGTCCGCCGGCGGCAGAATCGAGGCCGACGCCGCCACGTGCCCTCCGGCCGATCCGCCCGCCGCCACAATCCGCTTCGGGTCGATGCCCAGCTCTTTGGCATGCGCCCGGACGTAGGCAATGGCCGCCTTCCCGTCGGCAATGGCGTCAAACGGCGTCGTGTTGTGCCGGGTCTTCACCCGGTAGTCGGCGCAGATCGCCACCGCCCCCTTCCGGGCGAAATGCCTGGCGTGCGGCTCGAACTGCTTCACCGTGCCGCCCGTCCAGCCGCCGCCAAAAAAGAAGACGATCCCCGTCCGCTTCTGCCCCGCCTTCCAGCCCTCCGGCTGGTAGACGGTCAGCGACAGCCCGGGTTTGTACTCCAGGGTCTTCTCCTGGCCGGATAGCGCGGCCGCGAGGGCGAACAAAAGGAGGGTTGCACGGGGCATATCCGGTCAGCATAGACTATTCCTGTGCAACTGCGAGTCATCTTCCTTATCCTTCTCGGTTTCGCCGCCGCCGTAGCCCAGGACACCTACTGGCCGCAGTGGCGCGGACCCCGATTCACCGGCCACGCCCCCAAGGCCCATGACCTTCCGGTCAAGTGGTCGGAAACGGAGAACATCCTCTGGAAGGCAAAGATGCCAAGCTGGAGCGCCGCCACCCCGGTGGTCTGGGGGGACACCATCTACGTCACCACCGCCGAGGCCGGCTTCGTCAACCCGACCTATGACACGAAGAAGCTCAGCCGCGCCGCCGAGAAGTCCAGCGACAAGATCTTCCTCCTCGCCCTCGACCGCAAGACCGGCCGTGAAAAGTGGCGCGCCGAGGTCGACAACGGCAACCAGCTCTACCGGAAACAGAACTCCTCCTCGCCGTCGCCCATTACCGATGGCAAACATATCTGGATCATGACCGGCAACGTCCGCCTCTTCTGTTTCACCACGGCGGGCAAGTTGGTCTGGAAGCGCGACCTGGTCGCCGACTACGGCCAGGTGGGCCTCAACCACGGCTACGCCTCCACGCCGCTGCTGGACGGCAACCGCCTTTATGTCCAGGTGGTCCACGGCTACCGCTCGGAGAACCCCTCCTACACGGCCGCCTTCGACAAGGCTACGGGAAAGACCATCTGGAAGGAACTGCGGCCCGCGCCGGGCATCGTGGAGTCCAAGGACAACTACGGCACCCCGCAGATGGCGGTGGTGAACGGGAAGAAGGAACTGGTGGTCTTCGGCGGCGATATCGCCACCGGCCAGGACCCGGAAACCGGCAAGGAGCTTTGGCGGATCGGCGGGTTTAACCCCTCGGCCTTCCAGATGAACCGGACCATCGCCGGCCTGCTGGTGGTGGGGGATCAGGTGGTGGTGGGCGCCAACCGCGGCAAGCCCTACATCTCCTTCCGCGCCGGCGGCCGCGGCGATGTCACCGGGAAGAACGAAATCTGGACCAACGGCCTGGGCCCGGACGTCCCCACCTCCGCCACCGACGGCACGCTGCTCTATGTGCTGAAGGACAACGGAACCATGAACTGCCTGGACCTGAAGACCGGCAAGCCGGTCTATGAAAGCCAGCGCATCGAACTGGGGACCTACAGCGCTTCGCCCCTGCTGGCGGACGGCAAGCTCTACAACATCAACGAGGAAGGAACGACCACGGTGCTGAAGGCAGGCCCGCAGTTTGAGATCCTCGGCGTGAACAAACTGGACGGATACACCCTCGCCAGCCCGATCGCTGTCGATGACCAACTTTTTATCCGTACCGGAGAAGCTCTCTACTGCATCGGGAAGAAGAAGTAGTATGGAGCGGGAGACGGGATTCGAACCCGCGACATCAACCTTGGCAAGGTTGCACT
>CAYSFR010000012.1:0-196967 GCA_964430625.1 uncultured Solibacteraceae bacterium
TTTCACCTTCAAGCTCTCGATCATGCTCGGCACACACGAAAAAAGGGCCAGCCTCAGGGCGACCCCGTGCTGGTCACACACATTCGCGGTATCCGGAAACCGGGCACCGCATTCCGGACATCGCCTGGACATCGGCGGCCCCTATTCGGCCTGCGCCGCGGGAATGGCCAGGAACGTCCACTGCGTCGAACCGGTCCGCAGTTTCGCCCCGCTCTCGATCGGTACGAACTGCTCTTCGGCGGGCACGCCATTGATGTCGGTCCCGCTCATACTCACCATGTCGCCGGCCGTGAACGTCTTCCGGAACGTAATGTGGGTGTTGATGTGGGAGAGCGCCGGATCTTCGGAAATCTGCACCTCGCATTCGGCACCCCGGCCAATCAGGTTCCGTCCCTCCCGGATGGGGAACATCTGGCCTTCGGGCCTCCAGCTATAGGTGATCAGGACTCCAACAATCTTTCGGGCCGCCGCACGCGGCGCCGCCACCGGGGCCACCGTATCCGGCGCCGGGACGTAGACCGTCATCCTCCGACCGGATTCGACAACCGGAGGGGGCGGAGGCGGAACGGGCCGCGCAGCCACCGCCGCCGGCGCCTCCACCACGGTTTTCGACCGTGCCGCCACCGGGACCGGGGCCTGTGCCTTGCAGTAAGGGCACTCGCTCCAGGTCGGATCAATCGTGTGCCCGTTCGCACACACCCTCGGTCCGGCTGCTCCAAACGGGGCATTGCAGACGACACAATAGCGGGCATTCTCGGAATTCGGGCGTTGGCAGGTAGTGCAGTTTTTCATGTTCAGTGTTGCTCCTCATAGACCGTAGCGGAGGGAGCCCTCGCAATTGCGCAAGATTTTCGTCAGTGAATATCCCGGCCGCGCAACACTCCCAATACCAGTGCCAATAAACTGCTCCACATCACGCTCAACATGGCAACGCAAACTCCAAGACTGTTTCGCTCCCGCCCGGCCCGCTTTCCTGTCTTCACCGGAAAGACGTTCTCTGCCACATCCGTTTCTCCCGCCACCCCATCCTTCCGCGGCCGCTGTTCGGCTTCCAACTGAATATTCGCTTCAAACGCCCACCGCGCCGGAAAAACCATCGAAAATGCCTCGGCCTCGGGTGGCATCTCATGTAGTGGCTTGATGCCACCACCCAGCAAAATCATGAACAACAACGGAATCGGCAGGAACGCAATGGCCGACTCTGTCGTCTTCGACAGGGCCGAGATCAGCAGTCCCAGTGCCGCCCCGGTCTGCGAAGCGAGCCACAACGTCACATACACCTCGAAGAACGGTGCCTGTAATCCGCAAGCCACCCACACGATACCCAACAACACGAGACACTGCACCGCACTGATCAAGCCAAGAACCGTGACCTTGGCCAGCAGATAACTGGGCAGTTTCAGACTCACCATGCGCTCCCGCTGGAAGATCGCCCATTCGCCCACCACGTCACGCGCCGCATTGTTGACACCGAACCAGATGGCCGCCACAACCATCAGAAAATGGACCGTCGCCAGGTTCCCGCAGTCTTTCGTCCACGTTTCCACGTTCGAATCCGATTTGGGCTCCAGATAACCAAAAACCAGCACCATCAGAACGGGAAACGCAGTGGCCTGCAGGGCCATGAACAGCGCCTGCCCGCGATCGCGCGCCCGCAGCAGCAGGGTCCTTCCGGTCAGCGTCCACCACTGGCTGAATCCGAACCGCCGAACAGCGCCCCTCGCTCCCGTTCCCGCCGCCGCCGGCAGTTGCCCGGCGCGTTCCTCCACGAACCGCTTCCGGTACTCCGACCGGCCGTAGTTTTCCGCCCACTCCGGCGTCGTCCGCTTCGCCAGCCCGTCCAACAACTGTTCCGGCGCCAGCGAACCGTTGGCCGCCCCGGGGTTGAAATACTGAATCGAGTCCGGATAGGCCGGGCCGAAATACGCCAGCTCCCCGCTGGTCGACCCGCCCCGGTCACGCGACACCATGATCAGGTTGTCGAATTCCTTGTAGATCTCCATGCTCGGCTGATGGATCGTCAACACGATCGTCTTGCCTTCATTGGCCAGCCTCCGCAGCAGCCGTACTACCTGCAGGGCGTCATAGGAGCTCAGCCCCGAGGTCGGCTCGTCCAGGAACAGCACATTCGGGTCGCTCAACAGCTCCATGGCAATGTTGACCCGCTTCCGTTGCCCGCCGCTGATCACTTTCATCTCCGGAGAGCCGATCCGCCGTTTGGCGATATCTTCAATTCCCAAATCCGCTAATACGGTCTGAATGCGCCGCGCGATCTCCGCCGCAGTCAGATCGGTGCGCATCCGGGCCGTGAAGGCAAGCGCCTCCTCGACGGTCAGCAGCGGGTGCATGATGTCGTCCTGCGGCACGTACCCCAACTGCAGCCGGAACCGGTCGTAGTGCTGATACAGATCGGACCCATTGAACAGCACCCGCCCGTAGCTCGGCGCCGAATATCCGTTCAAGGCCTTCAGGAAAGTGGTCTTGCCGGCCCCGGCCGGGCCCATCACCGCCGTCATTTCCCCTGGCAGAATGGTCAGCGAAACCGGGTTCAGCAACCGGTGACTGCCAACGTCCACCGTCACCGCCACCGCTTCAATACTGACGTTTCCATTGTCTTCCCGCCGGGCAAAATCTCCGGAATCGAGTAATGTGAACCGGTAGCTTCCCAGCCCGATCTCCGCCCCCGGTGCCAGCCGGGCTCGCCCCGTCACCCGTACGCCGTTCAAGTAGGTGCCGTTGCGCGACCCCAGATCGGTGACGAACATCGCATTGCCTTCCCGGGTGATCTCTGCGTGGCGCCAGGAAATCATCGGATAGTCCAAAGGGCAGTCCGCCGACGGATCGCGGCCGATCACCATCCTCGTTCCCCGCAACGAAACTTGCGCCGCCGCCGCCGGGCCCAAGGTCATTCGCCGGTTCCCCGTCAGTCTCCCGACAGGAATTTTGAGCGAACCGAGGTAGATCTCATCCTCCCGCCGGATGGGTACCGGCTGCTGGGGCGGAATCAGCGCGCCCACGGAGTTAATGGCCGTGCCGTTGGCCGATCCCAGATCCACCAAGAACAGCTGCCCGGTATGGTCTTCCAGAATCATCGCGTGGCGCCAGGAGATCATCGGGTAGTCCAGCACCTGTTCGTTCTCCGGTGCCCGGCCAAGCGTGATCTGCCGCCGCCAAACCCCAGCCTGCGCCTCCGTGGCACGCCTTGCGGCCACCGGCCGAGGCCAGGGCATCGGCTGGTTCACACCTAGCGTAACGACATCCGAAGGGCGCACCCACACCGCCTGGCCCGGGGCTAAACGTACCCCGTTGACAAAGGTGCCATTCGTCGACTGCAGGTCTTCCAGCAGGAAGCCGTTCTCATACTCCATCAGCCGGCAATGCCGCCCGGATACCGCCGGCGAGGAGACAACGATCGCGCAATCCGGCTGCGAGCCGGCGATCCATTGGTTTCGGGGTGGGGGCAACGCGGGTGTGGACATAGCGGTCTATAACTCGGCGGTCTCCGGCAAAGCGGTCAGGACGACCACGTCGATTCCTTTCGGTAGGTTTTTGGTCATTTTGGATTTCGCCCGCGCCAAATCAGGAACGGCCCTAAGGAGGCAATCCCGCGCAACGGCGGCCTCCTTCCGGTAAAGGATCATCGGCTCGGCGCCTCCCCCTGTGCCCTTCCACTCGGCCCGCTCCCGCCGTTGCACCTCAGCACAACCACTCCGGCCCGCCCGCTCGATCCAGTTCCCCTCACTCGGTCCCGCATAGACCACCGCCCGCGGTTTCGCCGGCTGAGGAGCCTCCGGTTTCTCGGGAACGGTATCCCGCCCCGGCGGGGCGGTCTGACCGGTCCGATTGTCGATCGGTAGCGCCAAGCGGCGTGCCTCCACTCGCGAATGCCATACCCGGTAGCCTCCGAAACACGCCAGCAGCGCCAGCGCCACCGCCGGGGCCCAGCGCTTCCAGGTTGCCCGTGGCGGCGGCGCCGTCGGCGTCACCGGCACGCCATGAACCCGCAGATACTGAATCGTGATGTTGTCGTCCGAACCGGCCCCAAACGCCAGTTCATTCAGTATCCGCGCCGTCCCCGCCGCATCCGGAACACGTTCCAGCGCCTGCGAGATACTCGAGTGGCTTGCATATCCGGATAATCCGTCCGAACACAGCAGCAGCCCGTCACCCGGGCGCAGGGCAATCACCGGATACACCTCCAGTTCGACACTCTTCTGCTGCCCCAGCGCCCGCGTGAGAACCGAGGATTCCGGATGCCGCCGCGCCTCCTCTTCGGTAATCATGCCGGCATCCACCATGCGCTGCACCGCCGAATGGTCCCGCGTCAATTGCCGCAACTTTCCGTCGCGGTACAGATAGGCGCGGCTGTCCCCGATGTTGGCCACCAGCGCCTCGCCGTCTTCCCGCAGCAGTGCCAGCACCACGGTACTGCCCATATGCGCCACGCTCTCATCGCCGGAGTGCCCGCGCTCGTAGATTTCCGTGTTGATCACGGCCAGAGCATCCCGCAGCGCCTGCGCCGGCGCCGTCGTCGCCGGCGTCTCCCGCAGCAACTCCGGCAACATCCGGACCACTGTGGACGCCGCCTCGGCTCCCCCTTGCATTCCCCCCATACCGTCGGCCACCACCACCACTTCCCCGAAGGAAGAAGCAAATCGCGTCATCCGGTCCTGGTTCTCGCTCCGCCGGCCCTGCTCGGATACCGCCCCTGTGCTCCAAGTCATTCGTGTCTTCATCGCCTTACCCTCTCATCCCGCCGCTACGGCTAACAACGCCAATCCTGCCGCGACCACTGCCAGAATAGCTGCCTGCCAGCGGCTGTGACCGGCCGGGCGCCACTCGCGCAGAGCCAGGGCGAAGCTGCCGCAGCCGCCGAAGCGGTGGTCCGGGTCCTTCTCCAGCGCCTGCAGCACAATCGCTTCCAGATTTCGGTCCACCGCCGGGTTCAGCACGCTCGGCGGGATTGGTTTTTCCGTGATATGCATCATTCGTATCCGATCGTCACTACAGCCGTCCCCCTTCTCCAAGGGAAAGGGCGGCCGTCCGGTGAGCATCTCATAGAGTACACACCCAAACCCGTATTCGTCGCTTCGCTGATCCACAACCCGCCGGAGACTGATCTGTTCCGGACTCATGTAGGCTACGGTTCCGCTTGTATCGGCCGTCCGGACGTCCCCCAGCGGCAGCCCGGCGGCGATCCCGAAATCGGTCAGATAAGCTCGATCCCCCTCCAGCAGAATGTTGGCCGGTTTCACGTCGCGGTGAACCACGCCCTGCTGATGGGCATAGTCCAGCGCGTCCAGAACCTGTACCGCAATCGCCACCGCCTCAGGCGCCTCCAACGGGCCGCGAAACAGCCGTTCCTCCAGCGTGCCTCCCGTTACGTAATGCAGCACCAGGTACCGCCGGCCGGCTTCCGCCACGCACGCCACCACCGGCACAATTCCCGCATGCTGCAGCGACTGGTGTACCGTGCATTCCGCCTGGAACCGGGCCTCCATCCACGGGTCCCCGGCATGGCGGGTACTCACCGACTTCACCGCCACCGCTCCGCCGGGTCCCTCTGCCCGCCACACCTCGCCCAGGTTGGGTGTGCCCACTCGCTCGCACAACACGTAGCTGCCTATTTTCATACCGGATAGGAGTTCCATAAGGTTCATCCAGGGAAGCGGAGCCGCCCGGCGGATTTGCGCAAAATAGTTAGCGCTCCCGCTCCAACGTATAGGTGCTTCGTCCAATACGAATCCGGTCGCCCGGCACCAGCAACCGGGCCGCGTCCTGAACGCGCTCCCCGTTTACCCAGGTTCCGTTGGTCGACCCGTTGTCGAACAGGCGTAGCGTCATGCTCTCCGTCCGGATGCAGGCATGATTCCGGCTGACCGTTTCATCCTCAGCCACCACCAGATGGTTGTTCTCCAGCGCGCCAATCCAGAATTCGTCGCGCTCAATCGGGAACCGTTCCTCCCCGCTGCTGTGGAGCCAGGCGGCCGGACGTCCGGGGGAGGGCCGCGGAAAGATCATCGCAAACTGCGTGGGCCGTCGCGCCGTCCGTGCCGCAGCCGGATCCGGCGCCAGCAGGGAAACGTCAGGCAAGCCCGGCACAGCGCCGGCAACCGGCGGCGGAGGCGGCGGCATCGGCACAGGAACCGGCGGCAAGGCTCCAGTCGGATGCTGCTTCCCCCGCATGGCCAGGAACACCGCCGCCAACCCTGCCAACCCGACCCCGCCCACCGCCCACCAGCCAAACCGGCCGCGCCGGCTTTCCGACGCCGGTGGGGCAGTCTCCGGACGCCTCGGCACCAGCACCGGCACCCGGTCGGTCAGCTTTGCCGTCTCCCAACGCACCACGACCGCTTGCTCCTCCCCGCCTTCCCTCTGCTGACGTATGGCAAACGTCGCCACCGGCGAGTCCAGCAGTTCCTCGATCCCCGCCCCGACATACTCCCGCAGCGCCTCCGTGCCTTCGGCCACCCGGAACGATCCGCCCGTTTCCCCCGCCAAATCCTCCAACCAGCGCAAATGTTCCCGCCCCGTCCGCGAGATGCCGATGCAGTCGATGGGAATTCGCAACGTCACCGCCTTCGCCTTCACAGCCTCCACCGTTCCCTCGCTGCCCTCGTCATGCCCGTCGGAGATCACTACCAGGCGCCGCCGCGCCGGCAACTCGCTCCGTTCCAGCGCCGTCAGCGATGCCAGCACGCCGTCCCACAACCGCGTCTTCGACCCGCGCGTGGTGATCCCTTCCAGCCGCGCCTTCAGGTCCTCCTGCGGCGTCGACCATTCGGCCTCCCACCGGAACTCATCGGCCACCGTCGCCACCGCCACGCGGTCATACTCGCGCGCCTTCGAGACATACTGGGCAAGTCCCTGCCGCACCGCCTCCATCGGCCGCCCGCTCATGCTGCCGCTGGCGTCGATCAACATCAAAACTCCTACCCCATTCCCGGTCTCGCGGAACCGGCGCCACTGCGTGGCCGGCGATCCCGGCCCGTCCGTCTCCACCAGCGTAAACTCCCCCATTCGCAGCGGTTCCGTCCCGTTCGACCGTACCGCTTCCAACACCACGTCGATCTCCGGATATCGCCCCGGATCGGCGGAGCCGATCCGGAACGTATCCGCCCAGGCGCCAGCGCCCGCCAGTAGAAGCAAAAACAGTCTCATGGCCGTTCCCCGTCCCGCTAGCTCGCCCGGCGCGGCGCCCGTACCGGCGGCGGCAGGAGCGGAAGCCCCATCTTCATCGCCTCAAAGGCGAACGAACTCCGCCGCAAACCCTCCGGCAACCGCAAACCTGCAATTTCCTGTTGGATTCGCCGCGCCCGCTCGTTCGGGTTCGGATGGGTCGACAACAAGTCTCCCGTCCAATCTCCGCCGCCCTCCCGCCCCAACCCTAACCGGCGGAAGAATGTCACCGCCCCCTCCGGATCCCATCCTGCCCGGATCTGGTTGTACACACCCAGCATGTCCGCTTCGTACTCCATTTCTCTCCCGTACTGCAAATGCGCCAGCACCACCGCCGGCCCGCCCAGTTTCTCCAGCACCTGTTCGATCACCGTGTTCTGCAACTCCAGGTTCCGCCGCACGATCTCGTATACCTGCCGGGCGCGGAAATCCAGCATCAGCTTGTTCGCCGAGTGCCGCCCCACCACATGCCCTACCTCGTGCCCCAGCACCCCCACCAACTCGCTCTCCGTTCGCACCGCCTCCAGCAACCCGCGATAGACGAAGATGTACCCGCCCGGCAGCGACACTGCATTCACATCCGGCGTATTCACTATCTTCACCCTATACTCCAGATTCCGCCTGCGGCTGGTTCGGCCGAGCGCGCTGGCCAGGCTCTGCACGTAGTTCTGCAAGGGCGCCACCTGCAGGATCGGCACCTCCCGCTCCAGGGACGCGGCGAATTTGCGTCCCAGTGCCACCTCCTCGGCATCGGTCAAGGTGTTGTAGGCCGGGACGCTCACCTGCGGTTCGGCCGCGGTCGCCGCCGCGGCCACCGCCGCGCCAAAGAAGCAGCGCCGCGTCAGGGCAGGGAATTCGTCAGTTTGCTTGTTCATGTTGTGTTCCTCTTTCACTCGCTTAGCGGAGCAGCAAAGGGAGTTTGCGCAAGATTCTTCAAAATAATCGCCGCCGCGCCTCGCTCCCCCTGGACGTAGCCGATGAATCCCCCCTCGGTAAGAACCGGCGACCCCAGTGCCGCCTCCGGCACCGGAGTTCGGAAAACAATGATCGCCCCCTCTCGCCGCACCTCCACGCGCCGGATCTCGCCGCCCGCCACCATCACCATTGCCGCCATCCATACCCGTTCCGCCGCACTCGCCGGAGGGAGCGGCTCGCCGTACGGTTCGGAGATCGCCAGAATCGCCACATTTCGGGAACTATACCGTCGCGCCAGCGTCACACGGGTTCCGCCTCCTCCCCGTAGTGGCACAATCACCCGTTCCATCTCGCTATCCGCCATCAAGACCTGCAGGGGAGCCCCGGTCCCCTCCATCCAGACTCCCCCGGTTCCAATCTTGGCCTCGCCCCGCGCCATCGCCGCGGCCACTTCCGGGTCATATTCCCAAGGGCGGGTCAACTCCCCCGGCGCTACCGCCCGGCCGGCGGCAAACAGCACCGCCATCCCCCTCCGTCTTCGCCACTCGGGGGCCCGGTCTCGCCAATCGACACGATACCGGGACTCCACCGGCACCACCGCCCGCGCCACCTGCGGCGCAGCCCGGCCCTCCCTCGACAGCAGCGCCACCGCCCGCCCCGCCGTTTCCAACGCCAGGAACGCTGCAGTCCGCCCCAACGCCCCGCCCGGGATCGACACCGCAACGGGATAGTCCACCGGAGCCGCCACCTGCAGCGTCGACGTCCCCCATAACAGCCGCGCCAGCATCGGCGCGTCCACCTGGCACCGTGCTTCACCGCGCACGACCACCCGGCCCCGGGCCAGCGCCTCCCGCAACGCGTCCACTTCGGCCAGGTCTCGCAAATCCATCCTGCCGGCAAACGACGGCCATTCACCCTCCAATTGGAACGGCACCCCTCCCACCGTCATCCGCTCAAACACCACCCCGCGTGGAACAGGGCCCTCCATCCGCAATTGAACGGCGAATCGGACCCGCGTTCCCTCAATCCCGGTCCAC
The DNA here is from genome assembly GCA_964430625.1 of uncultured Solibacteraceae bacterium. Lineage (GTDB taxonomy): Bacteria > Acidobacteriota > Terriglobia > Bryobacterales > Bryobacteraceae. The sequence continues at coordinate 9,132 of CAYSFR010000012.1, forward strand.
TCCAGGCGGTCAAACGTCAGCTCTCCGGCCCGCGCCACGACTGCGGCTAATAGCAAAATGCGTAACATCGTCCTCTCCTTCTCTTTCTGGTAGCGGCACCGGACCGTTAGACTAAACAAGAAAGTTGCGCAATTCTCCTCAACCGCTGCGCTACTGATACAGAACCCGATGGACAAAGCGGAACGATTCCGGCGTGTACGTGCCCTGTTCGACGAAGCCACCACGCTTCCCTCCGAACAGCGTGCCGCCTTCGTGCGGGCACAGTGCGGCCCGGATGCCGCTCTTGCCGATGAGGTAATGCGCCTGCTCGCCTCCGTTGACAGCGCCAACCAGGGCGGCTTCCTCGAGCAACCCGCCTGGACGCGCCCGCCCGACGAAGCCCCCGTGAACACCGGCACCTGGTTCGGCCCCTACCGCGTCGTCCGCCAGTTGAGCAGCGGCGGAATGGGCTCGGTCTATCTCGTCGTCCGTTCGGACGATGTCTACCGCCGGCAGGCCGCCATCAAAGTCATCCGCCCGGACTGCCTCACCCCTTCCCTCATCCAGCGCTTCCACCAGGAACGCCAGATCCTCGCCCAGCTCGATCACCCCAATATCGCCCGCATCGTCGACGGCGGCACCACCTCCGCCGGTCTGCCGTACTTCGTCATGGATCACGTCGACGGCCAGCATCTGAACGTCTATTGCACCCAGCGCCGGCTCCATGTCGAGGCCCGCCTTACGCTCTTCCTCTCCGTTTGCCGCGCCGTCGAGTACCTGCACCGCAACCACATCGCCCACCGGGACCTGAAGCCGTCCAACATCCTTGTCACCACCGACGGCACCGTAAAACTCGTCGACTTCGGCATCGCCAAAATCCTCGGCAACATGCCGGATGCCACCCGCACCGCGCCGCTGCTGACTCCCGGCTACGCCAGCCCGGAACAGCTGCTAAACGAGCCCGCCGGCCCCGCCTCCGACGTCTATTCGCTCGGCGTTGTGCTCTTTGAACTGCTGACCGGTCGCCGTCCGCTTACCCATGAGCAGGTGCTTACCGGCACCGCGCCCCCCATCCCGAGTTCCGTCGCCGGTACCGCCGAACACCACATCACCCCCGAAAACCCGGTCCAACTCCGCCGCCGCATCTCCGGCGATCTGGACAACATTCTCCTCATGGCGCTCCGCCGCGATCCTACACGCCGCTACGCGGATGCCGGCGCCTTTGCCGCCGATATCGAACGCCACCTCACCGGCCAACCCGTTGCCGCCCGCCCGGATTCGCTCACCTATCGGGGTGCCAAGTTCGTCGGCCGGAACCGCCTCGCCATCGCCGCCGCTGTCGCCGTCGCCGTCCTCGGCGGCTGGGGTGTCAATCAGAACATCGAGCGCCGCCGCCTGGAACGCCGCGTCGCCGAACTCGAACAGCGGCCCCGTACCGCCCTGAACTACGCCGAGTCCCGCCTGCTGCTGCCCATCGATCCGGCCCGCCAAGTCACCGACCTGCAAAACCTCGCCGCCGCCTTCCGCGGCCCGTTCGTCGAATCTCTCGAGCTGATCCCGGGCTCGACACCCGGCCGCGATGCACTTCTCACCGCCGCCGAACGCTACCTCAACCGCGTCAAACTGCTCTATAGCTCCCAATCCAGCCTCCGCCTGGAACTCGCCGCCGGCTATCTGCTGATTGGTAAATTGCGCGGCGATCCAGCCTCCCCCAATCTGGGCGACCGCCCAGGCGCCGCCCGCCTCTTCCGCGAAGCCAAGGACATCGCCCGGCAAAGCGGCGACGACGCCTTTACCCGCGAATTCCTCCGCCTCGCCTCCGAACACGAAACCCGCCTCGCCGTGCCATAATCTCCTCGTGCCCGACGACATCCCCGGCGAAATCACTCAACTCCTCGGCCGCGCCAACGCCGGCGACGATCAAGCCCGCGAGGAGGCCATATCGCTCGTCTACCGCGAACTACACCGCCTGGCCTCCCGCGTCATTCGCGGTGAAAATTCCGGCCATACCCTCCAAGCCACCGCCCTCGTTAACGAGGCCTACCTCCGCCTCTTCGGCGGCCAACCCGCCAAGCCAAACGACAGCCAGCACTTCTTCGCCCTTGCCGCCCAACAGATGCGCCGCATTCTTGTCGACCACGCCCGCGCCAAACATGCCAACAAACGCGGCGGCATCAAACTCTCCCTCGACGACGTCTGCCAGGTCTCCCAGGAGCCCGACGCCTCCCTTGTCGAGGTGGATGACGCCCTCAAAGAACTACAGGAGCTCGACCCCCAGGCCGCCCGCGTCGTCGAACTCCGCTTCTTCGGCGGCTACACCGACCAGGAAACCGCCAACATTATCGGTGTCAACGTCGCCAAAGTCCGCCGCGATTGGGAGTTCGCCCGCGCCTGGCTCCATCACCATCTCGAAGCTTCCTGAAAATCTTGCGCAAATCCTCATCCCCTCTCCGCTTTCCCATGCAGAGGTGATGAAAATGATCAAACAAACGACGCTCCTGCTTCTCTCCCTGGCCCCCATCCTGGCCTGGCCTTTCGAATTCCGCCAACCGGCGGAACCGGTTTCTACTTCCGTTCCTTACTTCCGGGCCGGCTTCGATAACGGCGAAGCCCATGAAATGACCCTGCGCTACGTCAACACAGGCAGTGTCCCGGCCACGGTGACCTTCCAGGCCTTCGATCCCAGCGGTAACCCGATCACCGTTCCCTATGCCGCGCAAGGCGGCGGAGTCACCAACCTCCAGTCGGCACGCATGGAAGTCGCCGCCCACGGGGTCGGCGTCCTGAAAACCTCTGCCGGTTCCTCCAAATTCCAGCGCGGATGGCTACGCGTCACCAGCAATCCGCCCGGTGCGGTTGAATTGGTCGCCTACGGTTGGACCCAGAAGCCCAATGCCGAGAACCGCCTGGCCTTCACCCTTCATTCACAGTCCGGCGCCCCCACCCAACTCATCGGCCCCTTCGTCAACGGACAGAAGGACCAGTTCCTTGTCGCCAACAACTCCAAGGGGACCGATCAGTTGACCTTCGTGGCCCTCAGCCGAAATGGCGAAGAGATGTGCCGGGCCAGCCTGCGCATCGCCCCCGCTCAGTTCTACAAACAGCCCCTCAGCCAGTATCTGCCCTGCACCACCGGCAAAAGCGGCTCGCTGCAGGTCCATTCGGAAACCGGCCGCAGTTCCGCCGCGGTCTTCATCATCCAGGAATCCGGAGAGGTCTTCCCCCTGGAGCCCAACAACCGCACCGTGGACCGCTCTCTGACACAACTCGTGCAGGAGTTCATCGACAAAATGAAGAAGGCGGCGGGCCTGTAGGCCCGCCGTACCTTTTACCGCTGGGCGGCGCCGCCCCGGCCCATAATCGGCCAAACGTCCACAATCTGGTCGCCTTTGGCAATGTAGTACCGGTCATAGCAGTTCGTACTCATGTCCAGATTGCTGCAGTAGATCTCCACCCGGTCTCCCACCTTGATCTCCCCGCCGCCGTCCTTCCACCGCAACAGCCCGTACTCGGCCCCCTGCTTGTCCACGTGCAGCCAGTCCTTACCCTTCACCTTGTCGGTCAACTGCGCCATTGCCTTGTTGCCGTAGTCGGTCGTCACCTGCCCGGCGTGATGCTTGCTGTCCACCGTCGTGATCACCGACAACGAGTTGTCAAAGTCCGTGTAAACCGCGTCGTTCGACTGCCCGCCCACTTCCCGGTAGATCGAGTCCATGAACACATAGGAGCCGCATTCCAGTTCCGTCAACCCGAACTCGTGGTCCATGTTGTAGGTGCCCGTCGACCCGCCGCTCACGATCCCCACCGGCAGCCCCGCCTTCTTGCACAACGCCACCGTCTCGTTCACACCCGCCAGATCTTCTGCCGTCTTCTTCTTCCGCGCCGCGAAGCCCTTGGTGTGCGAAGCATAGCCCGAGTACGCCATAAACCCTTCCAGGCTTACGTTCTTCGATGACGCAACCTTCTGCGCCAACTCCACCGCAGGCTTACCGTTGGCGATACCCTGCCGCGTCAAACCCGCATAAACCGACACCGCCACCCGGCACTTCACCTTCGCCGCCGCCGCCGCTTCCTGCACGTTGTCGAGCACGGCGTGGTCGTCCACCACGAACATGAAAGTCGGGTCTTTCTTTGTCAGCGCCACCGCCCGTAGCAGATTGTTCATGCTCGCCGGCTGCTTGGTCCAAAGTACTCCCTTAATGCCGCCGTTCGACATGAGTTCGGACTCGGCAATCGTCGCCGCCGTGATCCCGATCGCCCCCAGCGCTACCTGCCGCTTGGCGATGTCGACGCTCTTATGCACCTTGACGTGCGGCCGCAGCTGAATCGGCGCCTTTTTGGCGAAATCCGCCATCGTCTTCAGGTTCTTCTCGAACAGATCAATGTCCACCACCATACAGGGCGTCGGCAAAACGTCCTTGGTCATCCCCCGGAAGTCCTTCCGCGCAATGCGCTGTTCGAACTCTGTATAAGGATAGGTCTTCGGGTTGGCACGGACCACGCCGGCTCCGGCGGCGGCAAGGAAGGCGCCCGCTTGGGCGGCGAAAAACTGGCGGCGGGTGTTCATCGATTCATTCTCCTGGACTCTAAAGTGGGAATCTGCCGGACGTGGGAATTATGGTGAGGATACCGCGTCTGCGCGGCCGGTACAAGTAATCGGGTGACGGACCCCTCTTGCCTTGCGGTATGTTGGAGTGTAAGCCCCGCGCCAGCGGGTCTGTATTCCTAGTAAGGTCTTTCTGGAGCGCGTGGAATGAGAGTGATGCGGGCGCCATCTTCGGGCAGTGACGGCTTTTCCAAACAGCCGGGCATGTCCTTGCCGCCCAAGCTGCTGGACAAGGCCGTTACCCGCCTCTGTTTCATCTCCATCATCAGCGCCGTCTCCACCGTCGCCTTCTTCCTCACCAACGGCTACCTCCAACCGGAAGTCACCGTCCTCCAGCAACACCCCATCGTACGCCTCATCGCCCTCTCGATGGTGCTGCTCTCCTTTGCTTTCTTCGGCTTGCAGCGCTCCGGCTGGTTTGCCAAATCCACCATCCTCCACCTGGGCGGCGTATTTCAGGTCCTGGTCGCCTATTCCATTGTCGTCGGGGAATGCGCCCTCGCCGTCGGACCCAAGCAACCCGTCGTTGGCGTCTCCACCGCCGCCCTCTGGCTCGTCCTTTGCGGCATGCTGATTCCGAACACCCCCCGCGCCAACCTCGTCGCCGGCATCTTCACCGTCCTCGCCTGGCCCGCCGGCTACTGGTCCGCCATGCACCTGTTCGGGTTCGAGTTCATCGGTTGGAACCGCGTCTTCATGTGGATGATGCCCCTCGCCATGTCCCTTTTCTGGACCAATTTCCTCAACCGGAATCTTTATAAGATGCAGATGGAAACGGTCAAGGCCGAAGAACTCGGCGCCTACCGCCTGGAACGCGTCATCGGCCAGGGCGGCATGGGCGAGGTCTGGCTCGCCAGCCACCGCATGCTCGCCCGCAACGCCGCCGTCAAACTCATCCGCCCGGAGATCCTCTCCTCCCAAACCATGCGCGCCGAGTCGGTCATCCACAAACGGTTTGAACGCGAAGCCCGCGCCACCGCCTCCCTCCGCAACCCCCATACCGTGGCCCTCTACGATTTCGGCGTCACCCAGGACAACCTGTTCTACTACGTCATGGAACTCCTGGAGGGCATCGACCTCCAGACCCTCGTCGAAAAGCATGGTCCCATGCACCCCGGCCGCATCCGCAATATCCTCGTCCAGGTCTGTGAGTCCCTCGAAGAAGCCCACCGCCTCGGCATGGTCCACCGCGACGTGAAGCCCCGCAACATCTTCCTCTGCAAACTCGGCTGGCAGCACGACTTCGCCAAGGTCCTCGACTTCGGCCTCGTCAAAACCGCCCTCCGCGAAGACGAGTCCCTCATGACCATGGACGGCACCGCCACCGGCACGCCCGCCTACATGGCCCCCGAAGTCGCCCTCGGCGGCACCGAGGTCGACGGCCGTACCGATATCTACAGCCTCGGCTGCGTCGCCTACTTCATGCTTACCGGCAGCCTCGTCTTCCCGGAAGCCAGCCCCACCGCCATCGCCCTCGCCCACGTCCAGAAAGCCCCCATTCCCCCCTCCGAGCGCACCGAACTCCCCGTTCCCGCCGGCCTGGAAGCGGTCATCCTCAACTGCCTCGACAAGGACCCCGCCCGCCGCCCCCGCTCCGCCCAGGAACTCGCCCGCCGCCTGGAATCCCTCCACGACATCCCTCCCTTCGGCCGCGACCAGGCCGCCAGTTGGTGGGAAACCAACCTCCCCGACCCCGGTAAGTACCTGGTCGCCGAAACCGAAGAAACTACCGAGGTCACCCGCCTGGAGCGCGCGCGAGCGTAAGTGGCACGCCCCGTCCCTGAGTCCGCCTCCCATCTGCCCCTCTGGCTGGCCATGGCCGGCTCCTCCTGCATGATCGCCCACCAGGTGGCCGGCAAAGCCGCCCGCGACGGCTTCTTCCTCCAACAGTTCGAACCCGCCGACCTCCCTCGCATGGTCGTCGTCGCCGCCCTCCTCAGCTTCGCCCTAGCCCTCCTCTTCTCCCGCTGGAGCGAAAAGCTCGGCCCCGCCCGACTCGTCCCCTTTTCCTTCGCCGCCAGCGCCCTCCTCCACTTCCTTGAATGGGTCGGCCTCGATCACTTCCCCCGTCCCGTCGTCGTCTTTTTCTATCTCCACGTCGTCGGCCTCGGCGCCATCCTCCTCTCCGGCTTCTGGCTCCTCCTCAGCGAAGTCTTCGACCTCCGCGAAGCCAAAGCCAAGTTCGGCCGCATCGCCGGCGTCGGCACCATCGGCGGCATTGCCGGCGGCGTCATCGCCGAACGCATCGTCGCCTTCTCCTGGAGCGAACACCTCCTTCTTCTCCTCTCCGCCCTCCACCTCACCTGCGCCGCCATCTCTTTCCAGCTGCACCCGCCGGCCCGCCGCCACCTCAAACCCGCCCCGCCCGTCACGCTTCGCCGTGCCTTCGAACAAACCCCGCTCCTGTGGCAACTCGCCGCCCTCGTCTTCCTCGGCACCTGTACCGCCGCCCTCCTCGATTACCTCTTCAAGCTCGGCGCCACCCTCTCCCTGGGCAAGGGCCCCGAACTCGTCCGCTACTTCGCCGCCTACTACACCGGCTGCCAGATCCTCACCTTCCTCCTTCAAACCTTCCTCGCCAAACCGGCCGTTGAACGCCTCGGCGTCTCCAAGTCCGTCGCCAGCCTCCCCTTCACTGTCGGCCTCGGCGCCACCGCCGCCCTCCTCATCCCCGTCTACCCCCTCGTCGTCTTCGTCCGCGCCACCGAAGTCATCCTCCGGGGCTCGCTCTTCCGCTCCGGCTACGAGTTTCTCTATACCCCGGTCCCCCCCTCGGATAAACGCGCCGTCAAAACCATCGTCGATGTCGGCTTCGACCGTATGGGCGATGCCGTCGGCGCCGGCGCCGTCCAACTCATGATGTGGCTCGGTCCCGCCCTCGCCCGCCCCGAAATCCTCGGCCTCGCCATGGTCCTCACCGCCATCAGCACCGCCCTCTCCCTCCGCTTGGAGGGCTCCTACCGCGGCGTCCTCGAACGCGGCCTGGTTGAGCGTGCCCGCGAAGACTCCGAAAATCCCGACGAACCCGACACCATCCTCAACACCATCTTCGACGGCGCCCCGTCCTTCCCCGAAGTCAAAGCCGTCAAACCCGCCCGCAACACCCCCGCGGCCGCCAAACCCAAGCCCAAACCGGTCTCGGCCGCCCCGTCTCCCACCCTCTTCGATTTCACCGTCGAACGCCTCACCGAACTGCGCAGCCGCGACTCCCGCCGCGTCATCAACACCCTGGAAAGTGCCGCCCCCTGGGACCCCATCCTCGTCCCCCAGATCATTCGCCTCCTCGCCTGGGACGAAGTCAGCGCCGCCGCCCGCAGATACCTCGAACGCGGCAAAGGGCGCATCCTCGGCCAACTCATGGACGCCCTCACCGACCAGGACCTCGACTACTCCATCCGCCGCCGCCTCCCCCGCCTCCTAGCCCGTGTCGGCGTCCAGCAAAGCGTCGATGGCCTCGTCACCGCCCTCGAAGACCCCCGCTTCGAAATCCGCTACCAGTGCGGCCGCGCCCTCGATTACCTGAAACGCCGCCACGACGACCTCGACTTCCGCCCCGTCGCCGTCATGGCCGCCGCCGCCCGCGAACTCGCCGTCAGCCAGGTCATCTGGAACTCCCGCCGCCGTTCCGAAAACACCCCTTCCCACGCCGATAACGACGAATTCCTCGACGAAATCCTCCAGAATCGCGCCGACCGCAGCCTGGAACACGTCTTCTCCCTCTTCGCCGTCGTCCTCCCACGCGAACCCCTCATGGCCGCCTTCCGCGCCCTCCATCAGGACGACAAGATGTTCCGCGGCCTCGCCCTCGAATACCTCGAAAACATCCTCCCCGAAGACGTCCGTAAACGCCTCTGGGAGATCATCGAGGAAGCCCCCCCGGCCACCCGTACCCCCCACGACCGCGAAGAGCTCATGAAAGCGCTCCTGGAAACCAACAACTCCCTCGTCTGGAAGTTCCGTGTCTCCGGGAAGGAACTAAAAGCCCATTCGCCGGTGCTCCCGGCCAAGCCGCGAAGCAATCCACAGCCACACCAGGGTCAGCCCGACGTTAAACCAGGCGAATCCGGCGAATCCGACCGATAACTCCCCGCCGGCCTTCACCAACCCGGCCTGCAGCACATCCCCGAACCGCATAAAGAACGTGTCGATCGCCGCCTTGGCTTTGTACTTCTCCGCCCGGCTGGTCGGCAGAAATAGCGCCTGCCGCACCGTGTTCTGCAGCGAATAGTCGGTGGCATTCTCCAGCATCTTCGCCCCCCGTACCACCGCCAGCGCCGGCGCCACCGCCATCACCGAATAGCTAGTCAATGCCAGGCTCGGCAGAATATACAACGCGCCCCGTACCCCGATCAGGTTGAAGATTCTCGAGACCGCGAACGTCTGCATCACCAGCCCCAGCAGATTCACCCAGCTGAAGTACTCCCCATAGAACCCGCCGATAAACGTCCGCATCGCCGCCTTATCCCCGGCGAACATCCGCGTCGCTTCCTGCTCCACCACCGAACTCAGCAGAAACTCCCCCGTCGTATTCACCACGTTCAGCAGCACGATCAGCAACGCCGTCAGCCGCAGATACCGGCTCTGAAACACCAGCTTGAATCCATTGTCCCCGCCAATCTTCTCCTCGGCGTGTTTGTTCATCACCTGGTCTTCCCGCCGCGTCTCCACCCGGTTCACGGCCCACACCAGCCCCGCGCAAATCGCCAGCACCCCGGCCGCCGCGTTCATCAGCGCATACGGCGTCAGTTGAAAGGTCTTGAACAGCCACGACGCCGCCTGCGCTCCCACCAGCGCTCCCAGCGACGCGCCAATCCCGATCATCGGAAATAGCCGCTTCCCCTGCGATTCCGTGTACAAATCGTTGGCAAACGCCCACACCTGGCTGATCACAAAGACATTGAAGATTCCCACCCAGATATAGAACGCCACCCCGATCTTCACCCCGCCAAACCCCAACGCCTGGAACACCAGCAGATGCGACGCGAAGAATAGCGTCAACCCCACCACCAGCCGCAACCGGTTCACCCGCGCCCCCACCATCCCGTACAGCGGCACCAGCAGCATCAGCAGCGCCGCCTGCCCGGCCGACGAGTACGCCTTCACGCTCGCCCCGCCCTCGGTCAGAATCAGCGGTTCCCGCGCCGTCTTCAGCAAATAGTACGCGCCGAGCAGCAGCAGCACGTTTACCGTTAACAGCAGCGCGCCAACACCCTCGCCCGCCCTGACATCGGCAAACAGCGAGAGAAACTTCTCAATTGGGCCCCGCGGCTTCTCCCCTTCCACCGCAAAGGCGGGAAACGCCGTCTGGCTGCGCAACTCCGGCAGGCTCTGATAGTCGGTCTTATTTGCCATCCGTTACCATGTCCGTTCCAAGCCCACAATTGTACCGGAGCGGACGTAGACATGGATCATCTGTTTCGGCCGCGACGGCGACGAAACCTCCGCCACCGACCACTCGCCCGGGCCCGCCGCCGGCGTCCGCTTTCCCGTCCCATTGTCGAAGGAGAACCACGCCACTCGCGCATCCCCCACGCTCCGCGACAGGTCGTCCCACACCAGTTTGTCCCCCTCCATCCGGAACCGGTCCAACGGCAAAACCTTCGCGAAATACCTCTTCCCGATCTTATCCCGCCGCTCGATCAGGCACTGCACCAGGTAAGCCTCAGCCTTCTTATCGCTCAACTGCCCCGTCGCCACCACCGCCCGGATATCCCCGTCCGTCAGCGCCATCACCTGCTTCGCCGCCCAGAACTCATCGTCCGGCAACCGGTTCAGAAACGCCGGGTTCGGATACTCCGGCACCCACTTCTCCGGATCAAACACCTTCCCCTCAAACAACCCGATCGACGGATACTTCTCATACTTCGCAAACGCCCAATACGGCGGCGCCAGCCCCAGCGTGAATAACTGCTGCGCCGAACTCTTCCAACCGAAGAAGTACGCCCCGGACCGCGGACTGTTCGCTTTCTGGCTCGCGCTTCCCAGCGTCGAGCCGAAGTCCAGCAGATAGTGCCGCACAAACTGCCGCCCATCAACCTTCACCAACGCATCGAAGTTGTTGATGGACCGCGAATCGTCATGCGCCAGCCAAGCCGAAAACACATGCAGTCCCCGCTGATCCCGCCGGTGCTCGTGCGGCACCGTATCGTTCGGATCATCCTTCCGGGTCCCGTAGTAGCGCGGCGGTCCCACCGGCTTCCCATCAATCCCCCGGCTCGCCGTCGCCCGGTATCTCCCGTCCGCCGTCTTCGGAACCTTCACCAGAATCTCGTAGATGTCCCGGTTCGTCATCTTCCGCTTTTTGCCCGTCGCATCGGCTAACTGCACGTCCGGCCCCAGTTCTAACTGCTCCGGCCGGAAATAGACAATGTAATTCTCCGGAACGTGATAACCCAGGGCATAGAAGAAACGGGACGAAATCGAATCCGCCGCCGTCGCCATCTCCGGGTTCGATAGCGGGTCGAACTTAATGAAATAACGCTGCTTGTTGGCGTCGAGGATGGTGAAGCCCGGCGTAATCCCTTCGCTCTTGGCCCCCACCACCGTCCATTTCTCCCCCGCCGGCGGCCGCGTGTTTCCCGGTCCCCGCTGCAACTCTGCCTCGCTCATTCGCCGGTAGTAGTGGCGCTTCTCGTACCACGCCCCGTCCATCGGCTCACCCAGCGTGTTCACGGCCTTCGCCCCGATCGGCGCTCCGCTCTTCGGCTGCCGCTCCCCCGTCTTCCCGAACTGATGCGAAAACAGGTCGTAATAGTCGCTCAACTTCCGGCTCAGTACCTTGTCCACGTTCCGCGGCGCCGGTTCGCGCTCCAACGGATCGTCGGGGTAAAACTTCGGCTGCGCCAGTAACACCGCGGAATAAGTGAATAGCAATAAGTGGCGTCTCATGATCAATACACCGGCTGTCCTGTCGTCGTCCCGAAACGCCGGGACAAAAACACATCGTTAAACTTGATCCACAACTGAAACCCTTCCGAACTCACCGCCCCGTCAATCCGGATAAACGTCGCGTTGCGCGCGTTGAACCGCAACCCCGCCCCCACGGACGTCTCCAGGTTCGAAAAGTTCAGCATCCCCCGCCGCGGAAACACCTTCCCGGCATCGGCGAACACCGCCCCGTCCAGCCCGCTAAAGATCTCCCACCGGTATTCGGCGTTCAGGATGAGACTGTTCCGGTCGCTGAACCGGAACGGCCGGTAGCCTCGCAGATCGTCGGAGCCGCCCACAATCGGCAGCAGATAAAAAGGAATCCGCTCGTTCCGCTCGCTTTCGGTCAACGTCGTCTTCGCCCGCAGCGCAATCACCCGCGTCTTGTTGAGGAACGGAACAAACTGCTGCACTTCGATATCCATCCGCCGGAATCCGAGCCGCTCCAGTTTCTCGTCCTGAAACCACGAATACTGAAACACGTAGTTTCCGCCGCTCTTGGCCATTCCCAGCACATCGTCCCGGTAGTCATACTGCGCGAAAACACCCTGCCGGAAGAAGTTCGTCTGCACATCGATTCCTGGCGCAACCGCGGGAGAAAACACCGTCTCCGCCGACGCAAATCGCTTGTCCCGCCCGGGCCCCACGTTCGTCAACAAATAGCCCAAGGACCCGCCCATCTTCAGCCCCTTTGCCACCTGCACCGCCAGGATTCCGTCCACCGTCGTATCTTCCAGCCGGTAATTGGTCCGCAACTCCTTCCGCGTATTCGGGCCCGTCCCGTAATATTGCAGCGATGCATAGTTCCGGTGGCTCGCCAATCCCTCCAGGCTCAACCTGCCCCCCGCCAGTTTCGGCAGCAACGCCTGCGCCTCAAACTTCGAATACCCGCGCGTCGACACCTGCGCCGACGCCCGCGCCGTCAATTGCCCCCGCAGCAGATCCTCGCGGAAATACTCCGGCCCAATGGCAAATCCGCCCCCGGTCACCATGTTGCCGACTTTCACCCGCAACCCGTTGTACCCCGCCGCAATCCGCTCCAGATACTTGGCGTCTTTAAAGGCGCGCAGACGTTTTTCGGCCGGAGTCACCTCGTCGGGCTGCAGCTTGGCCGCCTTCGTTTCCCGCTCCTTCTCGATCAGTTGTACCCGCGTTTTCGCTTCCTGCGCGAAAGCCGGCACCACCGCTAACCACGTCCACCAAAGAATATAGCGTCCCATTTGTTTACCTGTTGGATAGAAAACGCACCGGTTGGGTCGCAGCTTTTCCCGCCCCGTCTCGAAGATTCACCGGTCCCAGTCCCACCGGCTCAACTGTCATCTGCCGGCCCTCAATCGTCACTGCCAGAAAGTGATACTGATTCGCCCACGCCGCAATCGAGTTCTTCCCCATCGCCTTCAGTACCGAACTCCGCCGCAACTCGCCCCCAGCTCCCGAAACCACAAACTGCATGTTCCCGGTCGCCGCACTCCGCTCGGAGAACTGCAGGTTGTGCTCATGGCCGGAAAACACCGCCTGCACACCGCCCGCCTTCATTACCTCAAACCAGTGCTGCCCTTCTTTCAGAAACGACCCATGGTTCGGCCCCGCCGTAAACATCGGATGGTGCATCGACACCACCCGCCACGGCAGCGGCTTCCGGCCCAACTCCCGTTCCAGCCACTTCGACTGTTCCGACCCGGGCAGGTAAACCGGCGCTACGGGACCTTGTATCTGATTCCGCGTCGTGTCTAGCAAGAAGAACTCCACCATAGACGCGTATTCAAACCGGTACCAACGGCCAGGCATGAAAAAATTGTCCAGGCAGGCCTCCAGGTCCCCGGCTCGTTCGGACTCGTTGCCGTCGTGATTGCCAAGTATCGCCTTGAACGGCACCGCCCGCAAGGTCTCTTGATAGGGAGCAAAGAACTTTTTTTCCCAATCGCGGTCCGCCGCGCCGCTCGCCGATAACTTCCCGTAAATGTTGTCACCTACCGCCAGTACGAATCGCACCGGGTTCCCGGATTGCTCCCGCCGCACTCTTTCTTCTTCCATCCGTACGGCCAGTGCCCGCTGCCCCGCCTGCCCCGTCCCAAAGTCCCCGATCACGAAATAGGTCAGCTTGTCTGCCTTCACCGGCCACGTCCGCGCCGTCCCGCCGCCCGTCCCCACCCCGTTCACCGCCACTCTGTAGGGATAGCTCTGGTCCGCCTTCAACCCCTCCACCCGCACCCAACTCTTGCCCGTTTTTACCGTCCGCCCGGCAATCTCCACCGCCGCCTCTCCCATCCCCGGCGCCCCCCGTCCAATCGTGTTCGCCGTTGTCCCCTCTGCCTTCCCCCACGCCAGCGTCACACTCCCCGCATCCACATCCGCCACGTATACCCGGAACGGATACTCCTCCGCTCCCAGAACAGCCATCAGTAAAGCAATCAGAACTGCGGTTTTCACCATTCCAGGGTAGCGAATACACTCCCACTGGCGTATTCTGGCGGCCGAGTAGGTCCATCGGCCCTGTCAAGAAAACTGGCCTGCCCCCCGGGGCCGCTACTTCATCGGCCTTCGAATGGAGTAAAGGTGATTCTTGGTGCGCAGAATCAGCCGGTCTCCAACCAGCGCCGGCGTCGCCAGAGCCATCTCCTCCAGGTCGTTCGTGTCCAGCACCTCGAACTTCTCCCCCGCACGAATCACGAAGGTCTTGCCCTCCTCGTTCAGGCAGAAGATCTTGCCCTGGTATCCCCACGGCGACGAACTGAATTCACCGCCGTCGGGAATCCGCGCTTTGTAGGTCTGTACGCCCGTCTTCGCATCGAGCCTCGTGAGAATGCCGTTACTCGACAGAATATACAGCCCGCCGTCGTACGCAAGCTCGGTCGGATAGGAGCTTCCCGAGTTCGGCCGTACCCAAGCCACCGAATCATGGAGCGGCGCCCCTTCCGGCGTCGTCAGGTCGCCCGCCGCGCCAGGCTTGATCGCCAGGATGGGCTTGTTCGCACCCGCATTCAGATAGAGGAGGCCGTCATGCGCAAACGGGCTCGGCGCCGGCATCGCCGCCATCCCTCCCATTCGCCACAGTTCCTTTCCTTCCAGATCGTAGCTGATCGCCAATCCAGGCCCGATCGTCACAATCTCCGTACGCTGGCCGTTCTTCCAGACATACGGGCTCGCCCAACCCGTCTGCCGGTCCGATCCCTTCACGTGAATGGACCGGTTCGTCCGCCAGATCTGCTTTCCGCTGGCCTTATCGAAGGCCGCGATAAACTGCTGCTTCTCGTTGTCGTTGACGACAACGATCATGTTGTTCACCAGCGCCGGAGAGGAAGCCGTGCCCATTTCCAGGATCGTCGGGAAGCTCTCCATGGAGGTGCTCCACACCGGCTTTCCGTCGAGATCGAACGCGTACAGGCCGAGGTTGTTGATATAGACGTAGACCTGCTTGCCATCCGTCACCGGAGTCTCCGAGCAGAAGCTGTTCTTTCGATGACGGCCCCCGGGCGGACGCCCCGTATGAAACTCCCGTTTCCAGTTCACTTTGCCGGTTTCCAGATCCATCGAATACAGCAGATAGTGCAGATTGACCTCGTTCGGCAACTCGAAGTCCCGTTCATTCAGCTTATCGAGCAGTTCTTTCCCCTTAAGCCCCTGCTTCTGCAGTTCCGCGATGTAGTCATTTGAATAGCTGCTGCCGATTTGCGGTTGCTTCGCCGGCCCGTCGGAGGTCACGGTGGTGGCGAATACGCTCTTCCCGGCCACGATCGGAGAGGACCAGCCAAGGCCGGGAAGGGAAGTGCTCCATTCGACATGGCTGGTTTTCGACCACTTTTCGGGGAGCTTCGCGTTCGCCGACGAAGGGTTCGCCGCCGGTCCGCGGAAACCCGGCCACTCCGCCTCCGCGCCGAACATGCAACACGCAAGAAGTAACGAGCCAACGCTCCTGTTCATGTCTTTATTGGACTACGAATGCGGGAAAACGTCACCGGCCAAACCCCAGCGATCACTTCCGTCCCCGAAATACGCAAATCTGTCCAGTATGCGCCTCGCACTCCTCACCGGTTGGGTCTGCTGCGGAATCCAAGCCCTCGCCCTCCTCGCCGTACTCAACCCGTGGCACCCCATCGGCCGCGATCATCAGATGAACATCCTTCCCGCGCTCGCCCGCCTCTTTCTCCCCTATACCCTCCTCACCTTCGGCCTCCTACTCCGGGGGCAGCTATCCCAGTCCCCCATCCCCTCGTTCCTTGGCGCCGCCCTCGCTGTCGCCCCTTTCCTCTACGTTGCCTTCCGAATGCTATAGTGCCCCCATGGGCCGCTCCCTCCTCCTCCTCCCCGCCATCTCGCTCGCCGTGGCCGCCGCCGATCCCGGCTACCTCGTCGCCGCCCTCAGCCTCACCCCCGAACCGTGGGCCAAACAGGCCAACTACGCCAAATTCGAACGCTTCGCCCGCCTCGCCGCCGCCCAGGGTGCCCAGGTCATCGTCGCCCCCGAAGGCTACCTGGAAGGCTATGTCGGCAACGAAAAACGCACCCCCGACCTCACCCAGGCCCGCTATGCCGCCGAAGCCGCCGAACCGCTCGACGGCCCCCTCCTTTCCCGCGTCCGCTCCCTCGCCAAAGAGTTAAAGGTCTACCTCATGCTCGGCTTCGCCGAAAAACGCGACGGCAAAGTCTTCAACTCCGCCGTCATGTTCTCCCCCGCCGGCGCCGTCGCCAGCCACTACTCCAAGAGCCACACCATGAACGACGAACCGTTCAATACCAAGGGGAAGTCCTTCCCCGTCACCCAAACCGAGTTTGGCCACTGGGGTACCCTCATCTGCTTCGATCGCCAGGTCCCGGAAACCGCCCGCCTCCTCGCCCTCAGCGGCGCCGATACCCTCTTCGTTCCCGCCTGGGGCGGCTACGGCGAAATGAACGACATCATGATGCGCGTCCGTGCCTATGAAAACGGCGTCAACCTCGCCTTCGTCCACCCCAAACGCGCCCTCCTCATCGACTCCTCCGGCACCATCCTGGCCCAAAGCAAAGGGGAAGAGGACCAGATCGTCCTCGCCCGCTTCCAAGTCAATCCCAAACGGAAACACAGCATGCTGAAGTACCGCCGCCCCGAACTCTACGGGCCACTCTCCGCGCCAACCAGCAACTAGTCGCCCCCGTCCGGGTTAGCATCAAGATCATGCGCCTTATTCTGCTTCTCCTCTCCGCGGCCGCCCTTTTCTCCCAGCAACAACCCAATACCGTCACCGCCACCGCCTCCATCACGCAATCGGTGGCCGCCGCCAATACCATCTTTAAGGTGCAGTTCGTCGAAGCCACCCTCACATCCACCGTCGATTCCGCTCTCGCCGTCCTCGGCCCCGCCGGCCTCAACGCCTCCCACCTCTCCGCCGTCACGGTTGAAATCAGCCAGGGCTTCGTCCTCACCAACTACGATTTCCAACTCACCGTCCCCACCGCCGAATTCGCCGCCACCCGCGACAAGATCATCGCCATCCAGCGCACCCTCGCCAACTCCCAAACCCAGGGAATCGGATGGTCCAGTCAGCGCGCTCCCTCCGACGAAGAGCTCGCCAAAGCCCTTGAACTCGCCCTCCCGGAACTACTCACCCGCGTCAAACAGCGCGCCACCCTGCTCGCTCAGGCCATGAATGCCACCCTCGGCGCGACCATCAATCTCTCCGCCCCGGCCGTCACCCCCGATGGCCCGCGCCTCAACGTCTCCCTCACCGCCACCTTCGCCGTGCAGTAACTACCGCAACGCCTCAGCGATCGCCTTTTCCGCCACCGGCACCATCAGCGCATACCCGGCCGCGTTCGGCAGCAACCCGTCCACCGTCAGCTCTTTCTTCATGTTCCGGCCCTGCCCCAGCACCGCGTAGAAATCCGCGTAAACCGCCCCGGACTTCGCCGCATAGCTCTTCAACCACCCGTTGAAGCCCAGAATCTTCCCCGGCGGCCGCCGCTCGGAGAGGATCTGCGTGCAGTCGCAAATTGGCGTCACCGACGCCAATACCACCCGGATCCCATGAAGTTTGGCCAACTCCACCATCGTCATGATGTTTTCGCTGATCATCCCCTCGGTCGATGGACCCGCATACCCGGCAAAGTCGTTGGTCCCGCCCATAATGACCACCACTTTGGGCTTCAGCCCGATCACATCCTGCCGGAACCTCACCAGCATCTGCGGCGTCGCCTGATGCGCAATCCCCCGGTTCAAATACGGCTTCCCCGGAAAGAACTCCGGCCACTTCTCAAAAATCTCATCCCCGAAGAAAACCACCCGGTTCTCCCCCGGCTTGGGCGCCTTCAGCTCCGCGTTCTCGCTGCCGTAGTAGACCAGCTTTCCCCAGTCGCTCAGCAGCCGCAGATAAGCCTTGTTCTCCGTCTCCAGCTCATCAATCAGCTTGGCGGTATCGGACGATTGCGCCGGCAGCAGCGCCGCCAGGCCCAACCCCAATACCGCCAGCCGCAATCCCATTACTGCTGCAACCCGAAGCAATACAGCTCTCCATCAAACGTGTTGATGTAGATCCGCCCATTGGCCACCGCGATCCCGCTCCAGTGGTTCCACTTCTTGATCTGCTTCCCGCTGTTCCAGAGCTCTTTGCCCGTCTGCGCATCCAGGGCAAACAGCACCGCGTGCGTCGACTTCGGGATGCGCCGCTCCATCCGGAAATCCAAACCCACGTCCGGAAACGCCTGCGCCGTGTTCTCGCCGCTGCCGTAGGCAAACACCACCCCGTTAGCGATCACCGGCGGCTCCGCCTGATCCATGTCCCGCGAAATCCACGCCGGCTGCAGCGTCGGCTTCCCATTCTTCCCGTCTACCACCTTGAAGGCCGCAATCGCGCCTTTCTTCACCAGCCCATTCTCAATCGGCGCCTTGTACTTGGAGTGCTTCGGCCCCCAGAACGGCGTCAACACCCAGCGCTGCCCCTTGGAGTCTTCCCATGAGGTCAGCGAACCCCAGATCCCGGCTTCGGCGAAGTCCACCATCTCGTTGCAGATCAGCGGCGTCCGCTCCAGCGGCGTCCGGTGGTCGTCTCCGCCAATCGATTCGGTGTCCATGAAGTACAGCCGGCACTCCTTGCTGGCATCCACCATGTACTCTTTGCCCTTGTAGTTGAAGATGGTCGGCGTCACCTGCATGTCCAGGTCGCGCTTCACCAGCCACTCAGCGTTCGACGGCCCGTAGTAATCGGTCAGCTCCAGCGCCTTGGTCTCTTTGTTCTGCCGCACACCGATCATCCCGTTGCCGTAGACGCCGTTTTCCGGATCCCAGCGCCCGTCGCCGGTCCCCGTGTACATCGTGTCATGCACCGCGCTGATCGCCGGTCCGGACCGTCCCCACATCCCGCCACCCGCCGGGCCCCAGCTGCCCACTTTATTGGTGGCCAGGTCGTAGGCGTAGGCGACGTTCGGATTCCCGCCGCACCCCTGCGCCGAGTGCGTATAAATCACGTTCTTCCACAGGTTCATCGCATACGGCTTGCCGTTGGCCGGCATGAACTTGGTGGGCGGCGTGATGTGCTTCCCGTCGGCAGCATTAATCTGATGCAGCCGTCCGTCCCACGCCGCGGCATAGATCGTGTACTTCCCCTCGGCGCCGCCAGGCCCGATCGTCACGTTCGCCGTCATCCCGCCGGGACACAACACCGACGGACCCCGCCCGTTGGCCGGTTCCTTATATGTGCTCTCAAACTGCGTGTGCCAAAAGACCTTCCCCGTCGCCACGTCAATCGCGTAGACGTTGTCGGAGACACCGGCCTGAATCGCCAGCTGCTTCTTCCCGCTCGGCGTATCCACGCTCCCGATCACCAGCGGCGGCAGCAGATTGTGCATCGCCCGCGTCTCGTTCTCCAGCTTCACCGTCCACAGCAGCTTAATGTCCTTTACCGTGGAAACGCTCAGCAGCTTCTCGTCCTTCTGCCAGTTGTTGCGTTGCGGGTCCCCGCCGTCGGTTAACCAATCGGCGGCCGGCACGGCCAGGGCGGCGCAAAACAGAGCGGATCGAGCGGCGATTTTCAGGCTTGTCATGAAGTCGGTTCTCCAGGCGCGCGTAGCGCCCCAACGAGTAGGTTGAACCCGCTACTATATAACACTCCGCGCCATTCTGAAAATCCGGGAATCACTTCCCGAAACCGGAGCTTTTTGTATATGATCGATGTTCGGTCATGATCAGCAGAGGAGTCTTTTTGATGCCCCGTTTCGCTCGCATTTTCCTGCCGGCCGCCTGTGCCGTTCTCTCCACCGGCGCCGCCCTCGCCCAGCGCGGCGGCAACGATTGGATGACCATCGGCAACGATGTCCAACGCTCCTATTGGCTCCGCGCCGACGGCAAGATCAGCGAACAGACCATGCGCAAGCCCGGCTTTGAGCTCGTCTGGAAGATGAAGTTGAAGAACACCACCCGCCAGCAGCAGGCCCTCACCCCGCCCGCCCTGCTGGACTTCTACATCTCCTACCGCGGCTTCCGCACCCTCGGCTTCTTCGGCGGCTCCGGCGACACCACCATCGGCGTCGATACCGACCTCGCCCGCCTGGAATGGCAGAACGGCGCCGGCACCTCCATGGCGAAAGCCGGTACCGCTTCCTGCCCCGGCGGCATGACTTCCACCATCACCCGCCCCACCCAGGTGCCCTATCTGCCCTCCGGCGGACGCGGCACCGGGCGCGCCAACCCCGCCCGCTCCGGCGTCGGCGAACCCTTTGAAGGCGCCGTCACCCTGAAACAGGCCATCGCTGCCCGCCCCGGCCCGCCCCCCGTCGCCGCCGCCAAGCCCGGCCGCCGCGTGGCCACCCCGGCTAATCCCTTCTCCCGCACTCCCCTCTACGTCAACGCCGTCACCGGCGACGGCATGCTCCATCAGATGTATGTCTCCAACGGCGAAGAACCCAAGGTGCCGGTCCAGTTCATCCCCGCCGGTGCCCACTCGGTCGGCTTGACCGTGTTTGACGGGACTGCCTATATCGCCACCACCAACGGCTGCAATGGCGTCGAAAATGGCCTCTGGGCCATCAATCTCGAATCGCAGAAGGTCTCCCATTGGAAAGCCACCGGTAAGAACGTCGAAGGAACCTCCGGGTTCGCCGTCGGCCCCGAAGGCGAACTCTACGTCGCAAGCGGCAACCAACTCGTCGCGCTCGCCGAAGCTACCCTCGCCCAGCGCGCCGCCTACGCCGCCGGTGCCTCCGAGTTCGTCTCTTCCCCCGTCGTCTTCGATTTCAAGGGCAAGAATTACATCGCCGCCAGCACCGCCGATGGCCGCGTCCACGTCGTCGACGCCGCCGACATGAGCAAGGTGACCGTCAGCGACCCCATCGCCAAGCCCGGCTTCGCCGTCGGTGCCCTGGCCAGTTGGGAAGATGAGAACAAGGTCCGCTGGATCCTCGTCCCCACCGGTGCCAATGTGACCGCCGTCAAACTCTCCGAATCCGGTTTCGCCCCCGGTTGGACCTCCAGCCCCATGGTTTCCCCCATGACCCCGTCGGTCGTCAACGGCGTCGTCTTTGCCGCCGCTGCCGGTTCGGCCAAAGGCGCCAAGGCCAAGCTCTTCGCCTTTGACGGCGTTACCGGCAAGGAACTTTGGAACAGCGGCACCACCATTGCGTCTTACGTTACGAGCGGTGGACTCGCCGCCGGTGGTGGCCGGGTCTATCTGAGCACCGTCGATGGCACCCAGTACGCCTTCGGCTTCTACATGGAGCACTAGAGAAATGCGCAAACTCTTCTTATTCGGATTCGCGGCCCTAGGCCTGTTCGCCCAGTTGCCGGATGGCCAGGGCATGGCGGAAACCAACCGCACCTGTGTCGGCTGTCATGAAGTGGAGCGGTCGGTCTCCTTGCGTCAGGATAAAGAGGGCTGGAACCGGACAATCACCAAGATGGTTGGATTCGGCATGAAGGCGAAGGAGTCGGACCTGGCCGTCATTGCCGACTACCTGGCGAAGTTCTACCCCGCCGACGCCCTCCCCCCGCTGAACGTAAACAAGTGCAGCGCCATCGATCTGGAAAGCCGTCTGAGCATGAAGCGCTCGCAAGCCTCGGCCTTCCTGGCGCACCGCGAGAAGGTAGGCGGCTTCAAGACCTTCGCCGACCTGAAGAAAGCCCCCGGCGTAAACCTGGAAAAGCTCGAAGAAAAGAAGACGCAAATCATCTTCGAAACCCCGAAAGTAACCACCCCCTAAGCCACTTTCATAAATGGGGTCGGATGCGCCCGCCGTACCATTTCCAAACGCGCCTCGTCGCGATACCCTAGTTCCGTGCCCACTTCTCGCCGAACGTTCCTCTATACACTGACGGCCGCCGCGCCCCTGGCCGCCCAAGCCCCGAAAGATGCCGTTCGCCTCGGCTTTATCGGAAGCGGTATCCGCGGCAAACAGCTGATTGACGAGTTCATGGAGGTCCCCGGCGCAAAAGGCATCGCCGTTGCCGACCTCTACGACGGCTGCCTCCAACGCGCCAAGGAACAGTTG
This sequence comes from uncultured Solibacteraceae bacterium, assembly GCA_964430625.1. Lineage (GTDB taxonomy): Bacteria > Acidobacteriota > Terriglobia > Bryobacterales > Bryobacteraceae. The sequence continues at coordinate 31,096 of CAYSFR010000012.1, forward strand.
GGCGACTCCATCCAGGCGACCCGCGACTACCGCGCCGTCCTCGACAACAAGGACGTCGACGCCGTCGTCATCGCCACCCCCGATCACTGGCACGAAAAGATCGTTCTCGACGCCCTCTCCGCCGGCAAACATGTCTACATCGAAAAGCCGATGACCTGGTCGCTCGCCGAAGGACCCCGCATCGTCGCCGCCGCCAAAAAGTCGGGGAAGGTGCTGCAAGTCGGCAGCCAGGCCAAAACCAGCGCCCTCACCGCCAAGGCCCGCGAAATCATCGCTAGCGGCGCCCTCGGCAAAGTGAACATGATCCGCATGGCCAACCACCGCAACTCGGCCGAAGGCGCCTGGCAGTATCCCGTTCCCCCCGACGCCTCGGAAAAGACCATCGACTGGCCGCAATGGCTCGGCAAAGCCGCCAAACGCCCATTCGACCCTAAAATCGTCTTCCAGTGGCGCCGTTTCTGGGACTTCTCCGGTGGCGTCGCCGCCGACCTCTTCGTCCACCAGTTCACCCAGATGCACGAGATCATGAACGTCCAGGCCCCCATCGCCGCCGTCTCCGCCGGCGGGAACTTCAAGTGGAAGGACGGCCGTACCGTCCCCGACGTCATGAACTCGCTGCTCGACTACAAAGAGGGATTCGTCGTCGACGTCTACGTCAACCAGGCCAACAGCCAGCAACCTCGCGGCATCTTCTTCTACGGCGACGAAGGCACCATGCAGATCGATTTCCGCCGCATCCTCGTCACCCCGGAACCCAAGGAATCCGCCGCCCAGGAGTACGGAAGTATCAACTTCCCTAAGAAAATGCGCGACGAGTACCTCGCCAAGTACGCCGGCGACGCCCGCCCCACCCGCCCCGAACCCAAGGAAGTCCCCATCGAGCGCGGCCAGTCCCACAACTGGTTTTTCATCGATTCCATCGTCAACAACAAGCCCAGCCGCGAAAACGCCGAAGAAGGCCACTACGCCGCCGCCGCCGCTCACCTGTGCAATCTCGCCTACCGCAAAGGAACCCGCGCCACCTGGGACCCGGCTACCGGCAAGGTGAAACTCTAACGGCATGACCGGCGGCGAGTGTCTCCTGCGGACCTTGGTGGCCTCCGGCATCGAGGTCTGTTTCATGAATCCAGGCACCTCCGAGATGCACTTCGTCTCGGCCCTGGACCGGGTTCCGGAAATGCGCGGCGTGCTCTGCCTCTTCGAAGGGGTCTGCTCGGGCGCTGCCGATGGCTATGCCCGGATGGCCCGCAAACCCGCCGCGACGCTCCTCCACCTCGGTCCCGGGCTCGCCAATGGATTAGCAAACTTTCACAATGCGAGGAAGGCGAGAACGCCAATTGTCAGCCTGGTAGGGGAGCATTCGACGCAACATATGCGTTTTGATGCCCCATTAAGTGCCAATATTGATGCATTTGCGTGCACAATAAGCGATTATATTGCACGATTATCGACACCTTTTGACATGGGAAAAGTGGCCGCCGAGGTCATTTCCGCCGCCAGTCGGTACCCGGGACGCGTAGGTACTATGATCATCCCGGCCGACTTTTCCTGGTCCGAATCCGGCCCGGTAGCCTCCGCTCCTCCCCCCCTCCGTCCGCCGCGGCCTGTTCCGCTCGAACTGCCTCCCAGTGAAAGCACTGGTTTCATTTTAGGCGGCCAAACGCTGATAGGACAAGGGTTAGACTACGCAGCACGACTTTCCGCCGCCGGCTACCGGGTTTTTGCCGACCGCAACGCCGCCCGCGTTGAAAGCGGCCGGGGCCGCTTTCAACCCCCGCGCATCCTCTATTTTCCCGGTCCCGCCCAAGCGCAACTGGCGGGATTAAAGGACTTAGTGCTCGTCGAGGCCAAAGCCCCGGTCTCCTTCTTCGGCTACCCGGGCGAGGCCAGCTATCTGGCCCCGGAAGACTGCCGCGTCCACACCCTCGCCGGCATCGAGGAGGATGGCCTGGCGGCACTGGAGGCGCTCGGCCTGCCGGAAGCCGGATTCCAGGACCCTCCCCCCGCCCGACTGCCCGCCGCCGATGGCCCGTTAACCCTTGATTCTATTGGAGATGTTATCGCGGCACTGCTGCCGGAAAACGCGATAATTTCCGATGAAATGGTCTCTTCCGGCCCGCCGGTGCTGGCAAAACTGGCCGGAGCGAAGCCGTTTGACTATATGCCGGTCACCGGCGGGTCGATCGGGCAGGGAATGCCGGTGGGCCTCGGCGCCGCCGTGGCCTGTCCGGGGCGGAAAGTCGTTGTTTTAGAAGGAGATGGGAGCGCGATGTACACGCCCCAGTCGCTCTGGACGATGGCCCGGGAGGGGCTGGACGTGGTGACGGTGGTCTTCAACAACCGCCGCTACCGGATCCTCGATATCGAATTGCGGCGCACCGGAGCGGCCGGTTTTGGCGATAAATCGAACGAAATGGTGGATATTTCGCGTCCAAATCTCGATTTTGTGAAGCTTTCCGAAAGCATGGGCGTCCCCGGATCGCGTGCGGCGACGATTTCCGAATTTATCACCGAGTTCGGCCGGGCAATGGCCGAACCGGGGCCCTATCTGATTGAAGCGCTGTTGTAGAGGGCGATGGCCTCGGCGGTGCGGAGGGCGCGCGGGAAGGCCTGAAAACGGCGAACGGCGGGGTTCGCGCGAATGGCGTTCAGCCCGGGAACGTTCATCAGGTTGGGACTGAACCGCCCCCAGCCGAACTGGCGGGCCGTGCCGCCGTCGTTGAACTGGCCGTTCGTGATGAAACTAATGACTTTAGGCCCGCCGTCGACGATGGCGACGAGGTGTTTCAGGGCGTCCGGACGGGCATCGGAGGTCCAGCGGTTCTCGGTGCGGCCGTCGTTCAAAATGATCTCAACGGCGTTGTTTTCCAGCATTTTCAGGGTCAAACCGGGGGAAAACAGCAGCAAATCCCCTGCTTTTGCACTTTCCAGGGAGAGTTCCAGGGTGAAGCCGGAGCGGAGATCCTCCTTGCCGTGATCGGCGCGGTTGGAACGCTGGAAAAAGGGGCGAAAAACAGGGTTTACAGGGGCGGATGGGGCCACGGCGGCGCCCCACAGGCCCGCGAGCAGCGTAGGGCTGATCTCGTGGACGCGGGCGACGTCTTTTTGCGTTTCGGTGAGGAAGTACTTGCCGTCCTCCTCGATCAGGTCCGGGTAGCTCATGCGGACGATGGGGTCGTCGTCATAGAGCACGATTTCGGGCTGGCTCCAGAGGATGATTTTGCCGTTGGGGCCGTCGGCTTCGACCCCGCCGGAGAGCCAGACGGGGTTCCGATCGTCGTAGCCGCGGCCGCCATGATTATGAAACCAATAGAGATACTTGCCATTGGAGGCGCGCCAGGCGAAGTTGGCGGCGCGGGAATGCTTCATCAAACGGCCGTCGGCATAGCGCATGTACTGGGAGGGTTCCCAGGTGCGGCCGCCGTCGCGGGAGTAGGTGTGGGCGGGGTGGCCGTCGACGGTGCGGAAGACGCAGAAGATGCTGCCGTCGCTCATGACGGAGAACGACTGTTCCTCGGCGATGGGGCCGCCGCCGGCGGGGGTGCGAATGCCGATGTCGCCGTCAGGAAGGGTTTCCCAGGTGATTTTGGCGGGGTCGGGTTCGGTGAGGATGTTGGCGGAGCGGAGAATAACGCCCTCGCTGCGGGTGAAGAAACCCTGGCCGAAGCCACCCACCTTGTGGAGCGGGACCATGCCGGCACCCTTGTAGGTGAACGCCTTGCCGACGGTCCAGAAGAACTTCAATTTGCCCTGGTAGGGGTTTTGGCGGTCGATTTCGAAGTCGCGCTGGGGGATGTCGTAACGCTTTGGGGACCAGGATTTCCCGTTGTCGTCGGAGTATTTGAAGACGAAGTGGCCGAGGGAGTCGACGCGGCGGTTGAAGCCATCTTTGTAGGGCGGATTGTCGGCGATGACCTGGCGGATGTTGTCGGTGTTGTGGTTGTAGAAGACGTAGACGCGACCGCTGTTGGCCTTCAGGGTCACAGCATAGGAGGCTTCCGGGCCGGTGTTGGGTTCGATATCGACGGCTTTTTCCCAGGTTTTGCCCTGATCGGTGGAACGGAGGCTGACGACATGCTGGCCGCCGGCGCCTTCGGCCCCGGGGCCGGTGGTGATGACGCAGAGCCAGGCGCCGTCGTTGGTTTTGACGATGTAGGGTTGGTCGGCGTAGAACTCGTCGGGGATGATGTGGCCGGTGGCGATATGGCGGGGGTCGGGGGGCTGGGGGAGGGAATTGGTTCGGGCGCGAGTGAGGGCATTGACAAAGAAGAGGGCATCGAAAGCGGTGGCGGGCGGGACGTTCACTTGGAACATCTCGTGAAGGCGCATGGGGCGGGTAGCCTGGAGCCAGGCGGGGGCGCCCTGGAGGGGCAGCAGGAAGCGGGGTTTGCCGACCTGTGCCAGGGGGGCTTCCAGACCGCCTGACAGCAGATGGGTACCGAAAACGGTGCCCAAGAGGAAGAGATTCTGCTTCAGGGCGGGGCGGAGGTGGGTTCCCATCAGGGAGGGCGGCTGGGTCCAGATTCCACCGGCGGCCTTTGCGTTCATGATGTGCGCGTTATGAGCGAACAGGGCGATGCGTCCTTTCGGCCCCTCCTGTTCCAGGGCCCAGAGGAGGTTCTTCGCCATCATGGCATCGCGGATGTCGAGCGCCGGGCCCGCGGCGGCGACATCGTCGGGCATGGTGGCGAGAAGTTCCTTGGCGCGCCGGGCATTTTCGACACTTTGGAGCGCCCATTTTCCTTCGATGGGGAGCGCCTGGCGAGAAAGCGCCGCGGAAATCGTCTTGAGGGCATCATCAAAGGCGGCGTGTTCGGCGGGGGTCCAGGATCGGAAGCCGGCCTTGGTGAAGCGAGGGAGGATGGGGTGGAGCGCGAGGCGGAGGCGGTCGGCGAGGGCGGAATCGGTACGGGCGAGATAGCGGAGGGCAGAATCGACGGAAACGCGGGCGTTGGCCATGGGCATCGAATCGGTGCCGGAGATATCCACACCGTAGAAATGCAGTTTCCGCTCCGCGGCGAACTGGACGAGTTCCTGATTCGCGGAGTAGGAACCGAAGCCATAGGAGAGGGCGTGGCGGGTAACGGCATTCAGGTCCGTCGACCCTTGGGTGGTCGCGTGATAGAGATGCCAGGACTCGGTGAAGCCGGACTCGATGGCGATGGCGGTGAAACCCATCTCTCGGACGAGGAACTTCATGACCCGATTGCGGAAGGCGAGAGGTTCCTCGTGCCCGTGGGTGGGTTCGCCGATAGCGACGACCCGGGCCGAGCCGATCAGGCGCTTGAGGGGCTGGAAATCGGCGTCATCGGAAGTGGCGTCGAGGGTGCGGATGGGAATGGCTCGGGATTTAGCCCAAGTGAGGAAAGCGGCTTCGTCGGGAGCCGGCTGGGAGGAGAGGGCAAGGGTAGCGCCCAGAATGAGGAGTATACGGCGCATTGAATTTTGGATAATTTGCTACATTATCAAAAACCGGGCACCGGGCTGTGCCGTTAAAGGACAGCGAGGTGATTGGATGGATAGACGGGCTTTGTTGGCGATGGCGGTGCTGCCGGCGTGCGGGCGGCGGGTGCGGGTGGCGGGGGTGCCGCCGATACGGGCGACGGTGGACCGGATATTCCGAGTGACAGTGTGCGTGCGGCCGTTCCGGGCGGCGGGGCCGCGGTTGGACGTGGAGAAAGTGGGGGAGAAGACCGTTGTCCATAACTACGGGCACGGGGGGAGCGGGTGGTCGCTGTCGTGGGGTTCAAGCCGGATTGCGGTGGACAAGGCGATGGCGGCGGGGGCACGGGAGGTGGCGGTGATCGGGTGCGGGGCGCTGGGGTTGACGTCGGCGTTGCTGTTGCAGCGGGCGGGGGCGCGGGTGACGATATACGCCAAGGAGCGGCCGCCGGAGGTGCGGTCGTCGCGGGCAACGGGGTCGTGGACGCCGGATTCACGGGTGGCGCTGACGACCGGCGTTGGGGCGGAGTTTGCGGCGCTGTGGGAGCGGATGTGCCGGACGTCGTTTGCGATGTATGAGAGTTACCTGGGGTTGGCGGGGAATCCGGTGGAGTGGACGGACCGGTACATGCTGTCCAACAATCCGCCGGGGCCGCGGCGGGTGGCCGACGGGGAGTTGCCGTTTGCCCACTATCAGGACCGGGTGGCGGATTTGACACCACGACCGGTGGAACTGGCCCGGGGGCAGCACTCGTTTCCGGTGCGGTATGTGCGAAAGACGTCGGGGTTGACGTTTAACATTGCCAGTTATTCGCGGCAGTTGATTCAGGAGTTTCTGGTGGAAGGCGGCCGGATTGAGCGGAGGGAGTTCCGGACGCCGGGGGAGTTGGGAGGATTGGCGGAGAGGGTTGTCATCAACGCGACGGGGTATGGGGCGCGGGCGTTGTGGGGGGATGAGTCGATTGTGCCGGTGCGGGGGCAGATTGCGTGGCTGATTCCGCAGGCGGAGGTGAATTATGGGGTGTTCTACAAGGGGGTGTATATTCTGGGGCGACGGGATGGGATTGTGGTGCAGGATGGGGGGATTGGGGAGATGGAGGGGTATGGGGATGCCAGTGAAGAGGTGGACCGGGGGAAGGCGGAGGCGGCGGTGAGGGTGGCAGCGGAGGTATTTGGGCGGGGATAAGCTCCGGGAACGAATCAAAAAAAAATGGCAGATAAAATGGAGGCGGACCGGACGCCATTTTATCTGCCGCAGTGTTTCATGGGGTCGGGTTACCGGCCCCATGGGTCAGGGTTGGAGAGAGAGGGTAACTTCGGGGGAGCTGGAGGCGGTGCCAATCTGTACCACTACCGGCTGGGGGCCGGCGGCGAGGCCTTCGGGAACCTTGGCATTGATCTGGAAGACGCCCGCTACCAGACCGGGGGCGGCGCCGGCGTACAACACTTCCGCATCCTTTCCTCCGATCCGGACTGTTACGGGCTGGCGGGGCTTCGGATAGACGCTCGTCGCCAGTTGGCCGTCCTGGCCGCCGGGATCGGTGATGCCTTCGCCGGTTCCGTATAAAATCACGATGCCGCCGGTGCGGGCCGGGTTGGAGGCTGTGTTCACGCTGTTATCCTCGTTCAGGATGGCGCCCTGCCCCTTGCCGCTCGCGTTCGCCGTAAACAGACCGGGCGCCGTCTCCGCGATCCGCAGGTTAATGGCGTTGGTCCGCTGCCCCCGATACTCCACCTGCAAGGCCGTCGTCGCCTTGCCGGCGACCGCGTAAGGCACAATGGCGCTGGTCTGGGTCGCTGAGACATAGACCAGCGGGGCGGGGACATCGTCAAACAGCACCCGGGTTTCGGCGAGGGTGGAAGCTAACGCTCCTTGCGGGGTCACCTGGGCGGTCGTCAGTGCCGTGGGGCCGATGCCGCTTCCGAAAATGGTTACCACCAGACCGGGGGAAACCGCTCCGCCGGAGAAGGTGGCCGCGCTGACGACGGCGTTCTCCGGGAGGGTGCCGCCGGCGCTGGTGATCGTCAATGTCACGGCCACTACGGTGCGGGTGCCGAGCCTGGTGTTGGTCACCGTCAGCGACCCTTCATAGCTGCCCGCGGCGAGGGTACCGGTGGCGGCGGCGACGTCGATGGTCGCGTTGCCGGAACCGGAACGGGGGGTGGCGGTGAGCCAGTTGCCGCCGGTGCGGGTGGTGGCCTCAATGGTCCACTCGGGAACCCCGGCGGTGGCACGGATGGTGAACTGCTGGCGGGCGATGGTGGTGCCGGCGGCACCGGTGAAGGTCAGGCGGGTGGTGGAAAGGGTGAATGGATTGGCGGCGGTGGAGGTATCGATGATGGCGAGGAAGGCGTCCGTACTTCCGCCAAAAGCGCGCTGGATGGCGCTGGGGGTGGTAGGCAGATTGGTGGAGATGGTGCGGCCGACGATCATTATGCGGCCGGAGTTATCGAGGGCGACGGAGTAGCCAGCGTCATCGGTGGAGCCGCCGAGGAAGGTGTACATCTGCACCTGATCGAGAGCATTGTTCAGTTTGAGGAGAAATGCGTCGCGGCCGCCGGCGAGGTTCTGCTGCACGGCGTCGACGGGGCGGTTGCCGGTTGAGGCGGTACCGCCGACGATGTAGAGGGCGCCCTGTCGGTCGAGAACCGTCTTGAAGGGTTCATCCTCGCGGTTGCCGCCATACAGTGTACTGGCCTGGAGCGTGGCACCGGAGGCATCGAACTTCATGATGAACATGTCGGTGGGGCCTTGCAGGTCCTTCTGGAGGGCGTTGGCGGTAGTGGGGAAGGTGGAACTGGAGGTGACACCGATGACGAAGACGTTATCGGAGGCGTCGACTTCGACACCGAAGCCGATTTCGAGTTGGGAGGCACCGAGGAAGGTGGAAAAGAGAATGGCGGCGCCATCGGCACGGAGTTTGGTGAGCACGGCGTCGCCATTGCCGCGATTGGTGGGCTGGTAGGCACCGAGGGTGGGGTAGTTGGAGGAGATCGATAATCCGGTGACGTAGATATTGCGATTCTTGTCGAGGGCGAGGTCGAAGAATGAGTCGTCGATACCGCCGCCCAAGTAGGTGGAGAAGACGGCTTTATCGCCGGCCGGGGCGATCTTGGTGACGAAGCCGTTGCCGAGGATGGGAGAGCGGTTGGAGGTCTGGAAGGAGCCCGGGGTGAAGGGGAAGTTATCGGAGATGGCGTAGCCGGTGAGGTAGAGATTGTTGTCGGCATCGATGGTGCAGGCCATGGCTTCGTCGTCGAAATTACCGCCGTAAAAGGTGGAATAGACGAGGGCGGTGCCGGCGGGGTTGAGTTTGCCGAAGACGACATCGAGGCCGGTGTTGCCGCCTTTGTTGGCCGATTGGATGGCGTTAGCGAGAGGGAAGTTGTTCGAAGCGCTGGCGCCGCAGAAGTAGACGCTGCCCTGGGTATCGACAGCGATGTCGTTGATCTTGTCCGAATCTCGGCCTCCGAGGAGGGTGGAATAGACGAGAGTACCCGCGGGATTGAACTTGGAAACAAAGGCATCGGTGGTTCCGGTGCCGTAGGCGGTTTGGAGGACACCGCTGGTGGTGGTGAAGTTGGAGGACCCGGTGGAACCGGCGACGTAGATGTTACCGGCGGCGTCGGTGGTGACGGCGTAGGGGGACTCGGTGCCGGTACCGCCAAAATAGGTGAGGTAGGCGAGAGCGGGGTCGATGGTGAGGGGGAGGGAGGGGTCATAGGCGCCGAGGGTGACGCGGGCCTGGGAGCCGTGGAGGGCAAACTGGCTAGGTATGGTGCGGCCGCCGGGTTGGGTGGTGATAGGAGCGGGGAGGAGGAGGTCACCGGATGGGGTGGAGACACGGAGGTCGCCGGAGGGTGTGATGCGGGGATTGTGGCCGGGGAAGGAGAAGCGCGCCAGGCCAGGATTGGCGTAGGGGGCGACCTCAAAATCGAATTCGACGAGGCCGCGGCGGGCGTGGAAGACGACATCGATGCCGGGGTAAGCACCGGCGATGCGGACCGATCCGTAGTGGGCAATGTTCGAGGTCCACTTAGCGGGATCGTTGCCTAACAGGAGGGTCGTTCGGGAATCGCGCTGTGATTCGGGAATCATTGTTGACCAATTCGCCCCGGGAAACCGGATTTCCACTTCTGAATGATTCTGTGATTTATCGGAATTTCGCTTCCACAAAGTGACGCGAGCTCCCTGCTGGGTGATAGCCAGAGATCCGCGGGCATCCCGGGCAATGAAGCGATCGGACGGGCCGGATTGGCCTCGATTTTCCTCAAAAACAGGGACGATACCCTGTAAGGCGCGGATTGCCGGGCGGGAATCGGCGAACGCGGATACGGCTGTAAAGAGAGAAACAAGCCCCAAATAAATGCGCATATATTTCAGTAAGTTAATGAATAATGGCGCAATTTGTGGCATTAGTCAATGGACGCCACAAATCTTTTTTGAGTTCCCGGGCGCGAATGTTACCGCGAAATTGCGATGCCGTTATGGCAGTGCAAAGGCGAAAACACCGGATCCGGCGGGCATCACCACCATCTGTTTCCCTTTGACGGAAAACGTCATGGGGTTAGAGGACATGGTGCCGCCAAGGTTAATGCGCCAGAGTTCCTTGCCAGACTCGACGTCGAGGGAGAAGAAGTAACTCTCCATGGCCACCTTTTCGCGACCGATCCAGCCGCCGGTGCTTCCGAAGAGCACCTTGCCGGCGGTGGTGAGGACGCCGGACCAGGGTTTGGTGTGCATCTTGTGTTCCCAGACGCGTTCGCCGGTTTTCGGGTTCAAGGCGCGAATGGCACCCCAACCGGGTTCGTCGGGCAGGTCAATTTCCGGGACGCTGCCGATGTAGCGATTGCCGGGGATATATTCGGCATCGCCTTTGCGGTAGACGCCCTTGTTTTCCCAGGCGGTGAGGTAAAAGAAGCCGGTTTGGGGGCTGTAGCTGGGGGAGTACCAGTTGGTGGCGCCCTGGACGCCGGGGTAGAGGTAGGTTCCCTGCGGGGAGGGGTCGATATTGGGTTTGCGAATGGGGCGGCCTTCCTTGGTAAAGCCGTCGTTCCAGGTTTGGGTGGCGAAGGCCTTGGCGAGGAGGAACTCGCCGTTGGTGCGGTCCAGAACGTAGAAGAAGCCGTTGCGATGGGCCCAATAGACGAGTTTGCGAGGCTTGCCTTGCCACTCGGCGTCGACGAGGACGGGGACCTGAACGGCGTCCCAATCGTGGGTATCGTGGGGGACGAACTGGTAGTGCCATTTCAGTTTGCCGGTATCGGCATCGAGGGCGATGGCGGAGTCGGAGTAAAGGTTATCGCCGGGACGGACGTCGCCGTTCCAATCGGGGGAGGGGTTGCCGGTGCCCCAGATGATGAGGTTCTGTTCGGGGTCAAAGGCGCCAGTGACCCAAGTAGGGCCGCCGCCGTGTTTCCAGGCGTCGCCGCTCCAGGTGTGGGAGCCGGGCTGGCCGGGTTCGGGGATGGTCCAGAAGCGCCAGCGGCGCTGGCCGGTTTTCATGTCGTAGGCGTCGAGGAAGCCGCGGACGCCGTATTCGCCGCCGGCGACGCCGGTAATGACCATGTCCTTGACGATGAGGGGGGCGCCGGTGAGGCTGTGGCCGGTGGTGGAATCGGCGACGGGAACATCCCAGAGGACGGCGCCGGTTTTGGCATGGAGGGCGACGAGGTGGGCATCGACGGTACCGACGAAGACGCGGTCGCCGGAGACGGCGACACCGCGGTTGACCTGGCCGCAACAGACGTTGATTTTGGCGGGAAGGCTGCGGCGGTAGCGCCAGTAGGGGCGGCCGGTTTCGGCGTCGAGAGCAACGACGTTCGAGGGCGGTTCGCTGAGGTACATGATGCCGTCGACGACGAGGGGGGTGGTTTCGATGCGCTCGGTGGTGGGGATCTGGTAGACCCAGGCGACCTTGAGCTTGTCGACGTTGGTGCGATTAATCTGATCGAGCGTAGAGTGGCGCCAGCCGTTGTAGGCACCGGAATAGGTGGTCCAATTGACCTGGGCGAAGGAGGCCACGGCGGTGGCGGCAAGGACGAGGGCGAGTTTCATTCGGGCCTCCGGGAGCGTTGGAGTGACCAGAGATAGGCCACGAGGTGGTCTATTTCAGCGGAGTTGAGTTTGCCCTGGTAGGCGGGCATGGCAGAGGATTTCTGGACGCGGAACTGGCGGAAATCTCGTTTGGGGAGGGTGAGGAGGCCCTTGGCGGGGTGGAGCATCTGGACGTTGTAGGTGTCCTCATTCATGAGGATGCCTTTGAATGGGGTACCGTTTTCGAGGACGATATCGGCTTGCCAGAAGGCGCGATCGACGTGGGCGTTGGGGTTCAGGATGGATTCGCGGAGGTGGGAGGCGGGGCGCTGGGAGCCGATGAAGGTCAACTCGGGGCCGTTGACGCCGCCCTCGCCTTTGACGATGTGGCAGTTGGCGCAGCCATTGGCGCGATAGAGTTGGGCGCCTTTGGCGGGGTCGCCGGGCGGAGCTTTGGAAGAGCCGGTGGCGGAGAGGGTGCGGAGGTAGGCGACCACCTGCCAGACCTGATCGGGGGAGAAGAACTGGCTGGGCATGGCGGTGCCTTCGATGCCGTCGCTGATGTTTTTGAGCAGGGCTTCGTCGCTGGAGCCATGGAAGAAGACGCCGGTGGTGAGGTCCGGGCCTTTGCCGCCCTGGCCGGAGAGGCCGTGGCAATCGGCGCAGTGGGAACGGTAGATTTTGGCGCCGGCGGCGACATCGGCCGGGGTGGTGTGGGGGTTACGGATCTGCGCGACGGCAATGGCGCTGAGGAGCAGGAGCAGCGGGATGGATTTCAACGGGGAGACCTCCGGGCTGGGGCGTAGTATATCCCAGATGGCGGCGGCCGGCGATGCGGTTGCTAAGAGGTTTCTGGCGCAGCTATACTTTTCCCGAGCTTTGATTCCTATGTTTCCGTATGGTTGGGTTATCCGGGAGGTTGTGCGGCACTCCCTTTGGCTGTTCGCTGTTTGCGGGTTGTTGGCGGCGCCGGCGCTGCATGTGCAGGAGGTGCAGTTTATTGACCGGGAGGGATTCGAACGGCCGCTGGTGGCGCAAAAAATGATGGTGCCGGCGGGGTGGCGCGTTCAAGCGGTGGTGAAGTGGACGGGAGCGCGTTGTGGGACTCCCTATTATCTGGAGATGCAGGCACAGGCGCCCGACGGAATCGGGGCGATGATAGTGTCGCGGGGAGAGGTGTGGGCACAGACGAGCATGCCGCTCGATGACGGCTGCCGCCATGCGGGGATTACGACGGCAGAGCAGTACCTGCGCGATTGGGTGCAGCGGAACCGGCCGGGATCGCGTTGGCTGGACTATCGATTGCGGCCGGAGCGTAGCATGGCGCCGCAGCAGAATGGCAACGGCTCGATGATGTTCCGCAACTGGGGGGAAACGGGCCAGGCACTGATCGGATACACGGTGAACGGACAGGCAGTGCGGGAGAGCCTGCTGGTATCGGCGACGTTTACGGCCAGCCAGACGTCGATGGGCGGGATGGTGGCGCGGACGTTGCATGGCGAGTCCAAGGGTGTGCTGGCTTGGCGGATGCCGGAGGGGCAGTTGGATTTTCAGAAGTTCGATGTGATCTGGAACACGATGGTTCCCGGCTACGAGTGGAGTTTGCGGATTGCCGAAGGGCGCAGGCAGATGGCGGCGGACAATGCGCGGACCAACGCGGCGATTTCGCGGATTTACGGCGAAATGGGGATGGAGACGATTCAACATATGGCCAAGCGGGGGGAGGACGCCCGGCTGACGCGGGAGCAGCTACAGGCGACGTGGAACTCCGGGGTTGCGGCGCGTGACTCGGCCGAGGACCGGATGCAGCGGGAACGGATTCGCGCGATTCGCCAGGTGGAACACTACAGTGACCCGACGCGCCCGACGGGGGTGGCCGAGTTACCGAACCATTACAAGCATGCCTGGAGTCTGCGGGACGGGAGCTATGCGCTGACAGATGACCCGAATTTCAACCCGAACCGCGACCTTGGCGTGGAGGGACGGCTGCTGCGGCTGGCTCCACGCTGAACGGGCGAGATCACTTTAGAGAGGATTTCATTTCATGTACTTCTTTCCAACGAGCGGCCGGTCGCGAGTGGCACTAGGCTTTTTGCTGGCCTTTCCGTGCCTGGTAGCGGGGCAGGACAGTTTTGGCCAGCCGGCCGGGACGACCCAGAGCGGGGGCGCAACGCGTCCGGCGGGACCGCGAGGACCAGAGGCGCAACCGGCGCCGGGCGGACTGGAGGCCGAGTTGCTGCGGATGGAGCCGCTGGAACGGAGGGACATGAAAGTGGCGCCGACGGCTATGCTGCACAGCGGAGCCATGCACGGACCAACACCGACGAGCATACCCGGAGGACGGCTGGTAACGACGCGGGAGATCTACGAAATGGTGCGCCGCACGCGGGGCGACCGGAGTACGGCGCCGCGATCGTTCGATATTCTAGGCGGGCCGGAGCGGCTGCCAGGAGCGCTGGCGGCGGTGCCGGCGGGCCAACCGGGCAGTTTTGACGACCCGACGCAGCGCGAATTCGGGCAGTTTTTGCAGGGAGTGACGCAGGGGCGCAAGGATCTGCCGATGATCTTCTACTGTGCCAGCAATGAGTGCTGGTTGAGTTACAACGCGGCGCTGCGGGCGATCAAGCTGGGCTATACCAACGTCCTGTGGTACCGCGGGGGACTGGAGGCGTGGAAGTACGCGAAACTCCCGCTGGACGGCTCCGACGGGGGGCAGGGGCCGGGTCCGCAGCAGTAATCCGAGATCAGCGAAGGCGGGCGGGTTTGAGCGTCCACGCCTGGAGGCGGGCCTGTTCGAGGAGTTCCGGGGCGGAGAAGCCGGGCGGGTGGATGACCCAGCCGTAGTTCTTGTCGGTATCGGCGGCGACGTGGCGCTCAAAGGCGGTGACGCCTTTGCGGACGGGGACGGAGGGGCCGCCATCGTCGGCGGCGAGGGTGGCGGCGAAGTCCGGAAGGGAGAGGCGCTCCGAGCCGGCCCAGACGGTGTGGGGTAGGCGTTTGTGGGCGCGGATGTAGCCGATGGCGTCGAGTTTGGCGCGGTCGAACATCATGCGGGAGAGAGTGGGGCCGGAGACGGTAGACTGGCCGCGGGCGACGGGGCCGTCGACGTACTGGGGTTCGAGGCCGAGAAGGGAGAGAAGTTGATCGGCGGCGGAGTGGGGCCCCTGGATGTCGATGGCGGATTGGAACTGGCGGGCGGCGTCATCGGCGGAGACGGGGCGGACGGGGTTTTCAAAGAGCAGGGGGAGTTGGCGGGCGGTGATGATCTGGACGTCGGGGATGGATCGGACGTGGCGGACGAAGTCGAAGAGGGATTTGTAGGCGGCTTCGGCGGACTCCGGGGAACGGCGGCGGGGCATCCGGTAGCCGTTGGGCGGGGTGTAGTTCCCGCCGAGGAAGTTGACGGCGTCCCAAAACTCAGTGGCGGAGAACTCGGTGGGGTGGAAGTAGGTCTGGATGACGCCGCCGCCTTTAGCGCGGAGGGCGGCCACCATATCGGTGAACTGTTGTTTGGTGGCGGGGAGGGTTTCGGGTTTATTGATGTCGGGGCGAAGGGTGAAGCCTTTCAAGTTAAAGACGTAGAGCATGCCGCCGAGCCAGAAGGGCTGGCCGTTGAGGCCGACCTGGCGGCCGTCGTCCATGTAGACGGGGACGCCCCAGCGGCGGAGGGCGACATTGGCGGCGGGGCCCCAGGAGTCGCCGGGCTGGCCGTAGCAGGAGGGGAGGATGCCGAAGATGCGCTGCAGGTCGCGGAGGCCGGGTTCTTCGCGGCGGGAGAACTCTTCGACGGCTTCGAGCGGGTGGAGGATGCGCTGGTAGGCGGCGGGGGCGGGGGGGATGCTGTGGTAGTTGGTGTGGTAGCCGATATCGTGGCGGGCGAGGGCATTGATGACGTCGCGGCGATTGCGTTTTTCCAGGAGGCGGGCCTTTTCGCCGACGACTTTGAAGGTAGCGCGGAGGCCCATTTTTTCGAGGGTAGTGGCGAGGCGGAGGGCAGCATCGTCGGAGGCGGGGTCGACGTAATCCTCGGTGTCGAACCAGAGCAGGTAGTAGATGGGCCGGGATTGGGCGAGGAGGGGAAGGGAGAGGAAGAGGGCCAGAAGGAGGCGCGTCATAGATAGGAGTGTACCGTTAGCGACCGGGATATATATCATGAGATCTATGGTGAGAATGCTGTTGGCCGCGTTGGCGGCGTGCGCGATGGCGCAGACGCCGGATTTTCAGCGGGATATTCGGCCGCTGCTGGGGAAGAAGTGCGTGGCGTGCCACGGGCCGGACGAGCATGGGCGGCAGGCGGGTCTGCGGTTGGATACGTTTGAAGGGGCGACGAAGACGGGGGCCATAGTGGCCGGGGACGCGGGAAAATCGCGGGTGCTGGCGCGGGTGACGCATGCGACGCGGCCGATGCCGCCAACCGGACCGCGATTGACGGAGACCGAAGTGGGGCTGCTGCGGAAATGGATCGACGCCGGGGCGAAGTATACGAACCATTGGGCGTACGAGAAGCCGAAGCGGGCGGCGTTTCCGCCGACGGCGAACGCGATTGACCACTTTGTGCAGGCGAAGTGGAAGGAGATGGGCCTGAGCGGGGCAAAGGCGGCCGACCGGGGGACGCTGGCGCGCCGGGCGGCGCTGGACCTGATCGGCGTGCCGCCGGAGGAGGCGGCGCTGAATGCGTATTTGAAGGGCGGAACCTTTGAGAAGTATGTGGACGCGCTGCTGGCGAGCCCGCAGTTCGGGGAGCGCTGGGCGAAGGTGTGGCTGGACCTGGCTCGCTATGCCGATACGCAGGGGTATGAAAAAGACAGTAAGCGGAGCATCTGGCCGTACCGGGACTGGGTGATCCGGGCGTTTAACGACAACCTGCCGTTTGATAAGTTCACCATTCTGCAGTTAGCCGGGGACTTAGTGGAGGATCCGTCGGTGGATGACCTGATCGCCACCGGATTCCACCGGAACACGATGACCAACACCGAGGGGGGGACCGACGACGAGGAGTTCCGGGATCTGGCTATTCGCGACCGAGTAGCGACGACCGGGCAGGTGTGGATGGGGCAGACGTGGGGGTGCGCGCAGTGCCATACGCACAAGTACGATCCGCTGTCGCACAAGGAGTTTTACCAGATCTATGCGTTCTTCAACCAGACGGCGGACGATGATCATCCGACCGACCGGCCGGTGTTGAAACTGACGGCCAAGGCGTCGACGCCGGTGCTGCGGGAGTTGCCGGCGGAGAAGCAGCGGAAGACGCGGATTTACGACCGGGGGAACTATTTGACCCCCGGGGACGAAGTGAAAGCGGCGGTGCCGGCGGCGTTCCATCCGCTGCCGGCGAAGGCGCCGAAGAACCGGCTGGGATTTGCACAGTGGCTGGTGAGCCCGGAGAATCCGCTGACGGCGCGGGTGACGGTGAACCGTTTCTGGAGCCGGGTTTTCGGGCGAGGGCTGGTGGAAAGTGAAGAGGACTTCGGGACCCAAGGCATTGGGCCGACGCATCCGGAGTTGCTGGACATACTGGCGCTGGACTTCCAGAAGGATTGGGATGTGAAGAAGCTGTTGAAGCGGATCGTGATGTCATCGACTTATCAGCAGGCTTCCGAGGTGACCCCGGAGTTACTGAAGGCCGACCCGGCGAACAAGTATTATGCGCGGGGGGCACGATTCCGGCTGGACGCCGAAGTGGTGCGGGATCAGGCGCTGGCGGCGGCGGGGTTGCTGAGCAAGAAGCAGTTCGGGCCGCCGGTGATGCCGTGGCAGCCCGACGGCGTTTGGCTGGTGGTTTATAACGGCGATAACTGGGAGACGTCGAAGGGCGAGGACCGCTACCGGCGGGCGCTTTATACGTTCATGCGGCGGACCTCGGCGTACCCTTCGATGATGAACTTCGACGCGCCGAATGGGGAGACGTGCACGATCCGGCGGATCCGAACGAATACACCGCTGCAGGCGCTGACGGCGATGAACGATCCGGCCTTTATGGAAGCGGCGCAAAAGCTGGCGCTGCAGGCGGTGAAGGAATCGCCGCTGAACCCGGCCAAACGGCTCTTTGAGCGGGTGCTGTTGCGTCCGCCGACGGCGGCCGAGGCGGCACGGCTGGCACAACTGCAGCGGCAAACCGAGCTGGAGTTACGCGGGCAGCCGGAGAATGTAAGTAAGCTACTGCGCTACGACGAGGTGCTGTATACCGAGGACCGGGTGGCGACGCTGATTCCCGACGGGCGGACGACGCCAAAAGAGTGGCGCTATGCGACGGCCGACCCGGGCGCCGACTGGATGAAACCGGAGTTCGACGACAGCCGCTGGGGCGCCGGTCCGGGGTTCTTCGGCAAGCTGGCCAAGCCGAGCGAGACGACGCCGATCCGGACGAAATGGGACACCGAGACGCTGTATCTGCGTTATGTACTGGAGTTGCCGGCGAAGCTGCCGACGAAGTTCAAGATGCCGGTGCGGACAAACGCGCAGTTTGATGTGTGGGTGAACGGGGTGTCGGCGCTGAACAACATTTACGAGCGCAGCGGGCACTATGAGTACGCGATGAACGAGGACGGGCAGAAGGCGTTCCGGCCGGGGAAGAACACGATTGCCATCCGGGTGTCGCGCTATGGGGCACAGGCGAACGATCAGATCTTCGACCCGGGTTTGATCGGATCGCTGCCGTGGACGCCGGAGCGGGTGAAACAGGGCGACGCGGGGCGGGCGGCTTGGGTGGTGGTAGCGAATACGATCTTGAATCTGGACGAAACGGTGACACGGCGATGAACGAGAAACTACGGACGGCGCTGGCGGCGACGCGGCGGCATTTTCTTTCCGGCTGCGGGATCGGGCTGGCGAACATGTTTATGGCCGAGGCGCAGGGGAAGAAGCCGGACCATCCGGCGAAGGCAAAGTCGGTGATTTTCCTGCATATGGCGGGGTCGCCGAGCCAGTTGGAGTTATTCGACTATAAGCCGGAGTTAGTGAAGTATAACGGGAAGCCGTGTCCGGACGAGTTATTGAAGGGGAAGCGATTCGCGTTTATCAAGGGCGTGCCGAAGATGCTGGGGACGCCGTATAAGTTTGAACGGCGGGGGCAATCCGGGGCGTGGGTGAGCGAGTTGATGCCGCACTTTTCGACGATTGTCGATGACGTGACGATTGTGCGGTCCATGAGCACGGACCAGTTCAACCATGCGCCGGCGCAACTGTTTTTGCACACGGGGAATCCGCGGTTCGGGTTTGCGTCGCTGGGGGCGTGGGCGACATACGGACTGGGGTCGGAGAACGCGGATTTGCCGGGATTTGTGGTGTTGACGAGTGGCGGGAATAACCCGGACGGAGGGAAATCGCTGTGGGGATCGGCGTTTTTGCCGAGCGTGTATCAGGGGGTGCATTGCCGGTCGCACGGGGATCCTGTGCTGTTTTTGAGCGATCCGGAGGGGATGACGCGGGGGGTGCGGCGGAAGACGCTGGATGCGCTGAAGGATCTGAACGGGATGCAGGCCAAGCAGGCGGGGGATCCGGAGATTGACGCGCGGATGGACCAGTATGAACTGGCCTACCGGATGCAGATTTCGGTGCCGAAGGTGATGGATATCTCGAAAGAGCCGGAGGCGGTGCATAAGATGTACGGCACCGAACCGGGGAAGACGAGCCTGGCGAATAACTGTTTGCTGGCTCGGCGATTGGTGGAGAACGGCGTGCGGTTCGTGCAGATCTACGATTGGGGCTGGGATCATCACGGGACGAGTAAGCGGGATGATATTCAGTACGCGCTGCAGCCGCACATTAAGACAGCGGACCAGGCGGTGACGGCGTTGATCAAAGATTTGAAGCAGCGAGGCCTGCTGGACCAGACTCTGGTGGTGTGGGGCGGGGAATTCGGGCGGACGCCGATGCGGGAGAACCGGGGCGGGACGGAGGGAGCGTTTATCGGGCGCGACCATCATCCGTACGCGTACACGATGTGGCTGGCGGGGGGCGGGGTAAAGAAGGGTCTCAATTATGGGGAGACGGATGAAATTGGTTATTACGTGACCAAGGACAAGATGACGCCGAGGGATCTGCAGGCGACGATACTGCATCAGATCGGGCTGGATCCGTACAAGCTACACTATCCATATCTCGGGTTGAACCAGCGGCTGATCGGGCCGACGGATGAGGGCCGGGTGATGAAGGATTTGCTGGTTTAAGGAGACCGAATGAAACTGATATTTGCCGGGATGCTGGCGGCGGGTGCGATGTTCGCGCAGGACCTGCTGGTGAAGGACGCGACGGGACAATGGAAGCAGGCGAGCACGAACGTGCTGAAGGCCGCCAAGAAAATGCCGGCGGAGAAGTATGACTACAAGGCCTCGCCGGAAGTGCGGTCGTTCGGGGCGTTTGTGGGGCACGTGGCCGACGCGGGCGTGATGTTCTGCGCCGCCGCGGCGGGAGAAAAGAAGACGCCGCCCGGAGCGGAGAAGAGCATGAAGACGAAAGAGGCGCTGGTGGCGGCGCTGGAAGAGTCGATTGCCTACTGCGACAAGGTGTATGCGGGCGTGACGGCGGCAAGCGCGGTGGAATCGATCAAGTTCTTCGGCCAGGACCGGACGCGCGTGGGCGTGCTGTTCTTCAACAACATGCACACCTATGAGCACTACGGAAACATCGTGACCTATATGCGGGCCAACGGCCTGGTGCCGCCGTCGAGCGAAGGGCGCTAAGTGAACGGGACGGCACGGGGCGGCGGGACCGCCCCGTGCCGGTCATTGCGTTTGCGAAGGCGCACTCGGATTGGAGGGCGCCGCGATGAGGATCCAACGATCGGCAAGCGCCCAGTGCTTCTCGAAATCGGTCCGTTTCATCCGATGCGGCTTCTTGCGGGTAGGATCGTTAAGCCACACGGATTCGCGCTCGATACCCACCATGGTGGCGTAGTGGAGAAGTCCGTCCTTTTTCTTGCGCAAGCCGACGACCACCGGCCTGCGCTTGGCGAGATGGGACTCCACGTCCGGCCATTGGGCGCGAAGCGTGAAGGCGTTGAAGCCTTGCGATTGCAGGTATGATCGCATTTCGGTGAGCGGAATGCCGTTCCGTTGTGCGTCATAGAGCCGGCGATAGACATCTTCGGGCGAAGGGACAGACCTGGCGGGTTTCCAGTAGTGGAGAACCATCGCCACGCTGGCGGCGCCGCAGCCGTTCTTGTCCTGGCGAAAGAAAGGGACTTCCAGGCGGACCGAGAGCGGTTCAGCGGCGCAGAGAGGCCAGGCCAGCGTTAGGAGCAGGAGGTGCGCCGCCCTCACTTGGCGATCAGAACGATGACAGCGGTCGCAAGGGCGATGACCACATAGGTGAGGTGCAGATTCGACAACGCACCACCGGTCATCTCCGGCCCCGGTTCCTCCTCGGCAGCGGCCATTGCGGCGAGTTCCTGCTCGCTGAATGGTTGGGGCGATTCGTCTTTGGCGGGGGCAGGGCTCGTTTGGGGCGCCACTACGCGCCGATTATCCGGACGGGTTTCCGCGGCGACGGCACCGGGCACCGTCAGCAAAACACAAAGGAGAGCGGAAGTGAGCGTTCCCTTCCGCAGACCGAAAAGCGTCGATCTCATTGTTACCTCCTGTAACTCGGACTGCTGGCGGCCGACCACCGCCAAGCCCAGTGTAGCCGAATGAGGGAGGGAGGTGATTGCAGGAGCGTTAGAGGCGGAGGAAGATGTTGTTCTTCTCCAGAGAGCGGAGGAAGAGCCAGGTGATGGAGAAGAAGACGAGGAAAGAAAAGAGAGCCCAGGCGAGCGGAGAGTCCTTGGGGGCGTAGGGCTTAACGAAGTCATCGACCAGGGAGTGGAGCACGTAGCCGGCCAGGGCGTTTACACCAAGGGTGCGGAAGACGCTCCACTGGCGGCCGCGGGCGTCGGTCCACCAGAGGAAGAAGGTGTAGACGGCGAGCGAGAACCCGGTGGAAAAGAGGAGATAGGAGACGCTGCCGGCCTGCTGACTCATGGTCCACATGTCGCGTTCGTGCCAGGGGGGGACGAAAGGGGGCGCCGCGAGGACTCCGCCGGCGGTGAGGCAGGAGAGGGCATAGCCGGCGGCCATGGCGAGCGCGGCGGCGGTGAGGAAGGGGCGGTAGGATTTGTCGCGGCCGTGGGCTTCCAGGTACATGTAGGTGAGCGAACCGGCCAGGACGGGGATGGTCCAGGTGAGGAAGCCGAGGGGGCCGCCGTCGATGACGCGGTTGGCGCGGAGCCATTCGTGCCACCAGGTGGCGGAGAAGACGACGTGGAGCAGGGCGGAGGCGGCGAGGAAGAGCACCTGGACGCGGGCGGAGGCGGCGATGACGGGGAGCACCCAAAGGCTGGTGACGCCAATGTGGACGAGCGCCTGGAACATGCTGCGGCGCCAGGCGTGGGAGAGGAATCCGCCGAGCCCTTCGGCCGAGAGCGCCTCCCAGGTGGGGAATTTGCCGTCGAGGTGATAGACCACCGCGCCGACCAGAATCAGGCCGAAGCCGCGGGAGATGGCCTGGCGGTAGGCGGTAGGGCGGCCCACCTTTTCCACATGCCGAAGGAAGGCCAGGCGGAGCGCAAAACCGACGGCGAAGAAGAACTGCGGCATGATGGTGTCGGCATAGCTGCAGTACGTGTTGTGGTGCTTCAGGAGCGGGTGGATGGCGGCAAAACCGCCGAGGAAATTGACCAGGAACATCCCGGCAACGGTGTAGCCGCGGAACTGGTCGAGGGAATGTAGGCGTTGACGCTGGGGAGCGTTCATCGCCTATTAGTTTACGCGTGTTTAGTACATCACGGCGCCCAGCATGCGGCGTCCATGGACCTGGCCGAGGGCCCGGGCGACGGCGCGGAAGCTGTCGCGTTCCTGTTCAATCATCATGATGACGCCGTCGGCCGCCATGGTGACGCCCATGGCGTCGGCGGTGGTATCGAAACCGGGGCCGTCGAGGAGGATCCAGTCAAACTGGGCGCGGAGCGAGTGGAGCAGGAGGTGGAATCCGCGGAGGTCGATGGGATCCATGGCGTTGGCCAGGGCATCGCCAGTTGGGAGGAGATAGATCTGGCTGCCGGCGACACGACGGAAGCAGGCGGGCAGAGCGGCGCGGTTAGCGCGGGTCGCCTCACACAGGCCGGGGCCGGGCGGGATGTGGAGGGCGGTGTGGAGCGTAGGGGAATAGAGATTGGCGTCGGCCACCAGGACCCGGGTGTCCTGGAGCGAGGAGAGAGCGAGTGCCAGGTTGGCGGCGGTGCCGTAGCGGGGCCGGGAGCCGCACATATTGGTGAAGGCGAGGATTTGCAGGTTCTCGTTGTCGGCGGCCAGTTCGCCTTGCGCCGTGCAGAGGCGGTTGCGCAGTTGGCGCAGTTGTTCTTTCCACTCGGCCGGGAAGCTGGGGGAGAGCATGGGGAATGCGGCGCGGGCGTCTTCGAAGGGAATCTGCGGGACCTCCCGCAGGTCGAGGAAGCTCTGGCGCAGTTCCGGGGCGGCGCGTTCGGGGACGGCGGCAACCGGCGGGGGCGCGAGAGGAGCCTGCTGCTGGGCCCAGGCCTGTTGCAAGGCGCCGAGCGCGTCAACGGCGCTCAAAGACGGTGCGTGGGTATACGGGGTTTGGGGGTTCATGCATCTCCTTTTTTCGTTTGCCGCTGTTTGACCGCATCGAGCAGTTTCTGGACTCGCGGGCGGTCCGCCTGGGGGAGATAGGCGAGCATCTCCTCGTAGATAGCGGCGGCGTTGCGGAACATGGCGAGCCGGGAATAGGCGGCGCCGAGGGTATCGTCAATAACGGGGCTGCGTCCGTAGACGCGGCGAGCCTGCAGGGCGTATTCGAGAGCCTGTTCGGGCGATTCGCCATTCTGCAGCATCAGCCAGGCGAGGTTGTTGAGAGCCAGCGGGTTGGTCTTGTCCCGGTGGAGGGCTTCCTGGTACTTGGCGCGGGCGGCCGCGGGATTCTTCATTTCCGCCAGCAGGGCGGCATGTTGCAGCCAGACCGGCGCGTGCTGGGGGTAGAGTTTTTCGGTTTCGGTGTAGAGTTCGCTGGCTTTCTCGCGTTCGCCGGCGAGAGCGAGGGCAGCTGCCAGGCCGAGACGCAGGTCCAGGGAGCCGGGGTCGAGTTTGCGCAGCGCCTGGAAGGTGCCGACCGCGGCCGTGGCGGCGCCTGATTGGAGTTGCAGGGACGCCAACTGCTGGAGCAAGCGGACGTCGGCGGGCGCCTGAGCGGAAGCCGACTGGAGCCGGGCGATGGCGGCGGGAAGGTCCCCCTGGCGGGCAAGCACCTCCGCTTCGGCAAGGGCCCAGCGCCCGTCGGCGGGAGCGATTTGGCGGCCTTGGGCGAAGAGTTCCAGCGCTTTGCGAGCGTTGTTGCGGCTCATTTCGGCGGAGGCAGCCAGGTACAGAGCGTCGGTGTTGTCCGGTTCGAGGGCGAGAATCCGGCCGGCGGTCTTCTGGGCTTCGGCGGTCTTGCCGCGGGTGACGAGCGCCTTGGCGCGGACGAGATTGGCGGGGATATGGTTGGGATCGACGCGGAGGACGGCGTTGGCGCGCTCCTCGGCGACGGCCGGATTGCCGCGGGCGATCTCCAACTCGGCCAGTGCCACCCAGCCTGGGGCATAGTTGGGATCGAGCTTCACACAGCGTTCAAACTGCTCGAAGGCGGCTTTGGGGACGCCTTCCATCAGGTAGGCGCGGCCGAGGTGGTAACGGACGAAGGGAGAGTCCGGCAGTTGTTGGAGAATGGACTCGAGCTTCTGGCGCTCCTCGCTGCGCTGGGCGGCGCGGACGCCGGTCAGCGCAATGGCCGAGGCGTAGGCGCGGAGTACGGGGTCCTTGGGGCGTACCGCGAGCTCTTTGGCGAGGAAGGACTGCGCTTCGCCGGGCTGATGTTGAGCCAGGTGCCATTCCGCGATACGGCTGATATAGTCAACAGCATAGGCCGGAAAGCGCTGGTAGCCGCGGTCGTAGTGGGCACGGGCAGTGGCGGCGTCCCCGCGGTTCATCCAGAAATCGCCAATCCGGGCGAGAGCGAGCGGTCCGGCCGAGGGAAGGGTCTCCAGTTGTCGAAGGACCTCCCGGGCACTGGGACGGTTGCCAACCGCGTCCTCATGGGCGGCCAATTGCAGAGCGGCTTCCACCGAGCGGATGTTTTCCCATTTGGAGGCCAGAACGGCGCGGGCTTCGGCGGTTTCTCTACGCTGCATCAATTGCAGGTAGAGCAGATCGTAAGGCGAGCCATACTCGGGGACCAGTTCGATAGTCTGGCGGAGAAGCGCGGCGGCATCCTCAAACTGGCCGAGGCGGAAGAGCGCGGCGGCCGCCTGAGCGTCGAGCGTTTCCCGGCGGTCCACCTTTTCGGCGGCGCTGCTGAGGTATTCGACCGCCTCCTCGGTGCGGTGCCGTTCCATGAGCACCTGGGCGAAAATGCGGTGGCCGTCCGGAAGCCGGGGCCAGCGGGTCCGGAGCGTCTGGGCCAGCGCTTCCACCTCGCGCAGGATGGTCATCGGGCGCCCGGGATCGTTGAAGTAGAGCTGGTAGGTAATGTCGGCCAGTTTGGTGAGGGTGCCGGCGTCGTTGGGGTGGAACTCGATGGCCCGGGCGAGCAAATCGCGGGCAGCGCCAAGCTCGCCCTGCTGCAGTGCCAGCAGGCCGGCGGAGAGGTAAGCGGGGGCGAATTTTGCGTCCTTGCGGATCGCCTGGCGGTAAAAAAGGACGGCGGCGGCGGTCTTGCCCTCCTTTTCCGCTTGTTGTCCACGCGCCCACAGGGTGTTGGCGTTAACAAAATAGTCGGTACAGCCGACCGTGAGAACGGCGAACACGAGCGTGGCGGTAGCCACCGCGCGCCGCCGCCAGGTTTGCGGTGTTTTGCCCTTTTGGGGCGGCTTTGTGTTTGCTTTCTCCGCAGAGCGGTTTGGATCACTGGGGAACATAGCCAGGATTTCCAGTCCGGCCCACTTTTCCACGTGCCCTTCGTGGAGAATCTTGGGATCGCGCAGTGCGTGCAAGAGTGCCGTGAGCAGGGCTGCGCCAATTCCGCCGGCGACGCCGATCAAAATGCGCGCCCAACGGGGCGGGAATTCCGGTTGCACGGGAAGCGTGGCCGGTTCCAACAGTTCCACCGTCTCGCCTTGTCCGCGACGTTCCATTTCCGAAGCCACCTTGGATTCTTCGTGTTTCCGCTCCAGGGCGGCGTATTGTTCCTTGGCCGTTTCGTACTCTCGCTTGGCGGTCAGCAGATCGGATTCCAGCCCGGCGGGTCCAGTGTTCTGGTCCTTCAATCGTTGTGCTTCGGCACGCAGGTCCGTCTCCTCTTTTTGGGCCGATCCCTCTTGCAATTCCAGGGCGCGCAGTTCGTTGCGCACCAGCAGTTGCCGGTTGACGGCGCGTTCCCGGTCTTGCCCGCGGATCAGCCGGCTTTGTTCCACCAGGAATTGGTTCAAATCGGTCTCCGCTTCACGGAGGTCCAGTTCAGCCAACTCCAGGTCGACGAAACCCGGCCGCCACTTTTCTCTCATCCGCATCGCATGGGAGCGCGCCATGGTCACCTTTTCATGCAACCGCCAGAAGTTGATCATGCCCTCCACCTGTGGCCGGTAATAGTCGATCGGTCGATTGTCGATGCTGCGAATCTCCGCCTCCACCTGCGCCAGTTCCGCGCTCTTCAGGCTGCGCCGCTCCTCCAGTCCGCGCCGGTCGTGCCGCAGATCGCGCAGGCGGGTGTCGACCACATAGCTGCGGGAGGTGTTGGAGCCCAGCAGCGTGCCGTTGGCGCTGGGGCGGATAGCGTCCTGGATTTCGCCGTAGCGCGCTTCGGCTTCCAGCATTTTTTCTTCGGCCGCCAGCAGTTGTTCCGTCAGAAACTCGGTGGTCCCCAGCGACTGGTCCCCCCGGTACTTCCGATTCTCCTCATAGACTTGCTCCACCAGCTTTTGCACCACCTTTTGCGCCACCTCGCCATCGCGATACTGAAAGCGAATCTGCAGGGTCGGCACGGTCTTCCGATCGGCGGCGGGTGGGGTGATCTGCCGGACGTCAAGCTCGTTCGTAAACCGCGGAACCAGGTCGGCAACCGTCTGAAACACACGGCGCTCGGGATAGAGCTGAAAACTTTCGATCATGCGGGATGCGGTCAAGCGGCTGGACAGCAACTGAGAAAGCGCAAACAATCGTTGATCCACCTCCATGGAGAAGTTCGGGTTGACGAAACGGCCCGCCACCTGCGGCGGCATGAACCGGAGCCTCGCTTCCGAGGCATAGGGCGCCGGATAGTAGTGCGTGAAGGCGAAGCCGGCTCCCAATCCCACCAGTGCCCCGCACAGCATCAGCCTCCAGTAACTGCGGAAGAACCACTTCAGGTCGCGCAGGTCGGCGATCTCCAGACGCGCTCCCAGATTGGGACTATCTTCTGACCATTCCGGGCTGCTCATTGCACTGACTTTCTCCGGTTCCGGCCAATGGCACCCAATAGGAGAAGGCCGGCACCGGTGAGGAACAGTGTGGCGCCTTCCGGCGTGTCCGCTCCCATGGCGCGAAGGAAAAACTGCAACTGCGAATTCCGTGCACTGCCGCCCGTGCTGGTCAAACCGCTGAAACGCACCGCCCCGGCGATGTACCAGTCCCCGCCATTACTGGCGGCGTTGATCACCAGCGGCGCGTTCATCGGCGTCGTGGTGGCCGGCGGTTGCGATGCTCCCAGCGACACCGGCAGACTGCCGCTTAACACCTGAACGCCCGGGGCCAGTGTCAAGTCCGACAGCTGAATGCTCGAAGGCGTACCGGTGGTGCTGGCTTGCGCAAAGAAGTTGGCCGCCGGAAAGGTCCAGGTGGCGTTGGAACTAACGGCCGCTCCAGAGTTGGTCAGTGTCCGCGTCCAGGCTTGATCGCGAGAGTCCCAAACCGTCACATAGGCGGTCTGCGTCGCCGAGCGGAAGCCGATTTCAAATTCCTGCGCCTCGCCCCCGTTGCGCCAAAACCGGTTGGAGTTGCTCCAAAAGAACGATCCGGTCGATTGGCTGGCCGCGGTGTCCGTACCGAGCCCCATCTGCCAATCCGCCCCGCCCGGCCGGCCGGCCCGGAGCGTCGCATAAAAATCGAATTCACCCGCCGTCAACAAGGCACTTGCCGCAACGATCACGAACCAGATTCGTAGAAACAGCAGTGTCACACCCCGCATGGAAGTAGGCCTCTTAGAAAGGAAACCGGCAGGGAAAACGTCCCCAGCCGAAGATCACCAGATTGTTGGTTATACCTTTGCTATCGACCTATCCCCGCGAGAAGATTAGGGTGATCCCAGGGGAAATAAGGGAGCGCCAACCCGGTCGCGGGAAGGCTCCAATTGCACATCGCGGAGCCAGCGGGGCTTCGTGGAAAAAACGGTAGGGCCGGAAAGTCCAAAAGTGGAAAATGGTACGCCCGAGAGGATTCGAACCTCTGACCTTTTGCTCCGGAGGCAAACGCTCTATCCAGCTGAGCTACGGGCGCACGTCACGGCCAACTTCTCTATGATACAACGACCCGGGGTCCAAACGCAGAAAAAGGGCTGCGCGCGATGGCGGCAGCCCTTTTCCCACTCTCCGGTGAAGCGGAACTACTTGGCGCGCTTGGCCACGAACTCCTGCGCGCCGCGCTGCGTCTGGCTCTTCATCTTGATCTCGTCGCCGGCCACCACGCCGGAGTAGTTGCGCACCATGCTGTTGCCGTTGAACTCCAGTTTTACGGTGAAGGCGATGTTGTCGCCGTCCACCTTGCCATCGCTGATGGCGATGTCGGCGCCCTGCGGGCCGGACATGGTACCGGTGAGCTTGGCGCCTTCGGCCTTCAGGTTGTACACCACTTCCCGCGTCTGGCCATCGCGCCCGGGTACCTGGGCGATCCACTTTCCCGTGACATCGGCGGCAGCCGCGGCCAGCGTGAGGAGCATCGATAACGAAACGGCGGAAATCAGCTTTTTCAACATGATGTATCTAAGGCGTCCCCTCGTTAGAAGCAGGTTACGCCCGTCGCGTTACATAAACGATTCCTAACGGCTCGGCATTTCCGGTATACTTCCCTACAATCGACGAGCTGCGCGCTCGTAGGGAATTCTTGTCGACAAACGCATGAAACCGAACACTTTCCCGTTGCTCGTCGCGCTTGCGGCCCTGTCCGTCGCCGCCCAGCCCAGCTTCCAGCGCGACGTCCGCCCGCTGCTCCAGGCCCAGTGTCAGGGCTGCCACCATCCGGCCAGCGCCGCCTCCGGGCTCGACGTCACCTCCTACGCCGCCTTCGCCAAGGGCGGAAAACGCGGCCCCGGCTTCGTCGCCGGCAAACCGGAGGAGAGCCTCACCATCCGCTACCTCTCCGGCGCCATGCAACCACGGATGCCGCTGGGCCAGGCCGCCATTGCCGCTGCCGAAATCGACCGTGTCCGCGCCTGGATCGCCGCCGGCGCCGTCGACGATACCCCCGCCGAAATCTCCGACAACGCCCCTTCGGTCTACCTCCAGCCGCCGGTCATCACCGCCCTCCGCTGGTCGCCCGACGGCCAGCGCATCGCCGTCTCCGGCAACCGCGAAATCCTGGTCCACATGGCCGACGGATCCAAGCTCGTCCAGCGCCTGGCCGGCAAGTCGGAACGCATCCTGGCGCTGGCCTATTCCAGCGACGGCAACACCCTTATCGCCGGTGGCGGCACCCCGGCACAGTTCGGCGAAGTTCAGATCTGGGACGCCAGGGCAGGGAAGCAGCGTCACGCCGCTACCCTCACCAACGACACCGTCTTTGGCGCCTCCATCGCCCCGGACGGCTCCCGCGTCGCCGTCGGCTGCACTGACAATACCGTCCACGTCTTTGAAACCGCCTCCGGTAAGGAACTCTACAAGATCGGCAACCACGAAAACTGGGTACTCGCCAGCGTCTTCGGCGCCGATTCCAAACGCTTTGTCTCCGTCAGCAAGGACCGCGCGGCTAAGCTTATCGATGCCGCCTCCGGCGCCTTTCTGGAGAACGTCAACATCCTCCGCGCCGAACTGAACGCCATCGCCCGCCATCCGAAAAAGGACGTGGTGGTGATTGGCGGCGATGACCGCTATCCCTACGTCTACAACATGGATCGGCCGAAGAACATGAAGATCGCCGACGACACCACGCTTATCCGCAAACTCGACCGCCAGGACGGCCCCATCTTCGCCCTCGATTGGTCCTCCGACGCCGGTCGCATCGCGGTCGCAGGCATCGCTCCAGCCGTCAATATATATGAAGCCGAAACCGGCAAGCTCAGCGCCCAGTGCAAAGGCCACTCCGCCGGCATCTACGCCGCCCAGTTTTCCCCGGACGGCAAGAAACTCGCCACCGGCGGTTTTGATGGCAAGATCCGCATCTACGACGCGGCCAACTGCCAACTGCTCACCAGTTTCGTCCCCGCGCCGCTCTCGGCCGGGAAACCCGCCGGAGGTGCGGAATGAGAATCTGCCTGCTGCTCTCCCTGGCCGCCGCGCTCACCGCCGCGCCGCCTGTGATCAATGAATTGCAGCCCCGCGGCGCCCAAAAGGGCCGTCCGTTCACGCTTACCATCAGCGGCATGAACCTGGGCGAGGGCGTGCGCATCCTCTCCACGCTCCCCGCCACCTTCACGCCCATGGCCGCCACGCCCGGCATGGCCGAATCCCGCTATGCCAACTTCCTCGTCGAGCCCCGCGCCGATCTGGAAGTGGGCGTCTATCCGATCCGCGTCCAGTCGCCCGACGGGCTGTCGAACATCCTCCTGTTCAGCGTCGGCGCCCTGCCGGAGATTAACGAGGAGGAGTCCCAACCCGGCGGCCTGCCTCATTCCAACGATTCGATCGAAAAGGCCCAGTCCCTCCCCACGTCCGCCATCACGCTGAACGGCACCCTCCGCGGCGCCGAACGCGACGTCTACCGGCTCCAGGTGAAGGCCGGTGAACGCCGCGTCTTTGAAGTGGATGCCCGCCGCGCCGGCTCCGCCATTGACCCGGTGATCCGTATCCTCGATGGCAACGGCAAACAACTCGCCCGATCCGAGGACGCCCCCCTGCTCAACCTCGATCCCCGGCTCGACATGACCTTCCCCGCGGCCGGCTACTACTATGTGGAGGTCCACGACGCCCGCTTCTCCGGCCAGGCCCAGAACTTCTATCGCCTCAAGACCGGCAGCTACGCCTACCCCACCGAGGTCTATCCGCTCGGCGGCAAGCGCGGCCAGCAGGTGGAGGTCTCCCTCGGTGCCGCCCGCGTCAAGGCCGATCTCTCCAAAGCCACCGGCCCGCAGGCCTTCGTCAATCTCCCCGATTCCCCCGCGCTGCCGCTTCCACTCGCCATCGGCGAATTCCCGGAAACGAACGAACCCGTCGCCGGCCCGCTCTCCCTGCCGCTCACCATCAACGCCCGCCTCGCCAAGCCCGCCGAAATCGACAAATACTCCCTCGACGTCACCCCCGGCGAGGAGTACATCTTCGAACTGCAGGCCCGCGAACTCGGCACGTCCAAGCTGATGGGCGTCATCAGCGTCTACGACGAAGCCGGCAAACGGCTCGCTTCGGCCGGCGATCAGCCCTTCGCCGTCGACGTCTTCGCCGTGCAGGCCTCCAGCCGCACCGCCGGTGACCCGTTCCTCAATTTCAAAGTGCCCGACGGCGTTCGCAAAATCACGGTGGCTGTTGAGGATCTCGCCCGCCGCGGCGGCCAGCACTACGCCTACCGACTGCACGCCTCCAAAGGCGCCCAGGACCTGCAGGCCACCATCGTCACCCCGGCCGTCAATATCCCAGCCGGCGGCACCGCCCTTGTCAACCTGAGCGTAGACCGCCGCGGCTACGCCGGACCGCTCTCCATCAAGGCGCTCAACCTGCCTCCCGGCGTTCGCATGTCCGGCGGCCTCATCCCGCCCGACCCGCCCGAATCGCTCACCCCGCGCCTGGGCGCCCGCCGCGCCATGGTCTCCCTCACCGCCGACGTCAACACTAAGCTCAACATCTCCGAACTCGCCTTCGCCGCCGTCGGTACCGACGCCGCCGGCCAGTCTATCGAACGGCGCGCCCGCGGCATCGGCTACTCCATCGGCGTCAACGGCGCCAACACCCAGGGCGTCGTCGATCGCCAGCGCCCGCTGTCGGGTGCCTGGCTTGGAGGGGAACTGCCCGTCGCCCTTGCTCCCCCCCCGCCCGCCACGCTCGAATTGAAGCTCGAATCCTCCGCCAAAAAGGAGGCCGGCTACGAGTTCCTCTTCCGCTGGACCTGGAAGGCCCGGAATCCCATGCAAGCCGTGCCGCCCACCGTCACCGCCGACGTCCCCAATTTCGCCGACCTCCGCATCATCGGCATGGCCGTCGACGCCAAGGATAAATCCACCGGCACTTTCCTGGTCACCTCCACGCGGAACACCCTGCCCGCCCG
The DNA here is from genome assembly GCA_964430625.1 of uncultured Solibacteraceae bacterium. Taxonomy (GTDB): domain Bacteria; phylum Acidobacteriota; class Terriglobia; order Bryobacterales; family Bryobacteraceae. The sequence goes on from CAYSFR010000012.1 coordinate 62,920, forward strand.
CTACGACATCGGCATCACCGGCCGGCTCACCATCGATGGCCAGCCAACCGAAATCTATTCGGAAATTCAACAGTTCACCCTGCCCGCACTGGACCCTGAGGAGAAAAACGGGAATGCGTCCCCTTCTGCTGCTCGCTAGCGTCGCCGCGCTCTCCGCGCAGCCCGCTGTCACCTTTCTGCGCGACGTCGCGCCTGTCCTGAACAAGGCCGGCTGTACCTCCGGACCTTGCCACGGCGCCGCCAAAGGCAAAAACGGCTTCAAACTCTCGCTCCGCGGCTATGATCCGCAGTTCGACTACGAAGCGCTGCTCTATGACCTCTCCGGCCGCCGTTTCAACCGCGCCGACCCCGGCCGCTCCCTGATGCTCGCCAAACCCACCCAACAGGTGGCCCACGGCGGCGGACTCCGCTTTGAAAAGAACTCCGACTACTACAAGGTGATCTACAACTGGATCGCCCAGGGTGTCCCCTATGGCGATCCGGAGAAGGATACCGTCGCCGCCGTCGAGGTGGAGCCCAAAGAGATCGCTATGCCCAAGCCCGGCGAAACCGCCCAGGTGAAGGTGTTGGCACGGTTTAAGGACGGCCAGACCCGCGACGTCACCCGCGAGGCCACCGTTGAATCCAACGTGCCCGACGTCGCCAAAGTGGATGCCTCCGCCAAAGTCTCCGGCGAACGCGTCGGCGAAGCCACCATGCTGGTCCGCTACCAGGGCAAGTTCTCGACGATCCCGGTCACCATCCTGAACCCGAAACCCGGCTTCGCCTGGAAACCGCTGCCGCAGAACAACTACATCGATACCCACATCGACGCCAAGTTGCAGAAACTGCGCATCCAGCCCTCTCCGCTTGCCGACGACGCCACCTTCCTCCGCCGCGTCACGCTCGACCTCACCGGCCAATTGCCCACCCCGGACGAAGTGCGCGCTTTCGTCGCCGACCCCGCTCCCGTTAAGCTCAAGCGCAGCAAACTCATCGACAAACTCATCGCCCGCCCCGCCTATACCGATTACTGGACCATCAAATGGGGCGACCTGCTCCAATCCAGCCGTAAATACCTCGGCGAAAAGGGCACCTTCGCCTTCCGCGAATGGATCCGCGACTCCATCGCCACCAACAAGCCCTACGACAAAATGGTGCGCGAACTGCTCACCAGCCGCGGCTCCAGCTATGAGGATCCGGCCGCCAACTTCTTCCGCGTCACCCGCGAACCGAAACCCACCATGGAGAAGACCACCCAGGTCTTCCTCGGCGTCCGCATGGTCTGCGCCCAGTGCCACGATCATCCCTTCGAACGGTGGACGCAGAATCAGTACTACCAGATGTCGGCCTTCTTCTCCGCCGTCGGCCTCCGGCCCGGCTATGAGATCGGCGAAGAGATCATCTTCGACCAGCGCTCCGATTATGAGATGAAGCACCCCAAAGACAGCCGCGTGATGAAGCCCGAGTTTCTGGTGGCCTCCACGACGCCCGTGCCGATTCCCAATGACGATCGCCGCCGCGACGCCCTCGCCACCTGGCTCGCCTCCAAGCAGAATCCCTTCTTCGCCAAGGCCATCGCCAACCGCGTCTGGAGCTACTTCTTTGGCAAAGGCATCATCGATCCGGTGGACGACATCCGCGCCTCCAACCCGCCGGTGAACCCCGCCCTGCTCGACGCCCTCACCAAGGACCTCACCGACCACAACTTCGACCTCCAGCACCTGATGCGGACCATCGCCAACTCCCGCGTCTACCAGACCGCCATCACCACCAACGAATGGAACGAAAACGACGGCGACAACTTCTCCCACTACATCCCCCGCCGCATGGGTGCTGAACCGCTGATGGATGCCGTGGCCAGCGCCGCCGGCGCCCGTCCTAACTTCGCCGAGGTCCCCGACGATACCACCGCCACCCAACTGCCCGACCCCCACGTCGGCAAGGATGGATTCCTGGATCTCTTCGGCCGCCCCACCCGCGAATCGGCCTGCGAATGCGAACGCCGCGCCGACCTCTCGCTGCCCCAGGCGCTCAACCTGGTGAATGGCCGCACCATCTCCGACGCCGTCGCCGACCCCAAGGGCCGCGTCGCCAAACTCATCCTCGGCGGCAAGTCCGATGCCGCCATCGTCGAAGAGCTTTACCTGGCCGCCCTCTCCCGCGTTCCGAACAAAGCGGAAGCCGAGCGTGGCCAGAAGTATTTGAGCGGCGGCTCGCGCGCCGTTCGTGCCCAGGATCTGCTGTGGGCCCTGCTGAACAGCAAGGGCTTCCTGTACATTTACTAGGAGGAGATCGCCATGTTGAACATCCCCGGCCGTCCTGGCCAAACCTGTGAAGGCCCCACGCGGCGCGAGTTGATGCGCATCGGGTCGCTTGGCCTGGCCGGCCTCCACCTGCCCGGCTTCTTCCTCTCCCAGCAGGCCGCCAAAGCCGCCTCCGTACAGGAGAAGTACAAAGGCGCCCGTGGCTTCGGCAACGCCAAAAACGTCATCATGATCTTCCTCCAGGGCGGCCCCAGCCACATCGACATCTGGGATCCCAAGCCCAACGCCCCAGCCAATATCCGCGGGGAGTTCAAGCCCATCAAAACGAAGATCCCCGGTACCTGGATCGGCGAACACATGCCGATGATGGCCAACGCGCTCGACAAAGCCACCCTCATCCGCTCGATGAGCTACACCCCGAACGGGCTGTTCAACCATACCGCCGCCATCTACCAGATGCTCACCGGCTATCCGCCCGACAAAGTGTCGCCCTCCGGCCAGTTGGAACCGCCAACCCCGGCCGATTTCCCCACCGCCGGCAGCCACATCTCCAAGATGATCAAGATGTCGGAACCCGTGTTGCCGTTCGTCGAACTGCCGCGCCCGCTCCAGGAATCGGGCATCATCGGCAAGGGCGGCGCCGCCGGCTTCCTCGGCAAAGCCTACGATCCCTATCGGATGTATCAGGACCCCGCCGAGCCCATCAAGCTCGAAGACCTGAGCCTGCGCAAAGAGATCCCCGCCGATCGGCTCCGCGATCGCTTTGAACTGCTCAAGGGGATCAACGGCTCCATGCCGGAGCTGGAAAAGGCACTCAACGCCGCCGCCGTCGACGAGTATTACGGCAAGGCGTATGACCTGGTTCTCAGCGGCAAAGCGCGCGACGCCATGGACCTCACCAAGGAAACCGACAAGATGCGCGAGCGCTACGGCCTCCACACCTTCGGCCAGTCCACCTTGATGGCTCGCCGCCTGATCGAAGCCGGTACCAAGTTCGTGCAGGTGAACTGGCCCAGCGTCGCCAATGGCGATCCGGAAAAGACCGCCTGGGATACCCACGCCGCCAACTTCGGCCCGCTCAAGAATCTGCACTGCCCCAAGCTGGACCGCTCGCTCTCGGCGCTGTTGGAAGACATGGACCAGCGCGGCCTGCTGAAGGAAACGCTCGTGGTGGCCATCGGCGAGTTCGGCCGCAGCCCGCGCATGGGCGTGTCGACGTCAGGCAACTCCAACTCCCCCGACGGCCGTGACCACTGGCCCTACTGCTACTCCGCCGTCGTCGCCGGAGCCGGCGTCGGCCGTGGCGTGCAGTACGGCGAGTCGGACGCCACCGCCTCTTCCCCCAAGGAAAAGCCCGTCCACCCGAACGACCTGCTGGCGACTCTCTACTACGCTCTCGGCATCGATCCGGAGATGGAGATCCGCAACCACCTGAATCAGCCGCGCGAACTGGTGAAAGGCAAAATCGTCGCCGACCTGTTCGCTTAGCCCGGCCGGGGCATGATAGGCTTTCGTGTGATGCGAACGCTTGTCCTGTCCCTTTGCACCGCGCTGTGCGCGTTTTCCCAGGCGAAACTGCCCGTAGTTCCCGAAGATGTCCAGGCCGAATTCGACGTGGAATACTCCCGCGTCGGCGAGCGCGTGGCCATGGATATCTTCCGGCCGAAGAATGTTGCCAACCCGCAACCGGCGGTGCTCTGCATCCACGGCGGCGGGTTCCGCGCCGGGTCCCGCGCCGGCTACCACGCGCTGGCAATCAAGCTGGCCCAGCGCGGCTACGTGGCCGCAACAGCGAGCTACCGCCTCGCCCCGCGCCACCAGTTCCCGGCCGCGGTCGAGGACGTGAAAGCCGCCGTTCGTTTCCTGCGGGCTAACGCAAAGAAGTACGGCATTGACCCGGAACACATCGGCACCACCGGCGGCTCCGCCGGCGGGCACCTGGTCCTGATGCTCGGCCTGACCGGCGACAGCAAGGCCTTCGATGGCTACGGCCCCAACCTGGACCAGTCGGCCAAGGTGCAGGCGGTGGTGAACTACTACGGCCCCACCGACTTCACCAAATCCTACGGCAAGAGCGTCGACGCCCATCTGGTGCTCCCCCTCTGGCTCGGCGGCGACCTGGAGCATGAACGGAAGTACCACCAGGTGGCCAGCCCCCTGAACTACGCCAACCCGCTCGCCGCCCCGCTGCTCTCCATTCACGGCACCGAAGATAAGTACGTGGAACACGCGCAATCGGTGTGGCTCACCGAGCGGTTGCAATCGATGGGCGCCCAGGCGGAGTTGCTCACCCTCCAGGGCGCCGGCCATGGCTTCAAGGGCGCCGATCTGGAAAAGGCCGAGGCGGCGCTGTTCGCGTTTTTCGATAAACACCTGCGCGTCCGCGACCAGCGGAAGGTTCTCATTTCCGATCACGGCCCAAAGGGCGAAATCGTCCTCATGAACTGGCCGTCGGGCCAGGAGTTGGCCCGCTACCCGAACGGGCGCGGCCACGACGTCCAGCCTCTCCCCGGCGGGCATGTCCTCTACACCATCGGACCGGAACACAAAGTGGTGGAAGTGGACGCGGTCGGCAAGCGCGTCTGGGAGTGCTGTGATGGCCTGGAGCACCCGCTTTCCGCCCAGCGCCTGCCCGATGGCAACACGCTCATCGGCGACGCCCGCGCCGGCAAGGTGATTGAGGTCGACAAGTCGGGCAAGGCCGTTTGGCAGTACGCCAGCGAAGATATCGCTAACATGCGAATGCGCAACTCCAAGCGCACGCCCGCCGGCACGACGCTCATCTGCGTGGAAGCGGTCGCCAAGGTGATTGAAGTGGATAAAGCCGGCAAGATCATCTGGAGCTGGCAGGCCCCCGGCGACCTCTCCAAGCGGCGCCTCTACCAGGCCTGGCGCCTGGCCAACGGCAATACCCGCATGACCATCTCCGACCCCGGTGAGATCGTCGAGGTCAATCCGAAAGGGGAAGTAGTCCGTTCAATCGCCGGGACCAAGATGGATATCCAGATGGGCTGGACCAGCGGCCACGATCAGTTCCCCAACGGCAACCTGTTCATCTCTGACTACACCGGCCGCCGCTTGCTGGAGATCGACCCGCAAGGCAAAGTGGTGAACCAACTCCGTATGGGCCCCCGCACCGTGGCCTCGGTCGCGGTCGTCCCCTAATCGGAACGCAGCGCGGGGCCGGGCATGCCCGTTTGGGTACGCCTACGCCCCTCGCGGATAACAGCCCAGCACGTGCACCGCATCGGCAAACTCGCCCAGATGCCCCAGCGCCTTCTTCGCCACGTCGGACTCCACATGCTCCAGAAAGTCGACGTAGAAGTGATACTCCCACGGTTTCCCCCGCAGCGGCCGCGACTCGATCTTCCCCAGATTGATATCCCGCAGCGCAAACACGCTCATCGCCCGGAACAGCGCCCCCGGCACATTCCGCAAATTGAAGACAATCGTCGTCTTCCAGTCGCCCTTGCGCGACTTGGGGGAGGGAAGTGGTTCCCGCTTCAACAGGAAAAACCGGGTGAAATTCTGCCGGTCGTCTTCAATCGACCGTTTGACGATGTGCGCCCCGTAAAACTCCGCCGCCACCGACGACGCGATCGCTGCCGCACCCGCCTCCGGATGCTCCACCAGATGCTTCACGCTACCGGCCGTGTCGTAGAACTGCACCCGCTCAATCTCCGGATGATCGGCAAAGAACCGCAAACACTGGTTCAACGCCACCGGATGCGAATACACCCGCTGGATGTCCCGAAACCGCACCCGCGCCGGCGTAATCAGATTATGCACAATTCGCAGGTTCGTTTCCCCCACAATCGGCAGCTGAAAACGCAATAAATGGTCGTAATTCTCGTGAATCGACCCGTGTAGCGTGTTCTCAATCGGCACCACCGCCGCTTCCACCCGCCGCGTCGCCACCGCCTGAAACACCTCCTCAAATCGCTGACAAGGTACTACTTCTACATCCGGCCCCAGCAACTTCCGGGCCGCCTCTTCGCTAAATGCACCCCGTTCACCCTGGAACGCCGCCGTCATCACTTTCTTCATTCCCCGTCCTTTCGTGTCCCATCCCAGCGCCGCGCGTCGGCCGCCGGCAACCCGATCAGGTCCATTACCCGGTCCACGCAATGGTCGACGATGTCCAGCACCGTCTCCGGCTTATTGTAGAACCCCGGCACCGGCGGCGCCACGATCGCCCCCATCTCGGCCAGTTGCACCATCGTTCGCAGATGCCCCAAGTGGAACGGCATCTCCCGCACCATCAGCACCAGCCGCCGCCGCTCCTTCAACGCCACGTCCGCCGCCCGTGTAATCAAATTGTCCGTTATCCCGTGGGCAATCGCCGACATCGTATGCACCGAACACGGCGCAATCACCATCGCCTGCGTCTGGAAACTCCCCGAAGCCAACCGCGCCCCGATCTCCTCCAGCGGATACACCACATCGGCCATTTCCCGAAACGCCGACGCCTTTAGCCCCATCTCCAGCCACGCCGTCTTTTCCCCGGACCGGCTCATCACCAGATGAGTCTCCACATTCCCCACATTCCGTAGTTTTTCCAGTAATCGCCACCCCAATATGGACCCCGACGCACCCGTTATCCCCACCACCACTTTCACTTTTTCCATATTTCTCAATTTCCTGTTCTGTTTTCAGAACAACTTCCCCCTTAATTCGCAATTTCTTCGCCGTGTCTGGTGGTACAATCAAAGCCTGCTTTCAACCTGATCCCCTGTCCGGTCCGTACTCTTACGCGATCTTACGGCGGTCTTCCGGCAAAGCATCATATCATGGACGATCCGGGCCAACGCCTGAAGCGGGCGCGGGAGAGGCTGAATCTCCGCTACCGTGACGTCGAAGATGCCAGTCTTCGAATCGCCGAAAAACGAAAAAGTGACGAGTTTATCGTTGCACTGTCGCGCCTGTCCGACATTGAAAATAAAGGCACCGTTCCGTCTATTTTCAGGCTCTATAGCCTCTGCGCCATTTACCGCCTCGACCTCTACGAGGTCTTGCACTGGTATGGCGTCGATATCACCCAGATTCCGGCCGATTCCACCGACGTCGATGTCGAACGAACCCACATGGTCGGCTTCCAGGTCCACGAACAGGGAGAGGTCCAACTCCCCCTCCGCCTCGACCCAGGCATTGACCTCGACAAAACCACCTACCTGAGCCGCATGATCCAGCGCTGGGGCCGCTTGCCGCTCATGTTGTTGAATGGATTGGACTTGAAGGCCCATCGCTATGGCTACATCGGCAGCGAGGACTGGTCCATGTATCCGCTCATCCAGCCCGGTTCCCTGGTCCTGATCGATGAATCCAAACGTCGCGTCATTATGACCGGATGGTCCAACGAGTTCGAACGGCCTATTTATTTCTTCGAACACCGCGAAGGCTTCGCCTGTGGCTGGTGCCACCTGGAGGACAATCGCCTCGTCCTCCAACCCCACCCCGCCTCGATGTGCTCCCCTCGGATCTTCAAGTATCCCGAAGAGATCGACATCATCGGCCAGGTCGTCGGCGTCGCTATGCGCTATGACCCGGCCCGCCGGCGCCGTACCGCTGGCTCAGGATCTTAGCCGCGCTCCGCAAGTCGCTCACAAACAGCGACTTCTCCGCCGTCAGTACCCCCGCCGGCAAAAACGTCCCCCAACCCTCCGGATGCGACCAGTGCCGCAACACCCGGATCGGATCCTCCCCGGTCGACTGTAAATACACCTCTAAATCGTCGACTTTTTCCGGTAATCCCAGCGCCAGCCACTCCTGAAAGGCCTTCCGGTGACTCGCCCGGATCGCCTTGTCCGCCCCGTCTTCCCCGTAGTGTAAGGACAACCCGTGGTGCTCATAACGCCCACTTAATGGGTTCCGTAGCGTCGATAGGTAGACTAGGCGTCCTGATAGTACCGGAATGCGTGAAAGCGTGTGCAGCCACAGATCCGTGTCCGCATTTCTCTCCAGCAAACTCTTTCGACGAGCGGTGCGCATCTGCTTCCACTAAGAATTCTACAGCAAATCTTTTCAGATTAGACCTTTTCTTTTCACAACAGAATCAGCCAAACACCTGACAACTTCTGTTCTGTTTTTCGAAAAGGTCTAGGGGGTTACTCCTAGTACGGTGGGAACTGTTACATCCTACAGATGTTCGGTTCGGAGTTTCTGCCAGCCACACAGTTAGAGTCCAATTCGCTCTCTTCTGATTCCTTTATCGCGCGATTTCCCCTCTAGGAATCGTCCGCCCCTACTCGATATTTAGGGTTGCCCGCCGAATGGCTGTCTGAAAGGTCCGATACCGGGTCCCGATTCGCGGTCATAAGAAAGTCTGAGGAATTTTTAAAATGATGAAGAGCCTGCTCGTTGCCGTTCTCCTGCTGCCCTTGGCTGTTGCCAAACACGCCCCCAGCACCCAGATCCTGCCTGTGCCGGATTGCTTCCCTTGCGATGACGACAACCGCACACTGACCCTCGCCGCCACCACCAAAATCCTCCCCGTCCCTGACTGCTTCCCCTGTGACGACGACAACCGCAACCTCGCCGCCACCACCAAAATCCTCCCCGTCCCCGATTGCTTCCCCTGCGACGACGACAATCGCAGCCTCGCCGCCACCACCAAGATCCTCCCCGTCCCCGATTGCTTCCCCTGTGACGACGACAACCGCACACTGGCCGCTGCCCCCTCCAACGTCTCGCTCGCCACACCCCGCTTTGCCCTCGCCTTCCGTCGCGAAGCGTAGTCTGCAAGAATTAGCACTTCCCGCGAGGCACGCCAGAGCCCCGCGGGTTCTCTGAACTCCGTTCATCTCCAGGGACGGAGTTCACAGGGCGGGTGCCATCCCTTACTCATCCCACAATTCCGATTCCCCGGGGAGTACGTAATGGTATTATTAGGAGTCTCCTAAGGTCCAAAGATGGCACCTGACCTGGCTTCATTGTCGCAGGCGATCTCGGTGGTCAACGCCCCGATGTATTTCCTGCTCGCCTGGGCCCTCTACCGGCGCAACATCTGGCGCTCTTATCTTTTCTTTACCGCATGCCTGCTCGTCGAGGGTCTGGCGGCCTCGGCGATGCTTTATGCCGGAAACGATGGGCGCCTGCAGCGTACCATCTACAAGGTCGCCCAACCCCCGGTGTTCCTGCTCTATGTCGGGATGGTGGTCGAGGTCTTCCAAAAGCTCTTCGCCCGGTTCCCCGGCATTGCCCGCTTTGCCAAACGCGCCGTCGTCGTCTCCATCGTCATTGCCTTCATCTTCTCGCTGGCCTCCATCGGTGGCGATCTGTCGCAAGGCTGGACCGGCCACTCGCTTATCTCCCGCTATTCCGTCATCCTCCGCGCCATTTCGTCCGCCATTATCCTTTATCTCATTCTCATTTCCCTCTTCCTCCTCTGGATGCCCATCCCGCTTCCCGCAAACGTCCTTCGCCACTCGGTCCTGTTTTTTATCTATTTCCTCGTCACTTCCGGCGTTCATTACGTCCTCAATACCGATCGCAGCTACGACGTCAGACTCGCCAACCTCATTATTAACTCCCTCACCCTCCTCGCCCTTGGCTGCTGGTATGTACTCCTCCAGCCACAAGGCGAACGCGTCCCCGCCGCCGCCGCCCCGCTCACCTCTTCCTCGCAAATGCTCGACCGCCTGGAGTCCATTAACCGGACTTTATCTCGGCACAAGGATTAGGCGTTTTCCTATTCCCATTTTTATTCCTTATTTCGCCTGAAATTCCATCAATCCTATTGCAACCCACTGGAATTACAGTTAGCCTGATCTCATAGGCCTGCTACGGGTTGTTAAACCCGCGGTTTCGCGCATCTCTTGCCGGTGTGCAAATAAGCTGCGGAGCCACAGACAGGCGGGAGGTTCTCATAGCAATGACGGCATTTCCTGTCATCGTCGGGTTGTCGAGCAGCGTTATCTTTCTTGTTCTTTTACTGAAACTCGTTCAGCGCAATCGGATGATTCAGGGCGATCCTTCTCCCGCCAATCATCCCTTCGCCGATTCCGACGCCTCATGGTCGGATGAATGGTTTGAAGAGTTCTCCTCCTTCCGCTACCTGCCCATGCGCCGTCTCCTCTCTCCGGAAGAGGAAGAGTTCTGGATGCAGTCCACCGACGGCGGCCCCCACCGCCGTAACGAGTTCCGCGCCGAACGCCGCCGCCTCTTCCGTGAATACCTCAAGCTCATTTCCTCGGATTTTGATCGCCTGTCCCAGGGCGTCCGTCTCTCGGCCGTTCATGCCACAGAAGATCGCTCCTCCGATATCGCCCAACTGCTCTCCCTGCAGTGGTCGCTCCGGAAACTCCTCTGGCAGGCCCACTTCCGCCTGATGTTCCATTGGCTCGGCATCCAACCTGCCGACGCTACCGAAATCATCAACGCCATGCAAAGCTTCGAGTTCTCGCTCCGCGAAGTTCGCCTCGAAGCCGCTTAATCCTCTCTCCCCTCCCGCAAAGAAGACCGGAGGCCCCCAGGCCTCCGGTTTTTCTTTTCCCCTCTGCAATAATAAGGACTTGTCCTCCCCAAGCCTCCCCTTCGACTCCATCCTTTTTGACTTCGACGGCGTCCTCGCCGACTCCGAAGGCGTCCATTTTGAATGCTGGACCGCCATCCTTTCTCCCCTCGGTATCCCCCTCACTTGGGAGGCCTATTGCGCCAATTGCATCGGAATTACCGACCGCGCCATGCTCGAAGTCCTCGCCGCCCAGAAAAATCCTCCCCATGACGTCGAAGATCTCTGGCAGTACTACCCGAAAAAGAAGGCCCTCTTCCGGGAAAAAGCCTACGCGAATCCTCCCATCCCCCAGGCCACGCGCGACATGCTCCGCGGCCTAACCGACTACCGCCTCGCCGTCGTCTCCTCCTCCGGCCGCGCTGAGGTCGAACCCGTCCTCGAACGCGCCGGCATCCGCGACTGCTTCGCCACCATCGTTACCGGAGACGATGTCCAGAACCGCAAACCCCACCCCGAACCCTACCTCCTCGCCGCCCAGCGCCTCGGCGTTTCCCGCCCTCTCGTCGTCGAAGACTCCGAACCCGGGGCCGCCGCCGGTCGCGCCGCCGGTTTCCACGTCCTCAAACTCCACGACCCCTACGCCCTTTCCTCAGTCCTCTTTAATAAGTTAGCGGCTTCCCAAGCTCCGTAAATCAAGTAAACTGTTCATAACACACATGCGCCAGATTCGTACGGGAATCGCATTTCTTCTGACGCCCATACTCCTCTCCGCCGCCGACCCGGGTTGCCCTCGCTACCCGGCCGCGGCCAGAACCGAGACGGCCGAAAGCATCGACCTCGATCGCGCCTATGAAACGATGAGCCGCCTCCGCGCCGCACAGCGCGACCCCGGCCGTATCCAACGCGCCGCCGAAGCCCGCTCCAACTTTATCGACCAGCGCCTTTTCGCCAAAATGGCCGCCGATAATGTCAAACCCGCCCCCGTCTCCAGCGATAGCGAGTTCCTCCGCCGCGTCACACTCGACCTCACGGGCCGCATCCCCACCCCCGAAGCCGCCGAGGCCTTCCTCGCCTCCACCGACCCCGATAAACGCACCAAATACGTCGACACCCTCCTCAACTCGGACGCCTACACCGACCAGTTCACCCTCTTCTTCCTCAATAAGTTCCGCGTCTCCCGCAACCACGAATCGGTCTCCGTCCCGGCACGCAATGTCTTCTATGAGTTCGTCCGCTCCTTCGTCCAGGCCGATCGCCCCTACGACCAATTCGTCCGCGAACTCCTGAGCGCTTCCGGCGAAGTCGACTCCCAGCCCGGCACCCAGTTCTTCGCCCGCTGGATGGACGTCAACGGCCCCATCCAGGACTCCTGGGACGACATCACCGACAAGATCACCACCACCTTCCTCGGCTTCAAAACCGAATGCGTCTCCTGCCACAATGGCCGCGCCCACCTCGAGAAAATCAACCTCTGGCTCACCCGCCGCACTCGCCAGCAGTTCTGGCAAACCAGCGCCTTCCTCTCCCGCATGTATTACATCCGCTGGTCGGACGACATCAACGGCTTCCGCCCACGCATCGTCCTGATCGATCGCGACTACGGCAGCTACTCCGGCTCGGTCAATCCCTCCAACCCGGGCAACCGCCCCGCCCGTACCAATGCCGTCGTCGAACCCGAGTTCATCTTCAACCAGGCCAAGCCTCGCGGTGAAAACTGGCGCGAAGACCTCGGCCGCATCGTCACCGGCGATAAACAGTTCGCCCGCGCCACCGCCAATCACCTCTGGGCCAACTTCTTCGGCCACGGCATCGTCGATCCCCCCGAAGCCTGGGACTTCATGCGCACCGACAAGTCCAACCCTCCCCCCGAAGGCTGGCCCTCCCAAAACGCCCACCCCGAACTCCTGGATGACCTCGCCGATTTCTTCATCCGCAACAACTACCAGTTGAAACCCCTCATCCGCCAGATCGTCACCAGCGATGCCTATCAACTCAGCAGCCGCTACGACGGCGAATGGCAACCCGCCTACATCCGCTACTTCGCCCGCTTTGAGGCCCGCCGCCTCTCCGCCGAACAGCTGTACGACGCCCTCGTCACCGCCACCCGCACCGAACAGCCCATGACCGTCGCCGGCCTCGCCAACGCCCTCAAATACGCCAACCAGCTCCCCGATGCCGCCGAACCCTCCACCGATTCTCGCGTCGTCGACTTCCTCAATCAGGCCGGCCGCGGCAACTGGACCACCATCGAACGCTCCGAAGAACCCACCATCCTCGGCCTCCTCTTCGGCATGAATGAAGCTCAGGTCGTCCAACGCTCCATGGGTACCTCCACCGCCGCCATCTCCAGCCGCAACCAGGTCCTCCGCATCGACGCCATGCCCGTCACCGACGAAGAGGCCATCCGCAAAATGTACATCGCCACCCTCACCCGCTGGCCCTCGGATGCCGAACTCGCCGCCGTCCTCCAATACCGCTCCGGCCCCCGCGCCCAGTGGCTCAGCGACCTCCAATGGGCGCTTCTCAATAAACTCGATTTCAGCTTCAACTACTGATCAGGAAGATGACGATGACCGACCAACCTCGCCCCAACTGCGCCGGCCACACCCGCCGCCACTTCCTCTTCGGCGCCGCCGGAGCCTCCCTCGCCCAGGCCGAAACCATCTCCGCCCGCTCCGTCTCCACCCGCAATACCGCCCGCGCCGTTGTCTTCTTCAACCTCAACGGCGGCCCCAGCCACCTCGATACCTTCGACCCCAAAGACGGCGCCTGGAACCCTCGCGATATCGACATTCGCCAGTCCGGCCCCTTCGTCCTCTCCAATCGCCTCTTCCCCAAACTCCCCCGCCACTTCAACGACCTCCTTCTTATCCGTTCCGCCGCCGGCTGGGAAGCCGCCCATGAACGCGGTCAGTTCTACATGCAGACCGCTCACTCCCAGAACCCCGCCCTCGCCGGCGAAACGCCCCACATCGGCGCCGTCATCGGCCGGGAGAAGGGAAGTGCCGGTATCCTCCCTCCCTTCCTGAGCTTCAACCAGACCGGCCTGCAGGGCGCCAAGTTCCTCGGCGGTCTCTATGAACCCATGATGCCCCCGGCCACCCGCACCGGCATCACCACCCTCTCCCACAACCACTTCGGCACCGTCGCCCAAAGCCAGGCTCGCTTTGAAAAACGCTTCGGCCTCCTCGAAGCCCTCGACGCCCCCCTCCGCCAGGCCCCCATGAACGACGCCATGGCCACCTACGCCGGTTACTACGCCCGCGCCCGCGCCATGATGTACAACGACGCCGTCGACCAGATCTTCAAGTTCTCCACCGAAGACGAAAACCGCTACGGCACCACCGGCATCGGCCGCGCCGCCATCGTCGCCCGTAATGCCATCCGCGCCAACAACGGCGCTATCTTCTTCAACATCACCCAGGGCGGCTGGGACCTCCACGATACCCAGTTCACCGCCGCCACCAGCATCTACACCCTCACCCGCGACCTCGATAACGCCGTCAGCGCCCTCGCCGACGACCTCAAAGCCACCGGCGAATTCTCCCAAACCCTCATCATCATCATGGGCGAGTTCGGCCGTACCCCCGGGCCCCTCAACTCCCGCTCCGGCCGCGACCACTACCGCAACGTCCAGTCCATCGCCATGATGGGCGGCGGCATCCGCGGCAATCGCGTCATCGGCGCTACCGATGCCCAGGGTGCCAATATCACCGAATACGGCTGGTCCGGCAACCGGCCCATCTATCCGGAAGACATCACCGCCAGCATCTACTCCGCCCTCGGCGTCGATTGGACCAAGAGCGTGCTCGACACTCCCTCCCGCCGAAAATATGACTTCATCGTCGGCGCCGCCGAAGGCCGCTTCGGCCCTGTCGACGAGTTCTGGGGATAATCCGCCATGCGCCCGCTACTGGCCGCCCTCGCCCTCTCCGCCGCCCTCTCCGCCCAGTCCATCCAGATCCTCTCGGACTCCGCCCAGGTCCTCGTCGGCCGTACCCTCGATTTCCGCGCCATCGTCCGCGACGCCCAGGGCAACCCGATCGCCGGCGGCGCCGTCACCTGGGCTACCAATAACGCCACCATCGCTACCATCGATTCCAATGGCGTCCTCTCCGCCCGTTTTCTCGGCACCGTCCGCGTCCAGGCCCGCAGCGGCTCTCTCTTCTCGGAAACCGTCATCCAAACCATTCCCAGCCGCGTCGAGATCTCCCCAGCCCGCGCCTCCCTCGACGTCGGCAAGCAGCAACGCTTCTCCGCTACCGCCTACGACGCCAATGGCGCCCCCATCTCCGGCGTCGGCATCTCCTGGTCGGTCCTGAATAACCGTCTCGGCACCAGCCAGGTCGCCCGCATCGATTCCGCCGGCACCGTCTCCGGCATCGGCGAAGGCGGCGCCCTCGTCCTCGGTACCTACAACTATGGCGACGTCCAGACCGGCCTCCAGCGCCAGTGGGTCGTCACCGCTCCCGTCGAAGTCACCGTCCCGAAGAGCTACGAACTCCGCCGCGTCTGGTCCCGCGAACGAACCCAGAAATCCAGCTTTGAGGTCCGCGCCAAACCCACCATGCTCTGGCCCGGCGAAGACGGCACGTTCTTCTTCAATGCCTCCCTCGATGGCTCCGCCAACGGCCTCGTTCAGTTTGATTACAACGCCAACAAGTTCAACATGGTCTCCGCCGGCGGCCAGAACCGCTTCGTCATCGGCAGCTACACCACCGAATTCCGCACCCACTCCGTTACCCGCTCCGGCCGCATCCTCACCTATGAGGACACCAACATTAATGGCGCCCAGATCAACATGGGCGACAAAACCGGCGTCTTCAACCATATCTCCAACAACACCCCTCTGGCCAACACGGAAGCCACCAGCGCCCTCGTCCTCTCCCGCAACTCCTACAACGATCAGGGCTACTCCCTCGTCCGTGCCAACTTCCGGTTCGAACTCAACCCCACCACCTACAACGGTCTCTTCCTCGGTTTTGAAGGCAAGTATCAGGACGTCATCGTCTCCACCCAGGACACCCTCCCTGGCGTCACCGGCACCTTCACCATCGATGGCGATTTCGGCGTAGACGGGAAGGGAACTGCCGTCTTCGGCGTTACCGCCTCCGGCGTCCGGACCTTCTTCAAACAAACCGGCCTCGCCCGCACCCGCCTCATCGGCGTCGGCGACGAAATCCTCGGCTCCACCGTTCGCTCCATCAATGGCGGCCGCGGCAACCACCCCGCTTCCTGGATCGACGAGGACGGCACCATCCTCCTCAACGTCACCCTCAACAACAACACCATCCATTTCCTCCGCTGGCTCCCTGACGGCAAACTGGAATCCCTCCAGGTCAACAGCCAGTCCGGCATCCTTTGGCACCACCCCCTCCACGGCACCCTCCTCCACGCCAACCCCTTCAACAACAAAGGCAACGGCGTCTGGCTCTGGCCGCCCACCGGCGACGCCAAGCCCTTGCTGCTCTATTCCACCGCCCGCGTCGATGGTGAAACTATCCAGGACGTCGAAAGCGGCATGCTCACCGCCAAGGGCGAACCCTTCGTCTACCTCCGCGGCAGCGTGTCCAACATGATGTTCGTCCAACTCGGCCTCGATCAGCCCCGCATCGTCCTCCGCTCCGGCGACCGCGCCGAAATCAAAGCCCCCATCAACGTCATCAACTTCATCGGCGGCGCCCGATCCGGCCCGCCGCATGTGTATGCCGGTGGCTCCAGCGGATCGATCGTCGAGATGAGCCCCGACGGTCCTCGCACCGTCATGCCCTACGGCGAACGCCTCTGGGGCAATAACACCATGTGGTTCGGCGGCTCGCACGGCGGCACCTGGAATATCCGCAAATCCCCCCACGGCGAAATCTTCTTCACCACCGGTACCGGCATCGCCAAACTCCTCGGCGACAACGCCCCGGAACTCGTCCTCCGCTTCCCCCTCCGCGCCGGTGCCATCACCGTCAATGCCCCCGGTACCGTCGACGTCAATTCCCGCGGCGATATGCTCTACACCGCCTCCACCAGCGCCGGCGACTCCCGCCTCTTCCTCCACCCCAAGGACGCCGCCGAACCCGTCGCCCTGCTCACCTATAGCGCCACCGCCGCCACCGCCACCACCCTCAACGGCCGCATCGCCAGCGGCTACGATAGCTTCGCCTTTAACGACGAAGGCCACGTCCTCATCTCTCTCCGCTTCCGCAACGTCAACGTCCCCATCCTCTACACCCACAACGGTACCGAGTGGAAGGAAATGGCCGTCCCCAATACCACCCGCGTCGGCCCCCATCTCATCACCGGCATCGCAAACCTCCATCGCGCCGGGGGAGGGAAGTTGTATGCCGGCCTCAATATCCCCAACGGCACCATCCTTTGCGAATGGCTCGGCGACCGCTGGGAGATCATCGTCAACAACAGCACCGTCATGCCCGCCGGCCAGGTCGCCAATACCGTCGTCACCCAGGAGTCCAACCGCAACGGCGACCTCCTCTTCCAGCACGCCAACGGCGCCAATTTCCTGATCGTGCGCCGCGGCGACAAACTCTACCAGGTCGTCAACCTCTTCCGCCCCACCGCCGAAGGCGACTACCTCGCCCGCATCAACTCCATCGACTTCCGCGATGACGGTACCGTCTACTTCCTCGCCGGGACCGTCGATGATGACCTCGTCCTCTATGAAGCCCGGCCCCTGTTCTAGGGCCGCTCCTCCACCCGGAACGCCACCGTCGTCACATTGGCGATCCCGTCTTCCTGCCGGATCACGATCTGTTTCTGCCCCGGCCCGATCCGCAGCGGTAGCGGCCCCAGATTGATCTGGTCCAGTCCCTGATACTGTCCCTGCGCCACCGGACCGGACACCGGTACCCCGACCTCCCCTACCGTCGCCGTCGCCCCGCCGCCCCGCATCCCCGTTCCGTAAAGAATCAGATAGACCTGATCCCCAGGCGATACCGGCACCGCCTTGGCCGCCTTCGTCAACGGGTCGAACAGCAGATCTTCGCTCCGCACTCCCCGCGCCGAGATCTTCAGGTACGTCCCCGCCGCCACCCCCTTGCCGTTCTGCGCCGCCGTGTAGATCGCCGGAGCCGTCACCGCCACCTCCACCGTACTCCGCTGCGTCCCGATCGCCACCTGCGCCGTTCCCGCCGCCGTCCCCGCCGGGATCAGATACAGCAACTGTCCCGGCGACACAAAGTACAATGGCGCCAGCCGCGCCGTCCCCTTCGCGTCGGTCACCGTCACCTGCACCCCGCCCAGCGTCGTCGGCCACGGATTCGTCGTCGCTGTCGCCGTCGAGGCCGACAATCCCGTTCCAAACGTCGCCACAATCGATTCCGGCGCCACCGCTCCACCCAGCGCATAACTCGCGCTTGAGATGGTTGCAATCGCCGGCCCCGGTGCCGCCGTCGGCGCTTTTGCATCGCACACTGTGTCGAATACCGGTTGGTCGGGCGACAACGGCGGCTTCGGCGCCAGTACCGTCGACGGCGATGCCCCCGTCATCCAGTTCCACAACAACTCGTAGTAGCTGTAGGCCGTCGCCCCGGGGCCCGTCCGGATCTTCCTCCCTAAAAACCCGTCCGTATCTCCCCACATCACGTGCACCCCGCACAAACGCCCCGCCGCCCCCGGCGTCGCCGTCATCGCCGCCTTTTCCACCGCCGTGTTCCGTAGCGTCCCCAGGGCCACCAGTTGATCGTGCAAATACTGGCTCACTTGCGCCTGCGTAAATGGCGCCCCTGCGTCCACGTAATTCTCAAACATCCCCGGATCGGATAGATCCTGAATCTGAAAGAACGGCGTTGTGAGGTGGTTCAACTCCACATAGCCCGACTCTGAGCACAAATACTTCGCCCCCGGATGCGCCGCCACACACGAGTCATCCAGTTGATGATTCAACAGCGCGTTCTCCTTTTCAAACGCCGCCGTCTTGCTCCCATAAGGCGGATCCTTCGGATCGCCCGCGGGAAATCCCTGCTTTCCATTCAAATCCGGGTAAAACGTCGCCTCCATGTTCCCTCGTACCCGTATGTTTGCGTTCACCGCCCGTAACCTCGCCGCAATCCGGTCCAGATGCGTCCGTACCGCCGTCGCACCGGCCGAGTCCCCCGAAATCAGCACATCGGTCGCCTCTGAGAGCTTGGGCATCCCCGCCACCCCGGCCAATAGCGCTTCAATGGCCGCCGTCGCTATCGTCGCCCCACGGTAGTGGACCGTGTACGCCTTCGTCGCGTCCGTCTCACTCCGCAATACCGCATCTGTCTTCTGCCCCTGCCAGCCGTCGGACGAACAGTAGTTCACCATCACCGTGTTCCGGTCGGCAAACCGGTTCACGCTGTTCCGCTCCAGCAACCCGCCCCGCGAAATCGCATCGTCCTCATACGTCGTGCTCATCTGGTGCGCCGTATAAAACCCCACCCCGCACCACCGCTCCAGGCAGCCGTCATACGAACTACATCCGCCCCCGCCCTCAAAGTGAATCACCCACCGGTTCGCCGACGGCCCATCCGGCTCCACCGCCCCCGCCCGCGCCGGCCGGACATAAAGATACGCCGGCGTGCCATCGTTGCACACCGCCCCCGGCGCGTTTAGCACGATTCGCTTCATCTCTAAGTTGGACCCGGTCTTCCCCGCCGCCAGCCGCGGTTTCCCGTTTGGCGTGTTCGTGCACAACGCAGTGTCCTTGATGTTCGGAATGGTCTGGGAATAGGCGCCGGCGGCGCTCAGCAGGAGCAGAAGGGCATGTCTCATAAGGGATCTGTCTCTCCTATTTCGCAGTTCTTCGGTAACGCGGATCACAAAATCGTGTCCCCCCGCGCCCGCAGCCGCCGGCACGCCCGGATCCCCTCTTCCTCCGGATCCACCGGTCCCCGGGCTCCAATCACCATCTGCCTTCGGTCCAGGCTCCCGCGTAATCCGTCAGCAGATGCTCTCGCGGAACGGGATTGTCCAATTAGCTCCACCCCTGCCCGTTCCGGATCAGCGAATGTCCTGGAATCGCAACCCTTTAGTGGGTCGGAGATTCGGTTGTCAGGAGAATGGGACTACCGGATTGATGAATAATCCGATAACCCCGATGGAGCGCTCGACATCGCCCTCCCCTTTTCCCACCTGCCCCTACGCGGCGACCGCCGCGCCGAGCCGCACTCACAGCAGAATCTTCGTCGCCAACTGCACCGCTTCCTCATACACCGGCCGGATCGCCGTCTCCCGTACACCCAACTTCTCCGCGCATTCCACCACCTTCGCCCATTCGCCCCTCTCGTATGCCAGTACCAGCGCGTGGACCTGCACCAACCGGTTGCCATCTCCGCATTCCCCTAGCAGCACATCCAGAACATCCTGCTCCATCGGCAATCCCGCCAAGACCTCCTCCAACGGCATCCCCATCAGCGCATCCATCACCGAAAACAAACCCACCAGAAACAGGCTGTTCCCCCGTTCCCCCAGCCCCGCCACCGCCCCAAGCCGCTCACAGAACCGCGCCCGGATCGTCCCTGTCACGATCAGTTCCGGCGGTTTGTCCGCCCCCATACTCGCCACCACTGCCAGCGATACCCACGTCCGTACCTGCTGCTCCCCTAATAGCACCAGCGCATGACGGATCGACCGGATCCGCTGCCGAAACCCGAAGTTCGCCGAGTTCAAGAACAGTAGGAACTTGTGCGTCAGCGATAGATCGTACTTGATCGCCGCTTCCACTTCCTGAAAATCAAAATCCGGCCGGTTCAGCGCACACAGCAGACTGTGATACTGCTTCTTGCTCTCCGGTACACGTTTCCCCGTCATCGTCTCCGGCCGGGCAAAGAAATACCCTTGAAACAGTGAGTACCCCTGCTGCCGCGCGAACGAAAACTCCTCGGCGGTTTCCACCTTCTCCGCCAGCAACCGCACGCCCCGCCTCCGGAAATGCCCCGCCACCAGCCCCTGTTCGGCCTGCGTGGTGCCCCGGAAATCCACTTTAATGATATCGGCCAACTCTCCCAACGGGTTCGCAAGGTCTTTCGCGATGAAGTCATCTAACGCCAGCGTGTACCCCTGCGCCTTCAACCGCCGGCACGCCCGGATCACCTCCTCGTCCGGATCCACCGTTTCCAGTACTTCGATCACTGTCTGTCTCGGGTCCAGAATCCCCGTGTAATCCATCAGCAGATGCTCTCGCGTGAAGTTGAAGAATCCCGGCCTCCCGCTAAGGATGTCCCGGATTCCAAAGGTGAACAGCGCGTTTGCGATCACCGCGCGGGTGGCCGCGTTCCCGTCCACCAGGCTCGCCGCCGGTGCGGAAGCGGAGGCTCGAAACAGTAGTTCGTAGGCGTACACCCGCCTGTCCGGATCAAAGATCGGCTGCCGCGCCACGAATACGTCGCTCCCGGCCGCCACCCCGCCCCCGCCATCCTGTGGTCCGGCCTTTTCAACCCTTTTGTCAGTAGGAAAAAAATTCATGTAGGTGCGGATACGCGATAGGTAAATATATTCTCATAATCGGACAAATAGAGCATTTCCGATAGGAATCCCCGCCCGATAATTTGCCCGCCCGTGCTCCTATTCGGCCGCCTTCCACCCCTTGTTCCCGCACTCCCGCCCCGCCAATCCCC
Organism: uncultured Solibacteraceae bacterium; assembly: GCA_964430625.1. Taxonomy (GTDB): domain Bacteria; phylum Acidobacteriota; class Terriglobia; order Bryobacterales; family Bryobacteraceae. Next base: position 84,207 of record CAYSFR010000012.1, read on the forward strand.
GTCTACCCCTCCCCCTTGACAGTTCACCCCAAAATAGATCATCAATAGAGTCAAGGGTTTGTGGCGTCACAATCATGCCACGTTGTCTGTCTTGCGCCGGCCGAAGGTTAGCGTAAGCCTGGGAGAAGAAGGGGTCCTTTGTGATGAACGCATTCCCGTTCACCACGGCGCTCGCCGTGGTGGCTCTCTCCGTTTCCCTGTCCGCTCAAACCAGCCTCGGCCGGCTCGTCGGCCAGGTCACCGATCCATCCTCCGCCCTCATAACCGGCGCCAATGTCGAGGTTCGCAACACCCGTACCAACCTCTCCCGCGCCGCCGTTTCCGACGCCCAGGGTAACTTCCGCATCGAGGCCATTGAGCCCGGTGACTATGACGTCACCGCCAAAATGGCCGGCTTCACCACCTATGTGAAACGGGGCGTCCCCGTCCAGTCCGGTACCGCTTCCACTCTCGAAATTCGCCTCGAAGTCGGCGCCGCCGCCACCGTTGTCGAAGTCACCGCCGGCGTCGAAGCTCTCCTCCAAGCCGAATCCGTCACCCGCGGCGGCGCCATCTCCACCCAGCAGTCCCAGGAACTCCCGTTCTCCGGCCGCAACCCTGTCGCCCTCGCCCTCACCCTACCCGGCGTCTCTACCAATCGCTTCGGCTTCGGCATCGGGACGTTCTCGGTCAACGGCAGCCGCGGCCGCTCGAATAACTTCATGCTCGATGGCTCGGACAACAACGATACGGGCATCGCCGGCCAGGCCATGCAACTCCGCAACCCCGATGCCGTCTCCGAGGTCGCCGTCCAAACCTCTAACTTCGACGCCGAATTCGGTCGCGCCGGCGGCGCCACCATCAATACCGTAACCCGCGCCGGTACCAACTCCGTCCACGGCTCCCTCTTCCACCTCCTCGATTCCACCTACGACGACGCCATCACCAATACCCTCTCCCTCAACCCCGCCGTCATCTCCCGTGGACGCCCCCTCCCCGGTACCGAAAACTGGTTCGGCGGCACCGTCGGCGGGCCCGTCGTCAAAAATCGCACCTTCTTCTTCGCCGGTTACCACGAACAGCACCAGGCCTCCACCGCCGGGTCCTCCTTCGGGGTCCCCTCCGCAGCCGGTTGGGCCGCCCTCGATCAACTCTTCCCCCAAGGCCGCAACCCTCGCTACGAGATCTACAAGCAGGGAACCGCCAAAATGGCCGCCACCTCCCAGTTCTTCCCCGTCACCCTCGGCGATGGCCGCCCCAATATCGAGTTCGGCACCGGCTCCTCCGTCTTCCCCCTCACCCTCAAGGACAAACAGTTCGTCGCCCGCGGCGACCACTCCTTCAGCCAGAACGACCAGTTGATGATCCGCTACATGCAGAATCACCAGCTGAACGGCCCCGTTCAGACCAACTTCCCGGCCTTCCTCACCTCCCAGGAAGTCTCCAACAAGAACGCCCAAATCAACGAAACCCACATCTTCTCCCCCACCCTGACCAACGAACTCCGTGTCAGCTACGCCCGCATCGGTTTCGAGTTCCCCTTGGACACCCGCGAAGAGTTCGCCCGCACCATCCCCACCTATACCCTCGGCGGCGGCGTCTCCAATATCGGCGTCGCCACCACCTTCCCCCAGGGCCGGCTGGCCAATAACTATACCCTCCAGGACACCGTCTCCTGGACCCGCGGCCGCCACTCCCTCCGCTTCGGCGTCGACCTCGTCAACCAGCGCGCCAAGGACCTCGCCCCCGCCATCGAACGCGGCAACCTCACCTACGCCACCACCACCGGCTACTCCATCTTCGCCAACTTCCTCGACGACTTCGGCGGTACCAACGGCGGCGCCACCCGCACCTTCGGCAGCCCCGCCAACTACCCGCGCGTCTTCCGCCAGGCCTACTTCCTGCAGGACCGCTGGAAGCCCACTCCCAACCTCACCCTCACCCTCGGCGTCCGCTACGACTACTTCGGCGTCCCCATGAACGCCCTCCCCTACGCCGCCTTCTCCGGGCTCTACAACGTCGATCCAGTCTCCCTCGACGGCCCCTACCGCCGGCCCTCCCAGGTGAAGGCGGATCGGAATAACTGGTCCCCCACCCTCGGCATCGCCTGGTCCCCCGCCTTTAAGGACGGTCTCCTCGGCAAACTCCTCGGCGACCACAAGTCCGCCATTCGCACCGGCTACCAGATCGGCTACGACACGTTCTTCAACAACATCCTGTCCAACGCCGCCAGTTCCGTGCCGAATCTGATCTCGACGAATACCAACTCGGTTTCCAGCGCCGCCCAGCCCCGCGGCCTGCCCAACCTCTCCGCCAACCTCCCCACCGTCGCCCGCGCCGCCCTACCCGTCGATACACAGACGTTCGTTTATGGCGATCTCGTCGCTCCCTACACCCAGCGCTGGTCCTTCGGGATCCAACGCGAACTCCCCGGCCAGCTGATGGCCGATGTCGCCTACGTCGGTACCCGCGGCCTGCGTCTGTTCATCAACGAGGACTTGAACCCCCTCGTCCCCCTCAACCTCCGCCGCCAGTACTCCAACGTGAACCCGGCCGTCGCCAGCCAACTGACGCTCCGCCTCGACACCCTCCAAGGCGGCCGCCTCACCCGTACCAACGGTGGCAACTCCTCCTATCACGGCCTCCAGACCAGCCTCAACCGCCGTTTCTCCAAAGGGTTCCACGGCACCTTGTCCTACACCTGGTCCAAGAACCTCGATAACTCCAGCGAAGTGTTCGGCGTCGCCAACGTGAACCTGCCGCAGCAATCCGCCATCCCATCGCTCTTCGGCGGCCTCCGCAATGAAAAGGCGGTCTCGCATTTTGACCGTCCCCAGCGTCTGGCCCTGACCTTCCTCTATGAACTCCCCTTCGGCAAAACCGGGAATGCCTTCAAACGCCACATCCTGGGTGGCTGGCAGTTGACCGGTGTCTGGACCTTTGAAAGCGGTGTCCCCATGACGGTGGTGAACGGGGTGGATGCCGACGGTCTCGGCGGCTCGCTCGACCGGCCCGACTATAATCCCAACGGCATCCCCGGCACCCGCGCCGTCCCCTGCGCCGCGGGTTTCTGTAACCCGGACGCCTCCAACGCCCCCATCAACCCGTCCGAGGCGATGTACATCGGCTTGGCAACCTTCACCGGCAACGACCCCAAGCGGACCGGAACCCTGGGCCGCGGCACCCTCCGCAGCCCGGGCGTTAAGAACATGGACTCCACACTCGGCAAAACGTTCGCATTGACGGAGCGTTTCAAGCTAAGTCTCCGAGGCGAGTTCTTCAACTTCATCAACACGCCCCAATACGGTTTCGGTAACGTAAGTCCCTTTATGGCGAACGTCCCGGTGACGATCAATACAAACGTAGCAACCGCCCCGGCCGGCCGTTTCCTGGCCCCGCAATTCGCCGACGGCGGCGGCCGCGTCGTCCGCTACCAGGTCCGCCTCGTCTTCTAACCAAAAAATGGGGCCGGGTGCACCTGGCCCCATTTTTATGTGATTTATTTTCAATATCTTCCACCGGCTCCGACGAGGAATTAATCCGTCCTCCATACCCCCACCCCGGACTGCTATCCTAACCGCCATGACGCCCCGTATCCACGTTTTCGGCCCCTTCGAACTCGAACAAACCGGCGACGTCCGCGTCCTCCGCAAACACGGCATCCGCCTCAAAATCCAGGGCCAGCCCCTCGACATCCTCTCCTATATGGTCGCCCGGCCCGCCCAGGTCGTCTCCCGCCAGGAACTCCAGCAACTCCTCTGGGGCGGGGAAGTCTATGTCGACTTCGAACGCGGCCTCAACACCGCCATCAAACGCCTCCGCGCCGTCCTCGGCGACGACCCAACCGAACCTCGCTACATCGAAACCGTCGCCCGCACCGGCTATGTCTTCATCGCCACGGTCAACGAAGTTCTCCCGCCCGCCATAAACGCCCCACCACCACCGCCGCCGGTCGAATCGCCCGCCCCCTCCCGCCGCTGGCTCTTCGCCTCCGCCGCCGCCCTCCTCACCGCCGGTGCCGGCGCCGGCGCCTTCATCTGGCGCTCCCGCGCCCGCGACCTCCAACTCCGCCGCCTCTCCTTCGACGAAGGCACCATCAGCAACGTCTTCTTCAATGCCGCCGGCGACTCCGTCATCTACTCCGCCCACTGGCACGGCGGCGCCCGCTGGCAGACCCACATCCATAAGGTCTCCGAATCCCGCCCCCAAACCCTCCCCTTCGACGACTTCGGCATCGCCGCCGTCTCGGCCAGCGACGAACTCCTCCTCTTCGACTTCAGCCACAAACGCGTCTCCCAAGGCACCATCGTCCGCGCCAGCCTCGACGGCGCCACCCCCCAGTTCCTTGACGAACACGTCCTCTCGGTCGCCTGGGCCGCCGATGGCCGCCACCTCGCCTGCGTCCGCTTCGACGGCGCCGAAGACCGCGTCGAATACCCCGCCGGACGCACCATGCACGTCAGCCCCGGTCGCCTCGGCCCCGTCCGCCTCGCCCCCACGGACGCCGCCCTCGCCGTCCTCGAACACGACCTCCGCGGCGAAACCGGCGGCTACATCCTCCTCCTCGAACGCGGCCGCGCCCCGCGCCGCCTCATGGACCGCTGGCCCCACCTCATCTCCATCGCCTGGCACCCCAATGGCCAGGAGGTCTGGTTCACCGGCTCCAAGGACGGTACCACCACCGCCCTCTGGGCTGCCGACAGGGCAGGGAACATCCGGATGGTCGGACTCCCCGGTATGGCCGATTCCACCTTCGACATCCACCGCAACGGCCGCGTCGTCTTTATCAAAAGCCATGCCCGCGTCGAATCCGGCCTCCATCTCCCCGGCGAACCCGAACCCCGCGAACTCGCCCACCTCGGCTGGACCCGCGCCATGAGCATCTCCAACCGCGGTTCCCACGCCCTGTTTGACGAAAGCGGCGACGGCGTCGGCAACAAATGCCGCGCCTTCCTCTATACCGCCGCCACCCGCCAAATCCTGGACCTCGGCCCGGGCGTCGCGCTCTCCATCGCCCCGGATGCCTCCCAGGCCCTCCTCCTCGACCCCGATCACCGCGACCGCCTGATCCTTGTGACATTCCCCGATGGCAAACGGATTCCCCTCGCGCCCCGCGGCTGGAACTACGACTCCGCCGTCCTATTCCCCGACGGCATCCGCGTCGCCGCCTGCGCCCGCCCCTCGGGCCGCCCCGGCGCTCCGCCCGTCCTCATCGTCCACGGCCTCGGCGAAGGTGCGGTCACCGTCCTGCCATTCAGCGAACGGGTCAGCAATGTCCGCGTTAGCCCCAAAGGCGATGCCGTCGTCGCCGGCCGTGGACGCATCGCCCGGTGGACTAACTGGGATAGCCGCCCGGAAGTCACCGAACTGGAAATGCCCGCCAATCTCGTCGGTTTCGCCCCCGACGGCCGGCCCGTCGTCCGCGTCGTCGACTCCGAACTCGGCCCGGAAGCCAAACTGGCTGTCGTCCGCGCCGACGGGACCTTCGAAAACGCCCCTCCCATGCGCGTCGGCCCCCGCGACAAGAAGGGCGTCCTGCGCTTGAGCCAGGTCATCACCAGCCCGGACGGCAAGGCCGCCGCCTACTATACACGCCGCTCCCAGTCGGAACTCTATCTGGCCGAAGGACTTAGCTGAAACCAATATGCGCCCGCTCCTCCTCCTGATACCTGCCCTCCTCCCGCTCGCCGCCCAGTCCCCTTGCTCCTCCCAGGATCACCGCCTTTTGGATTTCATGCTCGGCGAATGGGCCACCCCCACCGGCCACTCCCGCTTCCGCCTCGCCGCCCATGGCTGCGCCATCGTCCAGGACCTGCTATTGAATGACGGTACCGAGGGAAAGGGGTTGATCTACTTCGAAAAGGCGTGGCAATCCGTTCTGGTAACTCCAACAAACATAAGCGAGTTAACCCAAGAACCCACCCAGGACGCAGCCGGCGGGTTCAGCTATCGCGGCGAGTCCTACCGCAAAGCGGCGTTCCCGTCGCCCCCAGCCAACCCCAAATCGCTCTGCCCAAAGAACGAGTTTGGGTTCTGGGAAGGGAAGTGGGATGTATTCTCTCCCCGGGGCGTCCAGACCGGTACGAACCACATCTACCGCGCCGCCAGCGGCTGTGTCCTGGTCGAAAACTGGACCGCTTCTGGGCTCACCACCGGGATCAGCCTCAATTTCTGGGATCCCAACCGCTCCAAATGGCGCCAAATCTGGGTCGCCCCGGGCGGAAACCTGCATCTGGAAGGGAACTGGGAGGGTGGCGTTATGCGCCTCGCGAGCCCGAATCGGACCCGTTTATCCTTCACTCCGAACCTCGACGGCACCGTCCGCCAGTATTGGGAACAGTCCACCGACGGCGGCAAAACCTGGGCTGCCGCCTTCGATGGAACCTACAAACGGGCCCAGGAGCCGGGAAGGGAAAAGCTCATCTCAGACCTTACAGATACGCTACATCGTCTTGATAAACATGCCGTTTCTGCATCTTTTCCATCCCTCATCGCGGCTGAAAAGTACTTCCAGGCGCAAGCCGAGTCCCCTGCCGGCGATAACGGTTTCGATCCCGGGTATGTGGAACCATTCCTGACCGCCCTGGCCAACCATCCGGCCTGGAAACCGCCCGCCGGAGCCGAAGGCGGCCCGGCCGAGTTCCGCGCCCTCCGCGCCCGGACCATCGAGATCGCCCGCACGACGCCGAACCTCCGGGCCAACCGCCGTCCCTTCGGCCCCCTGCAGACAAACCTGGACACCTACCAGTGGCTCGCCCTCGCCGCCCGCTACAGCGCCCGCAACTTACCAAGCCCGTTGCGTACCTGGACCGGCACCTGGCGCGGCGAAGGAACCTTCCAAGGAAAGCCCGCCACAGTAGTGGCAACAATCAAGTCACTTTTTTCCAACAAGTTCGATGAGCTTTCCATAACAGTTACTTCAAGCGGAATGGCCCCGTTTGAGGGCCGCGCCGTCTACGACCCAACCGCCACCGCCGCCCATTGGAACGACTCCATGGGCAATGCCTATGCGGTCCGCGGCGAATGGCACGGCGACACACTCACTGCGCTGTGGGCCGATCCCGTCCGCGGAAGGAGCACCTATCACGTTGACGAACAAGGAGTTATGAAGATCACCGACGAGGTTCGGCGACCGGATGGCACCTTCTCCCGGTTCGCAAACTACGAGCTCCGCAGAGACCGATAACAAGTATTATGTCAACTAAGTGACACCCATCCCATTTCGCCAAAACCGCCTACATAATAGCTATCGGCAACTTCCATCCGGAACGGACGAAAATCCCCGAACTCCAGGTATTCGGCCGAACCGGGGTGGCGGGCGATATACTCCGCTGCGGCCGCGTCGGCCTCTGCATCGTCCAAGGGCGTGATGGTTCCGAACACCGTCAACCGCGCTGCGGTGAGAGGATCCTCTACGGCGCCGTCTGCAAACACCAACAGGCTCGCGCGCGGATCTTCAAGCAGATTCTTCGTATGGACGGCTAAGCCGCTGAAAAGGAATATCGGTCGGCCTCGCTTGTCGATCGTGTAGTTCACTAGCGAGCCGAACGGGTGTCCCGGGACTTTCTTTGAATGGGTCGCCAACGCGCCCGTCTTCCGGGAGGCGAGCAGTTCCCGGGCTTTTTCTTTACGGTCCGATACATCAGCCATGCTTCACGATATCCTTTTTTCGTGACCTCTACGCGCATTGCCTTTACCGGACGCATCATTTTGCCCGAGCAAATTCTGGAGCGAGGAACCGTCGAGATTGCCGGCGGCAAAATTGTCCGCGTCGCCAAGGGGCGTCCGACACGGCTTGCCAACGTCGTGCTCGACGCCGGCGATGGTTATATCTCTCCTGGTTTCATCGACATACACGTCCACGGCGGGGCTGGGGCGGACTATATGGACGGCACCCCAGACGCAGTTCGCCGCGCCAATCGCGCCCATTTACGCCGGGGCACCACTTCCCTTTTCCCGACCACCACCACCGGGTCGCCCGAGGAGATTACCCGGATGATCTCCGCCTGTGGCGAGGTCGCCCGGCGCTGGAAACCCGAGGACGGCGCCCGTGTGCTCGGCGTCCATCTCTATGGACCCTATTTCGCCGAAACAAAGGTGGGCTGCCATTCGCTCGATGGGCGCCGCGAACCCTTGTCGAATGAATACGATAGCTATTTCCAGACGGGCCTGGTGAAGATCGCCACCTGCGCCGCCGAGCTGCCCGGAGCCGAGGCCTTCTACCGCGCCGCCCGCCGCCGCCGCTGCCTGATCACCTGTGGCCACTCCGAGGCCAGTTGGCCGGAGATGGAAGCCGCTTTTGCCGCCGGAATGAGGCATGTTGACCACTTCTGGTGCGCCATGAGTTCGGTTCCCAGCGTCCGCGCCCGCCTGGGGACACCCATGCGCGGCAGCATGGAACAGTTCGTCCTGGCCCACGACGATATGTCCACCGAAGTCATCGCGGATGGCCACCACCTATCACCTGAACTATTAACATTTGCCTGGAAGATGAAGGGAAGCAAACGTTTATGCCTCGTTACGGATGCCAATCGAGCGCTTGGCATGCCTGCGGGCCGTTACCGATTCGGCCCGCAGGAGACCGGATCGTGGTTCGAGAGCGATGGCAGAGTCGGGTTTGTGCCTGGCGCCGGGCTGGCCAGTAGCGTGGTGGGGTTGGACGAGATGGTGCGGGTGATGCACCGCGATACGCCGGCACCGCTGGAGCAGATCGTCCGGATGGCGTCACTGACCCCGGCCGAGCGGGTGGGGGTCGCCCGGTCGGTGGGTAGTTTGGAAGCCGGAAAGCGCGCGGATGTGCTCATTTTGGACGCAAAACTGCGCGTAAAACGCGTATTTGTGCATGGTTTTGACGTGTTTTGACCATGTTTTTGGCACGTTTTGCGCACCCATTCGCGCTTTTTTACCCGGGTAGAACCCCGTAGACCAGCTTCCCCGCCCGCGTTCGCGGGCCTCGAAGGGAACCCGAGGCGGGGGCCGTTTGATGGCGGCAAAGATGGAGCGAACCGGCGCGCGGCAACAGGATGTGCGGACGGGGCACGTAAGGGTAGAGGGCGCTGGGAGACCGGAGGGCCGGCTTTCGTTGTGCGGCGCGGGCTTAGTAGGCAATGCACCCGGGGGTCTTGCGTATCGAGAGCCTGCGCGTGGAGAGCACGGGGACCCGCGGGGTGGGCTCGGGGCGGGCTTGGGCGTGCGGGTGGAAGAGGTGCGGGATTAGGCAATGCAACTGGGGGTCTTGCGTATCGAGAGCCTGCGCGTGGGGAGCACGGGGACCCGCGGGGTGGGCTCGGGGCGGCTTTGGGTGGGCGGTTCAGGAGGAGGGATAGGATGTGATCGGGGATCGGGTTTAAGAGGGGCCGGAGGTCCCGAGGGGGGACCTCCGGCAACTGCACCTGTTTAACGGACCCGACCGCCGCCGCGGCCTTCGCCACGGCCGCCACCGGAGTCGCCGCCGCGACCGCCACCGCCCATGTTGCCCGAGGGGGCCGACCGCTCCATTCGGGGGGCAGACTCCATCCGGGGGGCAGAACGCTCCATCCGGGGTGCGGACTCCATGCGCGGGGCGGACCGCTCCATGCGAGGGGCGGAGTCCATGCGGGGAGCGGAACGCTCCATCCTCTCCATGCGGGGGGCGCTTTCCGACCGGCTGCTGCCGAAGCCGCCGCCGCGTCCGCCGTAGTCCGGGGCGCTACGCTCGCGGATAGAAGGGGAGCTCATGCGGGGGGACGAATCCGATCCGCTACTTCCCCGCCCTCCGCTGCCGAAGGTTCCGCGATCGAAGGTTCCACGGTCGACGCTGCGGCTGGACGAGCCGGAGTTGCCGCGATCCGGGCTGTCGCCCATGCGGCGCCAGGAGCCGCCGTCACTGCCGCGGGAGCCGCCGTCGGTGCTGCGGGTGCCTATGTCGCTCGTGCGGGCACCGGAGTCGACGCTGGCGCCACGGCCGCCGGAGGAGTCGCCGAAGCGGCGCCAGCTGCTGCCGCTATCGGTAGAGGCGCCACGGCTGCCGCCGTCGAAATTGCCTCCCCGTCCGCCGCTGTCCGCACTGGACCCGCGGCTGGAGCCGACGCTGCGTTCGGAGGACGACGGGGACGAGGAGTCGCCGAAGCGGCGCCATCCGCCACGATCCGAATTGCCGCTGTCCGAGCTGGCACCCCGGCCACCGAAGGACTCGCTGCCGCGACCGGCGCTACGGTCGGTCAAGGCAGGGGAGCTGACGGATTCCGATCCGCGGCTGGCACCACGGCCGACGCTGGTCTCGGAACCACGGCCCATGCCGCTGTCCGAGCCACGGCCGCCGAAGGATTCGCTGCCACGACCGGAGCTGCGGTCGGTCAAAGCCGGGTTACTGCCAGCACCGCGGCCTCCGCCGGCCACTTCCCCGCCCCGGCCGGAGCTGGGGTCGCCGAAGGTGCGGCGGGAGGTTTCCTGGAGGGCGGTCCGCTGATTTTCAAAAGGCACGCGGTCGATGCGGGAGGCCTGGCGGGAGCTGACGAAGCGATCGTCACCGCGGCTGGCGCCCCGATTTTCGGCGATGCGGCTTTCGCGGTCGCTCATCCGGGTGGAGGAAGCATCGGGGACGAGCGGCAGCTGGCCGCGGACCACGGAGGCGCTTTCGATCTCGTTGCGGTTGAAGCGAACGTTATTGACCGAGCCGCGTCCGAACTGGCCGGCGTTCACCGAGGTGATTCCGTTATCGTGGCGGGCGTTGCGGTAGATGTTGGTGATGTTGGTGTTGTTGATGATCGTAATGTTGTTGTAGGTCCGGTTGCGGTAGCCGCCGTAGTAGCCGCGTCCGTACCAGGGGTAATAGGTTTCAAACGGTGCGAGGGGGACCCAGCCCATGTTGCCGAAACCGATCCCCATGTTGAAGCCACCGCGGCCCCAGCCGAAGAAGGCGACCAGGCCCGGGCTCCAGTAGTGGCGGGAGGTGATGCGGCCGGGCCACCAGCACCAGCCGTAGTTGGGGCGGTTGATCCAGCGGCCGTAGTGATAGGGGGCCCAGCCCCAGGGGTCATAGGAGATCCAGTTCCAACCGTAGTAGTCGACCCAGGTCCAGCGGCCGTTGCGGTAGGGGGCCCAGCCTTCGCTGGTGGAGGGTACCCAGACGTTGCCATATTCCGGGGTGTTGACCCAGCGGCCGTGGCCATCGAGGTCCTCGGCGCCGTAGATGTCCTGGCTGACGTAGTCGTAGCTGCGGGAGTTTTCCAGCTGGCGGTCGCGGCTTTCGTTCCAGCGGTCCCAATCGTCGATCATGCCGGCGTTGGTGAACTGGAATTCGGGATCGTCGGAGGTACCGCGGGCGAGGAGGGTGCGTCCAGACTTCAGTTTCTGGCTGCCCTTGGGGGTATAGATTTCGGCTTCGCCGTTGCGGACGGTGACTTCGGTGGTGCCGTCATCGAGAACGGAGACGCGATAGATACCCTTCTTCAGGGGGCGGATGGCGACCGAGGGGGTGGAGATTTCGGCGCCGGCGTCATTGGAGCGGAGGACGCGGAAGTTCATGGTACCGCGGGCGAGGCGGACGAGGTAGCGGCGATTTTCGATGTCAGCGAGGCGGAGTTCGGTGTTAGCCGAGAGGCGGGCGAAGTGAGCGTAGTCAAACTGCACTTCGGCGCGGCTGTTGGCGCCGGTGAGGACCTGGTCTTCGCCGAGGAGGGCGGCGTTGACGGCGGCGGCGACCCATTCGCCGGTATCGCCGCGGCGTACGGAGACATCGCCGGCGAGAAGGCTGAGGCGGGCGACGCCGCGGCCATTAGAATCGGACTCCTGCGCCGGTGCCTGGTTGGCGGCGGCGAGGGCGAGAGTGAGAACTACGAGCACATTGCGGATCATGGTGGTTTGCTCCCGCCTCCTTTGTTGCATTTTGTATGCCAATCTTTATACCGTTTATTTTCAATGGTTTGCCATTTTTAGCGGCTGGTGCTTTTGCACCACCCCGGTTTGCATTCTGTTGAATTGCACCGGGTAACGCGGGGAGGCTGGAGGCTTGGGGGGAGCGGGCAATCCATCGGGGAAAGGCCAGAACGCGGTGTATTCCCCTTAGCGGTATGTTCCCGGGTGATCACCGATTTCTGGTAGTTTTCTCGGTGTTTCCTTGGAATCGGGAGCGGGATCCGCGCCATAGAATCGGGGTGTATGTCCGCGGGATACCTTTATGTTCTGGCAAATAGCTCGATGCCTGGGTTGGTAAAGATCGGGCGAACCTCCCGGACGCCGAATGATCGAGCGAACGAATTATCCGGCGTGAGCGGCGTGCCGACGCCGTTTATGGTGGTGTACGACGAGTACTTCGGAGATTGCCAACAGGCGGAGGAGTACGTTCACACCCGATTATCGGGGATGGGGCTCCGGGTGTCGGAGAACCGCGAGTTCTTCCAGGCCCCGGTATCGGAGGTGGTGAAGGCGTTTGCGTCGATTCCGGCTACGGTTGACCGGGCGCGGACGCCGCCGGATGAGTTATTGACCCCGGACGGTCCGGAGTTCGATGAATTTGCGCTTGAGTGCGGGGATGTACGGCCGCCCTGGGAAGCGTTGATGGAGGAGGCCGACCGGCATCATTACGGACTGGATGGGTATCTGGAAGATGACGTGGAGGCGGTGAAACTGTACCGCGACGCAGCGAAACTGGGTTCGCCGATGGCGTACCACCGGTTAGGAGATGCGCACTCGCAGGGATGGGGCGTTCCGGAAGATGCCGCCCGGGCCCTCAGTTATTACAAAGAGGGGGCGAAGAAGGGAAACTATCTATGTTTTGGCGGAATGGCGGCACTTTTCCTGGAGGCCAAGCACTATGAAAATGTGAAAAAGGCAATCTTCCGAATGATCACGCAAGGCGAGCAGGAGGAGTGGGCGCTGGATGAGTGGCCGAAGCAGCATATAGGAATGCTCAGCAGACTGCTGTTTTCCTCCTGGTTTGGTCCGAAGCCATTGCGGCTGGAGATGTACCGACTAGTGGCTGCTTACCTGCCTGCGGTGGTTGATTATATGGAAGAGCAGTCGACTTCTCTCCCGGATGCGCGGATCCTCGCGGAGCAGGAACAACTTACGGATGAGGTAAAGGCATTTCTGCATCATCATCCCGAGCCGCCGCCGCGATTGACTTGGCGCACGAGCGCGGGGGGATAATTCCTGGCTAGTTGGCTTCCCAGTTGTCGTTGTTGGTGGTCCAGCGGCCGTCTTTCCGCTGCATGTCGAAGGTTTTCTTGATCGGCTTGCCGTCTTTGGTGGCGGTAATGGTGAGGGTGGCGGTGTCGGCGGTTTCCGAGGCTTCGACGACGACGATGCCGGTAGGTTCTTCTTCCTTCATGAGCTTGACGAATTTGAGGCCGTCGGGGCCTTGGAAGTCCTGGGGGAAGCGGGCGAGTTTTTGGATGGTGGGGAGGTCGAGGGCCTGGACGGCTTTGCGCAGGGCGAGATAGGCCTTTACGGATTCGAGGGTTTGGGCTTCGGCGCCTTTCTTGACGTCGCCTTTGGGGGCGGGTGGCGTTACGGGAAGGTCGAAGTCAACGTCGATGGCGAGGCGAAGGGGGCCGAAGGAGCGCTCGGGCAATTTGTAGGTCCCTTTGATCCGCTGGGGGGAGTGGGTGACGAAGTTGAACTGATGCATGGTGCCGGAGATGCTGGCGCTGGCGGAGTTTTCGGAGTTTATTAGGGCGAGGGAGAAGGAGGAGCGGTCGTCGCTGCATTCGATGGTGACGCCGTGGATCGGGCTGGCCTTTTCCCGGGCGAGGAGGGCGGTGTTCGAGCGGAGTTCCTCGGGGGTGATGGGAGCGTCAGTGAAGGCGGCCCGGGTGACGAGGGTGGCTGGGTTGAAGGGGCCAGGGACGCGGACGGCGATGGCGTGGGTGAGGGGGTAGGTTTTCCCGTCGATTTGCAGGGTGCCGGTGACGGTGTTGGCGGTTATCGGGAGGGTGAGCAGCGCGAGGGTGAGTAGGCGCATGGATATGCGAATGATAGCGAAAGGGGTGGGGGCTGGAGGGAACGGCCAAGGAACCCACCTGAAAAATAGGGACGGCCGCGCCCGACACCCTTTTTACAGGGCGTTGGCGTAGCCGGGGATGGCTTCGCCGGCGCGGCGGGGGTCGCCACCGGTTGTGCGGAGTGCCTCGGCCAGGCGCTTCTGGAGACTTGCCACCAGTTCCTTCAACTTCGGGTCGGTGATCTGCTCGATCATTCGCCCCCGTTTGTAACCGATCCGGGCACTTGCCAGGAGATTCGTCAGTTGGTTGGGATCCTTCTCCAAATCGTAAAGCTCGTCCAAGTCCCAAAGCCCTTCCGATAACATCAGACTGTAGCGCTCCGTCCGCAACCCCGTGATCGTTGGCGTGTAGGGGTAGTCGCGCTCCCACTCGTACTCGTACACGAAATCCTTGCGCCAATCCACGGCCTTTCCCTGTACGACCGGGAGCCAGGAGCGGCCATGCATCCTGGCGGGGTTCTTCACGCCGGCGGCTTCCAGGAACGTCGGGGCTAAATCCAGATTCAACACCATTTCCTTCGGCTTCTGCCCCTTGGGGAACAGGCTGGGGCAATGGGCAATCAGCGGGACGCGGATGGAGGGCTCATACATCGCCCGTTTATCCACCAAGCCGTGCTCGCCCCACATATAGCCGTTGTCGCCCATGTAGACGACTAACGTATCGTTCAGCAACCCTTTTTGTTCCAGTTTGCGGGTTACCTCGCCGACACTGTCATCGATGGCGAGCAGGCAACGCATGTAGTCGCGGTAGGCATCCTCAAAGGAGATCACCTGGCCGAAGAGACCTTCGACGCCGTGGCGAGTGTAGCGGCGGCGCTTGACCCACTCCGGCTTTTGGGCGTAGTGCTCGTCCTTGTACCAGATGGTCGCCGGACGGGGGATGGGTTTGTCCGCATAGAGGTTCTTGTGGCGAGCGGAGGGCTGGAAGGGGAAATGCACCCCTTTGTGAGAGAGGTACAGGCAGAAGGGCTGGGCGGCGTTGCGGTCAATGAACTGGCAGGCCCGTTCGGTGAGGATGTCGGTGATGTTGCCGGTTTCGGTCTTCTTGACGCCGTTGTCGTTGACGGGCGGGTTTTCGTACTGGCCCTGGCCGAAGAAGCTGTACCAATCGTGGAAGCCGGGGCGGCGCTCGTCGCTGTCGCCGCCCATATGCCACTTGCCGAAAAACCCGGTGCGGTAGCCGTTCTGCTGGAGGATGGCTGGGAAGGTGGGGAGGGACTCGTTCAACGGCGAGAAATTATCTTGCACCTTGTGGGCGTGCATGTAGAGGCCGGTGAGGATGGAGGCACGGGAGGGGGAACAGAGGGAACTGGTGACGAAGGCGTTCTGGAAGTGGGCGCCGCCGGCGGCGAGGCGGTCCAGATTCGGGGTTTTCAGCCAGGGGTGGCCGGCACAGCTCATGGCGTCGAAGCGGTGATCGTCACTGAGGATGAAGACGATGTTGCGCTTGCGGGGCGCTTGGGCAGGGGCCTGGGAGGCGGCGGCGGTAGCGGCGAGGAACTGGCGGCGGTTCATGGGTTTTTCAGGAGGACTTTCAGGGTGCCCTTTTCGGCGGCGCGGGCGAAGGCGGTGACGGCTTCGGCAAGGGGGAATTGGGCGTGGATCATGGACTGGACGTCGATCTGGCGGTTGGCGAGGAGGCGGAGAGCAGGGGCAAACCGGCCACAACGGGAGCCGAGGAGGGTAATCTCCGGGACGATAACGGAGGCCATGTCGATGGCCACTTTATCATGCACGGTGGACTTCATGACGACGGTTCCACGTGGACGGCAGAGGCTGACGGCGGTGGCAAGGCCTTGGGAGGAGCCGGTGGCATCGACAACGACGGGGAAGAAGGCCGGGCGGAGCTTCTTTTCGATGATGGCACCGCGGCTTTTGACGATTTTCAGCTTTTCCGGGTGGCGGCCATAGTGGTGGACGGCGATGCCGTTGGCGAGAAGGACCTGTCCGATAAGCAGGCCGAGTTTGCCGTCGCCCAGGACAGCGACAGGGGTGCCTTTGGGAATTTTCAGCTGTTCGAGGATCTCGCAGGCGGCGGCGACGGGTTCGGTGAAGACGGCTTCCTCATCGGACAGTTTGGCGGGGACGGGGAGGAGGTTTTCGACGGGAAGGGTCAAATACTCGGCGAAGGCGCCGGGGTGTTTGACGATGCCGAGGACGGTGCGGTGGGGGCAGTGGCGGCCGAGGTTTTGGCGGCACCAGGGACAGGAGGGGCGGCGGCAGGCGAGGTTGATTTCACCGACGACGCGTTTGCCGAGCCACTCGGCGGGGCCCTTTTCGACGACACCGACGAACTCATGGCCGGGGATACCGCTGAAGCCGTAGTAGCCGGCTTTCAGTTCCAGATCCGTATTGCAGATGCCAGCGGTTGTCATGCGGATGAGGGCATGGTTGCGGGCGGGTTTGGGCTTGGGGGTTTCTTCGACAGTGATTTGGCCTGCGTTGAGGTGCGCGGCGAGCATGGGGGTGGGACTCCTTCGTTCGGGCCTGGGGGTTCGAGCGGATGGGGCGGGCGACGGGTTTAGGTGTAGTGGAACTCGGCGGTGGCGGTGGAGTCGCCGAGGGCCGTCAGCCGGACCCAATGGGCGCTGAAGCCGTCGGGGAAGATGTGGGCTTTGTAGCCGTTGACGGAGACGTCCTCATATTTGACCCAGGAGCCATCGCCGAGGAAGTCGACCTCGATACGGACGGCGCCGGAGGGGGCCATTTGGAGGTGGAGCACTTTTTTGCCGAAGCCGGTCATGAGGAAGGGTTCGGAGGACTCGCCGGACTTGACGGCGGTTTTGCGCCAGACGCCGCCCCAGCCGGCGGGTTTGCCCCAACTCCAGAGGTCGTCGGTTTTGCCGAACCAGATGCCGGCCTGGGGTTGGCCGCCGAGGGCGTTGTTATCGGCATTGGGGGTGGTCTGATTGCCGCCGAGGGCGAGGAGACCGCGGAAGGCGGTGAAGTCCGGGATGATGCGGAGGTGCTGGCAGATGGGTTTTACGCCCCATATGCGGTCCTGGAAGGCGATGGGCTGGAGTTCGTAGAACATGCCCTGGATATCCATGAGGAAGTGTTCGGTTTCCACTTCGCGGATGCGCATCCATTCGGTTTGCCAGGCGTGCTGCATGGCATGGGAGGCCTTGGGGAGGCGGTAGCGCTGCCAGTTTCCTTTGACGAGGGCCCAGAAGAGGACCGACATTTCGTCCCAGCCGGTGCAGAACATGACTTGCCCCATATCCTGGCGGGCGGCGACGTCCATGTGGGGTTTGCGGCTGAGGACGCGCCAGGCTTTGCCGTCGTACTCGAAGAGGCCGGCGTCGTTGTCGCCGTATTCATAGAAACCGTTGTTGGCGATGACGATGCGGCCCTGGGCAGTGAAGCCGCCTTTGAAGTGGGGGCGGGCCTTGATGTTGAGGGCGGTGAGGACGTTGGCGACTTCCCTGGCCTTGAGGGTGGCGACATCCACTTCAAAGAGCAGGCCTTCCATGGTGAGCATGTAGACACGGTTGGCCGGATCGGTGAGGTGGCGGAAGGTGGAGGTGAGGCGGTGGTCGTAGAGATCGGGGATGGGGCGGACGGCGCCGGTGGCGGAGATGGCGAAGGGGCCGATGAAGCACTGGTTGGACTCTTTGTGGATGAGCCGGTTGGCGTGGGTACCGTCGTGGCGTTCGACTTTTGTTGCTTTCAGGTTCTCGTCGATGCGGTAGAGCCAGAGGTTGGTACCGGTGCGGGCCTTGTGGGAGTTGTAGTTGATGGCCCAGAGGGAGTTGGCCCAAGGCATGAGGGCGCCGACGCCGGATTCCGAGCGGGGAGCGGTGGAATCGGCGGTTACACCGACGTTGGGCAGGGTTTGGGCGGGGAGGGCGGAGGCGCCCAAGAGGGAAAGGACTGTACGGCGATCCATGAAAGGCCAGTATATTGGAAGAATGCCTTATCCAGAACATTTGATCGCGATCATGAGAGAAGACTTGACCGCCAATGGCGTGGAGGAGACACGGACGCCGGAGGCCGTGGACGCGGCGCTGGCGCCGGGAAGCGGAACGGTGTTGATGATTGTCAACAGCGTATGCGGGTGCGCGGCGGGGAAAGCCCGGCCGGGCGTGGTGAAAGCACTGTATGAATCGCCGGTGAAGCCGGACCGGGCGGTGACTGTATTTGCGGGGGCCGATGAAGCGGCCGTGGCGCGGGTGCGGGAGTTGCTGGTCGGGTATCCGCCGTCGTCGCCGTGTTTTGCGATTTTCCAGGACGGGAAGCCGGTTTACATGATGCACCGGTTCCAGATTGAAGGCCGGAACGCGGACGCGATTGCGGGCGACCTGGTGAATGCGTTCGCGCAGTTTGGCGCGCAACAGGTGCAGTAGATATGGTGACGCGCCGGGGTTGTTTGGGATTGGGGTTGGCTTCGCTAGCGAGTGCGGCTCCGCCGCGGACGACAATCTCGGCGCGTTCGATGCGACTGGACCTGGTGAACACGTGGACGACGGTGATGTCGTCAAGCGATTACCGGGAGACGCTGGCGGTGACGGTGGCGAGCGGCGGCATCACGGGGATAGGCGAGGGGGCGCCGATTGTCCGGTATAACGAGTCGGCGGCCGAGGGCGTGAAGATTGTTGCGGGGCTGCAGGAGTTGTTTGGGGGGGCGGATCCGGCGCAGTATGTAAAGTTGCTGGACCGGGTGTTTGCAAAGGTTCCGGGGGCATGGGCGACGAAGGCGGCGATTGATATTGCGCTGCACGACTGGGCGGCGAAGCGGCTGGGTGTGCCGTTGTGGAAGATGTGGGGGCTGGACCGGGGCGATGCTCCGGTGACGACCTTCTCGATTGGAATTGACAAAGCGGACGTCATTCGGCGGAAGGTGCGGGAAGCGGCGGCGTATCCGGTTTTGAAGATCAAGGTGGGTCTCTCCAACGATGAGGAAGTGATGGAGGCGGTGCGGGCGGAGACGAAGAAGCCGTTGCGGGTGGACGCCAACGAGGGTTGGAAGTCGGTGGACGAGGCGGTGCGGAAGATCAAGTGGCTGGAGAAGCAGGGCGTGGAGCTGATTGAGCAGCCGCTGCCGGCGACGATGCTGCAGGAGATCGGGGAGGTGCGGAAGCGGGTGGAAATGCCGATCTTTGCCGATGAGTGTTGCCTGCACCCGGAGGATATTCCGAAGATTGCCCCGTACTTTGACGGAATCAACGTGAAAGTGGATAAGGCCGGGGGACTGCATCAGGCGATGCGGATGATCGAGATGGCGCGGGCGCTGGGACTGAAGGTGATGGTGGGGTGTATGGTGTCGAGTTCGCTGGCGATTACGGCGGCGGCGCAGCTATCGCCGTTGATTGACTATGCGGATCTGGACGGGAATCTGTTGATCAAGAACGATCCGTTTGATGGGGTGAAGGTGGTGAACGGGAAGCTGGTGCTGCCGGAGCGGGCGGGGGTAGGCGTTATCGCTCGAGGTGGCGGGCCCAAGTAAGCCAAGCGGCCTCTTCGGATTCGGGGAAGCGGCGTCGCCAAAGGTGGCGGAAGGCTTCGATGTGGGCTTGGGCGTCGCGTTCGAGGACGCGGGGAATGGGTCGGGCTTGCGGGGAACGGGAGGGGAGTTGGCGAAGGAAGCGGGCGGCGACGAGCGAGTCGTTCATGGCGCCGAGTTCGCGCTGGACGAGGCGGAGGCGGTGGAGGCGGGGCTTGGATTGTTTGGGGGCGAGGAATTCGAGGGTGTAGCGGAGGCGTTTGGCGGCGAGGCGGAAGGCGTGGAGTTGGGTGGGGTCGGCGGTAGCGGCGGCGGCGTGGCCGGAGCGGAAGAAGTCCTCGATTGTGGCGGCTAGAGACATGGTTCGGTGGCGAGGAAGGCTTGGAGTTGTTGGGCGGCGAGGTCGCGCTGGCCTTTGAGGTAGATGAGGGCCGGGTCAGTGGGGGGGAGGCCGTGGCGAAGGAGGAGGGCGCGGGTGACGTCGCGGTCGCGGACGAGGGCGGCAAGGCGGCGGATGGATTTGAGCTGGCGGCGGAGTTTTTTTGCGTTGGGGATGGCTTCCGGGAAGAGAGCGAGGGCGGCGGTGGTGCGGCGGGTGGCGACGCGGAGGTCGTGGACGGCGGCGGGGGTAGGGCGGGCGGCGGCGCGGCGGATGTGGTGGGCGAGTTGGTCGAGGGAGGCTTCGACGGGTTTCATCCGACTTGAGAATACACCGTTGTAAGCTGGGGGGATATGTCAAATTATGGCGCGGCCCAATTAGCGGCGAGTTTTCAGACGGTTCGGAAGAACACGATACAGATTGCCGAGGAGATACCGGAGGAGAAGTACACGTTTACGGTAGCGGAAGGGACGCGTACGGTGGCCCAGCAACTGGTGCATATCGCGGTTTCGCCGCGGATCTGGGGGGCGATGGCGGGCAGCGGCGTTTCGACGCTGGTGGGATTCGACTTCATGACGCCTTTCCGGGCCAACATAGCCGAGGAGCAGACACCGCGGACGAAGGCGGAGATTGTGGAGTTGTTGCGGAGCGAGGGGGATGCGTTTGCGGGTTTTCTGGCGGGGTTGTCGGATGAGTTTTTGCGTTCGCAGGTAACGCAACCGGACGGGGTGGGGACGAAGACGTGGCTGGAGACGATGATGTCGCCGAAGGAACACGAGATGCATCACCGGGCGCAGTTGATGGTGATTGAGCGGTTGCTGGGGATTACGCCGCATATGACGCGGGTGATGATGGAGCGGTTTGCGGCGATGCAGAAGGGACAGGGGTGACGCTGGGGGATTGGAACGCGTTGCAGGAGTTTGCGTGGATCCGGGCCTTGCGGGAGTGTCCGCAAGACCCGGTGCACCATGCCGAGGGGAACGTGTGGATTCACACGGGGATGGTGCTGGAGGCGCTGGGGCGGGACGGGCGTTTTGCGGAGGCCGGGGAGCGGGAGCGGGACATTTTGTGGGCGGCGGCAGCGCTGCATGATGTGGCGAAACCGGAAACGACGGAGGTGCAGGCGGACGGGCGCGTGACGGCGAAGGGGCATTCGGCGGCGGGGGCGATGCGAGCGCGGCGGATCCTGTGGGAGTTGGGGATGCCGTTTGCGGCGCGGGAAGAGGTATGCGGGATGATCCGGTACCATCAGCATCCGTTTTTTCTGGTGGAGCGGGAGGATGCGCAGCGGGTGGCGGCGGGGATCAGTTTGTCGGCGCGGTGTTCGCTGCTGGCGGTGCTGGCGGAGGCGGACATGCGGGGGCGGATCTGCGGGGATTTGCAGCGGGTGTTGGACAATATTGCGCTTTTTGGGGAGTATTGCCGGGAGGAGGGGTGCTGGGAGGGGGCGCGGCACTTCCCTTCTCCGCTGGCGCGGTTTGAGTATTTCCGGCGGCCGGAGCGGCAGATCGACTACGCGGCGTTTGATGCGACGGTGGTGGAGGTGATTGTGATGTGCGGGATGCCGGGGGCCGGGAAGGATACGTGGATCCGGCGGAACGCGGGGGATTGGCCGGTGGTGTCGCTGGACGGGATTCGGGAGGAGATGGGGGTAGCACCGACGGAGAATCAGGGGGCGGTGATTCAGGCGGCCAAGGAGCGGGCGCGGGAGTATCTGCGGAAGCGGCAGCGGTTTGTGTGGAACGCGACCAACTTATCGCGGCAGTTACGGCAGCAGACGGTGCAGCTAATGGCCGATTACGGAGCGCGGGTGCGGCTGGTGTATGTGGAGGCGGGGGCAGCTACGTTGTTTGCGCAAAACCGGGGGCGGGAGAGGGTGGTGCCGGAGGCGGTGATGGAGAGATTGCTGGGGAAATGGGAGGTTCCGGACGTTTCCGAGGCGCATGTGGTGGAGTATCATGTCGGCTAAGTATCCACGGAGTTTTCACTTACCGTGGTCGCCTGGCGGGACGCGGGATGATAAGCGGATGTTATCGGTGGCGGGGTTGTGCGGGGTACCGATTGTTATCACCGAGAAGTTAGACGGGAGTAATTTGGCGCTGACGCGGGAGGCGGTATATGCGCGGAGTCACTCCGGGCCGCCGGGGCACCCGAGTTTTGCGTGGGCGAAGGCGCTGCAGGCGCGGCTTGGGGGGCAGATTGAGCCGGGGGTGACGCTGTTCGGGGAGTACTGTTTTGCGGTGCACTCGATTGTTTACGGGGAGTTGCCGTCCTATTTCTTCCTGTTTGGGGTGCGGGACGACGAAGCGGATGCGTGGTGGGAGTGGGAGATGGTGGAGGCGCAGGGGGAGGCGCTGGGTGTGCCGACGGTACCGGTGTTGTACCGGGGGACGGTGGCGGGGATGGGAGAGTTGGAACGGGTGACGAAAGGACTGGCGGGGGAGGCGTCGGTGTATGGGGGAGAGCGGGAGGGGATGGTGGTACGGGTGGAGCGGGGGTTTACGGGGGGAGAGTTTGGGGGGTGTTTAGGGAAGTATGTGCGGGCAGACCATGTGCAGACGGAGGAGCATTGGATGTTCCAGGAGATCCGTGTGCAGAAGTGCCGGGGGAATCCGTAATTGCGGATTCCCCCGGTAAGCAGCATCCAAGGGAAGTCCTAGGATTGGCTGGCGGTGAGGGCCTGGTCGAGATCCCAGAGGATGTCTTCGAGGTCTTCGATGCCGATGGAGAGACGGATCATGTCGGGCTCGACGCCGGCAGCGGCTTGCTGTTCGGGGGAGAGCTGTTGATGCGTCGTGGAGGCGGGATGGATGACGAGGCTGCGGGCGTCGCCGACGTTGGCCAGATGGGAGAAGATCTTGAGGCTGTCGACGAACTTGCGGCCGGCTTCGTAGCCGCCCTGGATACCGAAGCTGAAGACGGCACCGGGGCCCTTGGGCAGGTACTTCTGCGCCAGGGCATGATAGGGGCTGGACTTCAGGCCGGGGTACTTCACCCACTTGACGAGGCTGTGGTTTTCCAGGAACTCGGCGGCCGCCTGGGCGTTGGCGACGTGGCGGTCCATGCGGGGGCCGAGGGTTTCCACGCCTTGCAGGAAGAGGAAGGAGTTGAAGGGGCTGACGCAGGGGCCGAGGTCGCGGAGGCCTTCGACGCGGGCGCGGAGGATGAAGGCGATGGCGTTGAGGGGGCTGGGGAGGTCGGCGAAGACGAGGCCGTGGTAGGCCGGGGAGGGTTTGTTCAGCAGGCCGTGGGCGGACTTGCTCCAATCGAATTTGCCGCCGTCGACGATGGCGCCGCCGATGGAGTTGCCGTGGCCGCCCATGAACTTGGTGAGGGACATGACGACGATGTTGGCGCCGTGTTCGATGGGGCGGCAGAGGTAGGGGGAGGCGAAGGTGTTGTCGATGACGAGCGGGACGTTGGCCTCTTTGGCGATGTTGGAGACGGCTTCGATATCGAGGATGTTGCCGCGGGGGTTGGAGATGGTTTCGCCGTAAATGGCGCGGGTACGGGGGGTAAGGGCTTTGCGGAAGTTTTCCGGATCGTCGGGTTCGACGAAGGTGACGTCGTAGCCCATGCGGCGGAAGGAGACATCGAACTGGGTGTAGGTGCCGCCGTAGAGGGTGGAGGAGGCGACGATGTGGTCACCGGGTTCGAGGAGGCTGTTGATGGTGAGGAACTGAGCGGCCTGTCCGGAGGAGAGAGCGAGGGCAGCGGCACCGCCTTCCAACGACGCGACGCGCTGTTCAAGCACGTCGGTGGTGGGGTTCATGATGCGGGTGTAGATGTTGCCGAATTCCTTCAAGGCGAAGAGATTCGCGGCGTGTTCGGAGTCGTTGAAGGTGAACGACGTGGTTTGGAAGATAGGCACCGCGCGCGCATTCATGGCGCTTTGCGGGGAGTAGCCGGCGTGGAGGCTACGGGTGTTGAAACCGAGGGGCCGTTGATCAGACATGCGCCTATTTTAGCCAGCGATCGAGATTTTCGCTAACGAAGTTATCGTCGTTCAGTTCGGGGTAGGCGGCGTAGACGCGGTTGATTTCGTCGAGTTGGCCGGGGCCGAGGGCTTCGTTGGGGTCGAGGCACCAGATGCCTTCCAGCAGGCCCTGGCGGCGGAGGACCTCGTGGAGGCCGGCGATGCAGCCGTGGAACTGGTTGGCGGCGTCGAAGAAGGCGGCGTTGGAATCGGTGACGGCGATGGCCTTTTCCAGGTGCCGGGCAGTGACGGAGGCGTGCTGGAGTTCGGCCTGGAGTTCGACGGCGCGGCGGGTCCAAACGGCCCAATGGCCGAGGAGGCCGCCCTTGATGCGGAGGGTGCGGCCGTTAAAGGTATGGGGGGTGAGGAGGTCGAGGACGATGTTGTCGTCGTTGCCGGTGTAGAGGGTGATGTCTTGGCGGCCGGAGGCGGCGACGGCGCGGATGACGTCGATGGTCTGATAGCGGTTGAAGGGTGCCATTTTGATGCCAATGACATTGGGGATTTCGGCGAACTGGCACCAGAAATCGTAGGGGAGAACGCGGCCGCCGACGGCGGGTTGGAGGTAGAAGCCAACGACGGGGATGATTTCGGCGACGGCGCGGACGTGTTCGATGAGTTTGCGGGTATTGGCGTTGGTGAGGGCGGCGAGGGAGAGAAGGCCGGCGTGGTAGCCGAGGTCACGGGCGAGGGCGGCTTCGCGTTCGGCCTGTTTGGTGGGGCCGCAGATGCCGGCGATGGCGATGACGTCTTCCCTGCCCTGGATCTCCTGTTGGGCCAGTTCGAGGACGGGTTGGAAGAGGCCGACTTCGCGGATGGCGAATTGGGTGGTATGGACGCCGACGGCGAGGCCGCCGGCACCGGCATCGAGGTAGTAACGGGTGAGGGCGCGCTGGCGGCGTTCGTCGAGTTTTCGATCGGCGTTGAGGGCGAGCGGGTGGGCGGGGATGACGGTGCCGGCGTGGAAGCGGGCGAGGGGTTTAGAATTTGCCATCGCGGGCCTCGAAGTGGGTGGGTTTGTTGAGGGTGGCGCCGCCCTGAGCGATCCAATGGGCGGTCCATTCCATCATTTCGTCGGGGGTGACGGTGGGGTAGCCGAAGAGGCGGTGGCAGCGCTGGGCGTTATTGAGCAGCGCGTCGGTGGACTCGGTACCGGTGAATTCGGGCTGGATGCCGAGGTGGCCGCCGATGGTTTCGGCGATGCGGCGGACGGAGAGGGTTTCCGGTCCAGTGAGGTTCAGGACGAGGGCGGGGGCGGTGCAGTGGGGGAAACTGCGGAGGGCGACGGAGTTGGCGTCGCCTTGCCAGATGACGTTGGCGGCACCCATGGCGAGGTCGACGGGTTTGCGTTCGAAGACTTTGGTGCCGATGTCGAGGAGGACGCCGTAGCGCAGGTCGATGGCGTAGTTGAGGCGGAGGAGGGCGGTGGGGGTGTTGTTGCGGCGGGAGTGGTAGTCGTAGATGCGTTCGCGGCCGAGGCCGGTCCAGGCGTATTCGCCGACGGGGAAGCATTCGTCGGATTCGACGGAGCCGCCGCGGGCGACGTGGGAGTAGCCGTAGACGTTGCCGGAGGAGAAGGCGACGATGCGGGAGGATTTGTAGCGTTCACAGACCAGGCCGGGGGCAAAGACGTTCATGGCCCAGGTGAGGGTGGGGTCGCCAGTGGAGCCGAATTTGCGGCCGAACATGCAGAGGACGTTGGGGGCGTCGGGAAGAGCGGCGAGTTGGGCGGGGTCGAGGAGATCGGCTTTGAAGGTTTCGATGCCGGCCTGTTCGAGTTGCTCGCGGAGGCCGGGTTCGGAGAAGCGGGCGGCGGCGAGGATGCGGACGGAGGGGGGAGCGGCGCGGCGGGCGCGGAGGGCGAGGGTGGGGCCCATTTTGCCGCCGACGCCGAGGATGAGGAGGTCGCCGGAGAGGGCGGCCATGGCTTCGCGGTCGGCGGGGGAGGGGCGGCTTAGGAGTTCTTCGAGTTCAGCGACGGAGGAGATCATCGTTTGTATCCGATCTTGCGGAGGAAGTCTTTGCGGGCGGTGACGTCTTCGGGCGATTCCAGGCCACGGGGTTTGGAGCCATCGATGACACCCATGACGCCGCGGCCGAGTCCGGTGGTGCAAACGATCACTTCGACAGGGTTGGCGGTGGCGCAGAAGATGTTGACGACTTCGGGGACATCTTTGATGCGGCCGAGGACGTTGATAGGGAAGCCATTCTTGAGGACGACGAGGAAGGTGTGGCCGCAACCGACGGTTTGGAGGTTGTCAATGGCGCTCTGGATCATTTCCGGGTCATTGCCGTCGGCGCGGGTGAGGCAGGGGCCGGAGGCTTCATTGAAGGCAACGCCGAACTTGATGGTGGGGTTGGTGTTGACGATGGCTTCGTAGACGTCTTCGACGGTTTTGATGAAGTGGGACTGGCCGAAGATGATGTTGGCGTCTTTGGGGATGTTGATGGGGACGTTGGAGAATACCATGGTAGTAACTGTGCAGGAATCTACATTCTATCTATCTGATCGCGAAATCCTCGACCACATCCGGCGGGCGCCGCACGCGAAGGCGAGTTTCAAGAACCTGCTGCGGGAGTTGGGGGCGCACGGGGCCGAGAAGCGGGACGGGCTGGAGACGGCACTGACGCGCCTGGTGGAGAAGGGGCAACTGGTCGAGTACCGGGGCGGGCACTACGTGGCGGCGTCGCATTCGAAGGAGTTCATTGTCGGGCGGCTGTCGGTGCACCGGGACGGGTACGGGTTTGTGATTCCCCTGCAGAAGCTGGCCGATATTGCCGGCGACATCTTCATACCGCCGGCGGCGGTATCGCAGGCGATGCACGGGGACCGGGTGCTGGCGCACATTACCTGGGTAGGGCCGGACGGGAAGGCGGAGGGGACGATCCTGAAGATCCTGAACCGGGCGCACCAGACGGTGGTGGGCGAGTTCCGGGTGCGGCGGCGGGGGAACTGGGTGAAGCCGAACGACGACCGGCTGCAGAACTGGATCTACATTCCGGAGGGGATGGAGATGCCGGCCAAGTCGCTGAGCGAAGACCGGGTGGGGGCGAAGACGTTCGATGTCTCGTCGGCGGAAGAGCTGGACGGGATGATTGTGAACGTGGAGTTGCTGGAGTTTCCGGCCGATGGGGAGGACGGGGTTGGGCGGGTGATCGAGATTCTGGGGCATCCGGACGATTTTGGGGTGGATGTGGAGATCACGATCCGGAAGCACCATTTGCCGCACCGGTTCCCGGAGGAGGCGATTGCGCAGGCCAAAGAGGTGGCGCTAGAGATTCCGGCGGCGGAGATCGCCAAGCGGAAGGATTTCCGGGCGCTGCCGATTGTGACGATTGACGGGGAGACGGCGCGGGATTTCGACGATGCGGTGTTTGTGGAGCGGCTGCCGAACGGGAACTGGCGGCTGGATGTGCACATTGCCGATGTGAGCCACTATGTGCGGCCGGGTTCGGCGATTGATAAAGAAGCGCTATTCCGGGGGACGAGCGTCTATTTTCCGGACCGGGCGGTGCCGATGCTGCCGCACGAGTTGTCGACGGGAATCTGCTCGCTGCGGCCGGACGAAGAGAGGCTGGTGATGTCGGCGGAGTTGGAGATCGACAACGCCGGGGACATCGTTTCGCAGAGTTTTTGCCGGGGTGTGATCCGGTCAGCGGCGAGGATGACCTATACAGCCGTACACCGGGTGTTGGAGGGGGATGAGGCGGAGAGGAAGGTCTATGCGCACCTGGTGCCGCATTTCGAGAATATGCGGGAGTTGGCGCTGATTCTGAACCGGAAGCGGACGAAACGGGGGTCGATTGACTTCGATTTGCCGGAGTCGTTGATTGAGTTTGACGAGAACGGGTTCATGATCGGGGTGGCGCGGGCGCCGCGCAATATTGCGCACCGGATTATTGAAGAGTTCATGCTGGCGGCGAATGAGGCGGTGGCGGCACATATCGCGCACGCGCATGTTCCTTCGCTGTACCGGATCCATGAGATTCCGGATGCGAAGAAGGTGCATGACTTCGAGGAGATTGCGTCGCAGTTCGGCTACACACTGGCGTTCGGGGCGCTGCCGGTGAAGAAGTTCGGCATGGTGGACAAGAAGCGGGACGGACGGAAGGTGCGGCGGGATGTGGTGCTGGCCGATGAGCGGGCAGCGGTGACGTCGCGGAACTATCAGAAGCTGATCGGCAAGATTGAGGGGAAGCCGGAGGAGCGGATTCTGAGCTATCTGATGCTACGGTCGTTGAAGCAGGCGCGGTACAGCCATGAGAATCAGGGGCATTTTGCGCTGGCGGCGGAGACGTATACGCACTTTACGTCGCCGATCCGGCGGTATCCGGATCTGATGGTGCACCGGGTGCTGGGGCGTTTGCTGGATGGGGAGGGTCCGGGGTGGACAGAGGAGCAGATGGAAGAGTTTGGCACCGACTGTTCGTTTACGGAGAGGCGGGCCGGGGAGGCGGAGCGGGATCTGGTGGAGTGGAAGAAAGTGCAGTTCATGATTGACCGGGTGGGGGAGGATTTCGACGCGATGATCATATCGGTGACGAAATTCGGGCTGTTTGTGGAGTTGGAGAAGCTGTTTATTGAAGGGCTGGTGCCGATCGATGTGATCCCTGGCGACCGGTTCCGGTTCCACGACAATGCGCGGCGGCTGGTGGGGGAACGGACGCGGCGGGAGTACAAGATCGGGGAAAAGGTACGGGTGATCCTGGACCGGGTGGACGCGGCGGCCAAAACGCTGCAGTTTGGGATCTGGCAGGCGCCGCAGCCGGGGCGGAAGAAGAAGGGGAAGCGCTGATTTTCTCGCAACGAATCGGTTTAACGCAGTAAATTTCCGTGCAAAATGGGAGTTTTGCGGGGTCTGCCGCGAGGGGGAGCATTAAGAGATATACTTTTCACCATGCGGAAGTGGCCTTACCTTGTTCTGTTGGGCGTATTGACGTGCGCCGGCGCGGAGCCGATGCCGAAGGTGATCGCGACCAAATGCCTGGCTTGCCATAACGAAAAGGCGAAAGCGGGCGATTTGGTGGTGACGGATCTGGCGTCCATTAAGAAGGGCGGGAAGAAGCACGGGGCGTCGGTGATGGGGGGCCATCCGGAGAAGAGTCCGTTCCTGCTGATGATGCAGGGGAAGATCGAGCCGCGGATGCCGCTGGGCGGGGAGTTGACGGCGGAGGAGATTGCGTCGGTCGAGAAATGGATTAAGGAGTTGCCGGAGGACCGGCAGCTAGCGAAATCCGAGTGGCGGTGGCCGTATGAGAAGCCGGTGAAGCCGGCGGTGCCGGCGGTGGCCAATGCGAAACTGGCGCGGAATGCGATCGACCACTTTGTGCTGGCGCGGTTGGGGAAGGCCAACACCACGCCGGCGGCGCCGGCGAACAAGCGGACACTGGCGCGACGGGTTTATTTTGACCTGATCGGGCTGCCGCCGTCGCCAAGCGAGTTGGACGCGTTCCTGAGTGACCCGTCGGATAAAGCGTACGAAAATCTGATTGAAAAGCTGCTGGCCGATCCGCGGTACGGGGAGCGGTGGGGGCGGCACTGGCTGGATCTGGTGCGGTACGGGGAGACCTCCGGACTGGAGGGCGATGGGGCGATTGGGAATGCGTGGCGGTACCGGGACTGGGTGGTGGAGGCGTTTAACCAGGACATGCCGTACGACCGGTTTGTTTTGAAGCAACTGGCGGGCGGGGACGAGCACTCCAAGACGCGCAACAACTATGCGCCCGATGTGCAGGGACATGTACCGCTGGGTTTTTTGCGGCTGGCGCCGTGGGACCGGTCGAACCTGGTGGCCGATGAGGTACGGCAGAACTATTTGAGCGAAGTGACGAGCACGACGTCGTCGGTGTTTCTGGGGCTGACGCTGGGTTGCGCACGCTGCCACGACCACAAGTACGATCCGATTCCGCAGAAAGATTTTTATCGTTTCCAGGCGTTTTTCAATGCAATTCAGGTGGAAAACGCGGAAGTTCCCTATAAGGATGAGGAGTTCAAGGCACGGGCGGACGCCAAGATCAAAGAGCTGCAGGGGCTCTTGAAGGACGGCCCGGACAAGAAGGCGCTGGAAAAGATGGAGGCCGACCTGTTGCCGAAGTTCCGAGAGGGGCGGCGGACAGCGGCGGCGGCACGCCCGCTGGGAGTGGAGGATCTACGGCTGGAGTTGCGGCGGAAGGATGGGACGACCTTCACCAAGGCCGAGCGGCTGCGGCATGCCGATCTACGGGAAGACGCCGAGCGGACACAGGATTCCGAGGAGAAGAAGGCGCTGGACGACTACGAAATCGCCTTGCTGAAGCGGTATAAGGCGGTGCATGAGAAGAATCCGGCGGAAACGGCGAAGCGTTTTGATGTTCTGACCACCGACGAGTTGCGGGGTGAGATCGGGCGGACGTCGTCGAAGATTTTCACGGCCGAGGAGCGGGACCGGCACCGGGAATTAAGCGAGCGGCTGGATACGTTCCGGCGGCGGCTGGGACGGTGGATGCCGACGGCGCTGACGGTGAAAAACGTCTCCGGGCCGCCGAATGGCCCGTTTATTGCGCCGACGCGGGTGTTGACGCGCGGGGATTACCGGCAGCCGGGAGAGCCGGTGGAGGCCGGGTTCCTGACGGCGATCACGGGCAAAGAGGAGCCGGCGGTGATTGAACAGGACCGTTACCGGCAGTTCCCGACCCGGGGCTGGCGGCTGACGCTGGCGAAGTGGATCGCCAACAAGGACAATCCGCTGACGGCGCGTGTGATGGCGAACCGGATCTGGCAGCACCATTTTGGAACGGGGATAGTGGCCACGCCGAGCGACTTCGGGATCAACGGGGAGCGGCCGACGCATCCGGAGCTGCTCGATTGGCTCGGGCATGAGTTTATTGAGTCGGGCTGGAGCGTGAAGGCGATGCACCGGCTGATCCTGAACTCGGCTACGTACCGTCAGTCGGCGGAGAATCCGGCAGCGGCGAAGGCGGATCCGGAGAATAAGCTGCTTTCGCGGTTCCCGCGGCGGCGATTGCAGGCCGAGGAGATCCGAGACGGGATTCTGTATCTGAGCAACCGGCTGGATTTGACGAGGGGCGGCCCGAGCGTGTTTCCGGCGCTTCCGGCCGACCTGGCCGACTTTGCCCGGTATGGGCGAGGCGGGGCGTTGATGTGGGAGACGAATGAGACGGAGGCCGATATGCGGCGGCGGTCCATTTATACATTCCAACGGCGTTCGATGCCGCTGCCGATGATGGCGGCGTTTGACGCACCGGTATTCAGCGAATCGTGCGACCGCCGGAGCGCGACGACGACGCCGCTGCAGGCGCTGGCGCTAATGAACGGTAACCTGATCCATGAAGAGTCGCAGAAGCTGGCTGAATTGATTGCGCGGGAAGCGGGCGGCGCGAAGCCGGCGCAGGTACGGATGGCGTTCCAGCGGATCCTGCAGCGGGCGCCAACGGCCGAGGAAACCGACCGGTTTTCCACCTTTCCCGGGACACTGGATGCGCTGTGCCGTGTACTTTTGAATTCCAACGAATTTCTGTTTGTGGAGTAGCCGAATGAGCTTTCGATCCCGACGTGATTTCCTGAACTCTTCCTGGCTGGGGCTGGGCGGGCTGGCGCTGCAGAACATGATGGCGGCCGAGTCCGCGGCGCCGCTGGCGCTGAAGCCGGCACATGTGCCGGCGAAGGCGAAACGGTGCATCTTCCTGTTCATGGAAGGCGGCGTGAGCCAGATGGATCTGTTTGACTACAAGCCGGCGCTGGTGCGGCTGGCGGGCAAACAGATGCCGAAGGCAGAGGGCACGGTGGGGGAGATTGCGACGTTTTCGGCGGCGCCGAACCGCGTGATTCCGCCGGTGGCGCCGATGCGGCAGCACGGGCAGTCCGGGCGGTGGATGACCGACCTGCTGCCGAACCTGGCCAAGCAGGTGGACGATCTGGCGTTTATCCACGGGATCAAGGTGGACAACAACAATCACGGGCCGGCGGTGTATCACACGCTGACCGGGAATCAGTTCCCGGGGAGTGCGTCAATTGGGGCATGGATCACCTACGGGTTGGGGACAGAGAACCAGGATCTTCCGGGTTTCGTGGTGCTGGGCGATCCGCGAGGTTCGACGATCGGCGGCAACGGGGTGTGGGGGAACGGGTTCCTGCCGGCAGCTTATCAGGGCACGCTCTTCCGCAACGGGGATGTGCCGATTGTGGATTTGAAGCGGCCGGGGACGATCAGCGCGCAGCAGCAGCGGGAAGAGTTGGACCTGCTGAAGTGGATGAACGAGAAGCACAGCGCGGAGCGGAGCAATACGAGCGAGTTGGATGCGCGGATTGCGGCGTATGAACTGGCGTTCCGGATGCAGACCAAGGCGCCGGAACTGGTGGACGTCAAGGCCGAATCCGAAGCGACGCGGCAGATGTACGGGCTGGACGATCCGATTTCGGAGGCGTTCGGGCGGCAGTGTCTACTGGCGCGGCGGATGGTGGAACGCGGAGTGCGGTACGTGCTGGCGTTGCATGGAGCAGGCGGCGACCGTTGGGACGACCACGGGGACGTGAAGGGGCGAATCCCGAAGCACTGCAAAGAAGTGGACAAACCTGTGGCGGGACTGTTGCAGGATTTGAAGGCACGCGGGCTGCTGGACGAGACGCTGGTGGTATGGGCGTCGGAGATGGGAAGAACGCCGTTTGACAACAATCTGGTGACCGATAAGCCGGGGCGGGACCACAACCAGTATGGGTTGTGCGTGTGGATGGCGGGCGGTGGCGTGAAGGCGGGGGCGACGTTCGGGGAGACCGACGACCTCTCCGTCCGTGCGGCGAGCGACCCGATTCCGTTGCGGGATGTGCATGCGACGCTGTTGCGATTGCTCGGCCTGGAGCAGGACCGGCTGACGTTCCTGCACGCGGGGCGCTACAAGAAGCTCACCGACATAGGCGGGCGGGTGATCAAGGAAGTAATCGCGTAGGACGGGCGATATGGCCGCGAAGGTATATGATGTCTGCGTAGTGGGCAGCGGCCCGGGCGGAGGCATCGCGGCCTATGCGCTGACCAAGGCCGGGCTGACGGTGGCGCTGGTAGAGGCGGGCCGGCGACTGACACCTGGGGTGGATTACAACGCCCACAAACCGGCGTATCCGCAGTTGGAGGCAAGGCTGGCGGCGGGATTCCGGAGCCCGATTCAGAGGGTGACCGACTTCCAGGAGCGGGACCACTTCACCCCGGTGGGGGACCGGCCGGCGCACGGATTGTTGAAGGCGCTGGGCGGGCGTTCGCTGTGCTGGGCTGGCCATACGCTGCGGTTTGGGCCCCTGGACTTCCGCCAGTGGCCAATCTCCTACGAGGAAATGGCTCCCTACTACAGCCGGGCCGAGCGATTTATGGGCGTCTACGGAAACCGGGACGGGCTGGAGAATCTGCCGGACGGGGAGTTCCAGAAGCCGGTGGGGATGCGATGCCCGGAGAAGATGTTGAGACGGGGTGTACGGCAGCTGCAGGCGCGGGGGCGGAAGATGGCGTTTGTGGGGATCCGGAAGGCGATGCCGACCGAGCGCCATGATTCAGGGCGTGCGGTGTGTCACTACTGTGGGCACTGCATGGCCGGCTGCGAGGTGGACAGCAAGTACACGTCGGCCAATACGCCGATTCCGCGAGCGCTGCAGACGGGGCGGCTGACGCTGTTTTTGCAGTCGACGATGACGCGGATTCTGATGGAAAAAGACGGGCGGCGGGTGACGGGGATCGCCTATGTGGACGGACAGGGGAAGGCGCAGGAGATACGCTGCCGGGCGCTGGTATTGTCGTGCAGCGCGGTGGAGACAGCGCGGCAGTTGTTAATCAGCGGCGTCGGGAACTCTAGCGGACAGGTGGGGCGGAACCTGACTTCGCATTTCGGAACGACAGTGGCCGGGATCTTCCCGGAGCTGTATTCGCGGGATGCCTCCAACGACGACGGCACCGATTACTATCACAGTCTGGTGACGGGGCTATACTGGGACCGGCCGAGCGCGGATTTTGCCGGCACCTACCAGATCCAATGTGGCGGCGGGCTACACCCGCAGCGGATGTTTCTCCGCAATGTGCCGGGGTACGGGGCAACGTTCAAGAAGAACCTGAAAGAATGGAATGCGGCCCATGCGTCGATGAACATGCAGGGGTCGCTGCTGATTTCGCCGCGGAAGTATGTGGATCTGGATCCCGTGAAACGGGACCGGAACGGGCAGCCGCTGCCAAGGATCCACCTGCACTATGAAGACAGCGACGTGGCGATGGCGCGCGATATGGTGGCGACGAGCGAGGAGATCATTCGAGCCGGCGGCGGGCGGGTGGTGATGACACCAGGGGTGGTGGATGCGTCCAAGCTGGTGATCGATTCCAATCACTGGGTGGGGACGGCGCGGATGGGGCGGGACGCGCGGACATCGGTGGTGAATCCGTCGGGGCAGAGCCATGATGTGGCGAACCTGTTTGTCGGGGACGCGAGTGTATTTCCGGCCTATCCGGAGAAGAATCCGACACTGACGAACATTGCGCTGACGTGGCGGATGGCGGAACAGTTGGCGGAGAAGGCGCGGAAGGGAGAGTTGGCATGAGGCGGCGGGAAGCGATGGCGCTGCTGCCGGCGGCGAGTCTGGTAGCGCAGCCGTTTGTGGGACGGGGATTGTACGGGGTGTTGGAACAGCTATGCGACAGACTGCTGCCGAGTGAAGCGGGGTCTCCGGGAGCGCGGGAGGCGCGGGTGGCCTGGTACATCGATACAGTGGTGAAATACGCCTCTCCGGGAACGCAGAAGGTGTGGGCGGAGGGGCTGGGACGGTTTGCGCCGGAGGTGACCGAGGCGATGCTGGAGCGCGAATCGGCCGACGCCGGCAGTTTTTTTGAGACGGTTTTCAAGCCGCTGGCGGTGGAGGCCTACTGTCTATCGCGGGAGGGACAGATGGCCATGGGGTACCGCGGCAACCGGGCGTTGGGAGCGTTTGCCGGGTGTACGCATGAGGAGCACCGTTAGTTGGGAAGCGGGTTATTGGTGCCGCTCTGCTGATTGGGGAGAACCGTCATGCAGGCGGACATGACTCGTCCTGCGATGCGGCGGTTTTCGCAGAGGTAGACCGAAGCGTTGGGGCCAAGCTCGACGGTTGGCGTCCCCTGCTTTTTCTGGCCCTGCGACCAGACTTCGAGACGCTGCATGGTGATGTTGCCATCGGCGCCATTGAAGAGTTGATACCGAACAGTTTGGGCGTTGGCGGAGTGGTTGGTGGGGGTACCGGTGTTCAGGACTTTGGTGCTGATAGAGGCGTCTGTGTCCGGGCCGACCGGGCGCCACAGGGTGCCGGACGGCGCGGTGAAGACCCACATCCAATTGGGGGTCTCGTTGTGTCCCTTGGCGGCCAGTTTCGTGTCCACATCGCGATGGGAGCGAGGATCGCGGGTGAGGCGGGTGCCGGCAATAGCGGCGTGGCCTTGTACGGCGCCGCCGGCGCCGGGGACATTCTGCTGCGTGACGACCAAGGGCTGGCCCGAGGAGAGGCGGACGCGGATTTCGTCGGCGGGACCGAGCAGGATCTGAGATACCGGGCGGCCCGGGTTATTGACGCGAAGGACGTGATTGAACTGGTGGGTGTGGGCCATCAGGACATGGGGAGGCATAGAGAAGATATTGCGGTCGACGATGGTATCGGAGCGAAGGGCGGCTTTGACGGAACCGTTTTCGAGCGCGGCCGGAGCATCGTGCATGGTGTCCTGGGCAAGGAGCGAGACGGCAGCGAAGAGGGAGAGAGAGAATCGAAACATAGTGACTCCTGTTTAGCGGTAAGCGCGGAAATCGGGACGGGCTAGGAATCGGGTGCGGGCCTCCGGCGCCCAGGTACGGGTGAGGCGTTCGAGCATCTGGCGCTCGGTCTGCAGGACGGTATAGGCACGGGCGTCGGAGGCTTTTTCCAGGGCGGCGCGGGCGACGACGGAGGCGAAGTAGCGGGTGAACTGTTGGGCGCCTTCGTCGTCGACAACGGCTTGCGCGGCCTTCGCGGCGGGGAGGGCGGCACTTTGCGCAAGGAGCGCGGCGGCAATGGCTAACTGGGCCTCGGCGCGTTCGGCGGCGGCGCCTTTGGCGGGAAACGCATGGAGAGCCGAAAGGGCGGCACGTTCGGCCTCCGCCGGCTTTCCGCCGGCCAGAAGAGCGCGGGCGAGAAGGAGGGATTGCTGACCTGGGGATTCTTCGTTCGCCAGGCGAGCCTCGGCGAGGGCCTCGGCGCCGTTTCCGGAGACTGCGGCGAGGTGGGAGCAGACGCTGTGCCACCTGGAGAGGGCGGTTTTGTCGGCAGAGGGGAGGCGGTCCTTGGCCTCGTTGAGGAGGCGGGCGGCCTCTGCCAGGTCCCCGGCCGAGATGCGGAGATGGGCCTCATTCAGCATGCTGCGAAGGAACTGGGAATGACGGCCGGTGGCGGTATAGAATGTTCGGGCCTCCTGGTGGACGGCGAAGCTGGCGGGAAAGTCACCGCGGACGATGGCCATATGGCCGACACGGAGGGCGGTGCTGATGACTTCGTCCGGAGACCCGAGCAGGCGTGCTTCGGCGAGGCAGGCGCGGGCCTCGTCGTAAGCCTCATCGTTACCTCCCTCGTCAATCCGGGCGTCGACGCGGATGAGGCGGGCCTTCAGGGCGTTTTCGCGGTAGTTGGCGGTGCGAAAATAATCGGCGGCAGCGTTGAGAACGGGCATGGCTTCCGGGGATCTGGACTGGCGGATGAGCGTCTGGGCGAGGCCGAGGCGGGCGGAGGCTGCGGCGAACGGGAGGTTGGACTCCTCGGCAATTTCCAGGCTTTTGCGAAAGATGGGTTCGGCCTCCTCATACCGGAATTGCGCAAGATAGGCGAAACCGAGGTCATAGAATCCGCGGGCGCGAAGGTTGGCGAATTGGTGGGTACGGGCGAGGTCGTTGACCCGCTCGGCATTGGCGCGCGCTTCGGGGAACCGGCCGGCGAGGGCGGCGGCCTTGGAGAGACGGCCAATGGTCTCGGCTTCCAGATAAAAGTTTCCGGTGGCGCGGGCCATGGCGAGGACGGAGTTGAGTTCCGATTCCGATTGGGCGAGGTCCTTGGAAAGGAAGAGCAGTTCGGCGCGGCGAAGGGTGGCGGCGGTGAGGCCCTCGAGATTGCCGCGGAGACGAAAGACTTCGGCCGCACGAGAGTAGGAGGCGAGGGCCTCGGCATTCTTGCGCTGTTGTTCCTGCACGTTTCCCAACTGGAGATGAGCGGCGGGGTTCTCCGGTTCGGCGCGGAGAACAGCGGAGAGGCGGAGGGAGGCACCATCGAAGTCGCGAGCGAGGGCGAGGGCACGGCCAGTTTCGAGGCGGTTGCCGGTATCGTCACCGAGTTTCTGAAAGAGGACCGCGGCGCCGGGAAAGTCGCGCAGGACGAGCTTGCGAATAGCGTCGACTTCGGTATCGGAGCGGGAAGCAAGGTCGGCGGCGAGGAGGAGTTCCTGGCGGGCGCGGTCCGGCATGTCGAGGTCGAGAAGGGCCTGGGCGAGGCGGGCGTGGCCGGCGGCGAAGCGGGGGTCGGCGGCGACGCATTTTTCCAGGAGAAGGCGCGCCTTGTAGGGAGACTCTTCCTGGAGGGCGGAAACGCCGTTGGCGTACCAGCGAAGGGCCTCAGGATTTGCGCGGTAGGGTGACCAAATCATGCGAACCAGGAAAGCCACAACAACGATGGCCAAGAGGGCGAGGGCGGCCTTGGGAAGCCAGGGCGGGAGTGGCCGGGGGCGGGCCGGGAGCGGAGTTTGGGTCTGTCCTTCGAGTTCAGCGAGGAGGGCGGCAGGGGTAGCGAAACGCCTGCGCGGTTCCTGGGTGAGGCAGAGCAGGATGGCGCGGTCCCAGCGGGCGGGGATGCCATCGCGGTGGGAGGAGGGCGGCGCCGGGGTTTCGCGGAGCTTCTTTACGGCCATGGCCATGGGAGAACCGCCACGGAAAGGAAGCGCGCCGGTAATCATCTCGTAAAGCACGACGCCGAGGGAATAGATGTCGGTGGCGGGGCCGGTTTCGGCGCCCTCGATCTGCTCGGGGGCCATATAGGCGGGGGTACCGAGGGTCGAACCGGTTATTGTGGCGCCGGCGGTGGTGAGGGAGCGAGAGAGTCCGAAATCGGTGATGACCACGCGGGAGGGCGTGATCATTACATTGCCGGGCTTCAAATCGCGATGGATGACCCCGGCGGCGTGGGCGGCTTCCAGGCCGGCGACCATCTGACGGACAATGACGAGGGCTTCGGCGGGAGAAATGGGTCCATCCCGTTCGAGGCGAGCGGCAAGGGTTTCCCCCTGCAATAGCTCCATGGTGAGGAAATGGGTGGTTCGTCCCCCGGGGCGGGTGTGTTGCCAGAGATCGTGAATGCGGCAGACGTTGGGGTGGGTGACTTTTCGGGAGAGTTGGATCTCCTGTTTGAAGCGGGAGAAGGCGGAGCCGGTGAGAGCGAGTTCGGGGCGGAGGGTTTTGACGGCGACACGTTCCTGGAGTTCGAGGTCTTCGGCCTCGTAGACTTCGCCCATGCCGCCGGCGGCGAGGAAACGTTCGATGCGGAAGCGGCCGGCGGCGAGGTCACCGGGGCGGAAGGCGCGGAGTTCAACCGCTTCCTGGACCCAATCGACGGGAGGCTTGAGCTTCTCCACCTCAGGGCAATCGGCGGCGTGGATATCGAGGAGGCGAGTGACCTCAGCGGCGACGACGGGGTCAGCGATTTGAGCGAGGGGAGCTTTGCGTTCATCGGGAGCGAGATCGGCGAGGCGATCGAACCACTCCTTCACCTGCTCCCATTGTGCGGGTGTCATAGGGAGGAGGAGCCGGTGATCTCGCCTTCCAGCCAGGCGCGGGCAACGGACCAATCGCGTTTGACGGTTTTTTCAGAGATATCGTGGACAGCGGCAGTTTGTTCCACGGTGAGTCCGGCGAAGAAACGGAGTTCGACGACTTTGGCCTGGCGGGCGTCGAGTTCGGCAAGGCGGGTAAGGGCGCGGTCCAGGTCGAGCATACGGCCGGAGTCTCCGGCTGCGCCTGCGGCGATGTTCTCGTCGAGTTCAATGCGAACGCCGGCGCCGCCGCGTTTTTCGGCGACGTGGCGGCGGGCATGGTCGATCAGGACGCGGCGCATAGTGTGAGCGGCCGTGACAAAGAAATGGGACCGGCTTTCCCAACTGACAGCGCCATTGCCGAGGAGGCGTACATACGCTTCATTCACCAGGGCCGACGCCTGCAGGGTATGATCCTGGCGTTCGCGCCGCATGTAGCCGGCAGCCAGCCGGTGCAACTCCTCATAGACAGCCTCCATCAACAGTTTCTCCGCCTCCCGGTCGCCATTTCGGACGTTCGCCAGGAGTTGGGTGATGTTCGGATCGGGCGTCATGTTAGCGAACCATTATATGCCCGCCCAGGAGAGCGCAACCGGCGGGCGAACGGGGTCAGACTACTTCCGGGGTGCAACACTCCGGCCGTCCTGTTTGTATTTTTCCAGGAGGGCGCGCATGGCTTTGACGCGGTCCGGATACTGGGCGTACAGGTTCTTGGTTTCCCGCAAGTCCTCCTTCAGGTGGAATAGTTCGGCGGGTTCGGAGTGTTTCGAGATGGCGTGTTTCTGGCGGAACCATTCGGGTTCAGCGGCGCCGTGGGCGCTTTTGGGCGATTCCAGGAAGACCCAATCGCCTTGCCGGATGGCGTACTCATTGTTCATCGAGTGGTGGACGGTGGCTTCCCGGATGGCGGAGCGGCGGGGACGGCCAAAGAGGGCGGCGGAGATGTCGTAGCTGTCTTCGGCGGCGTCATTGGGAAGCTTGTGCTTCATCATGGCGGCGACGGTGGCCATGATATCGGTCAGGCAGATGACCTCCTTTTCCACCTGGCCGGCGGGAATGCGGCCTGGACCCCAGGCGATGAAGGGGACACGGTGGCCGCCCTCCCAGAGCATGCGCTTGGCGCCGCGGAGCGGGCCCTGGCTGGCGTGGTTGAACTCCTGAGTGACAGGATAGGTGAGGTTTTCGGGGCCGTTGTCGCTGGTGAAAAGGACAATGGTGTTTTCGGCGGCGCCAGAACGGCGGACCGCGTCCATTACCTGGCCGACGGTCCAATCGGTCTGCTGGACGAAGTCTCCGTACTTGCCCGCTTTGCTTTTGCCGACAAACTCGTCATCGGGGGCGATGGGCGTATGGGGGGCCGAGAGAGTGAGATAGAGGAAGAAGGGTTCGGGGGCCTTGGAGCGCTGCTCCACATATTGAACGGCGCGCCGGGTGAGTTCGGGGAGTACACCTTCCAGCCGCCAACCGGGTTTCATGAGGCCCGGCCAGCCGAACATGGAGTCCGGCTTTTCGACGGTGACGGGTGTGGTGAGGCGGTCGTTTTCGATGAAGGTATAGGGGGGGAAGTTGGGGAGGTCGACGCCGAAGTAGTAGTCGAAGCCGCGGGTGGTAGGGCCTTCGAGGATTGGTTTGTCGAGGAGGACCTTCTTGGCAAACTCGTTGCGGATGGGGCGCTGCGGGTCGCCGATTTTGACGAGCGAATTGACCTTACTGCCGTCGGTGGTCTGCCAGTCCCAGCCGAGGTGCCATTTGCCGATGCAGGCGGTTTTGTAGCCGTAGTTTTTCAGCATCTTGGGAAGGGTGAGGCGATCCTTCTCGATGAGCGGGCGATCCCAGGGCCATAGCACCTGGGTCTTGAGTTCCGTGCGCCAAGGATAGCGGCCGGTGAGGAGGCCATAGCGGGTGGGAGAGCAGACACCGCAGGGGGTGTGAGCATCGACGAAGCGAAGACCTTCGCGGGCGATGCGGTCCATGTTGGGAGTTTGGATTCTGGATTCGGGGTTGTAGCAGGCTACGTCGCCGTAGCCAAGATCGTCGGCCAGGATGACGATGATATTCGGCCGGGATTTGGACCCGGCGGCGGCGAGACCTCCCAAAGCGACCGAGGAGGCGGAAAGAGTTTTCAAAAAAGAGCGGCGGGAGTGTGCCATGGCAACGTAGCGATTCTAATATAGAAAGGTCATGCGTACTTACCCCCTCGTTCTGGCGGCCCTGGTTGGCTTGCCGCTTGTTGCCAAAGATGTGATGGTCTACGTGCAGACCCGGGACGGCGCCGCGCAGGAGGTGAAGGCAAGCGTGGCCTCGATTCAGGTGACCGTGGACGGAAAGAGCCGGTCGATTCCGATGACGTCCATTCTGTCGGTTCACAGCGGGGAAGCGGCAAGCGCGGCGGAAAGCGAGCGGATCACGGCGGGCATTGCCGCGATCCAGGGAACGGACCGGAAGGCGCGGGATCTGGCGGTGGAGCAGTTGACGGCGATTGGGGTACCGGTGCTGACGCCGCTGCTGAAGGCCTACAAGGATACCGACCAGCACGAACCAAAGCCATTGTACCGGCTATTCGAACGGATCATGCCGAGCCAGGCCGACGGATTCGACCGGGAATTGAGCCTGATCCGGCTTGTCGGCGGGGAGATGCTGCGCGCCAAGGTAACACCTGTGCAGTTGGGAACCGTGGCGTGGAGCACTGTACGGGCGTTTGCCGTAAAGCAGAAGCAAGTGACGCGGAAGGTGGATGTCCACTCGTTGCGGCACAGCACGCAGATTGAGTACCTCGATACGGCGGTGGTGCTGGCGGCGGATTCAAAGGCAACTGCGGCTGCCAGCGGATTTACACGATTGAGCTGGGAGACCGATGGGTGGGCGACGGATCCGAACGGACTGCAGAAGCCGGGGCCGAACTACAAGACCAATCTGGTGGACGGGCATCCGTTCGGGGCGCTGGTGGGACGATTCGGGGCAGCAGGCGAAGTGTTCTTCTTGGGACGCAATTGGACGGGCAAGGCGGGCGCGCAGGGGCGGCTTTATCTGGCGATCAACGATAACCGGCACTGGCAGAACAATTTGGGAAGCTATCGGGTGACGCTACAGGCGGCGAACGCCTACGATCTGGGCGATCCTCAGTAGGAACGGTGCCACGCGGGCACGTGAGCAGATTGGGATTGAATTGCAAGCGTTTTCATTTTAATCTCGATTTGTAACATTGTTGTGATGAACTGCTTGTTCGTGGTTCTCCAGATGTCGCCCTCTGGCGTCCGCTTCCGTCGGGGTACACTGCCCAGTGAACGCCGCTAGACCGGAAGCCCCGGAAAGAGAAACTCGTGAGTTGATCGTCGTGGCCATCGGCTCCTCGGCCGAAGGATGGGAAGCGTTGCGCTGTGTCGTCCGCCATTTGCCACGTGATCCGCAGTTCACATATGTAGTTGCACACTATTTGGTCTCGCCGCACGCGAAGATGCCGACGGACCTGCTGGCGCGGGAGAGTTCGCTGCCCGTACGAACACTCATCGGCGAAAGTGCCCTGGAACCGTCGTGCGTCTATGTCGCCGCGCCGAACAGGAGCGTGATTTACCAGCATGGAGGGCTGCGGCTAACTTTGCCGCAACCGGGAGCGGAGGTGTTACTGGATTCCCTGGCGGCGGAGATACCGTGGCGGTCGATCGCGATCC
Organism: uncultured Solibacteraceae bacterium; assembly: GCA_964430625.1. Taxonomy (GTDB): domain Bacteria; phylum Acidobacteriota; class Terriglobia; order Bryobacterales; family Bryobacteraceae. The sequence goes on from CAYSFR010000012.1 coordinate 126,446, forward strand.
TGTTGTGTGGACGCGGGCCGGATGGCGGCAGCGGTTTGAGACGATTTAAGGCTGCCGGAGGCAGAGTGATCGCGCAAGATCCGCGGACGGCGAAGTATCCGGGCATGCCGCGAGCAGCGATCGCGACGGGAATGGTGGACGCGGTGCTCCCGCCGGAGGAAATGGGACCGTATCTGGTGCGGGAATTCGGAGACTCGGGGCCAGAAAGACAGGCGGGATGGCCCCGGCGACAGCATGGGGGGAAACGCAATCGGGGGGAAGAGAGGGTCGACAGGGAGGCGGGTATCGATATCCGGGGGTGCAGGCCGTATCCCGTCCCACAGAATTCGCCCCTGCCCGGCGAGGCCGTGGCCCAGAGGGCGGAACTGCAGTCGTTACTGGCGGACCATTTCGCACCGCCGTCGGTTCTGATCGACGAACAGTTCCGGATTCTGGAGAGTTTCGGAGACGTCGGGAGATACCTGGCCGCACCGCCGGGAGCGCCGCCGTTGCCCTTGCTCGCGATGTTACCGCGAATCGCGTCTGAGACATTGCGGGCACAAGTTCTGCAGACGCTGGAGCGGCAGAAACCGGTGCGGGGGGTAGCGCGGAAGGTGCAGTTGGCCGGTGTGGAGCGGCAATTGCAGATCGACGTATTCCCGGCGCTGCGAACGACACAGGGAAGGCGGTTCCTCGTTAGTTTTCTTGAGGCGCCGGTGGCGAACAGCTCGACGAACAACCGGGCGGGGGCGGAGAAGGCGGCGTTCTCCCTGGAAGATCTGGAGGCCCTGGAGAACAGCCTGGATTCGCCGTTGTTGGTGGTGGACCGGCAAGGGCATTTGCGGCATCGGAACAAAGACGCGCGGCTTCTGTTCGGGTTAAGTGCCGATCATCTCGGCAGAACGCTGGTGATTCCTGGGGAAACGGCACTGACCGCGAAGTTGGCGTCGCGGACGCTAAAAGTGACCGAGAGCGGAGAATCCGTCGAGTTCCGGGCGGCGGTAAGACAGCGGCATTTCCGGGTATGCGTACGGCCCTACGGCGGAGCGGCACCGGGAGCGGTGATCGTGTTCCATGAGGACACTCGGGATATTCGGCGGAACGAAGAACGGCGGCAGGCCGAGGCACAACACCGCATGGTGGCGGCCAGGCAGGAAGCCACACTCAACGCGTTGACGGCGCACATGGCTGTGGTGGATCGAGACGGCGTGATCGTGGGGATCAACTCCGCTTGGAAACGGTTTGCACAGGCCAACGGCTATGTGGGAAAGGGGTTCGGGGTAGGCTCCCACTACCTGGCGATCTGCGAGGAGGGAATCAAGGCGGGGGCGCCCGGGGCCGCGGCGGCGTTCGAGGCGCTGCGCACCGTTCTGGGAGGAAAGGCCCCCCACGCCCGGTTCGAATATCCTTGCCACTCCCAGCATGAGAACCGCTGGTTCCGGGGGATAGTTAGCCGGGTGCCGGACACGGCCGGGGGTGGAGCCGTGATTCTACACACCGACATCAGCGAACAGGTTCGCATCAGAGAACTGATCGAGCGCCAACAGGCGGCCATGGAGCCGACGGCAAACGCAATCTTCATCACGGACGCTGAGGGGCGGATCGACTGGACGAACCAGGCTTTTCAGCGGCTGTCGGGCCATTCGATCGATGAACTGCTCCTGCATACGCCGCCGATGGCCGAAGGCGATTCGGCACCGGCTCTCTTCCTCGCCGCTCTTCACGAGTGCCGGAAGACTGGGAAGCTCTGGTCAGGGGAAGTGACGCTCGTCAACAAGACGGGTGCGCCGCACACAGTCGTGCAAACGATCACTCCGATGGCGGGAGCGGACGGAAACTGGAGCCACTTCGTGGTGACGCACAAGGAGATCAGCGAGCAGAAGCGGTCCGAAGCGCATGCGCGCTACGTTGCCGAACACGACGACCTGACCGGGCTGTGGAACCGGGAGAGCTTTGTTGCGCGGCTGAACGAGGCGATCTCGCGCTGTCAGGACACCCGGCTGGCGGTCCTTCTCCTTGATCTTGACCGCTTTACGGATACCAACGACGCGCTGGGCCATCTGGCGGGAGATCAACTCGTGCGGGAAATGGCCGATCGGCTGCGGAACCTGCTGCGTGATTCCGCTAACCTGGCCAGGATTGGCGGGGACAGGTTTGTCCTAATCGCGGCGGCAACTCCGGAAGCCGCGGCCATCGATTCCATTGTGGAGCGCCTGTTAAGTGGGTTTGCGCGACCGTTGGAGGTGGACGGACGGTCGATTGTGATTAAGGCGAGTGTCGGGATTACGACGTACCCGGAGGATGGGAACTCGGCCGAGGAGTTGCTGCGGAACGCCGAAATCGCAATGCACCGTACGAGTGCCGACGGGCGGTGCGGCTACCGTTTCTGTGATCAGCGCCGGCAAACGGAGATCAACGAAAGGATGTCGATTGAACGCGATCTGTCGCGGGCGATGGCGGAGCGGGAGTTGTGGATCGCCTTTCAACCCCAGTTGTGTCTGTCGACCAATCGGATCATTGGGGCGGAGAGCCTGCTTCGCTGGAGTTCGGCGTACAGAAACCGGCCGATCAGCACGGTGATTTCGGTAGCGGAAGAATCCGGCCTGATTCTGAATATCGGGCAATGGGTGCTTCGGGAGTCGCTGCAACAGTTGAAAGGGTGGCTCAACCATGGCCACCAGGTGCGGGTTGCCGTCAACTTAAGCGCGGTGCAGTTCAATCAGCAGGATGTATTTGGGATTGTGATGGAGTTGCTGGCGGCGCATGATATTCCGGCGTCCTGCGTGAAGGCGGAGATCACGGAAACGGTGCTGCTGAACCGTACGGTCCGGGTGAAGGAGACTCTGCAGGCGCTTCACACGGCGGGAGTTGGACTGGTGCTGGACGACTTCGGGACGGGATACTCCTCGTTGACATACCTGCAACAGTTTCCGATTGAGGCGATAAAGATTGATGCCAGCTTTCTGCGGGGAATCGGACGAAGCGGGAACGATGAGGCGATTGTGAAAGGGATTATCAAGCTGGCGCACTCGCTGGGACAGCGGGTGGTCGCGGAGGGAGTGGAAACACAGCTACAACTGGACTTTTTGCGCATGTGCGAATGCGACCAGGCGCAGGGCTACCTGTTAGCACATCCGATGCCGAATCGGGAGTTTGAGCAGTTTCTGATGAACGCGGCAGCAACTCGCTAAAGACGGTTACGGGATTCGACCAGCGCCCGGGCCGGTTCGAACCTCGGATTGCGTCCTGGAATCGTGGCGCCGCAGGAGCGGATCCAGGATTCCAGCTTCGCGCGGAGCCGCGAGGCGAGTGCGGGCAGAGTCGCGGCAAGGTTCTTGCGTTCGCCGAGGTCGTCCCGCAGATCGTAAAGTTCGACGTGTTCGCCGAGGCGATGGCGGGCGCCATCGTCGAGGTCGATCCAGTCACCAAACGAAAGGATGAGCTTAAAGCGGCCCTCCCGGATAACGGCGGATGGGGTGGCGGCCCAGCGAAGGTCATAGAAGGGCATGTACCAGTAGAGAGCACGGTCCTGGAGTTTGCCACCTTTGAGGAGCGGGGTGAGGTCGGCGCCATCAAGAACGTGATTGGCGGGAGGCGGTGCGCCGGCGAGGGCCAGGAAGGTCGGAAAGAGGTCGACGATATGGACCGGAGTCCGGCAAACAGAGCGTTTGCGGACGACACCGGGCCAGCGGACCAGGAACGGGACGCGGATTCCCCCTTCATAGGCGGAGCCCTTGCCGGAACGGAGCGGAGCGTTGTCGAACTCGCGGCGGCCCGGTTGCAGATGGGTGGGACTGGGTGCGGCCAGCACCGGTTCAAAGGTGTCCTGAATACCGCCGTTATCGGTGAGGAAGAAGATGGCGGTATTCCGGGTGAGCCCGGCGGAATCCATTCGCTGCAGCAGACGGCCAATAGAGTGATCCAGGTGTTCGATACAGGCCAGTAGGGTGGCGTTGTGGCGGCCGGACTCCGGATAACCTTTATCGAGGTACTTTCGGACGATGGGAGCAGGGGCGGAAAGCGGGCCGTGGGTGGTGTGGTGGGCGAGGTAGCAGAAGAACGGGCGCCCCGGGGAGGCTTCCATGAAGGCCAGCGCTTCGTCCGTGAGGCGGTCGACGCCCTTATCCCCGGTCTGGTATTCACGCGGACCCGGCTCGGAGGCAACGGTGTCAAAACCGTAAGCGGAGGCGGCTTCTGCCCGCAGGCCGTTGTAGTTGCCGTCGGCGTTGACTGTCAGGTGCCATTTCCCGATGCAGGCTGTACGGTAGCCGGCATCGCGCATCGCTTTGGCCAGAGTGACCGACTCCCGGGCGAGTCCTTCCCGAAACGGGGGTTCCACCGTTTGGGCCCAGGGATGTCCGTAATACGGAATGACGTGCCACATCCGGTTGCGAGCAGTATATTGGCCGGTGAGCAACGTGGCGCGTGTGGGAGTACACTGCGGCGTAACGTAGGCGTCGGTAAAACGCATCCCCTCGGCAGCAAGACGATCGAGGTTGGGTGTCGGGACGTGACGGTTGCCGTAGCAACTCAGGGCTCCCCAACTCATGTCGTCAACGAGGATCAGCAGGATATTCGGGCGCGTGGCGGAAGCGAGCGGAGCCGCGGCGGAGAGGCGCAGAAAGTCGCGGCGATGCATCGGCTACTCCTTGTAGGAGGGGTCCTTACGATCGAGCATCCGCAACATGGCGGCGAACTCCGGATTCCGCTCCCGGCTGTAGCCTTTGTCGCCGAGGAAATCATCGCTGCGTTCCCGGCTCAGTTTGCAGACCGAAACCGGTGGGACGATCAGGTTACTGCCGGTTGCCTGAGCGGCCAATTGGACCTGGCAGGCGCGCTCCAGCCGATACATGCGGACAAATGCCTGAGCCACCGAATCGCCGCAGGTGAGCAGTCCGTGGGTGCGCATAATGAAGACGTTTCGATCGCCGAGGTTAGCGGCGAGCCGTTCCCGTTCGCCGAGTTCCAGGCTGGGACCCTCAAAATCGTGGTAGCCGACGGCCTCGTAGTACCCCAGGGCGTACATGCTGATGGGGAGGAGCCCGCACTCCAGCGCCGCGACGGCCATGCCGGCCACCGTGTGGGTGTGCATAACACACTGCACGTCGGGACGAGCCATGTGAATGGCGCTGTGGATGACAAACCCCGCCGGATTGATCTCCTGGCGCGGATCACCGACGATCTTCCCCTCCCAATCCACCTTTACCAGGTTCGAGGCGCAGACCTCGTCAAACCGGTAGCCATACGGGTTGATGAGGAAATGGTGCTCCGGACCCGGGACCCTGACCGTTGTATGGGTCCAGATCAGTTCCGACCAGCCGAAGTAATCGATCAGCCGGTAGGCGGCGGCCAACTGGACCCGTAATTCCCACTCCGCGCTCATAGTTTCTTGAGGTAGATGTTGCGGAACTCGATCTTCATCGGCGGTCCGACGTGCAACTGGAGACCCAGCAGCCCCTTCATGGCGCGGTTCTTGGTGTCGTCATCGACGAAGGCGGAGATCAACTGGCCGTTGAAGATATGAATGAGGACGTTCCCGCGGGCGATGACATGGATGGTGTTCCAGTTGTTCACGTTGATGGCGCCGCGGAGGTCCTCATTGGACTTCAAGTGGCCGATGATGCGTGGATTCTTGCCGTCCTCCTTGGTGGCCACCTGGCCACGGGCGGCCAGGAAGCCACGCCCCTTTTCTTCGTACAGGAGCCCGGTGTAGCGATTCTCAAAATCAAAATCGGCCTGGTAGCCTTTCAGGACCCACTTGCCCACCTCGGGCAACTCCACACTACGGTACTGGAATCCGCTGTTAGTGGAATTCATTTTGAAATCGAGCTTGAGCTCAAAGTCGGCTGGTTCCCCGCCCCGCCAGATGAGGAACGTATTCATTTTAAGAGGCTTCTCCTTGGTGGATTCACCAATGATGGAGCCGCCTTCGGCACGCCAGTACTCGGGATTGCCGTCCCAGCCCTTCAGCGTACCGTCGAAGATGGATTCAAAACCTTCCGTGGCGTTGACGACAAGAGGCTCCGGGCCCATCGGACCGCGGCGCTGCCCGCCGGCCGGCGGCTGCGCCAGCAAGATGGCCGAAACGGCCAGGCAAAGAACCAACTTCTTCATTACACTCTCCCAGATCTGGAATTCCGAACTTTGAAAAATATCACTTTCGAGGTCGCAATGCACCTTCCTGGCCGTGCCAGGCGCGGATCGCGTCCCAGCGGCGGCGGATCCACCCTTTGTGGAGGGCGCGTTGGCGGCGCCACCAGCGGCCCACCGCCGAATCGATCCAGAGTCCATAGGCGGCTGCGCGGAGCCGCAAAACACCTTCATAGCCCCAACGGAACCAGCCGATGGTGAGCAGTTGCGGCTGGGTGAGTTGGAACAGGCGAGCCACCAGGGCCGTACCGGCGATCTTCGCGGTAAGGATGGTGCCGATCCCGAGAACCGGATGGCCGCCGGCGAGCCAGTAAAGCGCCAACAGCTTCACGGGAGCAAGCGCGACGGCCGGGGCGCCAAACAGCGCTAACGCGGCAAACGGAGGTACGCCACGAATCCACGCCTCCAGATTGCGGAAGACCGGCAGTTTGCCCAGCAGCGCCAGCAATCCAGACAGCCGCCACAAAGCCTCCTCGGCCAGCAGCACGATACCGGCGATCAGCAGCAGCGGATAGGTGATCAGGCGTTTCGCAATACGGCGCACAAACAAAAGTAACACTTCGGAAATGTGGCGGTTACCCGGGAGAGTGTGTAAAGAATTGTAACCCCGGAGAACCCGGAAGCGCCCATAGGGTTAGTACGTTTAGCCTATGTCGATTAGACTCCTGGTCGCACTTTACCTTCCGATCGCCTGTCAGGCACAATATGCCATTGTTCAACCAGCGGAAAGGGTGACGCTGCCGAAGGTGATCGATGGAAACACCGCGGCGATGTGGGCCGACGGCGAATTGCATATCTTTCATTCAACAGGGGTTCCTACGCGTAGCAAGGGTCCGGACCAGTTCAACCTGGGCAACACGGAACCGGTTCACTTTGATTCCGAAGCGCACAAACCTGTCTGGTTTGAGGCCGTCTGGCGAGACGATGATGGGACCTTGTTTATGTGGTACCACAACGAGCCGGGTGGGGTTTGTTCCAACAACAAGCTCACGGCGCCGCGGATTGGAGCCGCCATCTCCTACGACAATGGGAAAACGGTGCAGGACCTCGGCATGGTGCTCGAATCCGGTGACCCGGTGGATTGTGACGCTAAAAACGGTTTTTTTGCCGGTGGGCACGGGGATTTTTCAGTAATTCCGGACCGGGAAAGAAACTATTTCTATTTCTTCTTCACGAACTATGCAGGCCTGTTGGAGGAGCAGGGGGTTGCCGTTGCGCGGATGCCCTTTGCCGACCGGTGGCAACCGGCGGGAACGGTGCGCAAGTACTATCGCGGAGCGTGGGAAGAACCAGGGCAAGGCGGGCATATGACACCCATCTTCCCGGCTTCCGTATCCTGGCAGAGTGAAAATACGGACTCCAATTGGGGCGCTTCCGTTCACTGGAATACGTTTCTCGGCAAGTACGTGGTCCTGCTCAATCACGCCTGCTGTAAGCCGGGCTGGCCCCAACTGGGTGTGGACGTCTCCTTCAACGCCGATCTCTCACGTCCGCAGGACTGGACACCGACTTTGCGCCTTCTCGAGGGAGAGCAGATCAATCACAAACCGGGCTATTACCCGCAGGTGCTTGGCCTGGAACCCGACGGCACCGACACGCAAGCGGGCCGCTTCGCGCGGCTCTACGTACACGGCGAGTCGGACTTCGAAATCATCTTTTTTAACGAGACGCCCACGATCGTTCCCACTGATCCTTGCGACCCCAATTCAGGCCAAATCTGTCCGGAGTCCGCACCGTCGACACCGCCCGAAGTAGTATTCTAGAAGGGTCGCCGGACGGCCAGGTTTGCACCGGATTCCCAACACTCGAAAGGTGATTCCTGTGCGCTACCTTCTCCTTCTCCTGGCCGCTTCGTGCGCGTTCGGCCAGTTTGTTCCCGCCGACTTCCAGGTTCCGGAGTCCTATCGGACCGCGAAGTTCCAGTTGAAGCCACTCGGCCCCGACTTGGCCAAGCACGACTACGACGCCTACATGTCGTCGATTGAGCATCTCCATAAGACATTTTCCCCAGGCGGGCGCTGGCCGAATGACAAAATCACGATGGCCGATGCGGTGAAGGACGTAGAGGGTGAGATTGCCCGCTTCAAGGCACGCAAGAGTTTCACCTACGCCGTGCTCTCGCTCGACGGGACTAAGGAATTGGGCTGCGTCTACATCTCGCCGAGCCGGAAAGAAGGCCACGACGCCCAGGTGCGGATGTGGACTACGAAAGCGGAGTACGACAAAGGACTCCAACCGGTGATCCTGACGGAAGTGAAGGCGTGGCTGGCCAAGGCGTGGCCCTTCAAGAACGTCCTCTACCCGAACTGAGCAACGCGTTTTTCGATGTCTCTGCCGATGGTGCGGGAGGCGGCCCAAAGTACAATGCCGAGTGCGACAAGCAGGATGGGGATGAGCACCATCGCCTGCTGAAGGCCGGTGGCTTTGAACGCCTCCGTCATCGTGGTGGCCCCGGCGGTAGCCATCGCGCGACGGGCCATGCGGTCGCTCACGATACCGGTCAGCAACGGGCCGAAGGAGGCGCCGCACAAATACATGGCCATGAAGTAAATAGCCATCGTGATTCCCCGCTGCCTCGGAGCTACCAGATCCTGGATGGACGAATAGACCAGCCCGTAGTAGCAGTTCATCGCGCCGTAGCCAAGTGTCAACAACGCCAATGCCAGCCACACGCTGCCCGCCGGTTGAATGATGCCGACGTAGGCGACGGGTGCGCCGAGTACCGTGAGTCCGGCCGCCGCCAGCAGGCGGGCCCCTTTGCCCATCGCGATCACCCGATCGCCCACCTGTCCGGCGATCAGCCCGCCGCAAACCCCGCCAATCAGATAGGTAAACCCGGCGGCCGTACCCGACTCGGCCAGCGTCATTCCATGCACCCGGCTGAGCAGCGCCGGAAGGAAAGTGCCCATCACGTACATGTTGAAGTTCAGAAACACCCCGGAGGCGATGATCCACCATAACGTCGGGATACGAAGCAGGGCCCAGACGGATCCGATCTCACCCGTGTGGGCGTGGGTTTCGGTGGCACCGCGTTCCGGTTCCCGCTGCAGAGCCAGCATCGGCGCCAGTAGCAGGGCCGGCAGGGCGGCGATCACCATCGCCGTCCGCCAGCCGTAGGCCTGGGCGATCGGGCCGCTGAAAAAGTAGCTGAGCGCGGCGCCCACCGGGACTCCCAGCATGAAAAGAGCCAGCACGCGGGCCCGCTTGGCGGGCGGAAAGAGATCGCCAAGCCACGACGTACCTGCCGGCGCGCAAACAGCTTCGCCAATGCCAACGCCCATCCGCGTCACCAGCAACAGCGCGTACGAAGAGACCAGTCCGCCAACAGCAGTCATCGCGGCCCAGACGGTCAGCCCTGCCAACAGGAGTTTTTTCCGGCTCCAGCGGTCAGCGACAAGGCCCAGCGGAACACCGATTACGGCGTAGATCCAGATGAACACGCTCCCCATCAGCCCCACCTGGGTGTCGGTGAGCCCAAACTCCTTCCGCATCGGTTCCACCAGGGCGCCCGTGACGTGGCGGTCGTAGAAATTCAGAATGTTGATGGCAAACAGCACCAGTACGGTAGTGAGTACGGCTCGGTTCGGCATAGGGGTCCGGCAATCCTATCACGTCGGTGACCCCGGCGACCGAGAACGCTGCGCCACGGTCCTCCCTAACTCGTTTGAGGCCGATTGGCCCTCTGCCTACAGATAGAGCACAACTCTGCCGAAGAACCTATAGGGCAGAATGGACCTTCTTCTTTACCTGATCATTCTGGCGGTGGGCGTGGTGGTTGGGTTCGTTCTCGGACAGCTCACGGCCAAGGCGGAATCCAATGGCTTTCGTGCGGTCGCCGAGGACCGCGCGACGCGTATCGCCACGCTGGACGCCGCGATCGCCGAGCGGGACGGGCGAATACAGGCGCTGGCCTCCCAGTTGAGCGCACAAAGTGGCGGGTTTCAAGCACTGGATCGCATGGCGCCCCTTGCCGTCGAGCAAGTAGTGGCGCGGTTGCGGCCTTTCTCGGAAAAAATGGATGAGTTCAAGCGCAACCAGAGTGACCATCTGATCCACCTGCGCGACATCGCCACCCGGATTCACCAGGACGTGGCCCAGAACGCCAAAATCAATGCCGCCCTGAAAACCCCGGCCGGCGTCGGAAAGTGGGGCGAAATGCAGTTGCGCCGCCTGGTGGAACTGGCCGGGATGCAGGAACACTGCGACTTCGAAGAGCAGGCCTCGGTATCGGCCGCCGAACGGCGGTTCCGGCCGGACATGGTGATCCACCTTCCCCACGGCCGCGACATCATCGTCGATTCGAAAGCGATACTCATCGACCTCCCCGGGACAGCCGAAGCGCCCGACGACAGGACCCGTCAGGCCTTGGTGGCCAATGTCCGCGCGCGCCTGACGGAGCTGAGCGGGAAATCGTACCAGGAACAGTTCACCAAATCTCCCGATTTCGTGGTGGCGTTCCTGCCCGAGTATGCCTTCCACATCGCCGTGCAGACCCAGCGGTCCCTGCTCGAGGAGTTTGCCGGCAAGAACGTTCTGTTGGCCTCCCCAACCACCTTAATCGCCCTGCTGAAATCGGCCTCCTTCGGCTGGCGGCAGTTCCACTCCGCCCGGAGCGCCGACGAGATCGCCCAGTTAGGAAAACAGTTGTACCAGACCGTGTTGGATTTCGCTGGACAGATGCAGAATCTCGGCACCAGCCTGGACAAATCGGTCCAATCATTCAACCGCGCCCTGCGCCAACTGGACACGGCTCAACCGTTGGCAATGGAGCTGAAACGGCACTCCGGGGCGAGCGCGCCGGATATGACCATCCCGCGCACCCTCACCCGGACAAGCGACTTTGTCCACGCGGCCACCGAGCCTCGAAAATAAATTTCCGGGCCCGCCCCCAAAACCGATTTCGATTTGCTATCCTGGAGAAATACGGACTTGGCGAGAAGCTAAGTCCGTTTCGCTTTTGGCGGGTGCGCGGGACCCTCTGGCCGGCTGTTCGCGATAGAATAGCGGCTTATGTCCAAGCTGATCGTCACCTTCGGAGAAATCATGCTCCGCCTGGCGCCTCCAGGCTTCGAGCGTTTCCTGCAATCGCCTCAGTTTCTGGCGACTTTCGGAGGAGGAGAAGCCAACGTCGCGGTCGCTGTCAGCGGCTTCGGCCTCCCGGCGCGCTATGTTACCGTGCTGCCGGATAAGAACCCCGTAGCCGATGCGTTTATCGGGGAAATGCGCCGGTTTGGCGTCGACGCCAACCAGATTGTCCGCGGCAAAGGCCGCTTCGGCATCTACTATGTCGAGCCGGGCGCCAATCAGCGCCCCTCCAAGGTGCTCTATGACCGGGAGCACTCGGCCATCTGCCTGGCCCGCCCCGGCGCCATCGATTGGACCAAAGCCCTAGCCGGTGGCACCTGGTTCCACATCACCGGTATCACGCCCGCCATCAGCGAAGGCGCCGCCGAACTGGCCATCGAATCCGTCAAAGCGGCGCGCGAGCACGGCCTGAAGGTCTCCTGCGATCTCAACTTCCGCAAAAACCTCTGGAAATGGGGCAAGGAAGCCAAGGAGATCATGAGCGAGCTGTTCAAGTACGTCGACGTGGGCATCGCCAATGAAGAAGACTGCCAGATGACCCTCGGCATCAAGTCCGAAGCCGACGTCCACTCCGGTGAACTCGACCGCGAAGCCTACCGCAAGCTCACCGACACCGTGCTGGAAAAGTACACAAACCTGGAAGCCATCGCCGTCACCTTGCGCGAGTCCCACTCGGCGTCCCATAACGGCTGGGCCGCCTGCATGAACAACCGCAAGGAGTTTATGGTCTCCAAGCACTACGACATCACCCACATCGTCGACCGCGTCGGTGGCGGGGATTGTTTCGCCGGCGGCCTGATTTACGGCCTGAACGCGCTGGAAACCCCGCAACAGGCGCTCGAATTCGCCGTAGCCGCCAGCTGTCTGAAACACTCCATCCCCGGCGACTTCAACCGCTTCACCGCCGACGAAGTCCACGCACTGATCAAGGGTGGCGGTTCCGGCCGCGTCCAACGGTAACCAGCCATGAAAATCGCCCTGCTTTTGCTGTCCGCGGCCGCCCTCTTCGCCCAGGCTCCTCCGCCGGCGCCCGCCGTAAAAGTGACCGCCGAGGAGCTGACCAAGCTCCGTGAAGCCGTCAAACCGCTGACAGCAAAGGTAGCGGCGCTGCGCAACCACGCCCTGCTGGCCGACGTCGCCATCTATGAAAAAGCGGTACAGAACCTGCTCCGCTACAACGACGAGTTTTATACCCCCGCTACGCTGAAACAGGCGCACGAAGCCATTGCCACCGGCCTGGAGCGCGCAGAGGATATAGAAAACGATCGCGTCCACTGGCCTCGCCTCGCCGGGCGCGTCCTCCGCGGCTACCGGTCGCGGATCGATGACTCCTTTCAACCCTACAAACTCACCATCCCCCCCGGATACACGCCGAACAAACCCATCCGTCTCGACGTGATCCTGCACGGCCGCAACGCCCGCCTCACCGAAACTACCTTTCTGGCGCTGGAAGCCCGCCCCAAACCGCTTCCCGAAAACCAGACCTGGATCGAACTCGAAGTCTATGGCCGTGGCAATAACGCCTATCGCTGGGCCGGCGAAACCGACGTCTATGAGGCCTTGGCGGAAGTTCGCAAGCACTACAACATCGACCCCGACCGCATCCTGCTGCGCGGCTTTTCCATGGGCGGCGCCGGCGCGTGGCACATCGGCCTCCATAACCCCTCCCTGTGGGCGGGCGTCGAAGCCGGCGCCGGTTTCACCGAAACCATGCGTTACGCCAACAAGCCCAATCCGGCACCCCATGAGCGCGCCGCCATGCGCATCTACGATGCCGTCGACTATTCCCCGAACATCACGAATACGCCGACAGTCGGTTATGGCGGCGAAATCGATAAGCAACTGCAAGCCTCGGTCAACATCCGCGAAGCCATCGAGGCCGAGAACATCCGCGCCAACGCGCTCTTCCTGGTCGGCCCGAAAACCGAACATAAGTGGCACCCCGACAGTAAGGCCGAGTCCGAGGCGTTCCTGGCCAGGAACCTGCCGCGGCGGATGCCGGAGAAGTTCCTGTTCGCAACCTTCACTTCCCGCTACGGGCAAGTCTGGAACTGGCGCATTGCCGCGTTGGAGCGCATGTACGGCCGCGCCGAGTTATCCGGCACCCGCGACCGCGTGACGACCAAGAACATCGCCGAACTGGAGTTGGATGCCCCCGCCGAAGTCACCATCGACGGCCAGAAACTGAAGGGCAAAGCCTTCATCAAATTGATGAACCGTTGGGCCGTCCGCGAAGGCAAACCCGCCGTCCGCAAACGGGCCGGCCTGCAGGGACCGATTGACGACGCCTTCATGGAACGCTTCCTCTGCGTAGCCGACGGCGCCTTCCCTGCCCTGGACACCTTCACCGCCAACTTCGAAAAGTACTTCCGGGGCAACGTCCGGACCAAGGCAACCAAGGACGTCACAAAGGCTGACATCGCCGAAAGCCACTTGGTGCTGTGGGGTACTCCTGCGACCAATAAGATGATGGCCAAGATGATAAAGGACCTGCCAGCGCGGTGGACGAATACGGAGATCGAGATTCGCGGCCAGAAATTCGATGCCCGCACCCACACCCTCGCCCTGATCCATCCCAACCCGCTGAATCCTGCCAAATATGTGGTTCTCAACTCCGGCCACACCTTCGCCAAATCCGACCTGACGGGAACGAATGCCCTGCTCTATCCGCGTTGGGGGGATTGGGCGGTCATTGAAAATGCCACCGGAAAGCCCGTCGCCGCGGGTATGTTCGACGAAAACTGGCGATAGTGGATCCAATCCCTCAGAACCTGCATCCAACAGTACAATAGTTTTAGCAAAACTATCGGGTCTCGCGTTCCCGGAGATGTTCGGTATGACCTGATGCCAGCAGCACCGGTATTCTGTGATCCAATTCTGTGGGGTACAAAATATGGTCTCTCAAATGCTGCAGCGAGCCGCATTGGCTCTCAGCCTTTTGGCTTTTCCAGCGCTAGCTCAAATTACTGGCGACCTGGTGTTGAATGTAACAGACCCGTCAGGCGCTTCCGTAACCAACGCAACGGTTACGGTCAAGAGCGTTTCTCAGGGTTCTACCCGCACATTGCAGACCGATGCACAGGGCGTTGCCCGTTTTTCGCTTTTGAACATCGGCGACTACGAGATCCGGGTGGAAGCTGCCGGATTCGCGTCGGCCACTACCCGCACCGTAGTCAACGCCGGCGCGGTACGTGAATTGAAAACCGCTCTCGAAATCTCCGCCACCCGCCAGGAGGTAGTTATCGAGGAAGCCTCGGTAGTGATCGCCACCACCAACTCGCAGATGCAGTCGAATGTGGAATCAAAGGCCATCACGCAGCTTTCATTGCCGAACGGCGTTTTGTCGCTCGCGGGCACCACGCCCGGTGTGATTCCGGTGTCCGCCCGCAATCCGTTTCTCGGGCAGGGGAGCTTCAACTCCAACGGTGGCCGCGGCCGCGGAAACAACATTACGATCGATAACGCCAACGCGACCGATGTGTCCACCACCGGCGGTGCCGGCATTGGCACTGTGCCGCTGGACGCCATTAAGGAAGTGAACGTAATCTCCAACAACTTCAATGCCGAGTATGGCCGCAATGCCAGCGCGCAGTTCCAGATCGTCACCAAGAGTGGCACCAATGAGTATCACGGCAGTTTGGTCGAGTTCTTCAAGAACGACAAGTTGAACGCCCGCGACTACTTCGACCGGAGCGGAAAAGCAGCCACCTTGCGCGATAACGACTGGGTGGCCCAAGGGGGCGGCCGTATCGTTCGCGACAAACTCTTCTTCTATGGAACCTACGAACAGCAAAAGATTCGCGGCTCCGGAGGCACCCGTATTGCTACCGTGCCCACTTCTGCGCAGGTCGCCGGCATCACCAACGCCGCTGCCCGCCAGTTGTTCACCGCAGCTCAGGGCGTGGCGTCCGATAGCGGCACCGTCAGCAGCGCCGCCCCGCTCGGAAGCAACTCGGTCGCCTACTCGGCCAAAGTCGATTGGAACTTCTCCAGCCGCGACACCCTGTCCGGCCGGTACGCCTACCAGAAATCGGATTCGAAATCGCCCGGCCTCACCTTCATCTCTTCCAACCTTCCGGTGAACGGCGCCAGTTCGACCAACAAGCCGCAGACGGTCGCCCTGAATTACACTCGCGTGCAGAGCGCCTCGATGGTGATTAACAATATCGCGACGTTCGGCCGCAGTCTGCCCAATTTCACCCCGTTGGCCACCATTACGGCTCCCAGCATTCAGTTCCAGAATGGCATCGCCGAACTCGGTAGCTGGTCCGGCATTCCCCAGGGCCGCACTCAGAACGTCTACAACAACCTCACGACGGTGACCAAGACGCTCAACAGCCACACCTTGAAGTTCGGCTACAACATCGAACGCATTCAAGCCAATAGCATCTTTGATTCCAACGTCCGCGGCACTTTGATTTTTGCCACTTTCGAAACGTTCCAACAGGGTACCCCCGTTCAGTACTCCCAGCGTTTCGGCGGTTCGATTCGCGGCAATCGTGTCTGGAACCACGGCTTGTTCGTCCAGGACGACTGGCGGGCGGCCCGTCACCTGACCATTAATCTCGGGCTCCGCACGGAGATTGCCGGCGGTGTCTCGGAAGTAAACAATCTCATCTCCAACCTCGACCTGAACTCCCAGCAGGCCTTGGGAGGCGCCGGAACCGGCGCGTTGGGTTCCATCGCCGTCGGCGGCAAAGCCTTTGATAACAACACTAATTGGGGACCGCGCCTCGGCTTCGCCTGGAACCCCAACGGTGGGAAATGGAGCGTTCGCGGCGGCTATGGCCTCACCTACGACTTCATCTTCCTAAATCCAATCACCAACCTGCGCTTCGCCCCGCCGTTCATGTACAACTTCTCAACCACCGACTTCACCGGAGCGAACTCCCTGGCCAACATCGTCGCCGGAACCGCTCCCTTCCAGCAGGTCGGCCGGGCCACGGTCGGCAACTTCGGCACAACCGTCCGGAACTTCGGTTCCATCTCGCCGGTGGACTATGCCATGAAGAATCCCCAGGTCCAGCAGTGGAGTTTGAACATCGAACGCCAGTTGGGTAGCGGATTCGTCGGGCGTGTCGGCTACGTCGGTACGAAGGGAAACTTCCTGCAGCGGGCCCGTCCCATCAACACCGTCCAGCCGGGCCTGGTCGTTCCTGCCACCTCTTTGACGGACGAACAGGCGCGGCTGGCCACCTATCGCACCATCAACGCCGGATTGAACGCTCCGCCCACCGGACAGACCAATCGCATCGACCCGCGCTTCACTACAGTGACCCTGAACGAGTCGTCGGCTAACTCCAACTTCCACTCCATGCAGGCCTATCTGGCGCGCACCTTCCGCTCCGGCTTCGGATTCACTGCCTCCTACACCTGGTCGAAATCCATCGACGACGTTTCCGATGTGTTGGGTGTTCTGGCCGCCGACACGCCCTCACAGCAGAATCCGTTCAACAATAAGGACAACCGGGCCGTCTCCGCGTTTGACACCCCCCATCGGTTCGTCTTTACACACAGCTATGACCTGCCGAAGTTTAAGGAATCCAACGCCATCCTCCGCCACACCGTCGGCGGATGGAACCTCAGCGGCATCCTTCAGCTACAGTCCGGCAACCCGGTGAACATCTTCTCCGGGGCACGCATGGCGCTTCCGGATCCGCTCCTCCTCGGCGGTGGCGGCGTCGTTCGGCCGAACCTGGTGGGCCCGCTGAACCTGTCCTTCGCCCCGAACCCGGGCACCGTGACGACCGCGAACTTCAAGACCACCGGTTCCGGTCTCGAACAACCGCTCATCGGGAACTTCGGTACTTTGGGCCGTAACGCAATCCGGGCAAATGGCTTGACGCAATACGACATGACGCTCCAGAAAGATTTCAATATCACGGAGCGGATGCGGTTCCAGTTGCAGGGCCAGTTCGCCAACCTGTTCAACAACACCCAATTCTCTCGTCCGGGCGCCACGCTTGCGGCCCCCGCGACGTTTGGATACTACCAGGACACGGATACCAACTCGCGCGGCATCACCCTTGTCGCACGGTTTATCTTCTAGTCTGATTTCCAGCCGGACAGAGGGCCTCGCTCATCGGCGAGGCCCTCCGTCTTTCTTGCCGTCTTTACGGCCGCCCCAGCCGCGCCCGCACCGGCGCCGCCGGAACCCCGGCCAGCGAATACAAAACGTCCGGCGCAATGTCCCGGTACGAATACCGCACAAATACCGGTTCGGCTACCCCGCCCGCGCTCAGGAGCACCGTCGCCCCTTCCACCTTCACCGCATCCGCCGCCACATACTTCTCATCCTCGCCCGCAATCTCAAACGCGAACTCCGCGTCCCCGGCCAGCTTCAACGGCATATCGAACCACATCCGGATCGCCGTTCCCTCCCCCGTCACCTGCTTCAACAGCGGGCTCACCGGCGCCGTCGTGCTGCCGTAGGCCACCCGCCGCGCCGCGTTCGCCAGCCGCTCCCCCACCGTCTTCTTGTTCGTCGGATGAATGTCCTTGGCGTTCCCCACCCCCAGCGTATTGGCAAACCCCACATTGGCCAGCCGCAGCGTCTCCAACTGCGATTCCCTCGTCAGCGGCAAGTCCGCCGGCGCCGGAGCCGTAAACGGCGCCAGCAGCACCCACAGAAACGGTAGATCTCCCTGGCCCCACTGCGTCCGCCAGTCCTGAATCATCGCCGCAAACAGCTTCCGGTACACTCCGGCGTCCCGCGCCTGCCGGTTGGCTTCCCCCTGATACCAAATGAACCCCTTCACCGGATAAAGCCGCAGCGGCGCCACCATGCCGTTCCACAGCGCGCTCGCCACGTTCTGCTTGGTCGGCGATTTCCGCTCCACGTACTCCCTCAAATCCGCATCCTCCAGCAGAGCCTCCCGCCGCGTCCACGCCTGGCAGTTCGTCCCGCCCCAGGCGGTCTGGATCACCGCCATCGGCACCTTCCGCTCCAAATGCAGGCTCTTGGCGAAGAAATACGCCACCCCGGAGTACTTGCCGGCATTCTCCGGCGTCAGCGCTTCCCACTTCCCCGTCACGTCCTCCTGCGGGGTATCGGCCGGCGTGTTCGGAACCTTGAAAAACCGCAGCCGCGGAAACGCCGCCCGCTTGGCCTCCGCCGGGCCGCCATCGCTGCGCTCCAGCGTAAACGCCATGTTCGATTGGCCGCTCGCCACCCACACATCCCCCGCCAGCACGTCGTTGATCTGCAAATGGTTCACCGTCACCGTGTACGGTCCGCCCGCCGCCACCTTAGGCAGAAACACCTGCCACTTCCCCGCCCCGTTGGCCGTCGCCTTCACCGCCGCCCCGGCCCCAATCCGCGCCTCCACCGCCTCACCCGGGTTCGCCCACCCCCACAGCCGCACGGGCACTCCCGCCTGCAGCACCATATGGTCGCTCAGGATCGCCGGCAGTCGCACCTCCGCGTGGACACCAGCCGCCAGCGCAAATGCGATCAACCCTTGTCTAAATCGGGATGCTGCTTGGCCCATTCCAAATACTCCTCCACAGTGAAAAAGGTCTTGTGCTTGTACAATCGCCCGGCGTCTTCCACCTTGTGCGTCCAGTTGAACGACCAGGAGTCGCCGGTATCCTTCATCCATTTCGCCAGCCGCTTCTCCATCGCCGCCTGCACGCGAGCCGCCTCGGGCTTCCCTGCCAGGTTAACCAATTGATGAGGATCCGCCTTTAAGTCATACAATACCCAAGGCTTATCCTGATAGCGGGCATAGACATGCGTCGCCGTCCGCACCCCGCGCCACCCGCCGTCGGTCCCGTCCCCGGTGAACGGGCCGAAGATCTGGAAGAACGCCGAGTCCGGCCCCTTGCCCTTCCCCTCCACAATCACCCGCGACAGGTCCTTCCCCTGCATCGCTTTCGGTACGGGCACTCCGGCCATACCGAGCAGCGTCGGCGCAAAGTCGACATGCGTGAAAAACGCCTCGCTCGCCGTTCCCGGCTTGATCTTCCCCGGCCACCGGATGAACCCGGGCACCCGGATTGACTCCTCCCAAGGTTTCCGCTTTAGCCTCTCCCCCTGCGAACCCAGCATGTCGCCGTGGTCGGAGGAGTAGAGGACAATCGTGTTCTCCCGCAACCCCAACTCATCCAGCTTGGCCATCAGCCGCCCCACCTGGTCGTCGATCGCCGTCACCATCCCGTAGTACTCGGCAATCGCCGCCGGCGGCGGCACCGGAACACGGCCCTTGCCCGGACGATAGTTCGCCCGCATGGTCAACTTCGCCGGATCGTACATCTTGGAATACGCGGCCGGCGCCTTGTACGGATCGTGCGGCGGGCCCCACTGCACCGTCAGGTAAAACGGCCGTGAGTCCTTCTTCGTCCCCTCCAGAAACTCCACCGCCACGTCGGCCCACCCCTCGGCTTCGAACTTGCCGAAGGGAATCGGTTTCGGATCGTCGCGGAAGTAGTGGTTCTCAAAATGCCTGTGGCTGCACTGGTGCGCCGCCCAGAACTCGAATCCCTGGCGGCGTGCTCCCGGCGGTACCCACCCCGGCTCTCGCTGCCCGCCGTCCAGGTGCCACTTGCCCACAAACCCGGTGCGGTAGCCGGCCGCCGCCAGCGTCTTGGCAAAACTCGTGCTCTCCTCGCGCAACCGCAGGTCATTGGCCACCATCCCGTTGCGATGGCATAGCTGGCCCGTCAGCAGGATCGCCCGCGCCGGGCAGCAGACCGGTGTATTGGCAAAGGTGTGGTGCATCGTCACGCCTTCGCTCGCCAGCCGGTCAATGTGCGGCGTCTTCACTTCCGCATTGCCCAGGCAGCCCACCGAGTGATAACGGTGCTGGTCCGGCATCAGAAAAACAATATTGGGCCGCCGCTCGGCCGCCTTGGCCGCAACGGCTGCCGAGGCCACAAAGGCCCGCCGCGTCAGTTTATGCTCCGCCAATGGACTTCTCCCAGTTTTCCAGCTTCTTCTTCAACTCCGCCGCCACGGCCGGATAGACGTAGTAGAGGTCCCGCGTCTCGCCCGGATCCTGCGACAGATCGTACATGTTGTTGATCCCGCCATCCAGGATGTACTTCCACTTCCCGCTGCGAATGGCCCGCACCCGGACATTGGGCTGGTTGATTCGCCAGTAGAGATCCCGCTCCTGTACCGGCGTCCGGCCGCTCAGTACCGGCAGCAGGTCGATCCCATCAAACGGTTCCTTCTCTGCCGCCGTCACGCCGCATGCTTTCGCAATGGTCGCCGTGAAATCCATGGATATCGCCACCTGAGAGGTTACTTTCCCCTTCGGCACCTTGCCGGGCCAGCGAAGGAGCGCCGGCACGCGGATACCGCCCTCCCAAAGTGTCGCCTTGTGATGGCGGAACGGGCCGTTGTCGCTTAGCCGCTCCCCGCCGTTGTCGTTGGTGAACAGGACGATAGTGTTCCCGGCCACCCCGTTCTTCTCCAGCGCTGCCAGCACCCGTCCCACCGCCGCATCCATTGCCTCCAGCATCGGCTTGTACTCGCCCGCCCGCGTTCCGTCGTACCAGGTGGCCAGCGTCCTTACCGTCTCCGGCCGCTCCGGAGCCTGGAAAGGCCAGTGAACCGCATTGAACGGCATGTACAGGAAGAACGGATTGGCCTTGTTGGCCGCAATGAACTTCTCCGCCCGGCCCGCCAGCATCTCCGTCAGATAACCCGGCGACGGGGGCGCCTTCTCCAGCCCGTCATAAAGATCGTAGTTCTTGAACCGGTCTTCTTTCGAGTACATGTCCACGTTGCCGCCCGTCAGCCCGTAGTACTCGTCGAAACCGTGGTGAATCGGGTTGAACCGCGTCTCCCGGCCCAGGTGCCACTTCCCATGGATAGCCGTCCGGTACCCGGCGTTCTTCAGCAGCCGTGGCAAGGTGGTGTGTTTCGGGTCGAGCCCGATGTCGGTATCGCTCGGCAACAGCGCCCATTCCAGCTTCCGCCCGTAGCGCTGCTGATACCGCCCCGTCATCAGGCCGCAGCGCGTCGGCGTGCACACCGGCCCGTTCGAATAACAATCGGTGAATTTGACGCCTTCCCGCGCCAGGCGGTCGATGTTCGGCGTGGCGATATCCTTGGCGCCGTAGCAGCTGATATCGGCCCAGCCCATATCGTCGGAAAGAAACACCACCACGTTGGGCCGCGGTGCGGCTTGTGCCGCCAGTGCCCCCGCGGTCAGGGATAGAAACGCGCGACGCCCGATCATGCGATCACCTTCGGCGGCGGGTTCTTCTTCAGCATCGCTTCCCACTCGTTCACCATCGCCTCCATCTCCTTGGCCAGCTTCGGATGTTCGTAGGCCACGTCGTTCCGCTCACCCGGGTCCTTGCTCAGGTCGTAGAGCTGATCAAACCCGGAGTCGCTGATCCACTTCCAGTTCCCCTTCCGGCAGGCCCGCTGTTTCCGGTCCGCGCGATTGATCCGCCAGAAGAACGTACGCTCTTCCGCCGGCTTCTTCCCCTCCAGAATCCCCAGCAGGCTCCGCCCGTCAAACGGTTGTGCCGCGTCCGGCGTTATCCCGCAGGCCTCGGCGATGGTCGCGGTCAGGTCCATGGACATCGCCGGCTGCGAACTCACCTTTCCCTTCGGCAGGCGCCCGGGCCAGCGCAAGATTCCCGGCACGCGGATGCCACCCTCCCACAGCGTCGCCTTATGGTGAAAGAACGGACGGTTATCGGAGAGCCGCTCGCCGCCGTTGTCGTTGGTGAAGACGATCAGCGTCTTGTCCAGCACGCCCTTCTTTTCCAACACGGCCAGGATCCGGCCAATCGCAGCGTCAATCGCCTCCAGCATCGGCTTGTAGTCCTTCTCCCGCGTCCCGTCAAACCAGGTGGGGCGCAGCCGTACGTCGCCCGGCCGCCCCGGCCCCTGAAACGGCCAGTGGACGGCGTTAAACGGCAGGTAGACAAAAAACGGTTGCGAGGCGTTGGCCTCCAGGAATCGGATCGCCCGATCCCGAATCAACTCGGTGGAGTAACCCTCCACCTTCACCGGCCGCGTGTCTTCGTACCAGTCTTCCTCGTTGTTGATCTCTTTGTGCGAGTAGTGGTCCACATTGCCGCTGAGAAGTCCGTAGAACTCGTCAAACCCGTGACGGTTCGGCCCCACCTCCGGTTCATAGCCCAGGTGCCACTTCCCGAACATCCCGGTCCGGTAGCCGGCCTGCTTCAAGTAGCGGGCGATCGTATTGTTCTCCGGCCGGAGTCCATAACCCTTCACACCAGGTCCCAGCGCCCATTCCAGCCCAAATCGCTGCTGGTACCTCCCCGTCATCAGGCCACAACGGGTGGGCGTACAGACCGGACCGTTGGAGTAACAATCGGTCAGCCGCACCCCCTCCTTGGCCAGACGGTCGATATGCGGGGTGGCGATATCCTTGGCGCCGTAGCAACCCAGGTCGGCGTACCCCATGTCGTCGATCAGGATCAGCAGCACATTGGGCCGCGGCTGGCTCTGCCCGTAGGCGGCCCCAGCCGCGGCCGCGCGAAGGAAATCTCGGCGTGTCCACATAAACCGGGCATTCTATCGCACTCCAGGCCACCGCCTGCTCCGTGGGATAATGACCCACAAAATGGACTACCGTCAACGGGAACGAATGCTGCGTGTGCTGGCGCTCTTGGTCTTGGCGATCGTCGGGAGCTACCAGGCCGTCGTCACCAGGATGTACGTCGAACAGTTGCGCTGGCCGGAGAACTCGGCCCAGGCCGGCTTCACCCTCGGTGCGCCCTGGCCCAGCGTCGTCACCGTCAGCGATCGCGCCACCGCCGGTGGCCTCCAACGCGGTGACCGCCTGGAAAAGGTCCAGGACTCCCCCTTCGCCGGCCGCCAGACACTTGACCGGGCTGTGGAAAAACTCTTCCCCGGTGACCGTCTGCGCCTCACCGTCCGCGGCCGCGATGGCGCCTCCCGCGAGGTCTCCTACCAGCTGGACTTTGAGTCCGGCCGCGAATCCACCCTCGGGCGCATCGCCTTCGTCGGCCTGATGTCCATCGGCATGCCCCTGCTTTGCATTCTGGTCGGGTTCTGGACCGTGCTCGTCCGGCCGCGCGACCCGCAAGCCTGGCTGCTGCTCGGCATGCTCGGCTGCTTCGCCCACTCGGTCGTCCA
The DNA here is from genome assembly GCA_964430625.1 of uncultured Solibacteraceae bacterium. Taxonomy (GTDB): domain Bacteria; phylum Acidobacteriota; class Terriglobia; order Bryobacterales; family Bryobacteraceae. The sequence goes on from CAYSFR010000012.1 coordinate 149,748, forward strand.
TCCGGGACCCTTCGCCTCCTCCCTCGGCGCCGTCGGCAGTTTCTTCCAGGCGCTGCATACCGGAATGAACGGCAGTTGGTCGCTCTTCATGTTTCTGTTCGGCTGGGTCTTTCCCCGCCGCGCTCCCTGGCAGCACCGCTACACCTGGGCCGCGGCCGCCATGGCCGGCATATTGCTGCTGAGCGTCGTCGCCCTGGTTTTGCGTGATTCGCTCGTCATCCACGCCGATCCCCTCGCCTGGGGCTCGTCCATTGATGCCCTCACCGGCTGGCTCGGCCGGATCCAACTCCTCCAGATGGCCGGCATCGGCGGCTTTTTCGCGCTGCTGAGCTACAAACGCTTCGCCCTCAGTGACCCCGATTCCCGCCGCCGCCTGCAGAGCATTCTCGCCGGCGCGGGAATCGCCTTGACGCCCTTGTTCCTCATTCTCCTCTGGGCTATCTTCACCGGCAGAAATGGCAGCGCGATCCCCGAGTTCGTCGTCGTCCCCGCTCTTCTGGCCATGTGCGTCTTCCCCGTTACGCTCGGCTATGTCATTGTCGTCCATCGCGCCTTTGGTGTCGGTGTCGTCCTTCGCCAGGGGTTGCAGTATGCTTTGGCCCGGCGCGGGGTTCGCATCCTGCAGGCGCTGCTCGTCCTGGCCATCCTGCTTACCGCCGTCACCCTGGCCGCTCAGCCAGGTATGAACCGGCCGAAAATCCTGCAAGTCGTCGGCGTGGGAACCATCCTTGTCATCTTCCTCCAGCGCGGCGCCGAACTCCTCGCCCGCTGGGTGGACCGCCGCTTCTTCCGCGAAGCCTATAACGCCGAACAGGTGCTCGCCAGCCTGAGCGACGACGTCCGCACCATGGTGGAAACCCGGCCGCTGCTGGAAGCGGTGGCAACCCGTATCGGCGAAGCGCTCCACGTCGACCGCATCATCCTCCTGCTCCGCGACTCCGGCCAGTTCCAACCCGCCTACGCCATGGGCTGCGACGACGGCCTCAGCCAGCCGCTCCCGGAAACCGCCCGTACCGCCGAACTGCTGCGCAAACAGCGCCTCCCCTTGCGCGTCTACCTAGACGATACGAACTCCTGGATCTACCGCGAAGGCCTGACCACCGAAGAGACCGCCTGGCTCTACGCCACAGGCGCCGAACTGCTGCTGCCCCTGGCCGTTAAGGATAAACTGCTCGGCTTCGCCAGCCTCGGACGCAAACGGAGCGAGGAGCCCTACTCCGGCACCGACATCCGCCTGCTGCAAAGCGTCGCCGTCCAGACCGGCCTCGCGCTGGAGAACAGCCAACTGGCTGCCGCCATTACCGAGGCCGTCGCGCAGCGCGAACGCCTCAATCGCGAAGTGGAGATCGCTGGCGAGGTCCAGGAGCGGCTCTTCCCGCAGAACCTCCCCGATATCCCCGGCCTCGACTACTGGGGCTACTGCCGCCCGGCCCGCGGCGTCGGCGGCGATAGCTACGACTTCCTCCAGCTGGAAAACGGGACGTTTGCCCTCTCCATCGGCGATGTCTCCGGCAAGGGCATTCCCGCCGCACTCCTCATGGCCAGCCTCCAGTCGGCCCTCCGCGCCCAGGCCATGTCCCTTCCCCCCGACCTCGGCGTCATGATGAGCACCATGAACCGGCTCATCTACGACTCCTCGCCATCCAACCGGTACGCCACGCTCTTCTACGGACAGTACGATCCCTCCACCCGCTTGCTTACCTACGTCAACGGCGGCCACAACCCGCCCATGGTCCTGCGCGGCGATGCCATCCACCGCCTGGAGGAGGGCGGACCGGTGGTCGGGCTCTTCCGCCCGGCGAAGTTCCAGCAGGGGACCTTTCCAATCGAACCAGGCGACGTTCTGGTCGGCTTCACCGACGGAGTCAGCGAAGCGATGAACCCCGACGACGAGGAGTGGAGCGAGGAGTCGCTGGGTTCGTTCCTGCAAACGATCCCAGGCGCCACTGCCCGCCAGATGATTCCGCGGATCATGGACGCCGCCGACGCCTTCGCCTCCGGCGCCCCGCAACATGACGACATGACACTGATCGTCGTCCGGTTCCTGGCCCCCTAACGGCACTCACCCAGAAGCGGCGCCGCCAACGTGGGGACGTGCGCGATGATGTCCCCGTGGCCGGCGGTGGGGTGTTCGGCGAACAGCGCCCGGTTGGTCCCGCGGTACGCCCCCAGTAGCTGGCGGGACATCCACAGCGGCATCCCGTCATCGTTGTGGGCGTGGATCACAATCAGGCAGGTGTTCTGCAGGCGGCCAATGCGCTCCCGGTTGGGAAAGTTCGTCCAGACAAACGGCGACAGCAGGCCGAAAAAGGGATGCAGCGCCACCCGCTCCGGAACACTGGAATAGGTGGCGGCGGTCATCAGCACCGCCATGCCGTACTTCTCGGCGAGATAGGTGGAGGGGCCGCCCCCGAGCGAGTGTCCAAAGACCAGCGTCGATGGCGGCGCCGCGCCATCCCGGCTCTGCGCGTGGCGCCAAACAGCCTCCGCGTCGCGATAGATTCCCCGCTCGCTCGGCCAACCCGTGGAGAGTCCATAGCCGCGGTAGTCGTAAATGTAGGTGGCGATCCCTTGCCCGGCCAGCCACCGGGGAATGGTGTAGTAGCCGTCCATCGTTCCCGCATTGCCGTGGCTGAGAATCGCGGTGCGCAGCCGCGGGTGCGGCGGACCGGCCGGCGCCCAGCGGCGGAAATGGATGCGCTCACCGTCGGCGGTGGTGACGAAGCCGTCGGAGGCGTCCGTGCCCGCCTTAGGTGGCGCATACCGGCCCGCGTTCCCGAGCAACTGATGCAGTAACTCGGCATAAATCTGCAGATCCTGGGTCAGAATCAGGGCAAGCACAACGGCGGAAACAGCGGCGAGTATCCACCCGCTCACTCGGAACATCCCCCCATCTTCCTATATCCCCATCCCGGAAAGAGAAGACCCGCCGGTGGGAGATCCGGCGGGCCTGCAAAGGAAAGGAATTGGATTCGGAATGGGGAGAGGGAACGGCAACCACTCATCGGCCTTACATCAATAGAGTGTTGTTTTCGTGGAAGTTCTCTCACCATTTCGACGGATTATTGGCGAAAACCAGCCGGTCCGCCGCCAAACCGCCCGGGTCCCCCCGGCCCGCCGGGGCCACCGGCGCCGCGCCGTCCGGCGCCCATTCCGGCTGCGTTCGCCGGCGGAGCCAGCAGTTGCAGGGCGTGTGCTTCCCGGATCTCTTCCCGCAGCTTCTCCGCCTCTTCCAGCACCTTCAACTTGGTCTTCTGGTCAGCCGTTAGGAAGCTCAACGCCTGCTCCCGCACTTTGGCGTGGTTGGCCTCCAACTGCTTTCGCAGCGCCTGGATATCAAGCATCGCCCGGCCGATCGCCGCCGCATCGGTGGACCCGGAGTTCAGCGCCGCCTGCAGCGCCTCGTGCTTGGTCCGCATCTGGGCGGCCGCTGTCCGGTTGGCTTCCATCGCCGTCCGGTTCGCCGTCGTGATGGAGGTCACCTGCGTATCGGAGAGGTTCAGGTAAGCCTTGATTTCGGTGAACGCCGGCGCGCCGGACGGGGGCTGCGCAAAGGCAGCGGCAACGGCGAAAACGGGGAGGATCAGTTTGTTCAACATAGTGGTTTTCCTTTGTTCCTTGGGGGCTGATTTCTGTTCTTGCCAGCCTCTGTAGCGATAAACGCATCCCCCAGGTAAAGGTTGGTTAAGGATTGGATAAATCGGAACTCGCGCCGCGCCGCGCGCCGTCGCAATCAAGCACAATGGACTGGCGGCTATGCGACTCAGCGAAAAGCAGATCAATATCCTGGTAGGCGGTGCCCTGGCCGCGCTCCTGCCCCTGGCCTGGCTGCAATACCGCTGGATCAGCGAAGTCAGCGAGGCCGACCAGCAGCGGCGAACCATCGAACTCCGCGGCGCCCTCGAGCGCATCGCCGCCGAAACCGACCGCGCCGCCGGACAGTTGCACGCCACTCTCATCGGACCTCCCGGAGGCGATGGCTTCCCGCTGGAAGAACGCATGGCCAACTACCGTCCCAGTGAGGATTCCCTCCCGCTCCAACGGCTCTGGAGGTTGAGAGAGGCCGGCGACGGCTGGACCGCCGAATTGTGGGACCCGGGAATGGAACGAATGAACCCGGCCCCGGTGCCGGATTGGTGGAAAGGACGTCCCTATCGCAATGGACCGATTCAGGCCTCCCCGCCCGCCCTGCTCGGACCCGCCTTCGACGCCGAAGAGGGCCCGGTCGGATTTATCGTCCTGGAGTTGGATGGCAAGCAGATCGTGGATGAGTATCTGCCCCGCCTGGTCGCCCGCCAAAAGGAGTACAGCGGCTATCTTCGCGAGTACACGCTCCGCGCAGTGGCGCTCGACACCCCGGCCGGCGGAGACGAAAGCACCTCCGTATTCCGGCAGATCAACCGCGGGGCACCACCGCCTCGCTTTCCCGGTGGCCGGAAAGGGGGAGGCAAGAAGAAAGGCGGCCCCTTTGGCCGGCCGCCGGGAGCCGAAGCGCCGGGTCCGGGCATCTGGCGCCTGGAAGCCGTTCACGAGACCGGATCGCTGGAAGGGATCGTCGCCCGGACTCGACGGCGGAACCTCCTCGTCAGCGGAATCACGCTCCTTTTCCTGGCGCTCGCCATGACGGCCGTCGGCTATGCCCTGCGGCGATCCCAGCGCCTGGCTCGGCTCCAACTGGAGTTCACCGCCGGCGTCTCCCACGAGTTGCGCACGCCGCTGGCCGTCATCGTTTCCGCCGGCGACAACCTGGCCGGCGGCTATGTCAAGGATCCGGCCAAAGTCCGCGAGTACGGTGCCCTCGTTCGCGACGAAGGAACCCGCCTCACCGGCATGGTGGATCAGGTCCTCCGCTTCAGCGAGTTTGAGGCCAACCGAATCCCGATCGAGAAACGGGCCATGCTCATCTCCGACGTAATGGCCAACGTGGAACGCGAAATGCGCCCCATCGCCGAACGGCAAGGCTGCGAATGGCAGGTCGAATTCACCAACGGCACCCTCGCCGCCGACTCCTCCGCCCTCCATGTAGCCGTCCGGAACCTGGTGGAAAACGCTCTGCGGCACGGGGGCGGCAAGTTTGTCGGAATCCGCGCCGAAAAGTCCGCGACATCGGTCGTATTCACCATCGAAGACCAGGGCCCCGGCATCCCCCCGGCCGATCTGCCACACCTCTTTGAACCCTTCTACCGGGGCGTGGAGAGCCGCGCCAAGCAGCGAAAAGGCTCCGGGCTAGGCCTTGCCCTGGTCGAACGTATCGCCCGCTCCCATGGCGGCCAGGTGTCGGCTTCCAACCGGCCTGGCGGCGGCGCCCGCTTCACCCTCACCCTCCCCCTGGAGTAACCCCATATGCCCCTGCTCCTGCTCATCGAAGACGAACCCGGATTGCGACTCACCCTCACCGACCGCCTAGTGGCCGAGGGCTATTCGGTGGAAAGCCGCGCCGACGGCCTCACCGGACTGGAAGCGGCGCGCATGGCCGGCTTTGACCTCATCCTGCTCGACGTCATGCTCCCGGGCATGGACGGCTTTACCCTCTGCCGCACCCTGCGCGACGAGGGCGTCGACACCCCCGTGCTCATGCTTACCGCCCGCGGCCAGGTGGACGACCGCGTCGCCGGTCTCAAAATCGGCGCCGACGACTACCTCCCCAAGCCGTTCCACACCCCGGAACTCCTGGCGCGTATCGAAGCGCTGCTCCGGCGTGCAAAAAAGGAGCCTTTAGGCGAGCATTTTCGCTTCGGAGACGTCGAAATTGACGCAAAAGCCGCCATTGTGCGTCGCGCCGGTAGCGAGGTGGTACTCTCCGCAAAGGAGTACCAACTCTTATGCTTCCTGGTGCAGCACCCCGGTGAAGCCGTCACCCGCGAAACTCTCCTGAAAGAGGTCTGGGGCTACCACGCCACCACCAACACGCGCACCGTGGATGTCCATATGACCTGGTTGCGCCAAAAAATTGAAGCCAACCCCGCCGAACCGGTCCACCTGGTGACCGTTCGCGGAATTGGCTATCGATTGGACGGATAGTCCGGCACGCGGCGGGGGCCCCCCGGTGGGGGGGCCCCCGCCGCCCCGGTTTAGCCGGCGAGCGTGTTGAGCGTGCTGAAGCGGGTTGCTTCGTACGCCGCAATCTGGGCTTCGTGTTGTTGGACGTAGCCGATTTCGTCGACGCCGGCGAGCAGGCAGTGTTTGGCGAAGGGGTCGATGGGGAAGTTTTCCACCGGTCCGCCGGGCCAGGAAAAGGACTGATCTTCAATGTTTACAGAGACTTGGAGGTCAGGGTTGGCGGCCAGGGCGTCCCGCAGTTGCTGGTGCGTTTCCCTGCTCACAACGAGCGGAAGTAGGCGATTTTTGAGCGAATTTTGCTTAAAAATGTCGGCAAAACTGGTCGAAATGACAGCTAAAAAGCCGTATTGTGTGAGTGCCCAGGGGGCATGTTCGCGGGAAGAACCGCAGCCGAAGTTGTCGCCGGCGAAGAGGATCTTGGACGCTTTGGCCTTTTCGGTGTTGAGGACGAAGTCGGCTTTGGGCGATCCGTCGGCGTTATAGCGCCAGTCGAAGAACAACTGGTCGCCGAGGCCGTCCTTGCTGATGGTTTTGAGGAATCGCGCGGGGATGATCTGATCGGTGTCGATGTTGTCGGCTTGGATCTGGGTGACAGTCGAGGTAAATTGCATCGTGCGGATCCTTTCTAGAGCAGCGTCCGGACGTCGGTGACGACGCCGGTGATGGCGGAGGCGGCGGCGGTGAGGGGGCTGGCGAGGAAGGTACGGCCTCCCTTGCCCTGGCGTCCTTCAAAGTTGCGGTTCGAGGTGGAGACGCTGTACTGGCCGGGGGTTAACTGGTCCCCATTCATGGCGATACACATCGAGCAGCCCGCTTCGCGCCATTCGGCGCCAGCGGCTTTGAAGATCTCGTGGAGGCCTTCGGCTTCGGCCTGGCGCTTGATCTCCTGCGAACCGGGGACGATCATCGTCCGGACGCTGGGGGAGACTTTGCGGCCCTTGAGGACGCTGGCGGCGGCGCGGAGGTCGGACATGCGGGAGTTGGTGCAGGAGCCGACGAAGACGACGTCGATTTTCTGGCCGGCGATCGGTTTACCGGCTTCCAGGCCCATGTAGGCGAGGGCTTTGCGAAGGGAGTCGCGTTCGAGCGAATCTGCGACGCCGCCCGGGTCGGGGATGGCGCCGGAGATGGCCATGCCCATGCCGGGGTTGGTCCCGAAGGTGATCATCGGTTCCAGGGCGTCGGCATCAATGGTGGTGGTGAAGTCGTAGGTGGCGCCTTCGTCGGTGACGAGTTCCTTCCATTTGGCGACGGCTTCGTCCCACTTTTCGCCTTTGGGGGCAAAACGGCGGCCCTTGAGGTACTCAAACGTCTTTTCGTCCGGGGCGACGAGGCCGGCGCGAGCGCCCGCCTCGATGGACATGTTGCAGACGGTCATGCGCTCTTCCATCGACAGGGCGCGGATGGCGCTGCCGGTGTATTCGAAGACGCAACCGGTGCCGCCGCCGATGCCGATCTTGGCGCAAAGGGCGAGGATGATGTCCTTGGCGGTGACGCCGGGTTTCAACGTCCCTTCCACGCGCACTTCGTACGATTTCGACTTCTTTTGGAGCAGGCACTGGGTGGCAAGGACCATTTCCACTTCGCTGGTGCCGATGCCGAAGGCCAGGGCGCCGAAGGCGCCGTGGGTGGCCGTGTGGCTATCGCCGCAGACGACGGTCATACCCGGTTGGGTGAGTCCGTTTTCCGGTCCGATGACGTGGACGATCCCCTGATCCCGGTTCTGGAACCCGAAATAGGGGATGCCGAACTCCTGGGCATTCTTTTCGAGTTGGGCGACCTGGGTGGCGGCGATGGGGTCGACGATGGGCAGGTCGCGGGGGGTGGTGGGCGTCGAGTGGTCGACGGTGCAGAAGGTCAGGTCCGGGCGGCGGACCTTGAGACCCCGCTGGCGGAGGCCGGAGAAGGCCTGGGGCGAGGTGACCTCATGAACCAGGTGGAGATCGATGAACAGCAGCGACGGGGCGCCTTCGCGCTCAGCGACGATGTGGTTGTCCCACACCTTCTGGATGATCGTACGGGGATTAGATGGCATTGGCGACAGCGTCTCCTACTTCAGATGTAGTAGCGGGGGTTCCTTTGGGTTTGAGGTCGGCGGTGACGCGGCCGCTGTTGAGCACCTGCTCCATGGCGGCATTGACGGCGGCAGCCTCTTCCTTGAGTCCGAAACTGTACTCGAGCATGGCCGAAACCGAACCGATGGCGCCCAGCGGGTTGGCCTTGTTCTGGCCGGCGATATCGGGGGCCGAGCCGTGTACGGGTTCATAGAGGCCGACAAAGGCGCCGCTCGGCTTGCGTTCGCCGATGGAGGCCGACGGGAGCATGCCGATGGAACCGGCGAGCACGGCACCCTCATCACTGAGGATGTCGCCAAACATGTTTTCCATCACAACGACGTCAAACTGTTTGGGGCGGAGGATGAGTTGCATGGCGCAGTTGTCGACGAGGATGTGCTCGAGTTCGACATCGGGGAACTCGGGGGCGATTTCGTTGACGACGCGGCGCCACAGTTGGGAGGTTTCCAGGACGTTGGACTTGTCGACGCTGGTGACCTTCTTCTTGCGATTGCGCGCCAGGTGGAAGGCCATGCGGGTAATGCGGGCGATCTCGGCGCGGGTGTAGGTCATGGTATTGGTGCCGCGTTCGGAGTCACCGGAGCCTTCGATGCCGCGGGGCTGGCCGTAGTAGATCCCGCCGTTGAGTTCGCGGACGATGATCATGTCGACGCCTTCGACGATGTGGTTCTTCAGCGGCGAAGACTCGATCAGGGCGGGCCAAGCCTTCACCGGGCGGAGATTGGCGTAGACGCCGAGGATCTTGCGGATCCCGAGCAAGCCTTTTTCGGGGCGCTTTTCGGGCGGCGCATTGTCAAACTCCGGGAGGCCGACAGCGCCCATGAGGGTAGCGTCGGCGTCGAGCGCTTTGCGGGCGGTGTCGTCGGGGAAAGGCGAGCCGGTCTGGTGGATGGCGATGCCACCGAGCAGGGCCTCACTGAGTTTGAGGCCATGGCCGTACTTGGTGGCGACCTTTTCCAGAACCTTGACGGCTTCACGGGTGACTTCCGTACCGATGCCGTCGCCGGGGACGGTGAGAATATTTAGTTGCATGAAATCCTTGGGTTAGGCGTTGACGCGGGAGGAGATAGCTTCGCGGCAGATGGCGGCGATGGAGTCGTTACGGACCCCTTTGACACGATCGGCCAGTTCACAGAAGCCTTTATAGACGACGTCGAGTTCGTCCTTGGTGAGATCGGGGAAACCGAGGTCGGCGCAGCGCTGTTTGAGGGCGTGGCGGCCGGAGTGCTTACCGAGCACGAGTTTGCCTTCGGGAACGCCGACGGTTCTGGGGTCGATGATCTCGTAGGTGGATTTGTTCTTGAGGTAGCCATCCTGGTGGATGCCGGCCTCGTGAGCAAACGCGTTTTCGCCGACGATGGCTTTGTTCGGCTGCGGCCCGAAGGTGATGATGGAGCTCAGCGTCTGGCTGGCGGCAAAGAGGTGTTCGGTATTAATGCCGGTGAAGTAGGGGAGTTTGTCGCCGCGGGTCTTGAGGATCATGACGATCTCTTCGAGCGAGCAGTTCCCTGCCCGTTCGCCGATGCCGTTGATGGTGCACTCGATCTGGCGGGCGCCGGCTTCGATAGCGGCCAAAGAGTTGGCGACGGCCAGACCGAGGTCGTCGTGGCAGTGGACCGAGACGATGGCGGTATCGCCGAGCGCCTTGGCGATACGGCCGATGAGGGCGGCGTATTCGGCCGGGATGGAGTAGCCCACCGTGTCCGGGAGGTTAATGGTCCGGGCACCGGCTTCCACCGCGGCCTTCGATACCTGCTCCAGGTAATCGGCGTCGGTGCGGGCGGCGTCTTCGGCGGAAAACTCCACGTCGTCGCAGTATTGACGGGCCAGGCGAACGGAGTTAACTACATCTTCCAGAACCTGTTCGCGGGATTTCTTCAACTTAAACTGGAGGTGGATATCGCTGGTGGCCATGAAGGTATGGATGCGCGGGCGCTTGGCGGCCTTGAGGGCCTCGGCGGCGCGATCGATATCCAACTTGGTGCAGCGGGCGAGGGCCGCCACCTGCATCCAGGGGTACTCCTTGCTGACGGCCTCGACGGCCTCAAAATCGCCTTGGGAGGCGATGGGGAAACCGGCTTCAAGGACGTCGACGCCCAGGTCGACCAGTTTGGCCGCCATTTTGAGCTTTTCGCTCACCGTCATGGAACAACCCGGGGATTGTTCGCCGTCGCGCAACGTGGTGTCGAAGATATATACGCGCTGACTCATGGTAGTTGCCTCCGCGATTGGATTCCGCGAGGGGCGGCGGGTGAGCCGGCCATCTCGCAGAGTGATTTCTTCATTATCAGAACCCGCCTCCAATTTAGCAAATTTATTCGATTCGCCGCAACGATAAGCAATTCGAATAGGATAAGCTGGATTTATCCGCATCGAGCGGGGGATAAGCATGGAACTACACTCTCTCAAGGTCTTTCAGACGGTGGCGACGGAGAAGAGCTTTTCGCGAGCGGCGGAGAAGCTATTGCGGACGCAGCCGGCCGTATCGCTGGCGATCCAGCGGTTGGAGGGGGAGTTAGGGGAGCGATTGATCGACCGGAGCGGGAAGGAACTGCTGCTGACCGACGCCGGGAAGATCGTCTTCGACTTCTCGCGGCGGTTTGAGAATCTGGAACTGGAGATGGCCAATGCGCTGGCCGAGATGCGGGACAACTCGGCCGGGGTGTTGATTGTGGGGGCGAATGAGTCGACGTCCCTTTACCTGCTGCAGCATATTGTGAACTACCGGCGGCTGTATCCGAAGGTGAAAGTCCGGGTGCGGCGGAGCCTGTCGAGCAAGATTCCGGGGCAGTTGATTGACGGGGAGTTGGAATTGGGAGTGATCAGCTACGATCCGCAGGATGAGCGGCTTCACTCGCAGGTGATCTATACGGACCATCTGGCCTTTGTGGTGAGTCCGGACCATCGATTCGCACAGCGGGGATCCGTTTCCATTGGGGAGTTGGGGATGGAGACGTTCATTGCCCATAACGTGCTGTCGCCGTACCGGGAGATCGTTTTGCGGGAGTTTCAGCGGCACCGGGTGGGCCTGAACATGGATGTGGAGATGCCGACGGTGGAGACGATCCGGCTGATGGTGGCACGCAACGAGGGGGTGGCCTTTCTGCCGAAGATGTGTGTGGAGCAAGAGGTAGAGACGGGTCTGTTGTGCGAGGTGCGGATCGAGGAGTTGTCTGTGGAACGGAAGATCCATCTGGTGACGCCGCGGCGGCGGGCGCTGAGCCACGCGGCGCGGGCGTTTTTGGAAGTCGTCAAGGCGCCGGAGTGAGAACTTTTCCCGCGGGCGCCACTTCCTATATGTGAACCATACGGGACATTTCGGGATTCTGCCCTTGCTGGACCTGCTACGGCATGCGGGGCGGAAGCGGCAAGAGGCGCCGCATATGGTGCTGGCGCGGCGGGGAGAAGACCTGGCGCACCGGTTTGTGGAGCAGCAGTTGGGGTGGGAGGTGGTGGCGCGGAACTACCGGCACCCGATGCGGAAACTGGAAATTGACATGGTGGCTGTCGATGGCGACACGCTGGTGGTGGCGGAGGTAAAGACGCGGTCGTCCGAAGAGGTGAGCCATCCGCTGCGGGCGGTGGACGCCGAGAAGGCATGGCACATTGGGCAGGGAGCGAGGGCGTGGATCAAGCGGGCGGAGATGCTCCACATGCCGGTGCGGTTTGACGTGTTAACGGTGATCATTGGGGAGCGGGAGCAGGTAGACTATCACCGGGACGTGTACGCATTGGCGGAGCGTAGGCCTGTCTGACGAAGTTGGATATTCCGGCGGATCGTTGATAATAGGGAGTTCATGCCGGAACTTCGCAAAGATCCCATCACCGGCCGGTGGGTGATCATCAGCACCGACCGGGCGCGCCGACCGTCCGACTTCAAGCAGGAGAGTGTGGTGGTGACCGGAAACCGGTTCTGCCCGTTCTGCCCGGGGAATGAAGACAAGACCCCGCCGGAAGTGCTCGCCTACTCCACCGAAGGGCTGCGGGGGAATTCGCGTTGGAGCCTGCGGGTGGTACCGAACAAGTTCCCGGCGCTGCGCGTGGAGGGCGACCTGGACCGGCAGGGGGACGGATTGTACGACCGGATGAACGGCGTGGGCGCGCATGAGGTGGTGATCGAGTGCGCCGACCATATGAAGACGCTGGCGGAGATGGAAGAGCGGCAGGTGGCGGAGTTGATCTGGGCGTTTCGGGACCGGGTGCTGGATCTGAAGAAAGACCGGCGGCTGCGCTATGTGATGCTGTTCAAGAATCACGGGGAGGGGGCGGGAGCGAGCCTGGAGCATCCGCATTCGCAGATTATTGCGCTGCCGGTGGTACCGAAGCGGGTGCAGGAGGAGTTGGACGGAGCGCGGCGGTATTACGAGTTCAAAGAGCGCTGCGTCTACTGCGATATCCTGCGGCAGGAATCCAAGGACGGCGAGCGGGTGGTGCTGCGGACCGATGAGTTCATGGCGATGTGCCCATTTGCGGCACGCTTCCCGTTTGAGACCTGGATTGTGCCGTTCCGGCACGACTCGCATTTTGAGAACATCCATGAGCGGGAGGTATACAACCTGGCGTGGATGCTGAAATCGGTCCTGAAAAAGATGGACCGGGTGCTGGAGCGCCCGGCGTATAACCTGATCATCCACACGGCGCCGATGCAGGAGTCCGGCTATTCGCACTACCACTGGCACGTGGAGATCATCCCGAACCTGACGCGGGTGGCGGGATTTGAGTGGGGAACGGGATTCTTCATCAATCCAACACCGCCGGAGGAATCGGCGCGGTTCCTGCGAGACTAGGTTCGCATTGGGAAGAACGGAGCCGGGATCGGAAGCGCCATGGGGAGCGGCGATCGCCTCCAGTTTCATACTGGGGCTGGTGGTCGGGGTGCCCTATTACGGCATTCCGTTCTTCTACGACTACTTTGAGGCGGCTTACGGCTGGTCGCGAGCGGCGATCATGCTGGGTTTGCCGATTGGCACCTTTGTTACGCTGTTCGCGGGGCCATGGCTGGTGCCGAGGGTGGCGCCGAAGCATGGGATCGTCTGGGGGGCGGCCGGGTGCGCGGCGGCCCTGGCGGCGTTCGGATGGATGCCGGGAAGCGTGGCTGCCTACTACGGGATCTGGCTGCTGTACATGACAGGGTGGACGTTCGCCGGACCGTTAGCACACCAGATTCTGCTCTCCGAGGTGTTTGGGCTCAAACGCGGGCGGGCGTTTGCGATCGCATTCTTCGGGATCAGTGCGCTGGGGGCGCTTTCGGTGGCATGCCTGGCGCGGCCGCTGACGGCCGCCTTCGGTTTCCGTGCGGCGCTGACGGCGATGGGTGGGGTGGTGCTGGTAGCCTCCCCGATCGCCTGGTTCGGGTTGCCGGATGCGCGGCCCGGAGAAGCGAAATCGGCCGGAAGCGAAGGGTTCCAATGGAATCGGGCATTCTGGCTGCTGCTGGCGGGCAGTACGGTATCGATGGCGGGGATTGGCGGCGTGAGCCAGCATCTGAAACTGATCTTCCGGGAGGCGGGGTACACCGAGCAGGCCCGCCTGGACGCCGTGTTCGGCTGGACGCTGATGGCGATGCTGACCGCGGGCGGCGCGGGGCGGTTCCTCTTCGCCTGGGGGGCGGAGCAATTCCCGAAGCGGACGGTGATTACCGTGGCCTTTGTGCTGATGGCGGGTGGGATTCCGTTGCTTCTGCTATTGGACCGGCCTTTGGTCCCCTACCTGTTCGGGTTCGTTTTTGGTTTAGGAATCAGCTCCGATTCGCTGATGGTTCCGCTACTGGCCACCGATTACTTTGGGGGAAAACAGCTGGGCCGGGTGATGGGAGTAATCGTCCCGGTGAATACGGTGGGGCAGACCTGGTTCCCTTCCCTGCTGTCGGTGGTGTGGGCGGCTACCGGAAGCTACACGGTACCGATTTTGTTTACGCTGGGGCTGGTGCTTTCCGGCAGGCTGGCGCTGGCGCTGCTGCCGGACCAGGGGAGAGGACCGGCGTAGAACTCCGGCCCCGGATGGGCCATCAGCCCGGCTAGTTCCGGGCAGTGCAGCAGATAGCCTGGGGTGCGCCGGAACGGGTTGCGGGCGTCCCGTTTGGCGCAGAATTCCGGGGAGTTGGAGTAGGGATCGGCGACATAGGCGTTCCGGTTGCGGGTCTCGGCTTCGATTGCCTGCGCCAGATCGGGCGGGTTATTGGCGCCGATGTAAGTGAACCGTGACTCGGGCCACAGAATAGTACGGCGGTGTAAGTGGAACCTTTCCCGTTTGAACTCCCAACTGACAAACGAGACATGGGCGGGATAAGTACCCGCATATTCGTACACGCGGCAGAGGGAGTAGAGCAGGTTCTCGTAGGAATCGCGGGAGAACTCTTCCGTGATGGTGCGGGAGCGGACTTCGGGATGGCCGAACCAGCCGAGGTGATCGGCGATGGAGTAATAAGACAGGGCCTCGCTGCGGGGGCCGGCTTCAGGGCGGGAACATCCGCCGGCGAACACGAGGAGGGCGGCCGGGTCCGCGGCGGCGGCGCGAACGCCGGCTTCGATATGGCCAATGTAGCAGGGCACTTCGTTGCGCTGGAAGGGGAGGAGGATCCAATGCTCCTCGCGCCACGGATCGGTGGGATGTAAGCAGATGGCGTGCCCGGCAACAATGACGGCATTCGGCTGACTCATTCCCAGAAATGATACGATATGGAGCAAACCCGGAATGGTGACACTGGGAACAGTTCGATTCAAAGCCCGCTGCAAACGGCATCCCGGATTCGACCCAATGGACGGGTTGGGGGCGATTCGGGGCGGCTGCAAACGCTGTGAACTGTTATTGGAGATCCATCAGACGCATTCGCGGCTGACGGAACTGATCCGGCGAGCCAAGAACGAAGAAGGTCCGGTACTGGTGAAACGGGCAGCAGCGTCGGACCACCGGCAAGGCGCGCTGTTTTAGAGAAGCGATAGAATATCGGGATGCCGCAAGTACAGCGCAGTCCCGAGGTTTTTGATGTGGTTGTGGTCGGATCCGGCGCCGGGGGCGGTACAACCGTCCGGGTGCTGACCGAGCACGGAATCAAGTGTGCCCTGCTGGAAGCCGGGCCGATGCTGGAGGTCGCCAAGGAATTCAAGGAGCATCAGATGCCCTATGACGTTCCCCACCGCGGCGCCGAGGACGGAGGTGCGGCGTACTTCGGCAAGGGGAAGCCGTTCGGCTACTTCTCGACGACATCGGGCGGCTGGGAACTGGACGGCGAGCCCTACACGGTGGGCGACGGCAGTGAGTTCAAGTGGTTCCGCTCGCGGATTCTTGGCGGCCGGACCAACCACTATGGCCGGATGTCGTTCCGGTTTTCGCCGTACGATTTCCAGCCGTACTCGAAAGACGGCCTGGGCTGGGACTGGCCGGTGACCTACGATGAGATCGCACCGTACTATGACAAGGCGGAGCGGTTCGTGGGCGTTACGGGGGAGAATCACAACGACCTGCCGAGCGCGCCGAACGGCCAATTCCTGAAGCCGCCGCCGCCCAAAGTGCACGAGTTGCTGATCAAGAAGGCCTGCGACAAGATGGGGGTCTACTGCATCCCCAACCGGCGGGCGATTGTCACCGAGCCGATGAAAGGGCGCATCCCGTGCCACTACTGCGGGCAGTGCGGACGGGGATGCCAGACAGCGTCGGCGTATTCGAGTTCCCAGGTGGAGATCTTCCCGGCGATGAAGTCGGGAAAGCTGAAGGTGTTTCCGAACGCGATGGTGCGCGAGGTGCTTACCGACGGCAACGGGAAGGCGACCGGAGTTGTCTATATCGACAAGAACACGCGGCGGGAGAAGGTCATCAAAGCCCGGGCGGTGGTGCTGGCGGCGAGCGCGTGCGAATCCGCCCGCATTCTGCTGAACTCCAAGACCAAGGACTTTCCGAACGGGGTGGCGAACGGTTCCGGGGTGGTGGGCCGGTTCCTTATGGACACCGTCGGCTTTGGACTGAGCGGCTATGTACCGGCCTTGGAGGGGATGAAGCACTACAACACGGACGGCTTTGGCGGGGCGCACCTGTACATGCCGTGGTGGATGTGGGATAAGCACAACAAGTTGGACTTCCCGCGCGGATACCACATTGAAATCGGCGGCGGATACGGGATGCCGGGGATCGGGTCGTTCCAGGGAGCGGCACGGCGGGCCGGGTATGGAAAAGGGATCAAGGAACTGGCGCGGAAGGAGTACGGGTGTTCCATCGGCTTCGCCGGCCGTGGGGAGATGATTCCGAACCTGCACAGTTATTGCGAGATCGACAAGAACGTTGTCGACCGGTGGGGAATTCCGGTCCTTAAGTTTCACTTCAAATGGACCGATTATGAGTGGAAGCAGGCGCGGCACATGGAAAAGACGTTTGCCGAGATCATCACCACGATGGGCGGACGGGTAACCGGACTGAGCGCGGCGCAAAGGGAGGCTGACGGCATATCCACACCAGGGACGATTATCCACGAAGTGGGTACGGTGCGAATGGGCAAGGACAAGCGGGACTCGGCGCTGAACAAGTACTGCCAGGCGCACGAGTTGAAGAATCTGTACGTGGTCGACGGCGGATTCTTTGTTTCCAATCCGGATAAAAACCCAACCTTGACGATCAATGCGTTCGCATGGCGGGCGGCGGATCATCTGGCGGTAGAAATGAGGAAAGGCAATGTCTAACCCGGCTTACTCGCGGCGGAAAGCGCTGCGGCAAATTGGCCTGAGCCTGATGGCGGCGGGCCTGACGAAGGAAATGGACGCACAGGCGGGCCAGCACGTGCACGAGGCGGCAACGGCGGTGGCCAAGGGCGGGAAGTACACACCGAAGCTATTGAGCGCCCATGAATACGCGACCGTGACGCGGCTTTCGGAACTGGTGATCCCAGCCGACGAAAAATCGGGCAGCGCCGTGGACGCGGGTGCGCCGCCATTCATCGATCTGCTCTGCAGCCAGAATGAACAACTGGCGGTGATCTTCACCGGTGGCATCTCCTGGCTCGACGCCGAGATGCGCCGCCGGGTGGGGAAAGAGTTCGTAACGGCGACGGCGGCGGAGCAGACGGCGATGCTCGACACGATTGTGGCGGCAGAGCGGACGGTACGCGAGCAGGGGGCTGAAGAGGCGTTGTTCGCACGGGCACCGCAGTACAAGGGTTTTTCGACGTATACCGTAAAGCCGGGTACGGATCTGGCGCCCGGGGTGCGGTTCTTCGACTGGGCGCGGAAGTTGATCGTCGACGCCTATTACACCAGTCCGATTGGGATCAAAGACGTCAACTACATTGGAAATCTAGCGATATCGAAGTATGAAGTTCCCCAGGAGGCGATCGATTACGCCTTCAACCGGAGTCCCTTCCGCATCGTTTAACAACAAGGAGCCTATGCGATTATCGATATTGGTCCCGGTCTACAATGAGCGGGCCGTGGTGGAAACAAGCTTGGCAAAGGTGATGGAATCTCGTTTGCCAGAGGGTGTAGACCGGGAGGTAATCCTGGTCGACGACTGTTCAACAGATGGGACCAGCGAGATATTGGCCCGGATTGCGGCGGCGCATCCGGAGATGCGGCTAATCTCCAAGAAGGTGAATGAAGGGAAGGGTGCGGCCATCCGCACCGCCATTCAGCATGCGACGGGTGATTTCTGCCTGGTGCAGGATGCCGACCTGGAATATGACCCAAGCGAGTATTCCAAGCTGCTGCGTCCGCTGCTGGACGGCCACGCCGACGCAGTATTCGGTTCGCGCTATCTGACCGCCGAACAGACGCGGGTGCTGCCGTTCTGGCACTCCCTGATGAATAAGACGCTGACAACGCTCTCCAATATGTTCTGCAACCTGAACCTGACGGACATGGAGACGTGCTACAAGGTGTTTCGCACCGACCTGCTGAAGAGTATTCCGATCCGCTCGAACCGTTTCGGGTTCGAACCGGAAATTACGATGAAGTCGTCCAAGCGGAAGCTGCGGATTTACGAAGTCCCGATCAGCTACCACGGGCGAACCTTCGAAGAAGGCAAGAAAATCGGCTGGAAGGACGGCGTCAAGGCGCTGGTGGCAATTGTCTATTTCTGGATTGTGGACGATTTGTATGTGGAACCGTACGGGCGCGGGCATCTGCATAACATCACGGGAACGCCGCAGTATGTCAGCTGGCTGACGCGGATGCTGCGGCCGCACCTGGGCGACCGGGTATTGGAAGTGGGTGCCGGAATCGGCAATCTGGCCGCCCGGATGATGGGAAAACGGCAGGTGTATGTTGCCGTGGAGAAAGATCCGTTGTATCTGCACGCATTGCGCAATCGCTTTTTGCGGACACCGAATGTGCAGGTGAAGAAAGTGGATCCGGAGGATGGGGTAGCATTCCGGGAACTACCTGGGTCTATGAACACGGTGGTGGCGGCGGGCGTGCTGGAGTTCGTCAACGACCCGGCCAAGGTAGTGCAGCACCTGGCCGGACAAATGGCCCCTGGGGGTAAGTTACTGGTGATCGTTCCGAATTCGCAGTCCCTGTACTGCAATCTGGACAAGACACTGGGGCATAAGAAGCGGTTCGATAGTGGAGAGTTGGGGCGGCTGATCGCGGATGCCGGGCTGGAAGTTACTTCCATTCGGTCTTTCAATTCCGTCGGCTGTCTGGCGTGGCTGATCAACGGGAAGTTATTGGGCAGTACGCGGCTGAACCGCCTGACCTTGAAGGTATTCGATAAGACCATCTGGATCTGGCGGCGGATCGATCCGATTCTGCCTTGGCCGGGCCTGACATTGTTCGCCGTGGCTACGCGTCCCTAATTATGCGGGCGCTCAGTCTGGACTTCGAAACCCGGCGGCTGGAGGTAAGGGATCACGCAGAGCCACCGGGTCCCGGGCCGGGGGAAGTCCGCTTGCGCTTGCTGGAGAGCGGGGTGTGCGGAACCGACCGTGGCATTGCCGAGTTTGAGTTCGGTTGCCCTCCAGAGGGGGAGCGCGCCCTGATTCTGGGGCATGAGGCGGTGGGTGTGGTGGAGAGCACGGGGCCTGGGGTTGGGGAGGTGGTGCGCGGGCAGTTGGTGGTCCCGATGGTGCGCCGGAACTGCCGGCCGGGGTGCGCGATGTGCCGCGCGGGGCGCCGCGACAATTGCCAGACGGGCGAGTATGTGGAACGCGGCATCTTCGGATTGCACGGCTATCTGAGTGAATGGGCGGTGGACCGGGCGGAGGATCTGGTTCCCGTGGCGGCCGCATTGAGCGACGTGGCTGTGTTGGTGGAACCGGCGAGCGTGGTGGAAAAGGCATGGGAGTTGGCGCTGCGGCTGCATCCGGGCCAACCGGAGCGGGTGTTGATCCTGGGAGCGGGGCCGATCGGCATTTTGGCCGCCTGGTGCGCGCGGGCGAACGGTATGGAGGTCACGGTGATCTCCCGGGAAGCGGAGGACTCCCCGCGAGCGAAATTGCTGCACAGGAACGGCGTCCGGTATCAGCGAACTCTGGACGGGGCGAGCGCGGACCTGATTTTCGAGGCGTGTGGCAGTGCGGCGCTGGCGATGGAATCGATGCGCGTCTTGCGGCGGCTGGGAGTATTGGTCATTCTGGGCGCACGTCCGGCCGAGGTGCGGTTGCCGTCGTTGGACCTGATTATCGGGAACCACATTATTGCCGGCAGCGTGAATGCGTCGCGGGAGCACTTTCGGCGCGCCGTGGAACGGCTGGGCGGATACGAACCGGGATGGCTGCACCCGTTATTGCTCCGGCTGCCACTGGCCGGCGCCGCGGAAACCCTGTTTTCGCCCCCCGCGGAGGCGGTAAAGATCGTCCATCGCATTTCTGATTAACGCAGGAATTCGTACACTGGTATTTCATGCCCTATCCTTTTCGCCACGCCATCTGCAACGAAGTCTACAAAGGCTGGGATTTCCGAACGGCCTGCCAATCAATCCGAAAGGCCGGCTATACCGGCATCGAGATTGCCCCGTTCACGCTGGCCTCCGACCCATCGACGATTACGCCTGGCGAGCGGCGGGATTTGAAGGCGATCATGGCGGACGAGGGCCTGGAGTTCGTCGGGCTGCACTGGCTGATGGTCTCGCCGCCGGGGCTGCACGTGACGACGCCGGACCACTCGCTGCGGGCGCGCAGTTGGCGGCATATTCAGGATCTGATCGACCTGTGCGCCGACCTGGGGCCGAATGGGGTCATGATCTTCGGTTCCCCGAAACAGCGGACCTCGGTGGGTGGACTCTCTCCAGCGGAGGCGACCCGGAACTTCATCGATGGGATGCGGACCTCAGGCCACCGCGCGGCGCAGCAGGGCGTAACACTGCTGATCGAAGCGCTGCCGCCGGCCGACACCGACGTGGTGACCTCGCTCGACGAGGCGGCCCGGTGGGTGGGGGAGATCGGCAGCCCGGCCGTACGGACGATGTTCGACAGCCATAATGCGATCCAGGAAGCCGAAGCGCATGAAGTGCTGGTGACGCGCCATTTGCCGCTGATTCGCCATGTGCACGTGAATGAACTGGACGGGAAGCACCCCAGCAAAGGGAATTACGATTTCAAACCCATTTTAGCCGCCTTGGCGGTCGGTGGTTATCAGGGCTGGATCTCGATGGAAGCGTTCGACTTTTCTTTCGGAGCGGAGGCTATCGCCAACGAATCGATCCGCCATATGGAAGCGCAAATAGCCGCAGTATAGGATCAGACCATTTTCATGTCATCAAAAAGCATCGTCACCGGCGGCGCCGGTTTTATTGGATCCTCCCTGGTACGGGAGTTGCTGGCCCACGGGGAAGACCGAGTTGGGGTAATCGACAATCTGAACAGCGGCCACCTGTCGAACCTGGACGCCGTGAAGGATGGGGTGGAAACCCACATCGAGGACATTCGGAACTACGAAGCGCTGGTGCGAATTTTTCAGGGCGCGGAGGTGGTGTATCATCTGGCGGCCATTCCTTCGGTGCCGCGTTCGATTAAGGAACCGGTGCCATCGCACGATGTGAACATCAACGGGACGTTTAACGTCTACCGCGCGGCGCAGGAGGCGGGGGTGCGCCGGGTGGTCTATGCGGCTTCCAGCTCGGCGTATGGGGATACGGAGGTGCTGCCGAAGACCGAGGCGATGGCGCCGCGGCCGAAGTCGCCGTACGCACTGCAGAAGTTGATGGGCGAGTACTACGGATCCGTGTTTTCCGAGTGTTTTGGCGTGGAGTCGGTGTCCCTGCGATTCTTCAATGTGTATGGCCCCCGGCAGGATCCATCGAGCCCGTATTCCGGGGTACTCTCGCTGTTCATGAAAGCGGCATTAACGCGGGTGGCTCCGACCATTTTTGGCGATGGCGAACAGTCGCGAGACTTTACGTATGTGGAAGACGTGGCGACGCTGGTGCGGAAGGCCTCGACGGCGGCTGGGGTCAGCGGACGGGTTTTCAATGCCGGTAACGGCGGGCGCTACACGCTGAACTACTTGTGGGAGCAGGTGCAGAAGCTGGAAGGGATTACGCTGCCGGCCAAGTACGGTCCGCCTCGGGACGGGGACGTGCGGGATTCGCAGGCAGATACGGCCTCGGCAGTTCAGTTTCTCGGCCATGAACCGCGATTCTCGATCGAGGAAGGGTTGCGACGCACGCTCGAGTGGTATCGGGCCGAGAACGGATGAGCAGGCTGGGATCGAAGCTGCTGGGAGCGCTGCGGGGAATCGAGCACGGGTTCGGGACGCGGAACGACGGCTACTGGACACCGCTGGAGCAAACGGCGAAACTCCATCAGGTGCATGGGCGCGCGGTGATTCGTGCCGAGGCGGCCGGACACCTGGGCGACGGGGATGCGCTCATGACGGCGAAGCCTGGGATATGGCTGGAGATTCGGACGGCGGATTGTGTCCCGTTGTTGATTGCCGATCCGGTTCGGCGGGTAGTGGCGGCGGTTCACGCGGGTTGGCGCGGGACGGAAGCGGCAATTGCGGCCGAGGCGGTGCGGGCGATGGGGGCGGAGTGGGGATGCGAAGCCGGCGATCTGCAGGTGGCCATCGGGCCGTCGATCGGTGTTTGCTGTTTTGAAGTGGGGGACGAGGTGGCGGCGCACTTTCCGGGTCATATCACCCAGCGCGATCCTCGCGCTCATGTTGACCTAGTGTCTGCTAACCGGGAGCAACTGATGGGGGCAGGCGTCGCGACGGAGCGCATTGACACGCTGGGGCTGTGCACCACGTGCGATGCCGGGCAGTTCTACTCGTTCCGGCGGGATCGGGGCGAGGGTCGCATGGTGACGGCGATTCGATTGGTCCTATAAAAACAGAGAAGGGGCGCAACCCGCAGTTGCGCCCCTTCTTTTGAATTGGTAAATCGCGGGTTACGCGGCGCCGACGAGCATGTCGTCGAGCACTTCGTCGCCTTCGATCTTGTGCGCGTCGTACTGTTCCTGGCAGGAGATGCAGTACGGGGCCCACGGCACAGCGTTGAGACGCTTGATGCTAATGTCTTCTTCGCAATGGAGGCAAACACCATACGATTCATCCTCGATGCGGAGCAGGGCGGCGCGGACGTTGCGCAGCAGGCTGGACTCGCGGTCGAGTGTGCGGATAGCGAGTTCACGCTCCGCGGCGCGCTGTACTTCGTCCAACGCGTCGGGGCTCTTTTCGATCTCGATACCCTCGCGGTTGCGGAGAGCGCCGACGAGTTCGGCCTCTTTCGCATCCAGAATCTTCTTATAAGCTTTCAGTTCAGCATTCGTCATGGTTTTTTCCTCCCTATTGCTTTGCTGGTTAATTTCGATTGCAGCGGCCCGACGTCAAGAACGCTGTTTGCGTCTCGGACCCTCTGTTATGCAGCCAGTGAACAATTCGACACCGGCTCCTTGTGAAACGCCATCGGTCGGCGCTTAGTTTCGCTTTCCCTTGGGAGAGTCAGCTGTTTGGTAGTGCTCAGACCATATGGACGCATGGTCAAGCAAAAAGGTTCAAAAATCAAAAGCGAATTCGGCGAGCAAACCTGGTCAAGAATTTTGCAAACGGGCTGTCGATTACCGATCAGCCTGACCAGCAAAGCGTTGCTGGATTCACCAGCCCCACCCTGAACGAGAGGTTCGCAACGGGAACCTTCGCGCCGTGCTTTGTTTTCAGTTCGCATATATCCTATCACAGTTATTGAGCAATCCAATAGCCAAATTGATGTCTGCTACAGATTTCCCAAATTACCGAACGAAGGAACGACGTAAACCATTGAAAAATCGTTACCGTGAAATCATATCGACGGGCGGGCGGTCAAACGTTAGGCCGTCCCGGCAAAAAGTTGGGGCTTTCCCGGGGCTAAGACGTGGGACATGCCCCACCCAGGCGGGTGAAACGGCGCAAAACGAGACACATGACCGCTGAACGTCTCGTTTCGGAACACCTTTGGCCGCTCACCGCAACGCAAATTTGCCAAAGGCGAGGCCCAATTGGCGGCCGCCGTCGCCGTCCTCTTCCAGTACAGGTTCCACGGAAAAAGACACCTTCAGCGGTTTGGCGCGGTCGATGGAAGCAGGCAATGGGGCGGCTACCGAGAGCGTGCTATTCTCGGTGGGCATTTGCCATCGGCCGGCTTCGGTGTCATTCAGGTAGACCACCAGCGTGACCGTTCCCCGTTTGCCGCCTTCGGGGCCGCGAAAGGCATCGATCGCCAGTTCGCGGGCGGCTCCGGGGGGGCCGAGGCGCAATCCGGCACGGCCCTTCGCCCAGCGGAATCCCTGTTCAATGCGATGCCATCCGTCATCGAGTTGGCCGGCAAGTAGGGCCTGGCCGACATCGACGGAAGTGGCCAACTCCTCGCCCCATCGCTGACTGGCCAGTTGCATCCAAAGCGAGGTGACGTTGCGCAGTTTGCCGCCGGCCGGGGAGTAGACGACGGCCGCACCGGACTCCAGTGCCGCGCGGGCAGCCGGACCGGGGAGGAGAAACTGGCCGGGGTCACCGAGATCGGGATGTTTTTCGATGTTCTCGTCGCCGCCGGGGGCAAGATGGACCCGCAAGCCCTCGACAAGCCGGAACGGGTTGTCGTTCATGACCCCCCAGAACTGCTCCGAGCTGACGGCCGTGAGCAGGATGGCTTTGCCGGGGTGGAGCCGTGCGGCTTCCTGGATACCAGCGAAGAGGATCCGGCCCTGTTCGGCGCGGGAGAAGTTGTAGTCGACCGTTCGGCGGGCCCAATAGGCGCTGCCGGCCAAATAGACCAGGACGGGCAGCGCGGCTACGCCGGGCCATCGGGCGGCGCCGAGGGCGGCGATCAGGAGCAGACCGAGCGAGGGCACGGTCATGTAGTAGTCGGACAGGTGGTTCTTCAGGGGGAGGATGGGCGCAAGGGTGGCCAGGAACCAGACGGCGCCGACGACAACAAACCGCTCTCGGCGCCTGGCAAGCGCGGCGGCGGCGGCCAGCAAGGCGATGGCGATGAGCCACTCGGCGGCCAGCCAGAACGGTTCGTTCTCGCGAACGAGATTGGAACGCCAGATGCCGGACGCCATGCGGAGGTAGGTGAGGAAGGTGGTAACGATGTCGGTGTCCCAGTACAGGGCATAGACGGGGCTCGCCTGGGGGCGCGCCAGAGACCGATTCACGGCGGTATAGATGGCAGAAACCAGGAAAAGCGGGGGCAAGTCGCGCCAGCGTTCCCGATGGTAGAGCAGGGTGATGGCGGCGGCGATGAGCGGGTAGACGACCTGCAGTTCCAGCGCGCCGAACCCGGCTAGGAAGAAGACCCATTCGGCGGCGCGGGCGCGGCGGCTGGAGGTAGTGAGCCAGGTCCAACGGGCATGGCAGCCAGCGAGCAGAAAGCAGGGCCAGAGAATCTGGTTGTAGGCGCTGGACCAGGACATGGCGAGAGCCAACGCGCTATTGACGATCCAGAGCAGGGGCGCCAGGAAGCCCGCCGCGCGGGACCCGGTTATTCGTTCCACCAGGCGCTGAATCATCCAGAGGTTCAGCAACTGGGTGGTAAAGGCAACGATGCGGAACGGCAGCGACTCGAGGCCAAAGAACCATTCGAGAGAGAGGAAATACAGGCGTTCCGACAGCGGCCGCACGGTCCCTTGCGCCTTGGGAGAAAAGAGCGCGGCGAACAGATCGGCCGGCGTTTCAATGGAAAGGCGCAGACCGAGCCAGGCAAAATCGTCCATCGAGAACCAGGTGATCAGCCCTGGCCAGTAAAGAGTTAGGCAGACGGCGGCGGAAAGGGCAAAGCCCGCGACGGCTGGCCTCATTTTGCGGGCGCGGCAGGGGCGGCAGGGGCCTGCGGGCTCTGCAATCCGACAATACTGACGATGAGACCAAGTTCCCGCTGGTCCACTTGGCCGGCTGTCAGGTACTTATCCAGCGAAAAATCGATGTTGATGACGTCGCCTTTCAACAACTCGGCTGGAACAGGGCGTTCCAGGCGAGAGCCACCGGCCTTGGCAATCACTTCCGGTTCCAGCGCTTTGCCGTTCACCAGGATGCTAAGAGTCGTCTTCGGGACTTTCTGAATAAACAGGTCCGGTACGGCGTATTCCAGGAAGAGCTTGGCGCCATCGGCCCCGGTATCTTTGGGCGGACGCAACGCGACGGCGAACTTCGGACCCGTCCAGCGCCAGGCGTTGTTCTCGACGTCGTGGAAACCGCGCAGCAGTTGAATAGCGGTCTTTGGATCAGCCACGTTGACGGCGCTCGCCAATTGAGATCCGCCTTCATCCACGTATTGGATGGCCTTCTTGTCCTTTTTGCAGCCAGCAAGCCCGGTAAGGGCGGCCAGGGTCACCGCGACAACCATCAATCTGCGCATCGTTCCACCTGAATTAGACAGCTATAGAATGTGGCACCGCCACCGAGATCGGTAAGACGGTCCGATATCAGTGTATTCACTCCGGCCCTTGCTTGGCTATTTTTGGGCCAGCGGACGGCCGGGACGGCCACCACCCCAGGAGCGGTACGGCCATCAACGGCGGCGAAGGCACGGACCTCGCCACGGTTGTTGAAGAGACGAACGGGGTCGCCGTTGGCGATGCCGCGGGCGCTGGCGTCGAGGCTATTCAGCCACGCAACCGAGGTTTCAGCGTCCAGCGCGGCGCGGTTGCTGAACGTCGAATTCATGGCGTCGTGCGCCTTGGGCGTAATCAGTTCCAACGGGTAGGTGCCGCGTTCGTCACCCAGGCGGGATTCCGGCGGCGGGGTGTAATCGAGCCCGGCGGGGTGGAGTTGGGCCAGGCCATCGGGGCCGGCAAATCCGCCCTCGGCGAAGGGGAGGAAGGGCGATGGGAGGTTCAGCCGGACGTGGTGTTCGGCGTCCAGCCGTTCCAGCGTGATTCCTTCCAGATAAGGGTGTCCGCTGGCGAGCAGCGTGCGGATCATGTCGTCCTCGGACTCGTGCAGGCAGGGATCATCGAGACCCATTCGCGCGGCAAGCAACTGGAAGATTTCGACGTTGCTCTTAGTCTCGCCGGGGGCAGGCAGCGCGGGACGTGCCAGTTGGAGATAGTAGTGGCCGTAGGCGGTGTAGAGATCGGTGTGTTCGAGGAAAGTAGTCGAAGGGAGCAGGATGTCGGCGAAGTCGGCGGTGTCGTTGGGCATCTGTTCGATGACCACGGTGAAGAGATCTTCCCGGGCCAGGCCGGCATGGACGCGGGCCTGATCGGGCGCAACGGCGGCGGGATTGGAGCAGTAGACGACCATCGCCTTAACCGGCGGCGCATCCAGTTCGGTGAGCGCGTGGCCGAGTTGTGACATATTCACGAGCCGGGCCTCACGGCCGAGCGGGGATCGCTGTTGCAGCTCGGGCATTTCCAACGCAGGCCGGTTCAGGGTGAAGCCCTGCGACGTGGAGAGCTGCAACCCACCGCCGAGTTCGCGCCACGCCCCGGTGACAACGGGGAGCATGGCAATGGCCTGTACCGCGGTTCCGCCGTTGGGATTACGCTGGACGCCGTAGTTCAGACGGATGACCGAGGGGCGGGTGTTGGCGTACGCGCGGGCCAGTTCTTCGATAGTCTCGGCGGGGATGCCGGTCCAATAGGCCACTTTTTCGGGCGTATAGCCGGCCACGAATGCGCGCAGGTCATCGGCGCCGGCGGCGTAGCGCGCCAGGTAATCGGAGTCTTCCAATCCGTCGCGGAACAGGACGTGGAGCAGGCCGAGCGCGAGCGCTTTGTCCGAGCCGGGATGGATGAACAGGTGCTGGTCGGCGGTCAGAGCGGTCTTGTTGCGGTGGGGGTCGATGACGATCAACTTGGCGCCGGCGCGCCGGGCCTCAACGATAAAAGGCCAGAGATGCACGTTGGTGGCCAGGATATTGGCTCCCCAGGCGATGATCAGCCGGGAGTGAACAAAGTCCTCCGGCGCGACGCCGATGCGCAGGCCTTGGGTCTTCATCAGACCGGCGGCCCCGGCGCTGGCGCAGATGGTGCGGTCCAGCCGGGAGGCCCCGATGCGATGGAAGAACCGGCGGTCCATGCCATTGGCGTTCAGCAGCCCCATCGAGCCGGCATAGCTGTAGGGCAAAACCGCCTCCGGGCCCCATTCCTGGGCGACCCGCTTCAGGCGTGTGGCGATGGTATCGAGCGCTTCGTCCCAAGTAATCCGGGTGAACTTCCCTTCCCCTTTGGCGCCGGCGCGTTTCATGGGATAGAGCAAGCGGTCCGGCGAGTACTCCCGGTCGAGGTACTTCGTCACTTTCGCGCAAAGAAAGCCCCGAGTCACCGGATGGGCCGGGTTGCCGCGGAGCTTCACTCCGAGGCCATCTTCCACCTGCACAAGGACGCTACAGGCGTCGGGACAGTCCAGCGCGCAAACCGAGTGGCGAGTTTCCGTCATGGCTCATTATAAAACTCAGTTGCAACCGAAACGGCGAACCACTAGTCTCATAGGCAGAGGTACCATTTTGATCCGGACATTCCTGACGGTGAGCGCCTTTGCGGCAACCCTGTTGAGCGGGCAGCCGCAGTTCCCTCAGCATTCCACCGGAATGCCGAGCGTGCAACTCCCGGCGATCCATAACCACGTGACCAACCTGAGCCGTAGCGTGGCCGGACGCCCGATGCCGCAGCGCCCGGGCGCGCCCCCGATCTATCCGGCACCGATCCTGGTAGGCGGCGGCGGATGGTACCCCCAGCCGCAGGTCGCCGCTCCCACCCCGATTGTCCTGGTGAACCAGCAAAATGTGGCGCCCTCGCCGGCGCCCCTCCTGGTGATGAACCCCAGCTATACACCGGAAGTAGCCAAGCCCGTGCTGCGCGAGTACGGTACCATCAGCAACCCCTACGAGAACTTCAAACCAAATGCTCCCAAGGTGTATCTGCTCACGCTGAAAGACGGTACGCTACGACAGGCCGTCGCTTTCTGGGCAGAGGGGGAGACGCTGCACTTCGTGCAACCGGATCACAAGCAGGAAACCACTGCGCTCACCAATATCGACCGGGAGGCAACCAAGCGGTTTAACTCCGAGCGCGGTCTGGAAATCAAGTTACCGGAGTAGTTGCCTAGCGGGCGCCACTGGAGGCGCTGCGATACATCCCGCGGGCCAGGCGGCGGACGAAGTCCACATCGCCATCCAGAAAGTCGTATTCGGGCAGCTTGGCGCGCGATTCCCAGCGGATACTCTCAAACACGTGGTTCTGCGGCTCCCCGGAAAAAGACGGGACCCGATAGAACATGAGGAGGATATTCGTTTTCCCCGGGTAATGGTGCTCATAGCGGGAAAGCTCTTCCCCGATTACGGCTACGATTCCCAGTTCCTCGTGCAACTCGCGCGCCAGCGCTTCCTTCGGATCTTCGTCAGGCTCCACCTTGCCACCCGGGAACTCCCACTTAAACTGAAAGCGGTCACCGGCGCGCCGCTGGCCGACCAGGATCATTCCGTCGCGTTCAATCACGCCCGCGACAACACGAATTTCATGCCGCTTCACGGTTACCCTCCAGGCAACTTCCGAATGTGAACGCAAAGAATTGTACGCCGCGAACAGCGCATGAGATCTCCAAAAGCGCTTGCTGAAACGAACCGGAACGAACCAGGGAATAAAGGCGGGGACGGGTGAGGCGAACGACGGTCTGGCCGTCGGCGCGGGCGCTCAGATCGGTACCGCGCACCGCCTGCGGCACCGGTTCGCCATTCTGGCGGACGATCAGCTCGACGAGGCCGGACTCGGCCGTGGGAGAGGCAACGAGATTGACCTCGGCGCCGGAATAGATGAGAAAGAGGCTGGCTTGCCCTGCTGTCGCGGCACAATCGGGGAGCGCGTGCCATCTGCCGGCGAGTTCGGGCAGGTCTTCCGCGGGTCCGGCCCCCAAAGAGTATTCATGGTCCCGGTCTTCAACGAAGCCCCCGGCATTGGCTATGCGCCCGCGGCGGTGGCCAAGATAAAGCTCGGGTGTCGGAGGCTGGCAGAACGCCAAGGCGCCCGGTGCATCCAATGGCCGCATGAGGGCCATCGGAGCGGGCAAGAGAACTGCGGGGTCCCGCTCCCGCAAAAGGTCTTGGATCGCCAGCTCGGTTTCCTGGTAGGCTCCCTCCCCCGCGTGAAAAAATCGCATGTACCCCTCGGGGTCAATCAGGTACTTCGAAGGCCAGTACTTGTTGGCAAAAGATTTCCAGATTGCGTAGTCGTTATCGAGCAGAACGGGGTAGGAAATCTGGAATTCGGCGAGCGCCTGCTCCAGGATCTCAGGCGCCCGGCCGAAGTAGAATTCCGCGGCATGGACGCCGATCACGGTCAGGCCAAGCGACTCGTAGCGGCGATGCCACTCGCGAATGTAGGGCAACGTCCGCACACAATTAACGCAAGTAAAGTCCCAGAAATCAACAAGAACGACGCGTCCCCGCAATTGCCGTAGCGATAGCGGCGGAGAATTCAGCCACTGGGGGCCGATCTCCGGCGCATGCACGGTTTTGGGGTCGAGGCGCATCAGGAAAGTGGCGGGTTCCGCGTAGAATAGATGACGAGATTATCGCATGTATAGCGCCACCTTACTCCAGTACTTTCGAGAGCCAAGATGCGTGGGTACCCTCCCCCCACCCGCGCTGCAGGCAGAGGTGATGAACCCAATTTGCGGGGATATACTCCGCCTCAGCACCCTCGTGGAGGATGGCCGGATCGTGAATGCAGGTTTTCAGGCGAAGGGGTGTACGGCTTCGATCGCCGCCGGAGCGGCACTGGCAGAATGGGCAGTCGGGAAGACGCTGGAGGATCTGGGCGGGGTGACGGCCAAGCAGGTGGAGGATCTACTGGACGGATTGCCGAACGAGTCCAAACACGCGGCAGCCCTGGCGGTGGATGCGGCCAGGGCTGTCGCTGCAAAAGGGCGGGTTTAGAACTCTTCGGCGAAGTTGACTTCGCCGGTAATGGCGACCTGATAGGAGCTCACACGGCGTTCAAAGAAGTTGGTCAACTCCTGGACGTCCTGCAGTTCCATGAAATCGAACGGGTTGCGGGAGCCGTACATGGGCTGGATGCCGAGGGCCGACAGGCGGCGATCGGCCACATACTCCAGGTACTGGCGCATGGAGGCGCTGGAAAGGCCGCTGACGCCCCCGGAGAGGGTATCGTCAGCAAACTTGGCCTCGCACTCGACGGCGTCGCGGATCATCTCTTTGACACGCGCTTCCAGTTCGGCGTCGAACAGGTGAGGGCGTTCGCGGCGGACGGTGGCGATCACCTCGAGGGCGAAATCGATATGGGCGCTCTCGTCGCGGAAGACCCAGTTGGTCCCGGTAGCGAGCCCCTGGAGCAGACCGCGGCTGCGCAGGAAGTAAACGTAGGCAAAGGCGGCGAAGAAGAACAGGCCCTCGATGCAGCAGGCAAAGCAGATCAGGTTGAGCAGGAAGCTCTTCATGTCGGCTTCGGTTTCTACCCGCTCCATCTCGTTGATGGAATCGATCCATTTGAAGCAGAAATCGGCTTTGTGCTTGATGGATTCGATGTTCTCAACGGCGGAAAAGGCGGCGGCGCGCTCGTTGGAATCGGGAATATAGGTATCGAGCAGGGTGAGGTAGAACTGCACGTGCACAGCTTCTTCGTAAAGCTGGCGGGAGAGGTACATCCGCGCTTCCGGGGAGTTGATGTGCTTGTACAGGTTGAGGACGAGGTTGTTGCCGACAATGGAGTCACCGGTGGCAAAAAAAGCGACGAGCCGCTTGATGAGATGTTGTTCCGCCGGGTTCATCTTCTGGCGAAGATCGGTGACGTCGGTGGAAAAGTCGACTTCTTCCACCGTCCAGGTGTTCTTGATGCCGGTCTTGTACATTTCGTAGAAGACCGGGTACTTCATGGGGCGCAAGGTGAGGTTAAAGCCGGGATCGAGAATCATGGGTGTTTCTTTCTTCACTGACTACTGGCAGGCCTCGCAGCTCTCGGGGTTTTCGAGCGAACAGGCAATCGCTTTGGCGACTGGCACGGCGGGCACGGGAACGGTGGCCTTGGAGATTTTCGACGCCGGGCGGGACCGAAGGTAATACGTGGTCTTCAGGCCCTTCTTCCAGGCGTACATGTACATTGAGGAGACTTTGCCGATGGTGGGGCTTTCGATGAACAGGTTGAGCGACTGGCTCTGGTCGATGAACGGTCCGCGCTCGGCGCCCATATCGATCAACGCGCGCATGGGAACTTCCCACACGGTGCGGTAGACCTGCTTGATTTCGTCGGGGATTTCGTCAATGTTCTGGACCGAACCCTCGCCCATCTTGACCCGGTTGCGCAGGTCCTCGTTCCACAAACCCAGCCCCTTCAACTCGGTGACGAGGTAGCGGTTGATCTGAATGAAGTCGCCGGAGAGCGTCTCGCGCTTGAACAGGTTGGAGATTTGCGGTTCAATGCATTCGTAGGAACCGACTATCGACGCAATCGTGGCAGTCGGGGCGATAGCGATCATGAGCGAGTTGCGCATGCCGGACTTCATCATCCGCGGGCGCAGTTCCTCCCACCGTTCCGGTTCGGAGGGTTTAACCCCCCAAAGGTCAAACTGAAACAAGCCTTGCGCGGCACGGGTTTTGTCGAACGCCTCATGAGGGCCATGCAGCTCCGCCAACTCGATGGTCGTACGCATCGACCAGTAGTAGATCTCTTCCTGGATCCGGCGGGACAGTTGGCGAGCTTTATCAGAGTCAAACGGCAACCGCATCTGGAAAAAGACGTCCTGCAGGCCCATGATGCCGAGACCGACCGGACGCCACTTCTGGTTGGATGCGCCGGCTTCGCTGGTGGGGTAATAGTTGATGTCGATTACCTTGTCCAGGAACCGCACGGCCAATTGGACGGTATAGGCGAGCTTTTCGAAGTCGAATTCGCCGCCGTTCACGTACCGGGCCAGATTCACTGAGCCGAGGTTGCAAACAGCGGTCTCCCGCTGATTGGTGATCTCGGTGATCTCAGTGCAGAGGTTCGACAGGTGGATGACGTTGTTTTCCTTCCCGGTCTGGTTGTTCTTCAGGTTGCAGGCGTCCTTGAAGGTCATCCAGCCGTTGCCGGTCTCGGCGAGGGTCTTCATCATCCGGGCATACAGGTCGCGCGCCTTTAACTGACGCATGAACTGGCCCTTTTCTTCGGCCTCCAGGTACGCCTTCTCAAAATCGGCACCGTAGAGGTCGGTGAAGTGGGGAACCACCTTAGGATCGAACAGAGACCAGATGCCGTCTTCGTCGACGCGGCGCATGAAAATATCGGGGATCCAGTTGGCGAGATTCAGATTGTAGGTGCGCCGGGCCTCGTCACCCGTGTTATCGCGAAGCTCGAGGAATTCCTCGATATCTGCATGCCACGGTTCGAGATAGACGCACGCGGCACCCTTGCGTTTGCCGCCCTGATTCACCGCACTCACCGAACTGTCGAGCGTCTTGAGCCAAGGGACAATCCCGTTCGATTTGCCGTTCGTCCCGCGAATCAGCGAGCCGCGGGCGCGGATGCGGTGATAGGCCAAGCCGATGCCGCCGGCGAATTTCGAGAGCATGGCGACGTCCTTGTACCGCTCGTAGATGCTCTCCAGGTTGTCCTCCGGCGAATCGAGCAGGTAGCAACTCGACATCTGGGGGTGCTTGGTGCCGGAATTGAACAGCGTGGGCGAACTGGGCATGTACTCATGCGCCGAGATCAGCTTGTAGAACTCGATCGCTTCCTGGACGTTTACGCTGAGGCCACAAGCCACGCGAAGGAAGAAGTACTGGGGACTCTCGATAACGTCGCGGGTCTCCGGGTTCTTCAGCAGGTACCGGTCGTAAACGGTGCGGATGCCGAAATATTCGAACAGGTCGGTATTGCGGTCGTCGACGGCGCTATTGAGCTTCCGGGCGTTGGCTTTGACGAACTCGTAGCAGGTGTCACCGATCAGTCCGAAGCGATATCCGGCCTCAATGGACTGCGAAAACGAGTAAATATTCTGCGCCGCGACCTCTTTTTCGACGAAATTAGCCAATAATCGGCCTGCCAAACGCGAATATTCGGGCTCTTCGGCGATCAGGGAAGCGGCAGTTTGGATGTTCAGTTGGTCCAGTTCGCGGGTGGTGGAGCCGTCATAAAGGCCCCCAATCGTTTTTACCGCGATACGCATCGGATCGACTTGCGACAAACCAGCGGCGCAAAGCTGCACCGCGCGGATGATTTTGGAAACATCGACGGGTTCCAAAGCTCCATTTCGTTTCCGTACGCGCATGGCTGCTTCCGGAGTCTGCGAACGGACATCTGGAAACAGTTGTTGCGCGGTCGGCGTGGAAGTATTCTTCAATTGCTGTGCCGTCGTCGCCATAAAATTCACCTAAAGGGGGGAGGATTTGGAACCGGAAACAAAATACGAGCCTGCCAGCCTAAAGTCGCTGCCAATCAGGATGGGGAGGCTGGAGGACCGTCACCGAGGAGGACTGGGGAGACTACCCAGCACACACTACCAACTACTGCGGTATCTCGCTAACGACCTACAGCATACAGCGGTCCTTTGGACCCGGTCAACTACTAATTGTGGTTTTCCTCAACAAATCCACAATATGACGTAGGTGATTGGAAATATTGAAGTTAAGGCAAAGACACTAGGGAATTGTGGGAATCCGATGGCCGGACGGGCAGCCGGCCGTTTTCTCACGCCCCAGTTTTAAGGTGAATGGGATCGAATTGAAAATAGGACTCTTAGGACGTACTACCACCGACGAAGAAGATAAGCGCGAAGAGTCCAAGAAAAAATACCGAAAGTACGATGGTGGCAATGCTGATCCAGTAAGCCGCCTGCAACATGGGCCGCCGGGTTCCGGGAATCTCGCCGGCGTCGATCCGTTTCAGCATCGATCGGGAGATCATGAGCGCAGG
Source organism: uncultured Solibacteraceae bacterium (assembly GCA_964430625.1). GTDB lineage: Bacteria > Acidobacteriota > Terriglobia > Bryobacterales > Bryobacteraceae. Next base: position 184,122 of record CAYSFR010000012.1, read on the forward strand.
AATCGCGCTGACGAAGCCGCATCCACAGAGTCCGAAAATGGCCAGCACGAGCGCCAGAACCGGTTTCGACTCGTGTTCCGGGACAACCAGTTGCGGCCGTTCGGAGCGGGGTACGGTAGCCGGTTCGGCAAGCGGCGCCCCGCAGAGGTTACAGAAAGGAGCATTGGCGGGCGTACCGGCGCCGCATTTCCGGCAGCGGACGATATTCGGCATGGGCATGGGGTCAGGCTCGCTTTCGAAGTTCCATTTCTTCCAGGGACTTGGGCCAATCCTTTCCGAGGAGGCGGGATAGGGCCCGGTCGGCCAGGAGTTTGCCGCCGGTCTGACAGGCGGGACAGTAGTTGGTTTCGTTGGTGGCGTGAACGATGCGTTGAATCGGAGTGGTGCACCGCGGGCAAGGCTGATTGAACTTACCGTGAACGGCCATCTCCGGGCGGAAGGCGGTGACCTTTTCGGGGAAACCTGCGCCGGTCTGCTGGCGGAGGAGCGCGGTGAAATACTCCAACCGGTCGCGGATGGAGTTCAGCAGAGTAGCCAGATCGGCGGGTGACAGTTTCTGCGTCAGGGTGACGGGGCTCAGTCGGGCGTGGTGGAGGATCTCGTCGCTGTAGGCGTTCCCGATGCCGGAGAGGATGTGGGGATCGGTGAGTGAGCGTTTCAGGGTATGATTTTCGACGGTCAGGCGGCGGACGAACTCGTCGAGGGGGCAGGTCATCACCTCCAGGCCACCCGGGTCGATGCCGGCCAGATCCGCTTCGGAGGAAAACAGGTGAACGGCGGCCTGGCGCTTGGAGCCGGCCTCGGTGAGGGTCAGCGTCCCGTTGTCGAAGACGAACGACGCCAACGCCTGGCGCCGGTTATTCCAATGGAGGCGGCCGGCCACCATCAGGTGCAAAACCAGCCAGTGCCCGTTACCAAAGCCAAAGGCGATCCGCTTGCCGACACGGCGGAGCGCGACGAGTGGTTGCCCGTGGATGGAACTGGCCGGCGGGGCATAAGTACGAATGAGAAACGGGGTGGTGACCTTCAGTTCCGCCAGCGTTCGGCCGAGCACGTGCCGCTTCAAGGCCTCGATGTAAACGGTGATATCCGGATATTCAGGCATGGAGAAATTGGAGGATGTCGGCGAAGACCTCGTCCCGGTTCGTCTCCAGGAACAGGTTGTGTTTGGCGCCGGGGTAGAGGATCTGTTGACGGCGCGGGCTGGCGGTCCGATCCAGAAACGCCGGATGCGGGTGAGCCAGGGTATCGGCTTCGCCGTGGAGCATGAGCAGCGGCGCCTGGATCGACGGTGCGTTCCGGCGGACATTGGCGACCACCTGGAAGAACATCTCCAGGGCCGGGCCGGTGGAGCGCTGGTGGAAGAGTGGATCGGCGAGGTAGGAATCGACCAGAGCACGATCCCGGGAAACATCTTTCACTCCCAATTTGGGAGACAGGTTCGCTTTCGGGGCGATCAGGGAAAGCAGTTTCCCGATGAGAAGAATCACCGGGGATACGCCCACTTTGCCCAGCGGGGCGCCGATGGTAACCAAGGGGATGGTGACACGGTGATGAATCGCCCAGTCCAACACGACGATGGAGCCCAGGCTGAGGCCGATCACCGCATCCGGCCGGACATGTTCAAAAACGGAATGCATGTCTTCCCGCATCGGCTCCCACACCTTGGGGAGTTCCCGTTCCTCCCCATGGCCGGGAAGATCAAATCCATGCAACTCGACACCGGCCGCCGTAAAGGCGTCAGAGAGCAGGCGGTAGTTGAGCATCTCCTTGTGTTCCCCGTAGCCGTGCACGTACAGGATTTTACGCACGGGGGCCGCCGGTGCGAAGCGGACTGCGCGAATGGCGCGCCGCCGGCCGGCGATGTTGTAGCGGGAGTTAGGAGAAGGGCCAGACACGCTCAATGGTTTTGGACAACATCCACATTTTGTCGTCTTCGTTGAGAAATTTCATCTCGTCCCGTACTACGGCCAGGGTCTGGGCATAGGTGGCATGTGGGAGCGAGACCGGCCAATCGGTGGCCCACATCAGCCGCTGGGGCCCAAAGGCCTGGTGGAGCCGCTTAACGTGCGCCTGAGAGTCGGTCCAGGGATAGGCCTGTTTGGACAGCGACCAGGTGTGGGAGACCTTGACGAACAGTTTCGGATGGCGTTTGAGGGCGATCAGCTTTTCCAGTTCCGCAGGCTGATCGACGGGCGTGTCGGCCATGTGGTCAATGACAACCGTCAGATCGGGGAACTGGTCGATCAGCGTGCCGATAGCGGGCATGCGGGAGATGGGTGCCAGAAGGGTCATGGGCACCTTCAGTTCCTCGCAGCGCTTGAAAAGCGGTTTCATCAGCGGACCGGTGATCCAATCGCCGGAGGCATTGGCGGCCGGGCTGAGGCGGACACCTCGGCAACCGGCTTCGGTCAGTTCGGCCAGGTGCTCGGGCGCGTCGGGGTTTTCGGGGTTTACGCGGCAGACGCCCTGAAAGTACTGCGGATACTGTTTCAACGTATGTAGCAGGAAAGAATTGTCAAACATGTAGTGCCGCACCTGAATAATGACGGTTTTGGCAACATGGTTGGCCTTCATCAGCTCGATGAGCATCTCCGCGGACTTGTCATCCTGCGGGTGCGAGGGATTGCCCTTCCAATAAGGAAAGCGGGGATCGCGCTTGTAGACGTGAACGTGCGGGTCGAGAATGCGGTAGTTGGGGGCGGCGCTCATAGTAGTTGTGGCGGCAGCGGCAAGCAGGTCTCGGCGAGTCATGAATAGGGGACCAGTGCTAAAAACTATACTGCAACCAGGCTCCGCCGTCGATAGATAATGGATTAGAGCAGGGGGAGATGCAAGCGAATGTCGCAGTTTGATTATGATCTGATTGTGATCGGGTCCGGGCCGGGCGGGCAGCGGGCCGCCATCCAGGCCGCCAAGCTGGAGAAGCGCGTGGCGATTGTGGAGAAAAAGGCGGTCCTGGGCGGAACCTGCATCAACACCGGCACCATCCCCAGCAAGACGCTGCGGGAAGCGGTAATGCACCTTTCCGGATACCGGGAGAGAAGCTTCTACGGCTCGTCCTACTCGGTGAAGCAGCACATCACGATGCAGGATCTGCTGTTCCGCACCAATCTGGTGATCAAACACGAGCAGGACGTAACGCGTCACCAGGTAATTCGCAATAACATCGACCTGATTGAAGGCTGGGGCAGCTTTGCCGGTCCGAACCGGGTCCGCGTCGAGACGGTGGACAACCACGGGTCCCAGGAGTTGTCGGCGGAAAAGATCATCATCGCCGTCGGGACCACGGCCACCAAAAGCGATAAGATCCCCTTCGACCACGAGACGATTTTCACCAGCGATGAGATCCTCGACCTGGCGCGCCTTCCTAAGACGCTGGCCGTGGTCGGCGCCGGGGTGATCGGCACCGAATATACGACCATCTTTGCGGCGCTCGGGGTGCGGATCACGCTGATCGACAAGCGGCCCATTCTTCTGGATTTCGTCGACGACGAAATCGCCGACTCCCTGGCCTACCAGATGCGGGAGAACCGCGTGACGCTGCGGTTGGGCGAAGAGGTCTCGTCGATCGACACCGTTGTCGATGAACACGGCAAACGGGTGAAGATTCACCTGGCCAGCGGAAAGCAGATCATTGCCGAGAAGGTGCTCTACTCCATCGGGCGCACCGGAAACACCTACCGCCTGGGTCTTGAAAACGCCGGCATCACCCCGGACGACCGTGGCCGCATCAAGGTGAATACCCACTTTCAGACAGAAGTGCCGAACATTTATGCCGTCGGCGACGTCATCGGGTTCCCGAGCCTGGCCTCCACCTCCATGGAGCAGGGGCGCCTGGCCGCCTGCCACGCCTTCGGATTGGAGGCCAAGAGCGTCCCCTCGCTGCTGCCTTATGGAATCTACACGATTCCGGAGATCTCCATGGTGGGCCGCAGCGAAGAGGAGTTGACCCAGGCGAACATCCCCTACGAAGTTGGCAAAGCCCGGTACCGGGAAATCGCCCGCGGACAGATTATCGGCGACAACACCGGCCTGCTGAAGTTGATCTTCCATCAGGAGACTAAACAGCTGCTTGGCGTTCACATCATTGGCGAAGGCGCCAGCGAACTGGTTCACATCGGGCAGGCCGTACTGAGCTTCAACGGCTCCATCGATTACTTCGTGAACACGGTGTTCAACTACCCGACGCTGGCTGAATGCTACAAAATTGCGGCGCTCGACGGGCTGAACCGTCTGGTGGGATGAGCGTTTGGAGGTAAATGGGCCGTTTGGAGGTAGACTGGAAAAGATGCCCAGTTCTCTCACCAACGCCCAGCGCAAGTATCTTCGCCGGTTGGCCCACGGCGCGCCCGCGGCCATGCACCTGGGGAAGAACGGACTGACGCCAAACTTCTACAAAAGTTTTGAAACGGCGCTCACCAGTCACGAACTGCTGAAACTGCGGTTCGCCAACCTGCAGGACGAGCGGAAAGAACTTTCCGCCGAGATAGAAGCGGCTACCGGGGCCACGCTGGTGTCGATGGTCGGCCACACAGCCGTCTACTACCGGGAGAGCCCGGATCCGGACAAGCGCAAGCTGGTGTTGCCGCGCTCGTCCGCCCGTCGCGCCGAACTTATTTTTGGCGAATAAGGTAGAGGGTGTTCTTGCCGCGGAGATAGAGGTCGCCATCGGCGATGGCTGGCGTTGCGATGAAGAACTCGTCGGCCATCTTGTTCGTCGAAATGAGCTCAAACTTATCGCTCATCTTCACCACTAACACGTCCCCTTGTTCGGTGGAGACGTAGAGATTCCCGTTGGCCCCGACCAGCGAAGCTTTCAACGAATAGGTACCGGGCAACCTCTCCTGGTACAACTGTTCGCCGGTGGTGGCGTTGATGGCGCTGAGAATCCCGTTGTCGGTGACGAAATAGAGCCGTCCTTCGTGGAGAACCGGAGACGGTGTGTAGGAGTTGCCCTTGGTGTTCTGCCAGACAACAGCGTCGGTGCCGGTCAGGTCGCCGTCTCGCCCCAGTTTGATAGCCATGCGGTTGGGGTCGCGGTGGCCGCTCATCACGATTACGGTGTTGTTGTGAATCACCGGTGCCGGGATGACGTTGGAGCCGAGGCCGCCACACTGCCAGATGAGCTTGCCGGTCTGGTAGTCGTAGGAACGGACCCGGTTAGTGGCGGCAACGATAATCTGCTTGCGGCCCCCCACTTCAACCACCGTGGGCGGTGACCAGGAACTGGCCTCTTCCCGTTCCACTTTCCAGATCTCTTTCCCGGTATTTTTGTCCAGGACCAGGAGGTAGCTGCCATCTTCCTGGTCAAAGTTGAGCAGCAGGCGGTCGCCATCGAGCACTGTCGGTACCCCTTCGCCAAAGGCGAGGCGCATCCGCATCTTGCCGAAGGTCTTTTGCCAGGCGATGTTGCCCTTCATGTCGAGGGCGTAGATCCCGCGTGAGCCGAAGAAGGCGTAGACGTGTTTGCCGTCGGTGACCGGGGTATTGGACGCAAAGCTGCCGTAGCGGAAGTGGTAGCCCTCATGGGGCGTGGCCGTGAGGAGCGTCTTCTCCCAGACCGTTTTGCCGGTCTTCCGGTTGATCGCCATCACGACGAACTTATGCTCCACGCCGGAAGCAAACCCGCCGCCGGCGCCGCCACCGCCCGGGCGTCCGCCGCCACCGCCACCGGGGCGACCTCCGCCACCGCCCGGCGGGGCCCCGCCCGGGTTGGCGCCCGGCATTTCCCCGGTCGGAACCGCGGTGGTCAGGAAAATCAGATCGCCCCAGATGACCGGGGAACTGTGGCCGCGACCGGGAATCGGCGCCTTCCACACCACATTTTTCGTTTCGGTCCATTCGGTGGCAGCGGCGCCTTTGGCGACACCGGTTTCATGAGGGCCCCGCCATTTGGCCCAAGGGGCCGGATCGGTTGCAGCGATCAGCGCGGGAGCGAGCAGAAGGATTGACAGTCGCATAGTGATTCAGGGCGCTAATAGTTTACCAATCGTTACGGCGAATTCGCGCCCGAACCGGATACGGTCGTTAACAAGTGGCTTCCGGCCGTACTTGGGCTGCATAGAGATCCGCTGTTCCATGATGAACGTGGGCAGACCGAACTCCTTATATAAACCCTGGCTCACCGTCATCCGCCCCGGCATGCCAGCCGTGGTGGAGGTTTCCGAGTAGAAGAGTTTCCGTGTGGGGGCAAAGCTGGTTTCGGTCTCCAATAGTTGGAACAGTTTTTCTGCGAGAGCCGTGTACTTCCCCGCTCCGCCGTTCTCCGGCGGCCCTTCCAGGTATTCCGAGGTCTCCGTATTGTGGAGGCTGAAGAGGAAATCGATTTTGTTGCCGGCAGCGAGCCAGGCCTTGATGGCGGCTCGCTGGGCGGTGATCTCCGGCATTTTTTCCACCCCGTTGGTGTCCCAGTTGCGGTTCAGATCGAACCCGAACTTGTTGAAGCGGACACCGCCGCGGGCCACGCCATCCGGGTCACACATCGGGTAGATCTTCCAGGTGACCTGCTGGCGGAGCGCCGAACCCTCCTGAGAAAGCAGATGGCGGACCAGACCTTCCCCCACCCAGGAACTGCCCGACTCCCAGCTATGCTGGCGGAAGAAGAGCCAGGCGACCTTGGGACCGGAGCCGATGGTCCAAAGCGGGATCGGACGTTTGTCGACGGTTTGCCCGATGATCTCCTCCTTCAACCGCTTCCCGGCCCACTTGCGCAGTGCATCCAGGTGTTGATTTGTGTACGGAGGCACGTGGGCAATCCAAAAGCGTTTCGTTTTCGGGGTGATTTTCAGCCGCATACGCGGTTCGGCAGCGTCATATTCAAAGGTTTCGATATGATTCCAGGTTTTATTGTCGAAGCTGATCAGCGGGGGCGTATCCCCGGTCACCGCGCCGCGGTTCGGTTTATAGTTGTATTCGCCAGGGATGGAGACCAAGTCGATGGTGACCGGTTCGTTCGGGGCGGATTCCACTTGGAAGTAGTACCAATTGGCCTGGCGATTGCGTCCGTCCTGATCGGTTTCCCCGGCCAAGTGGGCCCGGTAGTGGTGGGGGCCGGCCCTTTCCACCCGGCCCAGGTTGCCGCCTTCAAAGTTCCACGTGATGGGGGATTGGGCGTGCAGGGTGAGAGCGAAGAGAAACAGAAGGGGCCGCATAGTTAACAAGAGAAACTCTACCACCAGCCGGTGTTTCGGAATAATCTATATTTCGCATGTACAACGAAAAAGAAAAAGATCCCGTAAATGAGCTCGTCCATCTTTACGTAGACGGCGCGTTTGACCGGCGTGAACTGATATCGAGAGTAACGAAACTCTTCGGTAGCGGTGCGGCGGCGACGGTGGCTTTGGGGAACTATTCCGAGGTGATGGCCCAGACGCCGAGCGCTTGCCCTGCCAACATCAAGGTACCGATTGATGCGCCGGACATCGTTGCCCGGGATATTGAATACACCGCCAACGGCGTAAAGATGTTCGCCCACTTCGCCTACCCGAAGGGTGTGGACGGCAAAATGCCCGGTGTCATCGTAATCCACGAAAACCGCGGGCTGGTCGAGCATATAAAAGATGTGTGCCGCCGGATGGCGCGGGCGGGCTTCGCCGCCATCGCCCCGGACCTGCTCTCCCGCCAGGGTGGGGTGCAGGCATTCCCGGAACCGACACAGCAAACACAGGCCTATGGCCGTACGACGGTGGAACAGCGACGTGAGGACCTAGTGAGCGCGCTGGATTATCTGAAGTTTACTCCGTTTGTGCAGCATGACCGGATCGGCGTCACCGGATTCTGCGCTGGGGGCGGCAACACTTGGGACCTGATCGCAAATCTTCCGGAAATAGCCGCCGCCGTGCCGTTTTACGGACCGCCACCTCCGGTCGAGACCATCGCCGGGGTGCAGACTCCGGTCCTGATGATCTATGCCGAACGCGATCGTGCGCTGACTGGCCGGATGGCCCCCATCATTGCTGAGATGCTGACCCGCCAGAAGGTGTTCGGCGTCCGCATTTATGAGGGGGTGGGCCATGCCTTCCACAATGACACGGGCGCGGCCTACAACGCCGAAGCAGCCTGCGCGGCTTGGGCGGAAACGGTCGCCTACTTCAACAAGTGGCTACGGGTTCCCGCCTGATTCAATTGCCAACGAAACCTTAGCGGGGAGCTTCGGCTCCCCGCTTTTTTTGCCTATTTCCGCTCCGCCAGCGCTTTCATTTGCGCCAGTCCCTTCTCAAAATCCGGGCCGATCGCCTTGTCCATCCCGCCCATGGCGAGCGAGAACCCCTTAGACAGGAAGTTGCTTTCGCCGGTCATCGCCCATTCCACCTTCGAGCCGGCACCGGACGGGGAGATGGTGAAAACGGTGATGGCATTCGAGGCGAACGGCTTGAGGAACTCCAGCTTGATCTTTACACTCTGCCCTGGCTGGCTTTCGGTGATGGTCATCCGGCCTTCACCCACCTCGTCGTTCCCGATCCAATAGTAACTGGCAGTCGGGCCGGCCGGGGCTCCCGAGTAGGTGGTTTTCATCGCGGGATCGATCTTGGCCCACGGAGACCAGCCTTCCCACTTGTGAAAATCGTTGATCAGAGCGTGAATATCCGCCGGAGCGGCGGCAATATCCGCCGTCCGGGTGACTTTGTAGGTGTCTGGTTGCATGGCGATGACACCGGCCAAGATGACGAGAATGGCGGCGGCGATCAGGGCTATCTTCGAAAGCATATGCGGGCTCCTGGCTAAAAGTAGAGTTTGAGCCCGAGTTGCATCACGCGGGCCGGGGCGGTACTGGAAATCACACCGGCAAGAGCGTTGCCGATGCTGGAGTTGGGAGTTGTAAAGTTGGCGCGGTTAAACGCATTGAACATCTCCCAGCGGAACTGTACCCGCTTCCCTTCCCCGAAAGGAAATTCCCGCTGGAGGCCGAAGTCGACGTTGATACTTCCTGGTCCCACCAGAATACCGCGGCCGGAGTTGCCAAAGGTGAACTGGGCCGGCGCGGCCCAGGCCGTCAAATCGAACCAGCGATCGATGGTTCGTTCGGAGACCGGCAGGTTGCCGTTCTTGATTCGATTGGGCCGGTCGCCACCACCGCCGGCGGAGTTCGAAACGCCGGCCGCGGCCGTGGCCGTAAACTTCTCGCCTGTCGACATGGTCCAGATTCCGGTCAGGTTCCAGTTGCCGATGAGGTAGCTCAGTGGACCATCCGTTACAAACTGCCGGCCCTTGCCGAACGGGAGCTCCCAGTTGTGGTTGACCACCGCAATGTGATTCCGGTCTTCCGGCATAGGGCCCCATTCGCATGCCGTGCAGCGGCTATCTTGCGGTGCCCCGTTGCCGCCGCCGTTGATATTCGTCCCATTGGCCATGTACTTGGAGTAGGTGTAAGCAAGGGAGGCTGTGAAGCCCTTGGAGTAACGCTTCTCCACGCGCGTCTGCAGCGAGTGATACTTCGCCGAACCATAGTTCGTCCGATACGTCAGGTTGACGATGTTCGGGTTGACGGCAAAAAACGGACGGCGGGGGTTCTGCGCGCCCGCTCCCGGTACGGATTGGTTGATGTTGACGTTGGATACGAGGCCAATCGTCCGCGTGCCGATATAGGAGACGTCGAGTAGCGTCTGGGGCAGGATCTCCCGTTGCACCCCCAGGCTCCACTGCATCACCTTCGTCGACTGCAAGTTATAGTCCCATACGTTTGGGCTGCCGGAGGAGAGTTGCACGGTGTCATTGGGATTGAGCGGCACCGCGGCCGGGATCCCGTCGGAGAGCCGCCGCGGCGGGGCGGCGTTCTGATCGGTGGCGATCACCTGCGAGAAGAAGAATGGTAGGTTCTTGTACAACTGCCCGCCGCCTTGCCCGGCTTCTACGAACGAAACGCCGAAGCCGGAACGAAGCACCGTTTTGCGGTCCTTCGTCAGCATATAGGTGAGACCCGTTCGAGGCGCGTAGTTATTGAGGTCTAGCTTCCGCAAACGCCGCTGCGCGCCAGAACCGGTGGCAATCTCAAGCTTTGCGGTATCCAGATTGAAGTTCGACCACCGGTTATACACCTCATACGGCGGCGCCTGAATGTCATATCGCACGCCGGCGTTGATCGTCAGCCGGCTGTTGACGCGCCAGGTGTCATCGACAAAGGCGCCCATGTTCCAGAACCGCATTCCGAAGGTACCCACCAGGATGTTCCGGTTGATGCCGCTGGTGGCGCCGATGGCGAAGTCGCTCAGAGCCGTAGCCGTTGTGGTTGTGCCGATCTGCCGGGTGAACTGCCCGTTGAAGGAGAAGTCGCCGCGGGTCGGGAAGGCGGAAAAACCATTGAAACGGTGGCGGACATAGACCCCGCCCGCTTTCAGCGTGTGGTTGCCGCGCGTCCACGTCATCACGTTTTCATACTGGAAGGAGGTGGTGCGGCTGACTTCGGGATAGGTGGAGTTGTCGCCCAGACCGGAGAAACCGGTGATGGTGAATGACGGAAGTCCGCCTGACTTGTCGTTGATATTGACACCCGGGATGCCCAGCGCCGTGGCCGTCGAAAACGGATTGCCCAACGGTTCGATGTTCTGGTTCCAGCGCACCACGCCCAACCGGGTCTCGTTGATCAGCGAAGGCGTGAATACTTTGACATAGTTGAACGTCGCCGATTGATTGCGCAGCGGCGTGTCCGTAGCGGTGTAGGTGCCGTCAGCCGCCAGATATGGGTTCTGGTCGAGGGTCACGCCAGGGCGAACCGGAATGAAACCGGGGATCACCAGGCTGGTATTGTCCCAGGAATACTTGAAGAAGAGGCGATCGGCCGAGCCCACATTCTGGTCCAGACGGACATCGAACTGGTCGGTGGTCTGGCGCTGTGTGGGGTTATAAGCAAAGTTGCGATTGGCAGCCGCCGAGGTGGGGTCCGGGAGGAGAGTGAACAACTTCTGTGCCGCCGGGTCGAGCCGCGTACGCGGGATCAGGTTGCCGGCGAACGGCGTGCGCTGCGTCCCAGTAAGGGTGTACGGATCGAAGACCTGCGTTCCGAGACCGGCAAAGTTCCCGGTGGCGACCATATCCCGCTGAGCCAGGGTCGCGATGGTGGAGATCGACGAACGAGGCTGCGCCACGCGGATGCCCTGGTAATCCGCGAAGAAGAAGGTACGGTCTTTCCGGACAGGTCCGCCAAAGGTCCCGCCAAACTCATTGCGCCGGAAGGCCGGTTTGGCCACACCGAGGCGGTTGTTGAAGAACTGGTTGGCGTCGAGCGCCGAGTTGCGCAGAAACTCGTAGGCCGAGGCGCGATACTTGTTGGTCCCCGAACGGGTCTGGACGATGGTAACGGCGCCGGCCGCGATTCCGTATTCGGCCGAGTAGTTCGAGGTAAGCACCCGCATTTCCTGAATGGAGTCGACGGTGGGCACCATGATCAGCGTGCTCAACCAGAGATTGCGGTTCACCATGCCGTCAATGAAGTACGAGTTATTCTGCGGACTGGAGCCGTTGACGGAGATATTCACGTCGCCGCGCATCGCGTATGGAGAGGTGGTCAGGTTCCCGGCCGAACCCGCGTAAGCGCCCGGACCGAGCAGCACCAAAGAGGTAAAAGTACGGCTTTTCAGCGGCATTTCGATCATCTGGTCGTTCGTTACCAACGAGGAAACCATGGCCGTCTGGGATTGCAGAAGCGGCGCGGCTTCGGAGACCTCAATAGTCTGTCGGACGTCGCCGATTGCGAGCCGCAGATCCACCGTGATGGCGTCGGCCGAGGTGAGTTCAATCGATGTCCGCACCAGCTTTTGGAAACCGGGATGCTCCACCGTGATCTTGTACTGTCCCGGGGGCAGCGCGTAGGCGACGTATTGGCCGTTGGCGTTGGATACCGATTCGCGGTTCAGACCCGCGGCTTCGTTTTGGATCAGGACTTTGGCGTTGACGACGGAGGCACCCGTCTGGTCTGTGATCTGACCGGCGATGGTGCCGTTCGTTCCTTGCGGGAAAAGGGAGGCGGAGAGGGCGACGAGGCCCAGAAGGAGGCGCAACATAGAATGTTAGGGAATGCTATCAGACCCGCGGGCCCGATGGAGGCTTTTGTTGGCGCCAGTCCTCTTCGCCGCCCACGTCGCCGAAGAGGCTCCGGGCTACGTGCGCTGGTTCAACTCCATCGTCGGCCAGCCCATCCCGGAAGGCGGGTTCGTGGCGGCACAACTGCCTCCGTTTCTGGCCGTCCTGTTCCTGAGTACTGCGGCGGCGGTGCTAGGGAACCGCTGGGCGGGTTTAATCCTATTTATATGGTGCACGCACTTCTTCTTCGCCAACGCCGTTTACCATCTGGTGGCGAGTGCGTTCCTAACCACCTACTCGCCGGGGCTCGCCACCGGGGTCTTGTTCTACCTGCCGTTCTTCTTCTGGCTGGGGCGCCGGCTCATTAATCAGGGCTTGGCTTTTTGGGCGCTGCTTCTATTGGTGGCCTTCGCCGCGCTCCCATCGCTGCTGCAGACCTACATGGTGGTTTTCGAGCGGCGGCGTTTCTACTAAAGCGCGGATTCCCTAAGGAAATTGGCATGAACATGCGCCGGAAAATGTTTCCGGCCGCGTGAGAATTCTCGCGCTTGGCGTACGCCAGGGGAATTGAGAAGGACAGCAGAAATGAAGATCAAAACGAACGTGAAAGCCGGCGGGTCCGGCGGTAGCTTCGAGCCGCCCAGCGGCCGGAACCATAACCAGCGCGGCCTGCGGGTTCGCTAACCGGCGCCGGCCGCAGCCGGCGCATCGATTCCAAGAAGGCGCTTGCGCCTGCAGATTCAGAAAGGAGAGCAGAAATGAAGATCAAAACCAACGTGAAAGCCGGCGGGTCCGGCGGTAGCTTCGAGCCGCCCAGCGGCCGGAACC
>CAYSFR010000012.1:197067-229536 GCA_964430625.1 uncultured Solibacteraceae bacterium
ACAACCAGCGCGGCCTGCGGTTACGGTGATGGCCATCGACGGATCCTGGGAAGAAGCCGCCACTCGGCTGCAGGAGTCTGGCTGGGAGCACTTCGAAGAGGGAAGGTTAGCCGACGCAATCGCGGCACTCGAACGGGCCCGCGAACTGGCCGCGGCCGGGACCGGGAGCGAGTCGCTCGACGTCGCTAACCTCTCATCGGAACTAGCCATCATCCAAGAGCAGGCCAACCAGTTCGTGGAAGCCGAGTCGGCAGCTCGAAAAGCACTTTCGATCCTGGAGATGAGTAAGGACCGGGACGAATCGATGGCAACCATTGAGATTCGATGCCACGGCGTGCTTGCAATGGTGCTGCGGGCGACGGGCCGTTTCTCCGAATCGAGGGAGGCAATCCTCGAAGCATTACGGATCGCCGAGATCCACCTGGGACCGAATCACTCGCGCACCGCCGATGCCTGGGTTGGTTTGGGGATGTTCTACAAGTACAGTGGCGAATTCGACCTTGCAGAAGAGGCCTACACCCGGGCCATGGCGATCTATCGCCCTATCTTTGGCGACCAGAGCGTCGCGTTAGCGAATCTTTACCACAACATCGGCGGACTCTACCACGCACGGGGAGAATATGTGGCGGGGATTCCGTGGGCCCGGCGGGCCTACGAAACCCGTTGCGCGATTCTGGGCAAAGATCACCCGGACGCAGTAGCCGATGCAGTGGCGTTGGCGGGCTTGCTGGATGAAGGCGGGCCGTCCGAGGAGTCGGCGACAATCTATCAGGAGGCGCTGGCGGTTTGGGAACGTCTGTACGGGTCCGAACACCACGAGATCGCCTCAACGCTCCACAACCTGGCCGCGCTACGCCGGGATCAAGGCCGGGAGGCAGAGGCGACGGAGTTGTTCCGGCGGGCGTACGAGATGAAGTACCGCATTCTGGGGGGCGGGAGCCCGGACACGGCGCTATCCGGTGCCTGCCTGGCCGAACTGCTGAGCGAGACCGGACATCGGGAAGACGCGCGGGTCCTGGCGGGTCTGGCACTGGAGGCCTACCGATCCAATTGCGAACCTGGGCATCCGGAGCGGGTGGCTTGCGAACAGCTGGTGGCGCGCCTCGAGTGACTAAGTTGTTCATTCCGCATGGCCTTTCCAGGAATGGGCGATCACCGTTCAATCCGGATTATCGCCATTCGACCCGGAATATCCCCATTCAATGTCTAGTACTTTGTCTGGACAGGCTCCCCGTTTAAAGTGAAGATCGAAAGTCTATCCGACGAATTCACAGGGAGCATATGCACAAGCCCATCAAATACGTGGAAAAGGCCGTCACCGTTACGGCGAACGTTGCCTGGCAGATCTTTGACCGGTTGAACCAGATCAACCAGAACCCTTCGTTCACCCCGAAGTGGTCCGATAAGCCGCTGCTGAAAAGCTACGAAAAGCAGAAACCCACGCTCGGATGGCCGCGCGAAACTGACTCGCTCTGCCCGAAGTGCATTCCGGAATTGCGCAATAAGGTTGTCAACGGCGACACGCCGGTGGAAGTCCTCCTGAACGAGAAGCGCGGCGAAATCAAAGCCCGCATCATCGAGAAGGACGGCAAGATCGTCATGGAGAAGGAATGCCCCATCCATGGCAAGTTCGAAGATCTGATGTCGATCGACCCGGCGTTCTCCAAGCACTTGGAAGACGTCTTCCCGGGCCGCGACATCCGCGCCCACAACGACGAGAAACTCCACAACCACGGTTCCTCCACCATCACCCACGGCCGCGGTTCGGTGCTCACGATCGATTTGACCAACCGCTGCAACATGATGTGCGACCCGTGCTTCATGGATGCCAACCAGGTCGGGTTCGTTCACGAACTCAGCTGGGAAGACATCAAGACGATGCTGGACAACGCCATCTCCATCAAACCGCGCCGCCAGATGTCGGTGCAGTTCTCTGGTGGCGAGCCGACCCTCTCCCCTTACTTCCTCGACGCGGTTCGCTATTCCCGTAAAGTCGGTTACAACTCGGTACAGGCCGCGACCAACGGTATTGAGTTCGCCAAGAGCCCTGAGTTTTGTAAACAGGCCGCCGAAGCCGGCCTTCGCTACGCCTACCTCCAGTTCGACGGTATCGGCAACGAGGCGAACAGCCACCGCCGCGTCGGAAATTTGTTCGACGTCAAACTGAAGGCGATCACGAACCTGCACAACGCCGGTGTCGACATCGTCCCGGTCATCACCATCGTCAACGGCTTGAACAATGAGCAGGTTGGCGCCGTGGTTCGGTTCGCGCTCGACAACCCCAAGATCATCTCGTTCCTCTCCTTCCAGCCGGTTTCGTTCACGGGCCGCGACGAAGAAGTGACCCCGGAACGCCGCGCGGCACAGCGCTACACCTTGAGCCATTTGGCCCACGACGTGAAGAATCAGGTGGGCCTCGGAGTTCCGACCCGCGACTGGTTTCCCATCTCTTTCATGTCGACCTTTTCCGACTGGGCCGACCTCGTCCATGGACCCGAACATGAATGGGGCCAACTCTCCTGCGGCTGCCACCCGAACTGCGGTATCGGCATGGCGCTCATGGTCGACAAGGAAACCAAGGAAGCCCGCCCGGTGACCGCGTTCCTCAACGCCGACCGCCTGGCCAAGGACATCGCGCGCATCAACGACGCCGCTCGCGGTAAGAAACTCTCCATCCTCGGTGTTTCGCTTGCCCTGCTCCGGAACTACAAGCCGTTTGAAGCGCCCACCCACTTCCGCCTGATGGATCTGCTCCAGAAGTTCGACAAGTGCTTCGGTGCCACCGGCCGCAACTACGGCAAAGTGACCGGCGACCGTACGATGGCCGACATCGAAAAGCGACGCGCTGACCGCTGGAACTTCCTGTTTATTGCCGGCATGTGGTTCCAGGATCTGTTCAACTACGACTTCCGCCGTACCGAACAGTGCATCATCCCCTACGCCACCCAGCAGGGTGAGATCAGCTTCTGCGCCTACAACACCGGCGTCGGCTGGCGGAACATTATCGAGAAGATGCACATGACCGCCACCCTCACCAAGTGGTACGAAGAGAACGGGCGTCATGAAATCTTCGCCGGCGGCAAAAACGTCAACCTCGACACCAAGATGCACAAGCTCTTGTTGAACGAAGAAGACGTGAACCGCGAGCGGCAGCACGATCTCGACGTCGCTGGCATCGCCAAGAATGCTCGCGAAGAGAAGATCAAGGCCCGCGACGAGAAGATGAAGGATGCGGCCAAGAACGCGCAGATGGCGAAGTTGTACCGCCAGCACGTGCTCAAAGAGCCCCAGCCCGAAGGCGGTTTCGTTCCGCTCGGTGCCGTTGGCGGGATCGCTCCGGCGGCTCCCAAGGCCACCGAAAAGAACGAAGAAGTCGGTTCGTTCGGCGACTAATCCGTCTGACAAAGGTAGAAAAAGGCCGCTGGCGATAGCCAGCGGCCTTTTTCTTTGTTTCGCTACAGTTGCCGGGCGCGGATGCCGATGATTTCGAGTAGAAATGCTTCGAACGATCGTCGCGTCACTGTTGCTACTGGAAGGGGGGATGTTCCTCGCCGCGGGTTTAGCCCCCGGTGTTGAGGAAACGGTGCGTTCTGCCATGCAGCAGCAGCCGGAAATCATCTCTGCCGATCAAGTGGAACAGGTACTTGCGGTCTTTTCGATCCTGCAGAAGATTGCGGCCGCGCTCGGTTTGCTCTGCATGGCCGGCGGCTGGGGAGCACTGCAGCAGACGGGTTGGGGCCGTTGGACGGCGCTGGCGGCATCGGTCCTCAATCTGCCGCTGCTGCCCTTCTTCACTCCGTTGGGTATCGCGGGTCTGTTCGCCTTCGCGCGGGCGGCGGAGGCCTCATCGGAGGAAGCCTCCGCCGCCGCGGCACCAGCCGAGAGGCCTGAACCGGTCTCCCATGTATTGGTGATCATCGCCAGCCTGGTCCTGGTGGTCTATATCTCCTACGCGCTGCGCAAGTTCGCGGCCGCGCACGGCTTACCGGTCGATGAAGACCGCCGGCTTGGGTTGGAGTGGATTCTTGCCGGACAACTTGTATTCACCCTGTTCCACGAACTTGGTCATCTCTTGGCGGCCTGGGCGGTGGGTTTCCGTTTCCATGAGATCAATGTCGGCCCGTTCACGGTCTCCGAGCGGCCCGGCGGCAGTTGGGCATTCGGATTCGACTGGCAGCGCATTCTGCAGGCCAGCGGATACCTCGCCGCGGTCCCGACCACGACGAAGGACTTACGGATGAACTGGATCCTCGTCGTCATCGCCGGACCGGCAGCGTCGTTGTTTCTCGCCATGACCGGCTTCCTGGCCATGGTGAGCGTGATCGGCACCCCGTCGGCTGGCCTTTGGGAGTGGGCGGCGTATGTCGCCACCATCGGAGCCGCCGATTGCGTGGCAAACCTCCTTCCGCTTGGCCTCACCGATGGGGCACTGCTGGTCCACACGGCCCTCGGCACCCGCCGAGGAAAAGGAATCCTGGCCGGGTTGGAAGCAGCAATGCTCAATGATCGGGCCGACCGGGAAGCGGGACTAATGGATCCGGCTGAGCTGCTGGCGACGCGAAAACAGGCTCTGGAACGCCTGGAGACGAACTCGGAGGCTTCCACCTTGGCGGTAGCCGTTCAACGAATTGAATACGCTCACGCGTCACTGCAAAACGGAAATGCCGAAGCCGCAGGCGATGCCCTGCAAGAAGCGGGAAAGGCGCTCGCCGGCCTCTCCGGCGTCCCCAATCAAGTCTGGTTCCGATACTGGTTCGCCACTTACGAGGCCGCGACCGCCAGAAAACAGTTCGGCGCAGCGGGAGAGGCAAAGACAAAGGCGCTCGAATTCGGAAACGCGCTGGAGGGCGAGAAACTGGACTGGGAGGCGAGTGTTCCCATCCGGATTGCCTGTGCACGATTGTGGATGGCGGATGGAGACTACGCCACCGCCGCCATGGCCATCCAGGAAACGCGGGAACGCTGCCCGTCCCGTCGAAAGGTGACCGGGTACGCCGCCGAGCTGCTCGCGGTAGAGGCAGAGTGCGAACTGAGGCTCGGAAGCCGGGAAAAGGCCGGGGAACTGGCTCATGCCGCGGTCGAGATTGCCCGAGACATCCCTCCCGCACAACGGGCAACCGCTTTTGAGCTGCTTGCCCACACCGCCGTACGATGGAGCGCGAATGGAGAATGTGGATTTGCGCAGTCGCTTTTCGCGGCAGCCGTCGAGGGATTAGAGGAGTCGGCGTCACCCGCCGTCGCCGCCGGATACCGGACCGCGTGGGCCGAAGCGCTTTATGAGAATGGCAATCTCGCTGAGTCAAAAGCGGTTCTAGACCGGGTGGAATCGAGTGCTCTGGGCTTTGCACTGGACATTGAGGCCCTGCGAGCGCAACTCCTGCTTGCGGAGGATCGCCCGGAGGACGCGGTGGCTGTACTTACGCCCTGGGTCACCGCTGACGCATCGGAAGACGACCGAAACCGGGAACTCAGCCGAGCCAGAGGCCGGGCCCTCCGCTCCTGGGCACTGTTCCGAACCGGCATAACGGAAGAGGCGGTGGCCGACGCGCGGCTCGCCTGCGACGTGCTGATGCCGGACGAACATCCCGACGCGGCCCCGGCCCTGCTGACCCTTGCAATGTCGGTATCCGCCGAGAATATGGAGCTGTCCGAGGCCTACGTCCAGGAAAGCGGCCGGCTCATTCGCGAAACAACCCTGTTTTCTCCCCTCACCAAGGCGAGCCGACTAACCGATCTTGCCCGTCACGTTGTCCAGGTGAGCCGGAAAGACTGGGCGAGGCAGTTTCTCGATCAAGCGGCCCAGTTCCGCCGCGGGTCGTCCACCGCGCCACAGGCGACCGTCACTTCCGCCAGTTAACAAGCGCCGCTCCCGGAAGTAGTTGGGAGTTATTTCCCTTCCCCGCCCGCCACGCGCTCTGCCATTCGATCCCGGCACGAAAGTAATCCCGAGGCTCCAGCCCCGCGTATTTGGCCTACTAGGGGAGAATCGCCGGGCCAAATGCCCGGGAAACAGTCTCCAGAGTATCTGCGAAAACTCCTCGATGGTCGAACTGGGCGCGGCCCTTACAGGTATCCGCGGGACCCCGGCAAGGTCCCGTTTCCAACCGGCTGCCTGCCAATGGGCGCATCCTTGCGCCCAGCACCTCGGATGCGGTGAAGGGTTATCCCCGCCAACCTGGCAATCGTTGCCGCAGTCCACTGGCGGTGGATTCACGCGGACACGCCAAATCGACCGCGCTTTCTTGTGGAAGCACGGTCGATTTGGCAGCTTTTTTCTTGGTTCAGCTTCCCTTTTTGTCGGCGAACAGGATCGATTTTCCAGGCAAAATGGAAAGGTAGTCGCTAATCGACTTGCCTGCTTTTGCCGCGACCTTCTGCGCCTTCCGTTCCATCATCGACGCAGCTAAACGCTGAAACTCTTGGCCAAGTTCTGAATTCGTATCCACTGGTTTACCGGCAGTCAGTGCACGGCTGACACCTTGGTAATCGTTCGGGATACACGCCAACACCGGCAGCCCGAGCAAGTCTTCAATCTGACTCACCGAGATAGGAGCACGCTTCTGGGACCGATTCAGAATCAGCTGAATCCGATCGCCAAGATCGAGTTGCCGCAAATAGTGGAAGCGTTCCCGCGCCAGGTGGAGCGAGGCGATTTCGGGTGTCGTCACCAGGAACACGCGCTTCGATTCCTGCATAATTTCGATGGAATACTTCTCCATATTGCCCGACAGATCCACGCACACCGACTGGTAGTTGCGGCGCGCAAACTCGACCATGCTGCGGACTTGCGCACCCTCGATCCGATAGCCGGGATTCAGGCGGCCAGAGTGGATGACATCCATGTGACCCAGCGAGGTGACCAACTGCGGCCACAACGTCTCATCGAGCTTGAACGCATTGTCAGCGGCATCAACGATTGAGTACTCGTTGTCGAGCTTCAGCATGAACCGTTGCATCCCGCTATTGAGATCGAGGTCCATCAATAGGGTTCGGGTGTTTGGCTGCCGGGAACAGGCCCACGCCGCATTCATTACGATCGTCGAGGTACCAACACCGGGCTTGGCGGGCAGAAACGAGAAGATGTACTCGGATTCGAAGGGACGAAGCGGATTCCGTTCCAGGTTGTCCTGGACGCGTGTCAGCGTCTCCATCGTGTCTCGAAGCTGGAACGGGGAGGAGAGATACTCACGAATGCCGACCCGCATCAGCGCAATCAACGCCTGTGGGTCGGTATTGGTGCCGAACGTGACAATCTGCATCCCCGAAACGGCAGCCTCAATCTGGCTGGCGGTCTCAAAGGCGGCATCCATATCCTGCAACCCTAGGAAAACGACTTGGGGCGAATGCGCCCGCAGTGTACGCCCAAGGTCAATCGTGTTCGGATACCGGTCAACCCACCGGACGATACCCACGGTGCTGACCTGGGATAGCACGTCCTGGAGTTCCTCGGCCAAACTCTCGTCGGGACTGATGATTATTCCTCGCAACATCCGATCTCCCTATTCTGTCTCTTCGTTTCAAAAGTCCTTCGAAACGGTTCAGAGCCCCAGAAAAGTCAGATTCAAACTCCCCAAGCAGGGAAATCGAACCTGTCTTCTTGTGTTGGATCAACGGGCCAGCATCGAAAACACCGAATTCGGTACTTCGCCGAAACCCGCAATGCCTTACATGGATACTATCGGCGAGGACGGCCGGTGACTTTAGGGTATATTCCCAATCCCTGATTCCATTTTTCTGGGGGAATGGCTAAGATAAAGGCGCAATGAACAAGGACGGAGTAGACACCTTTACCATTCAGTGCCCCTGCTGTCAGGCCGAATTGGTCATCGACGCGCAAACCAAAACCGTGCTGCACCACGCCGAGGCCCGAACGGCCCCCCCGATTACCGACCTCGCGGCGGAAGTTGTCCGCCTCCGGGCGGCCGGCGCCGAACGCGAGCAGGTCTTTCAGCGATCACTCGAAGCAGAACGGACCCGGGAAGGCCGCATGGACAGGAAATTCGACGAACTCCTCCGCCGGGCCAAACAGGGTCCGGCAGGAAAGCCCATCAAGGACATCGACCTCTAACAGAATGTCAGGAGACCGCGGCCTCCAGTTCCGCCGCCGCCGCCCAGACCTTCTCTGCCTCCTCCGGTTGGCCGGAAGCCAGCAGAACATGGCCGAGATTCACGTGTGCATCGGCGAAACCCGCCCCTGTCTCAATCACCCGGCGGTACAGTTTCTCCGCCACATCCAACTTGGCCGATTCATGAAAAGCCACCGCGAGATTGTAGACAATCTCCGCCGGAGCGTCAGCACCTTCCCCGGCGCCGTCGAGCACGGCGTAGGCCCGGTCCAGATGACCATTATCGAGCGCCGCGCGCACCAGCGGCACCGGAGTTACTTTCCCCTGCAACGACGCGTAGGCCTTCTCCAGACTTCGTTCGGCTTTGGCCGGGTCCGCCGACTCCAGCAAGCTAAGTCCAAGATTCCACTCCGCTTCCGGCCATTCCCGGCGAAGGCGTAAGGCTTCTGAAAACGCCCGTGCCGCGTCAGCCGGACTTCGATCCAGCATCGCCGCCAACCCGTTGGCGAACCAGCCTTCGGCTGAGTGACGATTTCGTTCCAACAACGACTTGGCCGCCTGGCGGCACACATCGGCCTTGCCCTCCGCAGCAGCCAGACGCGCTACATTCCAACAGGCCGAATCTGAATCCGGGGCCTCCGCCGCCGCCTTCCGGAAAACCGCTAATGCCTCGGACGGCCGTGCTGTCTCTTCCAACAACATCCCCCGCAGCAGCAGCGCCGCACTGTGTTTCGGTTTCTGGCGCAGCAACCCCTCCAGGAGTTTCTCCGCCTCTCCGCCTCGTCCACACCGCCAACTCGCATAGGCCCGTGCATAGGCCCAGTCCTCAGGCAGTGGATCGGACTCGGCCATCTGCCCCATCTGGACCAGCGCCGCTTCCCAATCCCCCGAACTGAATGCCGAATAAGCCTTGGCCTCCATCGCCTGCCGGCTGCCCGGACGAACCCTGGCCAACTCATCGGCAACCCGCAGCAGTTCTGCCGGATCCTTCCGGGCCACCGCCAGCGCCAGCAAGTTCGTCAACAACTCCGCCGACGGTTCTCCCGCCGTTCGAAACCGGTCATAAATCGCCGCCGCTTCGTCGAACCGGCGGAGCATCTGCAGTGCCACGGCCCGGCCAAACAGCGCCGGCTCGTTGTCCGGCTCGCCTTCCAGGTACCGGTCAAACCCCTTTAGCGCATCCTCGGCCCGGCGTTGATGGAGGCAGCACAGGCCGAGCCCCAGCCAGGCTTCCCGGCGCTCCGGTTCCTGCCGTACCGAGCGGCGAAACAGATCCGCAGCCTCGTTCCAACGCGAGAGCTTCTCGTAGCAGACGCCAGCATTGAACGCGGCGGTGGCGTGGTTCGGGTCCAGGACCAGCAGCTTCTGGTAAACGCTGATCGCTTCCTCGTATTGGCGCGCCTCAAAGTGAATCTGCCCCAGAAACAGGAAGGCCTCGGACTGGTTCTCCCCATCGTCGATGGCCGAACGGAGTTCGGCCGCTGCCTCGGCCGTACGCCCTTCCATATGCATCGTCATGGCACGCACCAGCCGTGGCGAACTGGCCGCTCGCATCTTCATGGTCCCCAGTTCCCCTTCCGCCTTGAGAAGGGCCTGCAGCGGCGCATCATCAATAAACCAAAGCCAACGATCATCCTGATTGCTCATGCCAACCTCTTAGTAAGTCACCTTGACGCTGCGGATTACCGCCCGTTCGCCGCTCTCATTCGAAAATCCGACAGTCCCATCGGCCAGCTGATTATCGATCCAGACATCCACGGGTTTTCCATTCAACTGCGTAGAGAAGTTCTGCCCCCGCACGTCCAGCCGCACCCGAACCGGTTGACCCGCCGGAAGCGGCTCACGGAGCGACACCAGCCGGTGCGGCTGCTCCTCTCCGTTGACCACCGCGAACTTCACCAGTTGCGCTGTCGGCGCGGCGTCTTCACCGGTCACTTCCAGTTTCAGACAGTAGTAGTTCCGCGCGTCCTTCATGCGGAACACCCATCCCATCGCGCGTTGTTCCACTTGCCCGGTAAACTCAAAGGAGTAGTCCCGCTTTCCACGGCCCGGTTTGTACTGGCTGATTGTGCGCCTCCGGGCAATCCCAGCCGTGTCTCCGCTCGAGTCGGTTTCCCAGCTCTCTGGTCCCATCGACGTAAGCGCCGGGGCGGCTGACGGCGTCCGGACCGGCGACCGGCTTAACGCCGGCATAACCCAGAAACCGACTCCGGCCGCAAGCACCACGACCGCAGCCGCGCCCTTCTGCCAGAACGGCATCCGCCCAAAGAACCCCTGCGGCTCTTCTTCGGCTTGTCCACCAAATGACGGAGCGCTGTAGCTCGGTTCCGGCTCGGGACGCGACTCAGGCACCACCGTCCGTTTCTCCGGTTTGGCTTCCACCGGGTTAGACGTTACAGCCTTTTCCAGCAAGGGAGAAGGGACAGCCTCTTTCGGTACCGCCGCCGAGTCCGGCTTAACCTCCAGCGGACTCACCGTCTCGACTTTTCGCTCTTCTTTTTGCGGACGCGCCTTACCGGCATCCTTATTAGGCTTCCGGTCTTCATTAGATTTCCGGTCTTCCCGCGCGCTGGCCTTCCGGTCCCGCACTTCGGGCGATTTCGGTGTCTGCGGGATCGAAACCGGCAGGGCTACGGCACTTGCCTCGGACTCCTTGCCCCCGGCAATCGACACCGGAGCTGTCTCCACCGTGGCGGGCACGGCGACCACGGCCTCCTCACTCCTCGGTGCCGGAGCAAAGGCATAGCGCGGGCGGAGCGGCTGGAGCATCGGCTTGGGAAGATGGATCCGCAACCGGGGCGCCGAAAGCGTTGGGACGGCAAGCTGGTGATCGGCCCGCAACGGTTCCAGCGGCGCCGCGGCCAACACTCGGGCACCCCGCCGGACGGGAATCGACTGGTGGGCGATTGGCGCGGACGTCTGCAGTGGCCCCGGAAACGGTGCCACCGGGCCATTGTGGATCCCGAAAACAACAAATGCCACCCCGAGCGAGTCCGCCCAAACCGGTTCACAGGGCGGGTATTGAAACGGGACCGGCTCACTCCTCGGCGCGACCATCCACGCCTTTGCCTGCACCCCAACGGCCTTCGCGCGCCGTTGGAGCGGCCGCATTCCGGCCAGAATCGCCTCTAACGCCCGCAACGTATCGCCGATCCCCAACTCCGCCGCCGGAAAAGTAGGGATCATCGCCCGGGGCGTGATCGGCGGTTGGTGCCGTGTCTGCAGTTCTCCCAACACAGCAACGGCGTCCATAATGAACTCCGCTTCCGGCGGCTCGGTCAGTATCGGGCTCTTCGCGCCGGGAGGATAGTTCACCATCGTCAGCGGCCCGCCCGCGCTGTCCACTGTCCGAATCGCTCCGACCGCCACCCGCGCATTCGTGCGTGCCGGCCGAGGTTGCATCAGCCGGTTCATCGCCAGACGGTTGAACTCTTCCGTGCTCTTCTTCTTGCATTCCTCCGAACAGTATTCGGAGGACCCTCGCCATTTCGAGAGACGATCGAGCTCGGTTCCACATTGCAAACACTTCATTGAGTTGGCTGGAAACTCCCCCAGACACAGAGTACTGGAACTACCGGGACTTCGCTAGACGGCAAAGCACCTAACCGGTCTCGATTCTCCTAGGACCTCGCTCGGGATCGGGGCAATTCACCTTAGGGCAGGCTACGTCGTCTCCCTCGGGTACGTGCCCCAATGCGTGCCAAATTGTCTCAATCTTTTGTTCTAAAGTTTTTCCGCCATTCCGGCGATGGATAAGCAGGCGCAGCGAGGTAGAGGAAAACGGGCAGCGCAAGGAACAGAGGTCGCACATATGGCGAAATTGGATCAACTTCAAAAGAGCTTGGATGGATTGCGGAGCGCAATCCCGGAACTGCGCGGGGTGCTCCTGGCGTCGACGGAGGGGCTCCCCATCGCCCATTCCCTCTCGAACGGAACCGACCCGGCTCGAATGGCGGCCATGGCAGCCGCCGCCAGTAGCCTCGGACGGCGAGTGAGCGATACGCTTCACGCCGGCACGTTTGAAGAAATTTCCGTGGCGGGAGCCGAAGGGCACATCTTCCTGTATTCGGCCGGCACCAAAGGTGTCTTGGCCGTCGTCGGCCCGGCCGGCTGCAATGCCGGCCTCGTTCACCTGGAAGCTCGTGGCGTTGCCAAAGAGCTCGGTGAACAGTTCAACTAGTTCATTTATCCTAACCTGACATATGGACCCGGAGCGGCACCGGCAGGGCGCTGCTCCGGCTTTTTTTTCCTCGCTTCGCTACCATAGTTCCGTGCGGCTGACTCTCGTTTTACTCTTTTCTGCCGCAATCCATGGCCAGTCCATTCCCTGGGCCACCCTCCCCTCGCCGCTGACACGCCTCCTCGAAGAAAGCGGACTTTCCTCGGTCCGGTATTCCACCTGGCAACACCATTACCGCACCCGCGCCGCTTCCCGCCTCGAAGCGGGAAGCGCCGAACACATCGCCTACTTCATCCTGCAATCCTCCCGTCTAACGACAGAATCACCGCTTAATCCGATCGCCGAGGCCCGCCAGTATCTCGCTGCCATTCCGGCCAGTGAGCGAGCTGGCTTTCTCGCCGGAAAAGAGAGTACCCACCCCCTCTCCCCATCCATCCAACGCCGGATCTCAGCCTTCCAAGGACCCGTCCGCGATCCCCGCCACACCCTTCTTCGCGAAATGGCCGGGAAACTCCAATGGAAACCCGAGCGGACCATCCTTGCTACCTTCCGGTTTCTGCTCAACCTTGCGAACACGGAACTCCCCGACAGCGCCTACCAAGATCGCGGATTGAGCGCCGATCCCTTCCCCCCCTCCATGCAAGCCGTCCAACGTGGCATCGCCTGGCTCCGCGCCAACCGTCCCGCCCCGCGTTCCTCCATCCTCTTGCTTGGTCCTGGTGCGGAACTCGGTTCCCGATTCGGCCTCGACGACGATCTCCCCATAGCCTCTCCCCAGCCCGCTGCCCTCGTCCAACGCCTCTCGCCCTCCCCCCAACGGTTCGACTGTTCCGACATCCGCCCGGAGGTCGTCGCCGCCCATCGCAACGGTCCCTGCCGCGCCACCGTGGCCGATGTCGTCATCGACCGCCTTCCCCCGGACGTCTACCACCTCGCCATCGCCACCAACGTCCTCGTCTACCTCAACGACACCGAACTCGCCCTCGCGCTGGCCAATCTCGCCCAGTCTCTCGCTCCGGGCGGTTGCCTAATACATAATGATTCCCGCTTCGCCGCACGCCTCTTCGGCGACGCCGCCGGTCTCCCCGCCCTCCACTTCGAATCGGTCCCCATCGGCACCCGCGCCGGCCGTCAACAGCTCGATCGCGCCGTCATCCACTGCCGTCCTTGACGACCTCCACCTGAAATGTGAAATAATAGCTGCACATTCCTTCAGGAGAACCCATGTCGAGACTCGCTTTTGCTGCCTTCGTTCTGGCAGCCGCCCTTCCCGCCCTCGCCCAGCAGGGCCGCGGAAGCTATTTTGGCACCGTCACCGATACCAGCGGCGCCGCCGTTCCGGCCGCCAAAGTGACCCTCACCAACGTCGCCACCAATACGGCGATCACCACCGAAACGAATACGGCCGGCCTTTACACCGCCACCGCCCTCCAAATCGGCGAGTACACCATTCAGGTTGAGAAGTCCGGCTTCAAACGCTCCGTCCGCTCAGGCCTCATCCTCCAGGTCGACCAGCGCGCCCAGATCGACTTCCGCCTCGACATCGGCGGCGTGGCCGAAACCATCGAAGTAAAGGGCGAAGCCCCGCTCGTCGACACCGGTTCAGCCACAGTCGGCAAGGTGGTCGAGAACCGCCGCGTCGTCGAACTGCCCCTCAACGGCCGCAACGCCCTCGCCCTCACCCTCCTCACCCCAAGCGTAAAATCCAACGCCGGCCCCACCAATTCCGGCTTCGGCGACCGCGGCATCCAACTCTCGTCGATCTCCATCAACGGCGGCCCCAACGCCATGAACGCCCAGTCTCTCGACGGCGGCAACAACATCCAAAGCTACATCGGCGAAGTCGCCATTAACCCGGCAGTTGATGCTGTCGAAGAGTTTAAGGTGCAGACCGGAGTCATGTCGGCCGAATATGGCTTCACCGGCGGCGGCGTGATCAACATGGTGACCAAATCGGGCACCAATCAGTTCCACGGTTCTCTCTACGAATTCCTGCGGAACGATAAACTCGATGCCCGCAACACCTTCGCTGCCGCCAAGCCGCCTTTCCGCTACAACCAGTACGGCGTCGCCGTCGGTGGCCCCGTCATTAAGGACAAAACGTTCTTCTTCGGCAATTGGGAACAGTACGACTACCACCGCTCCACGTCCCCCATCGGCACCATGCCCACCGCCCGCCAGCGTAGCGGCGATTTCGGCGACCTCCTCGGCACCAACGGCGCCCTGATTCCCATCTACGACCCCGCCACCACCAGCGGCCTCACCCGCTCCGTCTTCCCCAACAACCGCATCCCCGCCAGCCGTATGGATCCGGTCTCCCTCAAGATCAACGAGTTCTACCCGCTCCCCAACCGCACGCCGACCAACGCCTTCACCAACGCCAACAACTTCATCAACGTGGCCAGCGAAGTCCGCTCCATGCGCCAGTACACCGGCAAGATCGACCATCGCTTCAGCGACAAAAACTCCCTCTTCGGCCGCTACTCCTACTTCCTCCACAAGACGGACAACGGTGGCAGCATCTACCCCAACCCCATCGTCGCCAAACGGGACGATGCCCTCGAGAACAAGAACTTCGCCCTCTCCGACACCCACAGCTTCTCGCCCTCAATGCTGAACGAACTCCGCGTCGGAGCCACCCGCGGTTACTTCCCCTTCATCGTTCGCAGCTTTGGCGGCGGCTGGCCCGGTAAACTCGGCCTGCCCGCCTCGGTCCCGGCCGATACCTTCCCCGGCATCTCCAATGGCCTCGCCGGCTTCAACACGGGTACCGCCGGTCTCCGCGCCAGCATCAACCTCCAGCTCTTCGACATGCTGACCAAGATCACCGGCAACCACACCATGAAGTTCGGTGTCGACCTCCGCACCCTCCAGGGCAACAACCTCCAGCGCTCCTCCCCCTCGGGAAGCTTTAACTTCACCAGCGGCCTCACCGGCAACCCCGCCGCGCAGGCCGGCACCGGCTCCCAGTACGCCACCTTCCTCCTTGGAGAGGTCGCCAGCGCCAGCGGCACCACCCATCTTGGCGAAAGCCAGCGCGGCAAGAGCTACTCCCTCTTCTTCCAGGACGACTGGAAGTTCACCCGCCGCCTGACCATCAACCTCGGCATGCGCTGGGACTACCAGACGCAGCCGGTCGAAGCCAACAACGGCATGACCAACTTCGCCCCTGACGTCCGTCTCGACAACGGCCTCCTCGGCGCCACCGTCTACGCCGGCTCCGACGGCCAGCCCCGCAATTTCCGCAACGGGGATTTCAATGACTTTGCCCCCCGCATCGGCATCGCCTTCGACCTCTTCGGGAATGGCAAAACCGTCTTTCGCTCCGGCTACGGCATCTACTACCCATCGCAGTTTTGGCGCAACAACTACGGCAGCGTAAACGGATTTGCCAACACCTCCACCTCGTACCCCTCCAGCAACCCGAATGTGAAGGCGTTCCAGTTCAGCGCCGGCTTCCCCTCTCCGCTGCTCCAGCCCGCCGGCCGCGCCCTCGGGCCGCGCGCCTTCCTCGGCCAGGGCGCGACGTATGATGAAACGCTCGGCACCACACCCATGTCCCAGCAGTTCAGCGCCTCGCTGCAGCACCAACTTCCCGGCAGCGTTCTGGTGGACGTCTCGTACTCGGCCAATCAGGGCAGCCACTTCACCTCCGGCAGCTACAACATGAATCAGTTGGATAACCAGTTCCTCACCCTCGGCCTCGGTCTCCAGGACCAGGTACCCAACCCCAACGCCGGCCGCGTCCCCGGTGCCCTCGGCGCCGCCACCATCACCCGCGAACAGTCGCTGCTTCCCTTCCCCCATTACCAGACCATCAACGTGCGCAACCCGCGCATGGGGAACTACAACTCCCACCTGTTCATCGTCAGCGTCGAAAAGCGCATGTCGAAGGGGCTCACCTTCATGGTAAACTTCACCGGCGGCAAGATCATCTCGGAAGGCCTCGGCACTCCGGTCGATTTCGGCGCCGTCGAACAGACCAACCAGACCGCCTACCAGGATGGCCGCTTCAACCGCCGCCTGGAACGCAGCGTCGACCCCACCGACGTCTCCAAGCGCGCCGTCATCAGCCTGCTTTATGAACTCCCCTTCGGCCGTGGCGCCGGTGCCATCAATAAGATCATCGGCGGCTGGCAGATCAACACCATCGGCATCATGCAGACCGGCCTGCCGGTCATCATCGGCGGCGCCAATAACTTCCGCGCCTCCCGGCCCAACTCCACCGGCGAATCCGCCAAGCTCGACAACCCCTCGGCCTCCCGCTGGTTCAACACCGATGCCTTCGTCAACCCGGCCAACTACACCTTTGGCAACATCGGCCGCACCCTTCCCGATGTCCGCGGCCCCGGCACCTTCAACTGGGACTTGAGCTTCATCAAGAACACCCGCCTCACCGAGCGCTTCAACCTCCAGTTCCGCGCCGAAATGTTCAACTTCATGAACAGTGTCAACCTCGGACTCCCCAACGGCGGCTTCGCGGCCGGTCCCAATGGACGAAATCAGAGTGGCACGTTTGGTACGATCACTTCAGCGCGCGACGCGCGTAACATCCAACTCGGTCTCAAGCTCCTGTTCTAAATGAAGACTCTCGCTGCCATTCTCCTCTCCTGCGCGGCCTTTGCGGCCGACGCCCCCTACACCTCCGCCGGGTTCCTCACCATCCCGGCGGAGGTGAAATTGGGTCCCATGTCCGCCGTCGAAGTGGACCGCAAGGGGAACACCTACGTCCTCCACCGCGGCGAACCGCCCTTGCTTGCCTTCGATAAGAACGGCAAGTACAAAGGCGGTTTCGGCTCCGGCGAATTCAAGGTCGCCCACGGTCTCCGTGCCGACAAAGAGGGCAACATCTGGACCACCGATAACGGCTTCCACATCCTACGCAAGTTCTCGCCCAAAGGCGAGGTGCTCGCCACCCTCGGCGAAAAAGGTGTCGCCGGTGGCGACCAGAAACACTTCCGCGCCCCGGACGACGTCGTCTTTGCCACCAACGGCGACATGTACGTCGCCGATAGCGGCAACGGCCGCATCGTCCATCTCAACAAAAACGGGCAGTTTGTCTCTCAATTTGGCAAAAAAGGCAAAGAAAAGGGGCAATTTGCCACCGCCCACGGCCTCGGAATTGACGCCAAAGACCGGATCTACGTCGCCGACCGCGGCAACAAACGCGTGCAGGTCTTCGCCCCCTCCGGCGAGTTCCTCGCCGAATGGGCCGGCTTCGGGAATCCCTTCGGCCTCCTCGTCGTGGGAAAACAGTTGATTGTGAGCGAAGGGGACATCAACCGCATGTTCCATTTCGACATCGATACTGGCAAAATCGTCAATGAATGGGGCGACCCGCAGACCCTGCAACTCCCCCACCTGATGTCAACGGACCGCAAAGGTAACCTGTACGTCGCAGAAGTGAACGGCAAGCGCGTACAAATTTTCCGGAGAAGATAAAGCATGAAGCGATTCGGACTGCTGCTCGTGCCCGCTGTGTTGCTGGCCCAACCGCCGGCTCCGAAGTTGTCCCATCAGGACGCCGAGGCCTTTGAGCAGGCCCACAAGCCGCTCATCCAGCCCGCGCGTCCCAAGTCGCGCGATGCCGCCGCGGCCACCGTCCAAGTGGCCGGCACGCTGCCCGCCCGCCCGGGCGGTCCGGTCGCCCAACGCACCTTCATCGACAAGTTCATCTTCGCCCGCATGGCCGCCGACAAGGTCCCCCACGCCCCGCTGGCCACCGACGAAGAGTTCGCCCGCCGCGCCTGGCTCGATGCCACCGGCCGCATCCCCGCCCCCGCCGATCTCGCCGCCTTCCTCGCCGACCGCTCGCCCAACAAGCGCGACCAGCTAATCGATAAGTTAACGGCCTCGGACGCCTTTGTCGACAAGTGGACCTACTACTTTGAGGACCTCTTCCGCGCCGGCGGCCGCATGGGTTCCGGCCTTAATCTCTTCCACTATTGGGTCCGCGAATGGCTTAAGCTCGACCGGCCCTATAACGAAGTCGTCACCGACCTCCTCACCGGCGCCGGCAAGTCCAGTTTCTCCGTCCCCGGTGCTCTCTACTACCAGCGAGACTTCGTCAAAGCCAAGGACGACCCCGAAACCCCCGACGCCCACGACCTCGTCAATCAGCCCGACACCGTCGACGAGTTTACCGTCACTTATTCCAAGGTGTTCCTTGGCATCAGCGTCGCCTGCATCTCCTGCCACGACGGCGCCGGCCACCTGGAGAAAGTGAACCTCTTCCTCGTCCAGAAGAAGCGCGAAGAGTTTTTCAGCCAGGCCGCGTTCTTCGGCAAAACCCGCCAGATCATGAACTGGGAGAACGGTTACCAGGCGAACACCGAGTACACCGTTGACGACGAAGCCCCTGGCTATGACCGCAAAGCCGAAAGCATCGTCCGCGTCCCCCGTCGCGGCACCGGTCTCTCCCAGCCCCGCTTCCTCCTCACCGGCGAAGCCCCCCGCGACGGCGAAAACGCCCGCGATGGCCTCGCCCGTATGATGACCGGTCACATCCAGTTCCGCCGCGCCTTCGTCAACCGCATCTGGGCGGAATTGATGGGCTTCGGCATCGTCGAGCCGGTCGACGATTTCGATCTTGCCCGCTACGACGCCAAGAACCCGCCTCCGGCCCCCTGGACCGTCCAGCCCTCCAATCCCGAACTCCTCGACGCTATGGCCGACGACTTCGGGAACAACCGCTTCAGCTTCCGCCACGTCGTACGCACCATCATGAAATCCAGCGCCTACCAGCTCTCCTCCAGTTTCCCCGGCGAGTGGAAGGAAACCTACACCCCCTACTACGCCCGCAAGTTCGTCCGCATGCTCACCGCCCCCGAGCTTCATGACGCCATCTCACTCGCCACCGGCCGCCCCGGCTCCTTCTCCAGCGGCACGGAAAAGGTCGGGATGGCCATGCAGATGCCTGAACCCGGCAAAGCCGGCAACGACGTGAAGACCTTCATGCGCACCTTCGGCCAGGCGAGCCGCGACGACATGCCGAAAAAGGTACCCCAAAGTTCCCTTCAGGCCATGCTCCTCATGCAGTCCAAAGTGGTCACCGAAAAGGTGAACTCCACCAAGGGCGGCCTGCTCTCCTCGCTTTTGGAAAAAGCAGCCGACGACAAGTCGCTCGTCGAGCAACTCTATCTCCACACCGTCTCCAGGAAACCCTCCTCCCCGGAACTCGCCGTCGGGCTCGACGCGCTGAAGAAGGACCGCCGCCGCGGTGCCGAAAATCTCCAATGGGCGCTCCTGAATTCGCCCGAATTCCTGTTCAACTACTGAGGCAATATGGACAAGCGAGTATCTGATTTCCTGCCCGCCCGCCGCGACCTTCTCAAGTTAGGCGGGCACGGCCTGCTCGGTGCCTTTGCCAGCCAGGCCATGCTCCCCGTCCAGGTCAAAGCCGCCGGCCGCGCCAACCCGCGCGGCACCGCCCGCTTCTGTATCGTCATCGAACTGGCCGGCGCCCTCAGTCACATCGATTCCTTTGACTTCAAGGAAGACGCCGGCACCCAGAAGGACTTCGATGTCCGTAAGGTGAAGGACGACCTCTACCTCCCCTACCGCCTCTTCCCCGAACTCTCCAAGGAAATGGACAAGGTCTCCATTGTCCGTTCCATGAAGAGCCACGAAGTCGTGCACTTCCGCGGTCAGTACTACACCCAGGCCGGCCGCCCGCTCAATCCCGCGCAAGCCCCGGAAATTCCCTCCGTCGGCTCGGTCATCAGCTACGAGTTTGAGAAACTCCGCCGCGAAAAGGACTCCTTCCCCACCTACATCGGCTGCAACCTCGATACCTCGGGCTGCGGTGCGCTCTCCACCGGATTCCTTCCCCCGCGCTTCTCCGTTCTCGACGTGAATCTGAAGGAAGGCTCCGCCTCCGCACCGGGCGACGCCGAGGCCATGGCCGTGCTCGAAGAGCGCTACCGCATCCTCTCCAAGCTCGACGAAGTCAACGCCGCGTCCCGCTCCTCCAAGGACCGCCAGTTCGGCTCATTCCGCGATTTCCAGCACTCGGCCTATCAACTCCTCGGCGACACCCGCTGGCCCCTAGCCTTTAAGATGTCCAAAGAGGAGATCACCCGCTACGGCGACAACTCCGTTGGCCTCGGCTGCCTCTTCGCCCGCAACGCCGTCAAGGCCGACGCCGGCACCCGCTACATCCACATCACCCACCCCGATTGGGACCACCACCGCAACATCTACAACCACGCCTCCAAGAGCAACCACTACATCCGCTGTAACGAGTTCGACCGCGCCATGGCTTCCCTGCTCCGGGATCTCGCCGCCGAACCCTCCCCCCGCCTCGCCGGCAAGACCCTCCTCGATGAAACCATGGTCGTCATGGTCACCGAGTTTGGCCGCGTCCCCGGCGCGCTGAACGGCATCGCCGGACGTCATCACTACAATCTGGCCTACGTCTCTCTCTTTGCCGGCGGCGGCGTCAAAGGCGGCCGTATCATCGGCAAAACCGACGCCAAGGGCGAACAGGTCATCGATTCCGGCTGGCGCTACAAGAAGCACCAGATCAAGACAGAGAACATCTACGCCTCCATCTATTCCGCTCTCGGTATCGATTGGACCAAGGCGATTACGAACACTCCCTCCAAACGGGCCTACCGCTATGTCGACCCGCTCGGCGCCACCGAAATGCTGATCGACGACGAGATCGCGGACCTGTTCGTCTGATGACCCGATCGCTGGCTCTCCTCCTGGCCGCCGCGGCGCTCTCCGCCGCCGAACCTGGCATGGCCCTCATCCCTCGCGGCACCTTCCAGATGGGCCGCTCCAAGCTCACCTCCGACGACAAAACCACCATGCGCCCCCAGGTGTTGCTGGACGACCGGCCTGTCCACGCCGTCACCCTTGACGCCTATTGGATGGATACCCACGAGACCACCCAGGCGCAGTACGCCGAGTTCGTCAAGGCCACTTCCCGCCCGGCGCCTTACCACTGGCAGGGTGCCGGCGTGCCCGCCGGTGCCGGCAATTTCCCGGCCTACAACGTTACCTGGGACGACGCCCGCTCCTACTGCGAGTGGCGCGGCAAACGACTCCCCACCGAAGCCGAATGGGAACGCGCCGCCCGTGGCGGCCTGGAAGACGCTGACTATCCCTGGGGCGACAAGTACGACGCCAAACAGGCCCGCCACAACACGGAAACCGGCCCCGGCGATGTCGGTCGCTATGCCCCCAATGGATTCGGGCTTTACGATATGGCCGGCAGCATGTCGGAATGGACCTCCGACTGGTTCGAACGGGAATATTACAAGCACTCTCCAGCTGAAAACCCCAAAGGCCCCGCTGCCGGTGCCTACAAGATCATCCGTGGCGGCGCCTGGTCCGATCAGGGTCGCCGCATCACTGTCTTTTTCCGCAACTGGGTCCGCCCCTCCCAGCGCCAGCCGAACATCGGCTTCCGCTGTGTCAAGGACGCTCCCCCCGTCGCCCGCCGCATCGAATCTGCCATTGAGTCCTTCCCCGGAACCGTTTCCTTCTACGCCAGGAACCTAACTACCGGCGCCGAACGCGCCCTCCGCCCCGA
The DNA here is from genome assembly GCA_964430625.1 of uncultured Solibacteraceae bacterium. Taxonomy (GTDB): domain Bacteria; phylum Acidobacteriota; class Terriglobia; order Bryobacterales; family Bryobacteraceae. Next base: position 218,855 of record CAYSFR010000012.1, read on the forward strand.
CGAACGCGTCCGCACCGCTTCCACCATCAAACTTCCCATCCTCGTCGCCGTCTTCCAGGCCGTCGCCGATGGCAAGGCCAAATGGGACGAGGAGATCCTCCTCACCGCCGGCGACAAAGTATCCGGCTCCGGCGTCCTTCATGAGTTCACCCCCGGCCGCAAGTTCCTCCTCCGCGACCTGGCCCACCTCATGATCGTCGTCAGTGACAACACGGCCACCAACCTCATCCTCGATCGCTTCACCGCCGACTACGTGAACACCGTCATGGAAAAGTACGGATTCACCGTCACCCGCTCCAACCGCAAAATCCTCGGCGACGGCAAGAACCTCAAGCCCAACCCCTCCGGCCTCAGCGCCCACGGAAGCAAGGAAGAAAACAAACGGTTCGGCATCGGCGTCTCCTCGCCCCGCGAAATGGTCCGCCTCATCGAAATGCTCGATAAGGGCGAACTCGTGAACCCCGAAGCCTCCCGCGAAATCGTCGCCATCCTCGGCCGCCAGCAATACACCGACGGCATCGGCCGCCGTCTCGACGGCTACCAGGTCGCATCCAAATCGGGCGCCCTCGATGCGCTCCGCAGCGACGTCGGCCTCGTCATCCGCGGCAAGGAGAAGTTCGCCCTCGCACTTACCGTCGACGGCATGCCCAAAACGGACTACTCGGCCGACAACGCCGGCAATATCCTCATCGCCGAACTCACCGGCCTGCTTCTGGAAGCCCTTCGCTAGATCGCTGCCGGCGTCTTCCGCGGCTCTTCGATCTCTACCTTTTCCGGGGTGATATTCACCGTTCGAACCTGTCCGCGCGGACCAATCGGACCGATATCCCGTCCGCCCTTGCTCACGGCAATTCCGCCTGCATTCCCCACCACCATCTTGGCCCGCTGCAGCGTCGAGATCAATTTCTTGTCGCCCGGTTCCAGAACACCCATAAAGATCCGCTTCCCGTCGGCGGTCACTTCAATCCACGTCTGCTCGGTCGCTTCAATGTTCAGCGTCAGATTCCCGTTCGGGTCCGTCGTAAGCGTCGGAACCACCTTCGCCGTCTCGGTCGCCGTCACCGCCGCTTGTTTCTCGCGCGTATCGATCGCCGCCGCCGGTGCCGGGACAACCGGCGCGGGCGCGTTCGCGTTATTCTGTTCCCGGATCTCCCGGGGCGCGTTCCAACGGTCGACGACCAGGGACAACGCTCCGCCGCCGGCTACCAGTAACACCAGCGCCGCCGCCGCCAATCCCGTCCGCGAATCAAAGAATCCGGACGACGATCCTCGCAGCGGCTCCACCGAAATCAACTTCTTCTCTTCGCTCCGCCGCGCCCGCGGATCGTGCGCCGCCGCGATCAAATCCAGATCCACCACAGGCTCCGGATTCACTATCGAGGAAAACTCCGCCTCGATCTTCGAAGGATCAAACCCTAACGCCTGCGAGTACTGTCGGATAAAGCTCCGATTGAAGAAACCGCCAGGCAGTTGCTTCCAGTCCTCGGCTTCAATCGCTTCCAGGTAGCGGGATCCGATTCGCAGCTCATCGGCAATCGCCCGCAACTGCTTGCCCTGCCGTAGCCGCTCTTCCTTCAATTTCTGTCCGAGTGTTGCCATTCAAAAAAATCCCGCAGAATCAATCCTATAATAAACCTTTGTCCATACGTCAAACAACCGTATCCATCACCGTTGTGGTGGTCAATTGGAACCGAAGTGCCATGCTTCGCGAGTGTTTGTCGTCCCTGGAAACACAGGTAAATGGCGAGGGCCGCCCGTGGCCGCTCCAGATCATCGTCGTCGACAATGGCTCCACCGATGATTCCGTCGCCATGGTGAAGAGCGAGTTCCCCACCGTAGAGTTACTCCAAAACACCGCAAATCGCGGCTACTGCGCCGCCAACAACCAGGGGATCTACGCCGCCCGGGGCGAGTTCATTGCCCTCCTGAACAATGATGCAGCCGCCGATCCCCTTTGGCTGCAACATTTACATTCCGTATTTCAAGCAGCACCTGATATCGGCATGGCCGCGTCCAAAATCCTCGTCTGGGACGATCCCACCAGGATCGATAAGGCCGGACACCTCATCTACCCCGATGGCCAGAACCGCGGCCGCGGCACCGGCGAGCGCGATCGCGGCCAGTACGACCGGATCGAAGAGGTGCTCTGGCCCGACGGCTGCGCTGCCATGTACCGCAAATCGATGCTCGATCAGATCGGCGCCTTCGACGAAGATTTATTTGCCTATGGCGACGACGCCGAACTCGGCCTGCGCGCCCGTATCGCCGGTTGGCGTTGCCTTTATGTCCCCGAAGCCGTCGTCCGACACCGCCGCGGCGCCACCCTCGGCCAGGGCAACCCGGAACGGGTTCGCCTCATCGAGCGCAACCGCATCCTCCTCGCCGCCAAACTCTTCCCCTGGAGCTTACTTCTCCTCAACCCCTTCTATTTCGCCCTCCGCATGGCCGCCGGCGCCTTCGCCGCCACCTCCGCCGAAGGCGATCTCGCCGCCTTCCCCGGCTTCTTCAACAAACTCCGCGTCCTCGCGGCCCTCCTGCGCGGCCAGTGGGGGGCATTGCGGATGCTCCCCCTCACCCTTCGCAAACGTACCGCCATCAACCGTATGGCCGTCCTCTCTCCCGCCGCCCGCCGCCGCCTCATCCTCGACAACCGCTTGTCGCTTGCCGCATTGTTCGGTATCGTACGAGGGACGGAGACAAAACCATAATCGAGGAAGCGGTCACTCCCGAGTCCATTCGCGAAGCCGACCTTTGCCCGGCTTGCGGCAGTGCGTCTATGCGCACCCTCTTCCATGGCACTGACCGCCTCTTTGCCACCACTACGAACTACTTTGAAGTGGTCGAATGCACCGACTGCCGCCTGATGCGCCTTTTCCCGCAGCCCACCGCGGCGGAATTGAACCAGTACTACCCTCAGCAATACTGGTTCGCCGGCGGGCAGGACTTTGCTTCCAAAGCGGAAGATCTCTACCGGCGGTTCGTCCTCGGGGACCATGTCCGCTTCGTGGAACGGACCATTGAATCCACGCAGGCGGATGGCCCCGTTCTGGATGTTGGCTGCGGCGGCGGCCTCTTCCTCCGCCTCCTCCGCGAACGCGGTCATAAGGTTATCGGCCTCGATTTCTCTCTCGATGCCGCCCACACCGCCTGGAAAGTCAATCGAGTCCCCGCTATGTGCGGTACTCTATCCCGCGCGCCCCTGAGCCCTGCCTCCTTTTCCGTCATCACCATGTTCCATGTTCTGGAACACCTCTATGACCCGGTCTCCTACGTCGAACAGGCGCACACCCTCCTGTCCACCGATGGCCGTCTCGTCATCCAGGTCCCCAACGCCGCCAGTTGGCAGTTCCTCCTCTTCGGCCAAAACTGGAACGGAATCGACATCCCGCGCCATCTCGTCAATTTCAAGGAAAAGGATATCGTCACGCTCCTGGAATCCTGCGGCTTTGAGGTCATGCGCCGCAAATTCTTCTCCCTTCGCGACAACCCCGCCGGCATGGCCACCTCCATCTCCGCCGCCCTCGACCCCATGGGCCGCCGCGTCCGCCAAGTCCCCGAAACACCCTCCGTCCGCCTCGCCAAGGACGCCGCCTATCTCGCCCTTACCCTCCTCTGCCTCCCCTTTACCCTAGTCGAAGCCGCCTGCCGCGCCGGCTCCACCGTCATGATCGAGGCCCGCAAGAAATGAACCCCGGCCTCCTGCCGGGCCCCCTGCGGCGCTATGTGCTCGATTTCGAACGGCGTATCGAAGACGCGGTGGTCGCCTTCGCCTCGGCCCTTCCCCCGGGCGCTCGCGTCCTTGACGCCGGCGCCGGCGAAGGCACCTACCGCGCCCACTTTCAGAACCACCGGTACATCGGCCTCGATCTCGGTGTCGGCGATGCCCAATGGGACTATACCCGTCTCGATGTCCTCGGCGATCTGTCCGCCCTCCCCTTCCCGGACGCCGCCTTCGACGCCGCCATCAACATCGTCACCCTTGAACACGTCCGACACCCCCACCGCGTCGTTGCCGAACTCGCCCGCGTCCTCCGCCCCGGCGGCCGCCTCCTCCTCATCGTCCCCCACGAGTGGGAGGTCCACCAGCATCCCCACGACTTCTTCCGCTACACCAGGTTTGGCGTCGAAGAACTCGCCCGCTCCGCCCGCCTCCAAGTCGTCTCCCTCCAACCCGCCGGCGGATACTTCCGCCTCCTCGCCCGACGCCTGCTGAGTGGCGCTCAGTATTTTCCTCTCCCCCTCAACCTGCTCTGGCTCGCCGCCGTCGCCCTCCCCTCCCTCCTCCTTCCCCTCCTCGATTCCCTCGACCGCCGCCAGGATTTCACCCTCGGCTATCTCGCCGTCCTCGAAAATGGGAGAAAATAAACCATGCCCAAACGCAGAGACGTTTTCAAACTGCCCGCCCTGCTTGCCCCCATGGCCATGTTCGGCGCCAAAGCCGGCGAGTTGCAGAATATCGTCGTCGACGCCGCCAAGGTCCGCACCAACAAAGCGCCCTTCGGCGAACTGAAAATCTTCTTCGACGGCCCCACTGAACAGCTCAAGGCAATGACTGCGGGCAGCCTCCTCCTCTACGCCGGCCAGGAACCCCACCCGCCCCACTCCCATCCCGAAGAGGAGTTTATGGTGATCACCGAAGGTACCGGGGAGCTCATGGTCGACGGCAAGACCTACAAAGTGGGCCCGGGCTCCATGATGTACTGTGCCGCCAACAAATCCCACGGCATTAAGGCCGGTAAAAAGAACCTGCTGTTCTACTTCTATAAGTGGAAGGCCTGATCCACGGTCCGATAGAAAGAAGGTCCTTCTCACCACGTGGGTAGCCGCCCGCGAAGGAAATCGTATCTTCCGGATTCTTCCGGATGGCGTCCTCGCACGATCGCCCGAGCCGGACTCGGCCTGGCAAGCGGCTGACCACAAGGGAGTGACCAAAGATGGCGGCCGCTCCCGACCTTTGGATGGCCGTAGGGGTGGGAATGGGTATCCTCGCGATTTGGGGCTACGGACGCGGCCCCGCAATCGTTCCCGTAGCGTTTGCATGGGTGGCGGCAAAGTGGCTTGTCCTCGCCCCTTTGTCCCGTGCCCGCGGACCCTCGCTAGCTGATGTACGCTCTGGCGCCGGCCATTATCGTGTTCGGCGCGGCTCTGGCGGAAACACGGCGACCGGTGTTGGCCCTGTTAGTGGCGGCGAGGTGTCTGGCTGCGGTGGGGTTCCATCCCGAAGAACGGGAACGGCGATACCGGCGGGCGGCGGCGATGATCCTTCCCGGCATTGTGTTCCTGGTGGTGGCCGATTCCAGCGGGGCTGGGGCGTTCATCGCGGCGCGGTTGCAGAACGACCGCGAGCGCCATGGCGTCGTTCTTCGGAATAGCAAGGCGCTGTCCAATACAACTTGGAACAACTTCCGCCGGGAAGCCAACTTCGAATCAGTTCCGGAGATGGACTCCTACCTGCAGTCGGTGCCCGCGGAATACCTCGCCGTGGCAACACACGCGGTTGCGCCCCCCGCCAGGACCACGCTGCGGCACGCCCTGGAGGGCCAGCCCAAGCGCGATGTCGAGATCGGACGGGTGCGATTGGACAGAAAAGGGGCCGGCGAAATCGTTTTGTTCCGCAATGCCGCCGCCCGGCCCGGGATCAGCCCGGCACCGCCCTTTTCCCACGCCCCCAACCCGAGAACCGGGATTAAAACTCTTTCCCGTTGTACATCCCCGCCACCCATTTCTCGTACCCGTTGTACTGCATCGTCGGGCGGCGTTCCATCGTCGGAATCATCTGCTCGTAAGCCTGGCTCCACCGCGGATGTGGCTTCTTCGGTTCTACGTTGGAGTAAAACCCATACTCGGCTGCCTGCAGCCGGTTCCAGAAGATCGGCGGTTCCTTCTCCGTGAATTCGATCTTCGCGATCGACTTCGGGCTCTTATAGCCGTACTTCCACGGCACAATCAGCCGGATCGGCGCGCCATTCTGCTTCGGAATCGGCTTGCCGTACAGCCCCGTTACCATCATCGTCAGCGGATTCATGGCCTCGTCCATCCGCAAGCCCTCAAAGTACGGCCAGGGATAGGGAGCCTGCCGCATTCCCGGCATCTCGCTCGGCCGGCTCACCGTCAGAAAACGTACGTACTTCGCCGTGGGTTTCGGCTCCAGGAGTTTGATCAGCGATGCCAGCGGAAAGCCCGTCCACGGCACCACCATCGCCCATCGTTCCACACACCGGAACCGGTAAACGCGCTCCTGCAACGGCAGCTTCTTCAACAGATCGTCCAATTGGTGGATCTTGGGCTCCTTGACGTGCCCCGACACCTGAATCTCCCACGGCGAGATGACGAACTTATCCACCAGGTTCTTCACCGTCTCTTTACCGTAAGGATCAAACTCGTAGTAGTTGTTGTACCCGGCCGCCGCCCATTCCGGCGTCAGCGGCGCCGCCGGAACATTGAACTCTTCGTTCTTCGCCGCCGGATAGAGCCCCTTCCCTTGGCCCGCTAACGATGGCGCCGCCAGCAACCCGGCCGCCTTCAACAGTTCCCGGCGATTCCAATACGCCGACTCCGGCGTCGCTTCCCGCTCCGGGATCTCCCAGCCCTCAGGTACTCGTATCAGCATCTCGACAGTTCTCCCATTCGTTTATCCTATACGGAATCCGCATTATTCCAGATGACGCAGGAACATTTTCGTTGCTACTTCCGTAACGTTTAGCAAGAAGGAGTTATCCAATCATGTTCTGTACCGCCTGTGGCTTTTCGATGAACGAGGAACACCGCTATTGCGCCCGCTGTGGAAAACCGGCCACCGACGGCCAGTTCCAGTGGACCGCCGTCCCCCAGGGGCCGCCGCCCCCTCCCCGGCGCCTGGAACGCGACATGTATGACCGCCGCATCGCCGGCGTCTGCTCCGGCTTCGCCCGCTACTTCAACATCGATCCCACCGTCATGCGCCTCATCTGGGTCGGCCTCTTCTTCGCCACCGGTCTGCCCCTGATCGTGTATCCCATCTGCTGGCTCGTCATGGCCCGCAATGATCAGCGCCAACTTCCCGCCGGCGCCGCCTACCAGCGGGCCTGATGCCCCCCGGCCCGGGGCCGGTGTTTCTGCCCTCCGGCCCCGCGTGCAAAAATAGGAATTAATGCACCGTCTGCTTCTCGGGCTCGCCGCCCTATCCGTTGCGCTCCTCGCGCAGTCCCCTCTCGGTACCGTCACCGGACTCGTCACTGACCCTTCCGGCTCCGCCGTCCCCAACGCCTCCATCCGTCTGAAAAATACCGCCACCAACGTCGAAAGCTCCTCCGCCTCTAACGACGCCGGCGTCTACCTCTTCGCCAATGTCCTCCCCGGCGACTACGAACTCCGCGTCGAGGCCAAAGGCTTCAAACAGCTCGCCACCTCCGCCTTCCCCGTCGCCGCCTACCGCACCGTCCGTACCGATCTCCGCATCGAAGTCGGCGATACGGCCAATACCGTCGAAGTCCGCGGCGAAATCGCCAGCGTCCTCCAGGCCGAAAGCCCCTCCATCGCCACCAGCCTCTCCCTCAAAGCCCTCCGCGAACTCCCCACCAACCTCCGTAGCGTCTTCAACAACTCCGGCGACTCCGGCCTCATCTTCCAGATGATGCCCCTCACCGTCCCCGGCCTCGTCCAGGTCGGCGCCGGCGCCGCCTGGGTCACGCCGGGCGCCGGTGCCAATAGCGTCAAAACCAAGGTCGATGGCATCGAATCCAACTTCGGCAACTTCGGCACCCCGGACCCTGTCTCGCAGCCCTCGATGGAGTCGGTCGGCGAGTTTACCGCCAACATCCTCAGCAACAAAGCGGAGTTCGGCGGCATGGGCGTCGTCACCTCCGTCACCCGCTCCGGCGGCAACCAGTTCCACGGCGACCTCTTCTGGTATGGCCGCAACAGCGCCCTCGACGCCCGCAACACCTTTTCCACTGCCAAACCCTTCCAGAACATCCACAACTACGGCGCCACCTTCGGCGGCCCCCTCAAGAAGGATAAGACCTTCTTCCAGCTGACCTTCGACCAGACCAAGGGCTCCCGCGCCTACCTGTTCAGTCCCAACGTCCCCACCCTCGCCATGCGCGCCGGCGACTTCACCGGCCAGGCCGCCCTCCGCAATCCCTTTACCGGCGTTAACCCCTTCAACGGCAACCAGATCCTCCCCCAGTTCATCAGCCCGCAAGCCCGCCGCACCCAGGAACTGCTCTTCCCCCTCCCCAACTTCGGCCCCGCCTCCCTCACCGCCGCCAACTATCGCGCCGCCTTCAACGGCCCGGAAACCCACAACATCTATGAGGCCCGCTTCGACCAGAACTGGTCCAGCGCCCATAGCTCCTTCGCCCGCTACCAGTGGAAAAAGAGCGACTACGAGATCCCCGGCGCCCGCAGCACCCTTCCCCCGGAGTCGGTTGGTACGTCCACCAACATCCGCGAAGTCCACTTCGCCACCATTGGTGACGTCCTGACCATTAAGCCCAATATGTTCAACGAAGCCCGCTTTGGCTTCGTCGTCCTTTCGTCCAAATCTTTCGCCAACGTCACCGGGCAGCGCCTTATCGATTCCATCGGCGTCCAGGGCCTCCCGGCCCGCGGCTTCGCCCCCGGCATCCCGGTCATGAACATCACCGGCCTCAGTTCCCCGCTCCAGTCGCTGCTCAACCCGGTCAACGACGGCCACTGGCAGTTCTCCGATAACCTCACCTGGAACACCGGCCGCCACACCGTCAAGTTCGGCGGCGAGTACGTCAACTGGTTCGTCAACCGCTATCTCCCTTCTGTGCAAGGACTTTACGGCAGCTTCAGCTTCACCAACCGCTACACCGGCAACCCCTATGCTGATTTCCTGCTCGGTTTGCCCACCGCTGTTACCCGCATTGACCCCTATCCCACCCAGTACAACCGCTGGAGTGACGTGTCATTTTACGTGCAAGATGACTGGAAAATGTCGCAAAAACTGACATTTAGCTACGGAATTCGCTACGAATATAACCAACCTGCGTACGCCCGGGATGGCAATATGTTCAGTTTTGACCCCTCCAGCGGCAGCGTGATCATCCCCGACGAAGGCGCCCGGCGCATGTTTAGCCCGTTTTTCCCCACCGATGTGCCTATCGTCACCGCCGCCAGCCTCGGCCTCCCAAAGACCTTCCGCAACGCCGACAAGAACAACTGGGCCCCGCGCCTGGGCTTTGCCTACCAGGTCAACAACAAAACGGTGCTTCGCGGCGGGGTCGGCATCTTCTACGGACACTTCTCCGGCGTGGTCCCCGCTGCCGTTTCCGGCGGTCCGTTCTCCCTTTCCACCACCGCCAACAACAATTTCGTCAACGGCCAGCCCGTTTTCACCTTTGAGCGCCCGTTTGCCGCCGCCGGCGTTCCCGGCGCCCTCAACCTGAACGGAATCGCCCCGGACCTTAAGAATCAGCTCTCCACCCAGTACAGCTTCACCGTGGAACGCGAACTCACCGCCTCCACCGGCATCCGCATCAACTACATCGGCTCCAAGGGCTCGCAACTCCCCTACCAGCGGAATATCAATCAGCCCCGCGCCTCGAACACGCCGTTTACCGCCGCCCGCCGCCCCTACCCGCGCTATAACAACATCGTGTATGCCGAAAGCGGCGCCAATAACCTCTATAGCGGCCTTCAGGTGCAGCTAAACCGCCGTTTTGAGAAGGGCCTCCTGCTCACCAGCGCCTGGACCTGGGCGAAATCCAAGAGCGACGTCGACGATACCGGCTCCGCCGAACTGAATACCCAGATCGAAGACGCCTATGACCGCCGCCGTGACTACTCCGACATCTATTCCGTTCCCCGCCACCAGTGGATGAATCAGGTGCTCTACGAAGTTCCGTTTGGCAAGAATACCTACTGGGGCGGATGGCAGATTTCGGCGCTGATCAACCTCAGCACCGGAAACTTCCTCAATCCGCAGTTCTCCGGCTCCGACCCGTCGAACACGAATAACGTCGGCGGCCGTCCCGACTCCGCCGGCGAAGTCAAGTACCCCGGCACGCTGGCGGCCTGGTTCGACCGCAATACATTCGCCGTCCCGCCCACCGGCCGGTTCGGCAACGCGGCCCGCAACTCAGTGGTGGGACCGGGCTATGTGGTCTTCAACGCCGGCATGCAAAAAGGCTTTTCTTTTGAACGGTTTGGCCGGCTCACCCTGGGCGCCAACTTCCAGAACCTGCTCAACCACGTCAACTACGGACAGCCCAACATGACCACCAATATCGCCAACGGCGGCGTAATTACCAGCACCCACGTCTTCCCGGCCGCCGGTGCCGCCCGGCTCGGCCAGTTGGTCATGCGATACAGCTTCTAAACGGAAAGCGGAGAAAAAGGCGATGCGCCGCCAGTCCCCAAGCGGCGCATCGCGTGAGAACGGTCCGGGTGGACGCAGGACCCCGGGCCCCGACCGGGGTCGGGTCCGCCCGGACCGTTGTGGGCAAGACCAGCGGTGCGGGAGCTGCAGCAGTACCGCCAACCCATCCCCATAGATTGGCGGCCGGCGCTCAACCGCGCGGCCCGTCTTGCAATTTCAAGCTAGCAGCCCGCGTCAATCCAAATTTCACTTTACAGAACCAAGTAACTGAAAACAGGGCAAATATAGTTTTTGAAATTCTGTGAACCAAGATTCCGAGGAGCGTAAAATCCGGCACAAGGGGGTATGAAAAAGG
>CAYSFR010000013.1:0-183909 GCA_964430625.1 uncultured Solibacteraceae bacterium
TCATCTGGAAAAGGGGATCCACCCCTGTGGCGTCGCCTGCTGCGCTGCACCGTCGAAGCCTGGCTCGAAGGCACCCATAACCGGCTCTCCAAAAATCGGATCGGAGAAGAAGCCCTCGGCCGCTAGGACCGCGTTCGATTCCGTTTTTCCCGTCAAGGGCTATCGGCCCGTCATCGATGTGGTGCCGGAAACGCGCAGCCTTTCGGTTTCGATGGCCCACCACGCTCTCCCGTTCTGCGGCGATGAAGCCATCGGCGGCCTGCAAACCGGGATGCTCCCCCGCGAGAACCTCAGCCGCGTTCCCACCGCCCAGGCCGATTTCGTCCTCCTGCCAGTGCCTGCCAGTTGCCAAGTTCCGGCCCGGGCCATCATCACCCGCCGTAACCATCTCACCTCTTCGAACAGCGCTTTGCGGCCGCCTTGGCAGCCTCCAAGGCCATTTCAGTCCACGCCGGCGCCTCCCTCCGCCGCGGCCTTAGCGACGGAGAACCTCTTCTAATCTGGGGCGTCATCCGGCCGCGGTTCCGCCCCCACAACGGCCGGCCGGACTTTTTGCCGATTTCGGCTTCGCCGCCTAGGGCTTGGACGGTTCGGTGGGCTTGGCGGCTTCCGGCTTCTTCGGTTCGGCCACCGGCGGCCGGAATCGCGGCATCCGCGGCACCGGTTTTGCCGTCGCTAATTCGACATAATTGGCCAATAATCGCTCTTTTTCCGCTGGTTCCAGCATTAATTGGCGTATTTTTCCCACCGGTTCGGACAGCGCAAACGCCTTGTCCGCCGTCCGTACGGCGTACAAAACCGCCGCCAGTTCGCCGGTTGGCGTGTCTTTTCCGTACGCCCGGAACGCGTCAGCCACCGGGTGGGCGGGAAAAGCGGCGAATTCTTTGTCCAAAGTCGCCGCCGGAAAGAGAATCGAAGTGCCCAGGGAGGGGCTGACGGAGATGATCGGGGACGGCCAGCCGGCCGCTTCCAGCGCCTTGGCGGCGGCGGGCTGCGCGCAGACCAGGTGCCGGCATTTGGCCGCGATCAGTTCCTTGGCGCCTGGTAAAGTCAATACTTTCAACAGGTTATCTGGCGGCCCGGCGAGTACCACGGCGGCGTTCTGGTCGTGCTGGGCGGTGAAAGCGTTGCGGATCAGTCCGTGCGCCTCGGCCGTATCGATCAGTTTTTCGATGCCGTGGGTGTAGGTTTTGGCCCCGTCCGGGTTGGTCCGGCTGAGCGGACCGGTCAGGAGGGGAGTTTCACCCGGGTATTTTCCATCCGCGGCGAGGCCGACGGGCAAAGTACGGGCAAAAGAGCCGAAAGCACCCGAAACCGCACCGGCATAGAAACGCCCGACAACCTCGCAAAATGCTGCAGATAAAAGACTTGTGCGCGTGGAGGCGATGCCGACCACGCGGCATTCGTTCTTCCCGTCGAGCCCGTAAAGCACCGCCAAAGCAAGCGGAGTTTCGGCGCGGGAGCCCATATCGGAGTCAAAAATAACCCCCAAACTAGGCTTATTTTGCCCTCTAAACTGCATATTTATGCCAAATTTAGGCCATCAATTCGGCCTGTTGCGTCGCCAAAATGGTCAATTTTGACGTCCATTCTGTCCATCATCGCGAGGTACAGATTCGAGATCGGGGTCTCTTTCCGGTAGGTAGTCCGGCGTCCGCCCTTGATGGTTCCGCCGCCGCCGCCAACGATCATGACGGGGAGGTTTTCGTGGGTGTGGCGGTTACCGTCGGAGAGGCCGGCGCCGTAAACGATCATCGAATTCCCGAGGATGGTGGAATCGCCTTCCTTGATGGAGCGGAGTTTTTCCATCCACTTGCCAAACTGGACCATGTGGTACTCGTTAATCCGAGTCACCTTATCGAGTAGGTCCTGTTTGTTCATGTGGTGGGTGAGCGGGTGGTGGCCGTCGGGGATGCCGATTTCGCGGTAGGGGCGGGAGGTGCCTTCGCGGGTGACCAGGAAGGTGACGACGCGGGACATATCGGCCTGGAAGGCGACGGTGATCATGTCCGACATGAGGCGGAAGTGTTCGGCGAAGTCGGCGGGCACGCCGTAGGGCTTGGGCATGCCCGGGTTCACCTGGGCATTATCCTTTTCCGCCTTCTCCAGTTGGAGTTCGATTTCGCGGATGGAGGAGAGGTATTCGTCGAGTTTGCGGCGGTCGGTGGGGCCGAGGTCGCCCTGGAGCTTTTTGGTATCGCCGGAGACGAAATCGAGGATGGAACGGCGGTATTTGGACTGGCGGGCGCGTTCTTCGGGGTTGAGGGCGGCACCCTTGCCGAAGAGGCGTTCGAACATGGCGCGGGGGTCGAGGATGGGCGGGAGGGGCTGGGTTTCGCTGCGCCAGGAGAGGTTGTTGGTGTAGGCGCAGGAGTAGCCGGAGTCGCAGTCGCCGGCCTGGCGGGCGTCTTCGAGGCCGACCTGGAGGGAGGGGAAGCGGGTCTGGGCGCCCACCTTATTGGCGACGATCTGGTCACAGGAGATGCCAGCCTTGATGTCGGCCATGGATTTCCGGGGCTGGATGCCGGTGAGGTAGGCACCGCAGCAGCGGCCGTGATCGCCGGCGCCATCGAGCAGGGCTCGCCCGTTGTTCTGGGTGAGGTTGCTGAGGATGGTGATGTCCTGGCGCATGGGTTCCATGGGCCGGAGGATTTTGGGCAACTCGCCGGTGAAAGCGCCGTCTTCCTTGGGGGTCCAGTGGCGCATGTCGATGCCGTTGGGGACATAGACGAAGGCCATGCGGACGGGTTTGCCGCCGGGGATCTTGCTGGAGTTCATGGCGGGGGCCATGGCGTCGAAGAAGGGCAGGGCGATCGCCGCGCCGGCACCGCGCAGCATAGTGCGGCGGGAGAGGGTCTTCTGTGTAATCATCGTTGCGCTACCTGTTTGGCTTTCGGGGCGGATTCAGTTTTCGGCGCTTCGCCGCGCCGCATTTGGAACGGGAGGCTCTGCACGATTTCGTGGATTAACGACTGGAAGGGATAGCCGTTGGCGGCCAGTTTCTTACCGATGGCTTCGACGGTCCGGCGGTCGAACCGTTCCAAACCTCTTCCCAAAGAGTATGTCAGCATCTTCTCCGTGATGCAGCGGGTGAAGTCGGGCATCTGTTCGAGGAGGAGATTCCGCATCTCGGCGGGCGTCTGGAAGGATTTCCCGTTGGGGAGGGTTCCGCTGACGTCGATATCGAACTTGCCGTCCTTGGAGCGCCATTTGCCGGTGGCGTCGTAGTTCTCCAGGCCAAAGCCGAGGGTATCCATCCGGTTGTGGCAGGAGGCGCAGACGGCGTTGGAGCGGTGTTTTTCCATCTGCTGGCGGAGCGAGCCGGCGTTGCCCACCGAGCCCTCGTCGAGCGGCGGAACATCGGGCGGCGGGACGGGCGGGGGAACGCCGAGGACGTTCTGGAGGACGTATTTGCCGCGGATGACCGGGGAGGTACGGGTGGGGTAGCTGGAAACGGTGAGAATAGAGGCGTGGCTGAGAATGCCGCCGCGCTGCTGGGTGGTGAGATCGACGCGGCGGAAGTCCGGACCGGAGACGCCTTCGATGCCGTAGTGTTTGGCGAGCATCTCATTGAGGTAGGTATAGCGTCCGTTGAGGAACTCGGTCATGGGCCGGTTCTCGCGGAGCATGTTCTCAAAGAAGAGGCGGGTTTCGGTCCGCATGGCTTCCTTGAGCTCGGGGCCCCATTCGGGGAATTTCTGGGGGTCGGGTTTGACGCTGTCGAGATTGCGGATTTCCAGCCACTGGCCGGCGAAGTTTTCGGCAAGGGCGGCGCTGCGGTTGTCGGCGAGCATGCGCTTGACCTGGGCTTCCAGGACGCCGGGGGCGCGGAGTCTGCCGGCCGTGGCGAGCGAAAGCAGCGTGTCATCGGGCATCGAACTCCACAGGAAGTAGGACAGGCGGGAGGCGAGTTCCAGGTCCGAAATCTTGTGGATGCGGGCGGGGTCGTTGGGGGCGGGGTGCTTTTCGATGCGGAAGAGGAAGTGGGGGCTGACGAGGATGGCCTGGATGGCGAGTTGGATGCCCTGTTCGATGGTCTGGCCCTCTTTGCGGGCCATGGCGACGAAGTTCTCCAGCGGGGCGACGTCGGCGCGGGTGGCGGGACGGCGGTAGGCGCGGCGGGTGAGTTCGGTGAGGATGCGGGTGACGCAAGCTGCGCCAGTATTGGGATCGCAGATGAGGACCCGTTTGCGGCTGGCTCGTTCCACTTTGGCCGGGTAGGGGCCAACGAACTTGATCATGTTGAGGAACTTGTTTCGCCGGTCGCTGAAGGCCTCTTTGTCGGACAGGGTTTTGACGAAGTCGTCGCCGATGAAGCCGGCGCGGAAGACGTGATCGCCTTCGGGGAGGAAGACGCGGAAGTGTTCTTCCGAGTACGGGTTGAAGTAGACCAGGCCGGAGGGCTTGGTTTCCACCTTCTGCTTGTAGATGAGCTTGCCATCCATCCAGAAACCCATTTCGACGGGGAGGGCGTCCTTGGCGCGTTCGCCGGGGAGGCCGATGGTCACCTCATATTCGCCGTCCCAATCGACGCGGTGGGTGGCTTCGATATTGGACCGGTCGAGGCGGCGGATGGTCTTGGTTTTGGAGTGGTACTCGAACTCGACGGGTTTCGCGGGGAGGGGATCGGCGCCGAGGGCGCGGGAGGAGATGGTTTCGGCGGCTTCCAGGTACTTCTGCATCAGGACGGGGGAGATGGTGAGTACGTCGCCGATATTGTCGAAGCCGTAGCCGGAGTCGTCGGTGGGGAAGTCTTTTTCGGCGCGGAAGTCGACCGAGAGGAGGTCGCGGATGGTGTTGGTGTATTCGACGCGGTTGAGGCGGCGGGCGGTGACGCGGCCGGGATCGGGTTTGATGTTGCGGTCTGCCTTTTCCCATTCGCCTTCGATGAACGCTGTAAACTCGGCGACCTGTTCGAGCGAGGGGCGGGGCATGCCCTTGGGGGGCATTTCGCCGGAGCGCACCTTCTGAATTACTTTTTCCCAGTCTTCGCGATTGGAGAGGACGGTGGCGGGGTTGGTGAAGGGCGCGAGGTTGACGCTGCCGGATTGGGTTCGATCGTTATGGCACGCCAGGCAGTTTTTGGCAATAATCGGTTGGACCGAGTGGTCAAACGTCGGTTTGGCGGGCCCTTGCGCGATGCCGAGAGCGGCACAGGCGGGCAGTAGAGCTTTCGCAACGGAGCGGAGCGACACGATCGGCATGTTTCCCAATTGTAAATAACGCTGAACCCGTTTGGGAGGTTACCTGGGATTTGGAAAAGGGGTGGTTGGGGGAGACGAGGGTGGAGCTTGGGTTGGGGAGGTTGGGTCGCGGCGAGGGTGCGGGGGAGGGGACAGCCGTGCGGTTTGGGTTGGGGAGGTGCGTCGGTGCTTGCCCCGGCTATCCCCGAGTGGATTTGCGGGTTGGGGATGTTGGGTTGCAGCGCGGGTGCGGGGGAAGGGGACAGCCGTGCGGTCTGGGTCGGGGAGGTGCGTCTGTGCTTGCCCCGGCTATCCCCGAGTGGATTTGCGGGTTGGGGAGGTTGGGTTGCGGCGAGGGTGCGGCGGAGGGGCGGGGAACTTTACTGCATCGGGCGGACCAGGCAATAGACGCTGATGCCGACGCCGACGGCGCTGGGGACGAAGAAAAGGAGCGAGCCGAAATCCCAGGGGTGGGGGTAGGTTTTGGTGACGTAGATGGCCGAGGCGACTCCGATGAGAACGATGGCGCCGAAGCCGAACGGGCGGGCCTGGGCGTGGAATCCGGCGCCGATGAGGCCGAGGATGGAAACGAACCCGAGGAGCAGCCAGAGGCCGCGGCCGAAGGGGTCATAGAGCGGCGCGAAGAGGAATTTGACGACGTTCCAGAAACCGAAGGTGGTGAGGGAATCGATCAGGGCGCCGAATGCGGCGAACCCGAGGATGGGAAGCAGGAGGAGGAGGCAGACCAGGTAGATGACGCCGTTCATACCTATTCAGGCGCAGCGGACGCCCCCTTCTCCTCATGGTTTGGGGATTATCCGGCGTTGCGGATGCGATGGATGAGGGCCAGGTAGTCGCGCCGCTCCTGGCGCTTGAGGAGCGGGGCTGGCGCCTTCAGGCCGGCACTGGCGGCTTTGGCGACGCGGAGCTTGGCGAATTTCAGAGTGCGGACGCCGGAGACTTCCGCGGTAATGGGGTAGTCGCCATCGGCGAGGGACGAGGGAACGGTAACGTTGATTTGATAGAGTCCGGCGGAGGTCATGCCGGCGTAGGAGACGGGGGCATCCTGGGAATCGATGCGGACGGTGACGGCGGTGGCGGTTTGGGCGGGAGTTGTGACGACGCTTCCGGCGGAGACGCCGGGGGTGACCGGGCCGAAGCCGGTGCCGAAGAGTTGGATGGTTTCGCCGGGTTTGGCGGGGACGGTGGTGACGCCGCTGATGAGGCCGGAGGGTCCGAGAAGGGTCCCATCGGCGCGGACGGCGGCGACGTTTTCATCGGGGAACTGGAAGAAGCCGGGCATGAGGCGGGCGAAGGCGACGGTGACGGCATCGGAGGTTCCGGCGGCGTTGGTGACGGTGACCTGGACGTTGCCTTCGGTGGTGGTATCCGGCGCGAGGACGTTCAACTGGGTGGGGCTGACGTAGTAGACCGAAGCGGGTTGGTTGTTGATGCGGACGCTGACGCCGTCAAGCGATTCGGGCAGTTTGCCGGCGGTGGTGAAGTCACTGGACTGCCAGGTGCGGGTAGTGGTGGAGAGGGCGTTGCCGGCGATGGAGATCCAACTGCCGGAGACGGCACCGCGGCGGAAGGTGGCGCCGTTGGTGACGCCGGCGGTGGAGAGGATGGTTGGCTTGGAAACGGAGGAGGTATCCGAGGGGGTGAAGTCCATGACGACGTCCCAATTGGCGGCGAGGGCGCCGACGGGGGAACCGGGGATGACGGTCCAGGGGCGGATGACGCTGGCGAGTTGGGCGGAGTCGCGGATGGCGGAAAGGACGGTATCGTTCGCGGAGGTTTCGCCTTCGATGTGGAGTTGGGTGGTGAGGCTGCGGCCGCCCGGGAGGGTGATGCGGGCGTGGACGTGGCGGACGCGGCCGGTGTAGAGGCCGGGCTTGATGGTGCGGAAGAGGTAGCGGCCATCGGAGGCGGTTTCAAACGTCCCGAAGCCCTGGAAGTTGCCGTCGCGCTGGCCGTTCTGGACGCCGCGGGAGTGGATATAGGAGCCGTAGTTGTCGGCTTGCCAGATTTCCATGACGGCATTGCGGATGGGATTGCCGTTGCGATCGAGGATGCGGCCGCTGAGCCAGGCGATGGTGCCGATGGAGGGGGTGATGTTGTTGTTGATCACCAGGAGATCGTTGTCGCGATCGAGGGGAAGGGTGTCAGGGTAATACGGCCCTTCGGTGGTGGACGGAGTGAGGGTGAGGGTTTGGGCGAACAGGCCCTTTTCGGTAAAGAAGAGGCCGCCGGCGCCGAGGGCGGCAGAGAAAAAGTTGCGGCGGCTGATTGTCAGTCTGTTGGTTCGGATGTTCATGTGGTTCCCCATGTAAATGCTGCGGACAAGGCCATAGACACGGGCCGCGCAGCGCTGGTTGCAGAGGGGGAACCACCTTTAACCGGCTTTACGGTGGTTTAACGCGGGCTTAACAAACGGGCTCTATTTGTACTCCGAACGGCTGATACGGCCATCCTTGTTCGCATCGAGACGGTCGAATTCGGCCGCCGCCTGGGAGGACTGGCGGTTGTAGGAGTATTCCTGGCGGGTGAGGTAGCCGTCGCCGTTTTTGTCGAGGCCGGAGAAGCCAAAAGAGAGGGAGGAGGACGAAGTCGTCTTGGGGGCGCCGCCAACCTGCACCGTGGTCTTGGTGGAGACTGTGGGTTTGGTGGAGGTGGCGGGTTTGCTGGCCGTCGCCGGTTTCTTTTTATCGGCGGCGAGGGCGGGCAGTGCCAGGCAGGCGGCGCTGAGAAGCAGGATGGGAAAACGCATCCTTTGATGCTAGCGAATGAACGGAGAGGGGACAGCGTCCCACCGGGAGTGAGAGAAGATTTTACGCCGGATGGGCGACCGATTCGGCGGCGCCGGCCTCGTTGAAGGAGTAGCCAAAGCCGCGGACGCTGCGGACGTAGAGAGGGTTGGTGGGGTCGGCTTCGACCTTTTGGCGGAGACGGAGGATGTAGACGTCGACGGTACGGTCCGTAACGGCGCGGTCGTGGCCCCAGACGGCGTTGAGGAGTTGTTCGCGGCTGAAGACGACACCCGGGCGGGACATGAGGAACTCAAGGAGGCGGAATTCCGTAGCGGTGAGGGTGAGTTCGGCCCCATTGAGAAAGACGCGGCAGGCGGTGCGATCGAGTTCCAGGCCGCCGGACTTGAGGGTACGGACGGGTGCGGTCTGGCCGCGGAACTGGATCTTGATTCGGGCGATGAGTTCGCGGACGAAGAAGGGTTTGACGATGTAGTCATTGGCGCCGAGTTCGAGGCCGACGATGCGGTCGGTTTCGGTGGCGCGGGCGGTGAGGAAGATGACGGGAAGGGCAGCGAGTTCCGGATGGCTGCGAATGGACTTGCAGATTTCCAGGCCGTCGGAATCGGGAAGCATGATGTCGAGAATGATCAGGTCCGGCCGTTCGCGGCGGCAGAGTTCGACGGCGCCTTTGCCGGTTTGGGAACCGGCGAAGACGTAGCCCTCCTTTTCGAGGTTATATTTGAGGAGGGCAAAGAGGTCAGCGTCGTCTTCGATGAGGAGAATTTTTTTCATACCAGGTCCCTGCCCTCAAGCTAACGCGGAAGCGGTTACAAACACATTACGAAACCGTTAACTGTGTGCGAATATCGGAGTCTTCGCTCATGCCCATGTCTTCGACGGGGAGAGTGAAAAGGAAAGTGGATCCCTGGCCGAGGGCGGATTCGACGCGGACGTCTCCACCCTGGGCGCGGACGAGGTGCTTGACGATTGACAGGCCGAGTCCGGTGCCGCCGAGTTCGCGGGAGCGGGCCTTGTCGACGCGGTAGAAGCGCTCGAAAAGGCGGGGGAGTTCATCGGGGGGGATGCCGATGCCGGTATCCTTGACGGCGACCTCGACGGTACGCTGGCCGGGGAGAAGGCGGGCGCTGACGGCGATTTCGCCGCCATCGGGGGTGTATTTGAGGGCGTTGTCGACGAGGTTGGTGACGACCTGGTTGACGGCTTCGGCATCGCAAAAGGCCTCGACCGGTTGGGAGGCGGGAACGAGGGTGAGGCGGATGTTCTTTTTGAGGGCGATGGGCGTCATGGACTCGACGGTATTTTCGAGCAAGCGGGCCACATTGTAACTGGCGAAGGAGAACTTCTGCTGTTTCAGTTCGACGCGGGAGAGAGTGAGGAGGTCGGCGGTGAGGTTGGCGAGACGCTCGGCGTTCTGGCGGATGATCTGGAGGAAGCGGGTGTTGTGCTGCGGATCGTCCATGGCTCCGTCGAGGAGGGTTTCGGTATAGCCCTGGATGGAAGCCAGTGGGGTACGGAGTTCGTGGGAGACGTTGATGACGAAGTCCTTGCGGACGCGTTCCACCTTTTCCAGTTCGGCGTGTTCGCGTTCGAGTTCCTGGAACATGCCTTCCAGTTTTTCGCCGGTTTCGTTGAGTTTGCGTTCGAGGAGGCCGAGTTCGTCGGTTCCGGTTTTGGTGAGGCGGGCGTGGAAGTTGCCGCGGGCGAGTTGGGCGGCGTAGTCAATGATGGAGCCGAGGCGGCGGGCGATGAGGCGGGCGAACCAGAGGGCGAGGAGGATGGCGGGGAGGAAGGCGAGGGCGGTGGAGACGAGCATGCGCCGGCGGATGGTGTTGACCTGATCCTGTATTTCGGCGAGGGGGACGGCAAGGCGGAGGGCGCCGTCGCGGACGGGAACGGCGACGTAAAGGAAGTCGACGCCCATGGTGGTGCTTTTGCGGCGGGCCGAACCGATGCGGCCGGTAAGGGCGGCCTCAATTTCGGGGCGGCCGCGGTGGTTTTCCATGTGGCCGGTGGAGGCGTCGGAATCCGAGAGGACCTGGCCATCGTGGGCGATCAGGGTGAGGCGGCCGCGGGTGCGGCCGGCGAAGGCGCGGACGACCGGGCCTTGGCGGAGGTCGAGTCCCTGTTCGAGGCCCATGGCGAGCATGGCGCCTTTATCGGTGAGTTCGCGGACGAGGGTTTCCTGGTAGGTGTTCTCGACGACCTGGGTGGCGAGGATATCAACGGCGCCCAGAGCCACGATGAGGAGGCAGAGGACGGCACCAATGAGTTTGAAGAATATTTTCCCCGTCATGCCGGCGACCCTTTTTCCCATTGTAGGCTCCTCACAGGAATAGCAGCGCCCAGTTACGGATCGATGACGGAACGGAGAACATTTCGTTTAAGAAATGTTTTAGCGCTAGCGCCCCAATTCTATAACAGCGTAGACGGGCAGGCGGGGTATGGAAAACTCCGTGGCGCCATCCTCGACGGTGATATCGGTAGCGGTGACGGTTTCGCCGAAGGCATTGGCCTGGATTTTTGGCCAGTTGCCGAGGACGCGGACGCGGAGGCCTTCGACGACGCGGTTGCCGTAGTTGAGAAGGGCGACGCGGCGGCGGGTGGAGTCGCCATAGAGGCGGGCGACGACGACTTCACTGCCGTAGAGGCGCAGCAGGCGTTTGGGGTCGGTGAGTTTCTGGCGGACCTCATAGGCGAAGGCGGAGGGGTCGCCGGACTTGGATTTGACGTTGAGGGAGAGGGCGGGGTCTTCCTTGGCGACAACGCGGAAGAGGAGGTTGCGACGGAGGAGGAGTTTCATATTCTCGGTGGCGGCGGGGGAGCCGTCGTCGAGGAAGCCGATGTTGGCGAGGGGGGGAAGGGGATCGGAGGGAAGGGAAGCGAGAAACTGGCGCATGGCGCCGAAGGTTTTCCAATCCTTGGGGGCAGCGTTGACGATGACCTCGGCGCCGAAGGCGTGGGCTTCGGCGGCGGCGAGGGCGGCTTTGCCGTCGGCGGAACCGATGAGGAACTTACCGGTGGTGGCGCGGGAGAAGCGAGCGCCATTGGTATCGACCCAGGGAGCGCTGGAGGCGCGGGCCTCATTCATGCGGTAGCGGACGCCGGGGGCGGGGAGTTTGGGGGTGGACTCGTCGAGGATATGGGCGCACTGGCCTTTCCAGGCTTCGGCGCGGGCGGCGGGGATGAAGACGCAGTCGACGCCGGTATCGGTAAGGCCGGGAGCGGGGTCCGCATCGACGAAGAGGCCGGGCAGGGAGGCGGCAAGGAGGAGGAACACGGTCACAGGCGGATCTCTTTCAACTGGATCTTGGCGATGTCAAAAACACCGAGGCCGAGGCCGCCGGCAAACTCGATATGGCCGGGTTCGCGGACGTAATTGTTGGTGTTGGGGTCTTTGCGGAAGTCCCCTTTTTTGACGTAATCCATGGAGCGGTTGAAGACGCAGATGGCGCCTTCGGCTTTGCGTTTCTCTTCGATGATGTCGGTGAGGAGGCGATCGATGGCGACCGGATCGGTGCCGAACATCATTTGGGCGGGGTGGAACTTGAAGCGTTCCTGATGGAGGAAAGGGCCGCCGTGCCAGACGCCTTTGAGGCCGTCCATGATCTGGAGGACGGTACGGGAGCGGAGCGGTTCGACCGAGGCGAGGGTGCCGATGAAGGAATAGGTATTGGTTTTTTCGAAACGGTGGGAGCGGGCGACGTTATGGAAGGAGCCGTAGGCGATGTTTTTCAGGCAA
The DNA here is from genome assembly GCA_964430625.1 of uncultured Solibacteraceae bacterium. Lineage (GTDB taxonomy): Bacteria > Acidobacteriota > Terriglobia > Bryobacterales > Bryobacteraceae. The sequence goes on from CAYSFR010000013.1 coordinate 11,694, forward strand.
CCGGTGACGCCGGAGGCGCCGTGGTCCTTCATATTGGGGACGTTAATGATTTTGGTGAAGCGTTCCGAGATGGGGCGGACGAGGTTGGAGCGGGTGTCGTCTTCGCCGAAGAAATCGACCTCGACGTAGGTTCGCGGGTCGTAGCCGTTGATGGCATCGCGTGTGGCGCTGGCGGCCCAGGTTTGGACGCCTTCGGGGAGGTACTGGTGATACTTGACGGAATCGAGTTGATCCTTGAAGCGTTCGTAGCAGGTGATGTTGGCGGGTTTGACGCCGGTGAGGATGAGTTGGCGGGCGATTTCGGCAACGACGACGGGGTGGGAGCAGATTTTGGGGGCGCCGGAGCAGTTGAGTTTGATGCCGACGACGTCGGAGGGAGAAATGAAGCGGCGCCAGGAGTCGCGGACGTCCTTATCGCCGGTGAGGGCGAGCATGCCCTGTTTGATCATTTCGGCGACAGCGGCGGCATCGACGGCGTCGGTTTCGGGGACGATGGACTGGGCGTTGTGGACCTTGATGACGCGACCGGGGAAGGGGCCGGGCATGCCGGGCTGGTCGGCGGGCGCATACTTGGTTTGGACGCGGTATTGGGGCAGACCATCCTGTTTGGGCGCAGCCAAGGCCTGATCGGGCGCAGCCAAGGCGGCGCCGGCGACGGAGGGTAGCGTCAAGAAATCGCGGCGTTGCATAGAATTAAGTTTATCGAAAGGAAACCATGACCAATCGCCGAAAATTGTTAACCTCTGTTGCCGGGGTGGCCGCGGCCGCCGGCGCCGCCCAGGCCCAGACGGGTCCGGAGAAGAAGGTGCACCGGAAAGGGGCCAAGCCGAAGCAGACGCCGCTGTTCAACGGTGCGGTGTCGTACGGCAACCTGCTGTTCATTGCCGGGAAGGGAGCGCATTTTCCGGGGGACATCACGGCCCACACCAAGCACGTGCTGGACGAGATTGAGAAAGAGCTGACGAACGCCGGGTCGTCGATGAACAAAGTGCTGAAGTGCAATGTCTATCTGCACGATCTGAAGGACTACGCGGCGATGAACGAGGCGTTCCGGGGGCGGTTCGGGGAAGAGCCGCCGGTGCGGACAACGATTGCGGCGGCAGGGGGGATCCCGGGCAACTCGCTGGTGGAGATTGACGTCATCGCTTACATCTAGCCGCGGTAGAGATTGTTTTCGCGGATGTATTGGAGCACCGCCGGGGGCAACTCCGGCGGTGCTTCGCCGAGGGCGAGGCTGCGGCGGATGGCGGTGCTGGAGACCTCCATTTGGAGAGTTTCCAAGCGATGGATGCGTGCGCCGGGGGGGATGTCGTAGGTATAGCCGGGGCGGGAGAGGACGATGAAGTCGACCTGTTGGAGGACGTCGTGCCAGCGGAACCAGGTTTCGATTTCGCTGAAGGCGTCGGCGCCGATCAGGAAGAAGAGTTGTGCGTCGGGGCCGATTTCGGCGCGGACGCGTTCGATGGTGAGGATGGAGTAGCTTTTTTCCTGGTTGGCCTCCAGGCGGGAGGCGCGGAAGCGCGGGTCGGCATGGGCGGCCAGTTCGACCATGGCGAGGCGATGGGCATAGGCGGCGGTGGTTTGGCGCACCTTATGCGGGGGGATCGCGTTGGGGACGAGGAGAACCTGCGTGAGTTGGAAATGATCGGCGGCGGCGCGGGCGACGGCCAGGTGGGCGTTGTGAATGGGGTCGAAGGTTCCCCCGAAGAGGGCCAGGCGCACGGTGGGACTCAGAAGGTGAAGCCGACGAGGAAATCGATCTGGTTGGTGGACCGGATGGGGCCGGAGTTGGTCCAGCGGGTGAAGCGGACCTCCGGGGAGATGCGGACGTAGGGGACCTTAAGTTCGAGGCCGCCGGCGCCGAGGAAGCCGCGGCGGTTGGAGTCGACGGCGGTGCCGCCGAGAAATTTACCGACATCACCGAGGCGTTGAAAGTTGATACCTGCTCCGACATAGGGACGGACGGCAATGCCCGGGGTACGGATTTTTCCGTAAAGTGGGAACTCCCAGGTTGAGGCCGAGCCGGTACTGGTGACTCCTTCGGCGTTCCAGCGGCGGTAGAGGGCGTCGAGTTCGATACCGAGGCCGAAGGGGAGGCGGATGTCGAGCATGGGGCCGATGATGACATTGCCGCGGCCCTTGAGGACATTGGTAAGAGTTCCGGTTTTGGATTCGGCTTTCAGGAAATCGCTGAGGGGAACCCCACCGCGTACGCCGTAGCCGATGTTCTGTGCGCTGGCCGCTGCTGCCGAAACGGCGCAGCAGACGAGGATTTTACGGATAAGTCCGCTCATATCTTTAGTGTAGGAGAAAAAATCGACATGGCCGGTGAGAGGAGTTTACCCAGGTGAGCACTACCACGATGTGACGATCACCATTCCTCTGCAATGGTTCCGCGAGCGCGGCCTCGCACCCGGGGACCGGCGGCAGGCATTGCTGCGGCGTGTGCTGCAGTCGGCCGTGACACAGACGCGATACGCGCGGGAGTACGACCGGGATGTCGGGCGGATGGAGCAGTTGCCGCGGGTGGATCTGCTGGAGTTTCTCTGTCATCCGGAGCGGTATACGGTGGAGAAGGCGCGCGGGGCACCGCGGACGGCGCTGCAGTATCCCTTGCGGAGGGCGCCGCGGACGGCGGTGGTGGGGCGAGTGGTGGAAGAGAGCCGGCGGGTGCGGGTGTTTGAGAGTTTGCATGATGAGCGGCTGCGGAGTTTTGCCCCGCAGGCGGTGGCGGCGCCGCTGGACGCGTTTCGGGCGGTAGAGGGGGAGGCGCCGTGCCATGGGCCGCTGCGGAACGCGGTTCTTGTATTTTCGGGGATCCTGGAGGGGCCAATGACGCCGGAGGACGCCGATGCATTGTGGCGGCGGTACCAGGTGCCGGTGTTTGAGCAGTTTCTGGGGTTTGACGGAGAGTTGCTGGCCTGGGAGTGCGAGATCCATCACGGGCTGCACGTGCGGGAGAGCGCGGCGTATTTTGAGGCAGTGGATATGGAGCGGCTGGTGGTGAGTTTTCTGGCCAATCCGCGCCTGCCGCTGTTGCGGCTGGAGACGGGGCTGACGGGCCGGCTGGTGACCGATGCGTGCCCGTGCGGGGATCCTTCGCCGCGGTTGGTGGACCTGCGGCGGAGGACGGTTCGGAGGGTTGGCGGCGTGGGGTCCGTGGCGATGGCCGCTGTGCGTTAAAATAAAGTCTCGTGCGGATGTGGCGAAATTGGCAGACGCCCTGGATTTAGGTTCCAGTGCCCGCAAGGGCGTGGGAGTTCAAGTCTCCCCATCCGCACCAAGACTAGGCTGGGCTTCCTGACTGGCTTAAGTCCGGAGGATCCCCCCGATGACCACTCAGCCCGCCTCGAAATGCCGGCAGTCCGTACTGCCTCTCCTTGCCTTGGCCGCGGCCTGCAGCGCATTCGGACAATCGTATCTGGCCGCGCCGTCGAGTCCCATTGGCGAGATCGGCGGGGCAGAGTCCGTGGTAGCCGCCGACGTGAACAACGACGGCAAGCTGGACCTGGTGTACGGGTCGACGACGGTGACGCAGTTGCGGGTATTCCTGGGCGCCGGGGACGGGAACTTCACGGCGCTGGCGGGCGGTCCGATTGCGGCGGGGATTCAGCCGTGGCATCTTGTGGCGGCGGATTTCAATGGGGACGGGCACCTCGATATTGCGGCGACGAGCGAGGAGACCCGGCACTTTCAGGTGTTTCTGGGCGCGGGAACCGGGGCATTCACGCCGCAGGCGCTGACGGCGACGGCGGAGTTGCCTCGCGGGATTGCGGCCGGGGACTTTAACCGGGATGGACGGGTGGACCTGGCGGTGACGGCGCCGGCGACAGGAGCGGTGGCAATTTTTGCCAACAGCGGGAGCGGGACGTTTACGTTGCTGAGCACGGCGGCGGCGGCGACGGGGGCCGAAGGAATTGTGGCCCGGGACTTGAACAAAGACAATATTCTGGATCTGGCGGTGGCCAATAACGCGTCGAGTTCGCTGACGGTACTGCTGGGGAATGGGATTGGCGGATTCACGTCGGCGGCGGGAAGCCCGATCGTGGTGTCGTTGCAGCCGACGTCGGTGGACGCGGGGGATTTTAATCGCGACGGCAACATGGATCTGGCGGTGGGGGCGTTCAGCGGCGGGAACGTGACGGTGCTGCTGGGGAATGGAACGGGTGCGTTTTCGGCGGCGCCGGGAAGTCCGTTCGGGACGACCGATTCGGTGAAGGCGACGCGGGTGGCGGACATGAACAATGACCGGAATCCGGACATCGTGGTGTTCCGCGCCAACACGGTGAACAATACGAGCATCTTCTTTGGCAACGGTTCGGGCGGGTTTGGGTCTCCGGTGCATATCGGCAGCGGCGGGGCGGCGTTTGGAGGGACGCTCGGCGATGTGAACTTCGACGGGCGGCTGGACTTCATGACGGCGAATCCGGCAACGGGGACGGGGAATGTCTTTCTGAACTCGGCGGTGGGGCTATTCTGGGTGCCGCGGTCGCTGGAATTTTTCGGCGTTTCGGGGCAGGCCAGCGTGTTGTCGCAGGGGTCGAATGTGTTTTCGACGGGCGGCTCGACGCCGAGCATCACGACATCGGCGCCGTGGCTGACGGCGACGCTGGGCTGCAGCGGGTATTGCGTGCAGGTGAATACGACGGGATTGACGACGTTCCAAGAGACGCAGACGCTGATCGCGTCGCTGCCGAACGGGCACAACGGATTGCTGCCGGTGAAGCTGAACCTGGCGGTGCCGGCATCGACGCTGAATGCGGCGAGCGGGTCACCGTTCGCGGCGGCGGGGAATGCGGGCAATCCGATCGTGGCCGGGGATTTCAACCGGGACGGGCGAACGGATATTGCCACGATCCACTCCGGCGGATTGCATGTGCTGTTGGGGCAGGCGAACGGTTCACTGGTGACGGCGCCGGGGAGTCCGCTGGGGCCGGGGCTGGTGATCTCCGATTTGAACACGGCGGACACGAACCGCGACGGGATTCCGGATCTGGTGGCGACGCGGACGAGCGGCGTGCTGGTGTATCTGGGGAAGGGCGACGGCTCGTTCTCCGTCGGGAACGCGGCGGGGATCGCGGTGACGGGGAGTCCAACGCAGTCGGCGATTGCGGATCTGAATGGAGACGGGTATCCGGACGTGGTATCGACGTCGACCACGCAGGGGGCGTCGGTGTTGCTGGGCAATGGGAGCGGGTCGTTTTCGGTGCGCACAGGCGGGGCGGGATTGCCGCCGGCGGCGGCGGCAATCCCGGCGTCGCGGGTGTTCCTCGGGGATCTGGACAGCGATGGCCGGATCGATATGCTGACCTCCAATGATGGCGGGCAACTGGGGACGTTTCTGGGCAACGGGACGGGGGGATTCCAAGGCGTCTATGAGAATGTCAGCGGGGAGTCGGTGCGCTATGTGCATTTGCGTGATCTGAATCGGGACGGGCGGCCGGATGTTCTGTTTTCGACGGCGTCAGGGAAGATCGGTACGATGATCGGCGCCGGGGACGGGACGTTCGCGGCGCCGGTGTATACGCCGTTTTCGGGGTCGAGTTCGGTGGTGCAGGCGCCGTTTCAGACGGGCGATTTTGACGGGGATGGGCGGCTGGACGTGGCGGTGACGAACCCGGCGAATTCGACAGCGTCGCTGGTGATTCTGCTGGGGAAGGGCGACGGGACGTTTGACGGGGCGAGAAATTTCGGCGTCGGCACCAGCGCTGGTTCCCTGGCGGCGGGCGATTTCAACCTGGACGGGCGCAACGATCTGGCGGTGCGGGACCTGATTTCCGGTGAAGTCCGGGTGCTGCTGGGTGCCAATGAGGCGGCGACGACGACGACACTGACGGTGACTCCGTCGACGACGGTGCTCATCGGGACGAACCTCCGGCTGACGGCGACGGTATCGTCGACGAGTTCGGCGTATGCGTCGCTGGGCGCGCCGCAAGGGACAGTGGAGTTTTACGACGGCGTCACCAAGATCGGGGCCGGGGTTCTATCGGGCGGGGTGGCGACGCTGGACATCAGCAGCCTGGCGTTCGGGCTGCACACGAATGTGAATGCCGTTTATACGGGTGGGGCACCGTTTGCCGGGTCGGCGTCCGGGCCGGTGGCGGTGAATATCACGGCGCCGGTGTGGGCGGTGACGAAGACGCACACGGGGAATTTCGCGCAGGGACAGGCGGGGGCGAGCTACACGGTGACGGTGACGAACACCGGCAATGCGGAGGCGACCACAGGAACGTTGACGGAGATCGTTCCGGCGGGGCTGACCCTGGTGTCGATGAGCGGGCAGCATTTCTCGTGCGCCGGCGCGACTTGCAACCTGATCGCGGCGTTGGGGCCGTCGGCGAGTACGACGGTGACGGTGACGGTGGATGTCTCGATGGTGGCGCCGCCAACGGTGACCAATCAGGTGACCATGTCGGGCGGCGGGGCGACGGCGACGGCTACGGCGAGTGATGTGACCACGATTGTTCCGATTGCCGGTGGTGTTCCGGCGCCGGCGGGAATCAACCCGGCGGTGAGCACAGGGGTGGCCGGAACCTATACGTTCACGTTCACTAATTCGACCGGCGGGGCGAATATCACGGTGGCGAACGTGCTGATCAACAACTATCTGGACGGCCGGAATGCCTGCTACCTGGCGTACTCGGTGGCGGACAATGTGCTGTACCTGGTTCCGGATTCGGGCGGCGGGCTGCTGCCGGGGTTAGTGTTGAACGGGACCGGATCGACGGGGAACAGCCAGTGCCAGATTTCCGGCGCCGGGTCGTCGGCGGTGACCGACGGGGCGACGTTGACGCTGACGCTAAACATCACCTTCAATACCCTGAATTTTGCCGGGAATAAGGTGATCTACATGGCGGCGCGGAATGCGACGGCGAATTCGGGGTGGCAGACGCGAGGGGCGCGCGGGATTCCGCCGCTGCCGACGGCGGCGCCGGCGCCGGTGAGTGTCAGTCCGTTCTCCGGCAGCGGCACGCAGCAGACGTTCTCGCTCTCGTATCGGGACGCGACGGCGGCTTCGAATCTGCAGACGATGTGGGTACTGATTAATACGGCGATTGACGGGCGCGGAGCCTGCTACGTGGCCTACTACCGGCCGGGGAATCAGATCTTCCTGTACCCGGACAACGGAGACGGGACGCAGGCGCTGAGCACGGTGCTGACGGGGACGAACTCGATCAGCAACAGCCAGTGCACGGTGTCGGCGCAGGGCAGTTCGGTGGTATTTGCGGGTTCGCAGATGAGCGTGATCCTCAACATCACATTCAAGTCGGCGTTCACGGGGCCGAAGGGGATATGGATGGCGGCGCAGACGCTGGGCGGGGCGGCGACCAGTCCGTGGGAGATTCTGGGCGCCTGGGTGGCGCCATAGTTCGGGGCGGAACGGGGTGGTGAAAACCCCGTTCTGCTACCCTCTCAAGAGTGGCAAAGAGTGACAAAAATCCCCCTGCCGAGGCGCCGGATCGCTGGTTCGGCTGGGGTCTTTTTCTGCTGACGCTGGTGCTCTACGGGCAGACGGCGGGTTTCGATTTCGTGAACTTTGATGATCCGCTGGTGCTGACGGAGAACCCGCACGTGCGGGCGGGATTGACGGGCGAGAGCATCTGGTGGGCGCTGACCACGAATTTCATCTACTGGCAGCCGCTGGTTTACCTGTCGCATATGGCGGTGGTGGCGGTGTTCGGGCTGGCGCCGGCGGCGCACCACGTGGTCAACGCGCTGCTGCATGCCGGCAATGCGGCGCTGTTCTTCCTGGTTCTGCGGCAACTGCGGCTTTCGGCGTGGAGTGCGGCGGCGGCTGCGGCGGTCTTCGCGTTCCATCCGTTGCGTGTGGAGTCCGTGGCGTGGGTGACCGAGCGCAAGGACGTGCTGAGCGCGCTGTTCTGGCTGCTGACGATGCGGGCCTATATCCACTACACGGAAGCGCCGGGGGAGCGGCGGCGGTATGGGATGGTGCTGCTCTATTTTGTGCTGGGGCTGATGGCGAAGCCGATGCTGGTGATCCTCCCGGTGGCGCTGCTGGTCCTCGACTACTGGCCGCTGCGGCGGGGGGCCGTTCCGCTGCGGGACCGGATCCGCGAGAAGATACCGATGGCGGTGCTGGCGGCGGGGGTGGCGTTGGCGACGTTCGCCGGCCAGCAGGCAGCGGGGGCGATGACGACGCTGGAAAGCCTGCCCGTGTCGCTGCGGGCGGCGAATGTCATTCGATCGTATGTGGTGTATCTGTGGAAGACGATTTGGCCGGTGGACCTGGCGGTGATCTATCCCTATCCGGCGTCGTATCCGGCCTGGGAAATTGTGGCGTGCGCCGCGGTGTTGGGGGGGATCACCTATTGGGCGTGGCAGCGCCGGGTGGCGTCGCCGTGGTGGATCACGGCGTGGGTGTGGTACTTGCTGGTATCGGCGCCGACGATCGGCTTCTTGCAGGTGGGGCCGGTGCCGTATGCCGACCGATTCGCCTATCTGCCGTCGCTGCTTCCCTTGGCGGCGGTGGCGTTTGCCGCCGGGAATTTGCTCACACCCGGGATGTTTCGCGCCGGCGGGGCGGCCTTGGCCGGTGTGCTGTTTGTGATGAGCTGGGTGCAAACCGGGACGTGGCGGGACGACATCACGCTCTATCGCCACGCGATTTCCGCAGCGCCGGGATCGGCGCACGTGCACATCAATCTGGGTATCGCGATGGCCAAGATCGGGCGGTTTAACGAGGCGATTGCCAACTATGAGGAGGCGCAGGCGTTGGACCCTACCGATCCCGAGCCGCCGCTGAATATCGGGATTGCGTATCTGGCGACGGGCCGGGCGCCGCAGGCGATAGTGCCGCTGCGGCGGGCGATGGAACTGCAGCCCCAATCGGCGCGGCCGTATTTTCAATACAGCCGGGCGCTGCTGGAGACCGGGAGCGTGGATGAGTCAGAGAAGATGGCGCGGAAGGCATTGACGCTGTCGCCTTCGCCGGGGATGGCGGCGGCGCTGCATGCGCAGATCGGGATGGCGGCGTATCTGCGCAAGGACGATCCGGGGGCGCTGGCCGGATTTCTGGAGGCCATCCGGCTGGATCCGAACCATTGGCTGGCGAGGAAGAATGCCGGGATCGCGCTGGGGAATATGGGGCGGAACCGGGAGGCGATCGAGCAGTTTGAGATCTATCTGGCGGCCAATCCGCAGGACAAGGACGTGGCGGCGGCGGTGGCGGCGCTGCGCGGGGCCAGATAGAATACCTCAGTGCTACGCAGAGAACTCCTTGCCGCCGCCGCGGCACTTCCGGCCGCCGCCGCCATGAAGCCGATCCCGATCATCGACACCCACATTCACCTCTTCGACCCGCGCCGTCCGCAGGGGATCCCGTGGCCGCCGAAGACGGCGATCTTCCATAAGCCGACGCTGCCGGCCGATTACCGCGCGCTCACCAAATCGCTGGGGATTGTCGGCGCCATTGAGGTGGAGTGCAGCCCGTGGCTGGAAGATAACCAGTGGGTCCTGGACGTCTCTGCCAAGGAAACGATCATGGTGGGGATGATCGGCAACCTGGAGCCGGGCAAACCCGACTTTGCCAAGCAACTGGAGCGATTTGCCAAGAATCCGCTGTTCCGCGGCATCCGCTGCGGCTACCTGTGGGACCGGAATATTCGCGAGGATCTGAAGAAGCCGGAGTTCATCCACGGGCTGAAATTGCTCGGCAATGGCGGATTCACGATGGATTCGGCCAACCCGACCGTTGCCCTGCTGGAAGACCTGGTGCAGGTGGGCGACAAGGTGCCGAACCTGAAGATCGTCGTGGATCACCTGCCAAAGATTGTCATTCCCTCCGACGCCGCAGGCCGCAAGGCCTATGACGCCGCGCTGAAGACGCTGGCCTCCCGCCCGAATGTGTATGTGAAGGTTTCGGCGGTTCTCGGCAAGATCGGCGACAAGATTCCCTACGACCTGGCCCCGTACAAGCCGAAGCTCGATGCGCTTTATGAGACCTTTGGGCCGGACCGGTTGCTCTACGGCAGCGACTGGCCGAACTCGGAGCCGTTGGGGAACTATGCCCAGGTGCTGAAGGTTGTGCGCGACTACTTTGAGGCAAAAGGCCCGGAGGTGGCCGAGAAATACTTCTGGAAAAACTCGGTTGCCGCCTACAAATGGGTGAAAAGGGAAAAAGGTCAACCGGGCAAGTAACATTTCCGCCCGATCAGGTATCCTGAAGGTATGAGACTCAAGCTCTTCTCGGTAGCATTGCTGTCTGTGATGACACTCCCGTTAATGGCCGCCGATGGCGACACGAAGATCCGTGTGCGCTCGGGCCCCCGCGGCGCCGGCTTGTTCGTAGATGGAAAGTATGTCGGTCCCGCCGGGCGATTCTCGGTGCCGGAGAAGTACTCCATCGAGCCGGGCTCCCACGAAATCACCCTGAAGGATCCTCGTTATGAGGACTTCACCGCCAAGATCGACGCCAAGGCGGGCACGACCACCAAGCTCTCGGCCAAAATGAAGAAGAAGGACATCAAAGGACCCTGGGGCCGCTTGCGGCTGAAGGGCGGAGAGTCCGAGTCGTTCTGGTCGGTGGCCGCTGGTGACATCGGTCCGGTCTATTTGAACGGGCAGTTCATGGGCCATGTGGACGAACTCAACGACGTCGGCGGCGGATTGCTGGTGCCTGCCGGTACCTACGAACTGAAAGTGCAGTCGCAGATATACGGCGAGTTCACCAAGACGGTTACCATCGAGGCCGGCAAAGTGAACCGCGTGGTTTACGGCACGAAGAAAGAACAGTAAGCGTCGACCTCGGCGCGGGACGGCGCCGATGTTTGTGCGCCCAGTTTGGTCACGGATAACGCCGCGGCCGCATTCGCAAAGCGAAGCGCGTCCGCGGTGTTCTTGTTTTCCGCCAGGGCTACGGCCAGGGCTCCGTTGAAGGTGTCGCCGGCGGCGGTGGTATCCACCACGTCGACTTGGAATCCCGGGACCAGTGCCCCCGCCGAGAAGCAGCCGGCGGCCCCGAGTTTCAGCACCACGCCGCGGGCACCCATGGCGAGCAGCGCCGGCTCCATTTCGGGCGGCGCCAGGTCCTGGCCGGTGAGGAGGCGCGCTTCGGTCTCATTGGGGGTGAGGATGTCGGTCAGTTCGAGCATTTCCCGCGGGAGTGGCTGCGCCGGTGCCGGGTCGAGAATGGTCAACGCGCCCTCTTCGCGGGCGATCTCCATGGCATGTTGGACGGCTCCGAGCGGGGTCTCCAACTGGAACAGCGCGCAGGCGGCGGTGCGGTAGAGAGGACGGAGTGCCTCCACGCTGGCCGGGTCGACGCACAGGTTGGCGCCGGGGGCGACGAGTATCGAGTTCTGCCCGGCGGCGTCGAGCCAGATCATGGCGATGCCAGTGGGAGCGGTACGGGTGGCGTGTACAGTGGCCGTGTCGACGCCGGAAGCGGCCAGGGAAGCGCGCAAATGGTCGGCGAAGGCATCGTATCCCACCCGGCCCGCCATCTTCACCACGCCCGGCCCTTGTGCCAGTCGCGCCGCGGCATTGGCCTGATTGGCGCCCTTGCCGCCCGGCAGCATCTGGAAGCCGCCGCCGAGCACCGTTTCGCCCGGCGCCGGGAGGTGCTCGGTCCGCGCCACAAAATCCATGTTCAGACTGCCCAGGACGACAATGTGCCGCCGCATCGTCTACGCTCGCGTCAGGTCGATACCGATTTTCTTCATCTCCTCGGCGTAGTAACGCCGGTGGAGAATGTCGTATTCTTCGCTGCCTTCCAGAATTTCGCGCTTCTGGGACTTGATCTTCTGCCGGGCGGCCTTGTCGATCTTGTCTTCCGCCAGCAGCAGTTCGGTGAAAGTCTTCACAATATTCAGCCGGATGTCGTTCTCCGGTTTCTTCAACCGGAAATCGCGCCCTTTGCGCATCGCGGTGAGAATTTTGTGGGAAATGTCGGTAATTTTGTCGCGGGAGAGTTTCATGCCGTCGCCGGTATCGCGGCCGGAGGCCCGGACGATCTTCCGTTCCGCGATCAACTGATTTTTCACCTTGCGGAACATGTCGGAATAGCTCACCTGTTCGCGCCGCATATATTCGGCGTACTGGGAGAGGATTTCCCGTACCTCATCGTTCAACTGGTCTTCCACCGACAACTCGTCGAGGATCACCTGATTCACCGCTTCCTTCGCCGAAGCCGGATTGATGATCTCCACTAAACCCGCCGAGACGCCCGTCACGATGTGTCCGGCCAGGTACGCGACAACTTCCTTCTGCAGCAGCATTCGTCCCTGAGTCTATCGGCGTTACGAAGGAAGTGTCAATTCCCGGGACCATTTGGTATACTCGGAATTCCCATGCTGCTGCATTCTCATGGCCCCCATCACCACCATCGCCACGCGGCGATTGGCCGGGCCATTGGTTGAAATTGCGCTGAAGTACCGCAGCATGAAACCGCAACCTGGCCCGCCGATTCTCCGGCGGGTTTTTTATTTTCTCAAACCTCTTTTCTAAACCCCCATGGACCTCGATTTCAAGAAAACAGACGGCCTCGTCACCGCCGTCATCCAGGATTACAAGTCCGGCCGCGTGCTGATGGTCGGCTACATGAATGAGGAGTCGTTCCGCCTTACGGTGGAGCGCGGGTACGCCATATTCTGGTCCCGCTCCCGCAAGAAGCTTTGGCTGAAGGGGGAGTCGAGCGGCCACAAACTGCTCGTCAAATCCATTCAGACCGATTGCGACAAAGACGCTGTGCTTGTTCAGGTGGAGGCCGTCGGCCCGGGCGTTTGCCACGAAGGCTACGAGTCCTGCTTCTTCCGCTCGCTCGACGAAGGCGAATGGAAAGTCACCGAACAGCAAACCTACGACCCCGCCGCAGTCTACAACCACTAGGAATCTCCATGTCGAACAAGCTCAAACTCGGTATCCCGAAAGGGTCCCTCGAAAACGCCACCATCGATCTGTTCAAGAAGGCCGGCTTCCATATCCAGTCCTCCAGCCGCTCCTATTTCCCGGTCATCGACGACCCGGAGATTGAGTGCATGTTGATTCGGGCGCAGGAGATGGCCCGCTATGTGGAGGACGGTGTCCTTGACGCCGGGCTCACCGGGTTTGACTGGATTCAGGAATCCGGTGCCAAAGTCGTCAAGATCGCCGACCTGGTCTACTCCAAACAGAGCTTCGGCAAGGTGCGGTGGGTTCTGGCCGTGCCGGAGGCTTCGCCGGTGAAGACCGTCAAGGACCTGGAGGGCAAGATCATCGCCACCGAACTGGTGGAAGCCACCAAGAAGTACCTGCGCAAGAACGGGGTTAAAGCGAAAGTGGAGTTCAGCTGGGGCGCCACCGAAGTGAAGCCGCCCGATTTGGCCGACGCGATCGTGGAAGTGACCGAAACCGGCTCCTCGCTGCGCGCCAATAAACTGCGGATCGTGGAGGAGTTGTTCACCTCTAATACGCAGTTGGTGGCCAACAAGGCGGCCGTGGCCGACGCCTGGAAGTCGCAGAAGCTCGCCGACATCAAAATGCTGCTGGAAGGGGCCATTGCCGCGCTCGGCAAGGTAGGCCTGATGCTCAACGTGGAGCGGAAGAACCTGAGCACGGTTCTGGCGCTGCTCCCGGCTCTGAAGAACCCCACCATTTCGCCCCTCGCCAAGGACGAATGGGTTGCCGTCAATACGATTCTCGACGAAACCACCGTGCGCACGATCATCCCGCGGCTGAAGCAGGCCGGCGCCAGCGGCATCGTCGAATACCCGCTCAACAAAATCATCGAGTAGACCCGCATGCTACGCATCGTCGAACACACGCAAGTGGGCCGTATCCTGGCCCGCAAAGCTGCCCGCTTCACCGAAGCCGAGCAGACCGTCGCCCCGATTCTGGAAGCCGTCCGCCGGCGCGGGGACAAGGCCGTCATCGAATACGCCCTCAAGTTCGATGGCTTCTCCCGCCCGTCTCTGCGGGTGGAGGAGGCCGAACTGGCCGCGGCGCAGGCCGCCCTTTCCAAGGAGTTCCGCGAGGCGGTGAAGACGGCCTCGGCCAACATCCGCGCCTACGCCAAGCTGCAACTGCCGGCACCAAAATCGGCCACTATCGCGCCGGGGCTGAAGGTGGGCCAGGTGGTTCGTCCGCTCGACACGGTGGCCGCCTATATTCCCGCCGGGCGCTACCCGCTGCCTTCGACGGTGCTTATGACGGTGATCCCGGCGCTGGTCGCCGGTGTTCCCAATGTCTGCGTCACCACCCCGCGGCTGGTGCCGGAGATTATCGGTACGGCGGCGATGCTGAAGACGCCCCACGTCTTCCAGATCGGCGGCGCCCATGCGATTGCCGCCTTCGCCTACGGCACCCAGACCGTTCCGCGCGCCGACCGCATCGTGGGCCCGGGCAACATCTACGTCGCCGCGGCCAAGAAACTGCTCGCCGGCGAGGTGGGCATCGATTTTATTGCCGGCCCGACCGAAATCCTCATGATCGCCGAGGACGGCAATCCGGCCTGGATCGCTGCCGACATGCTGGCGCAGGCCGAACACGATACCGACGCTTCGGCCGTTCTGCTCACCACTTCGAAACAGCTCGCCATCGCCGTGCAAAGCGAAGTGGAGCGGCAGTTGAAGACATTGCCCACCGCCCCTACCGCCCGCAAGGCGATCGACAAGAACAGCGCCATCATCCTGGTTCGTTCGCTCGAGGAAGCGGTGGAGATCTCCAACCGGTTTGCCCCGGAACACCTCTCCATCCCCGACGCCAAACTGGTGAAGGGCATCCGGCACGCCGGGTCCATCTTTATCGGCCCCTACAGCCCGGAGGCGGCGGGCGACTATGCCTCTGGCCCTAACCACGTACTGCCCACCAGCGGCGCCGCCCGTCTCCGCGGCGGACTCTCCTCCATGGATTACGTGAAGATCATCTCCACGCAGGAGTTGAACGCCTCCGCCCTCAAAAAGCTGGAACCCGCCGTCACCACGCTGGCCCGCGCCGAAGGTTTGGAGGCGCACGCCCGCTCGGTGGAGGTCCGCCGTGCCAAGTAACCCCAAGGCGGCGGGACTCCGCCCCCGGCCGGCCGTCGAGCGCATGGCGCCCTACCACCCGCCCACCGGCGGCCGCATTGACCGCCTCCGCCTTGACTTCAACGAAAACACGCTCGGCTGCAGCGAAAAGGTGACGCAGTTCATCGCCGAACACCTGGTGGAAAACGACCTTGCCGTCTACCCGGAGTACGGCAAGGCCGTCGAGGAGCTTGCCAGGTTCTTCAAGGTGGAGCCGAACGAGTTCACCATCACCAACGGCACCGACGAAGCCATCCAGGTGCTGGTGAACACCTACGTCGACGACGACGATGATGTGCTGATCCTTACGCCGTCCTACGCCATGTACCGGTTCTACTGCGAGGTGGCCGGCGCGGAGATCCGCGAAGTCCCCTACCGCCCCGGTACGCTGGCCTTCCCGCTGCAGGAGTTGCTGGGCGCCATCCAGCCCTCCACGCGACTCATCCTCATCTCCAACCCCAATAACCCCACCGGCTCCGGCATCGACCTGGAAGGCATCCAGCGCATCCTGAAGAAAGCGCCCAATGCCGCCGTCCTGATCGACGAAGCCTACTATGAGTTCTCCGGCGTCACCGCGCTCAAGCTCATCAACGACTATCCCAATCTCTTCGTCTCCCGTACTTTCTCCAAGGTCTACGGCATGGCCGCCATGCGCGTTGGCTGCATGTTCTCCAAGGCGGAGAATGTGGCCTGGATGAAGAAGGCGCAGTCTCCCTACAGCGTCAACTCGCTGGCCGTACTGGCCGCCCGCGCCGCAATCCGCGATACGGAATACATCTCCGAGTACGTCGGCGAAGTGCTGGCTGCCCGGGAGTTGCTCTACGTCGGCTTTGAAAAGCTTGGCATCCCGTATATCAAGAGCCAGGGCAACTTTGTTCTTTTCGCCGCCGGTGACCGCGCCGTGGAGATCCGCGATACCCTTCGCGAACGCGGCATCCTGGTGCGCGACCGCAGTTACGAAATCCCCGGCTGTGTCCGCGTCACCGTGGGCACCCGCGAACAGATGCGCAAATTCCTCACCGAACTGGAGGCCGTTTGGAAACGTCCAGCCAAATGATTGTATTTGACATGGATGGTGTCCTCGTCGACGTCACCGAGTCCTACCGCGAAACCATCGTTCAAACCGTCAAACTTTTCAGCGGCAAGACCATCGAGCGCGCCGCCATTCAGGACTACAAGAATCAAGGCGGCTGGAACAACGACTGGCTGCTTTCCCAGAAGATCCTCGCCGACCTGGGCATGGAAGTGGCCTACCAGACCGTGGTCGACGAGTTCCAGAAACTGTTCTTCGGCCCGCACGGCAACGACGGACTGATGCAGCGCGAAGTGTGGATCGACACCACCGGCACGCTTGCCCGCCTGAACGCGCGCTTCGCCTTCTCCGTGTTCACCGGCCGCCTGCGGGATGAAGCGCAGATGACGCTCGACCGCTTTGCCGGGCATCTGAAGTTCCATCCCGTGATCGGCGACGACGACGTCACCCACGGCAAGCCGCACCCGGAAGGCCTGCTGAAAATCGCCGGCGCGAGCTTTTACATCGGCGACACCGTCGACGACGCCCGCGCCTCCCGCGCCGCCAATGTTCCCTTCATCGGTGTTGGCCACACCCGCGATGCCGGCCACGCCAGCACCGTCCGCCTGATGGAATCCGAAGGCGCCATCGCCATTATCGAAAGCATAAACGAACTGGAGCGAGTCCTACCCGCATGAGAACTTCCACCGTCGAACGCATCACCCGCGAAACCCAGATCCGCGGCAAACTCAAGATCGAGGGCAAGGGGAAATACACCATCTCCACCGGCATCCGCTTCCTCGACCATATGCTCGAACTGTTCACCAAGCACGGCGGCTTCGACCTGGAACTGCAGGCCACCGGCGACCTGGATGTCGATCAGCATCACACCGTGGAAGACGTGGGCATCGTGCTCGGCCAACTCTTCGCCAAGGCGCTCGGCGACCGCAAGGGCATCAACCGCGCCGGCTACTTCGTCATGCCCATGGACGAGACGCTGTCGGTGACCGCCATCGACCTCGGCGGCCGGCCCGCGCTGGTTTATAACGATAAAGTGAAGACCCGGCTCGTCGGCGATCTCCAATCCGAGTTGGTCCACGATTTCTTCGATGGCTTTGCCGTCCACGCCGGTGCCAACGTCCACGTGCTGGTTCTCTACGGCCGTTCGAATCACCATAAGCTGGAGAGCATCTTTAAAGGCTTTGCCCGCGCCATGAAGTTCGCCTGCTCTACCGACGCGCGCCTGAAGGACCAACTCCCCTCCACAAAGGGCCTGCTGGAAGGAACCAACGCATGAGCAACATTGCCGTCTTCGATTACGGCGCCGGCAATCTGCGCTCCGTGCTCAATACGCTCGAAGCCATCGGCGCCAAATTCACCCTGGTTGACGACGCCGCCGGCCTCACCACGGCCGACAAGATCATCCTGCCCGGCGTCGGCCATTTCGGCCAGCTATTGCGCTCGCTCGACGCCATGCGCGTGCGCTCCACCATGCTCACCTGCATCTCCGCGGGCACGCCGTTTCTGGGCATATGCCTCGGCTTGCAGGCGCTGTTTGAGGAGAGCGAGGAGGCCCCGGACGTGAAGGGCCTGGGCATCTTTGAAGGGAAGGTGAAACGCTTCCCGGAGGACGCCCGCGTTCCGCACATGGGCTGGAATGAACTCGACGTCAAGGCAGGTTCCCGCCTCCTTCGCGGCGTCGGCGACCATCCCTACGTCTACTTTGCCCACAGCTACTACGTTCCCGTCGTCCATTCGGCCGCGGCCACCTGTCAGTATGCCGAGCCGTTTACCGCTGTCCTTGAACACGAAAACGTGTTCGGGGTCCAATTCCATCCCGAAAAGTCCGGTCCCCTGGGGTTGCAAATTGTCAAAAACTTCATCGAGCTCTAAAGCCTGGACCTTTGATTCCATGCTCGCCAAACGCATCATTCCCTGCCTGGACGTCACCGCCGGCCGCGTGGTCAAGGGCGTCAATTTCGTCAATCTGCGCGACGCCGGCGATCCCGTCGAACTCGCCGAGCGCTACAACGAACAGGGCGCCGACGAACTCGTCTTCCTCGATATCACCGCCTCGAGCGATGAGCGGAAGACGATGGTGGACGTGGTCGCCCGCACCGCCCGCAAGGTCTTCATCCCGTTGACCGTCGGCGGGGGCATTCGCGGCATCATCGATGCCCGCAAGATCCTCATGGCCGGCGCGGACAAGGTGAGCGTGAACACCGCCGCCGTGCGCCGCCCGGAGTTGATCACCGAACTCTCCAACGAGTTCGGCGCGCAGGCCGTCGTGCTCGCCATTGACGCCCGGCGCCGCCCCGGCGGCGGCTGGAACGTCTACACCAAGGGTGGCCGTGTCGACGAAGGCATCGACGCCGTCGAATGGGCCGCGCGCGGCATGCAACTCGGTGCCGGCGAGATCCTGCTCACCTCCATGGACACCGACGGCGTGCAGACCGGCTTCGACTGTGAACTGACCGCCGCGGTTTCGCGCGCCACCCGCATCCCGGTGATCGCCAGCGGCGGGGCAGGGAAGCCGGAAGACTTTCTGAAGGTGCTGACCGAGGGCGAGGCCGACGCCGCGCTTGCCGCCAGCATCTTTCACTTCGGGACCTACACCGTGGACGACCTGAAGGAGTATCTCGACAAACATGGCATAGTCGTCAGGAGGCGCCGGTGAGCTCGCTCATTCTTCCCTGTATTGATCTGATGGACGGCAAGGTGGTCCAGCTTGTCCAAGGCAAAGAGAAGGCGCTGGAAGGCGACGCTCCGCTGGTGATGCTGGAGAAGTTTGCCGGCTTCCCGGAGATCCAGGTGATTGATCTGGATGCCGCTCTTGGCCGCGGCGCCAACGACGCCATCGTCGAGACCCTCTGCGCCCACGCCCGCTGCCGGGTGGGCGGTGGCGTACGCACGGTGGAGCGCGCCCGGACGCTGCTCGCCCAGGGCGCCTACAAGGTGATTGTGGGCACCAGCGCGTTTACCAAGGAGGGGCCGAACAAACCGTTCCTGGAGGCGCTGGCCGCCGAGATCGGCCCGGAGAAGATCCTGCTCGCCCTCGATTCGAAAGGCGGCAAGATTGTGATCAAGGGCTGGCAGGAAGCCACCAGTTTCACCGCCGAAGAGATCATCAACCAGTTGGAACCCTACTGCCGCGGCTTCCTGTGCACCTACGTGGACAAGGAAGGGATGATGCAGGGAACCGATATCGACTGGTTCACCCGGCTTCGCCGCGCCCTTCCGGTTACCCATGAACTCACAGCCGCCGGCGGCGTCACCACGCTCGACGACGTCCGTGCCCTGCGATCGATCGACATCCACACCGCCTTGGGCATGGCCATCTACACCGGCCGCCTGGACCTCGCCGAACTCCGCGCCATGCTGTAGGCACGGCGCCCCGGCACTCGGCCGGCGGGATGACAATTCCGCAATCGTTTCCGCGCCCGTCCAAGGGTAATGGAAAATACGATCCACGTCTCCCCCGAAGGCCGCGAATTCCTCGCCTTCTCCTACCAGACGCCCGAACCCTGGAAGACCGCCGAAATCCCCGCCGAGGAACCCGGCTTCGAAAATCCGGAGTACTTCCTCCCCCTTGCCGCGGCGGTCTCGCCTTGCGGCAACTTCGCCTTCACCGTGGGTGCCCGCATGGCCTACTCCGACGGCACGTTGCTCGATTGGCTCCAGTTCCTCTGCTCCAGCAGCGGCATCGAAGTCGAAAACATTGAAAAGTGGACCGAAGGCGAGATGACCGGCGTCATCTTTGATGGCCGGCAGCAGGCCGACGGCTGCGTCATGCGTTCCCGAAACGTCTATGTCGAGGACGGCGGCCGTCTCTTCGCCGTCTCCACCATGACCTCGCAACCCGGCCTGCTGCTCCCGGAGATCTCCGCCACGTTTCGCCTTGCCAACGCGGCCGGCCCCACCGTCCCGCTAAATAGTTGAAAAACGCGTGAGCACTTCCTCCAAACAATTGCGCTGTGTCTGAATGAAGGAACAAGTACCATGTACAACGCCGTACTCGAAAACATCCACGTCGCTCCCGAAGGCCAGGAAGCATTCACTTTTTCGAAGCCGCTCGATTGGACCCTGGTCCCGGTGACCAAGGAAACGCCCCGCTTCGACGACCCCAACTACTTCCAGCCTCTGGCTGTTGCCACGGCCATGTACGGTGTCGCGGCCTTCAACGTCGGCGTGCGTCCCTTCCCGGCCGGAATGTCGCTGCGCCACTGGGTGGAGGACTCCTGCGCCGCCGCCCGCCTCCGCGCCGAGGATCTCCGCGAGGTCTCCGTCGGCGACCACCGTGGCGTGATGTTTGACGCCCGCCACTCCATCGGCGCCGCCCGCGTCTCGCTGCGGAATCTCTACATCGAGCACGGCGGCAATCTCTATGCCGTCTGCACCCTGGCCTCGGAACCCATCTTCCGCTCCATGGAGTTTATCCTGGCCGAAATGACCGAATCGTTCCGCCCGGCTTCGCCCGCCGCTCCTGCGGTGGCGAACGCGGCGACTGACCCCTTCCTCGCCGCGCTCGATGAACTCTTCCCCGTTCAGCCCGCTGCCTGAACTACTCCGGAACCTTCAGCGACTGGTGGGACACGAGCTGCCAGCCCTTGGCCGTCTTGGCGAAAACGTGGGTGTACTTCAGCCGCGCTTTTCCCGGCTTGCCGTCGGTGACGAACTCAAAATTGGCATCGCCGTTGATCAGCGCCGCGCTGCCATACACCCGGATCTTCAGGTCGTTGATCTTCCCCGAAGCGTACTTCTGCTTTCCGGAACTCATCGACTTGATGTAGCTCACCTTCGTGTCCACCACGCCGGTCGAGTGCAGATAGTGCAGGTCTTCGGCGAGAACTTTTTCCAGCAGCGGGAAGTTGTTCGTCGTGATTCCCTTCAGCCAGTTCATCTCCGCCGCTTTCACGTCATCGGCATCGGCGGCCAGCACCGGCACCGCCATCAGCAATCCAATCAGCAATAAATTACGCATGTTGTTCAGCTTACCTCAAGCCGTCCACTTGTCGAGATAACGTTTGGCCGCCTGAATCCCCTCGAACTCGGTCATCCGCCGCCCTTCGTACTCGATGCCTACCCAGCCCCGGTAGCCCGCCGTGTCCACGATTCCCATCAGGCGGTCCATGTCCATGGTGGTCTCGCGCCCTTGCGCGTCGAAGTCCAGGCACTTGAACGACACTCCCTTGGCATAGGGCATCAGCTTCTTCACGGCGTCATAGCGGTCAAGCTCCTTCGGGAAATTGCCGAAATCCGGTAAGGTGCCCAGGTTGGCCAGCTTGGCCTGCTGCATCAGTTTCACCACCACGTCCGGGTTCGACGAGACGCCGCCATGGTTCTCGATAATCACGTTGATCTTGGCGCCCTTGGCGTACTCGCACAGCCGCGAGAAACTCTCTACGCACCGGCCCACAAAGTCGTCGATCTCGGCCGGCGTCGAAGGTTGCGTCCGCCCGGGGTACATGTTCGTACGGATGGCGTGCCCGCCCAACTCGGCGGTGATGTCCACCCATTTGCGATGGTGGTCGGCCGCGGCCATCCGCTCGGCCTTGTCCGTATGCCCCAGATAGCCTTCGCCGTCACACATGATCAGCACGGCCTTTGTGCCGGTCGATGCCATGTTCGCCTTCAGGCGCCGGACATAGTCGGCCGTCGGCGCTTCCCACAACTGATTGACGAACTCCAGTCCTTCAATGCCGAACTGCTCCCGCGCGATTCGCGGAAAATCCAGGTTCGTCATCAGGCGGCTCTGAATGGCCCGGTGCAGACTCCACTCGGCCAGCGAGGTCTTAAACTTGCCCTTCGCCTGGCCAAAACTCAAGAAAGGAACCCCGGCCCCGAGGCCGAGCAGTTTGCGGCGGTTCATGCCTTTTAGCCTACAGCGAAAGGAGCTCGGATGGGTGATCGATCCAGAAATCGGGCGCGTAGCCGGCCATCTCTTCGTGGTTTCCGTATCCCCAGCGAACCGCGCACACCCGTACTCCCGCCGCTCGCCCGGCGGCCATATCCGCCGTCGAATCGCCCACGAACAGCACGTCGCTGGCCGCCACGCCCATCGCCGCCAACCCGCGGTGGATCACGTCCGGCGCCGGCTTGGCCGGAAATCCGTCGGTCCCCTGGACATGTTCAAAGTAAGGCAACATTCCGAACTGCTCCAGCACCACCCGCGTCATCGGCGTGCCTTTCGTGGTGGCCGTTCCTTTGCGTCCCGGTAACGCCGCCAGCGTCTCCACCACACCGTCGTAGGCCCGCGTATTCACGTGGCCGCGTGCGGTATAGATCTTCCGGTACTGCAGGATCAGATCATCAATTCCCGCCTGATCGATCCCCGGGATGATGTCGGTGAAAAGCTCCGTCAGGTGCTTCCCGATGTAGGTGCGAAGCAGCGAAACGGGTTGCGCCGGATACCCGTTCCGGTCCAGGGTTTCCAGGACCGATCCCGTGATATCCGGCGCCGAATCCGTCAATGTGCCATCGACGTCGAACAGATAAACCGGAAAACCCATTACGCCGGTTGCGGACCTTCCGCCAGCGGCGGAATCCGCAGCCCGCCGTCGGGCCGCAATGGAGACGGCGTCGCCGCCGGTTTATCGTCGTCGGACTTGTTGTTGCGAGCCGCGGCCAGATTCTCGCCGCGGATCAATTGCAGCACCTCGGCACCGTCCAGAACTTCCCGTTCCAGCAGCGCTTCGGCAATACGGATCATCGCGTCGTTGTGCTGTTCGATGATGCCGCGAGCCCGCTTATAGCCTTCGTCGACAAACCGGTGGACCGCTTCGTCAATCCGGATCGCCGTCGCTTCCGAGTAGTCGCGGTGCTGGGAGATCTCCCGGCCCAGGAAGATCTGCTCTTCCTTCTTGCCGTAGCTCATCGGCCCCATGTCGCTCATGCCCCACTCGCACACCATCTTGCGCGCCATGTCGGTGGCCCGCTCAATGTCGTTCCCGGCGCCCGTGGTGATGTGCTTCATGAAGATCTCTTCGGCAATGCGGCCGGCCATCAGAATGGCCAACTGCGATTCCAGGAAATCCTTGTCGTAGGAGTGCTTGTCGTCGATCGGTAACTGCATCGTCAGGCCCAGCGCCATACCGCGCGGGATGATGGTCACCTTGTGCAGCGGGTCGGCATGCGGAATTAATGCCGCTACCAGCGCGTGGCCAGCCTCATGGTATGCCGTGTTCTTCTTCTCTTCGTCAGTGAGCATCATGGACTTGCGTTCGGTGCCCATGATCACCTTGTCCTTGGCGTGTTCAAAGTCGTACATCGTCACGACTTTCCGGTTCTGCCGCGCCGCGATCAGCGCCGCTTCATTCACCAGATTTGCCAGATCGGCGCCCGCAAACCCCGGTGTCCCACGGGCCAGCACGCTCAAATCCACATCGTCGGACAACGGAACCTTCTTCGTGTGAACCCGCAGAATCTGCTCGCGGCCCTTCACATCCGGACGGCCCACCACCACGCGGCGGTCAAATCGGCCCGGCCGCAACAACGCCGGATCCAGCACATCCGGACGGTTGGTCGCCGCAACAAGGATGACGCCCTCGTTCGATTCAAAACCGTCCATCTCCACCAGAAGTTGGTTCAGCGTCTGTTCCCGCTCGTCGTGCCCGCCGCCAAGGCCGGCACCACGGTGGCGGCCCACTGCGTCAATTTCGTCGATGAAGATGATACAGGGGGCATTCTTCTTGCCCTGTTCAAAAAGGTCGCGGACGCGACTGGCGCCCACACCGACGAACATCTCCACGAAGTCCGAACCGGAGATCGAGAAGAAAGGCACGTTCGCTTCGCCGGCAATGGCCCGCGCCAGCAACGTTTTACCCGTGCCGGGCGAACCCACCAGCAGTACGCCTTTCGGAATCCGTCCGCCCAGCTTCTGGAACTTCTGCGGTTCACGCAGGAACTCAATGATCTCCTGCAGCTCTTCTTTCGCTTCGTCCACACCGGCGACATCCTTAAACGTCACCTTCTTCTGCTGCGACGAGTGGAGCCGCGCCCGGCTCTTGCCGAAGCTCAGCGCCTTGTTCCCTCCGCTCTGCATCTGCCGGATCATGAAGAAGTACAGCGCCAGCAATAGGATAAACGGAATGGAGTTGATGATCAGCGAGATCATGTTGGCGTTGGACGCCTCCTTGATCTCCACATTCACGTTCTTCTCCCGCAGCATCTTGTAGACGTCCGGGAAGTTGCTCGGAATCAGTGTCCGTAGCGTTCCGTCGCTCTCTTCGACGAAGGAGCCCTTGACCTCATTGGCGGTTATCTGTACCTGCTTGATTTTGCCGGCTTCCACGGCCGTCAAAAACTGCGAGAACGTCAGTGGCTGCTCCACTTTCTTGTTTCCGGGTTTTACGACGGTGTACAGGATGATGACCAGACATACGATCACCAGCCAAAAGATCAACTTGTTCACATTCGATGACATTGCTTCCTCAATCTATGAGACGCCCAGACCGGCCCTTTTGATACATCAATTCCCAAAATCCCTTACCAGACCAGTCACTTAGAGGATACCGTATCGCAGCGCACTTGGAGGCGAATCCGTGTCCCTGGGCCCGCCGCCGCTCTTGCGGCTGCTCCGAGGCGATATACCCAAACGATCCCGTCACTATCTGTAATGATCGGCCACTTCCCCCGTTCCCATGAGGGTATGCGCTTCCGGGCGAAGAATTCTTTTACCAACTCCCCGGTACCACTCCCCACGGCTTGAATCCGATCTCCAGCTCTCCATCCACGTAAACGCAGCGGAGGCCGCAATCGTTCCCAATCCAGTTCTGTAGCGTCCCCTCCAGTATACCCATCGCTTACGTGCGCCCGTACTAGCCGCTCCCCAACCTCGCACTCCCCCGGAACCACCCGTTCCGGCACCTCTTCCGCCGCCTCGCCCCCCATCCGTACCCAGTCCAAGGACCGCTCCACCCGGCCGCCCGGCACCTCCACCGCTCCTTCTCCCCGCTCGCCCGTCACCAGCGCCGTCACCCGCTCCACGTGTCCCCTGTCCACCCGGCGCAAACTTCCAAACGCCCGTTCCATTCCTGCCCGGATCACCCGGCCCAGCAACGCTGGATGCAGATCGGCCAACAACCGGCAATCCAGCACCAGCCCCCCGCCCGCCCAACTTCCCGCCCGGTTCACCACGGTAGCCGTTTCCACTGCCCAATAGGATTCGTCCAGCCCGGCCAACTCGGCCACCCTGCCCAGCGCCGTTTCATAATCGGCGTCCAACTCCCGCATCACCGGCGCCAGTTTCGCGCGAACCCGGTTCCGCAAAAACGCCTCGCTCCCGTTGGACCCGTCCTCCCGCCACCGCCAATCCCGCTCCCGCAGCCACCCGCGGACCTCTTCCCGCCCTACCGCCAGCAGCGGCCGCACCAGCCCCTCCCGCGTCACCGGCAGCACCCCGCGCAGCCCCGTCGTCCCCGCTCCCCGCAGCAGGCGCATCAAGACCGTCTCGGCCTGGTCGGAGGCAGTATGCCCCGTCGCCACCCGGTCCACCTGCCCCTCGGCCATCACCCGGGCGAAAAACGCGTGCCGGGCCCGCCGGCAGAACTGCTCCAGATTCCCCTCCGCCGCCCCCATTCGCCAAACCGCAAACTCCGCCCCCACCTCCCCCGCCAACTCCCGCACGAACTCGCAGTCGCCCTCGGATTCCTCTCCCCGCAGCCCGTGATTCACGTGCAGCGCCGTTAGCGCGTTTCCCCCTCTTTGGGCCAAAAATCGCAATAAAAACACCGAATCCGCCCCGCCGGAGACAGCCACACCCAGCCGGATCCCCGCCGGGATCATGTTATAACGGGAGATCGTACTCTCGATTCGTTCGAGCACCGGATTTTATTGTAGAGGAGACCGAAATTTTGAGTCTGACTGATCGCGCCGCCAAAGTGAAACTCCTGCTCATGGACGTCGATGGCGTCATGACCGATGGCACCCTGTGGAACGTCCCCGATGGCCAGGGCGGCTTCGCCGAAACCAAGGGCTTCGACTCCCAGGACGGCATCGCCCTCCAGTGGCTGAGCTGGAACGGCATCAAAACCGGCGTCATCAGCGGACGCGTCTCGCCGGCCACCGAAATCCGCGCTAAACAGTGCAAGATGTCTTACATCTACCAGGGTCACATCGAAAAGATCCCGATCCTGGAAGAGATCATGGCCGACGCCAAGGTCACCGCCGATGAAATCGGCTATATCGGCGACGATCTCACCGATGTCGTCATCTTCCGCCGCGTCGGTTTCGCCATCGCCACCCACAACGCCCGACCCGAAGTGAAATCCGCCGCCCACCACGTCACGGAAGCCAAAGGCGGGCAGGGCGCCGTCCGCGAAGTGGTTGAGATGATTCTCGAAGCCCAGGGCCTCTGGGACGCCATCCTCACCAAATACGAGGTCAAGTAACTGTGATCGACGAAACCCGCGACCGTACCGCCTTTGAGGTCGTCGGCGACCCCGGTCCCGGGTTTCTCCATCAGTTGACCGGCGTCATCGCCCGCCATGGCGGCGACATCACCTCGGTGCAGATCATGGAATCCCGCCCGTCCTCGAAAACCTATTTTGAGGTGGAACTCGCCGCCCCGGCCGCACCGATGCTGGACGAATTAAAGGCCCTCTCCATCGTCCATGAGGTCCGCATGGTCAATTCCATGCAAAAGATCTACGGCAAGCGGATCATTATTATGGGCGGCGGCGCTCAGGTGGGCCAGGTGGCCATCGGCGCCATCTCGGAAGCTGACCGCCATAACATCCGCGGCGAGCACATCTCGGTGGATACCATCCCGCTCGTGGGCGAAAAACCGCTCGCCGAAGCCGTCCGCGCCGTCGCCCGCCTCCCCCGCGCCAAGGCCCTCGTCCTGGCCGGTTCTCTCATGGGCGGTGAAATCGAACAGGCCGTCCGCGACGTCCGCGCACAGGGCCTCCTCGTCGTCAGCCTGAATATGGCGGGCAGCGTCCCCGACGCGGCCGACCTTGTCGTCACCGATCCGGTTCAGGCCGGTGTCATGACCGTCATGGCCGTCGCCGAAACCGCCAAATTTACCATCGAAAAGCTGAAGCGCCGCGTCTTCTAACCCTGGCCTACGGCCCCAGTACCTGCACCCGGGTGATGAAATACTCCGTCTCCCCGAAACACTTCGTGGGTACCCCCACATGCTGTTCGTAGGACAGCGAAACCCGCTGCCCCGCCGCTTTCAGCAGTTGCTGCGCCACCTGTTCGTCGCGAACCGAGAAATTGAACATCTGCGGGGGGATCCCCGGTTGCGTCGGCATCGCAATCTCCCCCTCCCACGTCTTGCAGACCCAGCCTTTGTTGCTGATTTTCTGCAGTTGGCCCGCCCGTTCCCCGGTGGAGTAGCTGTAATGCAACGTGATCCATACCCACGCCCCAAATCCCAACGCCGGCAACAGCACCAACGCAAGAACAGCGTAAAGAACCCATCGCGCACGAGTGGACATGACTCCGCTATGGTGACACAAAACGTACTGGACCTTGAGAGGGAGTGGCTGGCGCGGTAAACTCCTGAGTTAATGCTCATTCCCACTTCCTACGGCACCCTGATGCTGGCG
This sequence comes from uncultured Solibacteraceae bacterium, assembly GCA_964430625.1. Taxonomy (GTDB): domain Bacteria; phylum Acidobacteriota; class Terriglobia; order Bryobacterales; family Bryobacteraceae. Next base: position 39,257 of record CAYSFR010000013.1, read on the forward strand.
CTGGCGCTGGCTGCCCTTTTATGGGGCTTGTGGCCCAATACGCATCGCCTGGATAAGAAGTGGCGGTTCGAGCTCTATGCCTTCGATCTTGCCTTCGGGGTTCTTCTCACGTCCATTTTGCTTGCCTTCACTTTGGGAAGTGTCGGCAGTGCCACTGGATTTACATTCGAAGACTCTCTGACCATTGCCAGCAAACGCTCGATGGGGATTGGTGTCGGCGCCGGGCTGCTCTTGGGTCTCGGGCAATTGATGGTCCTTGCCGGTCTCGTCCTCGCTGGAATGAGCACGGCGCTCCCGGTTGCTGCCGCCGCCGGTCTGCTTGCCGCCGTGGGTTGGAACGCCATTTTCTGGAAGGCCCCGGCGAATCCTACGCTCGTCTATTCCGGCTTGGGCGCCGCGGCGGTCACTCTCCTGGTCGCTGCAGTCGCCCAATCCGCGGCAGCCAAGGCTGCTCCAGTAAAGAAGGGGATGCATCCCTCCTGGAAGGGCTTTATTCTCGCCCTCATCGGAGGCCTCTTCTTCGGCTCCGGCCTTCCTGTCATGGAGTCGGCGCGGGCCGGCGAGATCGGGCTCGGTTCCTATGCCGCCGTTGTCTTTGCCTGTATCGGGTTTCTCTTGATTACCCCCTTGGTGAACGTCTACTTGCTCAACCTCCCGGTCCAAGGGGAAGCCCTTTCCCCTTCCGCATACCTGAAAGGCACGAAAAAGCAGCACGTGCTCGGCCTGCTCGGCGGAGCCGTCTGGGCGGGCGGCGCCGTCGCGCTGATGGCTGCCGCCGGTGCCGGATTCCCGGATTCCCCCAAATTCCTTGCCGTCCACGCCCTCCCCTACGCCGGGTCCATCGTAGGTGGACTTTGCGGCCTCCTGTTCTGGAAGGAACAGGCCGCCTCCGGCAAAGCAAAGCTTCTTCTGCTCCTGGCAATGGCCCTCGCCGGCGCCGCTTCGGCCCTCATCTTCCAAGGGGCCTAGACGGGGGCGTAAGGCAAGCCGGCCGCCGGTGATACAATTCTGTTTAACACCCTTCCGAACGAGAGAAGGGATTTCTATGCCCGGAAGGGCGTGAGGAAGCAAATGGATAAACTGGCGCAAAACATTCAAGAAGCATTTTTAAATAACGCGCGCAAGGACAAGATTTTCCTCACCATCTATCTGATGAGCGGCGTGAAGCTGTCGGGACGAATCAAGAGTTTTGACAAGTATTCCGTGATCCTGGAGTCCAACAACCAGGAACAGCTGATTTTCAAGCACGCCATTTCAACGGTAGTGGTATCGAGACCGGCGCACAGCCACGCTGGCGGACACATGGGCGCCGCTCATGGTATGCCTGGCCCGGCGCCGATTCCTGGCCCGGCACCGATCCTCTCGGGGCACGGCGGGGATAGCAGCGAGGGCTAACGCAGCGATCGAAGCAAACCCGGCACTCCACCGTCTCCACACAGTCGGGACCCGAACGGGCTCTCCTCGTCGGTGTCGATTGGCGGCGTAAGGACTCGTCTGCCTTTTCCGCCGAAGAGTCCCTGGAAGAACTCGCCACCCTCGCCCGTAGCGCGGGTGCCGACGTGATTGACCGCCAGATGCAGGTCCGCGAGAAGGCCGATTCGGCCTATCTCATCGGCCCCGGTAAGGTGGAGGAGATCCTCGGCCTTGTCACCGGCTTTGAAATCGACGTAGTCATTTTCGATCACGAGTTAACCCCCACCCAACTCCGCAACCTCGAGAAAAAACTCGACGTCCGCGTTCTCGACCGCACCCAACTCATCCTCGACATCTTCGCCAGCCGCGCCCGTACCCGCGAAGGCCAACTGCAGGTGGAACTGGCGCAGTTGCAGTACCTGCTGCCGCGCCTCAGCGGCCACGGCGTCTCGATGACCCGCCAGGGCGGCGGGATCGGCACCAAAGGGCCCGGGGAAACCAAGCTGGAAACCGACCGCCGCCGCATCCGCACCCGGCTTGCCCAATTGGAGCGCTCCATCGAAAGCGTCCGCGGCACCCGCGGCACCCAGCGCCGCCAGCGCCAGTCGGTCCCGCTCCAAACGGTCGCCCTTGTCGGCTACACCAACGCCGGCAAATCCACCCTGTTCAATCGCCTTACCGGCGCCGGCGTGGTCGCCGATGCCCGTATGTTCGCCACCCTCGATCCCACCGTCCGCACCCTCGCCCTCCCGTCGAAGAAGAAGATCCTTCTTAGCGATACCGTCGGTTTCATCCGGAATCTCCCTACCACCCTCGTTAAAGCCTTCCGCGCGACGCTCGAAGAGGTCACCGAAGCCGCCCTCCTCCTCCACGTCGTCGACGGTGCCAGTGAAGAGTCCGGCGCCGCCATGGCCCACGTCCAGACCGTACTCGAAGAGATCGGCGCCCAGGGCACCCGGCAGATCATCGTCTGGAACAAAGCCGACTCCCCCGCCTGGCTTCCTCCGCCCGCCGGCGCCGTCCCCGTCAGCGCCTTCTCGGGTTTCGGCGTCGAAGAACTCCTCGCCCGCGTCGAAGCCGAACTGCCTGGCGAAGGCCTGGTCACCCTGCGCCTCCGCATTCCCGCCGAAGACGGTGCCGCCATGCACCGCATCCATGAGGGCACCCGCATCCTGTCCAAATGTTTTGTGGACGACGCTTATGAGGTCGTCGCCGAAATGACCGAAGACGCCGCCAAAGGCCTGACGCAATTTGGGGTTGCGTTGTGATACGGTCTAGTGGACTCTAGAAAAGTGGTAACGGGATGAATTTCCCAAATCTGCTTACTCTACTCCGAATCTTCTTCGTCCCGCTGCTCGTCGTCGCACTGGTGCAGGACGACTTTGGCCTGCGCGTAATGGATTGGCCCATCGCCAACGAATACCTGGCGCTTGCCATCTTCCTCGCCGCCGCCTTTACTGACCTCCTCGACGGCTACCTCGCCCGCCGCTGGAAACAGGTCACCACGGTCGGAACCCTCCTTGACCCCATCGCCGACAAGATGCTGATCTCGGCCGCCCTCATTTCCCTCGTCCAGGTCCGCGTCGTCCCCGGTTGGATCGCCATCCTCATCATCGGCCGTGAATTTGCCGTCACCGGCCTCCGCGGCATCGCTGCCGCCGAAGGGTACACCATCAAAGCCAGCGACCTCGGCAAAACGAAAATGGTGTTCCAGGTCATCGCCATCTCCATCGCCCTCGTCTCCATCCGCCATCGCGAATGGTATGGCTGGGCCATGGTCTGGATGTACGGCGTCGTTATCTTCGGCGTCGCTTCCGCCGTCCAGTACTTCCTGAAGTTCTGGAACGGCGTCGACGAACGAACCAAACTCCGCCGCCGCCGCGAATTGCTCACCCTCGAAAAACGGGAAAAACGCCAGCGCCGCGCCGCCCGCCTAGCGGGAGAGAAAATCGGTTCGCCCGCCGTCCACCGTTAATATCTGCCCGGTGATAAACCGCGACTGCTCCGACACCAGGAACGCCACCGCCTCGGCCACGTCCTCCGGTTGTCCCACCCGGCCCAGCACCGCCTTCGCCGCCATCGTCGCCATCACCGCCTCGCGATTCTGCGGATCCACCATGTCAGTGACAATGAACCCCGGCGCCACCGCGTTCACCCGGATCCCGTCCCCGCCCAGCTCCAGCGCAAACCGCAGCGTTAGCGTCTCCACCGCCGCCTTCGTCGCCGCATACCAGGTCGTTCCCGCAGCAGCCGTTCCGTGCGCCGCGATCGAGGAGATGTTGACGATCCTCCCATCCTTCCTCGCCCGCATCCCGCCTACCACCGCCCGCGTACAGTGGATCACCCCGTCCAGATTCGTCCGCAGCATCGCCGACATCGCCCCCGCGTCGTACTGGTCGATATTCCCGCGATGCAGAATCCCCGCATTATTTACCAATACTTGTACCGGTCCCAGGCGCCGTTCTGCCTCCTGCACCAGTTGCCCTGCCTCCCCGGCGTCCCCCGTGTCGGCCTGGACCGCACACGCCCGGCCGCCGGCGTTCAGGATGCTCTCCACCACTTGCCGGGCCGCTTCCCCGTTCGCCCGGTAGTTTACGGCCACGGCCAATCCGTCCAGCGCCAATCGTAACGCGATCGCCCGGCCGATTCCCCGCGATGCCCCGGTAACAATCGCCGTCATGGCGCCCCGAGCGCCGGTTCCACCACCGCCGACATCGATCCCAGACACGACTTCAATCGCGGATCCGGTCCAAATGCATGAATCTGATTCTTTGCAAATTCCGCCTGCGGCAGTTCGCATGTCAGCACAATCGTCCGCCCCGTCGTGTCCACTTCCACCGCGTGCCGGAAGGCCTGCGCCGGCGGAATACAGAACAGCCGCCCCAGCATCTCCACCACATAAGCGTCGGTGTGATAATCGTCGTTCAGCAGAACAACATGATACTGGGGCGCGTGGGCGGGACTGTCCTCGAGTTGTTCCACTTCCTCGAGCGTTTCGGCGAGAACGGGCATGGTCTTTTATAGTACCGAAGCCCGATGCAACTCGTCGAGGGTCCCGCGCATCTATCAAGTGGTACAGTGGTGTTGAACCAATGTGGGGGCGAAACGGCTTCGACGGGTTCGAGTCATTGTATGGAGGCGTGCCGGGTTCCGAGCTCCCGTAAAACGATCGGAAAACAATAACTGCCAACAACACGCAGTTTGCATACGCTGCTTAATTAAATAAGTAGCCGCCGCGGTCTTTAGGCTCGCATGGGGATCGTACGGCGTCATATGGCGGGATTGGCCCTGGCTTCTGTCCGGAGCGAAAGGCTGAAATCAATCGGGCTGGGTCGTGAGCGTTTTGCTGGTTCTTCAGTTCACGGCTGAGACACACGGATCAGATACGCACGTAGTCTCTATATAGTGGGCGTTCTCGGACGCGGGTTCGACTCCCGCCGCCTCCACCACCTTTCGTCAAGGCTCCGGCAAGCCGGAGCCTTGACGAAAGGTGCCCGCCGTAGCCCAACGGGCGGAGGAGGGCTCCACCCCGACAGATGCACTACGTCTACCTACTGGAAAGCGAATCGCACCCAACTGAGCGATACATTGGTTTGACGTCCGATCTCCGAAAGCGTCTGGAGAAACACAATGCGGGCGAGGTACCCCACACCTCGAAGTACCGTCCCTGGAAGCTCACGAGCTACACAGCATTCCAGACGCGCGAGCAAGCCGGGCAATACGAGCGACACTTAAAGTCCGGATCCGGCCGTGCCTTCGCCAACCGGCACCTATGGCCCGCGCTGTAGCCGGAGCGAAGTTCCGTCGCCGGGGTGGCTGGCAAGCGGCCCGAACGGGAAGCCCCCTCGCACCCGCCATCCGGCGCCGGTAGCCCAACCCAGCGCCTGCGATTTACCGGTGTGCCCGAAGGCGGAACCCCGGAACGAAGACGCCGCAGGAGCCCCGCAACCAGCAGTAGCTCGATCACCCAGGCCGTGAAGCCCGCCTCCGCAACGCCTCCCGCATCGCCTCGATAAACTCGTACTCCTCCGCAACCGCCGTCCGGCAGGCGGAGCATTCATCCAGGTGGCGCAGTATTTCCATGATCGAGTTTGCCGGCAGTCGACGCAGGGCGAAGCGCTCGAGCATCTCCGCGGCGGGGTGCTCTGGTCTCACACGTCTTTAGTGCCCGTCTCCCTGAAAATTCTCACTCAGATTATTCCTAGCTCCCAAGAGGTGATGGCGCACCGCCCCGATTTGCGCGTAGGATGAGGAGGATAACGATGTCCGCGCCATCCACGCCAGACGACGACCTGACCGAACTCTACTCGGAACTGCGCAAAATCGCCGGCTATCAGATCCGCAAAGCCGCCCAGCACCCCACGCTCCACCCCACCATGCTCGTCCATGAGGCCTGGGTCCGGCTCAACGGCGCCAAATACCGTTCCAAAACTCACTATCTCTCCCTCGCCAGCCGCGTCATGCGCAACGTCGTCGTCGATTACATCCGCCGCAAAACTGCCGAGCGCCGCGGCGGCGACTGGCAGAAAATTACCCTCGAAACTCACAACTCCGGCGTCGCCGGCACCGAACCCATGCAGTTCCGCATGGACCAGATCCTCGATGTCGATCGCGCCCTCGAAGCCCTCGCTACCCGCGACGAACGCAAAGCCAAGGTCGTCGAAATGCGCTTCTTCGGCGGCATGGAGTTCGAGGAAATCGGCGAAATCCTCGGCATCTCCACCGTCACCGTCAAACGCGATTGGGCCTTTGCCCGCGCCTGGCTCGCTCGCAACCTCAGCGGCGGAAAAGTTGATACGCCCGCCCCAGCCGTTACGAGCTAATGGATAATGCGCGACGCGGGTTTTGAACGGTTGGAGGAACTCTTCCACTCGGCCCTCGCTCTTCCCCCCGAAGAGAGGGCCGCCTACCTGCGCGAGCATTGCGCGGACGACGACCGCCTCCGCCTCGAAGTCGAAGAGATGCTCCGCCTCAGCGCCGAACCCGACGCCCTCCTCGACGTCCCCGTCCTCGAACAGATCGTCCCCGAACGCTATGAGGGCCAACTCGCCGGCCGCTGGCACATCGGCGCCAAACTCGGCGAAGGCGGCCTCGGCGTCGTTTATGAGGCCGTCGACCCCTCCACCGCCCAGAAAGGCGCCATCAAGTTCCTCCGCCCCGGCCTGGACGCCGGCGCCTTCCGCCGTCGCTTCCTCAAGGAACGCCGCATCCTCAGCGCCCTCGATCACCCCAACATCGCCCGCCTCCTCGATGGCGGCGTCGATGCCGTCGGCCGCCCCTTCCTCGTCATGGAGTTTGTCGACGGCCAGCCCCTCGACCACTACCTCGCCGAAACCAAACCCGGCGGCACCGCCCGCCTAGCCCTCTTCGCCCAGGTCTGCCAGGCCGTCCAGTATCTCCACGGCGCCCTCGTCGCCCACGGCGATCTCAAACCCTCCAATATCCTCGTCGACCAATCCGGCGCCGCCCGCCTCCTCGATTTCGGCGCCGCCCGCCTCCTCCAGCCCCAGGATTCCACCGGCGGCCACCAGGAAACCACCATGACCCGGGCCTTCCTCACCCCCCACTACGCCAGCCCCGAACAGAAACTCGGCGAAGGCCCCTCCGTCCGTTCCGATATCTTCGCCCTCGGCGTCATCCTGGGGGACGCCTTCCCCGCCGCCAACGCCGACCTCGCCGCCATCCGCGATATGTGCTGCCGCCCGGAGGCCGCCTCCCGCTACCAGAGCGCCCTCGAAATCGAGCAGGACCTCCAACGCTATCGCGAAAACAAACCCGTCCGCGCCCGCCGCCAGGATCGCCTCTATCGCGCCTCCAAGTTCCTCCGCCGCAACGTCGCCGGTGTCAGTATCGCCGCCGCCCTTCTCGCCGCTGCCGGCACCGCCGGCTTCTTCGCCTGGCGCGAAATGCGCGCCGACCAGGAACGCCTCAGCCAGATGCGCTCCGTCGTCCGTACCGTCCTCGATAACGGCTCCGCCCAGGTCGTTAACGGCGGCCAGGATCGCCGCGCCATGCGCGACATGATGGAAACCGCTATTCGCGAACTCGAATCGGCCGGCGAAAAAGGGATGGAACTCGAACTCTCCGCCGCTTGGCGCCGCCTCGGCGCCGCTCGCCTGGAAGAAGGCGATACCCAGAACGGCCTCGCCGCCCTCCAACGCTCCTACCAGCTCGCCGACCGCCTCTGGACCGTCAAACGGGACCCCCAGGCCTTCGAGTCCAACGCCGTCACCCTCCCCCTCTGGGCCCTCGCCCTCCACTCCCGCCGCGAAACCCCTGAGTCCTGGGACCTCGCCAACCGCGCCGTCTCCTTCCAGAATGATTACAAACGCCTCACCGGCAAAACCCTGCCCCCGCAGAACCCCTACTACCGCCTCGCCGCCCAGGTAGGCCCCGAATGGGGCCGCCGCGGTGACTTCGCCCGCGGCCGCGCCCTCCTCATGGACGCCCTCTGGGCCGCCCGCGCTTCCAATTCCTCCGAATACACCGGCCGCGTCCTCCTCTCCCTCGCCGAACTCGAAGATCACGCCGGTGACCCCAAACGCGCCGCCGAATACTGCACCGAAGCCGTCCGCGTCTCCCCCGGTGCCGAGCACATCGAACACGTTTGCGGTGACCTCGACACTCCACAACTCTCCCGTACCGATCGCATCGCCGCCCTCCGTGCCCGCATCGCCAGCAGACGCGAAGAGTCCCGCCGCGACCCCGATCGCTACCAGGTCGTCCGCCGCCTCGCCGGTACACACCAGCGCCTCGCCTTTCTCCTCTATCAGGAAGGCCGCATCCCCGAAGCTCGCGCCGAACTCTCCCTCGCCGTCGACATGCTCGCCGGCCTCGTCCGCCGCGACCCCGCCAACCGCGCCGTTGCCATCCAATCCCTTCGCGCTCAAAAACAGCTCGCGCAGCTGTCAAAATAGGGACGTGGCTGACCACCTTTACTACTCCTGCTGGCTTCGCGGCTTTTCCGCCATGTCCATGCTCCGGCAATTCGGCAAAGCTCTCGACCTCTTCCCCTTCTCCCCGCAGAATCCAGCCGATTCCGTCCTCCGCGTCCAGGCCGTCTCCACCGCCGAACCGCCCCTCATGGAGCGTGCCTTCCTCGACCCCATCGACCCCAAAGCCGTCGCCGCCGAGGCCGGCCAGTTCCTCCACGACGACTGCGCCTACTCCTTTGACTCCTGGTGGGGCCTCTGGACCTTCGACAAAGACTGGGCCCTCAAACCCGCCCGCGTCTCCCTCCACTGCTTCGCCCCCAAATTTAACGACTCCCCCCTCGGCGATGAAAACAGCCGCGCCGAACACCTCCGCGTCGATTTCGGCCTCGATACCTGGTTCCTCCCACAGCCCGAACTCCCCAACGCCGCCTGGTACGCCCGCTCTAATCTCAAGGGATTGCTAAAATTTGTTCATTCTCTCGATGAGGCCCTCCCCATCGAACGCCGCGCCCTTTGGACCGAATCCGGTGGGAATTTTGCCGATCGCCTCCGCGCTGCCGCCGAAGAATTGTAGCTCCCTTATCCCCAAACCCAAATCTATGCTCAAATGCAACTCATTGAATCTGTTGCATCTGATATGCTAAAGGTCTCCAATTTTTCCTGATCTATTCTTTCGCGCTTTGGCCCTGCAAGTGGTTATTTAACTGATAGGCTAAGGTGATTCCTTAGAACTGAATAGGTCGTTTACGACGCCAATGGTAGGGGTACCCTCAGTTGACCGCGTACTAGGTTAACTTTACCATCGGAAGCGTGGTGCTGGAAAAGCTAATGACTAACGGTACAGCTATCATGGATACTCCCCGCGGGGACGACCTCGCCGAAAAACGCATTCGGATTGTTATCGCTGACGATCACCCAATTGTCCGGGACGGCATCAAGCGCTTGCTCGCTCTTGAAAACGACATTGACGTCGTTGGGGAAGCGGGCGACGGCCGTGGTGTCCTCGACGTCGTTCACGAGACGAATCCCGACGTCCTGCTCCTCGACCTTCGCATGCCGAATCTCGATGGACTGGGCGCTTTGGAAACTTTGCAACAGACCAACAAACGTACCCGCGTGATCGTCCTGACTGCTTCGGAAGATAAGAATGAGTTTGTCCAGGCCATGAAACTCGGCTGCTCCGGTATTGTCCTCAAACAAACCGCCCCGGACCTCATCGTCAAATCGATCCGCAAAGTCTTTGCCGGTGAAATCTGGCTCGATTCCCACACTACCGCCGCCGTCATGCGACAGTTCGCCACGCCAGGCTCGGAAATGGCCGCTGCCGGTTCCACCAGCAAAGGGCGCGAACGTTCCCCGTTGTCTACCCGCGAACGCGAAATCGTCGCCCTCGTTGCTCAAGGCTATAAGAACAAGGAAATGGCCGAAAAGATGTTTATCTCGGAGCAGACCGTCAAGAACCATCTGCATAACATCTTTGACAAATTGGGCGTCAGTGACCGCCTCGAACTCGCCCTCTACGCTATCCACAAAGGTCTCCACCTCCAGGGCTAACTCCCGCCCGCGCCTCCTCCGGGTTACCCTGTTTGGATGCGATATCTCCTGTCGTTTCTGGCCGCCGCCGGGCTCGCCGCTCAGACCCCGATGCCGCCCTTGCGCGACCAGGCCGCCACACAGCAGTCCTGGCTGAAAGCCCGCCTCGACCGCGTCCTCCCCGCGCTCATGCGCAAACACGATGTCGCCATGTGGCTCGTCATCTCCCGCGAGTACAACGAAGATCCCGTCTTCTACTCGATGGTCTCCCCCACCACCTTCGCCGCCCGCCGCCGCACCATTTACGTCCTCTTTGATCGCGGCCCCGAACTCGGCATCGAACGCCTCGCCCTCGGCGGCAACTCCCAGGGCGGCCTCTTCACCGTCTACCGTGACCCCGCCTCGGCCAATCGCGAACTCCTCGGCGACTCCCAGTGGCAACTCCTCCGCAAGGTCATCGACGACCGCAATCCCCGCAATATCGCCATCGATATCTCCCAGACCCACGCCTTCGCCGATGGCCTCTCCGCCGGCGAACGCGAACAACTCGAAGAGGCCCTCGGCGCCGCCAATCGAGCCAAACTGAAACGTGCCGAACTGCTCGCCCTCGAGTACGTCGAAACCCGCCTCCCGGAGATGCTCCCCCTCTACCGCAAGCTCATGGAGAACGCCCACGCCCTCATCCGCCGCGGCTTTTCCAACGAAGTGATCACCCCCGGCAAAACCACCAATGAGGATGTCGTCTGGTGGCTCCGCCAGAAGGCCGCCGACGCCGGCTTCGGCACCTGGTTCCAACCCTCCGTCCGTGTCCAGAAACCCGGCAAAGGCGGCGTCAGTTTCCTCAGTGAGGACGGCCCCGCCGTCATCGATCGAGGCGATGTCCTCCATGTCGATTTCGGCCTCTCCTCCATGCGCCTCAATACCGACACCCAGCACATGGGCTACGTTCTGAGGGAAGGGGAGTCCGCCCCGCCCCCGGGCCTCCTCGCCGCCCTCGCCCGCGGCCAGCGCATGCAGGACCTCCTCCTCGCCCGCATGAAGCCCGGCCTCACCGGCAACGCCGTCTTGAGCGAAGCCCTCGCCGATGTCCTCGACGCCGGTATCAAAGGAACCATCTACACCCACCCCATCGGCGACCACGGCCACGGCGCCGGCCCCCTCATCGGCCTCTGGGACCGCCAGCAGGGCGTACCCGGTCGCGGCGATGTCCCCCTCAAACCCGGCACCTGGTTCTCCATCGAACTCTCCGCCAAAGTGCCCGTCCCTGAATGGGGCGGCGCCGAAGTCTTCATCGGCATGGAGGAGGAAGCCCACATGCGCCCCGACGGCAGAATGGAGTGGGTCCTCGGCCGTCAGGAACGCTTCCACCTCGTCCGCTAATCCCGATTTTCGGATAGTGATACGTTGGAGCGGTATGGTCTTTTTTCTGTGGTTCGCTCTTTGCCTGGCTGTCTCCGGCCAGGAGTTCTGGCAGCAGGTCGCTTCCGTCGAAAAGGCAATGCCCGCCCGGCCCTCCCGCCCCGCCCCGGCGAAACTGGAGGCCCGCCCCGATGGCCTCTTCGAAAATGGGGTCCGCCTCCTCCCTCGCGCTGGAGCCAGAAGTTGGGCACCCGTCGACGTCAAAGCCGCCGAATATGACCCCAAGGGCCGCCTCTGGTTCTGCTCCCCCCAAGGCGTCGGTGTTCGCGACGGCTCCTCCTGGGCTCTCTATTCCACCGAGGACGGCCTCCCCTGGAATGAGTGCACCAGCCTTGCCACCGCCCCCGATGGCTCCGTCTGGCTCGGCACCACCCGTGGCGCCATCCGCTTCGACGGCAAAACCTGGGAGTACCGCCAGGGTCGCCGCTGGCTCCCCGATGACTCCGTCCGCGCCGTCGTCGTCGACAACGAAAATGCCGCCTGGTTCGATACCCCCGCCGGCGTCGGCCGCATCCGCCCCGTCCGCATGACCCTCGCTCAGAAGGCCAAATTCATCGAGGACGAAATCGACCTCCGCCACCGCCGCACCGAATTCGAATACGTGCTCGAAGTCCGCCTCGATAAACCCGGCGACAAGTCCAAATGGACCCAGCATGACTCCGATAACGACGGCCTCTGGACCTCCATGTATGGCGCCGGGGAAGCCTACGCCTGGGCTGTCACCAAGGACCCGAAAGCCAAGGCCCGCGCCCGAAAAGCCTACGACGCCATGCGCTTCCTCTGGACCGTCACCCAGGGCGGTACTCCGCCCGCTCCCAAAGGGTTCGTCGCCCGCACCGTTCTGCCCGTGTCCGCCGGTGACCCCAACGCCTCCGCCTACACCCCCGAAAAGGATCGCCTCTTCCGCGCCACCCGCGATAGCTCCTGGAAAATCATGAACCCCCGCTGGCCCCGCAGCGCCGATGGCAAGTGGTTCTGGAAAGCCGACACCTCCTCGGACGAACTCGACGGCCACTACTTCTTCTATGGCGTCTATTTTGACCTCGTCGCCAAAGGCGACCCCGCCGAAGAGGCCCGCGTCCGCGAACACGTCGCCGCCCTCACCGATCACCTCGTCGATAACAACTTCCAACTCGTCGACCACGACGGCAAAGTCACCCGCTGGGGCGCCTTCAACCCCGAAGCCCTCAACTTCGACCTCAAGTGGGCCGACGACCGCCCTCTCGATTGCTTCTCCATCCTCGCCTACCTCAAGACCGCCGAACACATCACCGGCAACCCCAAATACGCCGCTGCTTCCAAATACCTCATCGAAAAACACGGCTATGCCGTCAATTCCATGATGAACAAACACCACATGGGCCCCGGCGGCGGCAACCAGAGCGACGACGAAATGGCGCTCATGATGCTCCATAACCTCCTGCGCTACGAAACCGACCCCCAACTCCGCTCCGCCTATGGCATCGCCATGCGCCGCCGTTGGGAAGTGGAGCGACCCGAGTTGAACCCGGTCTTCAACTACCTTGCCGGCGCCGTCCTCACCGGCATGCGCTACACCGATACCCACGGCACCGACGAACTCACCCCCGATGGCCCCTGGCTCGAAGAGTCCCTCGATACCCTCCGCCGCTTCCCCCTCGACCGCGTCAACTGGCGCCTCACCAATAGCCATCGTAAAGATATTCGGATGATCGGCAACCAGCGCGGCATGCGCCTCGATGGCCGCGTCCTCCCCATCGACGAACGCTACGTTAATCACTGGAACCACGACCCATGGCGCCTCGATCAGGGCGGTAACGGTCAGGAACTCGCCTCCGGCGCGTCGTTTCTTCTGCCCTACTACATGGGCCGCTACCACGGCTACGTGAAGGAGTAATATGTCCCTCCCCCTCGTCCTCCTCTGGGTCGCCGCCTCCGCGGCGGCCTCGGCCTATACCTACCAGCTTCCCGTCACCCTCGCCGTCTCCCGCCAGAGCTTGGCCACCGTCTCGGTCGCCACCGCTGACTTTAACAAGGATGGCCTCTCCGACATCGTCTCCGCCAATCTCGGTACCCCGCCCCTGGCCGGTTCCCAGGTCTCCACCCTCTCCGTCCTCCTCGGCGCCCGCGCCGCCCTCCCGGCAAGCCTCAATGAAATGCCCCTCGAAGGCAATGTCACCGAAGTCATCACCGGCGACTTTACCGGTGAAGGCAACCCCGACATCCTCGCCCTTACCATCACTCCTTCCGGCGCCAAACTCTGCACCTACCCCGGCACCGGCGCCGGTGGCTTTTCTGCCCCCGTCTGCTCCGCCGTCTCCGGTTCCCCCTCCAAAATGGCCGCCGCCGACTTGGATAAGGATGGCCGCCTCGACATCGTCATGATCCGCGCTCTCGACGCCTCCCTCACCACCGCCCGCAATACCGGCGGCGGTACCTTCGCCGCCGGTACCACCGTCGCCGTTCCCGTTCCCTCCGCCCTCGCCCTCGGCGAATGGAACGGCGATGGCCTCCCCGATGCCGCCGTCATCAGCCGCACCGGCGTCCTCACCCTCCTCCTCAGCGGCCCCGCCGGCCTCTTCCAAACCTCCATCACCCGCTCCATCGGCGCCGCCGTCAGCGATGTCGCCGTCGCCGATCTCAACCGCGACAGCCTCCCCGATATCGTCCTCACCGATCCCCAACTCGGAACTTTTTCTTACACCCTCGGCCGCACCGAAGCCAATGGCTTCCTCGGCCCCATCGTCTCCCAGCCATTCGCCGCCCGCGGCGCTACCCTCCGCGTCGCCGACCTCAACGCCGATGGCTTCCCCGAAGTCGTCTCCTCCACCGCCGCCGGCATGCTCGTCATCTCCAGCAATCCCGATGGCTCTCTCAATATTCCCAACCCGCCCGGCGCTCCCCCGGTCGGCATCGGTGGTTTTGCCATCGGAGACTTCGACGGTGACTCCCGCCCCGATTTGGCCGTCCAAGCCATGAGCACCACCGGCGCCACCGTCTACGTCCTCCTCGGCCAGTCCACCGCCACTGCCATCTCCCTGGAAGCCTCTCCCCTCTCCAGCGTCTATGGCGCCCGCATTCAGGTCACCGTACGCCTTCGCATGGCCACCCTCCTCGCTACCGCCGCTCCCCTCGCCGGTGCCTCCGTCCAACTGCTCGAAGCCGGCAACATCATCCAGACCGTCGCCGCCGCCCCGGTTCCCTCCGGCACCGCCGAACTCGCCAACGCCCGCCTCGAACTCTCCCTCCCTGTCGGTACCCGCGAACTGTCCGCTCGCTTCCAAGGCAACGCCGGCTACTCCGCTTCCACTTCGGAGATCCTCCGGCTTACCGTCGCCCCCTCTCCCAGCACCGTCCGCCTCGTTGCCGGGCCGACGCAGGTCTCTTACTCCCAGGGCCTCCGCGTCAACGCCAACGTCACCGGTGCCCTCGTCCCCGCCAATGAAGGCATTGTTCGCCTCCTTGCCAACGGCGCCGTCGTCGCGCAGGGCCTTGTCAGCGCCGGCGTCAGCCAGCTCTCCATTCCCCCGCAAATGCCCCTCGGAACACTCCGCGTCAAATTAGCCTACGAAGGCGCTAACTTCCTCCCCTCGGAGTCCGCGGAGACTCTTTTCTCCGTCACCGGTGGCACCGTCTCGGCCGCCTCGGCCGCTTCCTATCGCACCGCCATCGCCCCGGATTCCCTCGCCGTCCTCGCCGTCCCTGGCCTTGTCCGCGCCAACCCCGCTGCCGCCGCGGTCGTTCCCTGGCCCCTCTCCCTCGCCGGCGTCCAGGTGGAAACCCGCGACCCCTCCGGCGCTTCTCGCTCACCGGTCGGCCTTACCTATGCCGGTTCCGGCCAGATCAATGTTCACATCCCCCCGGATACCCCCACCGGTCCTCGCCGTCTCGTCGTCTTCGTCGACGGTGCCGAAGCCGCTACCGGCGAACTCACCCTCTCCTCCGTCGCCCCAGGTCTCTTTACCGCCAACGGTGCCGGCTCCGGCCCTCCCGCCGCCTACGCCGCCCTCTATCGCGCCGGAGGCACCGTCGAGGATCAACCCGTCTTCTCCTGCGCCGCCGGCCAGTGCACTCCCCAGCCCATGGATGCCGGAAGCCCGGGCGATTCCCTCATCTTGACCCTCTTCGGCACCGGCTGGCGCGGCGCTCGCGCCGTTACCGCCACCGTCGATGGCCTCCCCGCCGAAGTGCTCTTCAGCGGTCCTCAGCCCGGCGTCCCCGGCCTCGACCAGGCCAATGTCCGCGTTCCTGCCGACGTCCGTGGCCGCGGCGAGGTGTCCATCGTCGTCATCGCCGATGGCGTCGCCGCCAACGGCGCTCGCATCCTCGTTCGATAGCCGCGCACTGCCCGCGCTTCCGGTGGCCATTCTTCATCCACGGCGTACAGCATAGCCGGGCGCCGCACCTCCACGGCACCCCGCAACTCTCGCGTGGCCGCCCTTCGCCGCAGCCGTGCCGGAAAATTCTCACCCGTCGGTGAAAATTTGCAAAGGTCACCGATCCGATATCTCGGTCGGCGGAAGCCGGAGTAGACATCAGTTATTTCCTTAAAACTTCCTACCCGCCGCCCCCCGCACATTCCCGCCACAGCTTTTTGTTGGTACTAGTACTATGCGGGGGCGCAGAAAGTTAGAATTGCGCGTATCTAACTTTAAATAGATAGAAATTGAGTTCGAATAGATCGATGGCAAGCTACTAACAATACTTTTTTCAACGTCTTGAAAATTGGCAGTCACAGAAAAATAAAAATTATATTTGGTTTGTTTTCATGGATTTGTATTTTTGGACCAGAAAAGAAGTACTAGAACATGCGGTACTTTTAAATCGAGGTGGCCCACAGCCACCGAGTTCCGGGAGGCAATATGGACGAGATTATCATCGTCATTATTCCCGGTCTGTGAACCTATGCGTAACTAAATAAACCGCTTGCGCGCACAGTCGCAAGGTAACTGCTATCCCGCACTTTCGGGTTGCACTCGGTGCCCAGTCTGGATATGATCCTAGGAGTACTCCCCTCTGGGAGGGCTCCTAGGACGCCAGACATCGCGCCGTTTTCAAGACTTGAGGTGGCATGCGTCTGTCGGTTCCAATCGCATGGTTCGTCACCCCCCTCGCTCTTTTCGAAGTGGGTTGTACCGGGAGTCTTCCCGGCAAGCGTGTAGATTTCGAACAAGTGTGGCTCGGCCCGGCCTTTGCCTCGCAGCGCATCGGCGGGGCGAAAGCGCTGCGCGCTGGTCAGTTCCGCCTCGCCGTTGATCAGTTCGGCGCCGGCGCAACCGCCGCCAAAGCCCGCGGCGACTGGATCTCCCACGCCCGGTTTCTCGCCAATCAGAGTGGCGCTTACATGATGCTCGGCGAAAACCGCCCCGCCATCGCCAGTCTCCTCGCCGCTCGTGCCGCCGCCGAACGTACCGCCGACCTCCTTACCCTCCAGTCCGTCGAAGCCAATCTCTCCAGCCTTTACGTTCTCACCGGCGACTATGACGCCGCCTCCTCCGCCGCCGCCCGCGGTGCCCTCCTCCGCCCCCCCGCACAGGACCCGGAACAACGCATCCGCACCCTTCTCATCTTCGGCCGCTCTTTGGCAAAGGCCAGAAGCGTAGCCGCCGCCGAACCCGTCTGGCGCGAAGCCCTCCTCGACGCCCAGGAAATCGGCTCCCTGTCACTGGAAGCCGACATCCTCGAACTGTGGGGCTACGAACTCAGCGAACAGGTATCCCCCGATCTCTCCCACGCCGAAGACCTCCTCGCACGCGCTTGGACCAAGCGCCGCACCGCGTTCGATCCCCGGCTTTCCCTCACCGAAGGCAAACTGGCCCGCCTGTTCCGCAAAAAAGGCGACTACGCCAAAGCCCGCTTCTGGATGGATCGCGTCCTCGCCGTTCTCTCCCGGGGGGCGAAAATTCCCGTGCCCGAGTGGGAACTGCGCGCCGAAAACGCCCTGATTGCCGCCCAGCAAGGCCGCGTCGGCCAGGCTCTGGTTGCCTATCGCCATGCCTTCGCCCTCATGGACAAATGGCGCCGCCGCCTGCCCCCCGTCGAACGTCTCCGTCTTGGTGCGGAACGCCGCCTCTTGCAGGAGAGCATTGACGGATACCTCCTCGCCGCGGCACAAAGCTACCGCCTGCGATCTGACCCCGCGCTGGCCGCGGAAATGTTCACCGTCATCCAGCACACCCGGGCCTGGAGCCTCGAGTCCGCATCCCCCGCTCAGGGCGATGCACCCCTCCAGGCGGAAGCCAGGCGCCTGGAGAGCCGCTGGCTCGCCGGCGATCTCGCCGCCCGGGAGAATCTCCGCGCCGTTCGCGCCAACCTCCTTGAACACGCCGCCTCCCGCTCCCCTGCCCCTGCTGCCTCCGCCGGCCTCCTCGAAGAACCCGCCTCAGGTGAGGCCGTCCTCACCTATTGGCTGCACGACCAGGAATCCTGGCTCTGGGTCTGGACCCGGCAAGGACTCCGCCTGACCCCGCTTCCCCCTCGTCCGCTCCTCCTCGCCGCCGCCGAACGCTTCCGCCTCGCCATCTCCCGCGGCGATCCGGATTCCCCTTCCATCGGCCGCAGGCTCCGCGCCATGCTCCTCGGCTCTCTCGAACAGCACTGCCTCCAGGCCTCCCGCTGGGACATCGTCGCCGATGACGGCCTCTTCCAGCTTCCCTTCGCCGCCCTCCCCGGCTCCCCCGGCCATTTCCTCGCCGAACAAGTCGAACTTCGCCTCGTCCCGAACGCCCTCCGCTACCCCTCCCCACCGCGCCCCCGGAATCGCGCCTTCGCCGTCGCCGACCCCGTCTTCAATAACGCCGATGAACGCCGCCAACCCTCCTGGACCCTCCCCACGCGTCTCCTCACCGGTCACGATTCCTTCGGCCTCCCCCGCCTTCCCGGTACCCGCCGCGAAGCCGAGGTCGCCCTCGCCGCCTGGCGCAATGCCGGCTTCGATGCCTCCCTCCTCTCCGGCACCGATTCCGCCGAGGAGGCCGTCCTCTCCCGCCTCTCCAATTGGCAGCCCGCCATCATCCACTTCGCCACCCATACCGTCTCCCCGCCCGATGACCCCTACCGGCCTCGCCTCGCCCTCTCCCTTCGCCCCGACGGCACCCCCGGCCTCCTTTCCGCCGAGGAGATTTCCGCCCTTCGCCTCCAGGCCGCGCTCGTCGTCATGAGTGCCTGCCACTCCGCCGGCCGCGATTCGGCCAAAGGCGCCGGACTCCTCGGCCTCACCCGCGCCTGGCTCTCCGCCGGCGCGCAACAAGTCGTCGCCACGCTGTGGCCTGTTGGAGACGAGTCCACTGCCTTCTTTTCAACCTTTCACGATCATCTGGCCCGTGGCGCCCGCGGAACGCCCCTGCCTGTTGCCTCCGCGCTCCGGCAGGCCCAACTGGCCTGCATCCGCCTCGGCGGGCACTCCGCTGAACCAAAGTTTTGGGCCAGCCATGTCTTGCTGGCTAGAAGGTGAGTTTTCTCCAAGATGTTGACGATTCCAGAAGGGCCATATTCCGATCAGACCCTCGCGTCTGAGGGAACGGCGGAGACACCAGCTTCGGTCGAATGGGCCGAACTGGTGCATAGCATCCGGGCCGGTGATCAGAACGCCATGACGCGTCTCTATGCGACTTTTGGCCGGGGAGTGCGCTTCTACCTCTCCCGCCAGCTCGGACCCCAGGATATCGACGACAAGGTCCACGATACCTTCCTCGTCGTCCTCGGCGCCATCCAGCGCGGCGAACTCCGCGAACCCGAACGCCTCATGGGTTTCGTCCGTACGGTCGTTCGCCGCCTCGTCGCCTCCCACATCGATCGCCTCGTCGAAGAACGCAAAGAACGGACCGACATCGAAGACGGTCTGCTCACCGCCGATGACCGCGATGACCCCGAAAAAGACACCCTCCGACGCCAGCGCGTCGCCATTATGGAGCAGGTCCTCCACTCCATCTCCCGCCGCGATCGCGAAATCCTCACCCGCTTCTACCTCTATGAGCAGAGCCAGGAGCAGATCTGCCGCGAAATGGGCCTCAACGATACCCAGTTCCGCCTCCTCAAGTCCCGCGCCAAAGCCCGCTTCGCCGAACTCGGACGTAAACAACTGGACAAACCGTCTACAAAGGAAAACAATTTACTGAGAAAAAGTACTAGCGCTTGACACTAACTAGGTAGGGGTAAAGGATTGCCCTTCACATGAACAGGAAATGGAAGCCTTTTATACTACAGGAGCGGATGATGCCCGGAGACGCAGTCTCACACCCGCCGGAAGAGATCCTGGAGCGCTATGCCCTGGGTCGTCTGGCGGATCCAGAGTTAGCCAGCTTTGAGGATCACCTCCTGTTGTGCGCCCACTGTCAGCAACGGCTCGACGAAGCCACCGACTACGTCGGAACCATGCGCCAGGCCGCGCAAAACCTGCTCGCCGAACATCCCCTCCATTCCGAACCGGAACCCGCCTTCTGGCGCCGTTGGTTCCAGTGGGGCTGGCTCCCGGCCCCCGCCTGGGCCGGCGCCATGGCGGTCCTTTTGGCGGTGCTCGCTATCGGCCCCTGGCGCGGCGCCACCCCGGTCGCCCCCGCTGAATGGCGCACCGTCGAGTTGGAGACCCTCCGCGGCCCGGAAAATCAGGCCTCTGCCCTCCCCGGCTACGCCCTCGATCTCCGCTTAGACATCACCGGCCTCGCCCCGGAGCCCATGGAAGCCCAGATTGTAGCCGCCGGCGGGACCATCATCTACACCAATTCGGTGTCGTTTTTGCATCAAAAAGCAGTGTTTCGCTACAGTTTAGGGCTCAAAAATGGGCAATATTGGGTGCGCTTGAAGCGCAATGGAGAGACCATCCGCGAGTATTCTTTGCAAGTTCGAGACAGTGGAAAGCCACTTTAATTTCGCTCTCCCCAGCGGGAGGGTCCCACAAGTGATTGAAAATAAAGGATCTCGTTTTCCACTTATCCCTCGCCCAGTAGCCGGTACAACGTCGAACGGGTCACTCCCAGCACCTCCGCCGCCTTGCTCTTGTTCCCCGCAAAATGCGCCACCACCGCCCGCGCATGCCGCTGGCTGAGTTCGTCGAGCGAAATCAGTTCCGGCCCGCTCGCCTCGCCCGCCGGCGCGTCGCCCGCCCGGTCGCTGACCCGGTCATTGGCGCGCTCGGCCGGCGCCGCGGCGGCCGGCGCCAGCGAGGCGGCTGCTTTGTGGAAAGAGGGCGGGAGGTCGCGCACATCCACCTGCTCCCCGTCGGCCATCATGCAGGCCGAACCGATCACATTCTCCAACTCCCGGACATTTCCCGGCCAGCTATGCCGCGCCAGCAGCGCCTGCGCTCGCGGCGTCACCCCTGCCAGATTCTTGCCGTACTCGGCCGCGTAATGGGCGACGAAATGCCGCACCAGGAACGGAAAGTCCTCCATCCGCTCGGAGAGATTGGGGATCCGAATCTCGACCATGCTCAGCCGGTAGTAGAGATCCTCGCGGAACGTCCCGGCGGCCATCATCTCTTCCAGCGGCCGGTTGGTCGCCGCCACCACGCGAACGCTGATCTTTTTCGTCGCCGACGCGCCCACCGGCCGGATCTCCTGCTGCTGAATCGCTCGCAACAGCTTGCTCTGCATCCCGAACGGCAGATCGCCCAGTTCGTCCAGGAAGAGCGTGCCGCCATGCGCGGCTTCAAACAGGCCTTTCTTGTCCCCCGTCGCGCCCGTAAACGACCCCTTCAGGTGCCCGAACATCTCGCTTTCAAACAACGACTCGGTAATCGCCGAGCAGTTGGCGATAATGAACGGCCCGGTGGCCACCGGGCTCAGCGCGTGCATGGCGTGCGCTGCCAGTTCCTTACCCGTTCCGGTGGCGCCCCGGACCAGTCCGACACGGAAATGGGGCGCCACGCGCCGGATGAGCGCGAACAACTCCAGCATCTGCGGGCTCCGCCCCACCATCCCTTGGAACCGGTTGGCCTGCAGCAGTTCCGACTCCAGCCGCGCCGCCTCCCACCGCTTGCCGGCCTCGTCCACCAGTTCCTTGACGCGCGACCGCAGCACGCCGATCTTCACCGGCTTGGTCAGATAGTCCGAGGCGCCCTTCCGGATCGCTTCCACCGCCGATTCCGGCGTGTAGTGCCCGGTGAGCAGCAGCACGTCGGTGCCGGGCGCCGATTGGGTGATCTGCTCGAGCAGTTCCAGCCCGCTGACATCAGGCAGCATCAGGTCCAGCAGGACGATCTGCGGCCGTTCCGCGGCGAGCACCTGACGAGCCGCCTCGCCCGTCGCCGCCGTCAGAATCCGCACCCCCATCGACCCGAGCGCGTCCCGCACCAGGTCGAGGCTGAGCGGGTCGTCATCTACAGCAAGCAGGGAGAGAGCGGGGGACATACGTCGCTTTTCAGCGTAGCGCACGCGCGGGTGAGCGAAAAAAAGCATCCCGGCCTGCCATAATCAACCCATGCGCAACTGGCAGACGCGGCTCGCCTCGCTCGATGAGATGTTCTACATTCTCATCGGCGCCCTCGCGCTTCTGCTCGGCGTCGGCGCCGTGTACCTGAACTACCAGAAGGCGGAGCAGGCCGATCTGCTCGCCCGGCAGAACCGCCGGGCGGTAGGGTTGATCCGCCAGTTCCAGCTCACCATCGCCGAAGCCGAGTCCGGCCACCGCGGGTTCCTGCTCACCGGCGAAGAGGCCTACCTGGCGCCCTACACCCGCGCCATGGAAACGCTGGACGGCCAGCTCACCCTACTCCGCGAGATGGGCGAGACCCACAAACCGATCGGCGCGCGCATGGCGGAGATCCAGAAACTGGTGCAGCAGAAGACCGCCGAGTTGAGCGCCTCGGCGCAGGCCGGCTGGCTCGGCGAATGGGACTTCGCCACCGAACTGGTGGAGCAGGGGAGGCGCCTGGAGACCTCCGCCAAACTCCGCGACGTGATCGCCGACGTGGAACTGGCGACGCTCACCGAAGGCGAGCGCCTGACGCAGGAGACGCTGGCGAATATGACCACGGCGGCGTTTCTCGCCGTGCTCTGCTGCGTGGGCCTGTTCATCCTCTTCGCCGTGGAGAACCAGCGGGTGGCGGCGCGCCGGCGCGCCGCTGAACACGCCAGCGCCGTGAAGAGCGCCTTCCTGGCCTCCATGTCCCACGAACTGCGCACGCCGCTCAACGCCGTCATCGGCTACAGCCAGATGCTGCAGGAGGAGGCCGAGGCCGACAACCGGACCAGCGACCTCCAGGATCTGCAGAAAATCGAGTCGGCCGGTAAGCACCTTTTGGAACTGATCAATTCGATCCTGGAGATGTCCAAGATCGAAGCCGGGAAGGTGGAGGTGCACGCGGCGGCGTTCCATGTCCCCGAACTGCTCGACGAAGTGGTGGAACTGGTGCAGCCGATGGCGGCCAAGAACGGGAACCAACTCGACATCGCGCTCGCGCCCGGCGTGGGGAAGATGTACTCCGACGTGGTGAAAGTCCGCCAGTGCCTCTTGAATCTGCTCTCCAACGCCTGCAAGTTCACACAGAGCGGAAAGATCCTTCTCCGCGTGGAGCGGGTGCTGGAGGGCCAGCGGCCGTTCCTGCGCTTTGAGGTGATCGACAGCGGCCCGGGGATTTCGGCCGAAGAGTTGCGGCGGCTCTTTGAGCCGTTTCACCAGCTGGAATCGACGCCGGTCCGCGGCAAGGGCCAGGGAACCGGGCTGGGGCTGGCGATCACGCGGCGGCTGACCCGGATGCTGGGCGGCGACACGCTGGTGGAGTCCGAACCGGGCGCCGGGTCCACGTTTACCCTGTCGCTTCCAGAGGAGTTTACGCCCGGCGCGCTGCACGTAGCGCCCCCGCTGCGGGCCTCGGAGAAGCCCACCATCCTGGTGATCGACGACGATACGGCGATCCACGGACTGGTGCGGCGGCTGTTTGAGAAGTACCCGGTGGAAGTGGCCGTGGCTCGGAACGGCGAGGAAGGGATGCGGATGGCGCGGGTGCTCAATCCGCGGGTGATCACGCTGGACGTGGTGATGGAAGGGGCCGATGGCTGGGAGATCCTGCGGCGACTGAAGGCCGATCCGATGCTGGCGCGGATTCCGGTGATCCTGCTTTCCATCCTCGACACGCACGGGGATCCGCGCGGGTTTCTGGCCGATGAAGTGTTCACCAAGCCGGTGGATGTGGACCGGCTTTCCGGGGCGATTCTGCGCCATGCGGCCTCGGGCCGGACGCAGTCGGCGCTGATCGTGGATGACAGTCCGGAGGCGCGCGGGTTGTTGAAGCGGCAGTTGCAGCACCTGGGGTGGGCGATCCACGAAGCCGCCGACGGCGCCGAGGCGTTGGAGAAGTGCGCGGCGTTGCAGCCGGGGGTGGTGGTGCTGGACCTGATGATGCCGAACGTGGACGGGTTTGAGTTTCTCACGCGCCTTCGGGCCACCGAGCAGGGCCACTCGACGCCGGTGCTGGTGGTGACGGCGATGGACCTGGACCCGGCGCAGCGCCAGCGGCTGAAGCAGCAGGCGGCGGCGGTGATCAGCAAGGGCTCGCTGCGCGGCAACGATCTGATCGCGCAGGTGCTGGCCACGCTGGAGGTTTCGAAATGATGACGGTACTGCTGGTGGAAGACAACGAGATGAACCGGGACATGCTGCTGCGGCGGCTGCAACGGAAGGGCTACGACGTTCTGACGGCGCTCGACGGCGAGGAAGCGATCACGATGACGCGGCAGCACCAGCCGCAGGTCGTGCTGATGGACATGAGTTTACCGGTGCTGGATGGCTGGGAGGCGACGCGGCGACTGAAGGCGGATCCGGCGACGCGGCACATTCCGGTGATCGCGTTGACGGCGCACGCGCTGCCGGCCGAACGGGACCGGGCGTTGGAGGCCGGGTGCGCGGCCTTTGAGACGAAGCCGATCGACTTCCCGAAGCTTCTGGCGGTGATGGAGGCGGTGCGGCGGTGAGAGTGGATGCCTCCGCGCTCGACGCGGAACTGCGAGAGATTCTGACGGGTTGGGGATGGACGCTCGCCGCCGAACAGGCCGACGCCATCCTGTCCGCGGCTGGCGGCGGGGTCGTTGCGATCCGGACCGGCGCCTCTGCGTTCCCCGATGACATGGTGTTCCTGCCGCTGCGGAAGGACGAGTTGGAGGCGCGGATCGAGGCGGCCAAAGCGCGGCGGGCGCGGCTGGCAAAACGGCTCCATGACCTGCGTTCGCCGCTCAACGCGATTCAAGGCTATGCCGAGATGATCGCCGAGATCGCCGAAGGGGACGCGATCCGCTTTGCGTCCAATATTCGTACAGCCAGCGAATTGCTGACGAACCGGCTGGAAACGCTCCGGGAAGAAGGTGTCTGAAGATTGTACAGTTGACCTAGGGTTGTTTTCTAAGTTATTGAAAATATTGATGTGTTTGGTTTGGCATGCGTCGTGCTGTACAAAGGGCATGGAAACCACCATCACCTTCTCCCAAGAGCAATTTGCCGCCGCCTACCGGCTCGGCTTTTCCCGGACGGTGCGATTCTTGCAGTCGAGCGGAGTGCAGCATGAGCTCGCCGAAGAGATCGCCCAGGCCGCCTGGAGCCGGGGGTGGGAATGCCGGGCGCAACTGAAGAACCCCGCGGCGGTTGGCGTGTGGGTGAACAGCATCGCCAAGAACCTCCTGCGGGTGGACTACCGGCGCCGGAAGACGGTGGAAGAGTTGACGGAGGACAGCGCGACGATCGGAGCGTCGACCGACGCGACGGCGCTGGCCGAACTGCTGTCGCACTGCACCGAGGAGGACCGTATGCTGTTGGTGCGGCACTACATGGAAGGCTGGTCGAGCAACGAGCTGGCGCCGGCGCTGGGCATCTCGCCGGTGTCGGTACGGGTGCGGCTGCTGCGGATCAAGAACACGCTGCGGGAGACCTTGAACCTGGGCGTGGCGCAACTGCCGCAGGCGGCGTAGGCGGTATTTAGAGATAGCGGTGGATCTGCTCGCGGAAGCGGGAGTAGGCCCAGGATGCCGCGATTAACAGGCAGCCGAGGACGATGAAGGACAGGATCCGGCTCAGGGTATCGAGCTGGGAGAAGTCGTAGAAGAAGAGCTTGACCAGGCAAAGGGCAAACAGCGCCAGCCCGCTCAACCGGAGCGGGCGGCGCTGGAGGCCGATGCCGGCGCCGAGGAGAACGAAGGCCTGGAGACCCCAGGCGAGGGTGAGCCGGCGGCCGCTGACGAAATCCTGGAGGAGAAGCGTGGTGGCGGCGGTGGCGAGGATGCCGTGGACGGCGCTGGCGATGCGGGCGAAGGGATCGTCCTCCTTAACGGGGACCAGGTGCATGAAGTAGAGGGCGGCGAGGGCGAGGGATTGGGCGAGGAGGCCGTTCTGGTGGCCGAGGAGGTCGGCGGCCCAGAAGGCCATGGCAACGGCTTCCAGCAGGAGGGCGCTGGCGGCGAGGCTGGAGCCAAGGCGGAGCATGCCTGCGGCCCAACTGAGGAGGGAGAAGCCGATCCAGGCGGCCATGAGCCAGGGCGTCTGGCCGGTGAGCCGATAGATGAGGGCGCCGGCGTAGAACTGCATGGCGACGAAGGTAGCCAGGCGGGCGAGGCCTTCCGGGAGCGCATAGCCGAAGGCGGCGTAGAGGACGGCGGGCAGGGCGATGGTGACCCAGATGAGCTCGTCGGGCATGCGGGCGACGAGGGTGAGGATGCTGAGGACGGCGAGGGCGAGGCCGGCCCAGCGGGCTTCCGGTTTCTGACGGAGGCGGAGGGCGAGGCCGACGGCGCCGGCGGCGATGGTGAGCAGGACGGGGCGGGCATGGCGGGGCTCGAAATCGACGAGGACGGCGCCGAGGGTGCAAACGGTGCCGATGGAGTACCAGAAGCCGCCGTCAAGGAAGAGCCGATTGAGCAGGAAGAGGCCAGAGAGGGTCCAGAGAAGAGGGCGGTGGAAGGAGTGTTCGATGGCCGCCAGGGGGAGAAGGAAGAAGACGGAGGCGAGGCCGCGGAGGTAGGGGCTGCGGGCGAGCCAGCCGAAGACGGCGAGGGCCTGGGCGAGGAAGGCGAGCGAGAAGGCGCGTTGCACGCCGGTAAAGCGTTGGCAGAGAAAAGCGGCGGCGAAGACGGCGGAGAAAGTGACCGAGAGGTGGTAGCCGCCGACCTTGGAATCGGTTACGCGGCCGCGGAGGAGGGCGCTGAGCAACTGGGCGGCGGCCATGGAGGCGAGCATGGCGTCTGGCTGCCAGCCGCTCTCGCGGGGCCAGACGGCGGCCATCGCAAGGAGGAAGCCGGTGAGATTGAGGGGGGCGATGGGAAAAGCGGCGCCGCGGCGGAGGGCGGCGAGATCGTAGGCTTCCAGAATCAGCCAGTAGATCCACAGGACAGGTTCGCCGATGACGGTGAAGTAGCGGTCCTTATCGCCGGTAGCGAGATCGAAGCCGTAGGCGGCGTAGGCGAATTGGGAACCGGCGGCGGCGAGCGGCTGCCAGCCAAACTTCCAGGCGACGGTGAGGAGGCTGAGCAGGAGCGGGATGGAGGCGATGGCGGAGAACTGCGTCTGGGCGGACAGGGCGATGGTGAGGAAGGCGGCAAGGTAGGCGAGGCCGGTGACGGTTTGATTGCGGTAGCCGAGGGAGTGGAGGATCATGCCGGCGGCGACGGCCAGCAGGAGAAAGAAGGCCACTCCTGGAGAATCAATGATTTGGGAGGCGGGGACGCCGTGGGCGGCGAAGGTGGTGAAATAGAGCCCGGCCCAGCCGCCGCCGATGAGGGCGGAGCCGAGGACGCGATAGTCCGGCTTGCGTTCGGCGGCGATGCCGGCGCCGAGCAGGGCGAGGCTGGTGGCGGCGCCCGTGAGGATGCGGCCGAGGGGGCCCATCTCGGTAAGGGAGAAGCCGAGGAAGAGGGCGACGCCGATGAGGAGCATGAGGACGCCGAGTTTGCTGAGCCAGTTGCCGCCGATGAGGGCTTCGATGTCGCGAGGCGGTTCGGGGGCGGGGCCGATGGTCTGTTCGAGCGGGGGCGGGAGGGGCGGGGCCTGCGGCGGGGGCGGCGGGAGCGGCGTTTGCGGGAGGGGCCGCGGCGGCAACTGGGGCTGCGGCTGGAATTGGGGTTGCGGTTGGGGGGGCGGCTGGGGTTGTTGGGGGGCGGACTGCGACTCGAGGGTGAAGATACGGGCGGTGAGGGAGGCGATGCGCCGATCCTGTTCGGCGCATCGCGATTCCAGATCCTGTATCCGGCCACGGACCCAGAGCAGGAGCAGCGCGGCGATGGCGAGACACAGGAAGATGGTCATGAGAGGGTCAACCGATCAGAAACTGCTCCAGGGCGTCGAGGGGGACGCGGACGCCGACGAAAAACTGACCGAATTTAGCATATTTTGCACTCACTTCGTCGAAGCGCATTTCGTAGATGAGGCGTTTGAAGACTAGCGGGTCGTCGGCGAAGAGGTCGACGCCCCATTCCCAATCGTCGAGACCGATGGATCCGGTGATGATCTGTTTGACTTCGTCGGCGTAGCGGCGGCCGACGAGGCCGTGCTCGTGCATCATGCGCTGGCGGTCCTCGATGGGGGCGGAGTACCAGTTGTTGACCTCGCCGCGGAGGCGGTCCATGGGATAGAAACAGATGTACTTGCGGTCGGGGAAGGTGGGGAAGAGGCGAGGCGCCATGGCCTCGCGCTGGCGGTCGAGGGTGGCGCGGATTTCGGCGGTCCACTCTTCGGAGTTGGGGACGACACCGCGATCGAGGAGGGCGCGGTAGATTTTGACGGTGGATTCGTAGAGGCCGAGTTCAACGACGGAAAAATAGGAGTGAACTTGTTCGAGGACTCTGCCGATAGAGAGTCTGGAGAGTTCGAGTTCGGCCAGGTGGAGTTTTGCGGCGTCGTCGCGGAAGTGCACGATCATGAGGTCGGCTTTGTGGCCGAACATGGTGAAGATGGCGGAGGGGAACTTTTCGTCGGACTCCCATTCCTTTAGCTTCCAGACCAGTTCGCGGAGCATGGTGCGTTTTTCGAGGGTGGGGAGGCTGTTCCAAAGGGGCTGATTAAACTTCAGCAACTGGTGCATGACCCAGGAGCCCTCGATGGTGAGGGGAACGGCGGGCAGCGGAGCGGGATTAGACATAGATTTCTCCTTTCTACTGTAACTAAGGTTTTTCAACTATTCAGAAAAACGCCAGTACTGCCGAAAGACAAGGTAGGGGCGAAGGAGTGTCCCGAACGACTTTATGCATCGAATGTGGATCACGCTGCTGTCTGTCTGGATTTTCGCCGCGGGAATGGCGTCCGGACAGACTACTCAAACCCGCATTTATACCGAACCGCCGGGTGCCTCTTTCTATGTAGACGGGACGAAATACACGAGTTCGGCGACGTTCTTCTGGCCGAAAGGGAGCCGGCACACGGTGTGGGCGGAGGTGACGCAGAGCGTGGGCGGGACGACGCGGATGGGTTTTCAGGGGTGGTCGGATGACAAATCGCTGCTGGGGGCTGGTCAGTCGACGCACATCACGGTAACGGCGGATCCGGATTTTCTGGCATTGAAGGGTTCGTTTTTGATCGAGCACCGGATTGATGTGCTTTTCAATAATGTTCTGGCGAATCCGTTGCCGGAGATCAGTGATTTGCCACCGGTGGGCTGCCCGACACAGCCGGCGAACGCGGTGCCCGGTTCGTATGCGCCCGGGGTGTTCACGACGCCGGCGCCGGGTGTCCTTTTCCTGGACGGGCGTTGTGTCGCCAACTCGGTGGCAATCTGGGCGGCGCAGGGGGCGACGCTGATTTTCAATGCGTTTCCGGCGCGAGGGTTCGTATTTGAGGGATGGACGGTCAACGGCGCTCCGCCGCCGGACAGTTTTTTGAGGAATTATCGGGTGAACGGTCCGGCAGTGATGTCGCCGCGGTTTGCGCCTGCCAAGCGGGTGATCTTTAGGACAGATCCGGAAGGACTGATCATCACGGTGGACCGGACGCCTGTTCCGACGCGGATGCCGGTGGAGATCGAGATGCGGAACCCGGGCGAGACGTATTCCCATCTGGCGCCGCCGTGGGAGTTCGACTTTGCCGACGGATCGAGCCATATCCTCGGCGCACCAGCGACGCAACTGGATTTGTCGGGCAAGACGTGGATTCTGGACAGTTTCAGCATTGGCGGGGGCGAGGGAACCATATATAAGGCGGTTGGCGCCAACATTCCGGAGACGATCACGGCGCGGTTTGTTCGAGGGACGCATGTCTCGTTCCTGACGAATCCGGTGGGATTGAAGCTGAACGTGGATGGCCGGGAGAGCTGGCCATCGTACAACTTTGTGTGGGGTGTGGGTACGAAGCACTCGGTGACAGCGCCGGCGGAGACGACCGACAGCAAGGGCCGGAGATACCGGTTCCTGGGGTGGGCCGGGGGCGGGGATGCGACGCAACAGATTGTTACGCCGGAGGAGACCGAACTGGGCGGCGTGCGGATGGTGGCCAATTACGAGCTTTATCCACGGGTGGTGATCAGCGGGCAGGCGGGTTCGCGGCTGGAGGTGGACGGGAAGTTGTGTCCGCTGCCGTGTACGCTGGACCGTCCGAACGGGACGACGGTGGCGCTGACGGTGCCGGAGACGGTGTCGTTGGGCGCCGATTCGCGAATGCAGTTTGACGGATGGAACGACGCGGCGACGGCGGCGCGAACGGTGAGTTTCGGGGGCGGGGACAAGCAACTGAGCTTCCGCTACCGGACATTTAACCGGCTGATGGCGCTGGCGGACCCTGCCGAGGGCGCCACATTCCGGGTGGACCCGGGATCGGCGGACGGATTTTATCCGGCCGATGCGACAGTGCAGGTGACGGCGGTAGCGGCGGAAGGGTTCAAGTTCCGGCGGTGGGAGGGAGATCTCTCCGGGGTGAGCGCGGGCGGATTCGTCTCGATGCAGGTCCCGCGCGTGGTGCGGGCGCAGTTGGACAAGGTTCCGTTTATTCCGAGTGCGGGAATCCGGAATGCGGCCGGGGAGACGCCGTTGAAGGCGGTTGCGCCGGGTTCGATCGTATCCGTGTTTGGAACCGGACTGGCGAACGACTATGCGACAGGACCGACGGCGCCGATGGCGCAGACCGTAGGGAACGTGACGGCGCGAGTGGGCACGCGGCTGTTGCCGCTGCTGTTTGTCTCGCCGGAACAAGTGAATGCGTTCCTGCCGTCGGATATGGAAGATGGCGAGTACACGCTGGCGGTGCGAAACGGGTCGTTGCCGGAGATTTCGGGGAAATTCACGGTGGTGCGCCATGCGCCGGGTGTGTTCGGGCAGTTGGTGGGAGATCAGTTTGTGGCTGCGGCACAACGGCCGGATGGAACGTTGGCGGCGCCGGATAAGCCGGCCAAGCGGGGAGAGCAGGTGGTGCTGATGGGTACCGGGTTCGGACCCTACCAACGGTTCGCCCTCGACGGGTTCCCGGCGCCGGAGAATCCGCCGAACCCATTGCGGACGACACCGGAGATTGTGGTGGGCGACACGGTCTACACGCCGGATTTTGCCGGGGCAGCGCCGGGGATGTCGGGAGTGAGTGTGATCCGGTTTACGATTCCGGCCGAATGGTCGGGGATGGTGGAGATCCGGGTGCGGCAAGCGGGCGTGGAGAGCAACAAAGCGCTGCTGCCGGTGGAATGAGAGACAGGAGATTGGCAATGCGGAAGATGTACTGGCCGGCGGCATGGATGATGGTGTCGGTGGCGCTGGCCGGGGCGCCGGCGACGATCGGGACGTCGGAGCCGATGGCGTGGCGCTATGCCCATCCGGAGGCGCAGGTGCTGGCCGGGGCCGATTTCCGAAAGCTGGCCGAGACGGCGGACGGGCAAAAGCTGCGGGCGCAATTCGCGGCGGCGCTGGGGGCACCGCTGCTGACGCAAGCGGAGCGTCTGCTGCTGTCGTCGGTGATGGACTCCGGCGGGCGGCGGTCGGACATTCTGGTGCTCTCGGGGACCTTCGCGCTCTCGGAGTTGCGGAAGATGGCCATGCGGGAAGGGGCAAAGATGTTGCCCTATAAGGGGTTAGAGATAGCAGCACCGGCTGGAGCGGTGGCTGCCGATCCGCATCTGGCCTGGGTGGCCGGCCTGGGCGGCGGGACGACGGTATTGATTGGAACGCGGCCGGCGATTCAGGCGGCGGCCGAGCGGGCGAAGGCGCATGTGGAGTCGTTGGCGTCGGTGAATCCGCTGTTTGCGCGGGCGCGAGACTTGGCGCCACAGTATGCGGTGTGGGTGACGTGCGAGACGGTGCCGCAGGGGATGGGTCCGAAGGCGCTGGACCAGTTCACCGAAGGCGGGGGGGAGGATCTGGATGCGGGTGAGGTGAACGGATTTGATGTCGCGGTTGGAATCGGCGCCGCGGCGTCGCTGCAGATGTGGATGTGGACGAGTTCCGAGTCGACGGCGGAACTGGTGTTGAAGAAATTGCAGGCCGGAGTAGGTGAGGCGGCGCCGTTCGTGCTTTCGCCATGGCTGCGGGAGTTGAAGGGAACGATCGAGGAGAGCACGCTGGTGCTGGGGGCGCCGATGGCCGCTGGAACGGTAGCGGAGAGGGTCGGGCCGATCCTGGCGGCGTTTGCGCTGCCGGTGGATGTGAAGCCGGTACCGCCGGCCCGGCCGGCGGAGATGCAGATCGCGGTACGGGCGAAAGTGGAATCGAATGTGCCGATGACGGGAATGGCAGCGATCACGTCCCCGGTGACGACGGTACCGGTAGCGGCGGCTGTGGCTGCGCCGGCGGTTCCAGCGGCGCCGGCAGCGCCGCCGAAGAAGATGTTTGTCCGGATAGAAGGGTTGGACGACGGGGTGAAGGATATACCCTACACGGCCAAGCCGTAGGGCGGATGGCGGACAGACGCGGGAACTTTGCTTGCGGGGGGCAGGTTATCGTATACTGGTTAGGTTCGCTCCCGCGAAGTGGTGGTCGTGTGTATGTTCCTTGAAATCCGAGAGTTGGAGCAAAAGCCGATCCGCTTTGAGCTGGCCCTGCCTGCTGGGGAGATCCCGTTCGATTCGGAATTTGAACAGCAGACACCGTTGGTCGCCTCCGGCACGGCGGAAATGCAAGCTTCGACCGAAGAAGTAATGGTGCGGGGACGGTTGGAGGTAGCGCTCCGGATGGAGTGTGACCGATGTACCGAACCGTTCACGCAAGAAGTAAAAGAAGAGTTTGACCTGATTTATGTTCCGGCACCGGAGACCGCTCCGGGGGCTGAGATCGCAATCGGGCCGAGTGACAGCAACGTGGGATTTTATGATGGCCCGGGGCTGGAACTGAATGATATTTTGCAGGAGCAGGTGTTACTGGCGCTTCCTCTGCAGCGGCTTTGCCGCGAGGATTGCCGGGGAATCTGCCCGATCTGTGGGCAGAACCGGAATGAAACGGACTGCCAATGCCAGACGCGGATCACCGACGAACGCTGGTCGGCCCTGCGGAACCTCTAGAAAAGAAACAAATTAAGTAAGGATCTACGATGCCGAATCCCAAACGACGCCACTCCCAACGCCGGACCTCGACGCGCCGGGCGCATGATCATCTGGCCAAGCCGAGCCAGTCGGAGTGCCCGAACTGCCACTCTCCGAAAATGCCGCACCGTGCGTGCCCGTCCTGCGGGTACTACAAAGGGCGCGCGGTTATCGAAGTCGCAGAGCAGTAACGGGGAGCCGGCCCTGTGCCAACTCCTTTGGTGACCATCGCGGTTGACGCGATGGGAGGCGACCATGCTCCGAAAGCGGAAATCGACGGAGCGTTGCGCGCGGTTCGTCACCTGCCGGTAGAAGTTATCCTGGTAGGTCGCGAAGACGCGATGCGGGCCGAGTTGTCGACACATCATCCGGGTTGGGAGAAACTCCCAATCCGGTTGCACCATGCCAGCGAGGTGGTGACGATGGACGACGGCGCTGCGAAGTCTCTACGGCAAAAGAAAGACAGTTCCATTCGGGTGGCCTGCCGGCTGATGAAAGACGGCGCCGTCCAGGGGGTCGTGTCGGCGGGGAACACCGGCGCGGTGATGGCCACGTCGAAGACGGTGAACGGGATGGTGCGGGGCGTGGATCGTCCGGCGCTGGCGTCGGTATTTCCGACGGTAAAGGGTAAGCCGGCGGTGATGCTGGACGTAGGGGCGAATGTCGATGTCGACGGGGCGCTGCTGGCGCAGTTTGCGTTGATGGGGGAGTTGTACTCGCGGTTGATTTTCCACACGGAGAATCCGCGGGTGGGACTGTTGTCAATTGGCGAGGAAGAGCACAAGGGCAACGAGTTGACGAAGTCG
Source organism: uncultured Solibacteraceae bacterium (assembly GCA_964430625.1). Classification (GTDB taxonomy): domain Bacteria; phylum Acidobacteriota; class Terriglobia; order Bryobacterales; family Bryobacteraceae. The sequence goes on from CAYSFR010000013.1 coordinate 72,742, forward strand.
GCGACGCCGCTGTTGAAGGCGCTGCCGGTGAATTTTATCGGCAACGTCGAGGGCCGGGACCTATTCACAGGGCATGCGGACGTCATTGTTTGCGACGGGTTTGTGGGCAATGTCGCGCTGAAGGTGAGCGAGGGATTGGTGGAAGTGGGCAAACACCTGCTACAGGACGCGCTGAAGGCGTCTGTGAGCGGGAAGATCGGCTATTTGCTGGCGCGGAGCGCGTTCACCGAGTTGAAGAAACGGGTGGATTATTCCGAATACGGCGGTGCGCCGTTGCTGGGCGTGAAGGGTTGCACGATCATCTGCCACGGCCGGTCGAACGCTAACGCGATCAAGAACGCAATTCGGGTAGCGGCGGAGTTTGCGCAATCCGACTTAAACCGGCGGCTGGAAAACGGACTGGCGCAGGGGCGAATCGGGGCGTAGTATGCGGGGGCGCTGGCTGCTGGTATTGATTGCGGCGGGCGGGATGTGGGGGCAGGGGATCGACGGGAAGAAAGTCGTGGATCTCACGTATCCTTACAACAAAGACACGGTTTACTGGCCGAACGCGAAGGGGTTTGTGCACCGGAAAGACGCCTGGGCGCGGACGCCGCTGGGGTACTGGTATGCGGCGGGCGGGTTCAGCACGGACGAGCACGGCGGGACGCACATGGACAGCCCGATCCATTTTGCGGAGGGGAAGTTGACGCTGGAGGCGGTGCCGGTGGAGCGATTAGTAGGGCCGGCGGTGGTAATCGACATCTCGGCTGCGGCGGGGCGGGAACGGGATTACCGGGCGACGCCGGGGGACGTGCTGGCGTTTGAGAAGCGTTATGGGAAGATCCGGGCGGGATCGATTGTGCTGTTTCGGACGGGATGGGGGCGATACTGGCCGGACAAGAAGAAGTATTTGGGGTCAGATGTGCCGGGGGATACGGAGAATCTGCATTTTCCGGGGATCGCGCCGGCGGCGGCGGAGTTGCTGGTGTCGCGCGGGGTTTACGGCGTAGGGATCGACACGGCGAGCACCGATTACGGTCCGTCGCGGCGGTTTGAGACGCATCAGGTACTGAGCGAAGCCAATGTGTATGGGCTGGAGAACGTGGCGTTTCTGGAGCGGTTGCCGGCGGTGGGGGCGACGCTGATTGCGGCGCCGATGAAGATACAGAGCGGGACGGGCGGGCCGGCGCGGTTGCTGGCAATTCTGCCGTAGGGTCAGGGTTTGAGGGCGCGCTCGATGCGGCGGTCGGGGATGGTCCAGAGAATGGCGACGCCGAGGTAGAGGGCGTGGGAGATGTGCGGGTTGAGGAAGGCCAAGGGGATGGCGGCGATATAGGCGAGGGGGGAGAGTCTGCCCTTCCAATCGCGACCGATGGCGGAGGCGAGGACGGATTGAGGGCCCTGGCTGGCGATGATGGTCCGTTGCAGGAGGTAATAGAAGATGGCAGCGAGGAGGAGGACGGCGCCATAGAGGGCGGTGGGAAGGGGGGCGGTGGGGTTCTGGCCGGCCCACGCGGTGGCGAAGGGGAACAGGGAGAGCCAGAAGAGCAGGAGGAGGTTCGCCCAGAGGATGCCGGCGGTGACGCGGGTGACGGTTTGGAACAGATGGTGATGGTTGTTCCAATAGATGCCGACGTAGAGAAAGCTCATGATGTAGGCGGAGAAGACGTGGCCGAGGCGGAGGAGGGCGTCGGAGTCCGGGGAGGATGGCGTTTTCAGCTCCAGGACCATGATGGTGATGATGATGGCGAGGACACCGTCGCTGAAGGCTTCGAGGCGGGATTTGTGCATGGGGTTTGGCGGGTTTGGGCGGGCGTTCCTTACATCAGAATGTGGTTTTCGGCGGTGAGAGGGGGAGGGATTTCCGCTTCGCCGAGCATTTCGCGGAGATCGATTTCGATGGTGCGGCTCATGGCGGTGATGGGGACATCGTTCGGGCTGCCTTCGAAGGGGTTTTCGCTGCTTTCGCCGATTTTGTCCATGGTGTGAAAGACCCAGGCAACGATGGTTCCGGCGGGGATGGTGAGCCAGACGAAATTGTCGCCGAGTTTCTGGAACTCCTGGATGAGGCCGAAGGGCGTGAGGATGATGAAGAGCCAGATGAAGAAGTAATTGAGGGTGGCGTACTGGCGGGGGTAGGGGAAGTTTTTGATGCGTTCGCAGCGGCCCTGGGCGTCGATGAGGGCGCCGAGTTGGCGGTGGAACTCGAGGGCGCGGAGGGGGGATGATTCCGATTGGAGGAGAGCGTGGAGATCCTGGGATTGGAGGCGGAGGAGTTGGGTGGCGCGATTTTTGCAGGAGGAGAGGAGGGCCAGGTCGCCGGAGGTAAGGAGGGGGGCGAGGTTTTGCTGGAGTTGGCCGTCCCATTCGGCGACGCGGTATTTCCGGGCGTACTCGGTGTTATGGCGGCGCTTCATGTTTTCCCAGGAGCGGGGTTCGCGGAGTTGGTAGCGGAGGGCGGTGAGCCAGGCGAAGTGGCGGTAGAGGAGGCGGCGCTGGTGGGCGGGATCGGGGATGGAGTCGAGGGTAAGGAGGGCGAAGGAACGGCTGGCGTTGACGATGGCGCCCCAGATCTGGCGGGCTTCCCAGAGGCGGGAGTAGGAGGCGTTGTTTTTGAAGCCGGTGATGAAGGCGACGGCGGTGCCGATCATGGCGATGGGGAGCCATGGGATAACGAGCCAACGCCAGCCGGCGCCGAAGTAGAGGAGGGCAGGGAGGGCGGAGACGGCGACGAAAACAGCCGTTTCTCGGCGGGTCCAAACGCTGACTTCTCTGAAGGTATACTGGCGTCCGGCGTGCATGGGGGTTCTGCCAAATCTAGCAGACCCGTTTCCAGCAAACCAAGCAGCGGGCGCGGAGAGCGCTACATTGGAAGATAGTGAGAATCCTCAGTTATCTACTTGTGGGCCTTGCGGCGGCCGGTACTGGATATGGGCAGCAGACGGCGGTGAAGTTTACGCTGGCGCCGGAGCAGGAGAAAGCCGCGCCGGGCAAGCCGTTGCGGTTGCGGCTGTCGGCGGAGATGGAAAAGGGCTGGCACCTCTATAGCGTCACTTCGCCGGTGAAGGCGACAGCGACGCGGATTGTGGCGCTGGACGACGCGGCGGTGACGGTGACGCGGGTGCTGCAGCAGAAGGCGGAGCCGAAGTTTGATCCGGCGGCTGGGGCGACGACGGAGAGCTACGAAGAGAAGGCGGCGTTTCTGGTGGACGCGGTGTTGAAGGACACGGTGAAGCCGGGGGCGACCGAGGTGACGCTGCAGGTGCGGTGGAGCGCGTGCAACGACAAGATCTGTCTGCCGCCGCGAAGGAAGCTGGTGACGGGTTCGGTGGTGGCCGACGGCGGGGCGCCCGGGGCTGGGGAGTTGGGTGTGCCGGATGGGTTTGTGGAGACGAATGTGGCGGCGGCCGCGGCGGCGCCGGCAGGGGCGACTGGGAGCACGACGGCGGGGGCACCGGCGCCGGTCTCCGGCGCACCGGCGTCCAAGGAGGGACTGCTCGGGTTCCTGCTGGGGGCGTTCGGGTGGGGCTTAGCGGCGATCTTTACGCCGTGTGTGTTCCCGATGATTCCATTTACGCTCTCCTATTTCCTGAATCGGGGAGAGGGAGGGCGGGGCGAGGGGTTGCGGCAGGCGGTGGTGTTTTGTTTGGGAATTGTCGTCCTGTTTACGGCGATCGGGCTGGCGGCATCGGCGTTGCTGGGGGCGGGCGGGGCGCAGACGCTGTCGTCGAACGCGTGGGTGAACGGCGTCATCGGGCTGGTGTTTTTTGCGTTTGGGTTGAGTATGTTGGGGGCGTTTGAGATTACACTGCCGTCGGGGCTGTTGACGAAGATGAACACGATGTCGGATGGGGGCGGCTACCTGGGATCGTTGTTGATGGGACTTACGTTTTCGCTGACTTCGTTTGCGTGCGTGGGGCCGTTTATGGGGGCATTGCTGGCGGCTTCGGTGACGGGGGACAAGTTACAGCCGGCGATGGGGATGGCGGCGTTCGCGACCGGGTTGGCGAGTCCGTTCTTCTTCCTGGCGCTATTTCCCTCCTATTTGAAGAAGCTGCCGAAGTCGGGCGGGTGGCTGGTGCGGGTTAAGGTGGTGATGGCGTTTTTTGTGTTCGCGATGATGGTGAAGTATTTCAGCAATGTCGATCTGGTGCTGCATTGGGAAGTGCTGTCGCGGGAGCGGTTCCTGGCGCTGTGGGTGGTGCTGACGGCGATGCCGGGGTTGTATTTATTGGGTTGGCTGCGGTTTGAGGGGATCGGGAAAGACGAGGCGGTGTCGATCCCGCGTTTGCTGCTGGGGGTGTTTATTCTGGCGTTTGCGTTCTTCCTGTTGTCGGGGCTGTTCGGGGCTCCCCTGGGGGAAATAGACGCCTATGTGCCGGCGTCGACGCGGGCGGTGGCGAGCGGTCCGGGGGCGGGAGTGGTGTTTGCGAAGAACGACCTGCCGGGTGCGCTGGCGCGGGCGAAGGCGGAGAACAAGCAGGTATTTCTGAACTTTACGGGTTACACGTGCACCAATTGCAAGCTGATGAAGGCGAATATGTTTCCGCGGCCGGAGATTGCCGCGGCGATGAATCAGTTCGTGCTGGTGGAGTTATACACCGATGGCGCCGACGCGGTATCGGAGGCGAACCTGAAGTTACAGGAAGAGACGCACAAGACGGTGGCGATTCCGTACTATGTGATTCTGGACGCCGAGGGGAAGACGCTGCGGGCGTTTCCGGGGCTGACGCGGGATCCGGCGGAGTTTCTGAAGTTTCTGCAGGGTTAGAGGAGTTTGCGGAGTTTGGCTGGGGCGTTGTTACGGTAACTCATTCGGAGGAGTTCGGCGACTTCGTCCCAGTTGGGTTTGGCGGGGTCGAGCTTGAGGGAGACCCAGCCGTGGTGGCCGATGTAGGGAGTTTTGACGAAGCGGGGATCTTCGAGGAAGATGCCCTGTTCGGCTTTGGAGGCGCGGAAGCAGAGGGACCAGTGGCCGTCTTCCTGGCCGAAGACGGAGATGAGTTTGCCATTGGGGCCGCCGGCGCGGAACCAGGGGTGGCCGAAGGATTCGGTTTCGGCGACTTCGGGGAGGGTGAAGGCGATTTTCCGGAATTTCTCCAGATAGCGCCGGCCGCGGGCATCGAGTTCAATGTGCATTGTGGGACCTCCACCAGAGATAGGCTACGCCGAGGAGGAAGCCGATGAGGGCCTGGTACTCTTCGTTTTTGAGATAGAGAGCTTTGGAGAACTTGCCGGCCGAGGGGATGCCCGGGAAGCGGGGCAGGAGGAGGGGAACGGCGTCGGCATATTGGTTATAGGCGGGGAAGAGGTTGCGGAGGTGCTGCTCTTCGAGTTCCATGACGGGGAGGTAGACGAAGACGAAAACGGCGAGAAAGATGCCGCCGACCCACCAGGATTGGGCGGCGAGGGCGAGGCCCATGGCGGCGAGGAGGGTGCCGAGGTAGAGGGGATTCCGGGTATGGCTGTAGGGGCCGCTGTCGACGAGGCGCTGGTTTTTCGCAAGGTGGCCGGCGGCCCAGGCACGGAGGGCAAGTCCGAGGAGGGAGACGGGGACACCGAGAACGAGGCTGGCAGGGGAAGGGCGGCTGAGCCAGGCGAAGGCGATGAGGAGCACGAAGCCTGAGGGGACCCTCAGGCGGGCTACCGCGTCGGCGTAGGGTTTGGGGAAGCGGTAGTGAGGCATGGGAGAAGATTTTCAAATACCATACGCGGGGAGAGCGCGCGCATGCAAGGGAGAATGTCGGGGTTGCGTTTGTAGGACGTTGGGGCGGAGGGGTGGCGGAGGGTTTTGATGGAGGCGCCGTAGGGGCCGTTGCGGGCGGGGTCGGTGGGGCCGAAGAGGGCGAGGCCGGGTTTTCGGAGGGCGGCGGCGAGGTGGAGGGGGCCGCTATCGAGGCCGAGGACGGCGGCGGCGCGGTGGGTGGCATCGATAAGGCCGGGGAGGCCGGAGATGTGTTGGGGGAGGGGGGATTTGATGGGGGAGGCGAGGTTGAGAACGAGTTGGTGGCCGGTATCGCGGAGGAGCGGGGCGAGTTGTTCGTAGTATTCGAGGGGCCACTGTTTGGCGCCCCATCCGGCGAAGGGGCAGGCGAGGACGAAGGGAGAATCGGGGAGTTGACCTTCGGGGGTACCGGGAGGGAGGGGGGCGTCGATGATGCGTTGCTGGGCGCCGGCGGCGGTGGCGAGGTCGAGATTCCAGTCGACGACGTGGGGGGAGCGTGGGGTGATTTGCTCGGTGTAGAAGGCGGCGGCGGGGCGTTCGCGGAGGAACGGGGGGGCAAAGCCGAGGCGGCGCGGGGCGCGGGAGGCGCGGGCGAGGAGGGCGGACTTGATGAGGCCCTGGACGTCGATGGCGATATCGATTTTGTTGGCGCGGAAGTAATGCCAGGCGGCGCGGAGGCTGGCCGAGGAGCGACGGTTGACGGGGAGGACGTGGTCGACGTCGGGATTGGCGTCGAGGAGCCACTGCCATTTGGGGTCGATGGCCCAGGTGAGGCGTGCGCCGGGGATGGAGCGGCGCAGGGAGGCGGCGGCGGGGAGGGCGTGGAGGACATCGCCGAAAGCGCCGAGGCGGATGAGGAGGATGTGGGGGCCGCTAGCCATTTTGGCGGCTGTGGACGTGGGCGATGAGGGCGGCGCGGCGAGCGAGGTCGGCTGGGCGTTCGTCGATGATTTCGGAGGCCGATTGGAGGGCGTCTTCGCCGATGACGACGAGGGAGACGTAGCGGCAGGAGGCGGCGAGTTCGGCGCGGGCGCGGGCGGGGAGGAGGGGGTCGGGGGGATCGCAGAGACAGACGGCGAGGGGGCCGTGCTGTGCGGCAAGTTCTTGAAAACGCTGGGTGTGGGCGGCGACCATGGGATCGAAGTAGGCGGCGACGAGGGGGCGGCCGGCGAGTTGATGACGCGCGTCGTCGAGGGAGGCGATCTTGGTCCGGGTGTCGAGCATGTCTTTCTATTTTCCCTCAATTGGTGCGGGACGGGAGATGAGAAAGGTGGGGCGGCCGGCGGAATCGGGAATGGTGTGGATGGGGACCAGTTTTTGGCGGGGATCGATGGGGAGGAGCGAGAGGTGGGGCGGGCGGGAGATGAAGAGGCTGTCGTCGGGAGTGGGGGCGGGGCCGAGGAAGAGATCGTTTTTGCCCTGGTTGAGGAGGTGGAGGGTGTCGAAGATGCCCCATTCGAGGATGCGGTAGGTACGGGGATCGTTTTCGATGTGGCGGGCGAGGGCGGTGGAGGCGTCGGACCATTCGACGGAGACATCGTGGCGGCGGAGTTGGGAGTAGACGTCGTTGATTTGGAGGAGATTGGCCAGGAGGGCGGCGGACAGGATGTAGCGGGGGTAGGGGAGGAGGGCGATGAGGATGTGGGGTAGTGGCCAGAGGAGGACGGAGTGATGGGGCCCGCTACCGGAGTTGACGAGGGCGAACATGGCGGCATAGCCGGCGATGAGAGCGGCCAGAGAAAACCGAAGAATAGGATTTTTCCGGTAGCCAGGCACCCAGGGCAGACTGAGGGCGAGGAGGAAGAGCCAGGGTTGGATGCTCCAATGGGGGGCGTCGCCGCCGAAGATGTGGCCGTTACCAAGGCAGTTCCAGGCGAGTTCGGCTTTGCGCCAGACGGGGCCCGTGTCGAGCAGGGCGTGGCCGCTGAAGGTGGCGCCGTGGGTCTTTACGTTGTAGACGATGAGCGGGTAGGCGCCGAGAGCCATGGAGAATGTCCCGATCGCCAGGGCCTTGGCGTTGAGAATGTGGCGGGCGGCGACGAGGGTGCCGGCGGCGAGAGCGACCAGGATCCACAGGAAGGTGATCTTGTCCCAAAGGCCGAGTCCGAACAGGAATCCGGTGGCGGCCGCCCACCGGAGCGCGCTGGTTTGGGCGTAACGGACGGCGGTGGTGACGCCGGCGATGGCGAGTAGGTGCTGGACGGCAACCGGACCCCAATCGGAACGGGTGGTGAAGAGGAAAGAGGCGTCGGTGGCGAGGAGGGCCGCGGCCCAGAGAGGTTGTTGCAGGCGCTGCAGGAGGCGGGCGAAGAGGTAGATGGTTACGGCGCCGATGAGCAGTTGGAGGAAATGGACCGAGGCGGGGGTGGGCTTGACGAACTGCGACTGCAGGGCAAAGAGGCCGGTCTTGATGGTCCCGATGTAGGGGAAGGCCATGGCGGGGAATCGCCCGAAAACGAGGCGGACTTGGACCGGGGGGACTTTGGGGTTGTGGAGAACGGAGGCGAAGAGGGCTTCGTCGGACTGGATTCCGGGGAGGTGGAGAACGAAACTGCCGAGGGCGAGGAAAAGGACGGCTAAGGCGAACGGGAGGACGCGGTCTTTCATTGCTTGTTGAGTTGGATGAGCGCGAGGGCTTCCTTCACAACGCGGGGGGCGTCGACGGCTTTCATGCAGCGATGGTCGATGGGGCATTCGCGGAGAAGGCAAGGGCTGCATTCGACCGGTTCGCGTACGATGCGGGCGAGGGGCCCGGTGGGACCGGTGGCGATGTGGTCGGTGGCGCCGAAGACGGTGACGGTGGGGATGCCGAGTGCGCTGGCGATGTGCATGGCGCCGGAATCGTTGGTGAGGAAGGCGCGGCAGGTGGCGGCGATGGCGATGAACTCGTCGAGTTTGGTTTCGCCGGCAAAGTTGTGGGATTCGACGCCGGCGGCGGTGATTTGCGCCTTGATCTGGTCGCAGAGGGGGCGTTCATCGGCGGAGCCGAACAGGGCTACCGCGGTGGAGGTTTGCCGGGCGAGACTGATGGCGGCCTCGGCAAAGCGATCGGGGAGCCAGCGTTTGGCGGTACCGTAGGCGGCGCCGGGGCTGACGCCGATCCAGTCGCCGGCGAGTTGGCGGTCGCGGAGGAGGGATTGGCCGTGCTTTACCAGGTACGGGATGCCGGGGAGGCGGATGGCATCGACGGGGGGGACGCGGTCAATGAGGCCGGCGCGGCGGAGGAGTTCGAGGTAGTAGAAGCGCTGGTGGTTGGGGATTTCGCCGGGTTTGGGTGGTTTGATCGGGTCCGTGAGGAGGAGACCGCGGGCATCGCGGGAGAAGCCGATGCGGGTGGGGATGCGGGCAGCCCAGACGAGGGCGGCAGAATCAAAGGAGTTGGGGAGGAGGATGGCGCAGTCAAAGTCCATGCGGCGCAGTTGCCTGGCGAGGGAGAGTTTGGCGGGAAGGTCGCGGGCGCCGCGGGCGAGGTGATAGGGGAGGATGTCGTCGACGAGGGATTTGTCGTAGAGTCCGGCGACCCAGGGGCGGGCGAGGAGGGTGATATGGGACTTGGGAAAATGGCGGCGGAGTTCCGCGAGCGCGGGGATGCACATGACGGCGTCACCAACCCAATTGGTGGCCCGTACGAGGATACGACGGAACTCCATGCGTTATGATTTGCCCATGACGGCGGAAGAGAAGATTTTCCTTCAGGAACAAGGTTACCTGATCGTGCGCGGTGTGATGGATGCGGCGTGGCTGGAAGAGTTGCGGAGGGAGACGGCGCGTCTTTTGGAGGAAGAGGGGGAGAATGCGGGCGGGGAGTTCCGGAAGGAGGCGGGGTCCGACCGGCTGGCGAATTTGGTGGACAAGGGGGAGTGTTTCCGGCGGCTGGTATCGCATCCGCTGCTGTTGGAGGCGGTAGAGGTGGTGTTGGGGCCGGATTGGAAGCTATCGAGCCTGAACTACCGGGCGGCGCTGCCGGGGGATCAGAGTTTGCAGCCATTGCACTGCGATATGGGGCTGGTACCGGATGAACGGGGGAACGCGGTGTTTAACTCCATCTGGATGCTGGATGATTTCACCCCGGAGAACGGGCCGACGCGGTTTGTACCGGGATCGCACAAGTCGGGGCAGATCCCGCAGCAGGTGCTGGCGGATGCGAATGCGCCGCACCCGGAGGAGATGGTGGCGCTGGGGAAGGCCGGGGACGTGATACTGACGAATGCGCACATGTGGCACGGGGGGACGGCGAACCGGACGGCGGTGCCGCGGCGGTCGCTGCATGGGTTTTATGTTCGCGGGGATAAGCCGCAGCAGCAGTATCAGAAGAAATTGTTGCGGGCGGAGACGGTGGCGGGGTTGTCGCCGCTGCTGCGTCGGGTGCTGGCGCTGGATGATGAGCGGAATGATGCGATTTCGTCGGTGGCGAGCGGGAAGAGCGGGTTTTTGAAGTAGTGGACAGCGGCTGGGCACGGTAGGCTGGATAGTGAACGCATGAGCGACGCAAATCCTTTCCTTTCTCTTCCCTTTGCCATTCCTTTTGACCAGATGCGGGCTGAGCATGTGGAGCCGGCGATGGCGCAACTGATAGCCGAGGCGAAGGCGCGGATTGAGGCGATTGCCTCGCTGGAGGGCCCGCGCACGTATGAGAACACCATGCATGCGCTGGACCACGCGACTGAACCGCTGGACATCGCATTCGGGGTGGTGCGGCACCTGGAGTCCGTCGCGACCTACCCGGCGTGGCGGGAGGCGCATAACGCGATTCAGGGGCCGGCGAGCGAATTTTACTCCTCGATCCGGCTGCATGACGGCTTATGGCGGGCTTTGAAGGCGTATGCGGAGACCGAAGACGCCAAGGCCTTGACGGGTGTCCGGGCGCGGCACCTGAAGAAGACATTGGAGGCGTTCCGGTTGTCGGGGGCGGATCTGGACGCGGCGGGGAAGAAGCGGTCGGCCGAGATCGACATCGAACTGACGCAGTTAACGACGAAGTTCTCTGAAAACGTCTTGGACGCGACGAACGCGTTTGAGTTGATTGTCACCGACGAGGGGCAGTTGGCCGGGTTGCCGCCGAGCGCGGTGGCGGCGGCGCGGCAAAGCGCCGAGCAGAAGGGCGTGGCCGGGTGGCGGTTCACGCTGCAGGCTCCCTCCTACCTGGCGGTGATGACCTATCTGGACGACAGGGGGATCCGGGAGAAGATGTACCGGGCGTTTGCGACCCGGGCGGCTGGCGGGCAATACGACAACAGCGGGAATCTGGTGCGGATCCTGGAATTACGCCGGGAGAAGGCGAAATTATTGGGCTTTTCCCACTTCGCCGATCTGGTGCTGGTGGACCGGATGGCGAAGACGGGTGCGGCGGCGGAGCAGTTTCTGACCGATCTGCAGGCGAAGACAGAAGCGTTTTTTGTCCGGGAGAATGAGCAGTTGCGGGCGTTTGCGGGCGGGTTAGAATTGGAGCCGTGGGACGTCGGCTACTATGCCGAAAAGCAGCGGGTGGCGCTTTACGACTTCGACGAGGAGCAGTTGCGGCCCTATTTCTCGCTTTCGAGCGCGATGGCGGGGATGTTTGCGCTAACCGGGCGGCTGTTTGGGATTCGGGTGGTGGAGCGGGAGGGCGTGCCGGCGTGGGACAAAGATGTCCGGTACTTTGACATTTTCGACACGGCGAGCGGGGAGCATTTGGCCAGTTTCTACGCCGACATGCACCCGCGGGAGAACAAGCGCGGCGGGGCGTGGATGGACGCTTTCCTGACTGGGGCGCCGAAGGGCGACGGGTTTACACCGCACCTGGGGCTGATGTGCGGAAACCTGACGCCGCCGATCGGCGACCAACCGGCGCTGCTGACGCACCGGGACGTGGAGACGCTGTTCCACGAGTTCGGCCACTTGCTGCACCATTCGCTGACGCGGGTGCCGGTTCGGGACCTGGCGGGGACGAGCGTGCCGTGGGATTTTGTGGAGTTGCCGTCGCAGATTATGGAGAACTGGTGCTGGGAGCGGGAGGCGCTGGACCTGTTTGCGCATCACTTTGAGACGGGAGAGGCGATCCCGGAAGAATTATTTACAAAGATGAAAAAGGCGCGGACGTACCGGGCGGCGAACGGGCAGATGCGGCAATTGAGCTTCGCGTTCGTGGATCTGGCACTGCACATGCGGTACGATGCGGCGGCTGATGGGGATGTGATTGCGTGGTCGCGGCGGCTGTTGCAGCCGTTTTCGGCGGCAAAATTGCCGGAGGAACACGCGATGATTGCGAGTTTTTCGCACCTTTTTGCGAGTCCGGTGGGCTACGCGGCGGGCTATTACAGCTATAAATGGGCCGAAGTGCTCGATGCCGACGCCTTCAGCCGGTTCCGGAGCGAGGGTGTTTTCAACGCCGAGACGGGTCGGGCGTTTCGGGAATGTATTCTGGCCAAAGGGGATAGCGAAGATCCGGCGGCGCTGTACCGGCGGTTCATGGGCCGTGATCCGGACCCGAACGCGCTGCTGATCCGGAGTGGACTTGCGGCGGGAATTTAGATGTTACAATTTTTCATAGATTCTGCGCGGTAGAATTCCGTATTCTGCAACCAACCAGTAATCTGGAGCGTCAGTACACACGAGAACCAGGCAGTCCGATGACGACAACTCCGCTTCCCCCCACCAACGATCACCGGCCCAACGATCCACTCGCCCCCGTGGACCACTCTGATTTGCACCTCGATCGCCTGCTGGCGGAAGATGTGCCGTGGTACAAAGAGTTCGCCACGAACGTAAAGGAGTTTTTCCGGCCGCCGGAGTTGCCGCCGCTGGAAGTGACTTCCAAGCCGGTGGCGGTGAAGGACATTTGGGGCCAGACCGGCGGGAACGAAAAGACGGCCGGATTGTCGTCGCTGATGGTACATGCGGGCGTGGTGGCGCTGCTGTTCCTGATCGGCACGAACGAGACGGTGCAGAAAGTGGCCAAGGACGTGGTGCATCTGACGGCGCCGGTGGATTTGGCTCCGTACCAGCCGAAGGCCGCGCCGCAGAAGCAGTCGATGGGCGGCGGTGGTGGCGGCGGGAACCTTTCGCCGCTGGACGCGAGCAAAGGCCGGTTGCCGAAGATTGCCAAGCAGTTCACCCCGCCGAGCGCGGTGGTGCTGAACGAGAATCCGAAGCTGATCATGGAGCCTTCGATTGAAGTGCAGCCGAACGCGGTGTTGCCGAATGTGGCATTGAACACGCTCGGCGATCCGTTGGGGCTGGGCAAGATTCCGTCGAACGGGCCGGGGTCGGGCGCCGGTATCGGTTCTGGGACAGGCGGCGGTGTGGGTTCCGGCAAGGGCCGCGGCGTTGGGCCGGGATCGGGCGGCGGCATCGGCGGCGGCGCTTATCGCATTGGCGGCGGCGTTTCGGCGCCGGCGGTTCTGGCGAAAGTGGAACCGGAGTATTCGGAAGAGGCGCGGAAGGCGAAGTTCCAAGGCACGGTGATGTTGTACATCGAAGTGGACGAGAACGGAAAGCCGAAAAATCTGCGTGTGGTTCGGGCGCTGGGATTGGGCCTGGACGAGAAAGCGATTGAGGCTGTCTCCAAGTGGAAGTTCCGCCCGGGCTTCAAAGACGGCAAACCGGTGACGGTGGCCGCGACGGTAGAAGTTAATTTTAGGCTGTTGTAGTATTTCCTCCCGCAAAACACGCTTAGCCCCGCGCTTAATCTGCGCGGGGCTTCGTGTTTTTATCCCCGAAAGGGCGGGCTCCAATAGTAGAATATGTGAGTACCCAACCACACCCGCCTCACCGGGCGGGGAACCTATCCGCAAACAATGCTTAAACACAAGGTAGAAACCCACGCAGATCTCGATCCGCAGGAAACTGGCGAATGGCTGGAAGCGCTGGATCAGATCATCGATCAGGCGGGTCCAGACCGGGCAAAGTACCTCCTGGAGACGTTAATGAGAAAGGCCGGTGTGAATGGCGTTGAGACGCCGTTCACAGCCATCGGCCCCTATGTCAACACGATTCCGAAAGAGGAAGAGCTTCCTTATCCCGGAGACCTGGCCGTCGAGACGCGTTTAAAGGCGATTGTTCGCTGGAACGCGATTGCGATGGTGGTGCGCGCGAACAAGTACGACGTGGGGATTGGCGGGCACATTGCCACGTTCTCCTCGCAGGCGTCGTTGATCGAGGTGGCGCAGAACCATTTCTTCCGTGCGTCGATCAACGGGGAAGCCGGAGACCTGGTGTATTTCCAGGGTCACGCGTCGCCGGGGCAGTATTCGCGCGCATTTCTGGAAGGCCGGTTGACTGAGCAGCATTTGCTGAATTTCCGGCACGAGTTGCGGGAGCATCCGGGCTTGAGCTCGTATCCGCATCCGTGGCTGATGAGCGATTTCTGGCAGTTCCCGACCGTGTCGATGGGGTTGGGGCCGATCAACTCGATCTACCAGGCGCGCTTTATGCGGTACCTGGAGAATCGCGGCCTGATCGCGAAGACCGACCGGCGCGTGTTTGCGTATCTGGGCGACGGAGAAATGGACGAACCGGAGTCTTACGGCGCCATCCGCATTGCACAGAGCGAAAAGCTGGACAACCTGGTGTGGATCATCAACTGCAATCTGCAGCGGTTGGACGGTCCGGTACGCGGCAACGGCAGCGTGGTGCGGGAACTGGAAGGTTTGTTCCGCGGCGCCGGCTGGAACGTGATCAAGCTGCTGTGGGGTTCGGAGTGGGACGACCTGCTGGCACGCGACAAGACGGGCCTGCTGGTGAAGCGCATGGAAGAGTGCGTGGACGGCGAGTTCCAGAACTTCAAAGCCAAGGGCGGCGCCTACATTCGTGCGGAGTTCTTCGGGAAGTATCCGGAGTTGTTGGAGCTTGTGAAGGACATGAGCGACGACGAACTCGGCCAACTGCGGCGCGGCGGGCACGATCCGCAGAAGATTTACAACGCCTACCACCGCGCGACGCAGGCCAACGGCCGGCCGACGGTGATTCTGGCCAAGACGATCAAAGGCTTCGGCATGGGCGACGCGGGCGAGGCCCGCAACTTCACCCACCAGCAGAAAAAGCTCGACGAGAACCAGTTGATCTACGTCCGGAACCGCTTCAATATCCCGATCACCGATGAACAGGCGATGAAGTGTGAGTTCCTGAAACCGGCTGACGACACGCAGGAAATGGCGTACATGCACGCGCGGCGACAGGCGCTGGGCGGGTATATGCCGAAGCGGGTGCCGACGCGGGTGACGCTGACGGCTCCGGACATCGACAAGTTCAAAGACGCGTTGGGCGGTTCGGCCGGGCGCGAGTTGTCGACGACGATGGCGTTTGTCCGCATCCTGACGACGCTGCTGAAGGATCCGGAACTGGGCAAGTACGTTGTGCCGATCATCCCGGACGAAGCACGCACTTTCGGTATGGAATCGCTGTTCCGCCAGGTAGGCATTTACGCGAGCCAGGGGCAGTTGTACAAGCCGGTGGACGCGGACATGTTCCTCTACTACCACGAAGCCACCAACGGGCAGATTCTGGAAGAGGGCATCACGGAAGCGGGCTCGATGGGTTCGTTTACCGCGGCGGGCACGGCCTACGCCAACTACGGCGTGCCGATGATTCCGTTCTACACCTACTACTCGATGTTCGGGTTCCAGCGCGTGGGTGACCTGGCTTGGGCGTTCGCCGATTCCCGCGGCAAGGGCTTCCTGATGGGCGCGACGGCTGGCCGTACGACGCTCTCCGGGGAAGGCTTGCAGCATCAGGACGGCCACAGCCTGGTGCTTTCCAGCACCATTCCGACGTGCCACTCCTATGACCCGGCGTTCGCGTATGAGATTGCCGTGATTGTGCAGGACGGCATCAAGCGGATGTACGAACTGAACGAAGACCGGTTCTACTATCTGACGATCTGCAACGACGACTACGCTCATCCGGCCATGCCCGGAGACGTGACCGAAGGTATTCTGCGCGGGTTGTACAAGTTCCGGGCGTCCGACGCGGGAGAGGCGCAGGTGCTGTTGTTTGGCAGCGGCGCGATCTTCAACGAAGCGGCGCGGGCGCAGGAGATTCTGCGGGACCGCTACGGCGTGTCAGCGGATCTGTATAGCGCGACCAGCTACAACGAACTGCGCCGGGATTGCCTGGACGTGGAGCGGTGGAACCGGTTGCACCCGACGGAGGCTCCTCGGACCTCGTACCTGGAGCAGGTACTGGCCGGGACGACGCAGCCGATCATCGCGGCGAGCGACTACATGAAGATCGTTTCCGATCAGATTGCACCGTGGCTGCCGGGCCGGCTGACTTCGCTGGGCACGGATGGCTTCGGCCGTAGCGACAACCGGCAGCATCTGCGGCGCCACTTCGAAGTGGACACGGCAGCGATTGTAGCGGCGGCGTTGTCACGGCTGGCGCGGGACGGCAAGTTCGACCCGGCGCGGGCGGCGGCGGCGATTCAGGAGTTAGGTCTGAATCCGGAGAGCTCCGACCCGGCACGGGCATAAGTTTTTCGATCTCCTTTGTTCCAAACCCTCAATCGGCGGGCCTTACCGGCCCGCCGAATTTTCGTGCGGCACCCGCTATACTCGGACCAATGCGGCGGTTGAGTCTATTCCTGTTTTGTATGAGCGCAATGGCGGGCGAGGCGCCATTGCGCATTCTGTTTCTGGGGAACAGTTATACCTACTACAACCACCTGGCGGGGCTGGTGGAGGGAATGGCGCGGGCGGCGGGCGGGCGAGCGGTGGAAGCCCGTTCGGTGACGCGGGGCGGCGCCACGCTGGAGGGGCTCTATACAACGACCAACGCCCTGGAAGTCCTCCGTGGGGAGCGCTGGGATCTGGTTGTGCTACAGGAACACAGCACACTGGGTTTGGGGCAGTTCAACGGGGATGTGGTTGTGAACGATCCTGGCGGGTTCTTTACCTGGGCGCGGATTTGGGATGGGGAGATCCGGCGCCAAGGAGCGCGGACGGTATTTTTGAACACGTGGGCGCGGAAGGGACGGGCGGAGTTGCAGCCGCATCTGGACTGGGCCTATGCGGCTATAGCCCGGGAGTTGGGCGCGGGGCTGATTCCGGCGGGCGCGGCGTTCCAGAATGTAACGGAGGTGGAGCTGTTTCAGAGTGACGGATCGCATCCTTCCGCGGCGGGTTCCTTTTTGGCAGCCTGCGCCGCCGTGGAGATTTTGTTTGCGGGAGGATGTGCCGAGGCCCCGGCGGAGATCGCCGGGATACCCATGGACAATCGTTCGGGGCGGCTGCGGGAGGAGCGAGGCTGGATAGTGCAACTTCCGGAACAGACGGCGGTGAAACTGCGGAAGGCGGCGCTTATGGCGGTGGAGCGGTTGCGGGCCGAGCGGGGATACTGGCGGCTGGAGCGGCCGGCGGAGCCCGGAGCGCAGGCGGCGCGTGCGAGCGCGGGGGAATGGCAGGGGCGCTGGGAGGGGGAGACGTGGCTGTACGGGAAGCGGGCGAATGTAACGTTGCAATTGGCGGCCGGGGAAGGGAAGTGCGGCGGGACGTGGCGGATTGCGGCGCCTGAACCGCCCACGGAGACGACAATTCCAGTGGAAAAATGCATCGTTTCCGAGGATGTGCTCCGGTTCTCGGTGACGCCGCTGTTTCTGACCGAGGAATTGCACGAAGCCTGGCTAGACGGGGAGCAGATGAAAGGCCAAGTCCGGTTACATTCGCCCTCTCCGTATCAGCGGCGGAGCGGGACATGGAGCCTGAAACGGGTATCGCGATGATACATATCAACGAAGAGACTGTGCGGAAGCACCTTCCGATGGAGAAGGCGATTGAACTTCTGGAGGAGGTGTTTCGAGCCTGGGCCGACGGGAAAGCGTTCAATCAGCCGCGGCGACGGATGATCCTGCCGACCGGGGCGGTGTTGCACGCGCTGGCCGGATATACGGAAAAGTATTTCGGCACCAAAGTGTACGCGACGCACGCCAAGCACGGAGCCTGGTTCCACTTTCTGCTCTATGATGCGGCGACGGCGCGGCCGCTGGCGCTTTTCGACGCCAACTGGCTGGGGCAGATCCGCACCGGCGCGGCTTCGGGTCTGGCGACCAAACGGCTGGCGCGGGCCGGCGCGGCGACGGTGGCGGTGTTGGGAAGCGGCTTTCAGGCACGCGGTCAACTGGACGCCGTACGGGCTGTCCGGGAGGTGGAGCGGGTGCTGGTGTGGAGCCGGAAGCAGGAGAACGCCGAGCGCTTCGCCGCCGAGACCGGGGCGGAGGTTGCGGCCAGTGCGGATGCCGCGGTGGCGGAAGCGTCGATTGTGGTGACGGCCACGTTTGCCAAGGACCCGCTGTTTGCGGCGGAAAGCGTTCAGCCAGGGACCCATATCTGTGCCGCCGGTTCCAACGCGGCGAATCGCAGGGAGATTCCTGGCGAACTGCTGGCGCGGGCGTCGGCGATTGTGGCCGATTCTATTGAGCAGGCGAGGATGGAGGCCGGCGACCTTTTGCTGGGGCTGGAGGAGGCGGGTTGGGCGCGGGTGGAGGAGTTGCGCGACGGGCGGGTGCGCCTGAACGACGAGGAGATCACGGTGTTCAAGTCCGTGGGGTTGGGCTTGGAAGACGTCGCGGTGGCGGCGTGGGTGTACGAATCACTTAGCCGGTGAGGGCGCAGGCGGAGGTTCGAGAACATCGAGCAGTTCGATGTCGAAAATCAACTCTGATTTGGCGGGGATGCGGGGCGCGCGGCCCTTCTCGCCATAGGCGAGTTGATAGGGGATAATCAGACGCCGTTTGCCACCCACGCGAAGGCCTTCGCAGCAGTTATCGAAGCCGGGTACGACCCGGCGCTTGCCTTGTTCGAACTCGAAAGGCGTATTGCGGTCACGGGAGGAATCGAACTTCGTGCCGTTGCGCAGGTAGCCGGTGTAGTGCACCTTTAACAGTTTCCCGGGTTCGTACGGCTTTCCGGTACCGGGAGCGATATCGATGACGCGCATGACGTACTGGGCGCGCACTTTCCCTTTGACCGGCGGAACGGCTTTGGAGACTTGATACCGGTTGCAGGCGGGGAGCAGGACGAGCGCGGCAATCGCCAGGACGCGGAACACGGGCGCTACTCGGGAGCGGCGGCCTGCAGATCAGAATCGCGCCAGGCGCTGATTTTCAGGCGGCGGCAGACCCAACAGAGCGGCTCGGCGGAGTTGGGGGCGACTTCGGCCGCGCAGACCTCACATTTTTCCTTGCGTTTGCGCGGTTCCACCCCGGCGGCGCGGTGCGCGCTCTCGAGAATCTCGTCGGCAATGACTTTCTGGTCCTTGCCTGTAGGTTTTCTTTTCATATGACTTCCGGGGCCTATCCTCACTATACCGTACGAAGGCGGTGCTGTACGGAATTCGCGCACGCGCTACAATGGGCGGTTGCCAACCTCAATGTCCCTCACTCGCCGCCTTACCTTCGCCACCTTCGCGCTTGCCGCAGTTCTGTCCGGTTGCAAGAAGACTCCGCCATCCAATGTGGCCGCGTCTGTGAACGGCAGGTTTATCAGCTACGCGGACCTGGACAAACAGTACGGCATTCAGTTTCCGCAGTCGGGTTCGCCGGCGGCGGCTGACGACGGCGTGCAGATCAACAAGTTGGAAACGCTGCGGGCGATGATCGACCAGGAGATCATGATGCAGCGCGCCGAAAAGCAGTCGCTGCTGGCACCGGAATCCGACGTCGAGGCCGAATTTAACAAGTTGAAGTCTCCTTATACGCAAGAGGAGTTTCAGAAGCAGTTGACGGCCAAGAAGATGACGGCGGAAGACTTGAAGTCCGATATCCGGAAGAAGCTCTCCATTGAGAAAGTGATCAATAAAGAGATCACTTCGAAGATCAACATCACGGAGAAAGACATCGCCGACTTCTACGCGGCGAACCGGCCGAGTTTCAACCTGGCGGAGCCGACGGTGCACCTGGCGCAGATCCTGGTGACGCCCAACGGCGAAGCGGAGTTCCGGAATCTGAAGAACGACAAGGCGCAGAACGATGATCAGGCGCGGCGGAAGATCCAGAACATCGAACAGCGGTTGCGGAACGGGGAAGACTTCTCGATGCTGGCGCAGAACTACTCGGAAGACCCGGGTTCGGCGTCCAATGGCGGAGATTTGGGGTTTGTGGCCGAGTCGGCGCTGGCGAAGGCGAGCGCGGATCTGCGGAAGATGATCAGCGAGATGAAGCCCGGGCAGGTTTCGAACGTGTTGAAGACGGGCGAGGGCTACCGGATCCTGAAGTTGTTGAGCCGTGAGCCGGCCGGGCAGCGGGAGTTGAACGACCCGCGCGTGCAGCAGACGATCCGCGAAACGCTGTTGAACCGGAAGGACCAACTGCTGCGGGGCGCGTATCTGGAAGCGATCCGGAACGAAGCGCAGGTGGAGAACTACCTGGCGCGGACGACCGCGCAGTTGGGCGAAAAGAAGTAGCTACTTCGCCAGGTTTTTAGCGATCTCATAGTGATAGCGAACGAACCGGTGTAACTCGGATTCCAGGACGCGTTCCTGATCCGAGTGGGGACCGAAGCCTTTGGCGTTGTCCTCGTCATCGACGGCCGGGCCAATGCCGTAGCACTGCACGCCCTTGGCGCGGAGGTTGGCCATGTCGGTGGCGCCGGTCATCATGGTGGGGATGGTGGGGACGCCGGGGTAGATGAGGCGTCCGGCTTCCTCGATGGTTTTGAAGGCGATGTTGTCGAGGGCCGAAGGCGCTCCGGCCGGACGAATGTCGGCTACGGCGCGTACCAGTTCCACTTGCGGGTCGTTGATGAGGTCGCGGAGGGTCTGGAGGAATTTGGGACCGTCTTCGCCGGGGGCGAGTCGGATGTCGAGTGCGGCCTCGGCTTCCGAGGGGATGACGTTGTTGCGGATGCCGCCGTGAATGATGGTGGGCGAGATGGAGGTGCGGAGCATGGAGTAGTGCCCGGGTTCGTTCGCCTGTAGATAGTTCTGAATGGCTTCGGTGCGGGCGGGGTCGAACAGGCCGTTGTAGCGGGCGGCTTCCTCGGGGGTGGAGATGGTAGCAAGGCGTTCGAAGTAGGCGCGCGTGGTGTCATTGAGGCGCAATGGCGGGCGGTAGTTGGCTACTTTGGTGATGGCGGTGGAGAGATGGACGAGCGCGTTGGTGAGCAGCGGCTTGGATCCATGTCCGGCGGGGCCGCGGGAGATAAGCGTGGCGCGGTAGGGGATCTTTTCGGTAGTTGAGACGGCGACGTAACGGAGTTTGCCGTTCTGGCGGAGGCCACCCCAGCCTTCGGCGAGGCAGTATTCGGCGTCAATCTCGTTGAAGTGGGCACCCACCATGTATTGGATGCCGACGCGGGTGTGGCCTTCTTCGCCGGACTCGGCGAGGAAGATGACGTCCCGGTCGAGGGTGGCGCCGCTGCGTTTGAGGAGAAGGATGGTCATCAGCGCGGCCACCACGTTGTCCTTGTCGTCGAGAGTGCCGCGGCCATAGACGTAGCCACCGTCGCGGACGGCGCCGAAGGGCGGGTGGGTCCACTTCTTGGGGTCTACGTTGACCGTGTCGGTGTGGCCCATGATGAGCAGCGGCCGCTTCTTCCCGGTGCCTTTCAGGCGGGCGACGACGTTGGGCCGGTCCTTGTTGACGGCGAAAAGCTTGACCTCGATCCCGTCGGCTTCGAGGACCTTCTTCAGGTACTCCGCGGCGGGAAACTCCTTGCCGGGCGGGTCACTGGTATCAAAGCGCAGCAGCGCCTGGAAGTGCCGGATCGTCTCCTCCTCCACCGCGCTCCAATCCTGGGCGGCGGCGAAGGAGAGGGTGCAGAAGAAGAGGAGAAGAGAGCGGATCATTTGGTTTTGGCGGGTGCGGGCTGTTTGCGTACCTGATCGAAGTATTGCTGGACGTACTGCTGGTGATGGAGCGGCACCTCATCGCGGTGGATTTCGCCGCCGCTTTCGGTGTGCTGTGCATTGGAGGTGGAGTACTGCGTGCGGAGTTGCTGTTTGCCGCCGTTTACTTCCACCATCACTTCGCCGGCAATATCCTTGGATCGCTTGCCGATGATCTCGCTGATCTTACCCATGGCCTGGAGTTGCTCGGCGTCCTTGATGCTCTTGTCGCCGTCGGCTTTCCCCACGCCGCTTTTGGCGTCCGGCGGGGCCTGCATGGCGGCCGATTTGTCGCCGCCCTGGCCCTGGGCATTGGCCTGTTTTTCGCTGGCGTCGGCGGCTTCGTCGCCGGGTTGTTCGGCGCCGTTCTGGGACTCATTGCCTTTGCCGGGCTGTTTGCCGGGTTGCTGGCCTCCCTTCTGCTGGCCACCCTTGTCGCCGCCCTTCTGATTCGCCGCCTGCTGCTGGCCTTCCTGCTGGTTCGGCATCTTCAGCTTGTTCATCATGTTGGCGAAGGCGTCCTTCATCTTGTCCATCATGCTGTTGTTCTGATTGGCCTGCAGGTTGTTGTCGCCGCTCTTGGTGCCCTGTTTTCCGTTCTTGGCATTCTGGGCTTTGCCGTCTTCGGATTTGCCTTCTTTGCCGGAGTCGTTCGGGTCGGCATTCTTGGACTCCTGTTCCCCTTCGCCGCCTTCGCCTTCGCCGGGATTGACGCCTTTGCCTTCGGTGCTAGCCTTGCCCTTTTCGCCGCGCACGGTGTCGCTGATGTCGTTGACGTCGGGGATGTCGGCGACGGAGATCTCGCCTTCCTTGGCCATTTCGATCTTGGTCAGCTCATCCTTGGCGTTTTCGTCGATGGAGAGGCCGAGTTTCTGCAGTTCCTCGTTGATTTTGGCCTGTTCTGACTTGGCCATCTGTTTCTTGCCAGAGAGAGGGGAGAAGCGGAAGACGTCGAGAACGGCCTCCGAAACCGGGGCCGAGAGATCGAGCGTGTTGAGGATACCGTAGCGGATTCCGACAAGGGTAAAAGCCGTCAATGCCAGAGCGGCGACCGCATAGGTTGTCTTCGGCCACACCATAGGAACCGCACTTTCTGGAGAAAGCGAAACGGCCAGACGCGCGGCCACGGTCCGCTGCGCCGTAATCATCGGTCCGTCGGAGGTTCGAAAGTGAAAGGCCGTCGAAAGCGTGTCGTGTGTGGCCAGGCGGGCATCGACAATCTGCGCCAACCGGTAGAGCGACGGCATGTGTTTTCGGAACTGCCAGATGCCGACGGCCAGGGCGCCTGTGAAGAGGAGCACCGGCCAGTACCAATCGAAAATCTGCGTACCGGCGAGCAGCAGCAGGATCAGGCCGGTGAGGCCGAATACGAGCGCAGTGAGTGAATGGCGTACCAGTTCCGTGGTCATGTGCCGACGGCGCACGTGAGCCAGAAACGCGAGCAGAGATTCGGTCTCGGGCAAGATGGGTTGGCCTCCGGGGAGCTTTGCTTCTATTCTACGTTGGATTATCGGGGAACGGCGCCGCGCCAGCCTTTGGCGAACTGGGCGCGAAGGTCTTTCATGACGCCGGCATAGGTCGGACTGTTGGCCAGGTTCTCCGTTTCCGAGGGATCCTTTTCATAATCGAAGAGCTCAGCGGCCATCTCTTTGTTGCCGTCGCGACTGAGCCAGAGCGTGAGGCGGTAGCGCTCGGTGCGCATGGAATAGCCCATCATTCCGGGGCGCGGATACTGGCTGAAGGCGGCCTGCTTCCAGGGGCGGTCCGGGTTATCAACAAGGGGCGCGAAGCTGACTCCCTCCAATCCGGTGGAGGGGGGAAGGCCGCAGAGATCGACGAGGGTGGGGAAGATGTCGACATACTCGGTGAGCGCGGCAGTGGCGCGGCCGGCGTTCTTCTGGCCGGGAACGTGGAGGAAGAGCGGTACGCGCGTGGCTTGTTCGAAGTTGGTGTGCTTGTGCCAGAGGCCATGATCGCCGAGATGCCAGCCGTGATCGCCCCAGAGGATGACGATGGTGTTGTTGGCCAGGCCGTTTCGGTCGAGCGCGTCGAGGAGTTTGCCGATCTGGGCGTCGGTGTAGGAGACACAGGCGTAGTAGGCGCGGAGCAGATCTTTTTGGAGCGCTTCGGGGATGGGCCCGGAGGCGGGCACCATGTCGTAGGTGCGGAGTTCGCCGTTGGTGTGGAGCGCGAATTCGGGAGAACCGGCGGGCGCTTTCTGAAATTTTGCCGGCGTAAATTTCTCGGGCTTATGCAAGTCGAGGTAGCGTTTGGGGGCGATGAAGGGCAGGTGCGGCTTCAGGAAGCCGGTCATGAGGAAGAATCGATCGTTCTTGAGGGTCTCGATGGCTTTGACGGCCATGTCGGCGGTTTTGCCGTCGGGAAGGCCGTTATCGGGGACATCCGGCGCGGACCAGACGGGGCCGCGAACGGTCTTTTTCTTCGTTTTGCGTTCGCGCTGGGCGGGCGTATCGGTGCGCCAGCCGTCGGCGATGACCTTGGCCTCGCGGCGCGTCTGCCACAGGGCATTTTCCACCGAGCCCCATGGGCCCGGGCTGTTAGGAACCCAATGAGGGATGGTGTTGGATCGGCCGTCTTCCAGACCGCCGTGCCAGATCTTGCTGAGCGACGCGGTGACGTAGCCGTTGTTCTTGAAGTGCTGGGGAAGGGTGACGACGTCGGGCAGGGCGCCGCGGAAGTGGTGTTCGAGGTCGTAGATGGTGGTGGTGTCGGGACGCCGGCCGAGCAGGAGCGAGGTGCGCGTTGGACTGCAGACGGCCTGCTGGCAGTAGGCGCGGGTGAATCGGAGGCTGCGGGCGGCGAGGCGGTCGATGTTCGGTGTGAGGGCGAGCGGGTCGCCGTAGCAGCCCATGGCGGGTTTGAGATCGTCGACGGCGATAAACAGGACGTTGTACTTACCGCGGGCGGGCTGTGCGAAGAGGGGCGCGGCAGCAGTGAGGGTGCGGAGGAAGGCGCGGCGGTTCATGAGTTTTTCGATGCTATCACGGGGCGCAGATGTCGTCGGGCGTTTGCGCGCGCCGGTCGGGTCCGAGGCTGCAGACGCGGTTTTCCCTCACGGTGTATCGGGAGCCCCAGGGATCACTCTGCGCGGGCAGAGAGGCGGGCAGGTGATTGCGCTGTTGACTGGCGACGAGGCGTGCCATGGCATGGACCTGGATCCGGGTTGTCGCGGCGAATGCCTCGTCCTGCTCCCGCCATTGGCGGATGGATAGGAACGCGGCAATTGCGAGGCCGGCCAGGCAGCCGATGATGATTTCTGTTCGGTATTTCACAACTCCTCAGACGAGGAGCACGTCCGAAAAAGCCGATCAGAAAAGCAGCTTCAGACCGAGGTGGATCTGGCGGGGGAAGCCGCTGGTGGCGGTGACGCGGCCGAACAGGGTGTTGACCGGATCGGTGTTCGGGGCGGCGAGATTGGATTTGTTAAAGGCGTTCAGGAACTCCGCCCGGAACTGGATCTTGTACCGCTCGCGGAACTGGATGTTCTTGACACCGGAGATGTCCCAGGTTTCCTGCCCTGGCGCGCGTACGCCGCTGAAGCGGGAGGACATCGTGCGCACGTTGGACGCTAATTGCTGGGCGGCGACGCGGTTGAAAACTGTGGTGTTGAACCAGTTGTCGAGCGTCTGGGCACCCCCGTCGACGGCGGCGTTGCGGATATCGCCTGTAAGGAGTGCGTTGCCGAAGCCGAGCGGCGCGCCGGAGTTGCGTTGCCATACGGCCTGCAACTGCCAGCCGCGGAGGATCCAATTGCGGTTGGGGCCGAAGGGCAGTTCCCAGATGCCGCTGCCGGTGATGCGGTGCAGGCGGTCGAGGTCGGAAATCACCTTCTCCAGTTGGACGTCGCCGCCGTTCAAGAAGCCGGTGGCTTCCATGAACTTCGACCAGGTGTAGCTGACCTGCATGGTGAAGCCGCGGCGGAAGCGGCGCTCTCCCTGGAGTTGGAGCGAGTGATACCAGGAGTAGCCGATGGATTGATCGACCGAGACCCCGGAGTACTGCGGGAAGGGGCGCAGGAGTTGTGACCGGGCCACGGTTTGCGCGGCGAGGTCGGTGCCCGCGAGCAGGGGGAAAAACGGATTGCGGACCTGCTGGCTAAGGCGGTCGATGGTCGCCTGGTCGCGCGTGGCGGATGTGCTCAGGTATTGATTCGGAACCGGATTCAACTGGCGGGTGACGCCGAGTTTGGTTCCACGGTTGCCAACATAGCTGGCGTCAAGGAGCACCTCGCCGGGGAGTTCCTGCTGCACGCCGAAGCTGTAGCGCTGCATGTAGCCATTGACGGGGGCGGGGTTAAAGAAACTGATGGAGCGGCCGGTGTCGGTGCCGAGGCCGCCCGAGGCGCCCAGCGGTTGCGCGAATCCGTTGGGGAAGGGGTTGGAGAGCGAGGCGGAGAAAGAGAGGCCGTTATTGAGGCTGGGGACAAGGGCGTTGCGAACGCTGTAGCCGCTCTGATTGACGCTGGTGCGGTCAACGCCGAGCGGGACAAAGTAGACGCCATAGCCGGTGCGAACGACGGTCCGTTTGCGGGGCGTCCAGGCGAGGCCGATGCGGGGTGCGAAGTTGTTGCGGTCCGCCTGCCAGAGGGTACGCGGCTGGCTGGCGGTTCCGGCGAAGGTGAGGCCGCCCAGCGCGCGGAACTGCGCCGCGGGGATTTCGGGGATGGGATTGGCGGCATAGTTGGCGCGGGCGGTGGCGTCAATCGGGTTGGGGGTGGTGGCGTCGAAGCCGCGGACGGAGCGGTTGAAACGCTCGGTGGCGGGGCTGTCATAGTCGTAGCGGAGACCGAAGTTGAGGGTGAGTTTGCTGTTCACACGCCAGTCGTCCTGGAAGTAGAAGGCCAGCGTTTTCGACTGCTCGGCGAGCGAGTCGTTGACGTTGATCTGGCCGTCGGTGGGCAGGCCAAGCAGGAACGAAGCCATGCCTTGGCCGTTGGGTGCGGCGGGGGAGTTGTCGAGGGGCCCACGGGTCCAGGTGACGCCAAAATTCAGCAGCGGATTCATCGGTGTGAAGTTGTAGCTGTGCTCTCGGTAGAGCCGGTATTCGGCGCCAGCGCGCAGGGTGTGTTTGCCCTGGGAGAGGGTCCAGTCCGAAGCCCAGACATGGTAGTTGCTGGTGGCTTTGGAATTGGTTCCGTTGCCGATGGTCTGGACGTTGGCGATGGCGAGTTGGGGGAAGTTGCGGGCCTGCGGGTCAATGGAGTTTGCCAGTTGCGAAGAGAAGCCGACGCTGGCCATGTCGAAGCCGGCGGAGAGGGGATTGAACGTCTGCTCGAAGCGGGTGAAACCCCAGCGGAAGTTCGCCAGCAGGCGGGGAGAAAAAATGTAGACGTCGTCGAGGCCGATGCCTTTGTTGCGGCGATAGCGGTCGTTGCCGGTATAGGGATTGTCGAAGACTTGGGCGGAGCTGAACAGGTTGTAGGTCTGGTTGTAGCGGACAAAGGCGCGATGGCGGTCGGAGAAGTTGTGATCGACCTTGGCGGTATGGGAGCGGAACTCGTTCCAGGACTGTGGGAGGCGCTGGAAGTTGTTGCGGCCGTCGGCGGTACCGGGGCTGTTCGGGTTAGGCCAGAACTGGAGGAGATTGGTGGCGGTGCGATCGAGGCGGTTGGAGGGGATGATGTTGCCGGGGAAGGGAAGGCGGCTGAAGCGGCCATTGGGGGCGGCGGCGATGGTGGCGGGGTCGAAGACCTGATAGGAGGAGTTGATGCGGAGAAGGTCGCTGAAGTCGCCCTTCTGCATGGGGAGGGTGGGTACGGTGTAGAAGGAGTTACCCCGCTCGATGCCGGGGCGGGTGAGGCCTTCAAAGCCATAGACCCAGAACGTTTTGTTGTGGCCGTCGTAGAGCTTGGGAAGCACGACCGGTCCACCGAAGTTGGCGCCGAAGCGGTTGAGGATGTTGCGCGGGTTGGCGCGCTGGCGGCGCTCTTCGAGTGTGGGCGCGGTGGAGGGGTTGGCGAGGAGTTGGCGCTGGAAGAGGTCCATGGCGGTGAGGACCTGGTTGTTGTGGAAGTGATAGAGCGTGGAGTGGAACTTGTTGGTGCCGGAGCGGAGAACGACGTTGACGTTGCCGCCCGGGGCGCGGCCGGCGCTGGCGTCATAGGTTGCGGTCTGCACCTTGAACTCGGCCACCATGTCAGTGGGAGGGGCGTAGGCGGCATTCTGGCCCCACATGCTCGGTGAGCCGTCGACGGTGAATTCGATGTTGCCGGTGCGAACGCCATTGACGGAGAGGTTGGAGAGAACTTCCACCGCCGGGCCGAGGCTGGGGTGGTTGGGCACACCAAGGTTGACGACGCCGGGCGCGAGGCGGGAGAGCGAGAGCGCATTGCCGCCGGGCAGGGGGAGTTCCAGGATGCGTTTGGTGTCGACGACGCGGCCGAGTGACGCCGTGCTGGTTTCCAGCAGCGAAGCCTGACCGGAGACGGTGACCGATTCATTCACGGCGCCGACCTCGAGCGCCACATCGACGGTTAAGCGATCCGCCACGCGTACTTCCAAGTTGGCGCGTTCGTAGGTCTTGAACCCGGGCGCGGAGACGCGGAGTGTGTAGACGCCGGGCGCGAGATACGGGATGTCATAAGCGCCGTCATCGGCCGGCTTGGCGCGAAGCAGGACGCCGGTTGTGGGGTTGGCGACGGTGACGTCGGCGGCGGCGACGGCACCGCCGCTGGAGTCGCTGACTCGCCCCCCAATGCGGCCACGGGCGTCCTGGGCGGGAAGGAATGAGGTGAGCAGCGTGACGGCGATTAGAAACTGGCGCATAGAAATCTCTCCCGGGCTTGACGACCCGTTGCGAACCATGAAATAACATTCGTGACGAGAAGTCCACTATGCGACGCAGAGACATATTCCAATCCGCGGCCCTGGCCGCCACAGCCGCCCTAGAAGCCCAGGGAGCACCCGCCAAACCGCGGGGCGCGGGCAAGCCCGTGAAGATGTACGTGGGCACACAAAATGCCGACGATGAGGACAGCCTGGCTGCGTTTGCCGCCTTTGGCGTCAACAACATCTGCAGCACCTTGCCGTCGCGGAAACTCGATGCCGCCTGGAGCGTAGAGAGCCTCGTCAAGCTGCGCGAGCGGGTGGAGAAGCACGGTATCAAGCTGGACATGGTTCCGCTTCCGCTCAGTTCGGCCTACATCACGCGGGCCGAATATCCAGCCATCATGATGGGTACGCCGGGCGAGCGCGACAAGGCGATCGACGAGGTCTGCCAGATCATCCGTAACATTTCGAAGGCGGGAATTCCCTCGGCCAAGTACAACATGTCGATTCTCGGCGTGGTTCGCACGCCCACGACCAAGGGCCGGGGGGGAGCCGACTACAGCACCTTCAAATACGCCGTCGGTAAGCAGGAACCGGCGATGACCGAGGCCGGGCCGGTGGATCCGGACACCTACTGGGAGCGGATCACCTACTTCCTGGAGCGCGTGGTGCCGGTGGCCGCCGAGCACAAGTTGAAGATTGCCTGCCATCCGAACGATCCCGGCATGCCGGACGGAAAGAAGTGGCGCGGCGTAGTGCCGGTGCTGGGCCGCGTGGAAGGGTTGAAGCGGTTCATCAGCATAAAGGAGAATCCGTACCACGGGCTGAACTTCTGCCAGGGCACGGTTTGCGAAGGGCTGGAGAATCCGAACAAGGAGATCCACGACATCATTCGCTACTTCGGCAACAAGAAGAAGATCTTCAATGTGCACTTCCGCAATATTGAGGGCAAAATCGGCGATTTCCGCGAGACGTTTCCTGATAACGGCGACGTCAACATGATTGAAGCGATCCGCACGTACCGGGAAGTGGGCTACGACGGCATGATCATGCCGGACCATGTGCCGCACGTGCAGGGCGACCCGCGCGGGCACAAGAGTTTTGCCTTCTGCTTCGGCTATATCCAAGCGCTGATACAAATGCTAAAAATGGAAGGGTAATGCCGCAGTCCATACCGCTCCCCCTCCGTTGGTCCGGTGCGATGCCCGCTGGCGATCTGGCACCGTTGAATTGTCTACATGGAGGAGGAGTCGGACTGCCCCTGCTGCAGGGCGCCCAGATCCCCAAGGGCGCCCAGTGGCCCTCCGTGCGGGTGAACAAGCGGGGTTCCGCCGAGGCGGGGCCAACCGGGGCACCGTGGCTGAACGCCAACGGGTGGTTGATCCGGAAGGCGCAACTCCTGGATGCCACAAAACCGGTGGTGTTGGATGCCGTGCCGGACGAAGGCGCCCGGCCGGCGTCGTATGTCCTGGCGGCCACTGAGGCGTTGGCCTACGGCGCGTCCTGGGCTGTCACGCACACGCCGGAGACGTGGCCGCGGGTGCAGGCGGCGCTGCGTTTCTTTGCTGCTCACGCGGCCTGGCGCGAATGGCGCCCGGTGGCCGCGTTGACGGTGATCAGCGAATTCACGGGCGAAGATGAATTTGTCGGCGAGGAGTGTCTGAATCTGCTTGCGCGGCGTCAGGTAGGCTATCAACTGGCGACGCCCGGGAAAGTAGAGATGCTGGCCGGGGCGAACGCGGCGGCGTGGGCGTCAAAGAAGCCGGTGCCCTACGACAACTACCTCCCTTGGATCCGCGGCGGAGGGATGCTGATCGTGCAGGGCGAGACGGCGGCCGTGCGAACGGAGGGGAAGGGGCAGATTCATACCCGGGCCGATGGCTGGGACGATGTCTATGCGGCCGTAACCGGCATTCATCTTGCGTTGACGCGACGCAGCGATGTGCTCCGGCTTTGGAACGCCGGATCGTTCAATAGTTTTTATCAGACGGACCCGGGCGGGGCGCGCGGCGTGGTTCACCTGGTGAATTACGCCGGCAACCGCAGTTCGGACGACACGTCCATCTGGCTGGCCAGGCCCTGGAAGAAGGCGGTGCTTACCACCTTCGAGGCCCAGACACCCTTGAAGACGATCCCGTCCAATGGTGGAATAGAGATACCGCTTCCGCCTTTGGGTGTCTACGCGGCGATCGAACTGGAGGCATAGCGCTGTGATCACAAGACGCGATATTCTGGCCGGCGCGGCCGTAGCCGCGATGATGCAGCGCAACGCCGTCGCGGCGCCCATCGCCCCTGTCGCGATTCAGCGGTGCCGCACCTATGGCGCCGGGCTGGAACCGGTGATGCGGCGCCTTTTCGATGGTATTGGCGGGTTGGGACGGCTGGTGAACAACAAGACCGTGGCGATTAAAGTGAACCTGACCGGGCGCCCGTCTCAGCGCCTGGGCCACGCACCGGCCGAGTTGGCCCATTGGACCCACCCGCGAGTGATTGGCATGACGCTCCATTTGATGAACGAGGCCGGAGCAAAACGGATCCGCATCCTGGAGAGCCCCTGGTCGACGACCGATCCCCTGGAAGAGTACATGATGGAGGCCAATTGGGATCCGTCGCTGATTTTGAACGCTGCGAAGAAAGTGGAGTTTGAGAATACGAACTATCTGGGCAATGCGAAACAGTACACGCGTTTCAAAGTGCCCAACGGCGGGCACATGTTCCCCGCCTATGACCTCAATCACAGCTATGCCGATTGCGACGTTTTCGTCTCGATTGCGAAGCTGAAAGAGCATGCCACCGCCGGCGTGACGCTCTCCATGAAGAACTGCTTTGGCATCACGCCCTGCACGATTTATGGGGATGGTGCCGGCGAGAAGGAACCGAGCCTGGCGCCGTCGGGCGGACGCGGATCGGTGATTCATAACGGTGCGCGGAAGCCTTCGTTGAGCGCGCCGCAGGAGCTCCATCCGGATTCTCCGCGCGAGGGCGGCTATCGCGTACCTCGCGTGGTGGCCGATTTGAACGCCGCTCGCCCGATCGATCTGGCCATCATTGAAGGTGTGGAGTCGATGGCAGGCGGCGAAGGTCCGTGGATTCGAGGTACGCGGCGTTGCAGCCCGGGCGTGATCATCGCCGGCACGAATGCCGTGTGTACCGACGCGGTGGCGACGGCGGTTCTCGGTTTCGACCCGATGGCCAAGCGCGGTACCCCGCCCTTTGAAACCTGCGACAACACGCTCGCCCTGGCCGAAGAACTCGGCGTCGGCTCGCGCGATCTGAGCAAAATAGAGGTGTCCGGCGCGCAGATCGCCGATATCCGCTACGAAATCCGCAAGGCTTAACGACGCCCTTGCCCGCAACCGGGCCAGCGCCCGGTGATTCCCCATTTTTCTATGTCCTACCAAGCATTACCCACGCACGCACTGCTACATATTGCGCAAACCATCCAGGTCCCGATGCAGGGCCTGGTTGCCACCATCGCCCTGTTTGACGAGGGCGGCACGGTGCCGTTTATCGCCCGCTACCGCAAGGAAGCAACGGGAAATCTCGATGAAGTAAAGATCCTCGCCATACAGGAGAAGTTGGAGTATCACCGCGAACTGGAAGAACGGAAGGTCACTGTTCTGGATTCGATCAAGGAGCAGGGCAAGCTGACGCCGGAGTTGAGCGCGAAGATTGAGAAGACGCTCGACAAGAGCGAACTCGAAGATCTGTACCTGCCCTACAAGCCGAAGCGGAAGACCAAGGCCAGCGTGGCCCGCGAAAAGGGATTGGAACCACTGGCGCTCTACCTCTGGGAGCAACAGGCCAACGGGACACCGCTGGGCGAATTTGCGGCGACGTTTGTCAATGCGGAACTCGGTGTGGCCAGCCCTGGCGAGGCATTGGAGGGCGCGCGCCACATTCTGTCGGAAATGGTTAGTGAGAACGCCGACTATCGCAAGGCGATCCGGCAGATGATGATGGAGCGCGGCAAGGTGAGCGCCAAGGCTATCCCTGGGATGGAAGACCCCGAGGGCAAGTACAAGATGTACGCCGAGTTTTCGGAACTGGCCAAGACGATTCCCTCGCATCGTATGCTCGCCATCCGCCGCGGCGCCAAGGAAGGCTTCCTTCATTTCGAAATTGAACTGGACCGCGATGAGACGGTCGCGTGGCTTCGCTCGCGGATTATCCGGCAGCCCGGAGAATGGGAAAGCCACCTCTCGGAGGCGATCGAAGATGGCTATGACCGGCTGTTGAATCCGTCGATTCAGACCGAAATCCGGCTGGAGTTGAAGGACCGCTCCGACGAAGAAGCCATCCGGGTGTTCCGCGAAAATCTGGAGAACCTGCTGCTGGCTCCTCCGGCCGGGCAGTTGAAGGTGATCGGCATCGACCCTGGAATTCGCACCGGATGCAAGATCGCGGTGGTCGACGATACCGGCAAGATGCTGGCGCATACCGTGATTTATCCGCTGGAGCCGAAGAACGATGTGATCGGTTCGGCGCGGACGCTCTCCCTGCTGATCAAGGAGCACGGCGCGCAGGCCATCGCTATCGGCAACGGCACGGGTTCGCGCGAAGTGTCGCAGATTCTCGGCGACTTCCTGCGGCAGGCGGGCCTGGGCGAGGTGTTCCAGGTGACGGTGAGCGAGGCGGGTGCGTCCGTCTACTCGGCCTCCGATATCGCCCGGCAGGAGTTCCCCGATCTGGACCTGACGGTACGCGGCGCCATCTCCATCGCCCGGCGGTTGCAGGATCCGCTGGCGGAGTTGGTTAAGGTGGACCCGAAGTCGATTGGTGTGGGGCAATACCAGCACGATGTTGATCAGCGGAAGCTGAAGCAGGGGTTGGAGCAGACGGTGGAAAGCTGCGTGAACCGCGTGGGAGTCGATTTGAATACGGCCTCCTGGGCGCTGCTGCGCTACGTGGCCGGGGTGAATGAGCGCACGGCGCAGAAGATTGTCGAGTTCCGCAACGAACACGGGCGTTTCCGTAGCCGGACGCAGTTGATGGCCGTTCCCGGTTTCGGGCCGAAAACGTTTGAACAGGCAGCCGGGTTCCTGCGCATTCGCGGGGGCGATAATCCGCTCGACATGACCGCCGTGCATCCGGAGTCCTACCCGGTGGTGGAGCGGATTGCGGCGTCGATGGATGTATCGGTGGACGAGTTGATCCGCCGTCCGGAGTTGGCCGAGAAAGTGAAGATTGAGGGCTTCAAGACGGAGAGCGTCGGCATCTTCACTCTGGGAGACATCAAGGAGGAACTGCGCAAGCCGGGACGCGATCCGCGCGACAAGTTCGTGGCGCCGAAGTTCCGCGAAGACGTCAAGGAGATGAAGGACATTTCGGCGGGCATGGCGCTGGAGGGCGTTGTCACCAACGTCACCAAGTTCGGCGCCTTCGTCGATATCGGCGTCCACCAGGACGGGTTGGTGCACGTGAGCGAGATCAGCCATCGCTTCATCACCGAGCCGAGCGAGGCGCTCAAGGCCGGGCAGATCGTGAGGGTACAGGTGCTGTCGGTGGACCTGAAGGCGAAGCGAATCGCGCTCTCCATCAAAGCCTTGGAGCCGAAGCCGAAGGCCGCCGGGGGCCGGCCGCCACAAGCGCCGCAACGCAATCAGCCGAGCATGCAGGACAAACTGGCCGCGCTGAACTCTAAGTTTCGGACTCGGTAAGCACCCGGCGGGCCTGCCACAAATGACGCCGGGCGTGGGCCGCGAGAACCCCAATCGCGGCCCCTGCCGGCAGTTTGATTTTGGCATTGGCGGGAGACGCGACGCGGATCGCTGCCAAGTCGAGTCCTTCGGCGAGGTCGATGATCTTTTGCAGTTCCCGGTGCTGCGCGACAAACGCCGCAAGGGCCGCCGCCGGATCCGGCTGCGGGCGCGGGGCGAACATCCCCGGGGCCTTCACTCGCATGCGGACCGGGGGCTCCAGGATCCACAAGAAAGTGCGCGCCAGGAACCCGTAATGAAACGGCCCATCGCCCAGTTTCCCTTCGCGGCGCCCATCTTCAAGCGCGGCGCGCAGCACAGGGAGATAAACCTCCACCGTACGGGCCACGTGGTCGAAACACTCGGCACCCGACCATCCGCCATCGGCTGCTGCCCGAGTCAGTTCTGCCGCGCTATGCCGTGCCGACAGCGCCTCGGCCTCGGCATTCGCCGAGTCGATCTGCCGGGCGTAGTCTTCCAGTTCGAGAGCCCGGCTCACGGCTTTTTCTCCACGGAAAATTTCGCCGCGCTCTTCTCCACAAAGGCGATCTCCTCCAACAGGCTTTCTTCTGACAAGCGTGCCTCAAAGATCAAACGGAAGCCGCCGTAGCTCATGAAAAGCGCTCCGGTGATTCCCATCGCCACAGGCAGCCAACTGAGTCGTTCCACCAGCATGGACGCGATGCCGATCGCCACGCTGGTGAAGACGAACGCACCCGCCGCGAGGTAGAAGCTGATCATCACTCCAGCCAGCATGCGGGCCCGCCGGCCGCTGTAATCCAGCATTCGCAGCAACATCGCGGTCCGCTCCGCGCTGAGTGGTTTATGGGTTGCCGGGTCGATCTGATACTCCAACTGCTCGGAGATCCGGCGGATGCGATCCACGCATCGGCCAAGCCGCTGCGAAGTGGAAAGAATGAACGTCCCGGAGGCGGAAAGCAAAAGGGCCGGGGTAATCATCGAGGTGAGTACCGCCAGCCCTTTGGAGAGCGTGAACAGCTCCGGATCGTTCAGCAGATTGGGCAGGTTTACCACAGTTCCAGTCTAGCGGGAACCTGCCGGGAGGAACTACTCCTCCTTTTTCTCCACCCGCATCCGAATGACGTTGCCGCCCGAGTTCTCCTCGATCAGCTTGTAGTCACCCGGGACCTCGAACAGGTAGCGCGCCGGTTCGCCCCGCCGCAGGTTGACGAGTTTGTAGGTGCTTTCCCCGGTTCGCGGGTCCTTACGGGTCGTCAGAACGACGGTTTTCAGTTCATTCGAGTACCATCGCTCGGATACCGTGTCGAGCGCCCGATCGTTGCCGATCTGTCCGGCGGGAATCGTGAGGGTCGAACGCGTTCCGTCTGCTTCCACGCCTTCGATGATCCGTTTGCCGAGAGGCTCCGTCTTGATGTTGGTTGCCGCAGTCGCCGCCATCGCCGGGTCGGCTATCACGATACCCTGGCGCACCACCGCCCCGGCATCTCCCCGCATCACCATGCCAGGCGGCAGCGGCATCCGCTGAAGCGAGACACGGTTCTCCCCCGAATCAGGAATAGTAATTTCGCGGCCTTCTGCCGGCCTGCGGTCGAACACCATCGTAGTGGCCTCTCGCGTTCCTGCCACGCGGGTGCTGACCGCTCCGCCGGGCCCTTCTTTCCCGTCGGCGG
Source organism: uncultured Solibacteraceae bacterium (assembly GCA_964430625.1). GTDB lineage: Bacteria > Acidobacteriota > Terriglobia > Bryobacterales > Bryobacteraceae. The sequence continues at coordinate 108,383 of CAYSFR010000013.1, forward strand.
AGAGCATTTTGGTGAACATGGGGCTCACGTTGATCTTTCGAGCCGTCATTGTCTCCGGGTCGAGTACATAATCAACCTTCGCGACCGGATCGTGAATGAAAATAGTCTTCTTCGCCGCGCCGCCGGTAAACGGTCCGATCATGTCAATCGTGATCTCTCGCCGCGTGCGGCCCTCTCCGTCGCGGGCATAGGACGTCGTATTCGTATTGCGAATCCGGTTGCCGTCGGCGAGGGTCTGGCTGTTCTCGGTGACAAAATCGCCCGCGAAAGGCACTCCCTTCACCAGCGCCGCCTCAAAGCTTGTTTCGGCGCTCATCCAGGTGAATGCCCCTGCGGCTCCTCCGCCGGTCGCGGGGGCCGCGATCACGTGGATCTGTTTATCCTCCACAATTTGCGGCCCCTGCGCGACCAGCGCGGCGGCCGAAAATGTTGTCAGCAATAGCGTTTTGTTCATCCTTTGTCCTTTCGAAATTCTGATCTGGTTTACTGGCTAGTGGTCACAAATCGGACGGCTCGCATGCTGCCGTCCTCCCCCAACACGACATCGGCCGGTATGGACTCGTTCCAACGGTCCGCGCTGACCGGAATTCCAAACCCGGGTAGTGAGGACTTTGGCAGTCGTACCCGGATAATGCTGCCACGCTCCATCGGCTCCAACGCCTGCCATGTGCCGACGGGAATAAACTCGCTGGTTTCTCCCTGCTGCTCCACCGTTGGCGGTTCCAGGCGGCGTCGCGCCCGCGGCCGCGGCCGAGCCTCGGCGCGCAGGGCGGCGCGGCCGGCCGGCATCGGCGTTAAGGCGGCCGGGCGAGGCGACTCCGCTGCCACCAGGGGGACGGGAACGGCCGGCTCCGCCGGCACGGACGCCGGCGGCCGGTTGAGCGCTAATCCGACGAGCACCGCTGCTGCCAGCGTTCCTGCCGCCGCCACGCGAACGGCCAATCCGCGCCTCGCCCGCCGCCGCAGTTCTCCCCGCAGCGCCTGTTCCACCCGTGCCGGCGTGGTCAATCCATCACTGTCTGCGGCTGCGGCTAGCAGGGCTCGCATCCGCTGCTCTTCTTCAAAACTCAAGATCTGTTCCGGTTTCATGAGGAATACCCCACAAGCGGTTTCATTTTTCCAGCCAACAGCGCCCGCGCCCGATGCAGCCGCGAACGCACTGTCCCGGTGGGACACCCGGCGATTGCCGCTACTTCGTCGTAGGTCATCTCCTGCATATCGCACAACACCAGCACTTCCCGATACACGGCCGGCAGCGTCGCCAGTATTTCCCGGATCCGGGCCGACGCCTGCTCTTGCTCCATGTCAGCTACCACACAGCCCGCCGCTATGAACTCTCCATCGCCTTCCTCTTCCAGTGACAAATGCCGCCGCCGGTTCCGCAACTGCCGCAGTACCTGGTTCCGGGCCACCGCAAAGAGCCAGGCAATGACCGTACCCCGGGATGGGTCCAGCCGACGCGCATCGCGCAAAAGGCATAGAAACGTCTCCTGCACCACTTCGGCGGCGACATCCTCGTCGCCGGCCAAGTGCAACGCATAACGGAAAATCGACGCCTGCCTCCTCCGGTATACAGCGAGGAACGCGCGCTCCTCCCCTGCCGCCAGAGCCGGCAGCAGAGCTTCGTCGCTCTGCTCCGTCTCGTTTTCGGGTTGGGATTGGAACCACCGTTTCCACATGCGCTGTCCTCAGAGTATCCGCGCCGAACCCGGAAAGTTCCCCGAATTTCAATATCGGATGGACCGCCACACCGCACGCCGGATCGGCGCGGGCAGATCGTAGTCGTCAAACTTCTCAATCGGGCACCACGCCAGGTCCCGTACCTCTTCTGATCCGCTGAACTCTTGGGTTGCTGCCCGGAAATGAAAGATCAGATCGTGGTGTAGGTGATACGGTTCCTTCTTCCGGCCGGGGATCCCGTGCACATCGATTCCCACCAACTGCGGCGGCACGGAATCGTCAATCTGCGCTCCGGCTTCCTCTTCTGCCTCCCGGCGCGCCGTATCCGCCACGTTCCCGTCCAGCGGAATCTCGACATGCCCGCCCGGCAGCAGCCAACGGTTCAGCTTCCGGTGATGCACCAGCAATACGGCACTCAACTCCGGGTGTATGATGCACGCGGTACCAGTCATGTGTCCCGGCGTGAACTGGTCCCGTGCGAACGGCATGGGTGTTTCCCGCAGCAGTCCCAGGCACAGTTCCCGGCTCTTTTCCGCCTCCCCATCGGCCGGGTCGTTCCACTCCGATATCAGCATGACCAGCGAAGGAATGTCGATCACAGGTTCCGCTTCAAGAAGTTGATGATGTGATAACCGTCCATGAACTTGAACGGCGTTTCGCCCATTGTGTAGTGGCCGCACGGGAGCACCACCACCTTGTTGGCGATCCCTCGCTTCTGTACCTCGCGGACGATGTCCTGGGACAACTGGGGAATGAACGTGGTGTCGTACTCGGTGTAGATGAAGATCGACTTCTTGTGCTTATGCGCCGCCAGTTTGTCCAGGAAGTTTACTGGACTGATGGCGTTCCACAACTCGCGCAGTTGTTCCAGTTCCACATTGCCCCGTAGCCCCTCTTTCACGTGAATCGTTGATAGCCCCGTCCAGACGACGTCGGCGACGTAGGTCGAACAATGGTTGAAGACATTGACGTCAATCCGCGGGTCATGCGCCGAGGCCAGGCACGCGTAGCAGGAGCCGATAGACGTTCCGCATATCCCGATGCGCTCATAGCCCATCTCGTACAGCCAATCGATGGTGGCGCGAATATCGATCACCGCCTGCCGGGTAGCATCGATCGTCCGCGCGATATTGGAGGACATCGCGTAGTCAGCCCGCCGCAGTTCGGCCGGCATGCGGAAATCGTGGTACGGCAGGCTGAGCCGGACCGTCGACAGGCCGAACTTTGCCAGCCCCTGACACAGCCCTCCGTGCTGGTTCTGGCTCGCGTTCCAATGCGGCAGTACAATCACGGCCTTCCCGTTCGGCTTCTCTGCCGGGAACCACTGCCCGTGTACCACGTTGTTTGCCGGATAGGGGGTCCATACCGGCGAGCGGAATCGCACAAACCCGCCTTCCAGGCGAAACGAATCCGGCTTTTCATAGCCGTAGAATTCATCGCTATACTCAATGGCCAGGCGATTGAGCTCTTTCAGCCACCGTTCGGGTGTTTCGCCGCCGTAGGGCAGCCGCTCGGCCACAGGCCAGCGTTCCGCCCAATCCATGCCCCATTCAAACGGGCGTACAACGCGGTCTGTCGAGCGAAAGCAAAGGTGTTTTTCCCAGTCGTTTATCCAACGGCTGTACAGAGACTTGATCATCAGAGGCGGGTTCGAACGGACGAAAACGAGACTCCCTCAATTGTACCAGCAGGAGTTTGAGTAGGGCAGTTGCCTGAGTTGCCTTCGTATTCTGACTTACGGAGGATGCACTTGACGATTTTTCGAGGATCATAGCTTGTAGGAGACCTGCATGGTCTGCCGTTACTGTCAAAAGCCCATCTCGATTACACACCGGCTGGTCGATAAAGAGTTCTGCTGCAAGCAGCACCGGAACGCTTTCTCTGCCCGATCCGCTCGCGCACTCCGCGAGATGGGTGAGTTTACCTATTCGGTGGCGGACGTACTGCGGGATACGGACGAATTCGCGATTCCGAAGAAAAAGGCGCCTGCCAGCGGAACGCGTTCGACGGCGACGGTGCTCGGTCTGGCGGCGCTGACGATCGCCGGACTGGTGATCATGGAGAAGTCCGGCGTGGGTGCCTCCTCGGCCAAGAACACTCGCTCGGAGGCCAGGCAAGGCACCGTTGGCCGGCTTGTGGGGATAGTGGTCGACCGAATGCCCAAGAACTCCAGCGGGCTGGTGATTGAGGACCGCTTTCAATCCGGATTGCGCAACTGGCTGCCCGCTCCTGGTTCCGGACTTTCCGGTTGGCGGATGGAGAACGGCCTGATGCATCCTGGTGGGCTCCGCATCTGGGACGAGTCGCGCAATCTGGGAGACTACAGCTTCCAGTTCGAAGGACGTGTCGAAAGCAAGTCGATCGGCTGGGTGGTTCGTGCCCCGAATCACAACAACTACTACGCCGCCAAACTGGCCATTCCCGACCGCGGAAACACCTCAAGGCCCGAAATCATCCGCTTTTCGGTCATTCAGGGGCAAGAGTCCCGCCGCCAGCACTTCCCCATACCGGTCCAGATCGACAAGGATGAGTTCTACGGCTATGAAGTGCGCGCCGTCGGAGACCGTATCCTCACTCTGATTGGCGGACGCGTGGTTGACCAATGGCGGGATGCCCGGTTCCGAACTGGCGGCGTTGGATTCTTCTCCGAACGCGGGGATAAATCCTCCATTCGCTGGGCAAAACTGCAGGAAGGCGAGAGTATCGCCGACAAGCTCCGGAGTTACCTCACGTTCGGCCTCATCATCCCCGCCGTGTGACCTCCCCGCGGCTACCGCCCCGGAATGGCCAGGCCCCCGATCTGATCAAGGCCGTCAAACACACCCAGTTGCATCGTCGCGCCCGTCTGCAGGTTAACTTCGTAGAGCGCGGCCATCGCCGAACCCCGTACCCGCGCCGCCACAAACGCCATACCCGTCCGCGGCGAAATGTCGAATCCCGCCACCTCCGACATATCCACGTTCATCATTCCAACCCGGTTTAGCTTCCCGTCGTTCGGCGGATTCTGCGTCACCAGCATCCGTAACTCCGCGTCGATGCCATAAAGAACCGTGCTGGTCGCCCCTGCCACACTGTTCGTGTATCCCGCGCCCACAATCCGCAACTCGGCCGTTCCCTCTTCGTTCAGGCGCCCATCCACCGCTGCCACCACCCCCGTGTCCGGATGCAACCGCAGGTTCTGACCCGTATTGCTTACCACGCGGATCCGGTCCACCGTCGGGTTGAAATCGAACCCGAATTCGGTCCCTTCCAGCGGCGGGGTGAATGGCGCTGTTCCTACTGCCGTTGCCATCCCCGTTGCCGTGTCAATCCGATACAGGCGGCTCTGGCTGCCGAGGCCGTAGAGCGCCCCGTTCGCCGGACGGAAATCGATACCGAGAATCGATTCGCCCGGTTGGAGTCCCCGGATCAGCTTTGTCTCGTCGGTAAATCCGGGCGTGTTGGTGTCGAACCGGACCAGCAGGTTGCGCCCGTTCAACGCCCAAGCCGTTTCCGCCTCCATGGCCAGCGGACAGAGCAAACAGACGGCCGTTATGGCCAGCATCGTGTTGATTTTCATGAGGATTCCTTTCCGCACCGGGAATCGGTTTTCCCGGCCGTACTGATTGCTACGAAAACCCGGGGGAACCGGATGGGCCGCGCCCGAAGTTTCTTGGTTTTTCGGGGCGGCATGGTAGACTAACTAGTTGCTGGGTCTCGGGCTTCGTGCAACGGGCGGCTGCAAACCCCGCCAGGTCCGGAAGGAAGCAACGGTAGTGGTTTAGCTCGTGTGCCGCGGATCACCCGAGGCCTGGCATTTTCTTTTTTGGCACCTCCGACGGTTTGCCACCTATGTATCAGGTCATCGCCAGGAAATACCGGCCCCAATCGTTTTCCGAACTCGTCAGTCAGGTCCACGTCAAGACGACTCTGGAAAACGCAATCACCCAGCGGCGCATTGCTCACGGCTATATCTTCAGCGGCCAGCGCGGTACGGGAAAGACTACCGTCGCCCGCCTGATGGCGCGGTTTCTGAACTGCGTCAACGGCCCCACCACCACCCCCTGTGGAACCTGTTCCAGTTGCGTGGAGATCACCACCGGCGGGGCCGTCGACGTCATTGAAATCGACGCCGCCTCCAATCGCGGTATCAACGAAATGCGTGAACTGCGCGAAAGCGTCCGTTTCCGCCCCGCCCGCGACCGTTACAAAGTTTTCATTGTTGACGAAGCCCACCAGATTACGAACGAGGCCTTCAACGCCCTCCTGAAGACGCTCGAAGAACCGCCGGAGTGGGTCGTTTTCATCCTCTGTACCACCGAATCGCACAAAATTCCCACCACCATCGCCTCCCGCTGCCAGCAGTTCACCTTTCGGAGTGTCGACTTCGCCGAACTCGTCGCCCGCATGGAGTGGATCTGCCAGCAGGAAGGAATTGATGCTTCTCCCGATGCCCTTGCCGTCCTGGCCCAGGCCGGAGAGGGCAGCGTTCGCGACTCGCTTTCCGCTCTCGACCAGGCCATTGCCTGCTGCGGCACCACTTTGCGGGCCGACGAAGTCCGCGCCCTCCTCGGTCTGTTCGCCCTCGATGGCCTCGATCAGGTGGTGGAAGCCGTTGAACGCGGTGATTCTACCCGGGTTCTGGAAATCGTCTCGGAGCTCGATCGGTCCGGCGCCAATCTCCAGCATTTCTGTCGCGAACTCTCCCGCCACATCCGCAATCTTCTGGTCGCCCGGATTACCGGCGCCGGCACCCGGCTGATCTCCGCTTCCCCTGCCGAACAGATCAAAATGGCCGAGGTCGGCAAACGATTCAGCGAGGAGGACCTCACCCGGTACCTCCAGATCGTCCTCGACGTCTTTCGCGACCTGCAGTATTCCCTCCAACCGCGGCTCCATCTGGAACTCGGACTGCTGAAACTGGTTCACGCCGGCCGCCTGACGAGTATTGAAGAGGCCATCGCTGGCATTGGCAATGCTGGCGGAACCGCCCCGCCGTCCACGCCGCGCCCTCCCCAGGCCGCGCCGCGCACCGGGTCCTCTATTGCCGCGCCGGCTGCCCCCGCGCTCGACGACCTTCCTCCCTGGCCCACTGCAGCCGAGTCCAAACCCGCCGTTAAGCCCGCCCCCGCCAAACCCGTTCCACCCGCCGCTGCAGCCCCCGCGCCACCGCCTTCGGCCGCGGCCGACACTCCTCCGTGGCCAACGTCCAACCCGCCAACGAAGCCCGCTGCCGCTCTTTGGCCCGCCGAACCACCCCCTGCTGCCGCGGAAACTGCCTTTGACGATCTTCCGCCTTGGGATTCTCTCTCCGCCGCGCCGCCGGCCGCGCCGAAACCCGTCGCGCCGAAACCGGCGTCGCCCTCTGCCCCATCGGCGGAAGGGGCCACCTTGCGCGATCGCATGTACACCGCCCTCGTCGAGGCTGGTCTCAAATTCACCGCTGACGCCATTGAGTCGTCCCACGTTAATGAACTTGCCACCGAAGTGGAGATTGTCGCGCCGGAAGAACTCCAACTCTCGCTGAACGAAAAGGAGATGCAACAGTTCCTCGCCAAGCTCGGCGTGAACAAGCGAATCCGTCTCCGCTTCGATTCCACCGTCAATGCGGCTCCCGCGGCAAAACCAGCCGCTGCCGCCGCCCGCGACGAAGAGGTCATCCAACGCGCCATGGCCCACCCCATGGTGAAACGCTTTCAGGAAACTTTCAAAGATAGCCAGATCCGCCAGGTTCGCGATCTGAAAGAATAGTATTACCCCCGGAGGAACTCATGAAACTGCCCGGAAACATGCAGGCCATGATGCAACAGGCCCAGAAAATGCAGCAGCGTCTGCAGGAAGATATCGCCGCGATTCGCGTCGAAGCCAGTGCCGGTGGCGGCATGGTCACGGTCAAAATGGACGGCACCAAAAAGTGCCTCGGTGTCAAAATTGACCCCGAAGCTGCCGGGGATACCGAAATGCTGCAGGACATGATCATGGCCGCGTTCAGCGAAGCCTACAAAAAGGTGGAGGAACAGTCCCAGGCCAAGATGAGCGGCATGCTTGGCGGTATGGGCCTCCCTCCCGGTCTCTTCTAAACGGCTCCCTCCATGCCTGACTTTGCCGAACCCTTGTCCCGTCTCGTGGAAGAGTTCCGGCGTCTGCCCGGCATCGGGCAGAAATCGGCGCAGCGCATCGCCTTCCATTTGCTCCGAGCCAGCAAGGAGGACGCCTTTCGCCTTGCCCGCGCCGTGGTCGATGTTAAGGAGAAACTCGGCCTTTGCACGATTTGCAACAACGTCAGCGATGGCGAACTCTGCCCCTTCTGTTCGAATCCCAATCGCGATCGCTCCGTGATCTGCGTTGTCGAGGAAGCACCCAACATCCTTCCCATCGAGTCTACTCGCGCGTTTGAAGGACTCTATCACGTTCTGCACGGCTCCATCAGTCCGTTGCGCGGTATCGGCCCGGAGCAGTTGAAAATCAAGAGTCTCCTCGAACGCCTCCACTCCGGCGAGACCCAGGAGATCATCCTTGCCACCAATCCAACGGTGGAAGGAGAAGCCACCGCCGCCTACCTCTCCAGGCTTCTAAAGCCATTGGGCCTCAAGGTCACCCGCATCGCCATGGGTATCCCGGTCGGCAGCGACCTCGAGTATGCCGATGAGGTCTCCATGTCCAAGTCGATGGAAAACCGCCGCGAGCTATAACACCCGCAAGGGATCGTGCTCCCGCACCCCTTGTTCTGTAACGGACCCGATCGTTACATCCCGCATGACATTGTCGCTCGCATCCTGCAGCAACTCCACCTTCAGGTAGTTGCTGCTCAATGACATTTTCCCGGCCCCCAGCGTCACCACGGAAAGCGCTGAGCCGACAAAGGATCTCCGGAACGCCAGATTCTTTCGCTCCGCCAACTCCCGTAGACGCCGGTTCCGCTCTTTTCGCACTGGCATCGGGATCTGGTTCGGGGACTCCGCCGCCGGCGTTCCCGGCCGTGCCGAATACGTGAACACGTGGAGATAGGTGAAGGGCAGGGAATCGATGAACTGATACGTCTCTTCGAACTCCGCCGCGCTCTCACCGGGGAAGCCCACCATCACGTCTGCCCCAATTGCCGCGTCCGGCATCCATGCCCTAGCCTTCTGCACCCGGTCCGCATAGTGCCGCGGCCGGTACTTGCGGTGCATTCGACGTAATACCGTGTCGGATCCCGACTGCAGTGGGGCATGTACATGTTTTGCAATTCGCGGAGACTCTGCCATTAGCCCCAATAGCTCATCCGAAAAATCCATCGGCTCCACCGAAGAAAGCCGCAACCGCTCCACCTCGGTCTCCTCCAGCATCCGCTTCACCAGTCCAGCCAGTCGCATCGTTGAGCCCGGTTCCCGGCCCCATCGGCCCAGATTCACGCCGCTCAAAACCACTTCCCGGTAGTTTCGCGCCAGTCCCCGCACCTGCTCCAATACCTGCTCGGCCGGCATCGACCGGCTTCGCCCGCGCACAAACGGGATCACGCAAAACGAACACCGGTTGTTACACCCGTCCTGAATCTTCAGGTTCGGACGCGCCCGTTCTCCAGCCGCGTCTTCCACCGGTGCTGACAGAAACTCATGCTGTGCAAAGATGTCGTGGACGTGAATTTGCCCGTGGAAATGGCCCAACTCATCCGCAACAAGATCCGGGATCGCCGTCTTGTCCGAGTTGCCCACAACCCACTCCACTCCAGGGAGCGCCGCAATCTCTTCCGGCGCCCGCTGCGCGTAGCATCCCGTCACCAGGATCCGCGCCTCCGGGTTCTCGCGATTCACTCTCCGGACCGTGCTCCGTAGGTCCTCATCGGCGGAGGCGGTAACCGTGCAACTGTTCAGCACTACCAGATCTGCCTGTTTCCAGTCTCCGGCCGCCCCCAGTCCCCGCTGGCCAAGCATCGACTCCAAGGCAGCCCCATCGGCCTGCGTTGCCCGGCAACCGAAATTCTGAACGTAAAACTTCCGCACCCTACCAGTGTAGCGGCTACGCTATTCCGGCAGATCCTTCGGCGGTTCCGGCAGGAAGAAACTCGCGGCAAACCCAATCAGATAAGCGCCAGTTCCCACTAGTGCCGCGGCGTACGCCAGCTTCGCGGCTGGACCGGCCCCGGGGGCGGTCTTGGCCAGCTGTGTTGTTAACAAAGCCGCCGACGTCCCCAACATCCGTCCGCCAATATTGGCGGCAAAGCTCTCCCCCGTACCCCGGAGGTAGGTCGGGTAAACGCGCGGCAGATAGTTGCCCCAGAAGCTGAACTGCGCCACCGTCAGCAAGCCGACAATCGCGATGCCCCACTGCAACGTCTGTACATCCGTTCCACTCGCGACAAAAAACACCCACGGCACCACGAACAGGCCCGGGATCTGGAAGATGCGGATCAACAGCCGCCGGCTGACGATCTGTACCGCCAGAATTGCCAACACCACGCGACCAACCAGTCCGCCCATCTCCTGCCAGAACTGAACCCCGGAAACCACCTTCTGCACCGCCGGGGGCGCCATGCCGGCCAACTCCGCCAGGCCCGGCACGATCCGCGGAATCTGCTGAATCGCTCCGAATGCGGCCGCGTAGCTCGCCGCGTACATGATCATCGTCACCCAAGTGGTCCGTGAATACTGGGGCTGAAACAGCGCCAGAAAGCTCGGACGTTTCAAAGTCCCGGCGGCCTTCTTCTCCGCCCACGCCGGAGACTCCGGCAGGAAGGGCCGGATCAACATTAGCGGGATCGCCGGCAGCAGACCGGAGATCAGCGTGTAACGCCATGCCGCATGCCCGCCATGGATCTCAGGAAACCAGTTGGCGTTCGTCACCGCGATGTAATAGGCGCCAGTGACCAGCAATCCGCCAATAGATGAAAACGCCTGCGTATACCCCAGCACGTTTTCGCGCTGCTTCTCCTCCGGGAACAACTCCGCCAGCCACGCCACGGCCGCCACAAACTCCACACACACACCAATGAAGGTGGTGCAACGGAAGAACAGCAGTTGCTCCAGCGAAGTGGCGAAGCCAGCCGCCAGTGCCGAAAAGGCGTAGATCAGAATGCTCCACACCAGCACCCGGCGCCGGCCCCATAAATCGGTGAGGTATCCCCCTACCATGCCAAAAATGCCCCCCGCAAACGCCGGCACAAAAAATAGCCATCCCACCCAATCCAGATAGGCCGGCGTCCCTGGTTTCAATCCTCCCAGTTCGGCGAGCGCCGGCCCGACAATCAGCGGCAATACCAGGATCTCGTAGATGTCGAAGGCAAAGCCGATCGACGCCACCAGGCAGATCAGCCAGTGGACCAGGGTGAATTTGCGGGTTTCAGCAGCCATCTTGTATCCCGAGCATTATACAGAGAAGTAGCGTTGTACCGTATTGGCGGATGGTTTCGGTGTGATCGTCGAAACCAGCCACAACAGCAGCGCCGCCCCAATCGTCATTGGCACCACCGGAGAGAACCCGCCCACTGTAAACCCGCGAGGAGCGTAGAACAGCCCGACCGTGCAGCACGCCACCCATACAGTTGCCGCCAGCGCGCCCCATTTTGTGCTCCCCTTCCAGTACAGTGCCCCCACGTAGAGTGGCATCATCGCCGAGAATCCGGCGAAGGAAAACTGCACCGCCAGGTCAAAAATGCTCGCCTTTGCATTGAGGGCGGTGAAGTAGGCGAATGCGGTCACAAGCACAATAAACAGCCGTCCGGTCGCCACCTGCGCCTTGGGTCCCCAGCGGTCACGAGCCCCGTAATAGGCAAACACATCTTCGGTGAACATCGTGGATAGCGCCAGAATCTGCGAATCGCTCGCCATCACCGCCGCCATGATCCCCGCGCCCAGCAGTCCCGCCAGCCACTCCGGCGCGTAGTGCGAGAGCAGCTGCAGCATCACGTCGTCGGCTACCACCGGCCGGCCCGTCGCCTGTTTGGCGTCAATCTTCGCCGCCAGTGCCGGAATCTCCTGTGCCTGATTGGCAAACACCCCAAGGCACACGCAAGGCAGCCAAATCAGCAAAATGCACAAAGGGTAAAGCATTACCGTTTTCTTGAACTGCGTCATCTTCTTCGCGGTCAGACAGAAGATGGCGATATGCGGAAAAGCGATCGCCGACAGCGGGTTAAACGTGTAGCTCAGGAACGCCAGCGGCGAAAACTTCTCCCGCGAGAGCAGGTGGGACGACTTTGCGTCCGCCAGCATCCGCTCGGCAATCGAGGTAAATCCTCCCATCCCATTGCCAATCACCACCACCGCGATCATCCCGAATGTAAGGAACAAAACGGTCTGAAACGCATTCACCCATGCCGTTCCTCTCATCCCGCCAAAAAACACGTAACTCATCACCACGGCCGCTACCAGCAAACCGCCCGCCCAGAAAGGAATCAGCCCGCCGCTGATGACGCTCAGCGTCGTTCCCCCGCCCATTACCCCGATGATGATGTAAGGCACCAGCAACGCCGCTTGCAGAAAAAAGATGAGCGTGCCGATATGCCCGCACTCCCACCGGTCACGGAAGATCTGCACCGGCGTAATGTGGCCGAACTTCTTCCCCACCGCCCAAAGTCGCGTGCCCAGGAAGAGCAAACAGATCGGCACTACCAGTGCCGAACTCGACGCCATCAGCCCGAATGTAACGATGCCAAAATTGAAAGCGTGCCCGCTGGAGCCCAGGATCGCGAACGCTGTCATGTGCGTCCCAAACAGGCTCAACACAAACACCCACGGCCCGATCGCCCGTCCCGCCAGGAAGTAGTCCTCGGCCTGCCCCCGCGATTGCCGGAATGCAAAAATGCCAATGTAAAGGACAATCGCCAGATAGGCGAGTACGAAAATCGTCGGCGTCACTCCCCCGGCTCCTTCTCTGCCCAGGCTTCCAATCGCTCCGGCCACGCCACCCGTACCAGCAGCGCCATCAGCGCCGCTGCCCCAGCTGCGTAAAGCGCATGATAGAGCAGACCGATGGGCAGAAAACCAAATACCAGCGGCCGCGCCGTCGTCCAGTTCCAGAAGTCCTGATGTAGCGCGTAGTAGACGAGAATGAGCAGCAGAATCGGTAGTTTCATTGTGCGATGGCGAACAAATGATCTTTACCACGAATGAAGATCATCCCGTTCGCAATCGCCGGCGAAGCCAGCACCGGTTCCCCTACCGAATTGGTTCGCAACACAGCGAACTCCGGCCCGGCCTGAATCACGTGGGTTTCTCCGTCTTCACTCGTAAGAAGGATTTTCCCATCATAGGCCACTGGCGATCCGGCGTACGTCCCGCCCGGACCCGGCCGCTTCCCCTCGTATTTTACCGCCCCCGTCTTCGCCTCCAGGCACGTCACCAGCCCTCGATCCGTCACCAGGTAGACGTAGTCCCCGTAAAAAATAGGCGACGGCACGTAGGCCGTTCCCTTGTTGTACTCCCACAATGGCTTCCCGTCGCCCCCGGCGCGGAACGCCCACGCGTACTTGTCCGGATACCCAGCCGACACCACCACAATTCCTTTCCCGGATACCGGACTCGGAACCGCATTCCCCTTTACCCCCGGCCCGCGCCACAACTCCTTCCCCGTCTTCGGATCATAGGAAATCACCACATCATTGGCCGTCGTGATCAACTCCTGCCTTCCACCCCCTTCCACCAACATCGGCGTCGACCAGGTGACGTCCGTCGTCCGCTCGGTCTTCCAAACCAGCTCCCCGTTCTTCCGGTTCAACCCGATCAACTTTGACTTTTTATCGCTCGAATCACACTGCAGGATCAGCACATCTCCTGCCAGCACTGGCGACGCTCCCGGTCCCATTCCCACCGTCTGAATCTTCCCCGGATCGAACTTCCACAGTAGCTTCCCGTTCATGTCGAACGCATAGAAGCCCTCACTGCCGAAGTAGGCGTACACCGCCCGCCCGTCGGTCACCGGCGTCGGCGCCGCATAGCTCCCCGCCTTGTGCCGCTCGTCGTAGACCACTCCTTCATAGGCCACTTGCTGCCACAGAATCTTTCCGCTCTTCCGGTCCAGGCACAGCACCATCAGCTTGTGCCGTACATCGGCGCCCATGCTGTCCGGATGGCGAAATGGCGTCCCGTCGATCACATGCTTCGGAGGCTGATGCCCCTCCGCCTTACCTGCCTCCACATCCGTCGTCAGAAAAACGCGATCGCCCCAAACCACCGGTGATGACCGGCCCCGGCCCGGTATCGGCGTCTTCCACGCAACGTTCTTTCCTGCACCCCATTCGCCGGCCAATTTCGTCTCTGCCGATACGCCGTTCGACCCCGGTCCACGCCATTGCGGCCAATTTTCCCCCAAAGCCATTCCCAGCCCAATAATGAAAATCAGCAATCGACGCATGCTCCAGTTTACAGTGGTGCTTGCCCCTCCCGGTTTCTACAGGGGCGAAAAACCCTGCCCGAGGGGTGAACGGCATCGGTTACCAAACCGGCGGTGGAAACGTCTGTGCTAGATCTGACTGTCCGTGGGCCTTTGCTACCCTGAAGGATTATCGATGAGTTTTCTGCATTCTCTCCGTCTCGCTGTAATTGCTGTAACGCTTGCATTTTCAGCTTATTCTCAGACCGCTGCCACATTAACCGGCACGGTCCATGACGCTACCGGCGGCCTGATCGAGGGCGCCCAGGTCTCGGTCAAAGAGGTGGCTACCGGCCTTATGCGCAAAACGGTCTCGGGTAAGGACGGCATCTTTTTCGTGCCCGCCCTGCGCGCCGGCCAGGTGGAACTCCGCGCCTCCGCCCCCGGCTTCCGTACGCTCCTCCGCAAGGGCATCTCCCTCACCGTGAATGAAACGGTGAAGGTGGACATCGAACTCGCCGTTGGTGCCGTCGACCAGGAAATCACCGTCGTCGCCGCCGGTTCCCAGGTCAACACCGCCACTGCCGAACTCGGCTATCTCGTCTCGGAGTCCGCCATGCAGGATCTCCCCCTCAATGGCCGCAACTATACCGATCTCGCTCTTCTCCAACCTGGCGTCGTTGCCTATCCCCATCGGGACGGCGGCTCCGTCGTCGCCCACGGCCTAGGCATGAGCATCAACGGTCAGGACCCCCGCTCCAACGTATACCTCATCGATGGCACCCCGCAAAACGACTTCACTAATGGTCCGGCCGGCTCCGCCGCCGGTACCGTCCTCGGCGTCGAGGCCATCCGTGAATTCCGCGTCGAGGTCAACAACTACTCCGCCGAGTTCGGCCGCAACTCCGGCGGTCAGATCAACACCCTCACCAAGTCCGGCTCCAACGAACTCCACGGCAGCCTCTACCACTTCCACCGTAACGACAACTTTGACGCCCGCAACTTCTTCGATCCCTCCAAACGCCCCGAGTTCAAACGAAACCAGTTTGGCGGCAGCCTCGGCGGCCCCATTCGCAAGGACAAGGACTTCTTCTTCTTCACCTACGAAGGTCTCCGCGATCGCCTTGGCCGCACCATTGTCTCTGCCGTCCCGGACAATAACGCCCGCCTCGGCATTCTCCCGGACTCCACTCGCCCCGGCCAAACCGTCACCGTCCCCATCAGCGCCGCCGTTGCGCCGTTCCTCAATGAAATTCCCCGCGCCAATGGCAACTCCCGCGGCGGTGGCCTCGCCGATTACGTCTTCGGTTTCGCCCAATCCGTCAATCAGCACTTCGTCCAAGGCCGCTATGATCGCAACCTCGGCAACGCCGGCCAGTTCTTCACCCGCTACACCTTCGATGACGCCGTGCAGAACCTGCCTACCGATTTCCCCCAATTTCCCCGCCAGTTCCTCTCCAAGAACCAGTTCCTCACCACCGAATACCGGCACGTCGTCTCGCCCCGCACACTTCTTCACTTCCGCGGTTCCTTCAGCCGGACCACTACTTTCCAGAATGTGGAAGCCAACACGGCCACCCGCCTCCCGGAGTTCGTTCCCGGCCGCGGCCTGATGGGCAACTTCGACATCGGCGGCATGCCCCGCTTCGGTCCCCAGGCCTCCGCCAACCTCCGCCTCACCCAAAATGTCTACGGCTTTGAAACCGGTGCCAATCTTACCCGCGGCCGGCACCTGCTCAAGGCCGGCATGCTCGCCGAACGCTACCAGGACAACATGGTGAACCCCACCTTCTCCCTCGGAACCTTCACATTCAACGACCTCCGCTCCTTCCTTACCAATACCCCCGCACGCTTCCTTGGACTCACCCCCGCCGCCCAGTTCGATCGCTACTGGCGATTCACCCTCATGGGCTTCTACATCCAGGACTCCTGGAAGATCCATCCCCGCCTGACCATCAATCCCGGACTCCGCTACGAGTTCGCCACCATGCCCATCGATATCTACGGCCGCGATTCGGCGCTGCTCAATCTCTTCACGGATTCCGCACCCGTCTCCGGCCAGCTCTATCAGAATCCCACCAAGAAGAACTTCTCCCCGCGCTTCGGCTTCGCCTGGGATGTGTTCGGCACCGGACGCACCGCCGTCCGCGGTGGCTATGGCCTCATTTACAACACCAACGGCCAGCAGACCCTCATCGTCACCGTCACCAATCCGCCCTTCACCCCGCGCGTCAGTATCGCCAACCCGACCTTTCCTAATCCGCCTTTTGAACGCGGCCTCGGCAACACCATCCGCCCCGTCGAATGGAATATCAAGAATCCATACATGCAGACTTGGAACCTCAATCTGCAACACCAGCTCCCTGCCGGTGTCGTCGTTACACTGGGCTACGCTGGCTCCCGCGGTATCCACCTGCTGCGTTCCAATGATGTCAACATTGTCGAACCCGTGCGCCAGGCCGATGGCACTCTCGTCTTCCCCGCGGGGGCCCCGCGCCGCAACCCCGCTTACACCACCATTGAGCTGAAATCGAGCGACGGCAACTCCTGGTACCACGCCGGCATCCTGGAAATTCGCAAACGGCTCGGTCGCGACTTGCAGTTTCAGAGCTCTTACACGTTTTCCCGCAATATCGACACCACCCAGGCCTCCACGTTCTTCTCTGACGCTACCAACGGCACCACGTCTGCCATGCCGGAGTTCGCCGGCTTCAGCTACAACAAGGGCCTCGCCGATTACCACGCCAAACACAACTGGGTCACCAATTTCCACTGGAACATCCCCCTCTTCCGCAACGCCACCGGTGCGGCAAAGGTTGCCTTCGCCGGCTGGCAGCTCGCCGGAATCTCCAACATGCGCAGCGGCAATCCGCTCACTGTGTTCGTCAGCGGGAATCGCTCCCGCTCCGGCTGGTCGCCCTCTCTCGGGCCCGGCCTCGGCCAGGACCGTGCCAGCATCGCCCCCGGATTTACTCATCAGTCCGCAGTCACCGGCAATCCCAATCAATGGTTTAACCCCGCCGCATTCGTCCTCTCCCCCGCCGGCCAGCTCGGCAACCTCGGACGCGGAACCTTCATCGGCCCCCACCTCCGGACATTCGACCTGTCGCTGCTGAAGAACTTCGACCTGACGAAATGGAACGACCAGGCTCGCCTCCAGTTCCGCGTCGAGTCGTTCAATCTCTTCAACCACGCCAACTTCGGCATCCCGAACATCCTGGCCATCTCCACCACCACCGGCCCCATCGGAACCCTCGGCGCCGTCCGCAATACACTCACCACCGCCCGCCAGATCCAACTCGGCTTGCGCCTGCAATTCTAGCGGCTACAATAGGGAATTCCCATGGCTTCCACCGTCGCCAATTCTTCAACTGCCGCTAAGGAGAGAAAGAAATCCATGCTCTGGTTATTGTTCGCCATCGGCGCCATGCTCTTCTGGGGCATCTATGGGCCCGTCCTTCACGAGGGCCAGATCAAACTCGGCAATCCCCTCCGCGCCCTCCTCTGCGTCGGTGCCGCTTACTTCCTCCTCGGCGTTCTCGTGCCCGTCGTCACTCTCTCTGCCTCCGGTGGACTCGGTGAGTTCAATAGCCGCGGCGTCTGGTTCGCTACCCTCGGCGGCCTGCTCGGAGCCGCCGGCGCCATCTGCATCATCTGGGCATTCCGCAATGGCGGCGTGCCCAACTATGTCATGCCCATCGTCTTCGGCGGCGCCCCACTCATCAATGTCATCATGACCATGGCCATGCATCCGCCGAAAGACAAGCCAAACCCCATGCTCTTCGTCGGCTACGTCGTCGTCGCCGCCGGTGCCGCCATGGTCTTCTATTTCAAGCCGAAAGGCTAGCCTCGGCCTGCTTTCTTCGTTTTCTTCTCCGGCGCGCGCTTTTCCTGCGCCGCCGGTCCTGTCGATTCCCGCAGCACTAGCTCTGGGTCGATCATCATCTCCCGCTGCGTCTCCGTCTTGTCAGTCAGCATGGCGAAGATCTTCCGGCCCAACGTGTCGCAGGGGATGTGCACGGTAGTCAGTGACGGGGTCATCATCTCCGACAAGGAGATGTTGTCGAATCCCGTCACCGAGACATCCTCCGGCACCCGCAAGCCCATCTCCCGCAACTGCCGCAGAACGCCTACCGCCATAAAGTCGTTCACGCACACAATCGCCGTCGGCCGCATCCCGCCGCGGTAAATCTCCCGCACCGCCTCCCTTCCGCCCTCGTAGCCATCCTCGGAGGCCACCGACCGCTGCTCCACCTGCGGATCGTACCGCTGCACTGCCTCCAGAAACGAATGGTGCCGCGCGCTCAACGGACCCAGCGAATCATGATGGCCAACAAAGGCCATCCGCCGGTGGCCCATGCTGTGCAAGTATTCCACCACCCGTTGCATTCCCCGCTTGTACTGTGTCTTGATGCTCAGAATGTTCGGGCGCGGACTCCCTACGTCGTACACCACCGTCCGCACCTTCCGCTCCGATAGCTCATCGAGCAGATGCGGCGCAATCTCGGAGACAATCAGCGCCAGCCCCGCCACTCGCCTCCCCAGCATCAGATGCACATTCGCCACCAGTCGCTGCGGATCGTAATCCGTGTTGGCGATCAGCACCTCGTAGCCCTTTTCCCTCGCCTCGTGCTCCAGTGCCCGGAATACGTCGAGAAAAAACGGGTTCTCCAGATTCGAGACCACCAGACCCAGCGTCCGCGACGATCCGCCGGCCAGCGCCCGCGCATGGATGTTGGGGAAGTACTTCAGCTCTTCCACCGCTTTCAGTACCTTCGTCCGCGTGCTGCTTTTCACAACACCGATGTTGTTCAGCACGCGGGAAACCGTTGCCGTCGACACTCCCGCCCGCTCTGCAACGTCTTGCAAACTACGAGTGCTCATGCGGCTATGCTATCGCATCTGTACTTGGCTAGCGCTTCCCCGTTCGCTTCCCGATACAGTAGAGATACCCCGCCGTGCGGATGAACAACTGCCCGTCGCTTACCGCCGGCGAACTCAGCGTGTAGTCTTTCATGTCGTTTTCAGAAAGCACCTTGAACTCCGGCCCCGCCTGCACCACCGTCACCAGCCCGTCCTCGTTCGTTACATACAGCTTGCCATCAGCCAGCACCGGCGATGAACTGTAAATCGCCGATTTGATCCGCTTCCCGCTGTAAATCTCCGCCCCCGTCTTTGCGTCCATGCACCACAGAATGCCCCTGTCGTTGGTCACGTACAGATACTTCCCGTCCGTTACCGGCGTCGGTACGTCCGGCCCGTTCGGGTTTTGCCAAACCACGTGGCTCTTCGTCACGTCCCCCTTCCCGCCCGGCCGCAGTGCCGTCAACGGGCGCACCCGCGTCGGCGCGTAGATAAGCCCGTCCCGTACCACCGGCGACGCAATGATCCGGTTCATCGGGTTGTTCTGCGGATTCAGAACATTGGCGCGCCAAAGCTCCTTCAGCGTACCCGGATCATGACCCGTCACCACATCTCCCCCCGTGATGATGATCTCCGTCTGTTTCCCCGCTGTCCACACCGCCGGCGTCGTGTAGCTGTCCGGCGACTCCACGATCGCCTCTGTCGGCCTCTCCACCTTCACCAGCGTCTTCCCGGTTTTCGGGTCGATCTTCAAAATGTAAGAGGGGTCGTCCGTTTTCATTCCGTGCAACACCTGCACGTACAGCGAACCGTTCCAAAGCAGCGGCGATGACGCATACCCCCAGTTCAACCCGAACGCCCCGTACTCTTTTTGAATGTCCTTCGTCCACAACTCCGTCCCGTTGAAATCGAACGCCTTGAAGATGCCGGTGCCGGTCATGACAAAAACACCCTTACCATCGGTCACCGGCGACGGCGACGACATGTTTTGCTTGTTGATCTTGTAGTTGCCGCCCGCCAACTTTTTCTTCCACTTCACCGTCCCCGCCGTCCTGTCCACCGCCCAGATCTGCAAATCGTCATTCTCGGCGACGTTCAAGAAGACCGTCTCACCCCAGATGATCGGCGTCGCCCCGCTCCGCCCCGGCAGTGCCAGTTTCCACGTGACGTTCTCCTCGGTCGTCCACTTCTCCGGAAGTCCCTTCTCCTCGCTCACTCCGTCCAGCGAAGGCCCCCTCCATTGGGGCCAGTTACCCGCCACCACAACGGCGGAACAGAAAAGGAGAGAAAGGCGGAATTGGCGCATATCGGACATGATATATCGTCACCCGCCCCCTTAACCCGTACCCCCTCCGTTACTCACGAAAAACTCTTGACGGGAAGTATCAAAGTGATATCATAAAAGTATCAACATGCTATTGACCCCAAGGAGGTCAACTCGATGATTAAAGAAATTCGCATGAGCGCTGCTTCCGGCTACCTGATGTTGCTGATCACGGTCGCGCTCTACCCAATCGCCATCGCCTTTTTCATCAACGTGAAAAGGTCTGCGATGCTGTCGCCCCTCTCAATGGTCCTCGCCGGGACCGCCGTTCTCACCCTGGCCTTGATTGCTTCCTGCGGCTTCTTCACCGTTCACCCCAACAAGGCCGTCGTTCTTCAGTTGTTCGGCAACTATATCGGCACGGTCAAGGAGACCGGCCTTCGCTGGGCCAACCCCTTCTATTCGAAGAAGCACGTCTCGCTTCGCACCAGGAACTTTGAGACCAACCGCCTCAAGGTCAATGACCACGACGGCAATCCCATTGAAATCGGCGCCGTCGTAGTTTGGAAGGTGGTCGATTCGGCCGAAGCCTCCTTCCAGGTCGACAACTACGAAAACTACGTCAGTATTCAGAGCGAATCCGCCCTGCGCAACCTCGCCACGCAGTACTCCTACGATTCTCACGAAGTCGATGGCCTCTCTCTCCGTGGCAATACGGCGGAGATCGCCGCCCGCCTGCAACACGAGATTCAGGAACGTCTCGCCGTCGCTGGCGTCGCCGTCGAAGAGGCTCGCATCAGCCACCTCGCCTATGCCCCGGAAATCGCCGCCGCCATGTTGCAGCGCCAGCAGGCTTCAGCCATCATCGCCGCCCGGCAGAAGATTGTCGAAGGCGCTGTTGGTATGGTGGAGATGGCGCTGGACCTGCTCAGCCAGCGCTCCGTCGTCACCTTGGACGAAGAACGGAAAGCCGCCATGGTCTCCAACCTCCTGGTCGTCTTGTGCGGGGAGCGCAGCACGCAACCCGTCATCAATGCAGGTACGCTACATCACTAAGGAGTCACCATGGCCGAGCGGAAATCATTCCTGATCCGCATCGACGCCGAGACCCTTGACCTGGTTAAGGAATGGGCGGACGACGAGTTCCGCTCGCTCAATGGGCAGGTGGAGTTCCTCCTGCGCGATGCCCTCAAACGTGCCGGCCGCTGGAAGCCGGTGGTCCCCAAACCGCCCGATGCCACAGGACGGAGTAACTGAAACCTACTCGAGCGCGGCGATGACCCTGGTCACGTCGCGCTCTTCGCTTCTGACGATCACCCCCAGCGCCGCCCGCATCATCCACCCCGGCGGATGCAGCACACCGCTTCCGATCAGCGTCACTCCCCGGTCCACTGCGCCAATCGCCGCCTCCCGTTCCTCTCCGCTCAGTTCCGCCATTACCAGCGCTTGCACCCACGCCGCGTCCCGCGCCCGCTCCAGGCTGAATTCCACCATCCGCTCCTCTCTCTGCCCTCCCACAAGGTCAAGCATCCACATCATCGGTGCAACGCTTGCAATCGCATCTTGCACATCGTTGATCTGCTCGGCCAGAATCCGGTTGATCTGCTGAAAATCGCTATGCAACGAATGAATCGTGTGGCCCGGCGCCACCTCCGCCGCTGCCACCGCCAGGTCCAGGTTGATGTGCGCGTTCATCCCCGCCAGCAGGTGCTGCACAATCGTCGTGTCGGTTCGCCCCGCCGCGCCAAACGCCAGCGCCCAGCAGTCGCTCACCCCGGCGCCCACTTGCCAGGCGTCATACGCCGCCAGATACCGGTTTGCAAACACCACATCCAGGTGCGCCATACGCGGCCCGTCCACAAACCGTCCCCGCTCGATGCCCCGTTTCACCTCCCTCGTCACTCGCCGGTACAGCGCCGGAAAATATCCCAGGCGCGAGCCTTCCGCCTTCGCCTTGGCAATGATCTCCGTTAACTCGCTCACTACATCGTCAATCGTGTTCGCCAATGGCATAACTCCGCATTGTAATGGTTCTTGCACCTTGCAGCAGCCCTGCGATATCGTGACCCCCATGGGTAAAACCTTCCTTCTTCTCCTCTCCGCGGCGGTGCTGTTCGCCCAGCGCCCCGTCCCGGAACCAGCCGCCTTTCCCCTCTGGTCCGGCGCCGCTCCCGGCGCCCAGGGCTCGGAAGAGAAGGATGTCCCCACACTCACTCCATGGATCGCCAAGAATCCCAACGGCAAAGCCATCGTCGTCTGCCCCGGCGGCGGCTACGGCGCCCTCGCGGTCGACCATGAAGGCAAGCAAATCGCCCAGTGGCTGAATTCGCAAGGCATCTCCGCCTTCGTTCTCCGGTATCGCCTTGGCCCCAAGTATCGCCACCCCGTCATGCTCGGCGACGCCCAACGCGCCCTCCGTACTGTCCGTGCCCGCGCCGCCGAATTCAAACTGAACCCCGCCAAAATCGGCATCATGGGCTTCTCCGCCGGCGGCCACCTCTCCGCCACTGCCGCCACCCACTTCGATCCCGGCAATGCCTCGGCCGAAGATGTCATCGACCGCGCCAGTTCCCGCCCGGACTTTGCCGTCCTCGCCTATCCCGTCATTACATTCACGGAGGAACCCTACGTACACAAAGGCAGCCGCCGCAATCTGCTCGGCGACAACCCCGACCCCAAACTCGTGGAGAATCTTTCCAACGAACGCGCCGTCACCCGCGAAACCCCGCCCGTCTTTCTTTTCCACACCAACGCCGACACCGGCGTTCCCCCGGAAAACAGCGTGCTCTTCTATATGGCGCTTCGAAAGCATGGCGTTCCCGCCGAACTCCACATCTACGAAAACGGACCCCACGGCGTCGGCCTCGCCTGGAGTGATATCGCCCTGGCATCCTGGCCCGGCCGCCTCGCCGATTGGCTTCGTAATCGCTAGATGTTGACTTTTTCCGTCTCCATTTGCTGTAATAAAGGGCGTAGCAAGGTTGCTCCTCGGTAGCTCAACGGTAGAGCATTCGGCTGTTAACCGAAGGGTTGTAGGTTCGAATCCTACCCGGGGAGCCAAAATATTTTAAGGCCCCCTTCCTCTCCCATAAGAGAGTCCTTGCCTACCCCGTCCCCGGTTTATGCGGCACTAATAGAGTCGCCCGGGGCGCTATTTACTTCAACCCTGTGATGATCGTGCCGATTTGATTGGTGCCGGTCATTTGTTTGCCGTCGTTGCTCAGGGTCAATACATCGACGTATCTCCCGTTCTGCCAGCGTATGGTCACTTGGCAATCGTTCGCAATGCTCCACGCGCCAAGCCTCCCATCGCCCTCTGGACCGAACTGATTGACGGCTTTGTGGTCTGGATAAAGATACACTTCCCCCCGGTATTCCAGCTTTCCATTGCCCAAAGTCGTTGCCCGATTGTCAGTGGTCCATTGATAGATGCCCGTTGCATGTTCCACGCACGGCGGAGGACCGCTAGCGAAAAAGTGCCAGATGAGGGGCGCCAATATCACGCACACTGCTATGCCCAACACGGCCCATCGACGTTCTACCGGAAACCGGCCGAAGCGATGCGGCAGAGACCTCCTCCGGGCCTGAACAGAGCCTCCCTCCAAATAGCGCCGTAGATCAGCGGCGAACTCTGTCGCCGAAGCGTAGCGGCGCACCGGAGTTCGCTCCATCGCCCGCCTGACGATCGCGTCCACGTCGGCGTCCGATTCTCCATTGCTCGCGCTCGGCGGTCGCGGATCGGATTCCGTCACCAATCGGACCGATTCCAGGATGTTGAGGCCGGTCAGCCTATGTGGTGCGTGGCCCGTGAGCATCTTGTACAGGACGGCGCCCAAAGAGTAGATATCGCTCAAAAGCGAACTGGGTTGCTGCAGCAACTGTTCGGGACTCGCGTAGGTGGGTGTCAGCGCGAGATGCGCCGCATTCGTCTGCTCGCCGGATTGCGGACCTTGCTCGAAAATCTTGGCGATTCCGAAGTCGACAACCTTGGGCACGCCGTTGCGGCCAACCAGGATGTTCGCGGGCTTCAGATCCCGGTGTGCGGTTTGCTGCTTGTGTGCCGTCTCCACGGCTTCCACCACCTGGAGAAACAGGCGGAGTTTTTCCTTCACGGGGTGATGCTTGCAGAATTCGTCAATCGGCTGGGCGTCTTCCACGTATTCCATCACCAGATAAGGACATCCATCGGGTGTCGCGCCGCCGTCGATGGCGCGAGCGATCGACGGGTGTTCCAGCATAGCCAGAATGCGGCGCTCCGCATGGAAGCGTCGGATCGACGATGGATCGGCGTGATCCCGCATCACCTTGAGCGCCGCCCGCTGTGGGAATACGCCATCGGCCCGTTCCACAAGGTAGACCCGGCCCATGCCGCCTTCGCCCAGGATCCGCAGCACGCTCCAGGCGCCGATCCGTTGCCCGAGGAGCGAGTCCTCCAGCGCCAGAGGCGAGCCGACCGGCGCCCCGAAAAAATCGTCGGTTTCCGAATAGTTACCGCAAACTTCCAGTACTTGGGCGCGCAGTTCCCGATCGCCGCCGCATTCGCGGTCCAGAATCGAGTTCCATTCCGATTTCGGCGAATCCAGCAGTTGGGATGACAACCGGCAAACCTGTTTCCAGCGCTCTCGCGGATCTCTGTCCAACTCTACTTCCTCCGATTCTTATTTCGCCCCGAGTGGCCGATGAGCCTCATCCTGCTACTCGCTCGAGGTAATCCCCGTAGGTGTCCGCTTCTATACTGGGGATCCGCGCGGCAAAAGTGCCAGAGCTTTTGAACTTTTTGAGAAAGCCGGTGGCACCCGTCCCTGTTCTCGTGGAATCGATGACTTTCCATGCAGACAACCCTGCCCAAGCCCGCGCAAAAACGACCCGCCAACCAATCCCCGACAAGCTAAAATAGAAGGGCTCTGGCGGAGCCGATCGCCCATGCATCGCATGGCCCCTCGACCAAAAAATGCTCGTCACTCGGAGTGCATCATCTCCGATTGCGGGAGCGCTCTACGATGGAAAAAGAACTCTTCTTGCCTGTGGCCGAGGCCTATGACCGTTGGTCGGCATTCTACGACTCGTACCCGAATCCGATGGTCTACATGGCCGCCGAAATCGTCCACCGCTCCCTCGCAGAAGTACGCGGACGCTCCGTCTTCGAATTCGGCTGCGGTACCGGCCGGAACCTTGCCGCACTCCATTCCTTCGGGGCCGCTCTCTGCGCCGGATGCGACCTCTCCAGCGGCATGCTGGAAGTCGCCCAATCCCGCCTTCCCCAGGCCCGTCTCCTGCATCAGGATATGAACGATCCGCTCCCTCTCCCGGATGCCTCGTTCCATCACGTTCTCTTCTGTCTCACCCTGGAGCACCTCTCCGGCATTCGGCCTCCCCTACGGGAGGCCCTGCGTATCCTTAAACCCCACGGCACCATCTCCATCATCGAGATTCATCCCTTCTACTCGTTAACCGGCGCGCGGGCGCACTTCGATCAGGACGGCACGGAGGTCAATATGCCGGTCTTCGCCCATCAGTTTGCGGATTACCTCAATGCCTTCCACGATCTCGAACTCCCAGTCGCATCGTGCCGCGAATGGAAGCCCTGCGACGTTGGAAATCCGGCGCCGCTCCGCGCCCTCAAGCGCGGGCCCTCCGCCCCGCTTGCCGTGGAGTTCGCGCTGCAGCGCCGCGCCCGTTGACCCTGCCCATCCCCAGTCTTTCCATCTCCATCCACCGGCTGGTACCATCAAAAACTGGGCCCCGCATCGGCCGCGCCTCAGCCCTCGGCAGGGCGGTCCCCGGCTTCGAACCTGCCGCTCGGAATACTAATCATGAATGTTCGTATCCTCCTGGGCCTTCTGGCCCTCTCGGCTGCCTTCGCGGCGGAACCGGCCGTAACGCTCACTCACTTCCGCGGCGGCGTCTATCTCGCCGTCGACACCTTCTACGTCCAGGAAAACTCGCTTGTCTACGTCGGGCCGGACCACGTCACTGTCGTCGGTGCCACTTGGACCCCAGCCACCGCCAAACTGCTTGTCGAAGAAATCCGCAAGATAACCCCCAAACCAATCCGCGAGGTAATCGTCCCGGACTATCACGCCGACCGCTCCGGCGGCAGCCCCTATTTCCGTTCCATCGGTGCGAAAGTGGTCTCTCGCCGCCAGACGGTCAATCTGTTGAAGGAGCGCTGGGCCGAGCACATGCAACTCCTCCAGAAGGTCTACGCTGGCTACCCCGCCATTCCCCTCACCCTCCCCGACACCATCTTCGACGGCGACTACGAACTGCAAGGCGGAAACGTCAAGGCCATCTACACCGGCCCCGCCCACACACCGGACGGCATCTTCGTCTACTTTCCCCAGGAGCGGGTCCTCTACGGAAACTGCATCCTCAAAGAACAGCTCGGCAACCTCGATTCGGCCGACATCGTTGAGTACCCCAAAACTCTGCGCAAGCTGAAAGCGCGAAACCTCGATTTCACCAACATCATCGCCGGGCACTTTACCCCGGTGCATGGCCCGGAATTGATCGACCGCTTCTTGGAAAAACTCGAGTTCCACCGCCGCCAGGTCCAGTAGTTGCACCGCCTCGGCAACACATCGCGGAGCGCCAGTCCAAAATTCCTGCAATGCTATGAGGAGGCGCGCCGACACGATGCCGGACACAGACAGCAAAGCCTCTGGCAATACGCGTAGGAGTCAAACCCTCCGCCGGTTGTTGCCTCTCGCCGCCCTCTGCGTCGCCTTCTACATCGGAGCCCAGCCCCAGCCGGAGGGGCCGGCTGAATACGCGCCGCCCCAGGTCTGCGCTGCCTGCCACCGCGGCATTTGGGACACTTACCAGTTGAGCGGAATGGGCCGGTCCTTCGCCGCCCCAACCGCAGAAAATACCCTCGCCAACTGGAAGGGTTCCTATTACCACGCGCCCTCGGAAAGCTATTTCACCATGCTCCGCCGCGGTGATAAGTTCTTCCAGCGCCGGCACCAACTTTCCCCCGACGGCCGCCAGACCAACGTCCTCGAAAAGCAGATCGATTTTGTCCTCGGCTCCGGCAACCACGCGCGAACGTTCCTCCATCGAACTCCTCGCAACACCCTCATTGAACTCCCCCTCGGCTGGTACGCCGACCAGGGCGGCCATTGGGCCATGAACCCGGGCTATGACCGCCCGGATCACGAAGGCTTTCGCCGCAAAGTCTCCTACGACTGCATGTATTGCCACAACGGCTATCCCAAAATTCCCGCCGGCAACCAGCATTCCTTCGCCGAACCCGTCTATCTCGACCCGCTCCCCGCCGGCATTGACTGCCAGCGCTGTCACGGGCCCGGCAGCAAGCACGCCCAGCTCGCCGGCTCCGGCAAAGCGACACCCGCCGCCATTCGCCAGGCCATCGTGAACCCCAAGCGCCTCTCTCCCGAACGCCGCGAAGAGATCTGCATCCAGTGCCACTTGGAAACAACCAGCTTCCCCCTTCCTAATTCCCTCCAGCGCTACGACCGCGGACCCTTCGATTTTCAACCCGGCCAGCCCCTCAGCAATCAGTGGCTCTTCTTCGATCATGCCCCCGCCGCCGGACGCGACGACAAGTTTGAAATCGTCAACGCCGTCTATCGCATCCGCCGCTCCCGCTGCTTCCTCGAAAGCAAGGGCGCTCTCGAATGCGCCTCCTGCCACAACCCCCACGACATTCCCCGCGGCGAGCGAGCCGTCAAGGCCTATGACGCCGCCTGCCGCAAATGCCACGGCGAGACCTTCTCCCGCTCAATCGCCGCCGGCAAACACACCCCTGCCGCCGGTTGCGCCGATTGCCACATGCCCAAACGCCGCACGGAGGATGTCGTCCACTCTCTCGCCACCGATCACCTCATCCAGCGCCACAAACCCGCCGGCGATCTCCTCGCCCCCCGCCCCGAACGCCATGAAACCGGCGAACGCGCCTACCGTGGCGAAGTGGTTCTCTACTACCCCCCGGATCTGCCGCCCTCTCCCACCAGGGAGCTCTATACGGCCCTCGCCCAGGTCATCGACAAAAGCAACGTAGAGAAAGGCATCCCTCGCCTCGCCGCCGCCCTCCAGCGTTTCCCCTTCGCTCGCCCGGAGTTCCACTTCCAGTTCGGCGAAGCCCTCCGCAATACCGGCCGGCTGCCGGAGGCCCTCACTGTTTACCGCGAAGCCGTCCGAAAGAACCCGCAGATGGTCGCCGCCCACGAGAGCCTCGGCGTTGCCTTGCGCCTCACCGGGCAACTCGATCAGGCCGTCGCCTCGCTACGTCACGCCACCCAACTCGCTCCCGCCCGCGCCGAAGCCTGGCATGAACTCGGCCTCGCCCTCCATGCCCAGCACAACACCGCCGCGGCCGTGAAAGCCATCGAGAAAGCCATCACCCTCGATCCCGATCTCCCCGAACCCCACAGCAACCTCGGCATCGTCATGCTCGCAACCGGCGATCGCCGCCGTGCCGAGGCCGCCTTCCGCGAAGCCATCCGCATCCAGCCCGACTACACCGATGCCCACGGCAACCTCGCCAACCTCCTCGCCGGCGCCGGTGACTTCACCCGAGCCCGCCAGCACTTTGAAACCGCCCTCCGCCTCAGGCCCTCCGACGCACCCATCCGCTACAACTTTGCCGTCGCCCTCGGCCGCGCCGGCGATATCGACGCCGCCCAGCGCCAGTTGCAGGCGGCCCTGCGGTCGGACCCCAACATGGCCGATGCCCATGAACTCCTCGGCAACCTGCTCATGGCCCGCGGCCAGGCCCAAGCCGCCCTCCCCCACTTCCGCGCTTGGGTCGCTCTCCAACCCGCCTCCCCCCAAGCCCAGCTAGGCTTGGGTTCCGCCCTTGCATTGACCGGCGACCGCACCGCCGCCATTCCCTTCCTGCGCCGCGCCGCCGCCGCGGCCGATGCCGAAACCCGGGGCGCCGCCGTCGGGCTCCTGCAACAGTTAGGAGAACGCCCCTAACCGTCCCCGAAAAAGAGAAGGGCCGGCCCGGTGTCGTCCACCGGCCGGCCCTCCCGTTCCAACCCAGTTCGAACTTAGAACGTGAAACGTCCCGTGAACTGAACCTGCCGTGGCGTCCAGTACGACGTCTGCCGCAACTGAATTCCATCCGACGTATTGGGATTCACCAGACCCTGAATGTTAAACGCATTGAATGCGTCCACATTGAACCGCAGCTTGTAACGCTCCTTGATCGCAAACTCTTTGTAGAGTGAGATGTCGGACTGGAAGTTCTTCGGTCCCTGAAGAACCATCGCGTTGTAGGGCTGCACGCCCGCCGGGCCCGGCACAAAAGGCGTGGTCACCTGCTGCCCGTTGGCCAGCGTCATCACCACGTTGTTGTTCCCGAAGTTCGTCACACCAGGCGTGTTGTTGATCGGCGCCAGGTACGGCACGTAGTCGGACGGCACTCCGTTCACCCCGCGCGTCGTCGCGTTGATCACCGTCGGCGGCAGGTATCCGTTGAACCACAGGTTGCCTTGGCGGCATACGCCGGACCGGCAATCCGTCACCGGAACCTTGTCCTTGTACAGCTGGATCGGGCTGGTCGCGCCGTAGTTGCCCGTCGCCACCTGGAAGGACTGTGACACCACGGTGCCTACGAACGCCACCTGATATCCGCCCAACAGTGCGTCTACGAACTTGTTGCTGTTCTGCAGGAAACGCCGTCCCTTGCCCAGCGGTACGTCCACCAGACCGTTGAACGATACCCGATGCAACGGAATCGCCGTGTCGGCGCGGTAGTTCTGCCACCGGTTGAACTCCCGGCTCGGCTTGAACTGCGTCCCGACGTCCATGCCCTGCGGAATAGCACCAGGAGCGTAGATTGCAGCCGGATAGAGAACGTTGTCGCGGAACGTGTTGCCACCCACCCGGAATGCCCGCGAGTAAACGTAGAACACCTGGTAGCCGAACCCGCGCCGGTAGGGTCGCTGATAGTTGAACTGCAGCGCGCTGTCATTGGAGAACCCGTACTTGGTCGATTGCGTAATGCCGCCCCAGGTCCGGTTGTCATACGGCCGCGTCGCCACGCTGGCTAGTGCGCCCGTCGGTACCGTCGTTCCCGTCCGCGCTTGCCACGTGTAGGTCGAAGGCGCATCGTTGATCTGATAGTTCTGGTCCAGGTTCTCGCCATGCGTGAACACGTACGAGGCCCGGAACACCGAACCATCCTTCAACGGCTGCTCAATCGTGAAGTTCGCTTCCCGTACCTTGGCCGGCGGATAGTCCGCGCTTGCCACGGTGCCCGGTCCAATTCCAGGCAGCAGCGCCGTCGTCGAATCCGTGTCCACCACGTTCGCCGAGTTGACGCCGGTGATCACCCGGATCGGATTCCGCAACAGCGAGTTCGGCAGACCATCCGGAGACTGAGCTGCCGACGTAAAGCTATACGAGTAACCCGCTGTGAACGGATAGCTCGCCGTCAGGTACCGGATCGAGTTCCGGACCGGAACCGGGTAGATGTACTCGCCGTAACCACCGCGAATCACCGTCCCGTTGCGCCCGAACGAGGGCGTATAAGCAAAGCCCACGCGAGGCAGGAAGTTCGCATTGCTGCCGGCGATACCGCGCGACGGCATGCCGCCTTCCTCAAGCGTCTCGAACTTCACACCGATATTCCGCAGGTTGGTGAGCAACGGGTTCGTCGTCAGTCCGTTCTGCACGTAGTAATCCAGCGGGCGCGGCGTCGCTATCGCCTTGTTCTTGATGTCAAACGTCACCATATAGTCGTTGGCTGCCCGCGGTGCCGGACGAGCTTCCCAGCGAAGGCCGAAGTTCAACGTCAACCGCGAGTTCACGCGCCAGTTGTCTTGAATATAGGAGTCATACTCCATCAGCGAACAGATGTTGAACGGGGCGTTGCGCCGTTGGCTGTAGCTCGCCGCCGCGCCCAGGAAGAAGTCGGCATTCTGATTGCCCGTGTTCGGACGCACGCCGAAATTCAATCCCGTCGTCGGATCGTAAATGCCCGTCGCCTGATTGGTGTAGGTCACTTCGTCCACCGAACGGTCCGACAGGTACGCGAAGCGCTCATGCCGGATGCGCAGACCAAACGCAAACTGGTGTTTCCCCCAGATCTTGTTCAGATTCTCGTCCAGCGTCGAGACGCGCTGGCTCATGCCGTAGTACCACTGCGAACCGCCGTAGGGCATGAACAGATTCGCGCCGATCGCCGGGAACCCGGGGTTGCCCAGATTGTTCGGCAGGCCAAACTGCTTCTCAAAGTTCAGCATCGACCGGTCCGGACCCTGCACATACATGCGCTGCCACTGCATGCTCAGAATCGTTTCCGAGAACAGCGTCGGCGTGAACGTCTTCGAATAGCCCAGCGCGCCGCTGATCGTCTGCACCGGAATCGCCTGGTAGCCCGTCGAGCCTTCCTTCAACTCCGACGTCTCGATGTTCGCCGGCGAAGCCGACGGATAGTTCCGCAACGCCTGCTGTTGCTGCCGGATATCGGTGAACCGGAAGTACACCCGGTTCTTTTCGTTGAACACGTGGTCCAGTCGCACCGTGTAGTTCGGCACCGTCTGCTGCGTCGGGTTCTGCCCGTTCAGATTGAAATTGATCATCGGGTTGTCGGACGAAGTCGGCGTCGGCGTCGCCGCCAGCAACGTCTTTGCCAGAGGGCTGATCCGCGACAACGGAATCTGGTTGTTGGAGAACGGCAGCCGCGAATAGTTCATCGACGCGCCCTGCGTCGTGCTCGGATCGTACAGCTGCTGCAGAATGTTCTGATTGTTGATCAATCCGCTGAAGTCGCCTTGCCGCATCGCCATCGTCGGGACGTACATCAACTGCTGGCTCGCGCGCCGCAGCGAGAACCGCTCATAGGCGAAGAAGAAGAACGACCGGTTCCGGCCGTCATAGACTTTCGGAATGTTGATCGGTCCGCCTACCGACCCGCCAAACTCGTTGCGGATCAGCTTCGGCGCCACCAGATTCGATGGATCCTGGCGCGCCTTGGCAATGCCGAAGTAGTTGTTGCGCGCCGTCTCAAACACCGACCCGTGAATCTGGTTCGTACCCGATTTCGTGGTCAGGATCACTGTCGCCGGCGTCGAGAACTGAGCGCTCGAGTTCAGCGTCTCAAATCGTACTTCCTGCACCGAGTCCGGATCCGGCAGAATCGCCTGCGCCGTGTTCGACGGGCTGCCGAAATTGCGGTTCGTCATCGGCGCACCGTCCTGCGAATACTCCATCGCTTCGCCCATCAGCCCGTTGGCGCGCGTGCCGCCGCCTTCCAGGCCAGGTACCGTGTTCTGCGCCAAGCCCAGCACATTCCGCCCATTCTGAGGCAGTTGCGCAATGCGCGCGGCATCAAGCTGCGTGTTCACCGTGCCGCTGTCATAGGTGGCCAACTGAATCGTCTCTCCGCTCACCGTCACCTTTTCCGACACCTCGCCGACTGTCATTTGCGGGTTAAAGACCAGCACCTGCCCGTTCTGCAACGTGATGGTGTTTTCAGACTTCTTCATCCCCGGTGCGGAAACCGTCACCCGGTACGTGCCGGCCAACAATCCCTTTAGCGCGAAGAATCCACCATCATTGGAGGTAGTTTCTGCCGATACGCCTGTGGCGCTGTTGAGTGCTTGAATGATTGCGCCCGGAATGGCGGCGGACGTCGCATCCTGTACTGTCCCTTGAATCGTGCCGGCGCCGCTCTGCGCCAGTAGTTGCATCGGCGCGCTCAGTAGCGCCAATAGAACCGCAATTAGGTTCCAACGTTGGATCATCGATTTACCTCTATAGATGGGGATTACTCACCGCAGCCCCCTCGGAGCGGACCTTGAAACTGTTGAGCGCTGGGGACTCTTTTCCGGTCTCCTCAGCCGCCACCTGGAAGCGGGATGTTCGGAGCATCATATATGAACCGTCATCCACTGAGCAACTGCTCCCCGCAACGGCGCGCGAACCAACCCATGCCCAAGGTCACCCAGGTTTCATGTATCCTGTTTCCGACCTCACTCTGCCGGCCACCTGGGTGCTGAATGCTCCGTATCCTCGGCTTTGCCGTACTCATTGCTGTCGCTGCGTGTCACAGACTGCCGGAAACCAGGGACGGTTCCCCGCCCGCCGAGTTTGAGCCCCCACCCCGGCGCGAGGCCCCACGCTCTGGCGGCACAGCCTCGCCCATCGATTGGGAGGCGGCCGTCGATGAACTTTCCGCTCGGCGTCTGCCGCCACTCCGTCCGGATCTCACGAGCTCTCGTGGCCTCACGGAGACGACCGCCTGGATGCAGTGGGCCCTGGAACAGTATGGCTACCTCCCCCAGGGCGAGCTCAGCACGTCAGGCGCCTCTTTTGATGGCTGCGCCATGACTTGGACCACCCTTCACTACTTCGATGCCCGCCAAATGGTCAACGAAACAACGCATCGAATCAACCTGAAGGACGTGGATATCTCCTATGGTTTGGTCTATCCCACCGGCGACTCCGTGCGGATTTCCACTCACGACGCCCCTGCTGGTTTGGTCAAGCTCCAGGAAAAATTCTGGAAAAAGGACGGATCGCGGCTCGCTTCTCGCGCTGCCGACCGCTTCTCAAACGAGCGGACTGCGGTCATCCCCCTCAGAAGCGCGGACGCGATCCCTTACCGGTTCGCTGCCGCGCTCGTTCACAGTGTGAATCTTTGCGGCGGGAGAGGCCGCCTGCAATGACTCGCAACCCATCTCTCTACCCCTTCTGTTTCCGATTGCGACGCCCGATGCCCCAGTCGGCCGCCATCATTTTTTACCAACTTTAGCAAGACGCAATACGGAGAACGGCAATGAAGTCACTTCGATCATTCTGGATAGGCGCACTCACGTTGGCTTTGACAGTATCCCCTTCTGTTGCCCAGGGAGACGTGTTCAATTCCGGATCTAGCAGTCGCTGCCAAACGGCGCGCGAAGCCGAAAATCGCAGACACGATTCCGTTTGGGCTGAACTGACCAAGGAACGAATCGAGGCCGGCGGCCAACGCGAACGCGACATCATCGAGTGCCGCGACAATCAAGGTTGCCGGGAACGGGTCGCCCGCCAATACGGGGATCGCGAACGCCAGATTCAAGCAAAAGCCGAAACGGAAATTGCCCGCCACTCGCGAGCCATTGCGGATATAGATGCCGGCCGCTGTGCACCCGGGACACCTGGCCAGCCCGGCCCCGGACGAGACCAGTCCCCGAACCCGTTTCCGGCCGGCCGGGCCCCTGGCAACAACCCCGGCGCCGGCAGATCCCCTGACTCCCCGAACACCGGCAATCGGCCCGCCCCGGCGCCGGGTCAGCCAACTCCCTCCAATTCGGAAATGCCTCTGCCCCCCGATCTCCGGCGTCAACTCCTGGAGGGCGCCGCCGAGATGGACCGCCTCGCCACCGGTGCCCAGGCTTACGCCTTGGCCGGTACAAATCGTTTCTTCAAATGCTTGACCGATGCCATTGCCGCCGATCTGCGTTTCCTTGCCCAACCCGCTTATGTCCCCGCCGCACAGATGGCGAAGGCGCTGCACGAAAATACCTGGCGCTACCTCACCTCCAATGCCTACGACAACAATCGCCAGCTGTTTCAGAATGCCTTGCAGGATCTCAAACGACTGAAAAACGATCCCGCCTGCGCGCTCGCTGACATCGCTCCTGCCGCCGCTGCCGCTGTCGCTACCCATACCGTCCGCGCCGCCGCCGCGGCAACCGAAGCCCAAGCCGCCGCAAACAGGGCCGTGCAGATCGCCAATGCTCACGAGAGCCGCCGCAAAAGCTGGGGAGCCCCAGCGAGGAACAGGTTTAACCCCGAATGCGCCCCGAACATGTGCTACCCCTCGGCCGTCGCCCAGGAACTCGCCTGGGCGACCGGCGATCCGCACTTTGCCCTTACTTTCTCAGGCAACGTCGAGATCCAGATTTTCAAGGGGGTACCCACCAGAGTCCATAACCTGACCCACGACCTCACTGTCCGTTCCATGAATGCAAGCCTTTTCGGTTCTAAAGCCTTGCAGGGACGGCCGCTCGCCAGTGCCCGCCTCGCCAACCAGATGCGCGGAATTCCTTCTCCCTCCCGCTCAGGCCTCTCCACCGACCCGCCTTGGACCCTCGATGAAATCGTCGACGAGATGACGGACGCCAAACCCGGCGCACGGGGGCTCGTCTTTCTCAGCTATCCCCCCTCCCCGGAGAATCCGTACGGCATCGGGCACGTCGTCAACGTACGCAACCACTTGGGAAAAATCGAGATCTTGGACCCTTCCAACTCCAACATCGATGGCCGCATCTTCTTCGAGGGTGCGACGGCCTCTCTCTACCGCACAAACTGAATACCGCCGCCGGTCCCCTGGCCGGGCTCCAGCCGTCTCGTTCGCCGCCAACTCTGGCGATCGGCCGCCCTCCGGATCACCCAACCATTTTCCGCTACCCTGGATTCCTGATGATCCTCCCCCTCCTATTTCTCACTCTCCTCTCCGCCTCCGCCGCCGAAACTCACAACATCATCGCCGAAACCTACCACCACACCTTCTCCGCCGCTCATCCCGTCCTTCTCCGCATCCGCCCCGGCGACACCATCGTCACCAAAACCGTCGACTCCGCCGGCTTCGACTTCCGCAACATCCGCCGCACAAAAACCCATGGCAACCCCCTCACCGGACCCTTCTACATTGAAGGCGCCGAACCCGGGGACGCCCTCCTCGTTCGCATCGACAAACTGACCCCCAATCGCCCCACCGGCTATACCGGCCGCGCCGTCGGTGGCATTAAGGACCTCGACGAGAAACTCCAGGCCCCCATGCCCGATCCCGATGCCGCCATCAAGGGTTACAACTACCTCGTCCCCTGGATCATCGACCTCCAGCGCAACACCGCCCGCCCTCGCGACGCCTCGCCCGGTTTCTCCTTCCCCACCCGCCCCATGCTCGGCTGCATCGGTGTCGCGCCCCAGGGCGATTTCTCCCCCCGCTCCGGACCTGCCGGCTACTGGGGCGGCAACATCGATTACAACTGGATCCGACAGGGCACCACCGTCCTCCTCCCCGTCTTCCACCCCGGCGGCCTCCTCTTCTTCGGCGATGGCCACGCCCTCCAGGGCGACGGCGAAGCCATCGGTTCTGGCGTCGAAACATCCCTCGACGTCACCGTCACCGTCACTCTGAAAAAGGCCGCCCGCCTTACATCCCCCCGCGCCGAAACCCCGGACTTCCTCATCTCCATCGGCTCGAAACCCGATGCCACCCTCAACCAGACCCTCGACATCGCCCTCACCGACATGCTCCGCTGGCTCATCGAGGAACGCAAGATGAAACCCGCCGACGCCCATCTCTACATAGGCGCCGCCGCCTCCCTCGACATCGCCACCCTCGGCGGTTCCACCGCGGTCCGTGTGCCCCGCCAATCCGCAAAACCCTGAACTGTGCTATTCCTGTCCCATGCGCCGCATCCTGCCGCTCGCTCTCGCCGCCGCACTCCCGATGCTCGCCCAGCAGAAATTCCCCCTCGGCCAGATCCCGCCCGGCTCCGTTCTCTTCGTCGCCCAACCCCACCACGACGACCACACTACCGACTATGGCATGGGCGGCGTCATTGCCCGTTTCATCGACAGCGGCTACAAAGGCGTCTACATCCGCGCCTCCAACGACGAAAAAGATGGCGCCAATGGCTACGGGAAAAACGACATCATCAATCTCAAGGAAGCTCGCGAAGGCCTGAAAATACTGGGCATCAACGACGTCGTCAGCCTCAACTGGCGCAACGACTTCATGAACCCTATGCCCCTCAATGAGCTCCGCGAACAGCTCATCTTCCTCATCCGCAAATACCGCCCCCAGGTCGTCCTCGGCCACAACCCCTGGGAACATTACCAGAAGAACCCCGACCACCGGAACGTCGCCCGCGCCCTCGTCGAAGCCTACTGGCTCTCCGGCTACGACACCGTCCACCCCGAACACTTCCTCCTCGGCGTCAAACCCTTCGCCGCCTCCCACTTCTACGGCAAGGGCCGCCTCGATTGGGGCCTCGGCCAGATCTCCAACGTTGCCATCGAACTCAACGACTCCCAGCAGCGCAAAAAAGAACTCGCCATCGCCGCCCATCGCAACGTCTATCACAACCCCAGCGTGAAACGCTCTGCAACGTTACAGCTCGCTGCCTCCGGTCAGCATATCCCCGAATTCCAGAATGTAAACGACGACGAAGCTTCTGACCTCGTCCTCCACTGGTGGATGAACTGGATCTCCCGCGACATCGGCCGTCAGGCCGGCGTCAAGTACGCCGAAGACCTCTATCACATGGATGACCTCTACCACCTCCCCGGCCTTCGCGCCTACGTCAATGCAAACGCCCGGAAGGTGCAATGAACCTCTCCCGCCGCCAACTCCTCCAACTCTCCGGCGCCGCCGCCGTTCCCTCCGCCCCCGCTCCCGTTCTCATTGTCGCCTCGGACGCTGCCTGGCTCGAATGCGCCGGCGGAACCATTGCTCTCAAAATCGCCGCCGGGTCCCCCGCCATCCTCGTCCGCGTCGGCAACGACGAAAAGGAGTCCTGGGGCCTCTCCCGCGAAGAAACCGCCTGGCGCAACCGCACCGAAATGGAGGCCGCCGCCAAGCTCCTCGGCATCTCCGAAGTCGTCTCCCTCGGCTACCAAAGCTCAGAGATGCAGTCAGTCCCCCACACCTCCATCCGCGACCGCCTCATCCTCCTCATCCGCCGCCATCGCCCCTCCGCCCTCTTCATCCCCAATCCCCACACCGAACACGATCGCAACCTCGATCGCTATTACATCGGCGCCGCCGCCGAAGATGCCTGGCACTGCGCCCGCTTTGCAAACTTTCTCCCCGCCGTTGCACCCTCCGGCCTCGCCCCTTACATCGTCCCCGATGTCTTCTACTTCTCTCCTCCCCTCGATCCCCGCCGCCGCGAACCGGAGGCCCCCGCAACTTTCGTCCCCAAGCCCGTTCGCATCGATATTGCTTCCACCTTCCCCAGGAAACTGAGCGCCGTCCTCGCCCTCCGCACCATCAACCACTCCCGCGCCATGCGCCTCAAGCAGTCCCTCGAAGCTACCGGCCGCCGCCTCCCGCTTCTCGACACCGTCAACGATCGCTCCTCCGCCCAACTCGCCGAAGAAAACCTCCGCGGCCTCGCCGTCCTCTCCGCCGAAGGCTCCCCATACAAGCTCGCCGAAGAGTTCCGCCACGCCGGTATCGAATATGGCATCCCCTCAAAATATCTTCGCTAAAGCCGCCGCCCTCGCCCTCCTCGCCGCCGCCCCTGCCTGGTGCCAGCCCGCCCCGTCGCGCTCTATCGTCGCCATCTCCGCCGGCGGCGGTGACTACCTCAAAGGCGCCGGCGGCACCCTCGCCCACTTCATCGCCGAAGGCTACAAAGTCTACGTCATCCAGGCCGCTAACGACGAAAAAAACTCCATCGGCCTCGGCCCCGCCGATACCCGCCTTGCCAACAACGCTGACGCCGATCGCGCCGCCAAGGCCCTCGGTGTCACCGAAATCATCAACCTCAACAACAAAAGCGGAGAACTCAGCCAGCTCTCCTCCAACGAACTCCGCAACCAGATGTCCACCCTCATCCGCTTCTTTAAACCCCAGAAGCTCTTCCTCCCGGACCCCTTCATGCACTACGAACCCGAATGGGACCAGTTCTGGACCGCCCGCGCCGCCGAAGAAACCAACTACACCAACAGCGCCGCCTTCCTCGCCGAACTCGCCCGCATCGGCATCGGCGGCCACGGCGTCCCCGAGACTTACTATTACTCCGCCCGCCGCCCCTACCGCCCCGGCGAAGGCGGCCACAACGAAGCTCATCTGGAAGTCGTCGACATCTCCTCCACCTTCCAGAAAAAGGTCGACGCCTGCCTCCAACTCCGCACCGCCAACCGCGCCTACGCCGAACACACCCGCCAGCGCCTCGCCCAGGCCAATCGCCCTTCTCCCCTCCTCAGCGAAATCACCCCCGCTTCCATTGACGCTCTCGCCTCCGCCTGGCTCGAAGAACTCGCCGCCGCCATCGGCGCCAAGCACGGCTACTCCCGCGCCGAAGAGTTCAATTATCACGGCACAGCCCCCGGCACAAAACGCCCGCTCCCTCCCTGGATCCAGGAACGCGCCCGCCCCAAACCCTGATTCTCGCCCGCTGTTATATAATCCTCCCGGATCCTGGAGACCCGCATGACCAAACGAGAATTCCTCACCGCCGGCGCCGGCGCCGCCTTCGCCATCGATCAGTGGCAAGCCTTCGCCCAACAGGCCCCCCGCCCGTCCACCAAGAAGGTGACCGCCCGCAAAGCCAAAACCACCAAACTCTTCAAGGCGCCCCCAGGCTTCCCCAACGGCATGGCCGCCACCGCCGAAGGCATCTGGGTCGCCGAACAGAAACTCTCCGGCATGCAGGCCACTGCCTACGGCCTCCCCGAACCCCGCTCCCTCACCGAGGAGGCCTGGCTCATGGATTGGAACGGCAAGGTCCTCAAAACCGTCACCACCCCCTCCCGAAACACCTCCGGCATGGCCGTCGGCGATGGCTGCGTCTGGATGATCGCCAACGCTCCTCCCCAGGGCGTCTTCCAGGTCGACATGAACTCCAAGCTCATCAGCCACCGCCAGATTCCCCTCGGCCCGCCCACCGATGGCGGCGGCTGCCACGGCGGTCACTGGCAGGACGGCAAACTCTGGATCGCCGCCCTCCGCATCCGCGGCAACCTCCGTGTCGATCCCAAAACCTGGCAGCCGGAGTTCCTCATCCCCTTCTACCAGGCCCCGGACCGCAACCGTTACCACGACATTACATGGGACGACGGCACCATGTGGCAGGTCGTCGGCAACGACTGTAAGTCTTACAAGGACTACCGCCCAGGCCTCGTCCGCTACGACGCCTCCACCGGCCGTGTCCTTGAAACGGTCGACTTCCTCGACAACTCCTGCGACCCCCACGGCCTCGCCATGTACAACGGCAAACTCATCTCCTGTGACGCCGGTATCCATCCCGGCTGGCCCAATCGCGACAGTCCCACCGCCGGCTGGATCTTCCAAATCGACTTCGTCTGATCTCCAGCGATAATGGGAGTCCGGACGCCCTCCGCCCCCGGACTCCCCCCATGCCCAATCCCCAATTCATCCTCGACCCCGCCGATCTCCCCTCCCTCAACGCCCACCTTCTCTCCCTCGGTTGGCCACCCGTCGAATCCGCCGAAAAGATCGGCGACGGCAACATGAACTTCACCGTTCGCGCCCGCTGCCCGGAAGGCTCCCTCATCCTCAAACAGGCCCGCCCGTTCGTCGTCAAGTACCCCCAAATCCCCGCCCCCGTCGAACGCGCCGCCGTCGAAGCCGCCTTCTACCGCCACGTCGCCCAATCCCCCGCCGTCTCCGCCCGCATGCCCCGCCTCCTCGGCTTCTGCCCGGATTCCCACCTCCTCTGCCTCGAAGACTTAGGCCCCGCCGCCGATTTCATGCCCTGCTACTCGGCGTCCCAACCCATCTCCGAATCGGACTGCCGCCAACTCTCCGCCTACCTCCAAAACCTCCACTCCCTCCCAGCGCCCGCCATCCCCAATCGCGCCATGCGCGCCCTCAACCACGAACACCAGTACCGCTTCCCCCTCCTCCCCGCCAACGGCCTCGCGCTCGACAACATCACCCCCGGCCTCGCCGCCCTCGCCGAAGACCTCATCGCCACCCCCGCCTATGTCGCCGCCGTCACCGCTCTCGGCGAACGGTATCTCGCCGACGGCCCCGCCCTCCTCCATGGCGACTTCTTCCCCGGGAGTTGGCTCCGCACCCCCTCCTCGGTCGCCATCATCGACCCCGAATTCTGCTTCGCCGGCGAACCCGAATACGACCTCGGCGTCTTCCTCGCCCACCTCGAACTCATCCACGCCAGCCACCTCTGGCCTCTCGTCGAACGCGAATACGCCCGCCCGCTCGATTGGACCCTCGCCCGCCGCTACGCCGGCGCCGAACTCATGCGCCGCCTCATCGGCGTTGCCCAACTCCCCGTCCCGCCCTCCCTCGACGCCAAGCGCCGCTGGCTCCACCTCTCCCGCCAACTCCTCTCCGCCTGACGATGATCTCCATCGTCATCCCCGCCCGCAACGAGGAACGCTCCATCACCGCAACTCTGCAAGCCTTACATTCCTTGCAAGGCGAAAAGGAGATCCTCGTCGTCGACGGCGCCAGTGACGACCGCACCGCCGCTCTCGCCGCCGCCGCCGGCGCCCGCGTCCTCCAGGCCCCACGCGGCCGCGGTTCCCAACTCCACGCCGGTGCCCTCGCCGCCCGCGGCGATATCCTCTGGTTCGTCCACGCCGACGCTACCCCCGCCCCCGGCGCCCTCCAAGCCATTCACTCCGCCCTGTCTGACCCTCACACCATCGGCGGCCACTTCACCGTCCAATTCCCCGGCGCCCCCGGCCTCACCTGGCTCTATCGCGCCTTCCGCCTCGCCTACGGCGACTCCGCCTTCTTCCTCCGCCGCACGGCTTATGAACTCGCCGGCGGCTTCCGCCCCCTCCCCCTCTTTGAGGATCTCGATCTCCTCCCCCGCCTCAAACCCCTCGGCCGCTTCGTCCGCCTCGCCCACCCCGTCGTCGCCTCTCCCCGCCGCTTTCAGGGACGCTACTTCCGCACTTGGGCCCTCTGGATTACCCTCCAACTCCTCTATTGGGCCGGCGTCTCACCGCACCGCCTCGCCCGCTACTACCGCGCTGCGCGCTGACCGCATATACTCCAGCACCCGCGAAAACAGCGCCACGCTCTTCGTCCGCGCCATCCCCGCCTGCTCCAGCAACGCCGTCGTCCCGTCATTCTCAAATCGCTGCTGCAGCGAAAAATACGGCAGGAAATAGGTAAGCGCCTGTAACAGCTGCCCCACTCTTACATCCCCGCGCCCCAGCCGTTCCCCCGTATACCGGTTGAACTCCTCCCAACTCACCAGCTCCGGCGTCCGCCCTCGCCCCAACTGCTCAAACGCCATCCGCAGCACCACCGGCAATGCCACCGTCTCCCTCGGCCCCGCCGAAAAGTTCCGCACCGTTCCCGCCTCAAATCGGTGCGAATAGAACCACGCCACCGCCTCCGCTACCCAATCGGACGCCACAAAATCCACCCGCGCCAGCTCCGACCCCGGCAGCACCGGTAGCGGATTATGCTGCACCAGCCGCAGCAATTGATGAAAGTGGTTGTACTGTTGCACTTCCCCGGTCCGCGAATCCCCGATCACCGTGCTCAGCCGGTAAACCGTCAGTGGCAACTCCCGCGCCGCTTGCAGCGCCAGGTGCTCCGCTTCGTACTTCGACTCCTGATAGCTGCTGAAAAACCCGTGCCCGTTTACAAACGGCCCCTCCGGCAGCGCCTCCGGGCTCCTCCCGGAAATGTAAGTCGTACTGATGTGGGCAAACCGCTCCAGCCGCTTGCACCGCCGCCCCAGTTCCAGCAGCGTCCGCGTCCCTTCCACATTCACCGCCCGCGCCTCGTCCAGCGGCAGATCGAACCGGATGTCCGCCGCGCAATGCAGAATGCCCGTCAGCCGCTCCTCCAGCAACGCATGCATCTCCGCGTCCACGCCCAGCCCCGGCAGTCGCAGGTCCCCGGCTAGCGCATGCACCCGCCCCCCAAGCGTGTCCAGCCGCTCCGGCCGCCGCGCCAGCGCCACAAAACGCAGGTCTTCTTCCTCGGCCGCCAAACGCGCCAGTACGTGCCCGCCGATCAGGCCCGTCGCCCCGGTCACCAGGACCACTCGCTTACTTTGTTTCAAAATGGACAATCTCTACAGTCTGCCACGATATACTGCCCCCAATGCTTCGCCTGTTTACTTTTCTCCTCCTCGCCCCCGCCCTCCTCCCCGCGCAGGATCGCTTCGCCCGCCTCATGCGCGACATCCTCATCTTCGACGCCCACATCGACACCCCCCGCTACTTCGCCGACGAAAACTACCGCCTCCGCGACCGCCACACCTACTACGAACTCGACATCCCCCGCATGCGCGAAGGCAAGCTCGGCGCCGTCCTCTTCGGCCTCTACGCCCAGCCCCAGGACTTCCCCCCCGAACGCTGGCTCCCCCGCGCCCTCGAAACCCTCGATGCCCTCCACGCCGAAGTCGCCGCCAATCCCAAGGACATGGAGTTCGCCTACACCGCCGCCGACGTCGAACGCATCCACAAACAAGGCAAACTCGCCGCCATGGCCTCTCTCGAAGGCGGCCACCTCATCGCCGATTCTCTGGGCGTCCTCCGCGCCTTCCACCGCCTCGGCGTCCGCTACATGACCCTCGCCCATTTCGCCTCCAATAACTTCGCCGACTCCATGACCGGCATGCAAATCCACACCGGCCTCTCCCCCTTCGGCCGCGAACTCGTCCGCGAAATGAACCGCATCGGCATGATCATCGATGTCTCCCACATCTCCGATAAAGCCGTCCTCGACGCCGTCGAACACTCCCGCGCCCCCGTCATCGCCTCCCACTCTTCCGCTAAGGCCATCGCTCCCATCGTCCGCAACATGCCTGATTCGGTCATCCAGACCATCGCCAAACGCGGCGGCGTTATCTGTATCAACTTCCACGCCGGCTATCTCGAAAAAGCCGCCTACGACGTCTACTTCCGCAATCGCGCCGCCCGCGATGAGGAGATCAAGGCCGTCACGGACAAAAAGCCCGTCGACTGGGAAAAGGTCCGCGCCATCCAGCGCAAATACTTTGAGAAAATGCCAAAAGTCGATGTCAAAGTCCTCCTCCGCCACATCGACCACATCGCCAAAACCGCCGGCCCGGATCACGTCGGTCTCGGCTCCGATTTCGACGGCATCTCCGGCATGGTCCCCACCGGCATGGAAGATGTCTCGAAGTATCCCGTCCTCGTCAAAGGCCTCATCGATCTCGGCTACTCTGATGCGGATATCCGCAAGATCATGGGCCTCAACCTGCTCCGTGTCCTCCGCCAAACCGAAGAGGTAGCCAAACAGAAATGAACCGCCGTCAATTCGTCGCCTCCGCCGCCGCCGCACCCTTCGCCGCGGCTCAATCCCCGAAGAAGCGAATCGCCTGCCTCTCTTCCACCTACCACGTCCGTTCCCATTCGGATAACTTCATCACCCGCTTCCTCGAAGGCTACTGGATCCACGAGCAGCACTACGACGCCCCCTTCCAGGTCGCTTCCCTTTGGATGGATCAGGTCCACCCCGCCGATATCGGCCATCGCCTCTCCACCGCCTACAACTTCCCCGTCACCCGCGACATTCCCCAGGCCCTCACCCTCGGC
This sequence comes from uncultured Solibacteraceae bacterium, assembly GCA_964430625.1. GTDB lineage: Bacteria > Acidobacteriota > Terriglobia > Bryobacterales > Bryobacteraceae. The sequence continues at coordinate 152,670 of CAYSFR010000013.1, forward strand.
ACCGGCAAACTCGCCGTCGATGGCGTCGTCATCGTCTGTGAACACGGCAACTACCCCCACAACGAGCGGCAGCAACAGCTCTACCCCCGCTACGAGTTCATGGAGCAGGTGGTAAAGGTGTTCCGTCAAACCGGCCAGACCTGCCCCGTCTTCAACGACAAGCACCTCTCCTACGACTGGAAAAAGGCCGAGCAGATGTACCGCTGGTCCCAGGAGATGAAGTTCCCCCTCATGGCCGGCTCCTCCGTCCCGGTCACCTTCCGCCGCCCTGAATATGATCCGCCCCGGAACGCGGAGATGGAGTCCGCTCTCGCCATCGGCGGCGGTTGGGTCGCTGACGGCGGCATCTTCCACATCCTGGAAACCCTCCAGGCCTTCGTCGAACGCCGCAAGGGCGGGGAAGTCGGCGTCCGCTCCGTCCGCATGCTCAAGAATGAGGAGGTCTGGAAAGCCGAAAAGCAGGGCCTCTGGCGCCGCGATCTCCTTGACGCTGCTCTCGCCCGCCACCAGAAGCCCATCACCAAAAAGCCCGAGGAAGGCACCGCCGTTCTCGGTCTCATCGAATACCGGGATGGCTTCAAAGCCGCCACCCTCGCCCTCAGCGGCGTCTCCGAATACGTCGCCGCCGTCAAGCCCAAAAACCAGCCCCCGCAAGCCACTCTCTGCTACATACCTATTGAGAACTCCAACAACTTCTCCATGCTCGTCCACGGCATCACCCAGATGATCGCCACCGGCAAACCCGCCATCGATGTCCGCCGCACGCTCCTCGTCTCCGGGACGCTCTCCGCCCTCATGCAGTCCGCTCACGAAAACGGCCGCCCCATCGAAACCCCGCACCTCAAAATCGCCTACAAGGCCCCCGCCCACAGCTGGTACGCCAAAGGAGAGGGATCCTAAATGCCGCTTCCCATCGACCCCAACGCCGAACTGAAGCAGATAGCCACCGGCTTCGCCCTCGCCGAAGGCCCTCTCTTCAGCCGCAAGGGCTATTTGCTGTTTTCCGACATCCGCAACAACCGCATCCACAAGTGGGAGCGCGGTCAGCTAAGCACCTTCCGCGAAAACTCCAATCGCGCCAACGGCCTCACCTTCGATCACCAGGGCCGCCTCCTCACCGCCGAAGGGGGCGGGCGCGTAACCCGCACGGAGAAGAACGGCGCCATCACCGTCCTGGCCGAAAAGGATCTGCAAGGCCCCAACGACATCGTCTACGCCATCGACGGCAGCATCTACTTCACGGATCTGCCCAAGGGCCGCGTCTATCAGATCACCCGCACCGGCCAGGTGCGTGTGGTTGCCGAGACCACCGGACCCAACGGTGTCGCCCTCTCCCCGAACCAGCAACTGCTGTACGTAGCCGACTACCGTACCGCGATGGTAAAGGTGCACGTCATCGAACCCGACGGCCGGCTGAAGCCCGGCAAGGACTTCGCCCCCATCACGGTTGATGGCCTGAAGACCGACGAGAGCGGCAACGTCTGGATGGCCACCACCGACGGCATCGCGGTCTACACGGCGAACGCCGAGCCTCTGGGAACGCTAAAGACCCCAGAGCGCCCGACGAACTGTGGCTGGAGCGGCGCAACGCTCTACATCACGACGCCCGCCTCGGTCTACCAGATCCAGACCAAAGCCTCCGGCACCCGCACCTTCTAACCCAGACTTCCCCTGGATGCTGCTTACCGGAATACTCCGCAATTTCAGATTCCCCCGACCCTACTTCCCCATCGCCCCACACAGCCGCGCGAGGAATCCATCAATTGCCCCACCCTCTATCCACCGCAGCACCACCACCAGGTCCCGCTCCGCGTCGCAGTAAATGATATTCGTCCCGTTCCCCACATGGGCAAACCCTCCCTCCGGCGCGCTCGGCCACTGCTTCTTCCCCGTATTCAAATACCAATTCATAAACCCATACGTCGGCTGCACCCCCGTCGGCGTCCGCGCCATCTTCACCCAATCCGCCGCGATCAACTGCTTCCCCTTCCACACCCCGCCCCGCGCCGTCAATAACCCGAACCGCGCCTGATCCCGCGCCGTAATCCACATCCCCCCGCCCCAGTGCGCTCCCCCCGCCACCGACTGCATCTTCAGCCCGTCCAGCTCCACCCAGGAGTTCCCATACCCATGCCACCGCCACGTGTTGGACGCTCCGATCGGGTCCATGATCATCTCTTTCAACACCCCCGGCAACGGCCGCCGCCACACCTGCAGCGCCGCATACGCCAGCAGATTCACCCGCACGTCGTTGTACTTGTAGCTCGTCCCCGGCTCATTGTGCTTCCGCGTTCGGTAGGCATCCACCGCCGCCCCCGCCGGCGGACGGTCCGCCCAGTCCGGCTTCCCCCACAGCGTCCCCTCCCAGTCGCTCGTCTGCCGCAGCAAGTGGTCCCACGTGATCTTCGAGTTCAACGGCCCGTCGAACTCCCCCGTCCGCACATACTTCCGCACCGGCTCATCCACGCTCCGGATCAGCCCCCGCGCCACCGCCAGCCCCACCGTCGTCGAAACAAAACTCTTCGTCACCGAAAACGTCATGTCCACCCGGTCCGGCTCCCCCCACTCCGCAACGATGTAGCCGTCCTTCACAATCACTCCCGTCATCTCCCCCCGCGGGGTAAACGGCCCCAGCGCCTCCCCATACATCTCCCGCCCGAACGAGTAGTCGTGCGCCAGCTTCAAATCCCGCGGCGTCTTCGATTCATGCGTCTTCGCCCACGTGATCGCCTCGCTCAGTTTCCCAGGGTCGAACCCCGCTGCCCGCCTCTCCCAGTCCTCATGCGACCCCGGGTAATAGGCCTGCGCCAGCAATCCCAACGAAAGAAACGGAAGAAAACGAAGCATGCCAAAAAGGCTACCAGATTCGATATAAGCTATTGCCTATGAGTCAATACGATTCCGGCATGTCCGCTCTCCAGCGCCTGTCCTCGACGACGGCGCTCACCGCTCAACAGGCCACCGTAATCAAGCAGACCTACATGCTCTTCGGCCTCGCTGTTGTCTCTGCCATGGCCGGCGGCGCCATCGGCGCCAGTTCGGAGACCCTCGCCCGCTTCTTCTCCGGTTGGATCGGCTGGATCGTCGCCATGGTCGCCCTCAACGCCATCCCCTACATCGCCATGTCCGTCCGGCACAATCCGACTCTCGGCGTCCTCGCCCTCTTCGCCGACGGCTTCCTCTCCGGCATCGTCCTCTCCCCCATCCTCTATTTCGCCTCCCTCGTCGCCCCCGCGCTCATCACCGCCTCCCTCGTCATCACCGGCGTCGTCTTCGTCGCCATCACGGCCTTCATCTTCCTCTCCGGCCGTACCTTCAATGCCCCCCGCGGTCTCATGTTCGGCATGTTCGCCTCCATCATGGCCGCCGTGCTCCTCAATAGCTTCCTCCACATCGGCTTCCTCGGCATCCTCATCTCCGCCGGCATCGGCATCATGGGCGTCATCTCGCTGGTCAGCTCCACCTCCGGCGTGCTCAATAGTCCCGATTCCGACAGCGCCATCCCCGGCGCCCTCGCCCTCTTCGCCGGCGTCTTTAACATCTTCGTCGCTGTGCTCAATATCCTCCTTCGCCTTGCCGGCGGCGGCGGCCGCAATGACGACTAGGCTCGCCCTCGCCACCCTCGCCGTCACCCTCGCTGCCCAGCCCCCCGCCGCCAGCCACATCCTCGCCGCCAAATGCCTCGCCTGCCATGGCGCCACGCAGATGTCCGGCCTCGATATCCGCACCGCGGAGTCGCTCAAAAAGGGTGGCTCCCGCGGCCCCGCCGTCGTCCCCGGCAACGCCGAAGCCAGCCTCCTCTTCCAGGCCATCACCCGCTCCGGGCCCCTCAAAATGCCTCCCGGCGCCAACGCACTCTCCCCCGCCGAAATCGACTCCATCAAATCTTGGATCAACGCCGGCGCCCGCCTCTCCTCCCTCCAGCCCGCCACCCAGTGGTGGTCCTTCCGCAAACCCCTTCGCCCCGCCACTCCCCCCGGTCAACATCCAATTGACGCCCTCCTCAAAACCCAGGCCCCGCCCGCCTCCAAAGCCGCCCTCGCCCGCCGTGCCTTCTTTGACCTTCACGGCCTCCCTCCCACCCCCGCCGAACTCGATCAGTTCCTCTCGGATACCTCTCCCAACGCCTGGCCCAGCCTCATTGACCGCCTTCTCGCCAGCCCCCGCTACGGCGAACGCTGGGGCCGCTTTTGGCTCGACCTCGTCCGCTACGCCGATACCGCCGGCTTTGAAACCGACCACTTCTTCATCAACGCCTGGCGCTACCGCGACTATGTCATCGCCGCCTTCAACGCCGACAAGCCCTACAATCAGTTCCTCCAAGAACAAATCGCCGCCGATGAACTCTGGCCCCGGAACCTCGACCTCGAAGGCACCTCCAAACTGCCCCCCGCCAAAGAGGAAAACCTGAAACGCCGCATCGCCACCGGCCTCTTCACCATCGGCTCCTTCCCCATCGAATACACCTACTACGGTGACCAGTTCCGCGCCGAATGGGCCGCCGACGCCGTCGATACTCTCGGCAGCGCCGTCCTCGGCCTCACCCTCGGCTGCGCCCGCTGTCACGACCACAAGTTCGATCCCATCACCCAGAAAGACTACTACCAGCTCACCGCCCTCTTCGCCGGCTCCGTCGAACGCGAGATTCCCTTGGGCAGCCTCTTCGACGTCCAGACCAGCTCCCGCGGCTTCCCGCTAACGGCCCATGTCGACGCCCTCAAACAACGCGCCCGCCGTGCCAAGGGTCCCGAACGCGATGCCCTCCTCAAACAACTCGGCGAGGCCGTCCTCCGCGCTCCCTCCCGCCCCGCCACCGCCAACGTCCTCGTCCACGACGACACCGTCCCCGATACCCACATCCTCCTTCGCGGCGACTTCAAGAACAAAGGCGCCAAGGTCGAACCCGGCTTCCCCGCCGCCCTTCCCCCCGGCCCCCCTATCGAGCCCCGCCGCCGCCGTGCCGCCCTCGCCCAATGGCTCACCAGCCCCGATAACCCCCTCACCGCTCGCGTCCTCGTCAACCGCCTCTGGCAAGGCCACTTCGGCGAGGGCCTCGTCTCCACCCCCAACGACTTCGGCCGCCAGGGCGAGCCTCCCTCCTCTCCCCAACTCCTCGACCTCCTCGCCACCGAACTTCCCGCCCGCCAGTGGAGCATCAAGGCCCTCCATCGCCTCATCATGACCTCCCAGGCCTACCAGGCCGCCGCCAAGCCCCGCCGCCTCGATGCCGACGCCATTCGTGACTCCACCCTCGCCGCCGCCGGCCTCCTCAACCTCAAAATGGGCGGCGTCGGCGTCATCCCTGCCCTCTCCAAGGAGGAACTCCAGGCCGCCCGCTTCCCCGACCTCTGGCCCGCCCACCCGGACCCGGCGGAACACCACCGCCGCTCCGTCTACCTCCAGATGAAGCGCTCCCTAACCCTCCCCATGCTCCAGGTCTTTGACGCTCCGGATTCGGCCTCCAGTTGCGCCCGCCGCGAACGCTCCACCGTCGCCCCCCAGGCCCTCGCCCGCCTCAATAGCCCCTTCACCGCCTCCGCCGCCGTGGCCTTCTCCGCGCGATTGCAGAAGGAGTCCCCGCAGGACCCCATCGGCCACGCCTGGCGCATCGCCTTCTCCCGCCCTCCCACCCCCCAGGAAAAGGAGACCGCCCAGCAGTACCTCCTCCGCAACAACCTGGAGCGCCTCTGCCTCCTCATCCTCAACATGAGCGAGTTCCTCTATGTCGACTAGCCGCCGCCGCTTCCTCCAGTTCGGTGCCCTCGCCTCCCAGGTCCTCTCCGGCCAGTCCCCCCATTTCCCCGCCAAGGCCAAACGCGTCATCAGCCTCTTCATGCAGGGCGGCCCCAGCCAGGTCGATACCTTCGACCCCAAACCACTCCTTACGAAACTCCACGGCCAGCACCCCCCGCCCAGCTTCGGCGATGAAGACTTCCAGAACGGCAAGTTCAAGGACACCGTCATCCTCGGCTCCAAACGGTCGTTCCGCCAGTACGGCCAGTCCGGCCTCCCCATCTCCGATCTCTTTCCCCACACCGCCCGCCACGCCGATAAACTCGCCGTCATCCGCAGCTGTTACCACGACGGCTTCACCCACTCCCAGGCCCAGTTCCTCATCAATAACGGCTGGCCCCGCATCGGCCGCCCCTCCCTCGGCTCCTGGGTCCTCTATGGCCTCGGCAGCGAAAACCAGAACCTCCCCGGATTCGTCGTCCTCCTCGAAGGCGGTGTCCGCTCCGGCCCTGCCATCTACGGCCAGGGCTTCCTCCCCGCCGCCTTCCAGGGCACCACCTTCCGCCCCGGCCGCAACCCCATCCTCAACCTCTCCCCCGCCGCCGATATCACCCCCGCCCAGCAAGAGGATCTCCTGGCGACGCTAAAGAAACTGAATCAGAACCACCTCGACACCCGCCACCAGGACTCCGAACTCGCCGCCCGCATCGCCTCCTACGAACTGGCCTTCCGCATGCAAATGAGCGCCCCGGAAGCCACCGACATCTCCCGCGAATCCGAGGCCACCCGCCGCCTCTACGGCCTCGACAACCCCGACCCCGTCGGCGCCGATTTCGCCGCCCGCTGCCTCCTCGCCCGCCGCCTCCTCGAACGTGGCGTCCGCTTCGTCCAGGTCTGGTCCGGCAACGGCATGAATGCCACCGATTGGGACGGCCACATCGCCTGCGACCAGAACCACCTCGCCAAAGCCCGCCAAACCGATCAGGCCGTCGCCGGCCTTCTCGCCGACCTCCACTCCCGCGGCCTCCTCCAGGACACCCTCGTCATCTGGGGCGGCGAGTTCGGTCGCAGCCCAACCTCCGACGGCGGCGACAACGGCGCCGAAGGCCGCGACCATAACCCCTACGGCTTCACCCTCTGGATGGCCGGCGGCGGCGTCCAGGGCGGCCGCATCATCGGCGCCACCGACGAACTCGGCCTCCGCGCCGTCCACGACAAAGTCCACCTCCACGACCTCCATGCCACCATCCTCGCCCTCCTCGGCCTGGACCACCTCAAACTGACCTATCCCCACATGGGTCGCAACTTCCGCCTTACCGACGTCGGCGGAGATACCACACTACTCGCCAAACTATGCTCACCCGCCGCCTCTTCCTCGCCTCGTCCCTGACCCTCGCCGCCCAGCCCCGCCGGCCCAACCTCATCGTCATCCTTGCCGACGATATGGGCTACGGCGACATCGGCTGCTACGGCTCTCCGGACGTCCCCACCCCCCACATCGACGCCCTCGCCAAAGGCGGCACCCGCTTCACCGACGGCTACGTCAGTTGTGCCGTCTGCAGCCCCTCCCGCGCCGCCCTCCTCACCGGCCGCCACCAGCACCGCTTCGGCCATGAGTTCAACTCCGGCCCCATGGAACGCGAGGCCCAGATCAACTTCGGCCTCCCCGCCGCCGAGCGCATCATCCCTCAATACCTGAAGCCCCACGGCTACCGCAGCATGGCCATCGGCAAATGGCACCTCGGCGTCCGCAAGGGCTACCACCCGCTCGAACGCGGCTTCGACGAGTTCTTCGGCTTCCTCACCGGCGGCAACGCCTTCATTACCCAGCGCACCCCGGACGCCAAGGCCATCGCCGCCGATGGCGACGGCGGTAAGATCCCCGCCGAACGCGCCGACCCCATCCGCCGTGGCTATGATCCCGTCCCCGAGGACCGCTACCTCACCGACGCCTTCGCCGCCGAAGCCGTCGCCTTCCTCGACCGCAACAAGGCCAACCCCTACTTCCTCTACCTCGCCCCCAACGCCATCCATACCCCCCTCCATACCGTCGAGAAGTACCTCGCCCGCGTTCCCAACGTGAAGGGCGACAAGCACCGCCTCCTGGCCGCCATGACCGTCGCCCTCGACGAGCTGGTGGGCGCCGTCATGGCCAAGGTCGACCGCCGCAACACCATGGTGGTCTTCCTCAGCGACAACGGCAGCCCCATCATCACCGGCGCCGGCACCAACGGCCCGCTGAACGGGGAGAAAGTGTCTTACTTTGAGGGCGGCATCCGCGTGCCCTATATCCTGCACTGGCCCGGAAAGGTGCCCGCCAACAAGGTCTACAGCAAGCCCGTCGTCTCCCGGGACATCCTCCCCACCTTCCTCGCCGCCGCCGGCATCAAGGCGGAGACCGCCTTCGACGGCGTGAACCTCCTGCCCTTCCTGGGCGGAAACGGTACCCCGCACGAGGCCCTCTTCTGGCGTTCCGGTGAGGTCCGCGCCGTCCGCAAAGGCAAGTGGAAGCTGGTGGAATTCGGCAAGGAGTTCACCGGCCTCTACGACCTGGAGAAGGACCTGGGCGAACGCGACGACGTCAGCGCCTCCCACCCCGAGGTCCTCAAGGATCTCCGCGAATCCTGGGCCAAATGGAGCGCCCAGATGGCCCCGCCCGCCTGGCCCCCGCGCTTCCGCAAGCTGACCATCAACGCCCGCCAACTCACCTGGCCCCTCTAGGACTTCCCCTGGATGCTGCTTACCAGAAAAGTCTGTTGTTTAGGATTATTCCTGGTGTAGTGCTTCACACCGTGCCGCAATCGGTTTTCCTCCGTCAGGTCGCGAAAGAACCGCTCCACCATGTTCAGCCACAATGAACTCGTCGGCGTGGAAGGATATCTTTGGATGCCTATGCGCCGGGTAGCTGTCAGCAATCGATCGCTGCGGAGCTTGAATCACGCATTCCGGCGCGGTTTAAGACCATGAGCGTTCCAGATCCGCAACACAGTGGAATCGCTAACGCCGGCGGCGGCAGCCATGCTCCGCGTACTCCAGTGCGTTGCATTGACAGGCTTCTCTTCCCTCGTTCGACGGACGATTTCGGAAACGGCCTCTTTACTGATCGTCGGAGTTCTGCCGGGCCGCGGCGCGTCCTTCTCCAATCCCGCAAGGCCCTTGAGGAGAAAACGCTTCCGCCACCGGGCTGCCTTGGCCAGCGTGATGGAAAGCGCGGCGGCGATATCGATATCGCGTTTCCCTTCGGCTGCGAACAGCACAATTCGCGATCTCTCGGCCAACCGAACCGGGGTTCTACGCCCATGGGCCCAAGCCTCCAGCGTAGTTCTTTGTTCGGCGGTCAACGCAACTTTGGGGGCAACACGCATCGGCAACCGGATCCTTCAGGAAACGGACGTCGCCGGTTTCATATTCGTTACTATTTAGGAAGCACTAGGCTAGCGTAGGAAGCACTAGGCTATCGGTCCCAGGGCGCTGCGGCCGTCGGCGGGTTGGCGTAGCGCTTCATGCCGATCACCAGCTTCTCCCCGGCCCCGGCGGCCAACTTCACGGTCAGCGCCGGCGCGTCCAGCGCCACCCGCTTGTCGCCCGTCTCCACCCACGTCCCCTGATGCTCGGCAAACGCCCCTAGCTGCACCACCACGTCCCGCCCGTGCACTGGGCTCGTGTTCACCAGGGTCACCGTCACCGAGTCCGCCGTCATCGCCGAGACCAGCGCCGCCACATCCTCAGGCACGCCCGCCCGCCGCCGCGCGGGATCGAAGTACCGCAGCCGCGCATGCAGGATGTTCCCCGACGACCCCGGCTCATTCGCCCCCAGCATCAGGTTCACCAGCGTCTCGGTGGAGACCGGGCTGAACCGCTGCGCGCCGTCGGAAGGCCGCGTGTCGGCGGTGGACTCATCGGCCCGCATCGCCGCCACCCGCCGCCGCAGCCGCTCAAAGTCCCCGGCCAGCGCCTGCGCCGGATACCCGGCGTTCTGCCCGCGCAGGTACCGCAGCCACGGGTCAGCGCCCAGATGCGCCAGGTCGGCCTCGTTCATCGACCACAGATACAGGTCCCTCTGGACCTCAAAGTACTGGTTGGCCGTATAGCCGTAGAACCCCTTCTCGCCGTACTTCTGGGGCAACAGCGTCCGCCCGCCCTCCTCCTTCTTGGCTGCGTAGAGGTTGGCCAACTGCCGCCGCAGCGGCTCGGCAAAGGACATGTCCCCCGTCAGCAGTAGCGCCGTCCCCAAACCGGTCCGCGCCCCCCGCATATAGTAGTTCCGGCCGCTCACCGCCGGGTCAAAGTTCCAGCCGAACGTGCCGCCCCACCACTTGCCGCCCCACTCCCCGCCGATGGTCCCGTCCAGCCCGATGTTGGTGGGGATGTTGCCCCCGTTGGCCAGAATCCGGTCCCGCCACGCCCCGGCGTACTCCAGCACCCAGTCCTTGTACTTCCGCTCGCCGGTCAGGGCGAAGGCGTTGAAGCCCAGCGAACAGGTGCCCATGTTGAGCGGATGGTCGCCGCGGACGTTGGCCGCGGCCCGGTAGCGATCGTGACGCTCGGGATGGCCGGCCACCACCTCGCCGCCCCAGTCGAAGACCGTGGCCGGGGTGACAATCGGCCCGCGGCTGCCGTTCAGAATGGAGCAGATGATCTTGTGCCGCTTGTCGTAGTTGGGCGCCCCCGGGTCGTCACCCATGTAGAAGCCGGCAAAGCGCCGGACTCGCTGCTGGTAGACGGCGTCGCCCGGCGCCGACAGCGCGTAGTGGTGGAACGCGGCCAGTCCCTCGCCGGTATGCTCCCAGTCGAAGGAGGTGACGAACTCCCGGTGGAACATGCCCTCCCGCGCCGCCTGGGTCGAGGGCGCCTTGGCCTCCGTGAACTGCCGGATGTGGCCCTCCCAGATCTTGCGGTAGAGCTCCAGCACGGTGTCCGAGGCCCCCAGGGCGTGCAGCAGAGTCCAGGAGTGGAAGGTCTCCATGACGTCGTCCGGACCGTCGTTGCCGCCCCAGCGCTCGATGCAGCGGAAGTAGCCGCGGTCGTCGACGTAGCGGGCCGCGAACTCGGCCGCGGCGTCGGCATAGGCCTTCAGCAGCGCGCGTTCGGCCAGCGCCCAATCGGGCGGCGGCATCGGCCGGTCAATGCGGATCGGAGGCGGGGCCGCGGCCAGCGCGACGGCAACCAGAAGGCCAGTCAGGCGAATCATGCCTTCCCACTTTATGCCATCATCGCCTTATCCGACTATGCTCGAAGCCAGGAATTTGAGGAAGGCCTACGGGAGCCTCCAAGCGGTCGACGGCGTCTCACTGGCCGCCGCGCCGGGGCAGGTGATCGGCCTGCTGGGCCCCAACGGGGCGGGGAAGACCACCACCATCAGCATGCTGGCCGGGCTGGTCGCGCCCGACCAGGGCGAGGTCCATATCGACGGCCAGTTGATCGGCGGCGATACCAGTGAGGTGAAGCGCCGCCTGGGCCTGGTGCCCCAGGAACTGGCCCTGTTCGAGGAGCTTTCCGCCGGGGCCAACCTCGACCTCTTCGGAGCCCTGTACGGGCTCAGCGGACCGCGGTTGGCGCGGGAGAGGCAGCGGGTCCTGGAGTTGGTGGGGCTCGCCGACCGGGTCCGCGACCAGGCCGGCACCTTTTCCGGCGGCATGAAGCGCCGCCTGAACCTGGCCGCGGCGCTGATGCATGACCCGCAGGTGGTGCTGCTCGACGAGCCCACAGTGGGTGTGGACCCGCAGAGCCGCAACGCCATCTTCGATAACCTGGAGTCGCTGAAGGCCTCCGGCAAGACCCTGCTCTACACGACCCACTACATGGAGGAAGCCGCCCGGCTCTGCGACCGGATCGCCATTATGGACCATGGCAAGGTGATCGCCGACGACACGGTAGCCGGGCTGCTGCGACGCGCGCCGGTGGCCAACTTCGTCCTGGTCGATCTCGCCGGCGGCGGGTTCTCCGCGCTAGGGGCGCTGCGCGAACTGGCCGGCGTCCAGGAGGCGGAGTTGACCGGGCAGCAGTTGCGGATCGGCCTGGCGAGCCTGGGCGGCATTCCGGACCTGCTCGCCTGGCTGGCCGCCAACGGCGCCGCCTTCGAGCACATCCAGACCGAGCGGCCCACGCTCGAGACCGTCTTCCTCCATCTCACCGGAAGGACCCTACGCGACGCATGACCGCCTTTCTCGCATTGGTAACCAAGGATCTGCGGATCTTCTTCGGCGATCGGAGGGCCGTGATCATGGCCTTCGTGGCGCCCATACTGATTGGGAGTTTCTTCGGCTACGTCTTCGGCGGCGGGGCCAAAGGGAAGGGCGACCCGTCGCGGATGAAGGTGCTGGTGGTGGACCAGGACAGCTCGGCGGCGTCCCGGAATCTGGTGGCGGAACTAGGCAAGGATCCGAATTTGGAGGTGGCTCCGTCCGAACTCGAGCCGGCCCGGGAGGCCGTGCGGAAGGGCCGGGCGCCGGTGGCGATCCTGCTGCCGCCGAAGTTTGCCGCCGAGGCGGCCCAGGCGCTGTTCGGGGCGGCGGCCAAGCCGGAGGTCACCGTAATGTTCGACCCGTCGCACCAGACCGAGGCCTCCATGGTGCGGGGGATCCTGATGGGTCAGGTGATGCAGACGGTCACGAAGGACGCCTTTACGGGCGAGACCGGGAAGCAGGCGGTGAGCACGGCGCGGAAGGCGGTGGAGGGTTCGGCGACGATGCCGGCGGCGGAGAAGGGGGCGCTGTACGGGCTGCTGGAGAGCGTGGAGAAGTACAACGCGGTGCCCAAGGCGCCAGCCGCGGATGGGGGCGGCGGGGGCGGGTTGACGGTGCCGTTTACGGCCAAGGATGAGGCGCTGACCTCCCGGGCCGGGGTGGCCTACAACGCCTACGCCCATTCCTTTGGGGGCATGGCGATCCAGTTCATGCTGTTCATGGGGATCGACGTGGGGCTGGGAATGCTCCTGCTGCGGCAGCGGGGCCTGTGGCGGCGGTTCCGGGCCGCCCCGCTCTCCAAGGCGGTGCTGCTGGGGAGCCGGGCGCTGAGCGCGATGCTGACCGGGATGCTGATTCTGGTGGTGGTCTTTGCCTTCGCCGCGGTGGTCTTCGGGGTGCGGATTGAGGGGAGCGTGGCGGGCTTCCTTGGGGTGAGCGCGGCGTTCTCCCTGATGACGGCGGCCTACGGCCTGCTGATCGCGGCGCTGGGGAAGACGCCGGAGGCGGCGCGGGGGTTGGCGACGCTGGCCACGCTGCTGATGGTGATGATGAGCGGCGCGTGGGTGCCGAGCTTCCTGTTCCCGGCCTGGATGCAGGGGGTGACCAAGGCGATTCCGGCGCGCTGGGCGATGGACGGCCTGGACGCCATGACGTGGCGCGGGCTGGGGTTTGAGGAAGCGGTGCTGCCGATCGCGGTGCTGCTGGGGAGCGCGGCGATCTTCGGGGCGCTGGCCGTCTGGCGCTTCCGCTGGGAGGCGGAGTAGGGGCGGAGCGGCTGACGCCGCCCCGCCGGATTGGGGTTGTTAGCTAAGCCGCGAGAAGATGGACTTGGCAGGAGCGAGAGAGGCGTTGACGGCGTTGATGTTCTTGACGCCTTCGGTAGCGAGCCAGTCTTCCAGAGCCGCGAGACCCTGCTTGCCGTAGACCGGGATGCCTTCCTTCCAGGTGGCGCGGCCGCAGAGGACGCCGCTGAAGTCGGTGCCGGCATCGGCGGCGAGGGCGAGGCTCTCATTGAACTCGGCGTTGGAAACGCCGGCGCTCAGGTAGATGAAGGGCTTGGTGGTGACGTCGGCGGCCTGGCGGTAGAGGTCCATGGCTTCCTGCTTGGTCTGTGCGACCTGGCCCTTGAAGACCGAGGAGCCTTCGACGAAGTTGGCGTTGACGGGGACTTCGACCTTCAGCACGTCCACTTTGTAGTGGGGCTTGGTGAACTCCTGCATGGAGCCGATGACGACCTGGGGCTTGATCTTGGCGTATTCGAGGCCTTTTTCGTCGCCGCCGGCGGGGTCATAGCCGACGAACTCGAGGAAGAAGGGGATCTCGATGTCTTCGCACTCCGAGCCGATGCGTTCGATGAAGGCGTGCTTGATGTCGTTGATCTGGGGATCCTCGAAGGGGGTGTAGTAGATGAGGATCTTGACGGCATCGCCGCCCATATCCTTGATGCGCTTGGCGGAGACATGGGGGAGGAGGTCCGGGAGGCGGCCGGGCTGGGAGTTGTCGTAGCCGGTTTCCTCATAGGCGAGGAGGAGGCCGGCGTTGGCCGACCGGGCGGCGGCGGCGGGGAGGCCATATTCCGGGTCGAGGAGGATGGCGCTGGCGTGGGGGGTCAGGATCTTGGAAACGGCAATCTTGAACTCCTCCATCATCTGCTGGGTGACTTCCTTCGCGGGAATCCCCTTGGCGGCGGCGATGGACTTCTGGAGGCTGCCACGCTGATCCATAGCGGCGGCGGCGATAACGCCACGCTCGTTGGACAGGGCGACGAGGTGCTTCCGTTTACCTTCTGAAATACTCATGATGACGAGATAAACTCCTTTTTTCTATTGTAAACCGTGGCGCCACCGTTGGAGGCGGCGATGATAGGCCTGGGCGCGGGCGACATCGCGGAAGATCTGGGATTTCAGGGCTTCGGGCGAGGGGAAGGCGAGTTCGTCGCGGACGCGCCGGAGGAGCTGGACCTCGATGGCGGCGGGGGTGATGCCGTCAAAGGGGTCGAGCAGGAAGGTTTCGATGGTACGGTGGGTGCCCTGAAAAGTAGGGCGGATGCCGATGTTGGTGATGGAGTTCCAGTGGCGGATGGCGCCGGATTCCCGGGTGTGGGAGATATAGACTCCGTCGGGGGGGAGGACCTCGGTGGAGGGCTCGATGTTGAGTGTGGGAACGGTCTGCGTGGATCCGATCCCGTGGCCGCGGACGATGGCGCCGGTGAGCGCATAGGGGCGGCCGAGGAGGCGGGTGGCCATGGCCATGTTTCCGGAGAAGATGGCCTGGCGGACGAGGGTGGAGCTGATGACGCCATAGCGGGAGCGGATGGCGGGCTCGATATGGGTGGAGAAGCCGAGTTGGAGGCCGAGTTCGGCGAGCAGGTGCATGTCGCCGGCGTGTTTATGGCCGAAGCGGAAGTTATCGCCGACGACGATGGCGCGGGTCTGGAGAGTCCGAACGAGGATGTCCTTGACGAAGGAGTCCGGGGCGACCTGGGCGAGTTCGGGGGTGAAGGGGAGGATGAGGACCTTGGCGATGCCGCAGGCGGCCATGACTTCGACCCGCTGTTCGAAGGAGGTGATGCGTTTGGGGGCGCGATCGGGGGCGACGACGTGGGCCGGGTGGGGGTCGAAAGTGAGGGCGGCGGGCTGCCAGCGCTTGGACTGGGCGAGGAGGGCGACTTCGCGGAAGAGGGCCTGGTGGGCGAGGTGGGTGCCGTCGAAGTTGCCGATGGTAAGGGCGCAGGGGCCGAATTGGCCGTGGGCGTCAGCGAGTGAGCGGAAGACTTGCATGGGAGGGTCAGGCGTCAACGGTGACGGTGAGGCCGTCGTAGGCGAGTCGGACGTTATCGGGGAGCATGCTTTCGGCGCGTTGGTGGCCGAGGTCGTGGCAGATGTGGGTGAAGTAGGTGATGCGCGGGTTGAGGGTCTCCACGATCTTGAGCGACTGGGCGACGGTGGAGTGGGTGGGGTGGGGCTTATAGCGCAGGGCGTCGAGGAAGAGGGTGTCGAGGCCTTCGAGGAGGGGCATGGATTCGTCGGGGATGCGGTTGTGGTCGGTGAGGTAGGCGAGGTTGCCGATGCGGAAGCCGTAGACGGGCATGGTGCCGTGGAGGAGGGGGATGGGGGTGATGAGCTGGTCGAAGAGGTGGAAGGGGTGGCCGGCGATTTCGCGGATCTCGAGTTTGGGGCGGCTGGATTCGTTGTGCTCGTCGGAGAAGACGTATTGGAAGACGCGCTTGACGATTTTGATGGTGTCCGGGGAGCCGTAGACGGGGATGGTACCGGACTGGCGGAAGTTGAAGGGGCGGACGTCGTCGAGGCCGAGGATGTGGTCGGCGTGGCCGTGGGTGAGGAGGATGGCGTCGAGTTTGGGGATGCGGGTGCGGAGGGCCTGGAAGCGGAAGTCGGGGGTGGTGTCGATGACGACATCGCGGCCGCTGTAGCGGAGCCAGACGGAGGGGCGGAGGCGGTTGTCGCGGGGATCTGTGGAGGTGCAGACGTCGCAATCGCAGCCGATGGAGGGGACGCCGACAGAGGTGCCGGAACCGAGGACGGTGAGGGAAATGAGGCTCACCGGGGGTCCTTGGATGGGGGCATCTCTCCATTTTAGCGTGTTGTGCCCGGCCCCAGCCGGAGTGCGGTGGCACTGCGACTGGGAGGCCGGGGGAATCCTAAATTGCGGACATTTCCGGTAAGCAGCATCCAGGGGAAGTCCTAGCGGGGCGGGAAGTGCCAGGCTTCCAGAGTTGGGTCGATCAGGTTTTCCAGGGTTTGGCGGTTGATCAACCGGTTTGCCGGGGGGCAGAATTCGCAGAGGAAGTCCTGCCGGTATCGCACCGGGTCCTGTTGCTCCTGCATCTTCAGGAACTCCGGGTCGATGCCGGGGCAGTCCTTTACGGTCGAATGGACCCGGTGCCACTTGCTGTCGCTGCCGTGCCAGATGTTGTAGAAGAAACCGGTTTGCCGCCTGGGCGTGGAGAGGAGCCAGATGGCGCCTCTTGTCCACGTGGTGAAGTAGGTCACCGCGGCGTATACCTTGTCCTGGACCAGGGCGGCTTCGTCGATGACCAGTACATTGGCCGTGTTGCCGGCGCTGGTGTCTTCGTGGTGGGCTACCGCAAGGATCGTTGAGCCGTTGGGCAGGGCCAGAGAGTAGCGCTGGCCCAGTACCCTCGATATTCGGTGGCCGAGTTGCTGGGCGTAGCGGCAGGCCTTCTCTATCAGCAGGCCGGCTTGGATCTTGGTCCTCGACAGGATGACGATCGACTCGCCGGGGTTGTGGACCGCTCTGTACAGGCACTTGAGGGCGATGGTCGTGGTTTTGCCCCACTGGCGGTTGCAGCAGAGGATCATGTAGCGGGAATCGCTGTTGAGCACCTCCGTTTGCTTCCCGGTTGGGGTAAAGTTCAGGCGATTCTCGGCCCATTCGGCGGGGGACTCGGGCTCTGACACGGGCTCCTCCGGGCACACTTCGGGTGTGAGCAGGCACAGGATAGACCAGAAGTGGCCGCGGTGGAGGAGGAATGTCGAGTCCATGGGGTCCTCGTCAGGCGGCGTCTTCGTCGATTTCGAGGCCGAGGGCGACGGAATCGGGCGGGACGATGACGATTTCGCGGTTCGGGAACTCGGCACGGTAGAATTCCAGGACCTTGGGGTCGGTTTCGTTCACGAAAACCGGCGGTTCGGGCGAAACGTTTTCTGCTGTTTTCTCCTCTTTTTCCGGGCCCGGTGTTGTGTTTTCAACGGGTTGCGGAGAGGGCTGCTGGGTTCGTGCGGATGGGGGCACGGCGGCGAAATTGGCTCGCACGAACTTCAGACGGCGCTCGAGACGGGCGACGCGGAGTTGGAGTTGGTCGATTTCGCGGCGGATTTTGGAGATCGCCGATTTGCCGGTGAACAGGGCGTCGACTGAACGGGCCATGACTTCGAGTTCGGCCATGTCGGCGGCGACGGTGATGGGCGATTTGGCCTGGTCGACGAGGGAGAGATTCCACTGGTTGACGAGGCATCCGTCGAGACGGAGGATTTGCCACCGGGCGACGGCGATGTCGCGGACGATGGCGGTTTCGACGGCGTTGGCGGGTTGATAGACCGCGCGGAGTTCGTCGACGAGGGCGTAGAACTGATTGCGGTCCTCGGTGCAGAGGGCGGCGTGGTGGGGCGGGGCGAAAAGGGACAGCTTTTCGGCGCGTTCGCCGTGCCGCATGGAGTTGCGGGCGGAGCGGAGTTTTCCCTCCTCGGTGACGGGGCCTTGGGATTTGGCACCGTTTTCGCGGGCGATGCGGGCACGATCTTCGGGAGACATATTCGGACCTCATTTCTTTGCATTCCAATAGAAAAGGCCCTCGTTGGAGGCGAGGGCCTTTGGCGGGCGGGAGTGTTCCCGACCCGATTTCACGCTAGCACGGCGGGGCAAGCGAAAATTCGGGTTCAAAAATGGAAGTGATTGAAAATGAGTGAAATAAAAATCTTTTTCCGCGGTCACCGAGGTCTTTTTGCGGGCGAATAATCACTCACTAATGGGAATAAGGCGAATACAGTGGGAGACCCGGGCTATCGGTCACCCGATGGAACAAGGTCTCGGTTTGGTCCCCAGGGCCGAGAGGTCAGCAGTACCGGTGGTTTTGGCGCCTCTTTTGCGAGGAGTTCGACTTGGAATAGAAGTTCGAAGTTGGCGGGGAGTTGGTCACTGTCCGCTTGGAATCCGACCTTTGCCAGGTGGTTCCGAATCGCTGAATCCTTGACGACGATTGGGGCCAGGGCGTCGAGCGCCGGACCGTTCTGAACCGACAGCAGGGTAATCGTTCGGGTGGGACTCCGGTGGCGTACCAGCGCCAAGTGAATCGTGCCGGCGCGATTGAGATTGTCCGTGTAAACGGGGCGTTCGTTCGGTCCGCACTCACGATTAAAGATGGACGAGGCGTCGTCTTCGTCGAGGGCGAAGTTTGGAGAGATCAGGGTCTGTAGTTCTTTCATGACCCAACTGACGCGCGGGTTGCCGATGACAATGGCGTTCGATAGTTGAGAGATATCCAGGGTGCGGTTGTCACCGGGATGAAACGCATCTTCGAGGTGTATGCTCGAGTAGACGATTCTCGTCTCGATAGGCTGGCTGGAGTGCCGTGAAAAATGCTGGACGAGATGGGTCACCATTCGGAAATCGCCGATGGACATGTAGTGGAAACACGGCTCCGAATCGCGCAGAATCGGGTGGGCTGATTTTGCGCTAGGATCGTTGACCTGCATGACACGGATTCGGTGTTTGCTGGTGCTATTGCGGAAGAAGAGGGGTGCGTTCGCAATGATTGTGAGGGGTTCCTGGCGATTCAGGTGATCGGCCCAGAGATCAATATCGCGGAAGGAGGGATTTGGCTCAAATTTGACGCGGAGGTTGTTCCCGGAGTTGATACTCCCCCTTCCACCGGGACCAAGGCTAATCGTCCATCGCAGGGAGTCGCGATTGGTGGAAAAGAATGCGGTCAAGTCGTCACGAAGCCGAGCGAGCCCTGTTGTCACGGATGCCGCGGACAGGTTGAGACGTGTGGAGATGGCCGAAGCTGTTCTGGCTTCACTGTTATTGTTTGGAGCCGACTGCTGGGCGAGGTACTTGAGCAATGTGACCGATTGCTGCTTTGCCGTCCAGAAAGGATCTTCCAGTATCGTCTCTAGAAATGCGAATTGTTCAGCGGGCATAGGTAGGCTGGGGAAAGATGTAACGGAGAGTATATCGAATCGTTACCAATCGGCCCAACCCTGGTGTAAGGTATGCGCGGATACATTACCCAATACTGTCAAAATCGCAGAACAAAATAGTTGAATCCGTAATGCTAGGAGCGAGAAACTGTGGACGCTGCACACCACATCCGGGCGGTCTGGGAATCCGGACACAGGTTCGAGAAGTGGTAGGGGGCGCCACCGGCGCGAAGTGGTGTTCCCCGTCTAGCGGCTCAGCGGAGATGGAGTGCGAGTCCTGCACCGCCTCAAAGGGTAGAAGCAGGAACGAAATCGGGGAAGGGCGAAACTCCTCCGGTTTTGGCTGGTGTCCCTGTAACCGTTTGCACTCTGCATTCGTCTTCCGAAAACAAGGGGGCTTTTCGCCCAGATCTCATCGATTAGGACGTGGAGATTCGCAGAGAAAGTATCCCGCGTCCCGGGTTTGGCGAGTCATGTAGTAGCCAGCGCGGAGGCTGGCCACTCGTGGGAAACGAGGTTCGGACATGTGGGTTGCTTGGGGAGCGATTATCGTTTTTGCAGCCGTGGTGACCACCGGGTGCGTGTATGCACAGGCGATGCCGGGCGAAGATGAGAAGAAAAGCAAGCCAGTGCGGGAACAGCGCCCGGCTACGAAGTCCAGTTCGGGTAGCCTGGAGGCGTTGAAAGAGACGAAGGGCAGTAAAGCACCCGGAAAGGTGAAGTCTAAGGAGGGCACGAAGAGTGTGCCGCCAACGGCACCGCCGATTCGAACCGTCCCTCCGACCGAATTGAAGAAGAAGGCTCCGCCGTTGAGTGGAACATTCATCGCGTTCCTCCGCGCGTTCGGGCTCGGCGGTGCTTACCAGCAAGCAGTCCAGGGCGAATCACCGGAACGTGATGTTGATTCGGTGAGCCGATTCTTGCGGCGATTGTCGCCTGCGGCCCGAGCGGAGGTACACCGATTGACCTTGCGTGGTGACGGACCGGCGTTGCAGTGCATGATCGTAATGCTGTTGCAAAGTGAGGGCGACACGAGCCCGGAAGTCAAAGAAGCGGCGGCGCGGTGCCTGCACCAATTTGTTCATCCAGGCGACGGTCCACGATATCCGAGTGCGGTAGTAGAATATCGCCAATCCGACCCTGGCCAAGCTGAGGCTAATTTGGATGGCTGCCATGGTGGCGAGGATCGGCCCGCAAACAGAAGTGGCAATTCGGGGTTCTTCAACCGAATATTCCGGAACCGCTAGGCCCAGTGCAATCTGGACTGTCTGCAGAGAGTTGGACGGAGGAGGTCATCGCATGTTAGCTATGGTCGGACTGCCCGCAGACGAAACAACCCCGCCCCAGAGATATGCTAAGCGAAAGCGATTGCGCCGATTGGTGCTGGCGGGATTAATACTCGTCTCGATCTATGTTTCGCACAAGCTGGACTCCTGGGAACCACTCCGTCCGTTGCGTGCCGCGTTTTCTGACGCACTCTACCATTTCGGGGAGCCATTACAGGCCAGCAACGTGACGATGGTGACGATCACAAACAAGGACTACTATGTGGCAGGGACCGACCGTCAGCGGCCTTTGTCCCCGTATCTCGCCGATTTGATTGAAAAGGTGATCAAGGAGTACAATCCAAAGGTAATTGGCATCGATATTGAACCTACTGTGCTCGACGATCCTGCCTCGTCCGCTCGATTGAGGGAGATGATAAAGAGGGTAGGTAGCGGCAAGTATCATACAGAGGTCGTGTTCGCGAAGCATCTTTCGTTTAGTGAAAGCGGATTTCGAGTGCCGAATTCGCCGATCGAGGATCTTGTTCCGGCAGCCGAACGTCCCCGCATTTCGTTTGGCTACACGACGAGGGCGGATGATGTCAGGAAAATTCCGTGGAGGGTTCCGGCGGAATCTCCGGAAGGAACACGAGTAGACGTCGACTCGTTCGCGATTGCGGTGTCGCGGCGTGCCAGGGAGGACGCGGTTGTACTGTCGGCGGATTACGGCGACCGATTTCCGTGGGCTAAGTTCCTGGGTAAGAGCGCATTTGTGACGCTTACTGCTGGTGATGTGTTGGGAGGGGACACGGCCTACCACGAACGAAACCGGAGGCGCGTCGGAAGCGTGGTGATTATTGGTGCCGGATGGAGTTCCCGAGGCCCCGGCGGGGATACGCCAGTTGATCCTGAAGTGTACACCGACAAAGGAGATATGCCGGGTCACTACATTCAGGCGAACTATGTAGAGTCGATTTTGACTGAAGTATGGGTAAAGAAGGGCTTGAATGAATTCGTGCTGATGGCCGTAGAAGCAATCTCAATATTGTGCCTGGCGTGGCTAGTCCATATGCTGAAAAAGCGGCCGGAATTCGAGGGGTGGGATCCGCTCTGGGCGACGGCAGCGGCGACGTTGTCTTTGGTGGTGGGACTTCTTCTGTTCAGTTGGGTGCTGAAGCTTTGGAACCTCTACTACGACATCCTGATACCTGCAGGAATGCTATGGGTACACAGCTTGGTTGACGATTACTGGGAGTCAAAGGTTGAGAATCGAGAGCTACAGGTGAGGGTGAAGGAACTCCTGGCCAGGAACGAGGCTCTGGAAAAGGGCCGGCCGGCTGCGGTTGACGGGAATGCCGTTCTGCCCGCCGAGGGACAGTAACTTCAGGCAGATGCGGCGGCGGCGCTGACGCGGAGGGACTTGAGGACAGATAGAAGTTCGTCGACTTGGGCGGAAGGGAAGACGCCCTCTACGCCGCTTGCGTGGATGTCCGTGAAGGGGGACTCGTAGAGGCGTTCCGGGTGGATGTAACCTTGATCGGCGAGGTGATCGACAATTTGGTTGATGAACTCGGTCTGGCTGGCGGTAGGCCGTTTTCCAAAGAGAAACCGGTCCATGGCGGCTTTGGCCGTTGCGCGATCCATGCCGGTGAGTGAGCGTAGAAAGAGGTGGAACCCCTCGGCCGTGTCCTTCGCCTGGAGGAGGTCGTCAATGGTGGCGACGCCAGCCTCAAGAAGCAGATGTTCGAGGTCGATGAGGTCCTGGGCCGTGAGTGGGACGCCGGTGCGTACTTTGTGGACGGCGGGGTGTTGTAGCTGCTGGCGGAGATAGTGGCGGGCCTTGGCGCGGAATCGTTCGAAGGTGGCAGCGTCAAGGCCGGGGAGGGCGATCTCGGCGGGCGCGCCCATTTCGTCGACGAAGTCCGTGTAAATGGGCTGACGGCGCTTGCGCTCGATGAGCTTGATGAGATCGCGGAGTTGGCGGCGGACGGATTCCAGGATCGGGGTGGTGACATCCTGCCAGAAGGAATCGGCGAGGATGTCGAGGATGAGTTCCATCCGCTGGTGAACCATGGGGATGGCGTCGATCTCGGCGAGCGCGCCGGCTAGGGTTTGCACCTCCTTCTTCAGCCGGGCGTAGCCCGGTTCGGATTTCAGGAGTGCCAACTGGAGGCGGAGGAGGAGATTGTCGAAGAGCTTGGCGTCGGTATCGTTGTCATCGAGTGCCGTGGGGAGGCCGGAGACGTTGGCGATGAGTTCCTGTTGGGCTTCGAGGCCGAGGGTGTCCCATGAATCCGGGAGCGCATATTTCTCGACGAGCTTCCGATGGGGGCGAACGAGAAAATTCTCCGGATTCATGGCTGCCACCTGCTGCTGGAGAAGGGTGGCGGTTTGGCGGCGGAGTTCCTTTTCTGGCTGGTTGTCCGACCGGTAATGGTCGAGGGTAACGATGAGTTCGAGGCGTGCCTGGAAGAGTCGCTGGCCGAGCGGGGTGCTGACGGAGCCGCCGGTGGCTTGCGGGTTCTGGGAGAAGTATTCGAGGTTCTGGCAGAAATCGAAGATGTAGAAGAACTGTTTGTCGCGGCCGGGGGCGTAGAGATCGGGGCGGAGGCGGGTGCCGCGGCCGACCATCTGCCAGAACTTGGTTTTGGATCGGATGAGTTTGAAGAAGACGAGATTGACGACTTCGGGAACGTCGATTCCGGTGTCGAGCATATCGACAGAGATGGCGATATGGGGCGATTTTTCGGCGTTGCTGAAGGCGTCGATGAGTGACTGGGCGTATTCGGTTTTGAAGGTGATGACGCGGGCAAACTGGCCGTTATAGTGGGGGTAGTTTTTGTTGAACCGATCGGCGATGAACTGGGCGTGGTCCTCGTTTTTGGCGAAGACAATGGTCTTGCCGAGACGGTCTCCGGCGGCAACTTTTTCGCCGCGAGTCATGAGGAATTCGAGGGCTTTGTCGACGGTATCGATGTTGAAGAGCCAGCGATTGACGGATTCGGGGTCGACCTCGCGGGGCGGGGGAGTGCCATCCTCGTCCCATTCGGCTTCATCCCAGAGTGCCTTCTCTTCCTCCGTTAGCTGGTCGTACTTGATGCCTTCGCGCGGGAATTTGAGAGGGACGGAGACAGGTTTGGCGGGAACGAGGAAGCCGTCCTTGACGGCGTCGGTCAGGTCGTAGGAGTCGGTGGGGACGCCGGTTTCGAGGTGGAAGAGGCGGTAGGTATCGCGGTCGACTTCGTCGCGGGGGGTGGCGGTGAGGCCGACGAGGAGGCCGTCGAAGTAGTCGAAGATGGCGCCGTATTTCTGGTAGATGGAGCGGTGGGCTTCGTCGACGATGATGAGGTCGAAGTGGCCGACGCCGAAGCGGTGCGGGGTGTCGGCGCGGTCGTTGATGAGGCCCATCATCGTTGGGTACGTGGAGACGTAGACGCGGCCCTCGGTGTTCCTATCGGTGACGAGATTGACTGGTGCGGCGGCGGGGAGGTGGGTTTTGAAGGCTTTGACGGCCTGGTTGACGAGCGCGACGCGGTCAGCGAGGAAGAGGATGCGCTTGGCCCAGTTGGCCTGCATGAGGAGATCGCAGAGGGCGATGACGGTGCGGGTTTTGCCGGCGCCGGTGGCCATGACGACGAGGGCGCGGCGGTGGTTGCCGGATTCGAAGGCTTCAGCGATGCGGCGGATGGCGCGGGTCTGGTAGAAGCGTTCGACGATGGCCGGGTCGATGGGTTGAGGGGCAAGGGGTTTGCGGGATTGGCGGCGGAGGATGGCGAGTTCGAGTTCGTCCTTTTTGAGGAAGCCCTGGACCTGGCGGGGCGGATAAAGGGTATCGTCCCAGAGCCAATGTTGGTCGCCGTTGGTGTAGAAGATGACGGGGCGCTGGCCGTATTTGGATTCGAGGCAATCGGCGTAGAGTTTGGCTTGCTGCTGACCGGCGGCGGGGTTGCGACTGGTCTTCTTGGCCTCAATCAGGGCGAGGGGCTTCCCGTCGTTGCCCCAGAGAACGTAATCAACAAACCCGGTAGCGGCGCTGTTGGGCATTCCCGAGACAGGAAACTCCCGATCGCGTGGCTGGTCGAGGAGCCAACCGACCTCCATTAAATACTTGTCAATGAGGTAGAGGCGGGTATCGGCTTCGGAGTAGTCGTGGGTGTCCGGTTGGGCGGTGTTCGCCTTCTTGGCCGCAGCGACTTCGGCGCGGAGGGCTTCGTTCTCCTGTGTAAGGTTGCGGAGTTGTTCGTCCTTGGCCTTGGCCTCGTCGGCGAGTTGCTTAAGTTGGGCGAGGGTCTGGGCGGGCGCAGGAGCGACAGGGATGCGGGATTCATCGAAGCGGGCTTCGGGAAGGGGGCGAGAGTTCGACTGGCGCGCGTATGTGCGGGCGAACCAATAGGTGAAGTGAAAGAGTTCGCGGACGGCGACGAGCGCGTCCGTTCTGGGGACTGGTTTGGCGGAGTGGACAGCGACGTTGCCGAGGTCTTTGACGGCCTTGATTTTGGGGATGAGAGCGGGGCCGGTGAGTTGTTGGAACTGGGGGTTGAAGATGTAGGCGGAGAGGTCGTCGCGGTAGGGCGGGGAGAGCCCGGGGTCGTTGCGGTAGATCCAGTTAACGGCGAGTTCGAGGGCGCGGCGGGCGTAGAAGCAGGAGGAGCGGGGATCGGGGTGGAGGAGGGCTTCGGCTTTGGCGGCGGCGATGTGGATTTCGGGCCATTCGGGGGAGAGGTATTGGAAGTGGGGGGAGCCAGCCATTGGGGTAGTTAGTTAGAGTGCCGGCGGGCGGACTGTCGCCGGGTAACTTTACAGTTACGATTATTTGCCAGTATGACAGGTTCCCGGACCGTTGCGAGTCCCTTTCGCACCAGTACGGTTTTCAGGCGACAGACGCCTGGACTTGGGGTGGGGGAAGGGGTTCCGGGAGCGAGGAAACTCGTTTCGCGGTGAAAGGTGCATGGCCGAATCTCATCTTGGTACAGCAGTCCGCGCAGATCGAGGCGGCGGGGAAAATGACAGTTGCCGTTGGTGGCCGTCCGATGGACCAAGTGAGCAAATGACGGTTATACTCTAAAGTTTTGTGGGACTCCGCCGATAGAGGTGGATGAGCAGAATTCCAGCCATAATCGCGGTCCTATGTGGCACCGTAGCTGTCACGGGAGCTGAAGAGAAGGTTACTAAGCGCGAGATAGGAAAGAGCTGGCCCTTTACCGTCAACGAGGGCGTCCTTGCTTGCGACGGATCGAAGGGTTTCGGAGCCGTCACGTTCCGGGCGTCCGGCGTTACGTACGCGGTGAACGGAATTGCGATGGGGCGAAAGCGCTATGCGGACGTAGACAAAATTTGGGAAGCAGATCCTTCAGGCCATGCCCCCAGAAAGAACATTGGCGAAATCATCGACCGTGGACTCAAGCTCTGTAAGTAAAGAGCGGGATTGATGGCACTTGCGCATCGCCACTCGTCAGAAAGCAGTTGCGAGGACCGCGGTCTCGCCCTGCCACCCGAATCTCTGGCTACCTGTCGTGTTGCGATGCGGAAATACACCTGGATACGCAGCGCAAACGACACCGTTGGTAAGCATCGATGAGGCCTAATGACCAGCTAAGCCGCAAGATCGAGCGGTTACGGGAGTCCACTCGCGTGGGGATACAGGGGCCGGGGCTCCGCGGTTCTTGCCGCCATGCTGTTTGCCGAGTAGGAGCACGGTCCTCTTGTCGTCATTTATGTGTTTCACCGTTTGGAACGGGATCGCTTCGGCGACGAAGACCGCGATCAAGGGCCGGCGTCCTTGCGGGCGGGGCACAAAACAACGCCGGAAAAGTGGAAATTTAAGGAGTGCCGACAAATGCCAAAATACAGATTCTCGTGGCAAAACTTCGATGACGCCACGATAGAGGCGCTGGCGTCTCGAAGCGGATGGGATTCCACCAACAAGCTAAATACTTTGGAGTATTTGACAAAGCGGCAGGCACGACCTGATGAGGAGTTTGTCGGCTCGATCAAAGAAGAGCTAGAGGCGACATGGCTAAAGACATACCCCGGGCTCGGGGACATCGTTGATCAGCTTTTGAACCATGGATTGGGCCCCGGGTCAAAACCACGATCGCAAAACGGGTATCTCAAGTTTGTAAAAGGTACCAAGAATACCGCCAATTTTCGTCGCATCCTCCTGGCGGCGATTCTTCGATATGGTGAGAGCAAGACCCGACTCGGTCCTGGGAGCCAGAGCTTTGGTATCCTCGACCCAGAAAAGCAACCTGGCGATGGCCGGGTGCCGTTTGCTTATCAGACCGAGGCATGGGACAAGTTGACCAGGTTCTTCGCGGACGCGCCCAGCGGCGATTCGCGCGGGCTTCTGGTGATGCCCACTGGCTCCGGAAAAACGTTTACGGCGGTTCGATGGATCCTCGAACATGTGATCAATGCCGACGGCCGGGTTCTGTGGATCGCCCACCGGCAAGAACTCCTAGACCAGGCTGCTGAGGCGTTCCATATGCTTGCCGGGCTTTCCCGTCGAAAGCTCCGCATTCGAAAGATATCGGGTGCTGATGACCGGGTGCACATGGTGGATCCCGCTGACGATGTTGTCATTGCGTCTGTCCAGAGTCTTGCGAGAAACCCCGAGTTGGCGGCGGAGGTGCTGCGCGACCGCTTTATCACGGTGGATGAGGCCCACCACGCCGCCGCACCAAGCTACCGAAGGCTGCTAAAACTGCTGCCGGAGGGCGGGCGAAGCAAGATCCTGGGGCTAACTGCGACTCCGACGCGCACCGCCGAGGACGAGCGGGGTGTTCTTTCAAAGCTGTTTCAGGATCGCATTCTGTACCAGATCGACATAAGAACGCTCATCGAGCAGGGCGTCCTCGCAAGGCCCATTCCGGTGTCCGTGAAAACGAATGCGGACATGGAGGCGGGAATCACTCAGGAAGACCTGTCCCACTTATCCAAATTCAATGAGCTTAGTGACGAGTGGAAGTTGCGTATTGCACAGATGGCGCAACGGAACACGGCGATTGTCCGCCATTACTTGGACAATGCGGCAAAGTATGGGAAGACCCTCATCTTTGCCGTCAATGTCGAGCACGCCTACCTTCTTGCCAAGGCATTAACGGAGCACGGAGTCGAAGCGGGGTTTGTTGCGAGCTACAGCCCGTCTGCGGACGTCGATGGTTCCAGAAGCGTTCTGGACGAGTTTCGCAATGGTTCACTGAAGGTGCTGGCAAACTGCCAAATCATGACCGAAGGTGTCGATGTTCCCGACATCCAAACGGTGTTCCTCGCGCGTCCAACGGCCAGTGAGATCCTTGTCCGGCAGATGATCGGGAGAGCGCTTCGCGGGCCCAACGCCAAGGGTACAGCAACGGCGTATATTGTGTCGTTCGAGGATCACTGGGAACGGTTCAGGAACTGGGAGAACCCGCTCGACTTCATTGCGGAACTCCAGGAAGTTGGAACCGATCCTGCCGGAGGAAATGAAACACCTCCAGCCAACCGGATTCTGGAGGAGATTTCTCCGGAATTGCTTCATGCCGCACTGCATGAACTGCACGAACTTCGCAGGCAGGGGTACAATTCTTCCCTTGCTGTGTTTGAAGCCGTTCCGCACGGCTGGTACGTTGTTGAGCGCGATGACTTGAATGGATCCGACGCGGAAGTTATTCCTGTCTATGCCCATCAAAAGCCCTGCTGGGACGCGCTCATTGCGCGCGTTCGATCCGGGGCCGCCGGCAGAGAAGTGAACGTCGACAATCTCGAAGAATCTTATTTTGGTGACTGTACTCCTCCAGCGCCCTGCTGGGGGGAGATCAGTCGAGTGGTTGAGGCTCTGCGCTCAGGCAAGAACAGTTTGCATTACCACGACTTTTCGGAGCGGAACGAATGTGATCCTATGCAGTTGGCGAGACGTTGCTGGGATCAGGACCTGGGAGAACGGGCCAAGAGCGAGTTATTGAGAGCGACATGGGATAAGGGTTTTACCAAGAAGATATTCCCGGATGTGATCGCATTCGAACGCGCCGTCGACGATGCGTTGGCCATTTTACGTCATCCCGACGAGGTGGATCGTCCGTTGCGAGGATTTCCTGTGTTTGAAGCTTGGAGCGACAACCCGCTCCGTGAGGGCGAACCATACGATCTCGCCCCGATGTTGGATGAAGTTCTCGCCACTGGCGCCCCGATTCTGGGAAAAGACAAGCTGACATTTGAGGGACATATCGCATGGACGCAGCGGCCGATTAAGGGATGGTTCGGGATGGCGTACCTGGGCGCCAAGCCTGGTCATGGCAGCATTCGGATCAACCGCCTGCTATGCAGTCCGGACGTATCGGATGCCACTCTGCGGTATTTGCTCTGGCATGAGTACCTTCATTTGTACTTGAATCATCCACGTCATTCGCTCGAATTTCGCAATCTGGAGCGCGCTTGGCCGGGTTGGATGGAGGGCGATCGGGAGATGGACACTTTGAACCAAAAATTTCACGTCCAGTATTGGCCTTACTGAGCGAGTATCCATCGAATTGGCTTAGGGTCAAGCAGCATCGCCTTGGAGTTACGCCGCGGGAGTAGGAGGGAAGGTTCGTCGACTTCGGTGCACCGGAGTGGCGGCCGGTGGAACAGGGGGACTCATGGATTAGCCGACTGGTGACGCAGGCGTGTAGGGCGATGGTGCGCGCAGGTGACAGCAATGGCCGGGCACCCAGATCGGCGCGCGGGATTCCGGACAACCGGTTGCGGAGGGTGTGGCACTTGAGCCCGTTAGCGATCGAAGCGGGTAATCGTTGCATGGCCTGCCGTCGTGATGCGGGCGAGGAATGGGCCCAGTTGCGCGCGGAGGATTCGAATGATTCGCGGCAAGGCCGCGACGAATACTGCAGCGATCTCTACGCCGCGGAGGTTTCCGGCGGTCAACACGAATACGCGGGCGCCACTTGCGCACAGGGCCGCGATCTCCAAGGGCCGATATCTTAGACGCTGGTCTTTTGTCAGGACCACCCAGCCGCGTTCTCCTACGACCTGAAGCCACACCCGGTCTTCTTCGTCTCGAGCGAAGTGTTCGTCATGCACCTCGACGGCCAAGCCACGTTTGACGAGTTCCGTTCGGGTGGGATCAATTCCCAATGAGCGATCGAGGAAAAATATTGTTCCGTCAGGCGGCTTCACAGCGGATCGCTTCTTCGACCAGTCCGATTCCCAAACGGAAATCCTTGGCCAGGTCTGCTACCGAGTCACCGGCCTTGTAGCGTTCGTAGATGGACGCTACGGGGATGCCGGTGCCCACGATGACGGGGCGGCCGAACGAGACGGTGGGATTAATGACAACGACACGAGGGTCGTCGGCCGGTATCGCTTCCGATTGTGTATCCCGCGTGAACGGGTAGAGCGCCGAGGGTAGCCCCTTGGTGTCCCATTCGATTCGTTTCAGGTAGATGCCGATGATCTCCTTCATTGCCTGCTGGCCGGCACGGGAGGCGTTGATGAGTTCTCCGTAGCGTTCAATGAAGAGGTCCAATCCGTCGGTTTGGAATGCTTGATCGATAAGGGGATGCTCCACCTTGAACTGGCGGCGGGTGTAGTCGAGCGCCGCGCGGACATTCGGCAGTTTGACACCGTGGCGCCGCCGAATCGCGGCGAGGACATGCGCTTCCACAAGATTGATGAAGGAAAGGTACTTTTGCTTGGGATCAACCAAGTGAATCAGTGGCGGGGAGTTCTTGGTCTGTCCGGCGGCGGGATAGTTGCGGCCGACGACCCAGGTGCGGAGCGTGCCTTCCGGCATGTGCAGGTAGCGAGCTGCCTCGGCCAACGGGTAGGCCGGCACAGTTCGGGGGTCGCTTGTGTTCTTGAACGCCATACCTTCCTAGAAGACATTATGGCTGTGGCGGCTGACCCAGACAAGCGGGATAATTGGTGCCAGCGCGATCCGGTACCGGCTCTGTGGCCGGTTTTTGGGTGAAGTCGGCCGCGGTGGATCAGCGGGTGGTGGTGTAGGTTTCGTCGTAGAGCGTGTTCAGATTGCGGCCGTTGTAGATCCAGTAGCGGCAGGGGTTGACGTTATAGTCGAGGCCGAGGAGGCGGCGGGTGGCGGCGGTGAGGGAGGATTCTTCGCCTTGGCAGCGGACTTTGCGGGGACCGATGATTTCGGCGGTTATGTCCGCGTTAGTGAAATGAATGGTGGCGCCGAGGGGGATTCCCATTTCGGGGAAGATGAAGTTGGGGCGGCGATTGAGGAACTGTTGGGCGGCGGCGTGGTCTTCGCTGGGGATGGGGTCTGTCTGTTGCTGGATTTCGGCGGTGGCGTCTTCGACGTGGAGGAGTTTGAGGATGGCGATGGCCTGGGCGGGGTCGATTTCGAAGAACTCGCGGCGAGGGTTGACGCGGTTGGGGCCGAAGGCGAGGTGGAGGGCGGATTCGACCTCTTCGGGGTTGGGGACGCGGCAGGCGAATTCGACTTGGAAGGGGAAGGGGACTCCGGTGGTGTAGAGCTGGCTAATCCGTGCTTCGATGCCATTTGTGTAGGTGCGGCCGATTTTGACGAGGCCGGGCATGGCGGGATTGGTTAGGACGTAGACGATGGCCAGGGGTTGGTCGGTGGGCATGTTAGAGGGTGCCTTAGAAGGCGCGGTGTTTGTGAGTATCGGCTCAACGTAGATGTTGTGGGCCGTTGTGCGGCTCTAGATCAAAATCGGCATGCGTGAGTGGATCCCTGGGGTAGGGTGCCGAGATGACGACGTTCGATAAATGCTTCCCGGATTCTCTCTACTCCTGGTCCTTGTATCCTCATTTCTGTGGCGTATGCACTGACTGAGTCTTCGAGAGAAAGGTCTTGCGGCACTAGTGTCCGGTTAAAAGTCGAATAGAATCAACTGCTTGGCGGAGTCAAGCA
>CAYSFR010000014.1:0-178804 GCA_964430625.1 uncultured Solibacteraceae bacterium
CTAAACCGGACAGATCTCGCGTGAACTCAACCGGACAAATCACATACTAGCGACATTTACAGGGGAATTCCCTTGACAACAGAGGGATATCCCTGATACTGTAGTGATTCCGCCGCACAGATGTGGCGGAGCGTAACACCGAACCGACCTCCCCCGGTCTGAGCGGATTCAGGCACACGGTTCCTGAAGTTGTCGGTCGCGACAGTACATCTCCCGAGAGAGCCGATGAATCAGCCCTATTTCGTACTCGTATTAGCCCATTCCGTGCATGGCCGTCTGCGAAGGATGCATGTATCGCACACGATTCTGTATACGGTGCTGGCGCTGGCGGTGGTTGGCGGGTTTACAACGGTAGGGTTCCTTACCAGTTACGCGAGAATGGCCTGGAAAGTGGCCAACTATAATCATCTGCGGGACGAAGTTTCCACGCTGCAGCAGCGGTACCAAGCTTTGGCGCGGACGAACGAGCAGACGAAAGAGCAGTTGGCGACGTTGCAGATGCTGGCGTCGGAAGTGACGTCGGCGTACGGGATTAAAGAGCGGCTGGAAGGACCGGCGACGATCGCCGGGGAGAGCCGGCTGGTGCCGACGTACCAGCAGAGCCTGGACCGGTTCGACCTGTTGCGGACGACGCGGCTATACTCTTCGGGAACGCGGCGGATCAACCGGACGTGGCAGACGAACATTGTACCGAGCGTATGGCCGGTGCCGGGGCGGCTGCTTTCGAGTTTCGGGGCGCGATCGGATCCATTTACGGGCGGCAGTTCGTTCCACCCGGGTGTGGACATTTCGGCTCCTACGGGAACACCGATCCGGGTAACGGCGGACGGGATTGTGAAGACGGCGGAGTGGTCGGGCGCCTACGGCAAGCTGGTGGTGGTGGACCACGGTGGCGGAGTAGAGACGTATTATGCGCATTTGAGCGCGTTTGACGTGATTCCGGGGCAGGAAGTGCGCCGTTCGCAGGTTGTGGGGCGAGCGGGTGGCACGGGCCGGGCGACGTCGCCGCATCTGCACTATGAAGTGCGGCAGGGCGGGGCGCCGGTGAATCCGTACAAATATCTGGCTCGTTCGCTGGTGGTGGAAGGCCAGCCCGTGCAAAAAGACCTTCCGTTCTAATACAATGCTTGGGACCGCTGGTCCCGAGGAAGGGATCGCGGGATGATTCAGGAACAGCCCATGAACTCTTCACGTATTCGTGTATTTGCCGCCGCAGCCGGCGCCCTTGTCTTGATAGCCGCAGCAAGCCGGACTCACACGCCGGCGGTCATGTCGACGGCGGCGACCGCCTTTTTGAACTCGTTGAACGCCGAGCAGAAGGCGAAGGCCGTATTCTCCTTTAATGACGAGGAGCGGCTGAACTGGCACTTTATTCCGCGGGAGCGGAAGGGGTTGAGCTACCGGCTGATGACGGGTGAGCAGCGCCCGCTGGCGATGGCATTGCTGGCGTCGAGCCTGAGCCAGCAGGGCTACATCAAGACGACGAGCATTATGAGCCTGGAAGAGATTTTGAAGATCCAGGAAAAGAATACGCCGCCCGGGCGCCGGGATCCGGAGAACTATTTCTTCTCGATCTTCGGGGAGCCGTCGGAGACGGGGACCTGGGGATTCCGGTTTGAAGGGCACCATGTGGCGATGAACTTCACGATCGTGAACAACAAAGTGGCATCGAGCCCGATGTTCTTCGGGACGAATCCGGCGGAAGTGAAGGAAGGGCACCGGAAGGGTTTACGGGTTCTGGGGAACGAGGAAGACCTGGGGCGGGAGTTGTTGAAGTCGCTGACGCCGGAGCAGAAGAAGGTGGCAGTGGTAGCGGAAGTGGCATTGAAGGACATCATCACGATGGCTTCGCGGAAAGCGGCGCTGGAGGGGCAGCCTTCGGGGCTATCGGCGGCGAAGATGAATGCGAAACAGCGGCAGTTGCTGCAGAATCTGCTGGAAGAGTATGCGAACAATATTCCGGAGCAGGGAGCGGCGGCACGGCGGGAGCAGATCAAGAAGGCGGGGACGAACCTGAACTTTGCGTGGACCGGCGGCGGGGAGCGGGGCGAGGGCCACTATTACCGTGTGCAGGGGCCGACGTTCCTGGTGGAGTACGACAACACGCAGAACAACAACAATCACGTGCACTCGGTGTGGCGCGATTACAATGGCGACTTCGGGTTTGACCTGCTGGGCAACCACTACCAGACGAGCCATAAGTAAGTAACAAAACGGACGCTGAAGGGTGCGGCGGGGCCATGCTAGAGTGTTGGATATGCATGAGGCCCCGCCCCCCGTACGCCGCTTGACGCGGCGTGGGGTGCTGGCCGCGGCGGTGGGAGCACCGGCGCTTTTCGCGGCGAAGGGGCAGGAAACGGCCGGGGAAGCGAAGCGCTTTCTGGACGCGGCGACGGAGTTTGAGATCCTGCGGGTGAGTGACCTGGGGCATAACGCGTGGATGCCGCTGGCATCGAATCGCGCGTTCACGCGGCGCGGGGAGGCGTTGTTGTTTGCTTCCGACGCGAGCGGAACGGCGCAGTTGTACCGGCATGATTTCAAGTTGAACAAGTTGCGGCAATTGACCGAAGCTGCGGCGCTGAACACGAACTCGTTTTCGTGGATGGCGGGCGACCGGAATGTGATTTATCTCGACGGGCGAAAGTGGATGGCGACGGGCGGGGCGCGGGACCGGGTGGTCTATGAACTGGGAGAAGAGTGGGCGCAGAGTCCGCGCCTGGCGATGAGCGACGACGGGTTGACGGTGGTGGTTTCGTCGTCGAACGGGACGAAGACGCGGATTGTGATGACCGGGCGGGCGCCGGTGGTGCTGGAGGAGCGGGACGGGGATATCGGAACGCTGTTTGTGCGGCCGCGGCGGGGGGCGGTGTCGTACGTGGCGGGCGGGGAGTTGCGCTATCTTCCGTTTACGACGAAGAAGTCGGTGGTGTTGAAGACAGAGCCGGGGGAAGTATTGTCGTCGCACTGGACGGCGGACGGGGCGGCGCTGCTGTATCTGGTGAAGCCGGCAGGGCCGGGCCGGCTGACGGAGATCCGGGAGTACACTCCGGAGGGGAATAAAGACGTCCTGGTGGCGAAGACGTCCCAGTACGTTCATTTCCAACGGAACGGGGACGCGAGCGTTTTCCTGGGGGCGAGCGGGAGCCAGGCATCGCCGCATTTGCTGCTGCTGCTACGGAGTGTGAAGCGGGAGTTGACGATTTGCGAGCACCGTTGCTCGGATGCGCGGGTGTCGAGGGCGGTATTGTCGCCGAATTCGGCGCGGATGGCGTTTCAAACGGACCGGCATGGGAAGCTGGTGATCTATTCGATGGCGGTTGACCGGTTGATCGAGGAGACAGAAGATAACACTTAAGGGTGGGGGAGCACTATAGAAAAGGGCTCGAGCCGACGATAAGGGGGGTAGTAGCTACTGATGGTACTGCAGCTACTGGTTTGGTGATTTTGATACAATGAGGCGTCGCACGGGGAAGGCGGGAACGCTATGCCCGCCGGGACCAAGTCGAGAGGAGTCGGTATGAAGTTTTCCAGTGAGCTGGCAAAACTGGACACTGCGGTGGCGTTGGAGCGGCTGGGCGGTGACGAAGAGTTGCTGCGGGAAGTAGCGGGGTTATTCCTGGACGAGTACCCGATGTTGTTGAATGAAATCCGGCAGGCGGCGTCGGTCCGGGATGCTGATACGCTGCAACGTGCGGCGCACAGCATGAAGGGGTCGGTGTCGAATTTCGGGGCCGACGGGGTGTATCAGGCGGCGTTTACGCTGGAAAAGAAGGGTCGCGCCGGGGAATTGGACGGGCTCGAGACGTGCATCGAGGAACTGGAATCGGCGCTGGAGAATATTCGGCCGGCGCTGCAAATGCTCTCGCAGGCCTCGCTGTAAGTATTTGTTTTATTTGTGTTTGAAGAAGAAAGACGGCGGCAGAGGCCGCCGTTTTTCCTATTGGAAGAGGCGTCTTTGGCAGCCGCTTTGCTATAGTGGAAAGACTCTTCAGTATGGACCTTAAGGAACTGGTTTGCGCGCATAGTCCGGATTCCGACGATGCGTATATGTTTTATGGGCTTGCGACGCGAAAAGTGCGGTCCAAGATACTGAATTTCCGGCACAAACTGGAAGATATCCAGTCGCTAAACCGTCGGGCGATGAACGGGGAATACGAATTAACGGCGATTTCCTATCATGCGTATCCGTACGTGGCGGATAAGTATTACGTGATGGCGTCGGGATCGAGCGTCGGGGACGGTTATGGACCGATGCTGGTGGCGCTGCACCCAATGTCGCTGGACGACTTGAAGGGGAAGCGGATTGCGATTCCCGGCCGGCTGACGACGGCTTTTCTGGTGCTAAATATTTTGCAGCCGGACTTCATTCCGGTGGAAGTGCCGTTTGACAAGATTCTGGACGCGGTGAAGGACGGGACGGCCGATGTGGGGCTGGTGATCCATGAGGCGCAGCTCACCTACGCCAAGACGGGATTCCACCACATGGTGGACCTGGGGAAATGGTGGAAGAAGCAGTACGGGATGCCGTTGCCGCTGGGCTGCAACGTGCTGCGGCGGGATTTGTCGCCGGAGTTGCGCGCGGAAGCGTGCCGGTTGATGCGAGACAGCATTCAGTACTCGCTGGACAACCATCCGGAAGCGCTGGACTATGCGATGCAGTTTGCACGTGACATGGAACCGGAACTGGCGGCCAAATTCGTGGGGATGTACGTGAACCACTACACGGTGGATTGCGGGGATATCATTCCCAAAGCGGCACAGAAATTGCTGGATATGGGCCACGAAATCGGTTTGATTCCGAACCGGGTGGAACTGGAAATCGTCCGATAGGTTCGCTGTCAACTTTTTGAGGCGTGGACGCGTCCCTAGGGGTATGCGACTGGCGTATTTCTCCGTGTTGACGATGGCAGCTGTGTTTGCCGCGCAGGATCCGGCATCGGGTGACCCGAAGCAGCGGGTGAAAGCGGCGCGGGCCATGGGGAAAGAGGGCGCGGCAGGCGTGGAGCGGCTAAAGCCGTTGCTGAGTGACGCGGACGTGAACGTGCGGCGGGCGGCGGTGGAGAGCCTGGTGGCGATCGGCGGGCAATTGACGTTGGAGCCGCTGACGAACTCGCTGGCGGACGGGGATGGGGAAGTGCAGGTGACGGCGGCCAACGGGCTGGTGAATTTCTATTTACCGGGGTATTACCAGAGCGGGTGGAAGGCGAAGCTGAACCGGGGGACGGGCGGGCTGCTGGACCGGGTGAAGGGTACGGATGACCCGGTGGCGCCGTCGTACGTAGTGGCGAGGCCGGAGATCATTGCGGCGCTGGGGAAGGTGACGGCGGAATCGAGCTCGATGGATGGGCGTGCGGCAGCGGCGCGGGCATTGGGAGTACTGCGGGGCCGGGCAGCAAGCGAACAGCTGCTGGCGGCGCTGGCGACGAAAAATACCGGTGTTCTGTACGAGGTACTCACTGCTTTTGAGAAGATCCGGAACGCGGAAGTGGCGCCGCGCCTGTTTTACATGTTGCGGGACCCGGATGAGAAGGTGCAGCTAGCGGCGATTCAGACGGTATCGCTGTTGGGGAATAAAGAGGCGAATGGACCGTTGCGAGAGGCTTGGGAGCGGACCAAGAGCGACAAGGTAAGGCGGGCGCTGCTGGAAGCGATGGCGATGTTGCCGGACGAGGGGAACCGGCCATTGTTTGAGAAGTATTTGTTGGACAGCGACGAGATGATGCGAGCCGGGGCGGCGGAGGGGTTGGGGCGGCTGGGAAAGAAGGAAGACCTGGCGCGGCTGGAGACGCTGTGGGAGGGGGAGCGGAAAATCCGTCCGCGGCTTTCGCTGGGATTCGCTCTGGTGGCGCTGGGGAAATATGAGGTCAGCGAGTTGAGTCCGCTGCAGTATCTGATCAACACGTTGAACCACAAGGCGTGGAAGGGGGTGGCGCTGGGATTTTTGAAGGATCTGGCGCCGGAGGCGATGGTTCGGTTTGCGATGCATAGCGCGCTGCTGCAGGCCAACCGGGAGGAGAAGTTGGGATTGGCGGAGATTCTGGGGGAGCGGGGCGGGAAGGATTCGGTGGAGCCGCTGGAGAACCTGTCGAAGGACCCGGACGCGGAGGTGGCGAGCGAATCGCTGCGGGCGTTGCGGGTGCTGCGGCTGCGGGTGCCGTAGGGTGGGGCTTGTTCGGGGTATCCCCGAGTGGGCTTGCGGGTTGGGGTGGTTGGGGGTTGCGGATGTACGGCGGAGGGGACAGCCGTGCTTCTTGGGTGAGCGGTGGGTGTGTCTGTGCTTGTCCCGGCTATCCCCGAGTGGGGTTTGCGGGTTGGGGAGGTTGGGGCTTGCGGATGCACGGCGGAGGGGACAGCCGTGCTTCTTGGGTGAGCGGTGGTTTCGTCTGTGCTTGTCCCGCCTATCCCCGAGTGGAGGTGGGGGTTGGGTTGGTTGGGTTGGGGGCTCGGGTGTGCGGCGGCGGGGAGAAGGAGCGGGCGTCGTCCATTTCGTCGACGAATTCGGGGAGTTCGCCGAGTCCGGCGTATTCCTTGGGGACAACGAACATGTTGACAGGGCTCAGGAAGAGCAGGGAGTGGGCAACCAGTTCGATTTCGGAACGGTGGAGGAGAGGGACGCGCCGGAGGCCGACATGGGTGATGTGACAGACCGAGTAGCCGAGCGCGTTGAGGTTGGGGGCATCCATGGTCTCGACGGTGCCGGTGTAGGAGGCCTGAGAGCGCTCCTCGACTGTCAGTGTCAGGGCGACGGGCATGCGGCCGGAGACGAGGGCCTCGGCGATGTCCTGGCGGCTGGGGCGGCGATGCTCGATGGCGAGCGAGAGGAGGTACATGGCGGGCGAGTCATCGGTGGGGACGAGAATGCGGCCGGAGGGGTGGCGGATTTCGCGGCCGCGGCCTTCGCGGGGGCGGCGCACGAGGAGGGGCATTTCGGGGTCGCGGACCCAATCGTGGAGGATGGCGTGCCAGGCGAGGGCGTCGTAGCCGGAGACGGTGGGGCGGGTGGGCGATTCGCGCCAGTTGGAGGCGAGACGGCGAAGGGCGGTGCGGCTGAAGTGGTCGAGACCGGAGAAGGGGGAAAGGGGCATTTACGAGCCTCACTGTAAGAGTGGGCGCGCGGGGGGAATATTCTCAGTTCGGAAGAGATGGGCGGTAACGGACGGCGAGCATGGTAATGTCGTCGAACTGGGGCGCACCCTCGGCAAAGGCGGAGTGGTGGGTTGTGACGTGTTCGATGAGGCCCTGGCAGGAGTGGGCGGGTGCGGAGGCGAGGAGATCGATGAGGCGCTGGTCGGAGAACTCCTCTTCGGCCACGTTTACAGCGTCGGGGACTCCGTCGGTGAAGAGGAAGAGGGTATCTCCGGGATGGAGGGTAGCGGTGCCGCCGTTGTAGGGGAACCGGTCGAAGAGGCCGATGGGAAGGCCGCCGTTCATGGCAAGCGGTTCGACTTCGCCGGTCGTGCGGAGGATGAGGGGCGGGTTATGGCCGGCATTGCAGAAGCTGAGTTCGCCGGTGGTGGTATCGAGGATGCCGTAGAAGCAGGTGGCATACATGGACGACCTATTTTCGCGGACGATGGCGCGATTGACCTCGAGGATGCAGTCTTCCGGTGCGGAACCGCGCAGGGCAGCGGGCTTGATCTGGGTTTTGGCGACGGCCATGAAGAGGGCGGCAGGGGTACCTTTGCCGGAGACGTCGCCGATGACGAAGCCGAGTCGATTTTCCTCGAGGAGGAAGAAGTCAAAGAAGTCGCCGCCGACGGCTTTGGCGGCGTTCATTTGGGCGTGGATATCGAAATCGGTACGTCCGGGGAAGGGGGGGAAGACGCTGGGGAGGAGGGAGTGCTGGATGGTGCGGGCGGTATCGAGTTCGCGTTCGAGGCCGGCGAGTTTTTCGCGATCGCGGACGGCGTCGACCATTTCGGCACAGAGGAGGGAGTTTTCGATGGCGGTGGCGGTTTGGAGGGCGATGGTGTTGAGGAGTTTGAGGTCGGCGGCGGTGTAGGGAGTGTTGTCGCTGTTGGCGAGGGCGATGACGCCGACGGTCCGTTGTTTGGCGCGGAGGGGAGCGGCGATGAGGGTGAGCGGGGCGTGGGCTTCATTGACGATATCGCCGACGCCGCGGGCGAGGATGGAGTTGGGGAACTCGGCATCTGGGGAGAGCAGGGGGAGGGCGTCGCCGGTAGCGGAGATGGGGCGGAGGGGGGCGCCGGGTTGATCGAGGACGAGGACGGTGGCGTGGGCGTGGGCGATGAGGCGGCCGGCCTGGTCGAGGGCGGTGCGGCCGATGGAGGAGAAGTCGAGGAGCGCGGCGAGTTGCTCGGAGAGTTGATCGATGAGGTGAATTTCGCGGTAAAGGTGGAGGACCTCGGCGGCGAGCGAGCGCCTTTCCGACTCCTTGGCGGCGAAGTGGGAGAGGAGTTGGGCGAGGACGGGAGGGCCGGCGGCGTAGCCGATCGTTTCGCCCTCGGCGGTGATGGGGTAGCGGTCGGGGCCGGGGGCAGCGTGGGTTTCGAGCGCGGTACCGAGTGCCGAGGCGACGGCGGTAGCGGCGGCGAGGGCACCGGTCTTGGGGCTGAGAAGCGCCTTGAGGGAGAGGGAAGCCATGCGGGTTTAGAGGCCGAGAACGGTGCGAGCCTGTTTGAGGAGGGCGTCGGGGTCGAAGGGCTTGGTCATGTAGAGATTGGCCCCTACTTCGACGCCGCGCTGGCGATCGAACTCCTGGCCCTTGGCGGTCAGGAGGATGATGTGGATGTGGCTGAGGCCGAGTTCGTGTTTCACGGCGTGGCAGACGTCGAAGCCATTCTTTTTGGGCATCATGACGTCCAGGAACACGAGGTTGGGCTGCTCCTCCTCAATGGTGGCGAGCGCCTCTTCGCCGTTGGTGGCGGTGAGCAGTTCCACGCCCTCGTCTTCGAGGTCTTCGAGGGTCTGCTGGATGAGCATGCGGAGGTGCGGTTCGTCGTCAACGATCAGGATTTTCATTTTGGATTATTGGTAGATGAGAAACAGGACGTTCTCAAGGCCCTTTTCAAAACGCAACGAACGGACACGGTCGGTGCTGGAAAGCAGCGAGTTGAGGACGATGATGTCGGGTTTGGAACTGACGGCCTTGGCGACAAGTTCAGATCCGTTGGATTCGGTCACGTGGTAGCCGCGGGCTTCGAGGACCTCGGCGAGGGAGCGGATGGTGGAGGCGTCTTCGTCGACGATCATGACCTTGCGGTGAGACCGGCCCTGATCGAGGAGGGTGTCGACTTCGTGGAAGAGCGAGGCGGTGTCGATGGGTTTGGTGAGGTAGCGATCGACGCCGAGGCGGAAGCCGCGTTCCTTGTCCTCGACGATGGAGAGGATGATGATGGGGATGTCGGCGGTAGCGGGATCGTTTTTGAGGACGGCGGCGACATCGAAGCCATTCATTTCGGGCATCATGACATCGAGGATGATGAGGCCGGGGTGTTCTTCGCGGACGAGGGCGAGGGCTTTGCGGCCGTCTTCGGCGGTGCGGACGGTGTAGCCGGCCTCGGTGAGTTCCTGCTGGAGGAGGGAGCGGATGTGCTGGTCATCGTCGACGACGAGGACGGACTGGGGCCGCGGGGCGTGGCTGGCGACGTTGTCGCGGAGTTGGCGGACGATGGATTCAATGTCGACACGGGGGGCGGCGGCCGGAGCCGTTCCGGTGGGGAGGGTGAACGAGAATGTACTGCCCTCGCCCGGGGTGCTTTCCACCCAGATGCGGCCGCCGTGGAACTCGACGATTTCCCGGCAGATGGGGAGGCCGAGGCCGGTGCCCTTTGGTTTGTCGGTGAGGGTGTCGCCGACCTGTTTAAACTTCTCGAAGACCTTGGGCTGGTCCTCTGGTTTGATGCCGATACCGGAGTCGGTCACGGAGACCTGGATATTGCCGTCGCGGAGGCGGGCGGCGATGGTGATGGACCCGGCGTCGGTGAACTTGACGGCGTTGGAGATGAGGTTGATGACGACCTGCATGAGGCGGTCGGCGTCGCCGTTGATGGCGGGAAGGGTGGAGTCGACGTCCTTGCGAATGGCCAGTTTCTTGGCGTCGAAGAGGGAGGATGTGGCGGCCAAAGCGCGGTCGATGACTTCGGGGACCGAGAGCGAGGCCATGTTCCAGGTGAACTTGCCGGCTTCAATTTTGGCGAGGTCGAGGACGTCGTCGATGAGTTTGGTGAGGCGCTGGCCTTCGCTGACGACGACGTCGAGGTTTTCGGCGATCTGGCGCTTGGTTTGGACAACTTTCTTGTCGTCGTCTGGGACGAGGGGGAAGAGGCGGTCCTCGAGGCGTTTGCGAATGATTTTGGCGAAGCCGAGGACGGAGGTTAGGGGGGTGCGGAGTTCGTGGCTGACGGTGGAGAGGAAGGCGCTCTTGGCGGCGTCGGCTTCTTCGGCGGCGGCGCGGGCCTGTCGGGCGTCCTCGAACAGTTTGGCGTTGTGGAAGGCGACGCCGACGCTGGCGGCGATGGTGGTCAGAAGCCCCTGGTCGGCCTGCGTGAACCGGCCCTCTTCCTCCAGGCTCTGCACGCTCAGCACGCCGATAAACTCGCCGCCCGACGGGATGGGCACGCCGAGGTAGCTGGCCGCCTCCCGGCCCATGTTCTGCAGGCCCAGGCGGGTGGTGTTGCCGCCGACGTCCTGGTTGATCAGCAGGGGCTGGCCGGTGCGGATGATCTGCGAAGTGAGGCCGTCGCCGAACGGGCGCGACTCCACCTCCTCGCCGTAGGTGTAGGGAAAGTGGAGCATCATCGTCGTCCGGTCCAGCAGCGACACATAGGCGATCTGCGCGTTGAAGACTGAGCGAATCTGTTCCCCCACCAGTTGGACCAGACCGGCCGTGTCCAACTGCGTCGAGAGTGCCTGCGTAATCCGGTTGACAGTGGAGAGTTCCCGCTCGCGGTCGTGGACGCGGCGGTAGGCGGCGGCGTTGTCGAGGGCGATGGCGGTGTAGGAGGCCAGGTTTTCGAGCAGGCTCAGGTCCTCACTGGTGTAGGCATTGCGCTGAAAGCTCTGCAGCGCCAGGACGCCGAGGACGCGGTCCTTGGCGAGTAGCGGCAGATAGATCATCGAAACCGGCGCCTGGGCGGCGGAGCCGTCCTCCAGCAGCCGGCCCTTGTGCTGGTACTGCGAAATGTAGTTGCTGTACTCGCTGTTGACGTCGTTGATCCGCACCGGTCTGCGGTGGTCGACACACCAGACGGCGAACTGGTTCTTGTCGGCCGTGGAGCGGGAGTAGGGGGCATAGCGTTTGCCCTTTTCGATGGCGAGGTCGTACTCGATGATGCCTTTTTCGGGGCGGTAGAGGCCGACGCCGAAGATGGAAGCGTCTACGATCTTGTTGACACACTCGTAGAGTTTGAAGAGAACGGTGTCGAGATCGAGTGAGGCGGTGATTTCTTTGCCGATGTCGCTGAGGAGTTCGATGTTGTCACGTTGGGCGGCGATTTCGGCGGTGCGTTCGGCGACGGTTTTTTCCAGCGCCTCCGTGTTGCGGCGGGTTTTCTCGCGTTCGCGGGTGATGATGCGATTGCGGGCGGCGGCGCCTGCGAGAAGGAACAGGACGGCGTAGGAGATGTAGGCAAAGTTGGTGCGGTACCACGGGGGGGTGATGGAGAAGGCGTACTCGGCCTCTTCGCCGAGGCGGCCGTCGAAGGTGCGGGAGCGCACGCGGAACCGGTAGTCACCCGGGGCGATGCTGTTGTAGGCTGCCTCGCGGGTGGTGCTCCATTGCGACCATTCGCGGTCGGAGCCTTCCAGCAGGTATTGGAAGGCGTTTTCTTCTTCATTGCCGTAGGCGGTGGATGAGAACTGGAACCGGAGGGAGTTGAGGCTATAGGGCAGGCCACGGGGGGCGGCGCCGGGGGCGGCGCGGCCGCCGAAGATGACCTCGCCGTTGCCGGCAATCACGTCGCGAACGAGGGTGGTAAAGGAAAGCGGCTGGGCGGATATCTGTCTGGGATCAAAGCGGAGCATCCCGCTGGTGCCGGAGAGGATCAAGGTGCTGTCCTCATCCAGATACGCATCGGCGATCTCAAAGCGGCTGAGACTGCGGTAGGGCGACTCTTCAAAGCGGTAGGTGCCATCGGGCTGCCGGTGAAATCGGCCCTGATTCTGCTTTCCGCCGCTGCGCGCTACGCCAAAGAGGGTGCCATCCGGGAGCGCAAGGTAAGTCGGCTCGAATCCGGTGGCATCGAGGGGGATTTTCAGGCTGGGGATTTCGGCGAACCGGCGGGTGGCCGCGTCGAAGCGGAAAACGCCGACAGGGCTTGTCACCAGGATCTGGCCGTGGGCGTTGGTGAGGGAGACCCGCTCAGCCGGCACACCGCTGGAAGGGTCAAAACGCTCGACCGTTGCCGCAGTGATGCCGACCGGCGGAATCGTGATCCGGATAATCGAATTGCCATTCTGATCCGCCCAGAGGCGACCGTCCTGTTCCTCGGCCAGAGTCACGGCGCGCCTGGTGAGGCCTGGGACGGAGCCTTCATCGACCCAACGGCCATTTTGCCAGCGGATGGAAACAACGCCGATAGCTGTGCCGAGGAAGACGCGGTTGGGATCCCGCCGGGAGCGGAGAAGACCGAAGACGGCGTCGCGGCGATCCGGCAGGAGGCGGCGGGCGGTGTCGCCTTCGACACCGAGTAACCCGATCCCGGAGCCGGCGAGCAGTTGGCTTGGCGGGCCTCCGGGCGTCTGGGCAATGGGCAACAGCCAGAAGGCTTGGGAGGCTCCCGTTGCGACCGGTTTCAGGACGGAGAGCCCGGTGGCGGGGTCGGCGACGATGCGGGAGACGGCCTGGCCGGAGGTCGCATCAGAAGCGTAGAGCGATCCCTGGAAACGCACGGTGCTGGACACCGAGCGGGGGGAGAGGACCGAGAGTGGCGCATTGATCTCGACGCGAGAGATGCCATCGCCGCGAGTGAGCCAGAGGTTGCCGACCCGGTCGGGGGCGGCAAAGCTGACCGAGTTGCCGGCGAGGCCGAAATCGCGGTTCAGGAGGCGGCGAAGCCGGCCATCCCGTTCGACGATCGCGGCGCCGCCCACGGTGGTGACGATACAGAGCGCGCCATCCGGCAACACGATGGTGGAGTAGGGTTGAGCCGTGCGCAGGTAGTCATCGGCCTCGGTGGGGAAGATGGTCGCCTTTTGGCCGTCGAAGAGGCTGAGTTGCTTGAAGCGGGCGGCGACCAGGATGCGGCGGTCGTCATAGGGGTAGATGTGGACGCGGACCGAGTCTTTATACGCATCGCCGCCGGGTACGGGGACGACTTCGTCGCCACGAATCTCCATCAACCCGACGCCACCGCGGACGACGTATACGCGGCCATGCGCCGTGCCGAGCCCTTCCCATCGGGTGTCCGAAGGCCAGGAGTGCATACGCTGGCCATCCCAGCGAAAGATTCTGGCATAGCTGCGGAAGAAGACGCCGGCC
Organism: uncultured Solibacteraceae bacterium; assembly: GCA_964430625.1. Taxonomy (GTDB): domain Bacteria; phylum Acidobacteriota; class Terriglobia; order Bryobacterales; family Bryobacteraceae. The sequence goes on from CAYSFR010000014.1 coordinate 13,442, forward strand.
GGGGTGGGAAGAACCTGGTAGACATCATTGAAGGCGCGGTGCTCGGGGGGAATCTTGTCGAGGAGGGGAAAGAACTTGGGGGTACCCTGAGCATCCTCGCCGATGTAGCCAAATGTTCCGACGGACCCCACCCACATGCGGCCGTTCGAGTCCATCGCCAACTGGCGAACGGTAGAAGCGCCGACGGGGATTCTGCGCCAGGTGGCGCCATCATACTCGAGAACGGATCTGGTTCCGCCAAAGTACATGACACCGCGCCGATCCTGGGCGACGCCCCAGATCTGTCCGGGAAACTGCAACTCCTTCTGCGAAAAGTTCCGGACAAGCGGAACGCCGAGTTCTTTGCTTTTCTGGGCGGGCAGCGCCAGGCTCAGGGCGAAGGCGACGGCAAGGGCGCGCAGTGCGCGCGGCTGGGTATAGGGTCCGGGCATGCCAGTGATGGTTATCTACGGCGGGAGTGAATCTGAGGATACCCGCAGTGCCGAGAGGGTTGCAAGTTGGGAAACGGATTTATTTAGGGCAGCGGCGGGACGGATACGGCGCGGAGGGCCTGGGCGGCCGCTTCCGGCGTGATGTCGCGCTGGGGTTGGGCGAGCATTTCGTAGCCGACGAGGAATTTGCGGACGGTGGCGGAGCGGAGGAGGGGGGGATAGAAGTGCATGTGGAAGTGCCAGGCGGGTTGCGGGCCGGTGTTGACGGGCGCCTGATGGAGACCGCAGGAGTAGGGGAAGGGGGATTGGAAGAGAGCGTCGTAGCGGCGGGTGAGTTCGCTCAGGATCCGGGCGAAGGCGAGGTCTTCCGCCGGGGTTTGTTCGGCAATGGAGCCGTAGTGGCGGCGGGGGAGGACGAGGGTTTCAAAGGGCCAGACGGCCCAGAAAGGGACAACGGCGACGAAGGATTCGTTGGCGCAGACGATACGTTCGTCGGCCTGCAGTTCTTCGGCGAGGGTGGCGGAGAGGAGGGAGGTCCCGTTCGCGAGCCAGTATTCGTTCTGGGACTCGGTTTCGATGGCGATTTCGTCGGGGATGGTCTGATTGGCCCAGATCTGGCCGTGGGGATGGGGGTTGGAGGCGCCCATCATGGTTCCCCGGTTTTCGATGACCTGGATGGTGCGAATCCAGGGGATCTGGGCGAGTTGGGCGCACTCGTCGCGCCAGAGTCCGATGACCGATTCAATCTGGGGGACGGACATGCGGCTCATGGTGAGCGAGTGGTGGGGAGAGTAGCAAAGCACGCGGCAGATGCCGGCTTCGGGGTGGGAGCGGAGGAGGGTGGCAGAAGGGACGGGCGGGGGAAGGGGATTGGGGAGGAGGGCGGCGAAGTCGTTGTCGAAGGCGAAGGTGCCGGAATAGGGGGGATTGGTTTCGCCGTTGGCGCGGATGTTGCCGGGGCAGAGGTAACAGGAGGGGTCGTAGGGGATGCCGTCCGGCGCGGCGGGAGATTCCTGGAGGCCTTGCCAAGGGCGCTGGGCGCGGTGGGGGGAGACGAGGATCCAGCGTTTCGTAAGCGGGTTCCAGCGGCGGTGGACGCCGGTCATTGGGTGATCTCCGAAGCTCTGGGGGTGATCTCCGACGCCCCGGCGGCGGGGCGGGTGATGAAGATGTGGGGCTCGATGGAGGTGGCGGAAAGGTAGGCGGCGGAGAGTTGTTCGACGACCTGGGGAGCAGAATCGGCAGCGACGAGGTTGATGGTACAGCCGCCGAAGCCGCCGCCGGTCATGCGGGCGCCGTAGACCCCGGGTAGTCGGCGAGCGGCGTCGACCATGATGTCGAGTTCGGGGCAACTGACTTCGTAATCGGTGCGGAGGCTCTGATGGGAGGCGAACATGGCTTCGCCGGCGGCGGCGAGGTTGCCGGAGAGGAGGGCGTTTTCAAAGGCCAGGACGCGGGCGTTTTCGGTGAGGACGTGGCGGGCGCAGCGGAGTTCGGCACCTTGGAGGGAGGAGTAGTCGACGTCGCGGAGGTAGGGGACACCGAGGCGGCGGGCGGCGGATTCGCAGGCGGCGCGGCGGTCATTATAGGCGCTGGCGGCGAGCGAGTGCTTGACCATGGTGTTGGCGATGACGAGGCGAACGCTGGCCGGGAGGGGAATGGCCTTGTAAGAAAGATCGCGGCAATCGATGCGAAGGGCACAGCCCTCTTCGCCGAGGCAACTGGAGAAGGGGTCCATGATGCCGCACTGCATGCCGGTGAACTCATTCTCCGCGCGCTGGCAGAGGCGGGCGATTTCGGGCTTGGAGCGATGGCCGGTGCCGAGGGCGAATGCGGTGGCGACGGTGAGGGCGGCGGAGGAGGAGAGGCCGCCGCCGATGGGGACGTCCGTGGCGACGAGGAGGTCGGCACCGGCGGTGATTTCGAGGAGTGCAGCGACGCCGGCGACGAAGGCGGTCCAGTTGCCGGTGGGTTGGAGATGGGCGATGGGGGTGTCGAGGGTTTCGGGGAGGGAGAGGGAGGCGGCGCGGAGGCGGAGATCGGAACGGGGGGCGACGGCGACGTAGGTGGCGCGGTCAATAGCGGCGGGGAAGACAAAGCCTCCGTTGTAGTCGGTATGTTCGCCGATGAGATTGACGCGGCCGGGAGCGCGGAAGAGGCGAGGAGTGGAGCCGAAACGGGACTGGAATTCCGACCTTAGCTTGTCCGGGAGAGAACTCAAGCGGCTTTCCCCAGACGGCGGAACAGGTGGAAGGCGAGGCCGGTGGCGGTGATGAGGCTGCCCCAGGTGAGGTTCATGGAAGAGGCCTTGCCTTCACTGAAGAAGCTGTAGATGACGAGTTGGAGGCCGATGGCGAGGAGCAGGCGGCCGATGACGATGCGGAGGTCGAGAGCCATAGGGGATTACCAGAACAGCGCGTTGACGATGCCGACGCCGATGAGGATGGCAAGGCCGACCATTTCGGGACGGAAGAGGCCATGGCCTTCGGATTTCGGTTTTTGGGTGAGAGAGTAGACGAGGCCGCGGAGTTCCTCGTCGGGGCGGGGAAGGGTGACGAGGCTGATGAGGAATGTCGCGGCGAAACAGACGGAGAAGGCCCAGATGGCGGTCCAGAAGTTCTGGGCCATTTCGCTGGGATAGCGGGTGACGACGCCGAGCCAACCGCCCTTGAGGCCGGGGACGGAGTGGGCGGGGAGGGAGAGACCGTGGTGGATGGCGGCGCTGACGGTGCCGAGGAGCAGGCCCCAGAAGGCGCCGTGGCCGGTGGCACGTTTCCAGAACATGCCGAGGAGGAAGGTGGCGAACAGCGGGGCGTTGACGAAGGCGAAGACCAGTTGGAGGAGGTCCATAATGTTGTTGAAGCGGAGGGCGGCGTAGGCGGCCAGGACGGAGGCGGCGATGCCGACGATGGTGGTGAGGCGGCCGACCTTGAGGTAGTGAGAATCCGAGGCGTTGGGGCGGATGTAGGCCCCATAGATGTCGTAGGTGAAGACGGTGTTGAAGGCGGTGACGTTGCCAGCCATGCCGGACATGAAGGAGGCCATGAGCGCGGTGAGTCCGAGGCCGAGGAGGCCGGGAGGGAAGTAGTGGGCGAGCATCATGGGGATGGTCATGTCGTAGTTGAGGGTGCCATCGGGCTTGGCGGGGAGTTTGAAGCCGGAGGTGTCGCCGCCGAGGGTGAGGGCGATGGCGATGAGGCCGGGGACGATGACGAGGAAGGGGAAGGCCATCTTGGGGATGGCGGCGATGAGGGGGGTGCGGCGGGCGGCGTCCATGGACTCGGCGGCCATGGCGCGTTGGACGACGAGGAAGTCCGTGCACCAGTAGCCGAAGGAGAGGACGAAGCCGAGGCCCATGGCGAGTCCGAACCACTCGATCCCCATGGGGTTTTCGGCGGGGTTGGCGGTGTGGCGCCAGAGTTGGGTGTAGGTGCCGGCGGCGAAGCCTTGCGTGACGGCGACCGAATCGAGACGGGCGACGAGGCCGGACCAACCACCGACGTCATTGAGGCCGGCGATGACGAGGGGGAGGAAGCCGGCGACGATGAGGAAGAACTGAAGGACCTCGTTGTAGATGGCGGAAGTGAGGCCGCCGAAGAAGACGTAGGCGAGGACGATGGCGGCGGCGATGAGGACAGAGGCGTCGAAGTTCCAGCCGAGGAGGGCGCTGAGGAGGAGGCCAAGGGCGTAGAGGGAGACGCCGGAGGAGAAGATGGTCATGGCGGCGAAGGAGAGGGCGTTGAGGCCGCGGGTTTTCTCATCGAAGCGGAGACGGAGGTACTCGGGGACGGATCGTGCCTTGGAGCCGTAGTAGAAGGGCATCATGAAGATGCCGACGAAGAGCATGGCGGGGACGGCGCCGACCCAGTAGAAGTGGCTGGTCATGATGCCGTACTTGGCGCCGGAGGCGGCCATGCCCATCACCTCCTGGGCGCCGAGGTTGGCTGAGAGGAAGGCGAGGCCAGCGATCCAGGCGGGGACGCCGTGGCCGGAGTGGAAGAAGTCCTCGCTGGTCTTGGTTTTCTCCTTGAGGAGCCATCCGATTCCCAGCACGAACAAGGTGTAGGTAAGGAGGATGGAATAGTCGATGGGTGCGAGGACGAGGCGGTCCATTGGGTGTTCCGGTTAAACGCTTACAATAGCACAGGGACTAGATGCGGGAGAGTTCGACGACGGCATCGTAGACGACGTCGTGGTTTGGGGCGAGGAGGACGATGCCGGTGTCGCGGTCCTTCCAGACGGACTTGTTGAAGGGGTCGCCGATGTTGAATTGGGGCTCGAGGACGATGAAGGGCTTGTCCGGCGGAGCGTAGCACTGATAGGCGTTGACGGCGGGGGAGGCGGAGGTGATTTTGACGGCGAAGTGGGAGGCGGAGTCGTGGATTTCGGCAGCGACCGAGCCGTTGGCGGCACGGATGAGGTCGAAGAAGCAGTCGTCGAGGAACTGGTCGCCCATGGGGCGGGCTTCGCGGAAGTCGAATTTGGAGGCCGCGGTGGGTTCGGTGACGCCGGTGGGGAAGACGTTGTCGTAGTTGTCGACAAGGGCACGGGTGTTAGCGGGGATTTTGAGTTTGGCCTGTTTGCGGTCGCCGGAGGGGATGTTGAAGTAGGGGTGCCATCCGATGCCGACGGGGCAGGGTTCGGTTCCTGTATTGGAAGCGGTGACCTTCAGGGTGAAAGCGGTGGCGGTGAGGGAGGCGTGATAGCGGATGCGGAGGGGGCCGGGCCACTCCGAGCCGAAGGGTTTGCTCCAATCGGCCTCGAGGACGGCGCCTTTCTCGTCGGCGACGCGGCGGGAGATCTGGGCGGGTTGGTCGAGGACGAGGCCGTGCATGGCGTGCGGTTCGGCGCCGGGGTTCTTGCCGATCCAGTTGGCGGGCAATTTGACGGTTTTGCCGCCGATAGTGGTTTCGATGGTGCGGGCTTTGGGGTCGAACTTGCCGCGGATCCGATTGGCGTAGGGGACGAGGAGGGCGCCGCCATTCTTGAAGGATTCATTGCCGCGGAAGTCGTTTTCTTTCCCTGTCATGAGGGAGGCGGCGGTGGAGAGGGGCGGGGCGGTGATGAGATCGTTGACGCCTTTGCCGGGGATGTAGGCGCGGAGTTGCCAGGTGTTGAAGCCGCGGCCGGGGAGGATCTCGGCTTCGAGTAGGAATGGCTGATCGCCAGAGGGGGCGGCGGTTCGTTTCAGGGAGACGGCGGGCTGGCCGCCGAGGGAGACGGGAAGATCGGAGATGGCGAATGCGGGGGCCTGGGGAGGCTTGGCACAGGAGGCGAGACCGAGGGCGGAGGCGGCAAGGAAGTCACGACGGGTTGACATGGTAAGGGTGTATCTTATCTCGATGGCGACGGAAAAGGCAGCGGCGGAAAAGCTGGACGAGTTGTATGAGTTCGACCGGGAACCGGTGACGCAGGACCGGTTGCTGGGGTTCGGGTATTTTCTGGGTTCGTTTGCCGGGGAGCATGTGGCGGCGACGGAGTTCGTGATTGGGGCATTGTTTGTGAGTTGGGGCGCGACGGTGGCGGACATTTTCGCCGGGCTGGCGATCGGGAATCTGCTGGCGGTATTGACTTGGACACTGCTGTGCGCGCCGGTAGCGGTGGATACGCGGCTGACTTTGTACTGGTATTTGCGGCGGATTGGCGGGCCGGTGCTGACGCTGATCTACAACCTGATTAACGCGGCGCTGTTTTGTGTGCTGGCCGGATGCATGATCACGGTGTCGGCGTCGGCGGTACGGATACCGTTCGGGATCCCGGCGCAGGTGGGATGGTATCCGACGGACTGGCGGTTTGTGGCGGTGGTCCTGATGGTGGGGGCGGTGGTGGTGGCGATGGCGACGCTTGGGTTCAAGAGTGTGGCGGTGTTTTCGGCGGTCTGTTCGCCGTGGATGTTTCTGATGTTCATTGGAGGAGCCGTGGTGGCAGTGCCGGTGCTGATGCAGGCGGCAGGGACGGAGGCATTTTTCGAGATGTGCGCACGGGCGGTGTGGACCGGGCGGACGCCGGATGGGAGCCCGCCGATGGGCTTCTGGAAGGTGGCGGCGTTTGCCTGGATCTGCAATCTGGCGATGCATGGCGGGTTGTCGGACATGGCACTCTTCCGGTATGCGAAGAAGCCGTCGTACGGGTTGGCATCGGTGGCGGGGATGTTTCTGGGGCACTATCTGGCGTGGATCTGCGCGGGTTTAATGGGAGCGGGGGCGGCGGCGCTGCTGGGGATGCCGCTGGGTAAGTTGGACCCGGGCGACGTGGCGTTCCGGACGCTGGGGTGGAGCGGGGTGATTGCGGTGATCGCGGCGGGATGGACGACGTCGAATCCGACGTTGTATCGGGCGGGACTGGCGCTGCAGGCAATTACGCCGAACTGGTCCCGGGCGCGGGTGACGATTGTGGCGGGGGTGGTGACGACGACGATTGCCTGCTTCCCGTTCGTGTTCACGCGGCTGCTGGATTTTGTGGGATTGTACGGGCTGTTGCTGTGCCCGGCGGGGGCGATTGTCATTACCGAACACTGGCTGTTTCCGCGATTGGGGTACACGCAGTATTGGGCGGCGCGGCGGGGGATGCGGCTGAATGTGCCGGCGGCGATTGCATGGGGGGCGGCTGTCATTCTAGCGCTTGTTCTGGAAGGGACGGGAACGCTGCACCTGTTCTATTTGTTCGTTCCGGTGTACCTGACGACGATGGTGCTCTACGTGGTGCTGGCGGGGATGATGGGGGCGCGGGAGCCGGGCAGAGAGTTGGTGAGTGAGGATGTGGTGCGGGGCGTGGCGCCGGCGGCGGTGACGGCTGCGCGGGTGAGTTCCCCAGCGAGTGGAGCGGTGGCGCTACTGGCGCTGGTGGCGTGCGTGGTGTTGCCGGTGACGGTTATCAACGGGGGGATGGGCGGGTATGAGGAGCGGCTGGAGTGGATGAAGGGGTGGCTGCTGGCGGCAACGGCGGTCTATTTTGCCGGGGGGATCTTGTATCAGCGGGGGAGGGAGTAGCGGGGCGTTTGGGGCTGGGCCGGGTTAGTCGAGGTGGAACACCTCTTCGATCTGGAGCATCTGTTCGTCGGCTTTGCGGCCGGGGATGCCTTGGAAGAACTCCGCCATTTGCTCCTGCCAGCGTCGATTGACATTAGTGGCGGCCATTTTGCGGAGGGCTGACTCGAAGTCCGGGGTTTCGAGATAGCCGATGAGAAGGCCGTCGTCGCGGAGGAATAGGGAGTAGTTGTGCCAGCCGGCCTTGCTGAGAGCGGCGAGCATTTCGGGCCAGACCTCCTCGTGGCGTAGTTTGTATTCGTCGAGGCGGTCCGGCTTGACCTGTAGGCAGAAGCAGACGCGGCGGCGGACACGCGGGGTGGCGCGATGACGTTGCATCTCTTCAGAGAATCCGCTGGCGAGGATGCCGGCCGGGAGGGCGAAGAGGCCGACGCCCAGGAGGACGGAGATGCCGGCGACGACCTTGCCGGCGGTGGTGATGGGGAAGACATCGCCGTAACCGACGGTGGTGAGGGTGACAATGCCCCACCACATGGATGCAGGGATGGAGGAGAAGGCCTTGGGCTGGGCGTCGTGTTCGACGGCATACATGAAGGTGGAGGAGATGACGACGAGAGTGATGACGAGGACGAGGGAAAGGACGAGTTCTTCGCGGCGGGAGCGGAAGACGCGGCCGAGGAGGCCGATGGAGGCGTTATATCGGCCGAACTTGAGCACGCGGATGAGGCGGAAGATGCGGAGGAGGCGGAAGACGACGGTGTTGGAGTCGGCGAGAGGAGCGAGATAGAAGGGGGCGAGGGCGAGGAAGTCGACCGTACCCATGGCGCTGGTCGCATAGCGGAGGCGGCCGCGGAGAGGATGGGAGAAGCGCGGATTTTCGACACAGGTCCAGAGGCGGAGGAGGTATTCGACGGAGAAGACGTAGACGCACCAGCGTTCCAGTTCGGAGAGTAGCGGGTCAAACTCCGCCATTTCCGGCATGGACTGGAGAACAACGACGGCGACGGAGAGGAGGATGAGGAAGACCAGGAAGATGTCGATGAGGTTTTCCCACGGGCTGGACTGCTCGCCGGGTTCCAACCACTCGTAGACCTGTTTGCGGAACCGCTTCATGTGATTAAGCTAACAGAGAGGGAGAAACGAGATGGAACCATTGTTTGCTTCGCCGACGCTGGCGGCGGGTTATGCGCGTTCGCGGCCGGCGGTGCATCCGCGGGTGGTGGAGCGGGTGCGGCGTCATGTGGGGATCAGCGAGCGGATTGGCTGTGCGGTGGATATTGGTTGCGGAGCGGGGCTGTCGACGAGGCCATTGGAGCGGGTCGCGCGGACGGCGGTGGGGATAGAGCCGCTGGAGCCGATGTTGGGCTGGACGCGGGAGGTGGCGCCGGATTCGCGGTTTGTCGTCGGGCGGGCCGAGGAACTGCCGGTGGCCGATGGAGCGGCGCAGTTGATGACGGCGGCGGGGTCGCTGAACTACGCGGACTTGGGCAAGTTCTTCCCGGAGGCGCGGCGGGTCCTAGGGGAAGGCGGGACACTGGTGGTATACGACTTTTCGCAGGGGAAGCGGATGGTGGATTCTCCGGCACTGGGGGAGTGGTTCAAGGCGTTCATGGCGAAGTATCCGCCGCCTCCGTTTTCCGGGCAGCCTCTGGATCCGGAGAAACTGGCCGGGCTGGCGACGGGATTCCGGGCGTCGGGAGCGGACTACTACGAAGAGGCGCTGACGCTGGACCATTCGTTTTATGTGGACTATGCGATGACGGAGACGAATGTGGCGGCGGCGGTGCGGTCCGGGGTGGAAGAGGAATCGATCCGGGACTGGTGCCGCGAGACGCTGGCGCCGGTGTTTGGGGACGAGCCCCGCGAGGTGGTGTTCACGGGGTACATCGCGTACTTCTCAAAACTCTAGGCGGATACCGGTCCGGAAACTGCGGGCGCCACTGGAGTCGAGACTGGATACACCGCCGACGGCGGTGATGACGCCGACATTGGCGGTGGCGGTGATGTTCATGGCCGGATTGTCGTAGTTGGGGTGGTTGAAAAAGTTGGTGGAGGTGATTTCCAGGCGGAGCCGCACGCGTTCGGTGAGGTCAATGCGCTTGAACAGTCCGGTGTTCATGATGGCGGAGCCCGGCCCTTTGATCACTCCCTTTGCGGAGGTGCCGAAACGGCCAGTGGCGGGCGCGCCAAATGCGGTAGCGTCAAACCAACGGTTGACCGACTGGGAGGAGCTATTGAGATTCCCATTGCGAAGAGCATCCGGGCGGATGGTGACCTGAGCCGGGGTACGGTTGTTAGAGAAGGCGGTACCGGTGGGATCGGGTCCGGTCCACGTGGGAGTGAGAAACTGGCCGGAATAGGAACTGTAGATGGCGCTGACTTCCCAGCCAGCGGCGAGAGTTCGCATGAGCCGGCCGGAGCCGCTCAGGAACTTCTTGCCGGGTCCGAAGGGGAGCTCGTAAATGAGGTTGCCGGTGACGCGATGGGACGGGATGTCGAGCCAAACCGAGCGCTCCCGACGGCGATCGAAGGGATTTTCGGAGGATTCGCCGCGTTCCAGGTCGCCAATATCCCGAGCCCAGACCCAGGACAGCTGGTAAGAGAAGCCATTCAGGAAGCGGCGCTCTGCTTCGAGGGTGAGCGAGTTGTACTGGTGCCCGGCGCCGTTGGTGGTGTAGGTGATGCCGGGGTAGTTGGGGAATGGGCGCGGTTTGTCGACGAAAGGCCGGGCGTCCGGGACGGGGGCGTTGTAGTTGTACCCCCACTCGCCCTGGCGGGTGTTGGTGCCGATGTAGGAGGCGCGGAAGCCGGTGTTCCAGCGCTGGTGCTCCAGCGTGAAGTTGTACTGCATGCTGAACGGAACGCGGATATCCGTGCGGATGGCGCCAGGAATTCCGACGGTCGTGGGGTTTCCGACCGTTGGAGGGAAGACCTGGGGGAAGAGGAGTGTGGGGACGGGAGTGGGATTGGTGAAGCTGGGTTCAGCAACCGTGAATGGTGCGCCGCCGTTGGAGACGGAACGGGGGACGATGTCGTAGAAGAATCCGATGCCGGCACGAACGACGGTGTTGTTGCCGAACGGGCGATAGGCAAGGCCGAGGCGCGGCGCCCAGTTGTTTCTGTCGGTTTTCAGGAGCGTACTGCTGGGGAGGCCGAGGGTGGATGCCTCGACGATGCCGACATAGGCTTTCGGGAAGATGGGGCTGATCTTGCTGAGAGAGCCATCGGGGACCACGATCTGGCCGGAAGCGATGTCAAAGACAGATTGAAGGCCGTTCACTTCACTCCAGTTGGGGTGGAGTTCGTAACGAATGCCGGCGTTGATGGTTAGTTTTGAGGAAACCTTGAAGTCATCGGTGAGGAAAAAGTCGTAACTGGGGCGAGTGCGATTGATATAGGCCTGTGGAAAGGCGCGGGCGGAGGTGGTGGGTATGCCAAGGAGGAAATCGGCGTAGGGATGATTGGTGAAACGGTTGGAGAACGTGGCGCTGCCGAAGAGGTTGGCGGGGGCCTGGTTGTCTTCGTACCGGACGAAGGCGAACTGGCCGCCGAACTTGATGTTATGCCGGCCGCGGAACCAACTGAGCTGTTCCTGGAACTGGCGAGGGTAGTTCTTGAATCCTGGGACCCGCCAATCCGTTTGAGTTAGACCGGTGAGGCCGATGTTGGAGAAGCTGAGTTTGAGGATTCCGGCGGAATCGGGAAGGTTTGGCGCGAGCCCCTGGAGGCCCAGTTGTTTCGCCATCTCGTTGCCGTTCACCGCGCCATAGCGTGGCTGATCGTTGTAGGCGAAGCCGAAACGGAATTCGTTGATGAGATTTGCCCGGAAGGTCTGGGTATAGGAGATGTTGAAGGCGCGAGTATCGCGAATCTGCCAGAGACGGCCGATAGTGGGGAGGTTGCCTTCGTAAGGCCGGCTATAGGAGTTGTTCCAGGTGTAGCGGCCGAAGAGGAACGATTTTTCGGAAAAACGGTGGTCAATACGAGAGGTCCAATAGAGGTCGGGGTCGAAGGGCCGGGAGATCTGTTCGCGGTAGTTCTGGCTGACGAGTGTCGAGGTGTCGCCGAAGTTAGGGAGTGGGTAGAAACGTTCCTGGATGCGTTGGGAAACCGGGGAGATGCGATTGGCTGGGAGGCGGTTGCCGGGGAAGGGAGCGTTGGAGGCGAAGGGGTCGCGGATGGCGGAGGTGGAGGAGAAGTCGCCGGAGCGCCAGGGGACGAGGGGGACAGTGGGGTTTAGCAGTTGCTGGACGGCGGAACCTCGGGATGTTTCGTAGGAGAAGAAGAAGAAAGTTTTGTTGTGGCCGTCGTAGATTTTGGGGATGACGACAGGGCCGCCGACGGAGCCGCCCGGGTTGTGCCGGATGCCTGTGCCGCGGGTGGCGGCGAAGGGGTTACGGGCGCGGAACCAGGGCGTGGAGTAGTAGTCGAAGAGACTGCCGTGGAACTGGTTGGTGCCGCTCTTGGAAATGATAGTGACCTGGCCGATGGAACCGAACTCGGAGGTGTTATTGGCCATATCGACGCGTACCTCCTCAAAGCTCTCGATGTAGCTGACGAGGGGAGATGTTTGGGTGCCGTCGATGTGGTTGGAGATGGTGATGCCGTCGACGGAAGCGTCCGATTGGTTGGCGCGGGAGCCGGCGAAGCGTCTGGTGGCCGAGCCGTTTCCAGCCTGGACAACGCCCGGTGTAAGGCCGACGAAGTTCCAGAGGGAACGGGTATTCATGGGAAGTACTTTCAGGGCGGTGGCGTCTTTGGAATCGGAGATGCGCGCGGTCTCGGTTTCGATCAGCGCGGCGGCGGCGGAGACCTCCACTTTTGTGTCAACGGCGCCGACTTCGAGCGTGACATTGACGCGGCGGACATCGAGAGAGACAAGGGCGATGTTCTGAACGAGCGATTCTTTGAAGCCGGGTGACTTGACGCGCAGCGTGTAGGCGCCTTCCCGGAGTTGAGGGATGTTATAAATGCCGGAGTCATTGGATGTGGCCGAGTATTGGTAGTTACTCTCGACGTGTGTAGCGGTGAGGGAGGCGCCGGCAATGGCGGCGCCGGTAGGATCTGTGATGGCGCCGGTTAGCGTGGCAAAGGTCGTTTGGCAGAGCGCCGAGACGGAAAGGAGCGCGAAGAGGGAAAACAGTTTAGCGGGCATGAAAGACTCCTGTGGGCGGAAGTATATCCAAATAGCCATAGGGGATGGGTGATCAGCCGTGTAGAATACGCCTCATGACACGCCGGGATTTCTTTGAACAAGCGACACGGACCGCAGCGGCGGGCGTGGCGGCGATCACATCGGCCGAGGGCCTGCTGGCGCAGGCACGGGAGAAGGCCAAGCCGCTAAACCTGAAGGTCACGGACCTGAAGACGTTCATCGTCAACCGGGGCGGGACCAACGGGGTGAACTACGTGTTCGTGAAGCTCTACACGAACCAGGGCCTGACGGGGCTGGGCGAAGGATCGGTGACGAGCAAGGAAGCGACGATGGCGGTGGCGATCGAGGAGCATAAGCGCTACCTGGTGGGGAAGGACCCGGCCGACATCGAGATGCACTGGCAGGCGATGTACCGGTGGCCGCGGTGGCGCGGGGGGCCGATCCTGAATTCGGCGATCAGCGCGGTGGAGATCGCGTTGTGGGACATTCTGGGGCAGGCGCTGGGACAGCCGATCTGGAAGCTGCTGGGAGGCAAGGCGCGGGAGCGGGTGCAGATGTATGTGCACGCGGGGGGCAATTCGCCGCAGGCCTATGCGCAGGCGTGGCTGCAGGCCAAGCAGGAGGGTTGGACGGGTTGCAAGGCGGGATTCATCACAACGCAAGGGGATGTGATAGATCCGGTGCGTTCTGTGAGCGAGGGGATTGCGAACCTGAAGGCGGTGCGGGAGGCCGTGGGGGAGGATTTCCGGATTTGTATTGATTTGCATGGGAAGACGACGCCGACGATGGCGGTGGATTTCTGCCGCAGAGCGGAGGAGTTCCGGCCGTACTTTGTGGAAGAGGCCACGCAGATCGAGGACATCGACGAGTTGGCGCGTTTGCGCTCGGCGACGCGGATTCCGCTGGCTACCGGGGAGCGGCTGTTCACGAAGTATGGATTTGCGCCGATCTGCCAGCGGCACCTGATGGACTTTGTGCAACCGGACGTGGTGCATTGCGGCGGGATTCTGGAGATGAAAAAGATCGCCACGATTGCCGAGGCATACCGGATCGAGTTTGCGCCGCATAATCCGCAGAGCGAAGTGAGTACGCTGGCCTCACTCCATGTGGACTTTTCGACGCCGAATTTCGGAATTCAGGAGATCACCCACCGGGGGAACGAGCAGTATTGGAAAGACCTGTTTTACGGGGGCGGGATCCACTATGAAAAGGGGTTTGCGCAGCCTCCGGACCGGCCGGGACTGGGGGTGGATCTGGATGAAAAGGTGGCGGCGCAGCGTCCGTACAAGCCGCATACGCGGCAGCAACTGCGGTTTCCGGATGGGGGAATTGCCGACCACTAGGTGGGAGGCCAAAACCCGATAGACTGGCGGGATGCGAAACGGGTTGCTGATGACGGTGATGGCCTGCACGGCGCTGGCTGCGGAACGGGACGAGGCGATCGCGGCGAAGATGCGCGACATGATCGCACAGAACGAGATTCCAGGTGCGGTGACGGTGGTGGCGACGCGGGATGGGATTGCTCACCTGGGCGTCATCGGCCATGCGGACGCGGGGAAGACCCGGCCGATGCGGAAGGACTCCATCTTCTGGATCGCGTCGATGACCAAGCCGGTTACGGCGGTAGCGGTGATGATGCTCCAGGACGAGGGAAAACTCTCCATTGAGGATCCCCTAGAGAAGTACATTCCGGAGTTTCGCGGCAACGGAGTGACGCTGCGGCATATGCTGACGCATACGTCAGGGATGGGCGAGGCGACGCCGGCCGAGTTGGCCACGGCCAAAACCCTGGCGGACCTGGTGCCGATTTATGCGAAGAAGCCGTTAGGCTTTGCGCCGGGGAGCCAGTGGAAGTACTGCCAGACGGGGATCAATATGCTGGGGCGGGTTGTGGAGGTGGTGGCCGGGATGAGCCTGGATCAGTTCTTCGAGAAGCGGATTTTCAAACCGCTGGGGATGAAAGACACGACCTTCTACCTGCGGGGCAACCAGATGAAACGGTGGGTAACGCCAGCGAAGAAGGATGAATCGGGGATGTCGGATTCGCCGATTGGTTTGCTGGCCGGGAAAGCGCCAACGGCGCGGGACCGATATCCGGCGGCGAACGGCGGACTGTTTTCGACCGGGCCTGACTATGCCCGGTTCGCACGGATGCTGCTGCGAGGCGGGGAGTTGGACGGGAAACGGTACCTGAGCGAGAAGTCGTTTGGGCTGATGACATCGATTCAGACCGGGGAGTTGAAGTCTGGGTTCATTCCGGGACATGGGTGGGGATTGGGCGTTGGAGTGGTACGGGAGCCACAGGGGCAAACGGCGCTTTCCGGGGAAGGGACATTTGGCCATGGCGGGGCGTTCGGGACGCAGGCGTGGATTGATCCGAAGAAGGGAGTGGCGCTGGTGCTGATGGTGCAGCGGGCCAACTTCCGGAACTCGGACGATTCGCCGGTGCGACTGGGTTTCACGCAGGCAGCGATGGGGGGGAATTAGGGGCGTGGCGAAGAAGAACCGGCTGAAACATCTTGGTTTGACGTTTCAGGAGCGGCTGCTGAAGAAGTACTTTGTGCGGTGGCACATGAGCCTGATTCTGGCGGCGACGATCGGGTCCGGGCTGCTGCTGGACAAGACGTTCCTGTATTTCGGGTTTGACGGGATGGGGTGGCGGTACGCATTGAGCGTGCTGGGGGCGTATGGGTTCTTCTTTTTGGCGGTGCGGATGTGGGTTTGGTACGCGGCGGGGGTGGCGGTACAACTGAGTTTGCCGGACATGAGGGGAAATTCGGTGGACGTGGGATTACCCGACATCGGGGGAGGTGGGAGTGGCAGCGCGGGTGACGTGGGATTCCAGGGGTTTCATGGCGGGGATGCGGGCGGGGGCGGTGCGTCGGATCTGTTTGATGCGCCGGTGGTATCGTCGAGCAGCGGGAGCGGCGGAGGCGGGGGGGGAGGCGGCGGAGGGGGTGGATTTGATTTGAGTCTGGATTTGGACGAAGGATTCTGGATCCTGCTGGTGCTGGCGGTGCTGGTGATTGTGATCGCCGGGTGCGGCGGGTACCTCATCTGGATGGCGCCGGAGATTCTGCCTGAGGTGGCGTTGGAGTGCGCGGTGGGTGCGGGGCTGGTGAAACAGTTGAAGGATTCCGACGCCGGGTGGGCGGGGCGTTTACTTTGGAAAACGTGGATTCCGCTTGTCGTTGTGATGGTGGTTGCGTTTTTTGCCGGCTCCTTTATTCAGGGAACGTGCCCTGGCGCCACGAATGTGCGGGCGGCGCTACACTGCGCGGCGACGCAATAAAAGGCTTAACAGTTCGTTACAAACGCATTTGCGGCGCGGCGCATCAGAAGAGACAGGTGAGATGAAATGAGACCTTTCTTCCTGATGGCGGCGATGGCGACGGCAATGCATGGGAATGAACTGCGCGGGTTGAGCGCGGGGCTGGAAATTTTGTCCGAGGCGGTATCACCGGCAGTGGTGGAGATTTCGGCGTCGGGGTACGGACCATTGCAGGAGGGCGGACCGACGAAGGTGTCGGTGGTAGGGCGGCACCGGAGTACGGGGAGCGGGGTGATTGTAGACCCGAACGGATACATATTGACGAATGCGCACGTGGTGGCGAATACACAGCGGGTGCGGGTGTCGATTCCCGAACGCAATGGACGGCGGGGCGCAGCCTGGGTGGAGGCAAAGATTGTGGGCCAGGACGAGGAGACGGACCTGGCGCTGTTGAAAGTGGAACGGGAAGGGCTGCCGGCACTGGCATTCGGTAACTCCGACACGCTGCGACAGGGGCAGATGGTGGTGGCGCTGGGGAGCCCGATGGGGCTGAAGAACTCCATGACCATGGGCGTGCTGAGTTCGACGCAGCGGCAATTGCGGGAACAGGATCCGATGACGTACCTGCAGACCGACGCGACGATCAACCCCGGCAACAGCGGCGGGCCGTTGGTGGACCTGGATGGAAAGCTGATCGGGATCAACACGTTCATCCTGACGCAGTCCGGCGGGAGTGAAGGGCTGGGATTCGCGATACCGAGCAACATGGCGGCGGGGATCTACGAGCAACTGAAGGCGAACGGGCGCGTGCAGCGGGGGGAGATCGGTGCGTCGTTGCAGAACATGACTCCGGGGCTGGCAGCGGGATTGGGACTGGGACAGGGTTGGGGGGCGATCATCACCGATGTGGCGGAGAAGAGCGCCGCGGCCGCGGCTGGATTGCAGGCGAAGGACATTATCGTGTCGATGGACGGCAAGGCGATCGAGAACGCGACGCAGTTTGCGATGGGAATCTTCAAGCGCCGTGCCGGGGAGATTGTGACGCTGGGGGTGGTGCGGAACGGGAAAGAGATGGAGATCCAGAGCGCGGTGTTGGCCAGGGAGGACGAGGCGGGGCAGTTGGCGAAGAAGGTGAGCGCGGAGAAAAATCTGGTCCCGCAGATCGGGCTGCTGTGTGTGGACGTGGACGAGACGACGATGAAGATGCTGCCGGGTTTGCGCCGGCCGTATGGGGTGATTGTGGCGGCGCGGGCGCCTTCGGTATCGAGCCAGCAGACGCCGTTGCAGCAAGGGGATGTGGTCTACGCGATCAACGGAAAGCTGATTCCGGACCTGACGTCGTTCCGGTCGGCGATGGCGAGTTTCCAGCCCGGGGACGCGGTGGTGTTCGAAGTGGAACGCCCCGGGCGGGTAGCGCTGGTGGAGTTTGAGTGGGAGTAGATGGAAGTGGTAGATTTATGCGCATATTCCCGTGCGCACACTTCTCCTTCTCCCTCTCTTCGCGCTTTGCTTCTTAACCGGAGCGCCGGCTCCTTCCCTTCCTGCGGGCGGCGCGGTGCAGGTGGAAATTTTTGAAGATCTGGCGGCGGGTGCCGCGTTTGACCTGAAGGGCGTGGCGGCGGTGGACCGCTATACGGAGCCGGCGTTCGGGTTCGTGCACACGCCGACGAAGTTTGCGCCCAATGCTATCCCGCTGGACCGATCGACGCCCTACTATCTGCGGGCCGCCTACAAGAGGGCGTTTGCGGCGGGGAAGTATCAGTTCCGGTTAAGGGCTCGGGGCGCGGCGCAGTTTTCGGTAGACGGACAAGCGGTGGCGACGACGAAAGCGCAGAAGCCAAACACCACGAGTGACGATCCGGTGCCGCCGCCGGTGGAGCGGGGCAACACGCCTCTGCGGCCGGTGGTGTACCCGCATCAGGATGCGGTGGTGACGTTGGAGTTGAGCGAAGGGGAGCATGCATTTGAGTTGATTGCGGTGGTGGGCGGCAAGGGGTTGTATCCGTCGACGGGGGAACTCGCCGTGGGGATATCGCAAGGCGGGGAGGTGGACCGCTTGTTGGGGCCCGAAGGGAGTCCCCTGTTGACCGATGCGGCGTGGGAGGCTTACGTGGCGGCGTCGTTTGCACGGCACACGACATCCGACACGGCGCGGCGTCGGGCGGTGAGCCGGGAAGTGACGGCGGCGTGGGCGGAACGGCATAAGGATTTTCGGGCGCGCTTCGGGACACCCGCAGGGCAGACGGTGGATGGGTTCATCGACGCCAAGCTCAGCGCGGCTGGGGTGAAGCCGACAGCGGGGCTGAGCGATCTGGAGTTTTTGCGGCGGGTGACGCTCGATACGACCGGCCTGATCCCGACGCCGGAACAGGTACGGGCGTTCTTGAAAGACGACGCGGGGACGCGGCGCGGCCGGGCGATCGAGCGGCTGGTGAATGACCCATCGTGGGCGGACCACTGGGTGTCCTACTGGCAGGACGTACTGGCGGAGAATCCGGGCATTCTGAAGCCGGACTTGAATAACACAGGGCCGTTCCGGTGGTGGATGCACCAATCGTTTTCGGACAACATCTCCTTTGACCGGTTTGTGGCGGATCTGGTGCAGATGGAAGGGTCCGCTTCGCTGGGCGGGCCGGCGTCGTTTGCACTGGCGACGCTGAACGATGCGCCGATGGCGGCGAAGGCAGACATTCTGGGGCAGGCGTTTCTGGGCCAGAAAATGAGCTGTGCCCGGTGCCATGATGCGCCGTTTCACCCGTTCAAGCAGAAAGACCTTTTTGCAATGGCGGCGATGCTGAACGGAAAACCGGTGAAGCTGCCGGTAACGAGCACGGTGCCGCAGGGGGAAGGCGGGCGGAAACCGGCGGTAACTTCGGCGCTGAAGCCGGGGGAATCGATCGCGCCGGAGTGGCCGTTTGCCAAACTGGTGGCGCATACCGCGGAGGGCACGCTGCCGGCGGCCGGTAGCGTGGAGACGCGGCGGGAGTTGGCGGCGTACATCATTTCGCCGGAGAATGAGCGCTTTGCGCAGGTGGTGGCCAACCGGGTGTGGAAACGTTACATGGGTGTGGGAATTGTGGAGCCGGCCGACGACTGGGCGCGCGGCCGGGCGTCGCATCCGGAGTTGTTGGCGTATCTGGGCCGGGAGTTCATGGCGTCGGGATACGATTTGAAGCATCTGGCGAAGCTGGTCCTGGGTTCGCGGGCGTATCAGCGGAAGGCGGCCGGGTTGCCGGCGGATCAGATGAGCTCGGCGAAGCGGCTGTTTGCCGGGCCGGCGCACCGGAACCTGACGGCGGAACAGTTGGTGGACTCGCTGCATCTGGCGGCGGGGAAGACGTTTGACTGTGAGGAGATGAACCTGAATCCGGCGGGGGACCGGACGGCAAAGCAGTTCCTGAATCTGGGGAGCCCGACGCGGGGATGGATGATGACGGCGCTATCGAACGAACGGGACCGACCGGCGCTGGCGCTGCCGATTGCGCAATCGATTGTCGATGTGATGTCGACGTTCGGGTGGCGGCAGTCGCGGCAGAGCCCGGCGACGGAGCGGGACGATGCAGCCTCGGCGATGCAGACGCTGATTCTGGCGAATGGCGTCTTGGGAACCCGGATGGCGCGGCTGTCAGACGATTCCTGGTTTACCGGGAAGGCGTTGAGCGCGGCGCCGGTTGGTGAACTGGTGGAAGAGACGTTTCTGCGGATTCTGGCGCGGCCGCCGGCCGGAGAGGAGCGGGCGCAATTCGAAAAACTGCTGACGCCGGTGTTTGCCGGGCGCGTCGTGGCCGGAGCGAAAGCGCGGGCGACCAAGCGGGAGAGCGACGGGCGGGTGTCCTGGTCCAACCACCTGAGCGCGGAGGCGAGCCTAATCCGGATGGAGGAGGAACGCAAGCTTCGGTTCGGAGATCAGCCGACGGCGCGCCTGACCAAGGAATTCCGCGAGCGGTACGAGGATATGCTCTGGGCCCTGATGAATTCGCCGGAATTTGCGATGGTGCCCTAATGGTCAGCCGGCGAGGGTTTTTACAGACGGGCGCCGCGGCGATGGCGGCAACGGCATTACCGAAGGGGAAGGCCGACGCTTGCATTTTTCTGTGGCTGGGCGGGGGCGCGGCGCAGATCGACACTTTTGACCCGAAGGTGCGCGGGGACGGGAAGAAGAAGGCCGGATCGTACTACGACTCGATCGATACGGCGATCCGCGGCGTGCAGGTGACCGAGCATTTGTCGAAGACGGCACCGCTGCTGGACCGGTGCGTGGTGATGCGCTCCATCACCCATTCCATTGTGAGTGAGCACGCAGCGGCGGCGAATCTGGTGCATACGGGGCGGATGCCGAGCGGAACGCTACAGTATCCGTCGATCGGGTCCGTGATTGCGCATCAGTTGGGGCCGAAAACGGAAGAGGTGCCGAGCTACGTCGTGATGGGTTATCCGAATATCACGCGAGACCCGGGCTTTCTGGGCGCGAAGTATGGCTATATCTACCTCACGCAAGTGGACATTGGGCCGAACGGGCTGGTGCGCCCACCGGATGTGGACTCGG
Source organism: uncultured Solibacteraceae bacterium (assembly GCA_964430625.1). Taxonomy (GTDB): domain Bacteria; phylum Acidobacteriota; class Terriglobia; order Bryobacterales; family Bryobacteraceae. Next base: position 33,831 of record CAYSFR010000014.1, read on the forward strand.
CCCGGCAGGACCGCCGGGAAACGCTGCTGGCGGCGATGCGCGACGGGCACCAGAAACGGAGCGCGGGGGACCCGGTGGTGCAGGCGCAGGCGGACGTTTCGCGGCAGGCTTTCCGGCTGGCCGGACCGCGGTTCATGAACGTTTTCGACCTGAACCGGGAGAGTTCCACGCTGCGGCAGGCGTATGGAAGCGAGTTCGGACAACGGTGTTTGCTGGCGCGGCGGCTGGTGCAGTCGGGGGTACGGTTTGTTGAGGTGTCCTACAATCTGAACTTCCTGAACGGGAGCGGGTGGGACACGCACAACGAGGGGCAACTGAAGCAGCACCTGTTGATTCAGGATCTGGATCAGTCCTTTGCCGCCTTGCTGCAGGATCTGGAACGGAACAAGATCCTGGATTCGACGCTGGTGGTAATTGCAACGGAGTTCGGGCGGCCGCCCGAATTTGACGCCGGGGGCGGGCGCGGACATCAATCCGAGGCGTTCACGATGGTGCTGGCCGGCGGTGGATTGAAGACCGGGCAGGCGGTGGGCACGACCGACGAATTGAGCAAGAAGATCGTCGACCGGCCGGTGACCGTCCCCGACTTCCACGCTACGATTCACTGTGCGTTGGGAATCAATCCGCACAAGAATCTCTATGCGGGCGACCGGCCCGTCCCGATCACGGATCAGGGTAAGCCGGTGACGGAGATGTTCTCGAGCTAACGGAGTGGTTCGCGTTTGCGGTAGGGGAATGTCTTCCAGTCGGAAGCGGCGCGGCCGTTGAGGTCCCAGACGACTTTGCCGGCGCGAATGGTGAGCTCGGCGGTAAGGCGCTTGTCCCCGGAGCGGGCGGCGCCGGCGGAATCGATGTAGCCGAACTTGCCCTTTTCGAGATTCAGGACGGTGATGTCGGCTTCGGCGCCTTCGTCGAGATTGCCGAGTTCAGGCCGTTTGATCTCCTTGGCGGGGTTCCAGGTGCTCCACTTGATGACATCTTCGAGTGGGGCGCCGAGGGCAAGCATTTTGGACATGACGTTGGTCATGTCCTTCATTCCGGCGTTCATGGATCCGGTATGGAGGTCCGTAGAGATGGAGTCCGGCCAGAAACCCTGTTCGGTGAGGGGGGTGACGATGTTCCAGTAGAAGCTGCCACCACCGTGACCGACGTCGAAGAAGACGCCGCGTTTGCGGCCGGTGATGAAGGCGGGGTTGGTTTTGCCGTCCTCGCCGAGTTCGCCGCGGTGGCCGGAGTAGCAGTGGGTGTAGATATCGCCGGCGCGCATTTTATCGCCGAGCAGGGTGCGGAGGTTGCGGTCCAGGGTGATGGACCCGAAATCGACCATGATGGGGAGGCCGGTGGCCTTAGCGGCGTTAAGGGCGCCGTCCACCGATGGCCAGCCATCACCGGCGTAGTGGGCGGTCTTGAAGCCGACGACGACGTCTTTGTGCTTCTTGGCGAGAGCGGCGGCGGCGGGGGCCTGCATTTCGGCACTGTCGTTTTCGCCGGCCGGGCTCATGCCGTTGCCGACAATGTTGACGAAGGCGAGGACGCGGGTCTGGGCGCGGTCGATGACGCGCTGGCGGAAGTCCTCAAAGTTGCGCCAGCCGGAGGACCCGGCGTCGACAAGGGTGGTGACGCCGGAGCGGAAACTGAAGCCGTCGGGGTAGACGGAGGAGTCGCCGGTGAGGGCTTTCACGCCGGTACCGGCATAGACATGGGCATGGATGTCAATGAGGCCGGGGACGACGTAGAGGCCGTCGGCGTTGGCGACACGGGCAGCCTGGGAAGCGGGGATATTGGCGGCGACTTTGGCGATACGGGAGCCCTGGAGAGCGACATCGAGTTTGGCGGAGCGGCCGCTCTTGGGGTCGATGACATGGCCGCCCTTGATCAGCAGCGAATAAGGTGTTTGTGCGGGCAAGAGTGCGGTGGCGGCCAGGAGGAGTAAGAGTCGCATGGCGACGATTATAACCAGGGGATGACGGCCGGACTAAGGTTTCTGACCGCAATTGCCGATTGAGGCGGAGAGGCATGGTTTGCGAACACGACAAATCCGCTGGTGGGTAGCAATGAGGCTATTCGTATGGATAGCTCTATTACCCGCGTTTGGAGCGGTTGAGCCCATCGTGGAGATTCGAGGACGGATGGCCGCGGGCGGTTCGGCCCGCCACACTTGTGCGGTAGAGGGTTCGGTGGTGAACCCGGCAAACATTACCGGGGAGTCTCGCCCGGGTTTCTATTTGGAGGACGACACCGGAGGCATTCTCGTATGGCAGTTGGCCGGGGCGGCGACGGTATCCGTTGGCGACACGGTCCGGGTGGAAGGCCTGTGTTCGCAATCGGCGTTGGGACGAACGGAGTTGGATCCGGCGAAGGTGGAGGTGCTGGCGGCGGGCACGGCGCAGTTGAAGCCGCGCCGGTTGTTTCCTGACGAAGCATGGAAGCCGGAGTGGCAGAGCACATTAGCGGAAGTGGATGGGGTGGTGAGCGATGTGATGCGCCACGACGACCAGGAGTTCATCTGGCTGCGCGGGTCGACGCCGTTTCGGGCGACCTACCGGTTGGGGGATCGAAAGAACGCGCCAAGCCGGGTAGGGCCAGGGATGCGTGTAATTCTGCGGGGGATCCTTTCTCCGCAGACCGATAGCGGGGACAACCCAAGGCCGCACGAACTGGTCTTGCGCTCTGAGGATGACGTGGTGGTGGTGGACGCTCCCGCGACCTCGAGCCGGCAACTTGTCTACCTTTTCCTGTCGCTGGCGGTGCTGGCCGGAGTGTGGATCGTCAGTCTGCAGAAGGCGGTGCAGGAACGAACGAGCGAGTTAAAGGAGGCGTTGCGCAAGGCGGAGGAAAGTTCGCGGATGAAGTCGAGCTTCGTGGCGAACATGAGCCACGAGATCCGGACACCGTTGAACGCGATTATCGGATTTTCCGACCTGCTGCTTGACGGGGCGCACGGAGAGCAGAAACGGGTGTTGGACACCATTCGAGTGAGCGCGAATACGCTACTGGCGGTGATCAACGATGTACTGGATTTCTCCAAGATCGAGTCGGGGAAGCTCGACCTGGCGTTTGAGCCGGTGTCGCCGCATGCAGTGATTGAAGAGGCGCTGGACGTGATTGCGCCGGCCGCGTCGCGGAAGGGCCTCGATATCGGCTATCTGGCCGAACCAGGCGTGCCGGCGCGAGTGGTGACCGATCCGGCGCGGTTACGCCAGGTGCTGATGAACCTGTTGAGCAACGCGGTGAAGTTTACTGATTCGGGCTATGTTGGGTTAACGTTGCGGTCAGAAGCGGTGGAGGACGGAAAAGTCCGGCTCTCGTTCTCGGTGCGGGACACGGGGATAGGAATCCCTGGGGATCAGTTGGCGCGGCTGTTTCAACCCTTTCAGCAGTTGGACAGTTCGGCGCGGCGAAGGCATGGGGGGACGGGCCTGGGCCTGGTGATCAGCCGGCATCTGGTGCGGTTGATGCAGGGGGACCTGTTTGTGGGATCGACGCCCGGCAAGGGATCGACATTTACGGCTTCGCTGTTGTGTAAAGTGGATTCGCCGGAGGCGGTGGCGGAGGCTCCGCCGGCCGGGGCGACGTTTGCGTTGCTGGTGGACAGGGTGTGGACAAGGACGATCGCCGAATCGCTGTTGGAGCGGTCCGGAGTCAAAACGGTGGAGCCGGAGAAGGCGTCGGTTGTCATCGCGGATCGGGCTCCGTTCGCCGATGAACAGCGGACTGGGGTTCTCTGGATTGAACTTACTCCGCAGATGAGGATTCGAAAGCCGGAACCTGGTTACGCCAGTGTGGCGTTGCCGTTGAAACCGACGGTGTTCTGGGAAGCCATCCGCGCCGAGCGGCGGGTGGCGGAAGAGGTAAAGCAGGTGGAGCGGAAGCCCTCGACACTGCGGATTCTGGTGGCCGATGACAACGCGGTGAATGTAAAAGTGGTGACAAGTCTGCTGTCGCGCTTGGGGCATTTGGCCGAGATTGCGACGAACGGGATCGAAGTGCTGGAGGCGATGGACCGTCAGCCGTTCGACCTTGTCTTCCTGGATATTCAAATGCCGGAGATGGATGGGTTGGAGGCGGCGCGGCGGATCCGCGAGCAGGAACACCTGCGAGACCGGCCGTGGTTGGTGGCATTGACGGCGAACGCGATGAGTTCCGACCGCGAAGAGTGTCTGGCGGCCGGAATGAATGATCACGTTGCCAAGCCGATTGGGTTGAAACAACTGGCGGCGGCGCTGGAACGGGCCGAGAACGGCTTGCAGGAGGCGAATGCGGGAGACGCGGAGGCGCCCGAGAAGACATCGGGTGCAAGCGCGAGCGGTTAATCGGGACGGCGTTTTGAGGCGAATTTCTCGCGGAATTTGCGCACCTTGGGGCCGACAACGAACAAACAGTAGGACTGCATGGAGTGGGTGCGGTAGTAGTTCTGGTGGTAATCTTCAGCGGGCCAGAATGGCTCTGCGGGACGGAGCTCGGTGACGATGCGGCCCTCGTAGACGCCGGCCATTTCCAGGTCGCGCATCACTTCGGCGGCCTGTTGTTTCTGCTCCTCCGAGTGATAGAAGACGGCCGAACGGTACTGCGGGCCTTCGTCGTTGCCCTGCCGGTCCCAGGTGGTGGGGTCGTGAATGGTGAAAAAGACGGCAAGGATCTCGCGGAAGGACGTAATGGCCGGGTCAAACGTGAGTTGCACGACCTCGACGTGGCCCGTGCCGCCCATGCAAACCTCTTGATAACCCGGGTTCTGGACGTGGCCGCCCATGTAGCCGGAAACGATAGATCCCACCCCGGACAACTCCTGGAAAACGGCCTCCAAACACCAGAAACAGCCGCCGCCTAATGTCGTGATTTCCGTTGGCATACCTCCCTATGATCCCAATTCACAAGACCTGCATGCGTTTGTTAATTTCACTTGGTATTCTTTGGGCATGGATCGTCGCTTTGGATTTACCCTATTGCTTTCCTGCGGCTTAGCATTTGGGCAGGAGTTTCGTGCCAATATCTCCGGAACTATTACGGACCCGACCGGGGCGCCGATTGCCGGAGCCAAAATCGAGGCCGTCAGTTCGGAGCGCCAAGTGCGCTACGACGCGGTTTCCAATGACCTGGGAATCTATCTCATCCGGTTCCTTCCGCCGGGAGAATACACACTGATTGTTCAAAAAGAAGGATTTAAGCGGGCGCAGCGAGATAAGCTCGGCCTGCAGGGCGCGGACCGGTTGAGCGTTGACGTGCGGATGGAAGTGGGCGGCGTGACCGAGAGTGTGACCGTTACCGGTGAAACTCCGCTTCTGGCGACCGAGACCGCATCGCGCAGTGTGACGTTGGAACAGAAATACGTCAATGATCTGCCGACCTCCGGCCGGAACGTTTATCAACTTTTGTTCTCCCAGCCGGGCGTGATCAAGACGGGTGGCTACTGGGGTTCTTTCGAACTGTATGCGTTCGGCAACATGAACGGCATCATGATTAATGGTGGCCGGTCGGGTGAAAACGAAACACTCATTGACGGTGTGACGTCGACCCGCGGTTCCCGCAGTACGGCTTTCGCTCCGGCCTTGAACGCCATTGAAGAAGTCTCGGTCATGACGAATTCCTACGATGCCTCCTACGGCCGCTTCGGCGGTGGTGTCACGAGCATCGTCTTGCGGACGGGGACGAATCAGTTGCACGGGCAATTGTTTGAGTTCCTGAAGAATGACAACCTGAACTCAGCCGGCTATTCGGCCAACGCGGCGAATGTTCGCCGGCCGGAGTACAAAAACAACACATTTGGTTTCACCGTGGATGGGCCGGTGATCATTCCGAAACTTCTCAACGGCAAGAATAAGCTGTTTTGGATGCTGTCGTTGGAGGCCTTGCGCGAGCGCAATCCCCAGATTCAACTTTGGACAGTGCCGACCGCCGAGGAGCGCCGGGGCGACTACTCGAAGATCGTCGACAGCCAGCGCCGCGCCATTACTATCTACGACCCTCTCACGACCCGGGCGAATCCGAACGGAACCGGATTTATCCGGACACCGTTTGCGGGTAATCTGATCCCCGGCGGGCGTGTTAACCCCGTGGCGGCCAAGTTGATGGACTTCTTCCCGGCTCCAAACCGGGTGAGCGAAAACGTCGACGGCCAGAACAACTACCTGTTCTTGAACAGTTCGCGGAACAGCTATAACCAGTGGCTGGGCAAACTCGACTGGGCGTTGACGGACAAACACCGGGTTAGCGGCCGTTACGGCGAAACGCCGTGGTTCAACTTCGCACGTGTGCAGTGGGGCACCAACGCCGCCGAACCGTCCAGCGAGTATCCTTCGACACGCATCTCGCGTAACTGGGGCGCTGACTGGACCTACACGGTTTCCGCCTCCACGGTGTTCAATCTGCGCGCCGGTTTGTCCCGCTATGAAGGCTTCAGCGGCAATACTTTTGGCGCGGGATATGATCCCCGCCAACTCGGCTTCCCGGACCGGTTGGTTTCGCAGTTTGTGTCGTTGCAGTTCCCGCGTTTCAACTTCGGCGGAAACAACATCACGCCTCTCGGCGCCACGCAAACCAGCGGATATGAGGCGAGCGACTCCTACTCCATTCAGCCGAACGTGCAGAACATTCGCGGGCGGCACTCCCTCAAGTACGGTGCGGAGTTCCGCCGCTATAACCAGAACAACATCCGGCCTGCCTCGGCGAGCGGCAACTACACGTTTAACCGCAATTGGACGCAGGCCAACCCGCAGCAGGCTGATGCGTTGTCGGGTTCGTTCCTCGCCACCTTCCTGTTGGGCTACCCTTCGAGCGGCTTTGTGGATCGGAACATGGACCCCGCCTACCGCAATCCCTATATGTCGTTCTTCTTCCAGGACGATTGGAAACTTTCCAAGACGATCACGGTCAATCTCGGCCTGCGTTGGGACTATGAAGGACCGATTTTTGAGCGTTACAACCGCCAGATCCGGGGTTTCGCCTTTGACCAGCCGAGTCCGATTGCCTCGCGGGTGCAGGGCCTGAGCCTCCGTGGGGGATTGCTCTTCGCCGGCGGCAACGGGTCCGAGCGCGAAGCGTTTAACCGCGACTACAACAACATTCAGCCTCGAATTGGCGTGGCCTGGCAGGTGGCGCCGAAGTGGGTGATCCGCGGCGGGTATGGCTTGTACTACCTTGGCCAGAACGCGCCGGGTTCCGACGCCGGGTTCAGCCGGCAGACGGCTATGATCGCCTCGACTGATAACAACCTGACCCCTGCGGCGAATCTGTCTGATCCGTTCCCGCAGAGCCTCTTCCCCACCGGGTTGCTGCAGCCGATTGGTTCCTCGCAGGGGTTGGCCACCAATCTCGGTCTGGGTGTGACGGCTCAGTTGTTGGACCGTCCCCTGCCGAAATCGCACCAGTTCTCGTTCGGCTTCCAGCGGACAATTGGCCAGACCCTGCTGGTCGATGCGTCTTATGTTGGCAACCTCACCAAGGAACTGCCGCTGGGCGCGGGTCTGAATTTCATCCCGACGGCAACCCTCGAGTCGATTCCCTTGGCGCAGCGGGCTACCTACTTCAACCAGCAGATCCCAAACCCGATGGCGGGACTGCTGCCCGGTTCGGCGTTTAACGGCGCCAATGTTCCGCGGCAGCAATTGCTCTACGCCTACCCGCACTATGCATCGGTGACCATCAACAACATCGCGGCAGGTTCGCAAAGCTACCACGCATTGCAGGCCAAAGCTACGCGGCGATTCCAGGGCGGCCTTGCGATGCAGGCTAGCTACACCTGGGCGAAGACGCTGGAAGCGATTTCGCTGTTGAATTCCCAGGATGTTGATCTGGGGAACCTGCGCAATACTCGCACCGAAAAGCGGCTATCGGCGGACGACATTCCGCACACGATTTCGCTGGTCGGTTCGTATGAGTTGCCCTTCGGCAAGGGCCGGAAGTACTTCTCCAATTCCGGTGCGGTGGCCGATGCGGTCTTTGGCGGCTGGAACGTTTCGGTCCAGTACATCCGCCGCGGTGGTCAGCCGATTGACTTCCCCAATGCCGCGCCGAATGTGGCCCGGAGTGCGAAGTTGACCAACGATCAGCGCGACGAACTCGCCCGCAAGGCGGGTCGTACCGAGTTTAACCCGTTCTTCGACAAGTACTTCGATACGTCGATCTTCCCCAGCACGGCGCAGGCGCCGTTCACGCTCCGTGACTTCCCCACCCGCTTCCCGGACGTGCGCAGCCCAGTACTCACCAGCACCGAACTCTCCGCGTACAAGAACTTTACCCTTCGGGAACGCGTAAAGCTTCAGGTTCGTGCCGATGCGCAGAACTTCTTCGATCAGCCCTACTTCTACCGGATCATTTCTGGCGGCAACAACGTCCAGGATTCCCGGTTCGGACAACTGGATCCCGCGCAGCGTAACCAGCCCCGCGTCGTGGCCCTGGTCCTGAAAGTTCTCTTCTAATGACAGACGGAGAGATCTTCTCCCGCTTTCTGGCATTCCTGAGAGCTACGGAAAGTGAACACGAGTTCGGCCCCCCCGCCAGCGGGGCCGAACTCTCGTTTGTGCCCGCGCCGTTGCGTCCGCTCTACCAGCGGATGAACGGCGCGGCTCTTTTTGACGGGGACCTGTTGTTTTTCCAGGCCAGCGGCGATCCGGATGAGGACGGAACCGTGCGCCACGCCAGCCGTCTGGCGCGCGAAGCGGAATGGCCTATCCCGCAGGAGGTCGTACTCTTTGGCCGGGACACGGGCGGTGAAGTGCTGGGCCTTTGGACAGGTCCGCGAGACGCAGCGAAGTACCCTTCGCCGGTCATCCTCACCGGATTGCTGTTCCAGCCCGCCTCCCATGCGCTGCTGGCCAGTTCGTTTGAGCGATACCTGTTGACCACCACCGTCTGGCACTGTTTCGGAACCGAACTGGCAGAGACGGCCTTCGCGGAGTTCCGCGTGCCGGTGGATCTGCAGGTGGATGAGCTGGAGGAACTCGACGCCGAGGCGTGGTTCGCCTGGGCGGACCCGGTATTACCAGCGCTGCCCGGAGATCCCTACCAGGAACCGCTTACGGGGCCTGAAATTCGGAAGATGCTGGAGAGCTGACCGGTATCCCGTTGGCGTAGCCCAGCACGGCGGCCACCGATTCGTCCAGCAACGCATCGCCGCGGACGATGAGGTCGGCGTGTCGGCGCGTCGGCCAGATGTACATTTCGGCCATGGGGCGCACGGTGGTGGAATACTGATGTTCCACGGACTCCGGGGTGCGGCCGCGCTCGCGCACATCCCGCGCCAGGCGGCGGGCGTAGCAGACCTCATCCTCCAGATCGACGTAGACCCCGGCGTGCAGCAGATGGCGCAGGTGCTTCCAGTAGAGCGTGAACAGCCCCTCTATGATCACAGTCTCTCCCGGTTGAACGCGCTGAGTGCCGGCGACCCGCGTGTGGCAGGAGAAATCGTAATGAGGCACGTCGATCGCTTCACCGCGGAAGAGCGCCTCGCATTGCGCAAGCAGGAGAGTGTCGTCGAGCGAAGCAGGTTCGTCGAAATTGGTGGCTGCCCGGTCTTCGAAGGACAGGTGGGTGAGATCGCGGTAGTAACTGTCGAGCGATACGACCGGCGCGCCGATGGCGGCGGAAAGGCGGCGCGAGAGTTCGCTCTTGCCGGAGCCGGACGGGCCGGCAATGCCGATGAGCCGGGTGGACATGGGTTACTTTTCGGCCGGTTTTTCCGCGGGAAGAATGCCGATGCCTTTGGCCGAGTACCATTTCCAGAGCTTCACCTGGAACCGTCCCGCGGCGATCGAGGGGTCTGTGTCGCACCATTTGCGGGCTTCATCGATGCTGCCGGTATTGAGAACGAAAATTCCCGCGGCATCGCCGGCCTCGGCCAGCGGGCCCGCCAGGATCAGCTTGCCTTCCTTGGCCATCCGGCCCATGTTGTCGAAGTGGCCCTTCAGCAACTCCTTGGCTTCCGCGTTCACCTCTTTGGTCCACTTGGGCCCCTTTTCCAGGATGGCAATCACATAGAAGCGCATGGGCTGTTGTTCCTGGGCGAATGCGGGCACGGCCAGGGACGCCAGGAGGAGTAGCAGGAGACGCATATCGGGCTCAGTATAGCGAGTTTCCGGCCGTTTGCGCGGCGGCGAAGGCGGACGCCCATGCCCATTGGAAGTTATAGCCGCCCAGCCAGCCGGTGACGTCGACGGCCTCACCGATAAAGTACAGACCGGGAACCTGGCGGCACTGCAGGTCGCGCGAGGAGAGTTCGGCGGTGTCGACGCCTCCCGCAGTGACCTCGGCCTTTTCATAACCTTCGGTACCGGCGGGGGTGGGGGTCCAGCGGTGAACCTGCTGGGCGAGTTGGCGGAGCGCGGCATCGGGAACATGGAGTAATGGGCGGTCGCCGGTCGCCCACGCCGCTGCCAACCGGTCCGGCAAGTGCTGGGCAAGCACGGTGCGGGGCAGGGACCGGGGGTGGTCGCGTTTGGCGCTGAGCAGAGTTTGCGCAAGGTCCTGGCCGGGCGCGAGGTCGATGGACAGCGGCTGGCCGGGTTGCCAGTAGGAGCTGATTTGCAGAATGGCTGGCCCGGAGAGACCGCGATGAGTGAACAGCAGGCGTTCGGCAAACGCGCGAGGGCCGAAGGCGGCGCGGCAGACGGTGGCCACGCCGGCAAGCGAGCCCCATTGGCGGAGGTCGCCCGCCGGCCAGGTGAGGGGGACCAGCGCGGGGCGCGGGGTAACGACGTTCAGCCCGAACTGCCGCGCCACCTCGTAGGCGAATCCCGTGGCTCCTATCTTGGGAATCGATGGCCCGCCGGTGGCGATGACGAGAGACGCCGTACGAATCACCCCGTTGGCAAGGCGAACGTCGAAGCCGCCGTCCCCGCGTTTGATCTCTTCCACGCGAACCCCGCAACGGATCTCCACTCCCGCTTCGTTGCATTCCGCGAGCAGCATGTCCAGAATCTGGCGCGCCGAACCATCGCAAAACAACTGCCCCAGCGTCTTTTCGTGCCATGCAATGCCATGGCGCTCCACCAGCGCCACAAAGTCGCGTGGGGAATAGCGTGCCAGCGCCGACTTGACGAAATGAGGGTTCTCCGAAAGAAAACAATCCGGCCGGGTATCGCGATTGGTGAAGTTGCAGCGCCCGCCGCCGGAGATCAGGATCTTTCGCCCCGGCTGGGCGTTATGCTCCACCACCACCACCCGGCGGCCCCGCCTGGCGGCGTGGAAAGCGCAAAACAAACCTGCCGCGCCGGCACCGGCAATCAGGACGTCGTAGTTCATGAGGGGCGAAGGGATCCCTCCATTGTCCGTACAAACCGCCGGAAAAATGCAAAGATTTGACGGCACGTGCCGATATGAGTTAAATGTTGTATGTGAGATGCAATATTAAATTCGCTGGAGGTTTTACTGATGAGTTCCTTGTATGAACAGCTGGGCGGGCAGGCCGCCGTTGACGCCGCGGTGGATATCTTCTACCGCAAAGTGCTGAGTGATGACCGGATCAGCGACTTTTTCGACGGCGTGGATATGGATAGGCAGATCGGCAAGCAGAAGTCGTTTCTGACCATGGCGTTCGGCGGGCCGAACAGCTACACCGGTCTGGATATGCGCAAGGGGCACGCGCACCTGGTGGCACGCGGGCTGAACGACAGCCATTTTGACGCGGTGGCGGAGAATCTGGCGGCCACGCTGCAGGAACTCGGCGTCGCCCAGGAGTTGATCGATCAGGTGCTGGCGATCGCCGGGTCGACGCGGAACGACGTTCTGGGCCGATAAGCGATGGCGGAACTACGATACTCCGGGGCAGCTTACACGGCGGCCCCGGGGGAGAGTGTACTGGACGCCCTGTTGCGGCAAGGGGTGGCGGTCTCGCATTCCTGCCGGATGGGGACGTGCCAATCCTGCCTGTTGCGCGCCGCCTCGGGGCTGGTCCCCGAAGCGGCACAGCGCGGGCTGAAGCCGACGTTAGTGGAACAGGGATACTTTCTCTCCTGCGTTTGCCGGCCGGAGGGGGACCTGGTGCTGGAACCGGCCGGCGGGTTGGACGTTTCGGCGGAGATCGCCGGACTGGAAAAGCTGTCGCCCACCGTACTGCGAGTTCGGATCCGGACAAAAGCTCCTCTGTCCTATCGCCCCGGACAATACATTACATTGCAGCGGCCGGATGGCCTGGCGCGGAGCTATTCGCTGGCGAGCCTGCCGGAGGACGGTACGTTGGAGTTGCACGTCCGGCGTGCGCCGCAGGGGCGGATGAGCGGATGGCTCTTTGATGGTGCCAAGGAGACTGAGCCGGTGAAGGTGCGGGGACCGGCCGGGGACTGTTTCTACACGGCGGGGAACCCGGAGCAACCCCTGCTGCTGGCCGGTACGGGAACCGGATTGGCTCCGTTGTGGGGCATCTGCCGCGATGCGGTGCGGCAAGGTCACACCGGGCCGATTCATCTATTCCACGGCGCATTGCGGCCGGAGGGCTTGTACCTGCGCGAACAATTGCGGGAGTTCGCGGTTCCGGCCCGCAATATTCACTACACCCCGGCCGTATTGGAAGGTGCCGGCGATGGCGGCATGGTGAATGGGGCGCTTGACCGGGTGATTGCTGCGCGGCACCCGAAGCTGAGCGGTTGGCGCGGTTTCGTCTGCGGGGATCCGAGTATCGTCCAACTGTTGCGGAAGAAGTTCTTCCTGGCAGGCATGGCGAGCCGGGACATCTACGCCGACGCGTTCGTGGAGGCTGCGGCGCCATAAAATAGGGTTATGCAACTGACCGTCCATACCGATTACGCTCTCCGGGTGCTGCTCTATCTTTCGCACTTTCCGGAACGGCGGGTCGGCACGGAAGAGATCAGCAACGCCTACGGGATATCAAAGAACCATCTGGTGCGGGTGGTGCAGACGCTGGGTGATGCCGGCTATGTGAAGGTAACGGTGGGACGGGCCGGCGGAGTGGAGTTGGCGCGTTCGCCCGAGGAGATCAGGCTGGGCCAGGTGGTGCGGGCAACGGAAGTCTCCTTCCGCCTGGTGGAGTGCCACGATGTGGTGAACAACACCTGCCCCATCGTTCCGGTATGCGGTTTGAAGGCGATGCTCGATACGGCGCTGGAAGCGTTTCTGGTGACGCTCGACCGGCACACGCTGGCCGATTTGGTAAAGCCGGAAAGCCGGGAGAATTTCGTGCAACTGCTGGCGGGCTAGAGCCGGGTGCGGATGGCGACGATCTGGCCGAGGTGGCGGTCCATATGGAAGCGCAGGAACTCCAGGCGCTGCCGGGCGTCGAGCGGGCCGCAGAGAAAGTGGGGAAATACGATCCGGCTCAGATCGCGGTTTTCCAGTTCCGCGGCCAGCGCGGCGAGCACATGCGCCGACGCCCGAAACGCGGCGCACCAATAGGCAATCGTGCCGCCACCCTGCGGGGTAGCGACAGGCGGCGCCACTTCTCGAGGCTGCCAGGTGCGCGCCACCACCTCTTCAATGCGCAGTCCGTGATTGGGGTTGGCGTCCAAGGCCGGCGCAGGCAACTCCAACGCCCGGTAGATCTTCTCCACGCCGGACTGCTCGGCCAGCACCAGGTGCTCTAGGTTCTCGGCAATCGACCACTCGTTGGGCCCGGGCCGCCAGGTGGCGTCGGCATTGGAAAGGCCGCCGACGGCGTCCAGAACGCGTGCCCGGGCCGCCTCCACATCGTCGATCAGTGCCGCGAGTTCGCTCATTTGCCGCCCGAGATCTCCCCGTGCGGCTTCTTCTGCGTAATTTCTTCGTACGTCGCGATAGCCTGGCCCGCAATACCGTCACCCACCCAGTTCTTCGATTGCGGAGAGAACTTCAATGCATCCACCAGGCTTTTGGCCATGCCCATTTTCTGGATATCATCAGCGTTCTTACCTGTCTTGATCAGCCCCTGCACGCCGGCATAGATTTCTCGCATGAACTTGGCCTGGCCGGTGATAATTTCCGTACCGCCCGGGCGTCCATGGGCGGGCAGTACATGCTTGATTTTCCGTTTCCCGGCCGCTTCGGCCACCTTGGGCCAGTTGGCGACATGGCCGTCGCCCATGAAATTGAATGCTCCGTTGACGATGGCGTCACCGGTGGCCAGCACCTGCTCTTTCGGCAAGTAGACGAAACCGTCGCCGCGAGTGTGCGCCCAGCCGAAGAAGTGGAACTCCACGCGGCGCGTGCCGTCGTCGAGCACGAACGGGGTGGTGTCGAAGGTCTGTTTCGGCGGTTCCACCGTGGCGTGATTCAATTCAGAGACGTCTTTCCGATTTGCCTCTTGCCAGCGTTTCGGCTCGTAGCGCTTCATCTCCTGCGCCACGCCGGCGTAGGCCAGCGTGGTGGCGCCCATCTGTGTCCAGACGGCATTTCCGTAGGCGTGGTCGCCATGATGATGCGTGTCGAAAACGTACTTCACCGGCTTGTTGGACAGTTTCTTGGCATCGGCCGCGGTCAGGCGGGCGCCGGAAGGGAAGTTGGCATCGACTACAATCAGGTAGTCCTTCATCTCGATGATGATGTTGTTGCAGTGTCCCTCCTTCTTGATGTCGCCTTCGCGGAACCACACACCGGGCACAATCTGCTGCACGGTATTCGGCTGCGCCGTGATTCCCGAAGTGAAAACGACAGTGCCAATCATTGCGGCGAAACCGCCTAGGAGAAAGAGCCGGCCACGATTCATGGGGGACAGTATACAGTAGAGACGGTGGAATTATGAAGAAACTCCTGCTCGCCGCCCTGCTTGGCGGCTCCCTGTTGCTGGTCCTGCGCGGGCAGTCCGTGCCGGCCTTTCGCGATCTTTTCAATGGCAAGGATCTCTCCGGCTGGGTGAACGTGAATACGGCGCCGGATACGTGGAAGGTGAAGGACGGCATCCTCATCTGCTCCGGCCATCCCATCGGGGTAATGCGAAGCGAGAAGCAGTATGAGAACTTCATCCTCCACATTGAGTGGAAGCACCTGGAGCCGGGCGGGAACTCGGGCGTGTTCTTGTGGAGTGCGGCGCGCCCAGGAGAAAAGAACCGCTTGCCGGACGGCCTGGAGGTACAGATGCTGGAACTCGAATACCCGGAGATGCACAAGAAGGATGGCGTGCCGCTCTCCTTGGGCTACGTTCATGGTGACCTGTTCGGCGTTGGCGGGGTGAAGGTGATCCCCGACAACCCGCGCGGACCCCGTAGCAGTTCGCTGGAAAATCGGGCGCTGGGCCGCGGCAACTGGAATACCTACGACGTGGTGGCGATCGACGGCGTCGTGAAACTGGCTGTAAACGGGAAGTTCGTCAACGGTATCAGCAAATCGACCCAGAAGAAGGGCTACCTCTGCCTGGAATCCGAGGGCGCCGAAATCCACTTCCGCAATATCAAGATCATGGAACTGCTGCCGGGCGTGACGGCGCCGGAACAGATCGCTCCCGAGTTGTAAGCCGATCAGAAAACGAACCGCAAGCCGAGTTGGACCTGCCGGCCGGGCCGCGCCGAGGTGATGATGCCGAAGCCCGGTCCCTCGAATACCTGGCTGGGGGTGCCGAAGTTCGGGTGGTTGGGAGCGTTCAGCATTTCACCGCGGAACTGCAGCGATTTGGTCTCCTGGATGCGGAAGTTGCGGATGAGCGACGCGTTCAGGTTCACAAAGCCCGGAGCGCGGATCAGGCCGACACCCTGATTGCCGAAGGTGTAGCTGGCCGGTTGCCGGAAGGCATCGGTGTTGAACCAGCGGCTCAGGTTGCGCTGCGATGCCGGCAAATTGGGCTCGGCCACCACGTCAGCGCGCTGCGCACCGGCGGAGAAGGCGAAAGTCGTGTTGGTTTGCGTGGTGACGGTCACCGGGCCGCCGGTCTGCATCACGAAGACTCCGCTCACCGACCAGCCGCCGGCGAGTTTGTTCAGCACCCCGGAGTGCAACCACTGCCGGTCGCGCCCGAACGGCAACTGATAGACCGAACTCAGCGTGAACCGGTGGCGGATGTCGAGTTCGGACGGACCCCAATCGAAGCGCCGGTTGTAATAGTTGGAGAATGCGGCACCCTCGTTGCCGAAGGCCGTGCTGCCGGCGTCGGCGTTGTCGAGGAACTTGGAGAAGGTATAGGTGCTCTGTAGGTTCATCCCGCGATTGAAGCGCTTTTCCAGCCGCAAGAGTCCGGCGTGGTAGGACGAGACCCCGATCGTGGGAGCAAGGATGGAGACACCTGAAAACTGCGGGAATGGCCGGTCCTTGTTACCGGCCCCCGGTCCCAGTTTCTCCATAGGAATCTGGTTCGTTTGCAGGTTGTTGCTGGGCAGTTTCCGAGAGAGATTGCCGATATAGCCGTACTCGACCACCATGCGGCCCGGCAGTTCGTTCTGGATGCGAAAGCTCGATTGGAGTGAGTATCCGGTGCGTCGATTGAACTCGAAATAGGTGATGGCTTGCGTCGGGGTGACCCCGGCGCGAACGGCGGCGAAACGGTCATCGAGAGGGGCGCGTTCGGTGGGCGGTAACGGGATGCCACGGGAAAGCGTGTAGGGGATCCCTTCGTTGTTGTCCTGCAGGATCAACTGTGCCGACTGTTCAAAACCGAGTGTGGCGGCATTGGGAACGGCACGCGAAAACGGGTGGGAAAAGAACACCCCGAACCCGGTGCGGACCACGGTTTTCTTCCAGCCAAACGGCCGCCAGGCGATGCCCACGCGGGGAGCCCAGTTGTTCCAGTCCGGATCGTAGGGCGTGTCCCGGAAGCCGCCAACTCCCAGAAACTTCACCACGCCCGGGGTGCCGCTGACGGGGTTGATGGCGGTCGGGTCGAAGCTGTTGATGCGCCGGTTGGAGTCGATCATCGGCGAGTCGGCTTCCCAACGGACACCGAGGTTCAGGGTGAGCGCGGAGCCGATCGACCAGTCATTTTGAACGAAAAAGCCGTAGTAGTTGGTTTTGCGGTCGAGTTCGTCGGTCTCCCGGGTCTCAAACGTGGTGGGAACACCGAGCATCAGGGTGGCGAACCCGTTGCCGGTTTGGGCGTTGCCAACGGCGCCGGTGAAACCGCGGCTGAAGACATAGCGGCCGCTGACAGTGGCACGAAGCACTTCATGGTTATAGGAGGGCCGGAATTCGCCGCCGAACTTGAGCGAGTGTTTGCCGCGGATCCAGGACAGCGACTCGGCGATCTGATACTGCTTGATGGGGAACTGCTGGCGGTCCTGCGACGTCGCGCCGAGCGCGGCATAGGCGGCCGGGGCTATGTTGGGGAAGAAGTCGTCGGCAACGCCTTTGAAGCCGAGTTTGGTGGGCCAGCCTTCCCCGGCGCCGCGGGCGAACGAGCGAAAATCGCGGGTCGCGTAAGTGAATCGGAGTTCGTTGATCATCGTCGGCGAAACCAGCCGCGTCCAGGCGCCATAATGAATCGCGCTGCCGCCATTGGACTGGTTGATCGTGTCTGCCGCGGGTGTGGGGTAGACGCTGGAGCGGACGCTTTCTTCGTCGAGGAACAGGTAGCGGTAGAGGACCTTGTCCTTGCCGGTGACGGTGTGATCGAACTTCAGCGTGATATTGTCGCGGCGGGTCCGGTTGACGTCGTTCAGGCGGAAGTTGTTGGCACCCGTGCGGTCGTCGGGAGCGCGGTTGGCCACCGGGAAGAATGGGACCAGGGCGCGGGCGATGGGGTCGATACGGCCACCGGGAATGACGTTTCCGGGGAAGGGGTCGCGAATGATGGCGTTGGCGGCGTTGCGCCGGGAGGTGGCGGGATCGTAGATGACGGCGAGCCCGCGGACGTTTTCGGTTTGCGAGAAGTCGCCATTGCGCTGGAGCGCGGTGGGCACTGTGAGAGTGCGGATGGTTCCGTCCCCGCGGCGGGAGCCCTCATAGGCGAAGAAAAAGAACGTGCGGTCCTTTCGAATGGGTCCGCCGATGGTACCGCCAAAGATGTTGTAACGCAGCGCCGGGCGATCCTTCTTGCCGTCGATGATGGGCGAGAAGAAGTTGGGTGCGTCGAGCACCTGATTGCGGAAATACTCAAAGAGTGACCCTTTGAACTTGTTGGTGCCGGACTTGGTGTTGGCAATGACAACGCCCCCGGCCGAGGCCCCGAACTCGGCGGAGAATCCATTGCCCATGATCTTGATCTCCTGCAGCGTCTCGATGGGCGGATCCCAGCCGGTCTGGGCAACGCCCATGCGTTGATTCTGCCCGGCTCCGCCATCGATCCAGAACATCTGGCTTCCGGCGCGGCCGCCGGCGAGCGAGAAGGTCGGCGAGCCGCCCGTCTCGCTAGGGATGAACACGGTGGCGCCGGTGATCTCCACGATGTTCAGGGCCCGGCGGTCGCCCATCGGCATGTCTTCGATGGTCTTGGCTTCGATCAGTTGGCTCGCCTCGGCGGAACGCGACTCGAGCAACGGAACGTCGGCTGTGACGGTCACGGTTTCGGTTACGTTTCCGGGGTCGAGCGTGACGTTCAGCTCCATGCTCTGCCCGGTGGAAAGGACGATGCCGGATCGTTGGGAGACTTTGAATCCGGTGTGGCGAACGGTCAGTGTGTAGGTGCCGATTGGGAGAGGGCGCAGCGAGAAGAAGCCGGATTCATTGCTGCGGACGGTGGTACGGACGCCGGTTTCGGCCTGCAGCGCCACCACTTCGACATCGGGAATCGCCGCGCCACCCGTATCGGATACGGTTCCGGAAAGTGTGGCATCGGTTTGTTGGGCAAGGGCGAGAGACAGGGAAGCAAAGAACAGCACGGTCCACGGACGCATGCGGGCAATTCTATCTCTTCTGTGGGACCAACTCGATTTGGTAGATGTGATCCCAAAGTTTGCCGGTCACGATGAGGCGGCGGGTGGACGCGTCGTAAGCAATACCGTTCAGGACGTCGGCGGTGCCGCGATTGCGCGGCAGATCGGCCAGATCGATCCAGCCGAGCACTTTTCCCGTTGTGGGAGAGATCCGCACAATCTGGTCGGTCGTCCAGACGTTGGCGTAGATTTCACCATTTACCCATTCCAACTCGTTCAACGCGGTCACCTGCCGCGCGCCATCGAGGACGGTAATCCGGCGGACCTCTTTCAATGTAGCCGGGTCCAGCACACGGATCTGCGCCGAACCGTCGCTCATGTAGATCTGCTTCCCGTCGTTGGTCAACCCCCACCCTTCGCCGGAATACGAGAACTGCTTGATGAACTGCAACTCGGGGAATTTGTAGACGAAACCCGTCTGGTGCTGCCAGGTCAACTGGATTAACTGGCCGTTGATGATGGTGATCCCTTCCCCGAAAAACGGCGGGTTCACCCGTAACTGCTGCAGAACTTTGCCGGTTTCCAGGTTTACCTTGCGGATGCCGGAATAGCCCACCATGCCGGTGCTTTCGTAGAGCGCGCCGTTGTTGAACTCCAGCCCCTGCGTGAAGGCGCCGGTGTCGTGGGGGAAGGTCTTGACGATGCGTGCGGAGTAGCGCGGCGCGGTGGAGGAGTCCGCGCAGGAAACAGTGACGGCCAGGGAAAGGGCCGTGAGCAAAAGTCGAAACGTCACCTTCGCATGGTAGCGAACTCCAGCGGCGGTCAGCTTTGGGGCGTCCATCGGGGGAGGAGGTGTTTTTGTACTTTGCCGAGCGCGGTACGGGGTATCTTCTCAACGGCGACGAAGGCGCGCGGGATTTTGAAGGACGCCAGATGGGCACGGCAGGCCGCCTCCAGCGCGGATGCGTCAAACTCGCCGCTGGCCACGATGTAGGCCACCGGGACCTCGCCGCGGCGCGGGTCGGGAGCCGAGGCCACGGCCACTTCGCCCACGCCCGGCAATTCGGCCAGGAACTCTTCGATCTCGCGGGGGTAGATATTGAACCCTCCGGAAATGATCAGGTCGCTGCGGCGGCCCTGGAGCGTGTAATAGCCATCTGGAGACCGGACCGCAATATCCCCGGTGCGGAACCAGCCGTCGCGATAGGCCGCGGCCGTGGCATCGGGACGGCGCCAGTATCCCGCAAAAAGGTTGGGCCCCTGCAGGTGCAGTTCTCCCACCGCCCCATCGGGCACCGGGTTGCCTTCCGGATCCAGGTTGCGTACCGAGACCCCTGGCATGGGCAGGCCCACCGAACCGGGCCGCCGTTCGCCGATGTAGGGGTTGGAAAGGTTCATGAGCGTCTCGCTCATCCCATATCGCTCCAGGATCGTATGGCCGAACTTCCCCCGAAACTCCTCCAGCGTCTGCGCCGGCAGCGGGGCGGATCCGGAGACGAAAAGACGCATTCCCGCGCCGACGGCCGCCGCGGTCTCCGCCGGCCACTCCAGCATGCGGATGTACATGGTGGGAACGCCGAAGAAGACCGTCGGGTGGAATTCGCGCATCCACTCGGCGGCCTGATCGTGGGCGAACCGTTCGGTGAGCCGCAGCAGGCAGCCGCTCGCCAGCCAGCAGTGGATGCCGTTGCCCAGACCGTGGACGTGGAAAAGCGGGAGCGTCAGCAGCATCCGGTCGGCGGGACTGAACTGCCAGCAGGTGAGCAGATTGATGGCGTTGACCACGAAGTTGCGGTGGGTGAGAACCGCGCCCTTGGAAGTACCGGTGGTCCCGGAGGTGTAAACCAGCGCTGCCGGCGTATCCCCATCCGTGACGTCGATGCGGCGGGTGGCGGGTTGGGACTCCACTTCGGCGCGGAGGTCCTCCAGCAGCCAAATCGGACAGGGAGCATCGGCGACAAACTCGGTCTGCGCACCGGCGGTGATGAGCGCTTTCGGTTCGGCGTCGTGGAGGATGTGGCGAATCTCGCGATCCCGGTAGAGGATGTTGACCGGAACGAAGATCGCTCCCAACCGGGTGACGGCCAGGAACAGGTCAATGTACTCCAGGCAGTTGGCCAGATAGACGCAGACCCGGTCGCCCGGGGCCAGTCCACGGGCGGCAAGCAGGTTGGCCATGCGCGAGGCGCGGACGTCGATATCGCCAAACGTAAACCGGGCGCCGTTCCACTCCAAAGCCGGAGTATCGCGGCGCCCGATGAGAGAGAGGTCGAAGAGGGAGGGGAGGGTCAAGTCCCCTATTTTAGCTAAGCGGGAGCGGTCGAGGTCTTGGCGAGGAAGCGGGCAATGAAGCCCGTGTCGATATCGCCGGCCTGGAATTCGGGGTCCTGTAGAATCCGCTGATGAAGGGGGATGGAGGTGTGGATGCCCTCGACGACGAACATGTCGAGCGCCCGTAGCGAACGGTGAATCGCCTCTTTGCGATCTTTACCGTGGACGATCAGTTTCGCCACCAGCGAGTCGTAGTAGGGCGGGATGACGCAATCGGTGTAAGCCCAGGTGTCCACGCGGACGCCGATGCCGCCGGGCAGGTTGAGACCGGTGATTTTGCCGGGACTCGGGGTAAACGTAACCGGATTTTCGGCGTTGATGCGGCACTCCATGGCATGTCCACGGATGGTGACCGGTTCGGTGAGGATGTCGGAGAGGCGTTCGCCGGCAGCGATACGGATCTGCGCCTTGACGATGTCGATTCCGGTAACCATTTCGGTGACCGGGTGTTCCACCTGCACACGGGCGTTCACTTCGATGAAGTAAAGGCTGCCGTCCTCGTCCATGAGGAATTCCACCGTACCGGCGTTGGTGTAGCCGACCTCGCGCATCGCTTTCTTGAGCGAATCGCCGATCGTCTTGCGCAACTCCGGGGTCATCCGCGGGCTGGGCGCTTCCTCAATCAGTTTCTGATGCCGGCGCTGGATCGAACACTCCCGCTCGCCGAGGATTTCGACGTTGCCGTAGTGGTCGGCCAGCACCTGGAACTCGATGTGGCGCGGACGGCGGATGTACTTTTCCATGTACATGTCGGGGCAGGAGAAGGCGGCTCCGGCTTCCGACTGGGCCTGGGCGAGCAGATTCGGCAGTTCCGACGCTTCGTTGACGACGCGCATGCCACGTCCGCCGCCGCCCGCGCTCGCCTTCAGGATGACCGGGTAGCCGACCACTTCGGCCATCTCCAGCGCCTGTTCGGCCGATTCGATAATCCCCTTCGAGCCGGGAAGAATCGGGATTCCCGCCTTCTGCATTGCCGACCGGGCATGCTGCTTGAAGCCCATCGCCTCGATCACCGCCGGTTTGGGACCAATAAAGGTGATGCCGCTCGCTTCGCAGACGTCGGCAAAGCCGGCATTCTCGCTCAAAAAGCCGTAGCCGGGGTGGATGGCGTCGACGTTGGAGATCTCCGCCGCGCTGATGACGCTGGGGATGTCGAGATAACTGCGGGCGCTTTTGGCCGGGCCAATGCAGATGGCCTCATCGGCAAAGCGGACGTGGAGCGAGTGGCGGTCGGCCTCCGAATAAACGGCGACCGTGCGAATGCCCAGTTCCTTGCACGCGCAGACGACGCGGAGCGCGATCTCGCCCCGGTTGGCGATGAGAATCTTTTTGAACATCTTAGTTGGGGCGGACGGTGAAGAGGGTGGCGCCGTATTCGACGGGTGCGCCGTTTTCCACAAGCCGCGCGATGATGGTGCCGGCCACCTCGCTTTCGATCTCGTTCATCAGCTTCATCGATTCGACGATGCAGAGAACCTGACCGGGCTTGACCACGTCGCCGACGCTGACAAACGGCGCGGCGCCGGGGGAAGCGGCGGAATAGAAGGTGCCGACAATGGGCGATTTGACGGCGAGCGTCTTGTCGTCCTCCACCGGCGGCGCCGGCGGCGCGGGGGCTACCTGGACGGCGTGGGAAGCGGCGGAGTGGGAAGCGTGGACCGCCGGGGCGGGATTGGTAACGATGATCTCCTGCTGCATGCCGCCGCGAACGATGCGGACGCGGTTTTCGCCGCGTTGGACTTCCAGTTCGGCTACGCCGGAGTCGACGACAGCCTGGATCATCTCTTTGATTTCGGAAATGTTCATTTCGTGGGTTAAAGAATAACGAGTTCTTTTGCTGTTGGGGTTAGGATTTCAACGCCGGTAGGCGTTGTGAGTACAGTATCTTCGATTCGGACGCCGCCCGTACCACTAATATACGCGCCAGGTTCGATCGTAATGGCCATGCCTGGCTGCAATATTGTTTCGTCGCCGCGGCCCAGACGGGGCGCTTCATGGATTTCCAAACCGAGTCCGTGGCCGGTGCTGTGGATAAATGCCTTATCCAGACCATATTGGCGGAGAACACGGCGGGCGGCGGCGTCTACATCCCCGGCGGGAACACCGGGAGCCACCGCGTCCACAGCAGCCAGTTGGGCTTCCAGGACGGCTTTGTAAAGATCGCGCGTTTTGGCGCCGGGTTTGCCGAGGTGGACGCAGCGAGTCATATCGCTGGCATAACCGCCTCGAAATGTGCCCATATCTACTAATAATAGACCATTCCCATCGATTCTGGCACCACCCGGACGTGCGTGGGGCAGCGCGGAGTGCGTTTTGAACGCTACAATCGTGTCAAAACTGGGCTTTTCTGCACCAAAAACACGCATTTTGTACTCAATTTCAGCGGCAAAATCGCTCTCTGTCATGCCCCTGCGGAAGCTGGCGAGCGCTCCGGCGAAGGCCTGGGAGTTGATATTTACCGATTCCCGGATGGCGGCGATCTCCGCCGCCGACTTCACCATCCGCCGCTGTTCGATGGCGTTGCCGAGCGGTTTCAGGGCGGCGTTGAGCGGGAGGGAGCGCTGCAGGTGCTCCCAGCTGCGGTAGGACATCCGGTTGTTCTCAAATCCGATGCGGCGGAGTTTGGTCAGCCGGCCGGCGAGGGCCTCTTCGAGCGATTTTTTGGCGATCACCACCTTCACGCCGCTGCCTTCGGTTTCCGTCGCCGCCTGGAGGGTGTAGCGAGGATCGGTGAAGAGCGTGGCCTGTTTCGGGGTCACCAGCAGCAAGGCGTTGCTGCCGGTGAAGCCGGTGAGGTAGCGGATGTTCGGTAGGAACGAGACGAGCGCGGCGTCGAGTTCGAGCGCCGCGGCGTCCTCCCGCAGAAGGCCCAGCCGGGCCCGTTGGTCACTATGCGTTGACATCGAGGAGAAGTTTGCCGGTGGTCTTGCGGGATGCGAGGTCCTCGTGGGCGACGCTGGCTTCCGAGAGCGGGTAGGTTTTGTGAATCTGGAGCCGCAGATCGCCGCTGGCGATGCCGTTGAGCACATCGCCGGCGCGCCAGGCGAGTTCTTCGCGGGTGGCGCAATGGTGGGCGAGGGTGGGGCGGGTGAGAAAAATGGAGCCCTTCTGGTTGAGCAGGAGCGGTTCAATGGCCGGGACCGGACCGCTGGCGTTACCGTAGGTGACCATCATGCCGCGGGGGCGGAGGCAATCGAGCGAACCCAGGAAGGTGGAAGCGCCGACGGAGTCGTAGACGACATCGACGCCCTTGCCTTCGGTGATCCGGCGGGTTTCGGCCACCCAGTCCTGCTCGTTATAGAGGATGGTTTCGTCGGCGCCCACTTCGCGGGCGATGGCGGCCTTTTCGGCGCTGCCGACGGTACCGATGACCCGGGCGCCGCGGCGTTTGGCCATCTGGACCACCAGTTGCCCGGCGCCGCCGGCGGCGGCATGGATGAGGCAGGTCTGGCCGTTCTGGAGCGGAAAGGTGGAGTGGGTCAGGTAGTGGGCGGTCATGCCCTGGAGCATGGCGGCGGCGGCGAGGTCTAACCCGAGATTGGCGGGCACTTTTACCAGTTGCCAGGAGGGGACGACGGCGTACTGGGCGTAGGAGCCGCGCTGCATGGCGTAGGCGACCCGGTCGCCTGGCTGGACGTCGGTGACGCCTTCGCCGACGGCTTCGACGACGCCAGCGGCCTCCATGCCCGGGGTGAAGGGCAGGTCGGCTTTGTAGAGGCCGATGCGGAAGTAGATATCGATGAAGTTGACGCCGCTGGTGGCGATCTTGACCAGCGCCTGGCCTTTGCCGGGCAGCGGTACAGGGACTTCCTCAAACAGCATTTTTTCAGGGCCGCCCGTTTCCCGGACGAGAATCGCTTTCATGCACGTGCCTTTCTGCGGAGATGCACCATGCCGGCAAAGGCCAGCAGGTAGAGAAGACTAAAAGGGAAGAGAACAATGCGGCCGATGGTAAGGACCGCGCCCGCACCGGCCAAGCCGAGGCGGAAAAGAACGAAGTGGGTGAGGATGTCGAGGTGGCCACGATCCATCCAGAAGTAATCCCCGTTCTCGTTCAGCAAGAATACCTTGCCGGGGAGGCGGAGGGCCAGCATCCATTTCCATTTGGTCATGATCGGCTCGGCCGAACAGATCATGCCGGTGATGCTGTAGTTGCGGGCTTTCAGTTCGCTCACCAGTTGTTCGCGGCCGGTGTGGCCGTTGTAGCTGGTGATGCGGAAGACCTGCCCCTGTTCCGGGCGGAATGCCTTGGGGGTGCCGGCGTAGCAGGTAATGAGGTCCAATTGCATGGCCGGGCCGTAAATTTCATAGAGACCGGGCAGCAGATCCTCCAGCAACTGGCGTGATCCGCTTTCGATGACGGCCACCCGGTCAAATGGAGGAACTTGTTTGGAAAGGAAGAAACGCATTGGCCAGCGGCTACGCTTACTATAGTAAAGCCATGAGCAGATTTGCCGCCGCCCTCCTCCTTTGCGCCGCGATGGCGCCCGCCCAGTCGCCGCCGCCCCGCGCGCTGGCCGTGATGAAAGAAATGGGGCATGGGGAAGGGAAGCTGGTCCCCGGGGACCTGGCACCGGACTTCGACTTGAAGAAGGTAAAGTCCGAAGAAAAGGTGAAGCTTTCGGCGTTCCGGGGAAAAAAGCCGGTGGCGCTGCTGTTCGGGAGTCTGACTTGACCGCCCTTCCGGTCCCAGGTTGGGGCCCTGAACGCGATGGCGGCGAAGTATCAGAAAGATGTGGAGTTTCTGCTGGTGTACGTGCGGGAGGCGCATCCGACGGACGGATGGCAGGTGCCGCGGAATGAGAAGGAGGGGGTGTTGCTAGAGTCGGCAAAGACGTATGAACAGAAGGACGACCACGCCACCTCGTGCGCGCGGACGCTGGGGATTACGTTCCCGACGGTGGTGGACGGGATGGACAACGCCGTTGAGCAGGCCTATTCTGCGTGGCCGGACCGGTACTATCTGGTGGGTACCGATGGCCGGATTGTGGTGAAGGGCGCGCCGGGGCCGGCCGGATTCAAGGCGTCCGACTTGGAAGCGGCGATCCAGAAGCTGCTGGGACGGTAGCTCACGGTGACGCGAACGATCATTCTCACCCAATTGCGTGAAAGGATCGTGTCGTTCGCGTCATCTCGTATGATGAAGGGCGCCGGAGGCGCGGCGACCGCGGAAGACGTGGCGCAGGAAACGCTGCTGGTGCTGGAAGAGAAGTATTCGCACGTCGAGGCGCTGGAGGAATTGGTGCCATTGGCCATGCAAATCGCCCGCTACAAGATCATGGCGCTGCATACGAAATCGATGCGGCGGGGCGAAGGTGCGTCGGTACCGGTGGAGGACTATCCGCTGGCCGATCCGGCGGAGGATCCGGAAGCGATGTTGGAACGGCGGGAGCGGCTGGAACGGCTGGAGACGGCACTGCTGGCGCTAGGCGATCGCTGCCGGGATCTGTTCCGGTTGAAACTGCAAGGGTTAAAGTTCCCGGAGATCCAGCAACTGATGGGCGCGGAATCGATCAACACAGTGTACACGTGGGATTTGCGGTGCCGGAAGCAACTTCTGGAACGCATGAAAGGAGGCCGGTAATGGAGCGCGAGCAACTTGACCGGCTTCTGGCGGAGTACGCGACCGGGGGGCTCTCCGAAGAGGAGAAGAAGCAACTGTTCACGGCGGCGCTGAGCGATCAGGAGCTGTTTGACCAGTTGATGGCCGAGGATGAATTGCGGGAAGCGATCGAGTTACCGGGGGCACGGAACCGGCTGATCGATTCGCTGCAGGAAGAGTTGGTGGAAATGCAACCGGCGCGGATGGCGTCGGTAGCCGCGGCGCCGGCGCCGGTGCTGCTGCCCAAGGCGGCACCGAAGCCGCCGGTGCGGCAGTCGATGTGGCTGGCCTGGGCGGCGGGGATCGGCGTAGTGTTCGTTTCCGGAGCGATCACCTACATGATGATCGATGGGACGACGTTGCGGGAGTTGGCGCAGGTCCGCAGTGAGGCGCCGAAGGAGACGAAGCCGTTTGTTCCGCCGCCGGCGGCGGCAGTGGGGAAGCCGGCGGCTCCTGCAATTGTAGAAGAAGCGCCGAAGATTGTGGCGGAAGGGCGAGTTTCGCCGGCCCCGCCGCCAGTGGTGAATATCCCGCTTCCGAGCACGCCTCCGCCTCCGCTGGTCGTACCGGCGGCGCCGCCGGCGGAGCGTCGTGTTGCCGAGACGGTGGCGGTTTCCCGGGAAGAGAAAGTCGCCGATGCGGTTCTTTCGGCACGGCAGGAGCGGGACAGGTCGCAGCAGTCGGAGTTCCGGGCTCCGGCGCCGCAGCAGCAACCGGGAGCGGTGGCATCCGGGCCTCCTCCGCCGGCGCCGCGCCGGCAGGCGGCGGTCGCCGCACCCGCGGCCGCGCCAATTGCCGACTCGATGGCCAAGGTTGTGGCTCCGGAGAAGGAAATGGCGAAGAAACCCTCGGCCGAGGCGAGCGTCTGGCGGCGGACCGGCGATGGTGTCTGGGTACGCCTGCCTGCCGGCGATTCGGTGGGCCGCGGCGAGACGGTGACTGTGCGCTACCGGCCAGAGGTGACGGCGGCGGTCGTGCTGCGCGATGAACAGGGGCGAACGGTGGCGCGCCGCGATGGCCGTGCGGGTGAAGAGATCGAATTGCCGATTCCACGGGCGCAACTGGAACGGGCCGCGGGCGGAACGCTGGCGCTGACGGTGGTGGAAGAGCCGCGCGTGGCGCGGACCGCCGGCACGGTGAGCGGGTTAGGTGCCGGGAGCGGCGGGCGCGCGAACACGGTGGCGCCGGCGGGGCTGAAAATTCTTTTGCCGGTGCGGTGAAAGGGTTCCGGTCCCTGCGTGATTTCCCTGGTGACGGCAACGAGCCAACACGGAGATCACGATGAGAAAGACCATTTCAGTAGTAGCCCTGGGCCTGGCGGCGCTGGGTTTGTGGAAGCCGCAAGCGGCGGCTGCCAGCAGCGCACCCGGCGGGATGCTGGCGCGGGTAGACAAGAACGGCGAAGTGGACGCGCCCTGTCCGCTGGAGCATACGGCCGTGACCGCCGACGTACAGGGGCCGGTGGCTCGGGTCCGGGTGCGGCAGATTTTCCGCAATCCCACCGCCGACCCGATGGAAGCCATCTACATGTTTCCGCTGGCGGCCGGCGGAGCTGTCGACGAGATGACGCTGCGGATTGGCGACCGGGTGGTGAAGGGTGCCATCAAGCGCAAGGAAGAGGCTCGCGCCATCTACGACGCGGCGCGGCGGCAGGGAAAGCTGGCGGGGTTGCTGGACCAGAGCCGGCCGAATGTCTTTGTGCAGAGCGTGGCCAACATTCCGCCGAACGCCAAGGTGGAGGTGGAGATTCAGTACATCGAATCGCTGCGGTATGAGGCGGGGCGGTATGAGTTTGTTTTCCCGATGGTGGTGGGGCCTCGCTACTCGCCCAAGCACAATCCGGGGGCGTTCCAGAACCCAACCTATGCCGCGCAGGGGACGCGCGCCGGGCACGACATCTCGCTCACGCTGAAACTGGAGGCCGGGCTGCCGGTGGATGCCATCGATTCGACGACGCACGAAGTGGTGGTGGAAAACCGGACCGCCGCCGGCGCCTTCGTGAAGCTGCGGAACATGAAGGAGATTCCCAACAAGGACTTCATTCTGCGCTGGGACGTGGCGGGACGTAAGGTGAATGACGCGCTGCTCACCCATCGCGGGCGCGACGGCCAGGGGTACTTCACGTTTGTACTGGCGCCGCCGGAACAGCCGGCCCGCGAGGACATTACGCCGAAAGAACTGGTATTCGTGATCGACACTTCCGGCTCCATGCACGGCGTTCCGCTCGACAAGGCGAAGGAGGCGATGATGGCGGCGATTGAGGGGCTGAATCCGCGGGACCGGTTCAATCTGATTACCTTCTCCGGCGATACACATTTGCTGTTCCCGGCGCCGGTGGCAGCGACGCGGGAGAACGTCGACGACGCCAAACGGTTCCTGAGCGGGCGGCGTGCCGGTGGCGGCACGGAGATGATGAAGGCGATCCGGGCGTCACTGGCGCCGTCGGAATCGCGGGATCATGTCCGCATCGTCTGCTTCATGACCGACGGGTATGTGGGCAATGAAGACGAGATCATCGCCGAGATTCGCCGTCATCCCGGTGCGCGTGTGTTCAGCTTCGGTATCGGCAGTTCGGTGAACCGTCATCTGTTGGACCAGATGTCGCAGCAGGGGCGCGGCGAGGTGGAGTACGTCGGCTTGCAGGACGATGGATCGGCGGCGGCGAAGCGATTCCACAGCCGTGTGCAGACGCCGCTGCTGACCGACATCCAGCTGAGTTTCCAAGGGCTGGCAGTGGACGAAGTGTATCCGAAGCGGATTCCGGATCTGTTCAGCGCCAAGCCGGTGGTGATCAGCGGGCGGTATCGCGATGGCGGGCGGGGGACGGTGAAGATTACGGGCCGGATGGGCGGACAGCCGTTCGAGCGGGTGGTGCCGGTGGAACTGGCGGCGAGCGTGGAGCGGGCCGGCATACGGTCCTTGTGGGCACGGACGAAGGTGGGCGACCTGATGGCGGATGGCGCCAACACGCACCGGGAGGCGATTACGGAGTTGGGGCTGCAGTACGCGATTCTGACGCCGTTTACGTCCTTCGTGGCGGTGGAGCACAAGACGATCAGCGAAGCCGGAAAGCTGCGCACGGTGGAAGTGCCGGTGGAGGTGCCCGAGGGCGTGGATGGCCGGATGGCGGGGACGGAATCGGCCAAGCTGATGTACCAACCGATGGCGGCTCCGATGGGAGTGAGCGGCGGATTCCGCGGGAGAGTGGCCGACTCGATGGCGCGTCCGACGGCGCCCCCGGTGGTGCGGCGGGAAGCGGAGGCGCGCGAGGAGCGGGATATCCAACGGTCCGAGGCGAAGCAGAAGCTGTCGCCTGAACTGCAAGCCAAGACGGCGTCTACGGAAAAGGTCGGAGTGCGGATTTACCTGCGGGATGTCTCGGAGGCGACATTGAACAAGCTGAAGGCGGCCGGATTGCACATCATCGCGCAGCCGGGCGGCGCGAAGCTGATCATCGGCGAGATAGCCGGTACGCAGTTGCGGGCGCTGGCGGCACTGGCGGAGGTGCAGATGGTGGCGGTGCGATAGGCCGGAACGCGCAAAAAACACGAAGGGCCGGCGACGGAGCCGGCCCTTCGTCCTGTCAGGGAGGTCAGTTAAACAGTTTGCGTTCGCGGCGGAGGAAAGCGGGGGTGTCGATGTCGTCGAACGGGTCGGCATCCGTCCGAGGCGCGGGAGGCACTTGAGCCGGAAGAGTGGTTTCCACCACCACCGGGGTTTCGATCGCTTCGTCCATCTCCGGTTCCTCCTCATGAGCGTCGACCGGTTCCGGTTCGAAGCGGGGAACGGAGATAGGCGCGGGCATAGGGGCCAGCCGCTCAATGCGCGGCGGGGAGAGCGGAATGGAGGACTCCCGAGAGAAGCCGGTAGCGATGACGGTGACCTTTACCTCATTGCCCAGCGCTTCATCGTGGACGAGGCCGTAGCTCATATGCACTTCCTCATTCTTGGTCGCCTCAAAGATGAGCGTGCAGGCGTCGCCGAACTGATCGAGTGTAAGGGCGCTTGACCCGGCCACGTTGATGAGCAGGCCGCGCGCGCCTTCCACGCCGTTTTCTTCAAGGAGCGGGGAACTGATGGCGGCGCGGGCGGCTTCGACGGCAGCATTATCTCCGCTGGACGTGGCTGTTCCCATCATGGCGTGGCCCATGCCGGACATGATGGCCTTGATGTCACTAAAGTCGCGGTTGATGATGCCCGGGGTGAGCATGATCTCGGAGATGCCCTGAACGGCCTGGCGGAGAACGTCATCGGCCAGCTTGAACGCATCCAGGAAACTGGTGCCCTTGGGGGCAAGCTTCATCAGGCGGTCATTGGGGATGGAGATGACGGTATCGACGGTGCCGGCCAGGTCGGCCAAGCCGCGCTCGGCCTGGCGGATGCGCTTGGGTCCTTCAAACTTGAAGGGCATGGTGACGATGGCCACGGTAAGCGCACCAAGTTCCTTGGCGAGCGAAGCGACGACGGGAGTGGCGCCTGTGCCGGTGCCGCCGCCGAGTCCGGAGGTGAGGAAGACCATGTCGGCATCTTCGAGGATTTCGACGAGCCGGTTGGTGTCGTCGAGAGCGGCCTGGCGGCCACGTTCCGGGTCCGACCCGGCGCCGAGACCGTTAGTCAGCTTCCCGCCGATGGCTATCTTATTGGGAACCGATGAAGCGTTCAGCGCCTGAACGTCGGTGTTGACGACGTAAAAATCGACGCCGGCGAGTCCCGCGCTCATCATGCGGGCGACCGCATTGCAGCCGCCGCCGCCGACCCCGATCACCTTGATCCGGGTGCCGACCTGATTGTCATCCTGCATCTGAAACTTCAGCTCACTCATACAGAAATCCTTCTTTATTTGGACATTAGCAGGCTTAGAAAGCCCGGGGACGACCTTTTCTGGTAGCGGTGTTCCTTCAGCCGGCCGGAGTACATGGCGAGGCCGGCGACGGTGGCCCATTTCGGATTGGACAGCGGTTCCGGCCAATCCTGTATGCCCACCGGGAGGCCATTGCGGGACTGGCAATTGAGCACGAGTTCAGCGACGTCGCACATGCCGTTTAGGCAGGCGCCACCGCCGGTGAGGAGAATGCCTTCGAGGAGGCGGCGGTCCATGCCGCACTCTTCGAGTTTCTTCTTGATGTAGCGGAAGAGAAAATCGGCGCGCGACTCCAGGATGAAGTTCAGCCGTTTCCGCGGGGCCTCGCGCGCAGGGCGGCCCTCGGCCGATGGTACTTCGATGAAGGTATTGTCGGCGGTCAGGCCGAGGATGGCGCAGCCGTATTCGTGCTTCAATTTTTCGGCGTCTTCAAAGGAAATCTTGAAGTCGTGGGCGATGTCGCGGGTGAAGTGTTCGGCGCCGACGCGGAGGCTGACGGCCTGGACCATCGCCTCGCCGGAATAGATGACCACTTCGGTGGACTGGGCGCCGATGTCGGCGACGGCGACGCCCTGGCGGCGCTCCTCCTGGGTTACCGAGGCGTAGGCGGCGGCCATCCCCTCGTAGATAGTCTCTTCTACGGCGAGGTGCGCTTCGTGGACAGCGCTGACAAGGGACTGATGTTCGAAGGCCGAGGTGGTAACGATGTGGACATTGGCATCGAGACGCGAGGCGCGGGTGCCGCGGGGGTTGATAACGCCGGCATTGCCGTCGAGGGTGAAATCCTGCGGGAACACCTGCAGCAGGACGCGCTCGGCGTCGAGTTGCTGGCGGCAGGCTTTCTCCACGGCGTAGGCCATGTCGGACTGATCGATTTCGCGGGGGCGGCCGAAGTCGTATTTGCCGACCTGATTATCGCCGTGGATGGCTTCGCCACCGAGGCCGACGACTACGGCGTCGACGGAGATGCCCGCCTGGCGTTCGGCTTCGCGGGCGGCCAACCGGACGGATTCCGACATCTGTTCGCGATCAGCGATCTTGCTATTGGCCCAGCCGCGCGATTCCACTTCGCCCGCGCCGACGAAGCGGATCAGGCCGTCTTCGACGACACAGATGACGCAGCGGGTGTAGGCACTACCGACATCGAGGCCGGTGGCGAGTCGAATTCGGTTAGCAGCCATAGCAATTCTCAGTCACTGGGACGTACCCCCTCGGCGGTCAAGGTCGGCTGTGCCGGACGGGCGTAGATGGAGCCCTCCACGCGGAGGTCGAACACGGTCTTCGCGGGATCCCGGCGGAGGAGGTCCTCCGCATTCTGCCGGAACTTCTCCAACCGGCGCTTGAAGTAGCGGCTACCGATGATCAGGGTGACCGCTTTACCGCCTGCATCCTGCATTACCTTTAGATTATCCGGATCGGAGGCGTCCACCTCAGATATTTTCGCCGACAGTTCGCCGGTATCGGCGATCAGTTTTTGCAGGCGGCGGACGCGGACGCGCCGTTGCTCCTCATTCTGCTGGCGGGTGATACCGCTCAGGACCGGCAGATTGAGCGTGACCTGTGTTTCCGGGCGCAGGAGAAAGCCATCGGCGTCGATGAGGGGAAGTTCGGTTTCATTGGGCAACTGGACGAAGGCGACGGGTTCGCGCTCGGTGACGCGGATCTGCAGGCGGTTCGGCCAGACGCGGGTGACGCGCGCATCCTTCACCCACTGCAGGCGGAGCAGTTCATCGCGGCGCTGGCGGAGTGGCATCAGGTAAACACTTCGGCCGTAGTCACGTTCAAACAGGGAAGAGATGTGTTCGCGGGCAGAGTGGCGGACCCCGATGATCTCGACCGCCGGGCTGACCTCTCCGGGGTCGGGAGGCGTGGCGAGGGTGAACTGCGGGTCGCGGATGAGAAAGTGCTCGAGTTGAATGGCGCCCCACAGCAGCGCAACCATCGCGATGGAGGCGAGCGTGGCGATGATCAGACCACGCCGAATGTTCTGGAAGCGGGCCTCGTTGTCGACTTGCGGGGTCTGTTTTTTCGCCATGTTGATTTACTCCTGGTTGCTAAGGTGTGCGAGCAGTTTATCGCCGGCCTGCCAGACGTTTCCGGCGCCGAGGGTGACAACGGCGTCACCGGGTTGGACTTGGGCGGCCACCATCTCCACGGCCTTGTCGATGGTCCCGGCGAGGCGGGCCTCACGGTGGCCGAAGGCACGAAGGCGATCAGCGAGCGCCGCCGAGGAGACGCCCTCAATGGGTGCTTCGGAGGCGGCATAGATGTCGAGCAGGGCTACGCTGTCGGCCTGGTGAAAGCTGCGGGCGAAATCGTCCATCAGATGCTGGGTGCGCGTGTAGCGATGGGGCTGGAAAATGACGTGAACCCGGTTGAACTGGCAAAGCCGGGCGGCGGCGAGGGTGGCGCGGACCTCGGTCGGGTGGTGGCCGTAGTCATCAATGACAGTGACGCCGCGGGCCTCGCCGCGGAGTTGAAAGCGCCGGTCGACGCCGCGATACTCGGCAAGCCCCTCGCGAATTTTTTCGTTCGGTACTTCCAGTTCCCGAGCCACGGCGGCGGCGGCGGTGGCGTTGAGCACGTTGTGCATGCCGGGCACTTTCAGTGTGAACTCACCGAGGTCCTCCTTGCGGAAATGCAGGTGGAACCGGCTGGACATATGGCTCAATTCGATGTTGCTGATGTGGAGATCTGCCTGCGCGGAGACGCCGTAGGTGACGGTGCGGCGTTTGACGCCGGGCAGAACCTGTTGGACGTTTTCGTCGTCCAGGCAAAGAATGGCGCAGCCGTAGAAGGGAACCTTGTTGACGAACTCGGTGAAGCAGCGGCGGATCTCTTCGATGGAGTGATAGTGGTCGAGATGCTCGCGGTCGATATTGGTGACGACGGCGATGATGGGGGCGAGTTTCAGGAAGCTGCCGTCGGACTCGTCGGACTCGACGACCAGGAAGTCGCTGCGGCCCATTCGTGCATTCGAGCCGCCGAGGGTGGAGACGCGGCCGCCCACCACCACCGTGGGGTCCAGACCGGCGTGGGCGAGCATGGTGGCGGTCATGGACGTGGTGGACGTCTTGCCATGGCTGCCGGCGATGGCGATGCCGTACTTCAGCCGCATCAACTCGGCCAATAACTCCCCGCGGGGGATGACGGGAATCCCCAGGCGGCGCGCCTCGATCAGTTCCGGATTCGTTTCATTGACGGCGCTGGTGACGACAAGTGCCTTGGCTTCGGCAATGTGCGCGGCCGAGTGGCCTTCGTGGACGGTGGCGCCGAGCGACTGCAGACGATCGGTCACAGGCGTGAGCTTCACATCGGACCCGGAGATGGTGTAGCCGAGGTTGAGGAGGATCTCGGCGATGCCGGACATGCCGATGCCGCCGATTCCGGTGAAGTGCAGGCGCTGGGGCTTATAGAACATTCTTATATGGTATTGTTTTATGCGCTAAATTGCCTCCGCGTACTCTTCCAGGAGGGTGGCGGCGCGGGAAGCGGCGCCGGGTTTGGCCTGGGATCGGGCGGCGGCGGACATGGTTTCGAGTTGCGAGTTTTCCAGGCAGGCCTGGATTTCGCGGAGCATACGGGCGCCATCCATCTCCTTGTCGGGGACGACGCGAGCGGCACCGGCGCGTACCATGGCGCGGGCGTTGGCCATCTGGTGATCGTCGGCGGCGTAGGGGTAAGGGACAAGGATGGCTGGTTTGCCGGCAGCGGCGAGTTCGGCGACGGCGCCGGCGCCGGAGCGGCAGACGAGCAGGTCCGCTGTAGCAAAGGCCTGCGGCATATCGTCGAGGAACGGGACGACCTGGAAATTCGGGTTGGAGATGGCGGCGCTGATCTCGGCATGCATATCGCGCCCTGTCTGCAGGATGACACGGAAGGGCAGGGAAGGGGAGGCGGCCAACGCCTGGGCGGCGAGGTTCAGGGTACGCGAGCCGCGGGAGCCGCCGGTGATCAGCACGACGGGCGGCGAGGAGCGGGGCTTTGCGGGGAGAGCGAAGAACTCGGCGCGGACGGGGAGTCCGGCGATCTCGGCGCGATCGGCGGGGAAGAAGGGCAGGGCTTCCGGGAAGCTGACCAACGCGCGGCGGGCGAAGCGGGCCATGCGGCGGTTGGTCATGCCGGGCATGGCATTGGGTTCCATGAGGACCACCGGTGTGCCGGACAGCGCGGCGGCGATGACGACGGGGGCGGCGGCGTAGCCACCCATGGAGAAGACGCCGGCGGCGCGGCGGGACTTTAGAATGCGGCGTGCGGTCCAGACCGAGGAGGGAAGTTCGACGACGCTACGAGCGCGGCGGACCAGCCCGAGGCCTTTCAACCCTCCGATCTCCACCCATTCCATGGGAAAACCGGCGGCGGGGACGAGCCGTGCCTCCATGCCGGCGCGGGTACCAATAAAGACCGGCTGATGGCCGCGGGCGGCGAGTTCGCGCGCCACGGCAATGCCGGGGATGACGTGTCCCCCGGTACCGCCGCCGGCCATGACGAACACGCGGCCGGGCATCAGCCGACGTTCTCGCTGATATTTAGAAGGATGCCGAGCGAGGCGAGCGTGGCCATCAGGGAACTGCCGCCATAGCTGATCATCGGTAGCGGAATTCCCTTGGTTGGCCCGAGGCCAAGCACGACGGTGATATTAAACAGGGCCTGGAAGCCGATGGCGATGGTGAGGCCCAGGGCCAATAGCCGTCCGAAGTCGTCTGGTGTGAGCAGGAAGATTCGTATGCCTCGCCAGAGAATGACGAAGTAGCCAAAGAGGACCGCGGCGGTCCCCCAAAGGCCGAGTTCCTCGCCAATGACAGCGTAGATAAAGTCGGTATGCGACTCGGGGAGGTAGAAGTGTTTCTGGCGGCCGTGCATCAGGCCGAGTCCGAACACGCCGCCGGAGCCATGGGCTATTTTGGCCTGGCGGGCCTGGTAGCCGGTGTCACTGACGGAGGCGGAACTGAGAATGTAGGCCTTGATGCGGCCGGTGACGTCGTATTTGTCGACGAGTTCGTAGGTGGGGTCGGCCATCTCCACGACGCGGCGAAGGCGGTAGGGCTTGGAGACGATGGCGATGGACATGCAGACGAGCGCGAGCGATCCGGCGGTGATGAGGAAGCGGCGGTCGAGACCGGCGACGTAGAACATGGTGACGGCAGTGACGGCGAGCACGACGGCGGTGCCGAGGTCGGCGATGGCCACCAGAAGGAAGAGTACGCCGAGCAGAAGGGCGGCCGGGCGGAGGGTGAAGCGCGGGTCATTGATGGCCGCCTGGCGCCAGGTGAGGAAGTAAGCGAGGAAGATGACCATGGCCGGTTTGGCCAATTCGGAGGGTTGGATGTTGCCAAGGCCGATGGGAATCCAGCGGTGGCGCGGGTCGACGAAGTAGGCCACGGGAAGCAAAAAGAGCACGACGGCCAGCGGGCCGAAGGCAAACTCCGGGCGGCGCAGCCGGCGGTAGTTGAAGCGGCGCAACAGCATCAGGGCGCCGAAGCCGACGCCCGCCCAGCCCAACTGCATGAGCAGGAAGTAGTAAGGAGGTTTGTTGTAGAGCGCCTGGGCCGTGATGGACGAGGCGGAATAGATCATGATGAGGCCGGCGGCCACCATGCAGGCGACAGTGGAGAATAACGTCCAATCCATCGTCAAGCGCTTCGACATAGAGATACTCCGTACTTAAAGGCTATGAACCAGTTCTTTAAACGACCGGCCGCGATGTTCGTAGCTTTGGTATTGGTCAAAGCTTGCGCAGGCAGGAGATAACAATACAATGTCCCCGGGCGCCGACAGACGGCGCGCCGCGCGAATAGCCACATCGAGGGTATCGCAATCGGTGAGCGGCAGGGAAGGGGCAACTTCAGAAAAGTGCTGGCGAATGATGGGCGCGGCGGCACCGATGAGCAGGATGCCTTTGGCCTTGGGTGCGAGAAGCGGGGCGAGCGGGCGGTAGTCGCTGTGTTTGTCTTTCCCGCCGAGGACAATCCAGAGGCCGCCCGGGAAGGCAGCGATGGCCTTTTCGGCGGCATCGACGTTGGTGGCTTTGGAGTCGTTATAGTAGCGGACACCGTCGAGTTCCCGGACGAACTCAATGCGGTGCTCGACGCCGGGGAAGCTGCGGACGGCTTCGGCGATGGTGGCGGGGGTGATGCCGGCAAGCCAGGCGGCGGCCGCCGCGGCCATCACGTTTTCCACGTTGTGGCGGCCGGGGAGGGGAATGGCACTGACGGGCATGAGGGGCGTGAGGCCCAGGTAGAGCGTATCTTCGACGCAGGAGACGGCGTCTCTGGCAACGGCATCGGCGTTAAACCAGATCACCTTGGCCGCGGTGCGCCCGGCGAGGGCGCGCGTGTTCGGTTCGGCGGTGTTGAGAATGGCATAGCCATCGGCGGTTTGGGTCTCCACCAGGCGCGCCTTGGCGTCGATGTAGCGCTCCATGGTGTGGTGGCGGTCCAGGTGATCCGGGGTGATATTGAGTACCAGGGAGATTGCGGCGCGGAAAGTCTCGACGGTCTCCAGTTGGAAGCTGGAGAGTTCGAGAACAACCGTGGTTTCGGGTGTGGAAGGCGCTACCAGGTCGGTGACAGGGACGCCGATGTTGCCGCCCACCAGCGTGGGTAGACCGGCCTGCTGAAAGATGTGGCCGGTGAGTGCCGTGGTGGTGGTTTTTCCATTGGCGCCGGTGACGGCGATAATGCGGCCCTTCAGTTCGGGCGCGGCGAGTTCGAGTTCGCCGATGACACGGACTCCGCGGGCGCGGGCGCGTTCGAAAATCGGAAGTTCCAGCGGGACGCCGGGGGATTGGATGATCAGATCGAAGCCGTCGGAATCGGTCTCGTTCTGCCCGGTAACGGGGAACCCGATATCTGCCGACGGCGGACGGTTATCGGAGATGGTGACGGCCGCGCCGCGCTCCCGCAGGTAGCGGGCAGCGGCGAGTCCGGATTTTCCGGCACCGGCGACAAGGACGCGAATGGCAGTGAAGTCGGTCATCGCAGTTTCAGTGTGGTGAGTGCGAACAGCGCCATGATGAGGCCCATGATCCAGAACCGCGTGATGACCTTGGCCTCGTGCCAGCCGAGCAGTTCGAAGTGGTGGTGGAGCGGCGCCATGCGGAAGATGCGCTTTTTGCGGAGCTTGAAGCTGGCCACCTGGAGCACGACGCTCATCAGTTCGATGACATAGACGCCGCCGATGAACAGCAGCAGCGCCTCCTGTTTAATGAGCACGGACACCGTGCCCATGGCTCCGCCGAGGCCGAGGGCGCCGACATCGCCCATAAACACCTCCGCCGGATGGGCGTTGTACCAAAGGAAGCCGAGCGAGGCGCCGGTCATGGCTCCGCAGAAGATGGTCAACTCGCCGGCGCCGGGCAGGCGGACAATGTCGAGGTAGGTGGCGAATTCGCGGTGGCCGCTCAGGTAGGTGAGGATGGTCATGGCGCCGGCGGCGATCACCATCAGGCCGATGGCGAGGCCGTCGAGGCCGTCGGTCAGGTTTACGGCGTTCGAAGATCCGGCCAGCACGACTACCAGGAACAGGAAGAAGAACGCGAAGGCGAACGGATAGGTGAGCGGGTTCGCCAGCCAGTCCGAGATCAGCAGATCCGGCTTGAACGTCTTGAAGAAGGGGATGTTCATGCTGGTGGCGTAGCCGCCGCGGGAGTGCAGGCCGAGGAGCATGATGCCGATCAGCACGGAGCAGAGCACCTGCAGCGCGAACTTCTTCCGGGCGGTGAGGCCCAGGTTGCGCATTTTCTTCACCTTGGTGAAGTCGTCATAGAAGCCGATGGCGCCGAAACTGCAGAGCCCGAACAGTGCGATCCAGACGTAGGTATTGGTGAGATTTGCCCAAAGCAGAGTAGGCGCGACGATGGCGATGACGATAAGCAGGCCGCCCATGGTCGGCGTGCCGGCCTTCTTCTGATGACCGGTCACCTCCTCGCGGATGTGCTGGCCAATTTGGAATTCGCGCAGTTTGCGAATCAGCCAAGGGCCCAGCCAGATGGAGATGAACAGCGCCGAAAGGCTGGCAAACGCGGTGCGGAACGTGACGTAGCCGAATAGCCGGGCCGGGCCAAAATGCGGGAACAACTTCTCAAAAAGGAGCCAATAGAGCATCAGTTGGCCATGAACCTTTCCAGGGCAATTTCGACGCGCGTGCCACGCGATCCCTTGCACAGTACGGCGTCGCCAGGGCTGGCGAGCGAGCGGAGTGCCTCGCCGGCGCCGGCGGGTTCCTCAAAGAAATGAGCGGCAGCGCCCCCTTCGCGGGCCGCTTCGGCCAGGTGGGCGGCGGCACCCCGAATCGCGATTACCGTATCGATGCCGAGCCGGGCCGCATAGGCGCCCACCTCGCGGTGCATCGGTTCGGCCCAGGCGCCGAGTTCCAGCATTTCGCCCAGAACGGCGATGCGGCGGCCGGCGGGAATCGCGGCCAGCGTGTCGAGCATCGCTTTGGCCGCTTCCGGATTGCTGTTGTAACAGTCGTTCAAAATGGTGATGCCGTTGTGGACCAGCCGTTCGCCGCGCATCTTGCCACTGCGCAAGGATCGCGCCGCGTCGGCCATAACCTCGAGAGGAATTCCTAATACAGATCCAACAGCCACGCCGGCCGTTACATTCCAGACTCCGTGCCGGCCGGGCAGTGCGATCTCGAAGGGAACGCCGTCGATCGTGAAGGAGGAGCCATCGGCAGTGATGGTTACGTTCTCCGCCCGGACATCGGCACCCTCTTCCATGCCGTAGGTGACGTTGTCGCCCAGATGCACGCTGGTGAACGCGCGGACCCGCGGATCGTCGTAGTTGAGTACCGCCGTGCCGTCGCCATCAAGCGACTCGATCAACTCGCGCTTGGCGAGCGCGATGCCCTCCGCGGACTCGAAGTTCTCGATGTGGGCGGTCCCCACGTTGGTGATGACACCGATATCGGGCTGGGCAATCGAGCAGAGGAAACGGATCTCGCCCGCATGGTTCATGCCCATTTCGAGCACGCCCGCCTGCGCCGTTTCGTCCATGCGGAGCAGCGAAAGCGGAAGGCCGATGTGGTTGTTGAGATTGCCCTCGTTGCGGGTAACGCGGCGCGCTTCGCCCACCAGGGTGGCGATCGCCTCTTTCGTGGTTGTCTTTCCCGCGCTGCCCGTAATGGCGATGAGCGGGAAGTGGAGACGCGGGCGCGCCTCATAGGCCAGTCGCTGCAGCGCCAGCAGCGTGTCGGAGACGCGGATCAGGCGCATGCCAGCGGGCTCCGGCCATTCGCGGTCGTCGACCAGGGCGGCGGTGGCGCCTTTGGCAGCGGCGGCCTCCAGGAAGGAGTGGCCGTCGTGATTCTCCCCTCGCAGCGCAATGTAAAATGCACCGGGCGTGAGGGTCCGCGAGTCGATACTCCACTGCGAATAGGGCTGATCCGAACCCGGGCTGTTGCTCCCCGTCAGGCGGGCGATTTCGTGGAGAGTCAGGATCATTTGGCACCTCGGGCACGGAGGGCGCGCAGCGCAACCTCTTGATCGGAAAAGCTGATTTTCTTGTCGCCGATGATCTGATAGTCCTCGTGGCCCTTGCCGGTGATCAGCACGATGTCACCTGGCCGGGCTTCGGCGATTGCCGCGAAGATGGCCTTTTCACGGTCCGGTTCGACAATCAGCGGGGTGTCGAAACGGCGGGCGCCGACGACGGCGTCGTTGATGATCGACAGCGGATCTTCAGTCCGCGGGTTGTCGCTGGTGAGGACGACGAAGTCAGAATCTTTGGCCGCGGCGACGCCCATCAGCGGCCGCTTGGCGCGGTCCCGGTCGCCTCCGCAGCCGAAGAGCGTCAGAACCCGGCCGCTGCCGTTCAACAATTGGCGGGCCACGCGGATGACGTTGGTGATGGCGGCGTCGGTATGGGCATAGTCGACGACAACGAGAAAGTTCTGTCCGGCCTCGACCCGTTCAAATCGCCCGGGGACACCGGGAAACGCCGCCACTCCGGCGATGATCCGTTCCCACGTCAGCCCCAGTGCATGGCTGGCGGCGGCGGCCGCCAGGATGTTGTAAACGTTGATATCTCCGACCAGGCGCGACTCGATGCGGGCATGGTCCTCGATGGTGAAGCGCAGCCCGAAAAACCCGGACTCGATCTCCACCGCGCGATAGGTGGCACCCGCCTGCAGGCCGTAGGTCAGCCGGGTGGAAGAGGGGCTGACGGCGATTTGCGGCGTGAACTCGTCGTCAGCGTTGAGTATGGCGAAACGCGGGGAAAAGTCAGGGCCAAACAGCCGGGCCTTCGCCGCGCCGTATTCTTCCATCGTGCCGTGAAAGTCCAGATGGTCCCGCGTCAGGTTCGTGAACACCGCCGCGGCAACACGCAACTCCTCCACCCGGCCTAGCGCCAGCGCGTGGGAGGAGATTTCCATGGAGAGATAACGGCCACCGGCGTCGCGCGTCTCGGCGGCGATGCGATAGACATCGAGGGACTCCGGCGTCGTGTTGACCGCCGGCAGCGGCGTTCCGCAAACGTGGTAGCCGATGGTGTTGATGAGTGATGTCTGGTGCCCGGCGTGGCGCAGGATGCCGTCTGCCAGCATCGTGCCTGTCGACTTTCCATTCGTTCCCGTGAACCCGATCACCTCGACGCTCTCATCGGGGGCGGCATAGAACCGCCGGGCGGCGTGAGCGAGGGCGCGGCGGCCGTGGGCGACAACGATGTGAGGATGCTCGGGCGGGGCGGCGG
The DNA here is from genome assembly GCA_964430625.1 of uncultured Solibacteraceae bacterium. GTDB lineage: Bacteria > Acidobacteriota > Terriglobia > Bryobacterales > Bryobacteraceae. The sequence goes on from CAYSFR010000014.1 coordinate 75,975, forward strand.
GGGTGGTTTCGTAGACCACGGCAGCCGCGCCCCGGGCAAGCGCATCGTTGGCGAATCGGCCGCCATCCACTTTGCTTCCGGCGAAGGCAAAGAAAAGGTATCCCGGTGCCACCTGGCGCGAGTCGTACGCCAGGCCGCGCACCGGTAACTGCAGTGTCTCGGGGGACGAAGCGGAGACGATCTCCGCGCCGTGAAGAAGTTCGTGAACGGTCATGCTTACCTACCGGCGGAACACGACGCGAACACGTTTTTCGGCGGCGACCACAGTGCCCGGCGAGGGGTCCTGTATGCGGGCAATTCCGCTGCCCACCGTCTCCACCTTCCAGCCTTCCGCCATCGACTTGGCCAGCACCGCCCGCATCGTCAGCCCCTGGAAGTCCGGGACCTTGGGGCCCGACACCAAGGCCGGGTCCACCACCGGCTGCGGTGCGGCGCTTTCGGCCAGTTGGCGCCGCCCGGCCGGTTCGGCCACCGGCGCCGGTGCCGCCTCCGGCTTCACCACGGGCTCTTCTTCAATCAGATCCTTGGGCACTCCCAAGGTGCGCAAGGCCGCCGCGGTGACGTCCCGGAACACGGGAGCCGCCGTCACACCGCCGTATTTGTAAGAGCCGTTGATCGTCACGGCAACCACTACGGATGGGTCCGCCACCGGGGCGAAGCCGACAAACGAGGAGTTGTAGCGATGCAGGTATTTGCCGGTACGGGCGTCCACCATCTGAGCCGTGCCGGTCTTGCCGGCCACGGTGTAACCCTTCTTCAGCCGGGCCTCTTTGCCCGTTCCGGCCAGTACCACCTGTTCCAACATCCGGCGTAGTTCAATGGCCGTCTCCGGCTTCAGGCGCTGCTCACCGGCCGCTGGCGGGAGAACTTCTTTCTTCGCCGAGCTTCCGTGCTGGCGCGCCTTCACGATCCGCGGACGAACCAGCGATCCGTTGTTAGCGATAATCCCGAAGGCCTGCGCCAGTTGCAGCGGAGTCGCCATCAGTTCGTGCCCCATCGCTACCGAGCCCATCGACGACGCCGACCAGTCACGCACCGGATGAATCTTCCCACCCGATTCTCCGGGAAGGGAGATGCCGATCCGGTCGCCAAAGCCGAACTTCTCCATGTAGGAGTACATCCGCTTGTTTCCGACGTGGAGGCCGATATTGATGGCGCCGATGTTGCTTGATTTAGCCAGCACCATCGTCACCGGCAACGCCGAGTACGGGTCATGATCGTGCACCACGCGTCCGGGCAGGCGAATAAGCCCGTTGCCGCAGTTGATGATCGTTTCCGGGCGCAGGTTCGTCGTCTCCAGTGCCGCCGCCACCGTGATGGCTTTGAAGACGCTGCCCGGCTCAAACGGCGCGGAAATCGTCAGATTCAGCCGCTCCAGCATTTCGTTGTCGTTCTGCGGCTTTTCCCGCGGATCAAATGACGGATAGCTCGCCATGGCAAGAATATCGCCGGTCTTGGGGTTCAGAACCACCACCGTGCCCGAGGGGGCGCCCTCTTTTTCCACCGCTTCCTTCAGCGCCTTCTCGGCGGCGTACTGAATGGCCTCGTCGATCGTCAGCGTGATGTCGTAGCCCGGCTCCGGCTTCTCTTCATTGATCACCTCGCCGTAGTAGTCCCGATTCCGCGAATCGCGCAGCATGTGCATCCGCCCCGGCATTCCGGCCAGTTCGGCCTCCAGGCCGCGCTCAATGCCTGCGTCGCCATGTCCATCCCGGTTAACCCAGCCCAGCACGTGCGCCGCCAGCGATCCTTTCGGGTACTCGCGGCGGTAGGTGTCTTCGAAGGTGAAAATATCCAGCTTGCTCCGCCGCAGCCGGCTGATCTCCTCGGCCGAGGCGTCTTCCCGGATGATGAGGTATCCATTGCGAGCCGAGCGTGCTTCCTGAATCGATGCGGCCAGCGCGTTGGCGTCCACGCCTAGCAACTGTTCCAGCACGGAGGTGACGAATGGCTCGCCGCCCTCTGGGATCCGCAGCGGGTTAATCGCCACGCGGCGAATGGGTACGCTCAGCGCCAGCGGTCCGCCGCCTTCGCCTCCGCTCAAAATCGTGCCGCGTGCCGCGGGCACCTCGACGATATGCTCCTGCTGGCCCTTGGCCACCAGGCGAAGATTGTCATGCTCGAGAACGTGGAGGTGAAACAGGCGGCCAATCAGGATGACTCCCCAGATAACTCCAAACCACGCCACGAGGGTTAGCCGCCGCTGCGCTTGCGGCTCTACCATCGTTTCCATAGGCGCTCCTTTCCAGTACTGTTTGGGGGGAGGTGAAAGTACATGGGTTGCGGGTGTCGAGGCCGGTGGGTTCAGGATTCGGTTCGGGGCGCCGTTTCGGGGGGAAAACGGCGCCCTTGCCGCCGGATCAGGCCGTTGGCCGGGTCCTCGAAAGGACTACTGCTGCTGCTGTTTCCGGTTCAATGCCACGTCGCCGGATCTGGTCTCGTTCAAAACCACCATCGTTTCCGGTGTCGGATCGATGAACTTCTGGTTCCGCGCCGCACGCGCCAGCGCTTCCACACTTGTCAATTGCGACTCGCGCACCGTCAAACGCGCCAACTGCGACTGCAATTGGCTGTTCTGCTTTTCGATTTCGGTCACCGTATAGCCGGCCAGATAGCTGTTGGCGATCGGCACGATCAACCCGACGACGATTAACGCAAACAAACACGCCATGGAAATCGTCTTCCACGCCGAAGCATTCGCCTTCGGATCCTGCTCCCGCACCACGCGGGTGTTGTCGATCTTTTTTACGAAGACATGAATGTCCTCGTTGGGCATTGGCCGCAGATGATAGCGGCCAGCCGCACTCCGGTTGCGGGTGTGAAACCTGTTCGCACCCGTCCCTTTCTTTTCAAAAATCCAGGCCCACGCATTAGCCATGGTTTCTTTCCCCCTGCTCATTGCTTACTTCCTGTTTCCGGTCGGTTCGTTTGGCCAAGTTCACACCATCTCCAGCACCCGCATCTTGGCGCTGCGGCTGGCTGGGTTGCGCCGGACCTCCTCCGGCGTGGGAATAAGAACGTGTTTGTTGATCAACCGCGCCTTGCCCTCTTTGGCAAGTCGCCTGGTCCCTGTTTTGGCGATTAAGTCCTCGCCCGAATGAAATGTAATGAACGCCACCCGTCCGCCCGGGCGAACCAGCAGCGGCAACTGGTTGATGAGAGAGTCGATTTCCTGGTACTCTCCATTGCAGGCGATCCGCAACGAGAGTGCCGACAATGTCGCCGGATGCAGTTTTCCAGTACGGGGCACGGCCGAGAGGATGACGCTGGAAAACTGCCCCATGGTCATCACTGGCCGCGCCCGCACTAGTGCTCTGGCTATTGCTCGACTTCTCCTTTCTCCAGTGGTATAGATCAAATCCGCGAGTTCTTTCTCCGTCAGCGTGTTCACCAACTCGGCCGCCGTCGGATTGTCCGACGAACGATCCAGGCGCATATCGAGAGGCCCGTCGTGCATCAGGCTGAAGCCCCGCTCGGGAGTCTGGAAATGCATCATGCTGGTGCCGAAATCGGCCATCAGCGCGTCGAGCAGCCCCACTCCGGCCGCTGTCAACGTTTGCCGCAACCGGGAGAACGGGGTGTGCAGAAAGGTGATCGGCCCCGGTGCTCCCGCACAGTTCGCCCGCGCCATTTCCAGCGATTCCGGATCCGTATCGCACGAATAAACGTGCCCGGTCTCCCCCACCGCTGCCGAAAGCAACCGCGTATGCCCCCCCAAGCCGGCCGTGGCATCGGCCACGACGAATCCCGCCTGGAGTTGAAGTGCCTCCAAGGATTCCGCCGGCATTACTGAGACGTGTTGCATGCATTGCCTTTACCGCATTCCCAAACGGGTGAGATTCTGAATCGCGTCCGGTGCTACTGTCTTGAAATTCTTGATGAGAGCGTCGTGATCGGCCTTCCGGTAGACGTGAATCACGCCCTTCTTCCCTGTTCCTACCACCGCGTCTCCCACCAGCCCTAACTCCGTACGGAGTTCGGAGTTGATCAGGATGCGCCCGTTGGCGTCCAGATCACTTTCGGTGCCGTAGTGGTTGGCCAGAGTGAGGATCCGCTCCACGTCCGGCGACTGATCGCTCAATTCCTCAAAAAGAGAAAGATTGAAGCGCCAGATCGATTCGGGGTAGATTCGAATTACCGTGCCGTCCAAACTCGTGCAAAAAACCTTTTTATCGTTGAGGTCGTGTGTGAAGAAGTGGAGCCAACTCGCGGGTAGGCGGATGCGGCCTTTCTCGTCGCAGCGGGTATCGAAATTGCCGAGGGGCTGCTTAGACGCAGGGCCCTTGACCATGTCAATCATTTTTTCCGCCACTTTGTGACACTTTTCGCCACTACCCAAGTCTAGGCGTCTTTCTCCCCTTTTTCAAGGGCTTCCTCTGCCTTTTTTGGAGAGGATAAGTCCCGTCTTTCTTTCGTTTTGCATGCCAAAACGCGAAGAAACGGCGAAGCGCCCCGCTCCGCGCCCCAACTCCCTGAACTTTGCTAATCTTTGGGTGTGCTTCCCAATCTCTCCCTCTACGACATCGAGCCGGGGCCCGACTGCCCGGAAATTGTCCGTGTGATCATCGAGATCCCCAAAAATTCGGGAAATAAGATTGAGTACGACGGGAAACTGGGCGTTTTTCGCCTCGATCGTGCCCTCTATTCCCCCATGCACTACCCCGGCGACTACGGATTCATCCCCGGCACCATGGCCGGTGACGGCGACCCGATCGACGTCCTTTGCCTGGTCAACGAGCCCAGCTTCACGGGCTGCCTGATCGAAAGCCGCCCGGTGGGTGTCCTTTACATGGCCGATGAGATGGGCGTCGATGAAAAGATCCTGGCCGTTCCCACCCGCAATCCCCGCTACGACCAGATCCACACGCTCGATCAGATCTTTCCGCACGTTCGCCGGGAAATCGAGCACTTCTTCACTATCTATAAGGAACTGCAAGGGGTTGTGCCGAAAATGGAAGGCTGGGGCGGCCCTCCGGAGGCGCGTAAGGCGATCATTGAATCGCGTGTTCGCTACCTGGAACTCCAGAAAAAGAAGCAACCCGAGGCCTGAACTTCGATGAAGGCGGCTGTAGCCCGGCGCTGGCTGGTGCGAGGACGGGTGCAGGGGGTCGGATTCCGCTGGTTTGTTCAGCGGGAGGCGACTGCCTTGGGCCTCTGCGGCTGGGTTCGCAACCTGGACGACGGGCGGGTGGAAGTGTTTTCCCAGGGCGACTCCGCCGTCTTGGACGCTCTCCAGGGCCGCCTCTGGCAGGGACCTCGCTGGGCGGAGGTCCGGGACGTGGAACCGATCGAGGTTCCTGCCGTTTCCAGAACCCATTCTTTTCAAATCCTCTAAATTCCCGCGGAATCACCGATATGGGGCGTATGTCGAACTCCGTCTCGCCGTTCTCCATCGGTCCGCATGGGACCCATTCAGCCGGGATCCAGCAGCGCGGATGCGGCCGGGGCCACTCCTGCCAACCCGGACAGGCGGGGCAGGCGCGCGGAGCCGCCGCCACGATTGAATCCAGGGAATCGGCCGCACTCCAGGTCCGGACTGCCGATGGCGACACGATCTCCATTTCATTCGACGCTCTCACGCGCGACAGCCTTGGCGTCTACCAGGCCACCGCCGGCGCCGGCCGGGCTTCGGCGTCCTCGGCGACGTCAGAATCCCGGGTTGGCGTTGCGGTGAGCGTGGAGGGTACCCTGGATGCCGACGAAGTAGCCGAAATCGGGACTCTGCTGCAGGGACTGGTCCAGTCGGCCCGGGGAGGGGAAGCCGCTCCTCCTTCACTTTCCACCGGCTTTGATTCGCTCGATGGGTTCCACTTTGCCTATGAGTCCCAGCGGCGTTTCGCCGGGGCTGCCTTGCTATAATAAGGATCCCCTCACGAATTCCCTCCATGGACAACCTGAAAAAACTCATCCGGGAGATTCCCGACTGGCCGAAACCCGGCATTCTTTTCTACGACATCACCACGCTGATGAAGGACCAGCAGGGCTTGGCTGATGTCATTGCCGGCCTGCGATCGGCCGTCGCCCCCGATCAGGTAGACGTTGTGCTCGGCATTGAAGCTCGCGGCTTCTTCTTCGCTCCCACCGTCGCCCACGCCCTCGGCAAGGGGTTCGTTCCCGTTCGCAAACCGAAAAAGCTTCCCTGGCAAACCGAATCGGTGGAATACGCGCTCGAATATGGCACCGACCGGTTGGAAATCCACCGCGACGCCATCACCCCTGGCCAGCGCGTCCTGATTGTCGACGATGTTCTCGCCACCGGCGGTACCGCCGCGGCGGTCGCGCAACTCGTTGAAAAATTAGGAGGTACGGTTGCTGGATTTGCCTTTGTGATCGAACTCGATTTCCTCAGCGGCCGCGATAAGCTCGGCAACTACCCGATCCAGTCGCTCGTTCACTACTAGGGCGCCCATGGCCGCCACACGCCTTGCCCGGCTGCGGGCTTACGCGAAGCTGAACCTGGACCTGAAGGTACTCAACCGCGGAGCCGACGGCTTCCATGAGTTGCGCTCCGTTTTCCAGACTGTCTCCGTCTACGACACCCTCGATATCGCCTTCACACCCGGCCGAAAGACGGATATCGTCCTCGACAGCGCCACCAATATCCCCGATAACCTGGTTCTGCGGGCCGCCCGCCTCCTGCAGGAGCATGTCCAGGGTACGGGGCGCATTGAGATGCGACTGGTGAAGCGCATTCCCATGGGGGCCGGCATGGGCGGCGGCTCTTCGGACGCGGCGGCAGTACTGCTCGGTCTGCCCGTCCTGGCCGGGTGGCGCATCCCTATGGAATCGCTTGTCCGTATTGGGGCCGCGCTCGGCTCCGACGTCCCCTTTTTCCTTCTCGGCGGCGCCGCCGTCGCCCTTGGGCGAGGCACCGAACTCTATCCGCTGCCCGAAATGCCCTCCCGACGCGTGCTTGTCATCGCCCCCGGCATCCACGTTTCCACCCCGGAAGCCTACCGCGGCTTTGCCCGCGACGGTAACGGAAAATTGACGGAAGCCCAACGGATTCAGTATATTGATAGTTTCCAGTCGCGCGTCTGGAGGCTCGGGGGTTCCCTGTCTGCCGGCGGCAATGGAACGCAGGTCGAGAACGATTTCGAAAGTGTGGTTTTCCCCCAGCACCCGCAGTTGAAATCCATCCTCAAAAATCTACAGAAATCAGGGGCTGACCCAGCCAGAATGACCGGCAGCGGCTCGGCTCTCTTCGGAGTCTTCACCACACAACAACAGGTACGGCAGGCGCAGGCAGCGTGCGAAACTCTGCGTCCTCAGCCAGCGGTCATTCCGGCCGCCTTTTTGAGCCGGAATCAGTATCGCGCCACCTGGAGGCGTCAACTGCAAGAACACATGGACGGAAACAAGGACGGGAAGCAATGGCCGCCCCAAAGCCGGTACGCGCAAAGGCGCCACAAAGGGCAATGAGACCGGAAAAGCTCAAGCTCTTCACCGGCAACGCCAATCCGGCGCTGGCCACCGAAATCGCCGAATGTCTCGGCCTCGAACTCGGTGTCGCCCCCGTGCGCACTTTCGCCGACGGTGAAATCTACCTCCAGATCAAAGAAAATGTCCGTGGCGCCGACGTATTTGTTGTCCAGCCCACCTGCAATCCCGTCGATCGCCATATTCTGGAACTCCTGCTCATGATCGACGCGCTAAAGCGCGCCTCGGCCGACCGGATCACCGCCGTTCTCCCCTATTATGGCTACGCCCGGCAGGATCGCAAGGACAAGCCGCGCGTTCCCATCTCGGCCAAACTCGTCGCCAGCCTCATCGAGCGCGCCGGTGCTGATCGCGTCCTCTGCATGGACCTTCATGCCGCTCCCATCCAGGGCTTCTTTGATATTCCGGTCGATCACCTCTACGCTGCCCCGGTCCTTGTCGAGTATTTCCGCGAGAAAGCCTTCGAGAATCTGATGATCGTCTCGCCCGACGCCGGCGGCGTCGAACGCGCTCGCGCCTTTGCCAAGCGGCTTCGCGCGCCCATGGCGATCATCGATAAGCGCCGCGAAGAGGTGAACGTTGCCGAAGTGATGCACGTCATCGGTGACGTGCGAGATCGCCATTGTCTGATCATTGACGATATCATTGATACAGCTGGAACGCTGGTGAAGGGCGCCGAAGCGCTACTCAGCTCCGGTGCGGCGGCCGTTACCGCCTGCGCAACACATGCCGTCCTTTCCGGTCCGGCCATCGAGCGCATTCAGAATTCCCGTCTTACCAAGGTCATCTTCAGCAATTCCATCCCGCTGAAGGACGAGGCCCAGAGTTGCGACCGCATTCAAACGCTGTCTGTAGCGCCGCTGCTGGCCCAGGCCATTCGATCCATCCATGAGGAGACCTCCGTCAGCGGACTCTTCGTTTAAATACCCGGCATCTTGACAACCGGAACCGGTTTCACCAGAACAGCTTTCAATTCCATCGTTTTTATCCAGAGGTCAGTATGAGAAAAGATATCACCGTCGCCGCCACGCCGCGCCCCGCGCGAGGCAAGAACGAAGCCCGCCGCCTGCGCGTCAGCGGTTTGATGCCCGCCATCATCTACGGCACCGGCAAGGATCCCGTCGCAGTTGCCGTCAACCCCAAGGAGGTCAATAAGATCCTGAACTCCTCCACGGGCCACAACACGATCTTCGATATGGCCGTTGGCGACGCTCCGGCCGAGCCCGTCATGGTCGTCGACTGGCAGCATCACCCCCTCCGCGGGAACCTGATGCACGTCGACCTTCTCCGCATTGATCTGGAAAAATCGATCAAGGTCAGCGTCCCGGTTCACCTCAAGGGCGAATCGGTCGGCGTCAAGATCGGTGGCGGTTTGCTCGAAGTCGTCAACCGCGAAGTCGAAATCGAATGCCTCCCCAACGACATCCCTGAGTTCTTCGAAGTGGACGTCACCTCGCTTGGCCTCAACCAGGGCGTCCGTGCCGGCGATCTCAAACTGGCCGAATCCATGCGCCTGCTGGCACCCGCCGAAGCGGTCCTGGTCCATGTTACCGCCCCCCGCAATGAAGAAGCCGCCGCTGGCGCCACTCCCGGTGCCGCCGAACCCGAAGTGGTCAAGGCGAAGGGCAAAAAGGAAGACGCTGCGGCTCCCGCCGGTGGCGACAAGAAGAAGAAATAGCATCCGGTGGCCGTGGAAGCGCAGGCTGGGAGCGGGCCTTCTTGGCTCGTTGCCGGGCTCGGGAATCCGGGTCCGGAGTACGAACACACCTACCACAACCTGGGCTTCCTCGCCATCGACCGGCTTGCCGAGGCGTCGGGCATCCGCGTCTCCCGGCCGGAATCCAAAGCCCTGGTGGGCCCCGGTGTTGTTGCCGGTCAGTCCGTCCTGTTGGCTAAACCCCAAACATTCATGAATTTGAGCGGTGGCTCTCTCCAGCCGCTGCTGGCAAAATACATGCTCCCGCCGGAGCGCCTGATTCTGATCTACGATGAATTAGCGCTCGACTGGGGCTCGCTGCGAATCCGGTTCAAGGGCTCGGCTGGTGGTCACAACGGAGTCTCCTCGGTGATCCGCAGCGTAGGTAGCGACAATTTCATTCGGGTCCGGCTCGGGATTCGTCCCAGCCATCCGATGAAAGACATGAAAGACTATGTGCTCTCCCCCATCCGGAAAGCGCAAACCGAAACCCTGGCAGCGACGCTCGATTTCACCGTCGACGCCGTCCGCTCCATAATCACCGAAGGCGTCGAAAAGGCCATGACGAAACACAATCGTCGCGCCCCAGGTGCAAACGAGGAACAATGAGAACCTACGAACAACTGTTCATCGTCAACACTGCCGCTACCGATGCCGATGTCGATGCGCTGCTCGAGCAGCTCACCGGGATCATCAAGGCAAGCGGCGGCAATCTTGACAAGACTGACAAATGGGGCGTGCGCAAGCTCGCCTATCGTGTGAACCGCCAGAGCGAAGGATCCTACATCCTTTTGGCATTTTCCTGCGGCGCCCAAACCGTCCGCGAACTCGAACGCCGCCTCCGCGTGGCTGACCTGGTGTTGAAGTTCATCACCGTCCGCATGGACGAGCGCATGAAGCGCGTCGCCAAGCGCCAGAAGCGCCGCGAAAAGCGCCTGGCCCGCAAGCCGCAGTTGAGCGCGCCCGCCGCGCCGGCCGCCGCTCCCGGTGCCCCCGCTCCGGCTGCCCCCGGCTCTCCCGCCCCGGGCGCTCCCATGCCCGCCGCGCCTGCTCCGGAGGCTCCCGCCGCCGAGCCCGTCGCCGCGGCCGATGCCACCCCGGCCCCGGAAACCGCCGAGAACTAACAGGAAAGGTCAAAAGAGGATACATATATGGCTGAGACCAAAGGTGGTCGTCCGATCGCTGCCTCGCAGCGCCCCACGGGCGGGGATAAGGCCCTGGTTCCCGGGAAGAAACAGTTCTTCCGCCGGAAAAAGGTTTGCCGGTTCTGTGTCGAAAAGATTGATTTCATCGACTACAAGGACGTGAAGATGCTCTCGGCGTTCATCTCCGAACGCGGCAAAATCACCCCGCGCCGCATCTCCGGCGTCTGCACTATTCACCAGCGGCTGCTGACTGAGTCCATCAAACAGGCTCGGAACATCGCATTGCTGCCTTTCTCAACGGCGGTCTAAGTCCCGCCCGATCCGGAATTCGAGGAGTCAATCATGGAAGTCATCTTGAGAGAAGACATCGAAAAACTCGGTTCGCGCGGCCAGCTTGTTAAGGTCGCCCCGGGTTTTGCGCGTAATTTTTTGCTGCCCAAACGGCTTGCCGTCCCCGCTACGGAAGCCAACAAGAAGATTGTGGAACAGGAGCGTCAAGCTGCCCTTCGCCGTGAGGCCAAGGAAGCCAATGAAGCCCAGGAACTCGCCAAACTGCTGGCCCCGGTGGTCATTACCATCGCCCAGAAGGCCGGCGAAAACGACCAGTTGTTCGGGTCCGTTACCTCGGCCGACATCGCCGCCCGCCTGGAAGACCAGAAGTTCCACATCGATCGCAAGAAGATCGTTCTGCACGATCCCATCAAGCAGCTCGGAGAACATACCGTCACCCTCAAACTGCATCGCGAGGTGTCGGTCGATATCAAAGTCAACGTCGTCAAGGAAGACTAACTTTCCTCCCGCGATGTTATTTTCGACGGCCCGCCTCGCGCACTCCGCAGGCGGGCCGTTTTGTTAGCGTCACCTACTCATTGGAGAACTCGAATGCCTTACTTTGATTTGTCCGGGCAAACGGCCATCGTTACCGGCGGAGCAAGCGGAATCGGACTGGCCATTTCCCGCCGCCTGGCGACTGCCGGCGCCACAGTTGCTATCGCCGACATGAACATCCAGGCCGCCGAAGAAGCCGCCGCCGCGATCCCCGGCGCCTTCGCCGTTCAGATGAACGTCGCCGATTGGGACTCCGTCACCGCCGCCCGCGACGCCGTCCTCGCCCGCACCGGCCGCATTCATATCCTGGTGAATAACGCTGGAGTCGCCGGCAAGGCCGCTCCTCTTTGGGAACAGGACTACAGCGAATGGCAGAAGTGCATCCGCGTGAATATGGATGGCGTCTGGAACGGCTGCAAAGCCGTCATTGGCCACATGCGCGAGCATCAGTACGGCCGTATCGTCAGTATCGCCTCAGTCGCCGGCAAGGACGGCAATCCGAATATGACGGCCTATTCGGCCACCAAGGCCGCCGTCATCGGATTCACGAAGTCGCTCGGCAAGGAAGTCGCCACTGAAGGTATCTGCGTCAATGCCGTGGCACCCGCCGTTGTCCGTACCGCCATTCTGGAACAACTCACCCCGGAGCAGGTGAAGTATATGACCGACAAGATCCCTATGCGCCGGACTGGCGAACCGGAGGAGATTGCCGCCGTCGTTCACTTCCTCTCCAGCCCCGATTGCAGTTTCGTTACCGCCCAAACTTACGACGCCTCCGGCGGCCGCAGCACTTACTAAGAATAGGATTCCCCATGTTACTCACTCCGGATCGCTACGCGGAAACTCCGCTTGATGAGCTTCTCTCGGAAGCATCCCTGGGCCGCATCGGCGTCGACCAGGCCTGGATCGGAGCCATCCTCGCCCGCGATCCGGAGGAAACAGCCCAGGTCCTTGCCGCCTTCTTCCTGGAAATGGATGAAGAGGTGCGCATCGACTTGAGTGGCGAGATCTTCCACCTCCTTCGCGCTCTCCGCTCCACCGCGGCCATCCCCGTCTACGTCGAACTCCTCCACGACGCTGGCGACGACGACCCCAGTGAAATCTATGAGGCCCTCGCCGAACTCGGCGCCTCCGCCATCGAACCCCTCCTCGCCCTCCATGCCGAAGCCGGCCCGGAGTCCCAGGCCAACGTCGAGTTCCTCCTCGCCGGCCTGCGCGTCCAGGACCCCCGCATCGAAGCCCTCCTCCACGCCCGCCTCGCCTCCGATCCCGCCGATGCCGCCATTAACATCAGCCTGTACGGCCAGGCCGGATTCAAAGAGGCGATCGAAGCCCGCATCGCTACCCTCGACCCCGCCTCGGAGTCCTACGCCCACGACAAGCACGAACTCGAGTTCGCCCTCGATCAACTCGCCGCGATAACGGTTCCTGACACCCCGCCGCCGTTCAATATCTACGAGCACTACCCCGAGAACGCCCCGCCTGTCTTCGATGTCCTCGAACCCGTCGAAATGCTGGCGTATATTGAACACCCTGATCCGGAAGTCCGCCGCCACGCGATTGAAAGCCTCGGCAACGAACAACTCGATGAGTCCGAGACCGCCCAGATTCTTGCCGTGGCTGAATCCGACGCCGATGAGAAGGTGCGCGGCCAGGCTTGGCAGGCCCTCGCAGCCGGCCTCGATAACGAGGAGATCCGCGCCAAGCTCGAAGACAAGTTTGCCGATGAGTCCGCTCCTGCCATCGAACGCGCCGGCGCCGCCTGTGCCCTCGCCGAGGGCGACATTACCGAGGAACTGGCAGAAGGCCTCGATCTCTTCTACCAGAATCCGGAAACCCGCGCCTTGGCCATGAAAGCCATGTGGCATAGCCTCGACCGCCGCTTTGCCGAACGCTTTGTCCCCCACCTGGAAGATGAGGATAAGGAAGTGCAGCGCCAGGCTATCTGGGGCGTCGGCTACCTCGGCGTCGGCCATGCCGCCGGTACACTCGAAAAGCTCTTCGAGGATCCCGATGTCCGCGATCATGCGCTCTTTGCCTATGCCCTCAGTTGCCCCGGCGAAGTCAGCCGTGGCCGCGCCAAGGGAATATACAAGAAGATCTTCGATCTCGCTGGCGGCCTCAGCGCCGAAGAGGTCGAAATCGTCGAGTCCGCCATCGACCAGCGACTCTCTATGCATGGCCTCGACCCCGTCTTCCACCCCCACCGTCACTAACTCCCAGGAAATAACTCGCCCCGGGAGGAAACTTATATAATGGCGGAAGCGTCTTCCCAGACGCGGAGTTGAACTTGCCAGCCGTACGTGTCGCCTATTTTGCCGATTCTTTTCATGAAGTGAACGGGATGGCGCGTACCAGCCGTGAGTTAGACGGCTTTGCGCAACGCCACGCCCTGCCCTTCCTCTGCGTCCGGGGCGGGGCCGCGACAAAATATTCCACTGACGGCGTCACCGCCGTTCTTGAGTTACGGCGTGCCGCCGCCTCCATCCCCGTCGACAAAGACCTGTCCTTCGACCCGCTCCTCGGCCGGCATCTCCTTCGCGTTCGCAATATCCTACGCCGCTTTAAACCCGATGTCATTCATGTCACCGGCCCCGGGGATATCGGCCTCATGGGCGTCTACTTTGCCTATCACTACAACATCCCCCTCGTCGCCAGTTGGCACAACAACCTTCACGAACTCGCCGCCCACCGCCTTCACATCATTCTCGAACACCCCCTCTTCAGCTTTCTCCCCAAGGCCTACGCCGACTTTGTCACCCTCCTCACGGAACGCGGCGCGCTGGAAGGCGTGGCGCTCTTCTATAAACTCGCCAGCGCGCTTTTCGCCCCCAATCCCGAACTCGTCGCCATGCTTCAGGAAATGACCGGCAAACCGGTTCACCTCATGCCCCGCGGCGTCGATACCGAACTCTTCCATCCCAACAAGCGCTTCCGCCAGGACGGAGCGTTTACCCTCGGCTTCGCCGGCCGCCTGCAGCCGGAAAAGAACGTCCGCCTCCTTGTTGACCTGCAAAAACAGCTCCCCGCCGGGAATCATCGCTTCCTGATTGTCGGCGATGGCTTTGAACGTGCCTACCTCTCCCGCCGCCTCCGCCGCGCTGAATTCACCGGCTTCCTCGACGGCGAGCCCCTCGCCGAGGCCTACGCCTCCATGGACCTCTTCGTTTACCCCTCCTGTACCGACACCTACGGCACAGCCGTCCAGGAGGCGCTCGCCTGCGGCGTCCCCGCCGTCGTCCGTGACCAGGGAGGCCCCCGCTATCTCATCGAATCCGGCGTCAACGGATTCATTGCCCGCTCCGACGCCCATTTCATCCGCCGCGTCGTCCAACTCCTCGGCGACCCCGCTCGCCTTCCCGCCCTTCGCCGCGAGGCCCGCGAATCGGCCTGCCGCTCCAGTTGGGACTCCATTTGCACTGGCGTCTGGGAAATCTACGACCGCGTTCCGCGCCATGACTCCGCGCCCGCCTCCGCCCTGTTGCACTAATCCACACACTACTCCGGTACGATAGGACTCAGCGCTTCTTCATGGCATCTTCCAATTCCAACCCTACAGGTCTGCTTCGCCAGATCGGCCTCCTCAGCGCCACCGCTCTCGTTTTTTCCAACATGATCGGGACCGGCATCTTCACCACCACCGGTTTCCTCGCCGGTGACCTCGGTGAACCCTGGCTCGTCATCTCCATCTGGGCCGTCGGCGCGCTCATCGCCCTCGCCGGTGCCCTCTGCTACTCCGAACTCGGCATCAACTTTCCCAGTTCCGGCGGCGAGTATGTCTATCTCACCGAGGCCTACGGCCCCACCTGGGGCTTCATGGATGGCTGGGTGTCCTTCTTTGCCGGCTTCTCGGCCGCTATCGCCCTGCCCGCCCTCGCGTTCTCGGAGTACCTGAGCTACGTCTTCCCGGTCCTCAAGTCCACGAACACCATGGCCTTCGGGCCCTTTGAAATCGGCCCCGCCCAACTCACCGCAAGCGCCCTCATCGCCGTCTTCACCGTCATTAACTACTTCGGCATCCAGTTCGTCAGCAGCGTCCAGAACGTCCTCTCGGCTCTCAAACTCGCTGTCCTCGCCGGCTTCCTCGTCCTCGGTTTCGCCTTCGGCAAAGGCGATTGGGCCAACTTCTCCCAGGCCGCCGTCCGTACCTCCACCGCCCCCATCTGGGAACAGTTCGCCACCAGTTTGATCTTCATATACGTGGCCTACTCCGGTTGGAACGCCGCCACCTACGTAGCCGAAGAGCTTCGCCAGCCCGAAAAAACCCTTCCCCGGGCTCTCACTCTCGGAACCATCTTCGTCGCTGTCCTCTACGCCCTCCTCAACGTTCTCTACATCTACGCCACACCTCTCGAACAGATGAAGGGCGTCCTCCGTATCGGCTCCCAGTCTTCGGAACGGCTCTTCGGCTCCGACGTGGCCGCCCTCTTCAGCGTCCTCATGGCCGCCGGGTTGCTCGCCTCCGTCAACGCCATGGTTACCACCGGACCCCGCGTCTATTACGCCATGGCCAAAAACCGCGCCTTCTTCCCCGCTGCCGCCAATGTCCACGAAAAATGGCGCACGCCCGTCTTTTCCATCACGATCCAAGGCGTGTGCGCCATTCTCATGTGCCTCACCCCCTTCCGCGACCTTATGTTCTACGTTGGCTTCCTGTTGAACGCCTTCGCCGCTCTCGCCGTTGCCTCCCTCTTCGTCTTCCGCAAACGTCCGGGATGGCGCAAACTCTCCACAGTCAGCTTTGCCTGGCCCCTGCTCCCGGTCTTCTTCCTCGTAATGGGCGCCTGGGTCGCCATCTCCGGCCTACTGCTCCGCCCGTCGGTCTCCTTTACCGCCCTTGCCACCGTAGCCGTTGGCGCCTTGGTCTACAAAATGTTCCTCGCCCCGAAGCCCGAACCTGCCGCCGTATCTAAGGCGTAACCCGGAGAGACGCGAGGAGCGTTTGCTGGTACTCTCGTTCCATGCTCTCCAGACTAGCCGTGTTCGCCGTTCTGGCCGGCTGCTCCGCGCCCCTGTCTGGCGTTGATTTCTCCGGCACATGGTCCCTCTCAGTCGCCAAAAGTGACTTCGGCCGCGCCAACCCGCCCCAGGCGCTCGCCATGACCGTCAAACAGTCCCCCGCGCAACTCACTGTCGAGTCCACCCTTACCGACGCCCGCGGCGCCTCCACCAGTAACTACACCCTCGACCTTTCCGGTAAGGAAGCCGAAAACGTCATGCGCGGCAACAAAGTGCTCTCGGTCTCCTCCTGGCGCGGCGCAACGCTCCATGTCAAAGCGAAAACCTCCGTGCAAGGGACCGAAATTAAGACCGTCGACCAGTGGCAACTCGATGATACCGGGCGCCTACTCACTATCTACCGCACCGCGTCTACCCCGCAAGGCGATATTGAACAACGATTTGTCTACGAAAAACACCTAGTAAAGCCCTAAGGTGTTTACCCTTCGCGCGTAGTGCTTACGCTCGATTCGCCGTCACGGCGATCCATGTTTGAATGAGGATGCGGATTCCTATGAAGCGCAACCTATTTCCTTTTCTCGGCATAGCCTTCGTCGTCGCCATCGCGGCGACTGGTGTCTTCTACGGCCTTTTTGTCGGCAAGATTAGCGGTGCCGCTCCGCCCCAGGCGGCCGGTGCTCCGGGAATCGTGGTTGTCTCCCGCGCACTCGATCGCGGGATGGTGCTCACCGCTGCCGACGTCAAGGTGCAGCCCGCTGGCCCCGAACGGCCGGAAGGCGCTTTCAGTAACGTCGATGACGTCGTCGGCCGCACCGTCGCCAAATCGTTGACGCCCAATGAGGCGGTCACCACATCGTCTATTTCCGGTACGAAAACCGCCACTGGGCTCGTGATTCCGAAGGGAATGCGCGCCATCTCGATCCGGGTCGCCGATTCGGTGGGGTTGGTTCCCTATCTCCGCGCTGGCAACCATGTCGACGTGCAGTCGATTCAGCCGCACGGGGGGGGCGAATCGGTGGCCCGCACGCTTCTATCGAATGTGGCCGTGCTCAATGTCCACGTCGATCCCAGTCCGCAGCCCTCTCCATCTACCGTTGTTAATCTCCTCGTCCCTGCCCGCGATGTCGAGAAGGTCGCCCTGGCCGACTCCGCCGCCAAAGTGCGCATCGTGCTCCGGAATCCTGACGATGCCGAGGAGACGCCGACTGCGCCCGTCCCCGTCTCCGCCGCGGCATCGAAGTGGGCGGGAACCACTCCGGCCTCCGCCGCAACCGCCGCCGCTGGCCCTCGCGTCAGTTTCCAGGTGCGCATGGCCGCCGCCGCCGCCGACGCGGTAAAGGAAATCTCCGCCCGCGCCGGTCTCGCCGCCGGTACGTCCGGCGCCGTTCGCATCGGACTCCTCCCGGCAGGCTGGAAAGCGGAGGAGATGGAAAAGTCCAAATCCCTGCGCCTCCTTTCTACCGAAAACGTGGATTCCCCCCACTGGCATGAGGTCTCGCTCCAGGCGGGCAGTGCGCAGCCGGGCGACTATGACCTCCGGCTCCGGCTCACCCCGCGCGGCGCCGGTAACGGCTTCCTGAACCTGCGCGTCCGGCCGGAATTGACTTTGCCGCAGCGCGGCGGCGTCAGCAGCCGCCGCTTTTCGGCCGATTTGAGCGTCGCCGACGGCCAGTCGGTCCTCGTCGCCGGCTTTGAGCGCGACGCCTCGGCGCCTGCCCTCGTCGAAAAACTCTTCCATTCGCCTGCACCCCAACCGGCCGGCAGCGAACTCTTGCTCGTCGTCACGCCCCGCGTGGCGGCTCGATAGGAACAGGCGGACAGCGTGGCGGCAGCGATCGCAATTCTCTTTTTCATCACCACCTTCCTCGCGGCGGCGACGGCGGTACTGATCGCTGCGTTCATCCAGAGCCGGCTCCGCGCCCGTCAGGACGCGCACCCCGACATCAACGCCGCCATCGAAGAGTCCGAAGAGCCCTCCGTTCTGCTTAACGATACCCGCCACAGTTCCATCAGTGTGATGGAAGTCCTCCTGCAGCGGCTAAATCTCATCGAGCACCTCCGCCGCGTACTCGACGACGCCGGCCTCCGCTGGTCGGTCGGACGCGTAGCCGCCACCATGCTCCTGCTCGGCGCCATTGGCGCCGCCCTCGTCATGGATCAACGCTGGCTGCCTCCCGGATCCTCGCTCGCCGCCTTCGCCGCCGGCGCCAGTATCCCGTATCTCTACCTCAATCGCCTCCGCCAGAAGCGCATGGACCAGTTTGAGGCTCAGTTCCCTGACGCGCTCGAAAGCCTTGCCCGCGCCATGCGCGCCGGCCATCCGCTGCAAGGTGCCATCGAAACCCTCGCCGCGGACATGCCCGGCCCGCTCGGTCCCGAGTTTCGCCGTATCCGTGATGAGCGCCGCCTCGGAATGCCCTGGAAGGCCACTCTCGAAAAGTTCTCCGAACGCGTCCCCATCCTCGAGGTCCGCCTCTTTGTCGCCGCCGCCCTCATCAGCAGTCGCTCCGGCGGGCGCTTTACCGAGGTCCTGGAAAACCTTGCCGAAACCGTCCGCGAAGGCGTCTCGCTCCGCGGGGAAGTTCGCGCCGTCTCCGCCCATGGCCGCATGACCGGCGGCGTTCTTACCATCCTGCCTTTTGCCATCGCCATCATGCTTTATCTGACGAGCCCCGGCTACCTGCTCACCCTCGTCGATCATCCCTTCGGCCCCACCATGATCGGCGCCGCCATTACCTTCGTTGTCGCTGGCCACTTCGTGATCCAGCGCATCGTCAAGATCCGCGTCTGAGGACCCCATGAACGAACTCCCCCTTCTCATCGGTTTCTTCGTCATCGTCATGGGCTGTCTCACCGGCCTCGGCTACGTCCTCATGAATCGCGGCGGCGGCACGGCCGCCATCGACTCCCCTCCTTCCGATACCTTCAAGGAGTCTCTCAAGAACTTCGGCGCCCTCGTCCCCAAGCGCTCGCAACACGTCGATCACTACCGCCAACTCCTCAGCCACGCTGGTTATCGCCACCCGGACGCTCTCACCACCTTCTTCGGCATCAAGGCCGCCGCTATTCTCGTCTCGGCCTGTACGATGGCGCTGATCTCCCTCATCGCCTCGGGGGACTCGACCGGCCTCGTCATGGCTGTAATGGCCGGTGCCGGCATCGGCCACCTCGCCCCGGATCGCATCCTCCGCGCCACCCACAATCGCCGCGATACCTACCTCCGCAACTCGCTCCCCATCGCGCTCGAACTCATGATTCTCGGCCTCGAAGCCGGCCAGGGCCTCGATTCGGTCATCGCCGAAACCGCCCGCGAACTCGACGAGAGCCACCCGGAACTGGCCGAAGAGTTCAATTTGGTCCTCATGGAAATGCTCGCCAGCCGCAGCCGCCAGGAAGCGCTCCGGGGCCTCGTCGACCGCAATACCGAACCGGAAGTGAAACGTATCGCTCAGGTGCTCATTGACGGTGACCGCTTCGGCACCGGCTTGGCCACCGCCCTACGCAATCAACTCCGCTTCCTCCGTACCCGTATGCGCCAATCGGCGCAGGAACAGGCCCGCAAGGTCAGTGTCAAGCTGGTCTTCCCCATCTTCTTTCTGATCTTCCCGGCCATCCTTCTGGTCACACTCGGGCCCGCCGTCATCCTCGTCTTCAACGCCTTGTCGAAGATGCTGGCGATTTAGATCCCCCGCTCCACCCTAGAGACCACCTCGTCGCCGATCGCCAGCGATGCCGTCGCCCCCGGACTCGGCGCGTTCAGCAGATGCAGTGCCCGCCGCCGGTCGGCAAAAAGAAAGTCCTGCACCAGGTCCCCATTGGGCAACATGGATTGCGCCCGCACCCCCGCGCCTCCCGGGCTGATATCCGCCACCGCGATCTCGGGCACCAGTCGTTGCAGCGACTCGCAGAACAACTGTCGGCTGAACGACCGCCTCACCTCATACCAACTCACCCCCGGATAACGCCCCAGGAACTTCCACAGCCCCGGAAACGACAGCGCGTCCCACAAATCGGACGCCACGAAGTCCCGCTTCGTATACCCTTCCCGCGCAAACGCCAGCACGGCGTTCGGCCCGGCTTCCACCCCTCCGTGAATCAGTCGCGTAAAGTGAACACCCAGAAACGGGAATGCCGGATCGGGCACCGGGTAGATCAGGTGCCGTACCAGGTGTTGCCGTTCCGGCCGCAGCAGGTAGTACTCTCCCCGGAACGGCACAATCCGCATCTCCCGTTCCACGCCACCCATCTCCGCCACGCGGTCGCAGTGCAGTCCCGCACAGTTCACCAGAAAGTCGACTTCGCTTGCCCCTGCCGCCGTCTCCACCACCCATCCCGTGCCGGTCTCGCGCAGTCCAGTGACCCCCGCCCCAGTCCGCACCTCCCCTCCCAATTCCCGAATCTTCCGGACGAGCGCCTCGCAGACCCCCGCGTAGTCGACAATCCCTTCCTCCGGCACCCGCAACGCCTGTACCCCGCCCACATGCGGTTCAATCTCCACCATCCCGGCCCGGTCAAGCACGCGCAGCCCAGCCAGCCCATTCGCCTTTCCCCGCTCATAGAGATCCATCATCCGCGGCACTTCCGCCTCGGTTGCCGCCACCACCAATTTCCCGCAGATGTCGTGTTTGACCCCGTTTTCCTGGCAAAACGCCACCATCTGCCGGATCCCCTCCACCGCCAGCCGCGCCTTGTTGGATCCCGGCTTGTAATATAACCCCGCGTGGAGTACCCCGCTGTTATGTCCTGTCTGGTGTTGTCCGACGGCGTTTTCTTTTTCAAAAACGACCACCCGCCGTCCGGGCATACGCTGCCCGAACCGGTAAGCCGTTGCCAGCCCGATAATCCCGCCACCAATAATTCCAATTGTTCTCACGAACCTCTAGCGTACAAACAATTGGGGTCAGGTGCACGAAGCCCCGTTTTAACTACCCTGTTTTCATAAGGGTACGCCAGATATTCCGGAATGAAATTCCCGCCCTACCGAACCGCCAAGCTCACCGTTCGCGGACTTTTCACCCCGCCCACCTCCACCGACACCGGCATCACCCCCGGTCCAATATCCCCCGGCACCCGCACATTCAATTGCACCACCCCCGCCACCAACCCCGGCGCCGCGCCTCCGTACAACACCTCGCACACCCGTTCCCCAATCCTCACCACATACCCATTCACCGGTTCCGCATAGGGCGCCCCCGCCAACTCCCCGTCCCGCAGCCCCGGCCGCATCTCCCCAAATCCCGTCGCCCACAACACCACAATCGACCCCCTCTCTGCCGGATTCCCGTCTCCATTCAACGACCCGTCTGAATTCAAAATCGCCCCACTCCCCCGGCCCGATGCCGCCGCCGTGAATAGCCCCGGCGCCGCCGCCGCAACGTTCACCGTGATCGAATTGCTCATCCTCCCCGCCTGCTCCAACTGCACCCGCACCACGCTCTTCCCCGCCACTCCAAACGGCACCACCGCTCCCACCTGCCGCTCCGTCACATACAAAACCGGCGCGGCGACCCCGTCAAATAACACCCGCATCGGCGCCGCATAACCCGCCCCGAAGATCGCAATAATTTCCCCCGGCGCCACCGCACCGGACAAATACGTCGCCGCATTCACCAGTCCTGCCGCCGTCAAAGCCCCCGGCTGCGCAAACCGCGCCTGCAAGTCCAGAACCCCGTCGACCGTCACGCTCTTCCGCGCCTCCCCACCCGGCCGGTTCCCCTCCCACCCCGCAAATGTATACCCGCTCGCCGCCTCCGCCGTCACCGTCACCGTCGCCCCCGCCGGTTGCCTGTCCGCCGTCACCGGAGGATCAATCACCACCCGCCCTCCGGTCCCCGCTCCCGTCAGCACCTGGTACCGCGTCTCGAACTCCGCCGTCACCGTACTTCCCTCCGCTCCCGCCGTGATCGTGTGCTTCTCCTCTCCCCCGTCACTCCACCCGCGAAACGTGTGCGTCGCCCCGCCGCCCTGCGTTGTCTGGCTCGCCGCTTCCACCCCCACTTCGTGCCGTGTCCCCGCCGCCCACACAAATCGGTGCGGCGCCGTATACGCCGTACCATCCACCAGTATTCGCAGTCCCGCTGGCTCACTCGTCACCGTCGTCACCGTGCCCGTCGTAAACCCGGCGTTATACTCCAGCCGCGAATCCGTAAACAAGAGTCGCGCCGGGTTGGCGCTCCCGTGCAAGGAAAAGTACCCCAGCCCGCTCCAGTTCGTAAACTGAAACCCCTCCGCCGGCTCGGCCCGCAACTCCACCCGCCCCCCTTCCGGAATCCACCCCTCCGGCTGCACCGCAACTCGACCTCCCTCTTCTGGCAGCGCCATCACCGGCATCCGCCACAGCCGCCGCATGTGCACAGTCAACGTCGAATTCTCCCCGCCCGCCACAAACTCATGCTCCCGGTCCCCAAAGTCGCTCCACCGCGCAAACCGCAACTCCCCGTTCTCTCCCAAAACGTCCTCCACCCGCACCCGGTGCCGCGTGCCCGCTGCCCACGTAAACTCCGCCGGCGTCCGTACCGCCTCCCCATCCACCACCACTTCCAGCCCGCTCGGGTTCGAGGCAATCAACGTCTTCTCCAGCGGCATTCCCAGAATCCGTGCCACCGTATCCAGGTCGGACGCCGCCAACCCATCCCTCTGCCCCACCGGTATCCCCTCCGGCACCGTCGCCATCGCATACTCTCCGCCCAACGCAAATCCCCCCGTCCAGTAGTGCATGATCGAATCGTACGGATACGCCCCCACGTCGTCCGCCGCCGCCACTTGCGATTCATACTGGCTCCAGTTCACCCGCTCAATCCCATCCTCGTTCACCCGCACAAACAGATCCCGGTCCTCACGCGATTGTGTGTGAAACAGCCCCACCGCATGCCCGATCTCGTGAATCACCGATCCCCGCGCGCAGGTGTCCGGCAGGTTGATGAACTGCCGCCCCCCGATCATCCCCACATTCGAACTGCATGCAAACCCGTTCCGCCGCCGAAACTGGACATAGTTTGCCTCACCCCCCCGCGCCACCAGCCGTATTCCCGTCTTTTCGTTCCAATGCCCGATCGCCTCCTCCACCCGCTCCGGCTCCGGCACGTCGTCGTCAATCACGTACGGGATCACCCCGCCCGGCCACCGCAGCCGTTCGCCCGTAATGACCGCCGAACCCCGCTCCCCTTTCCCAACTCGCTCCACGGCCCCGAGCACGATATCGCCCTGCCAAAGCGCCTCCCCCTCCACCACCTGCACGCGCACCGTCCGTCCCGCCACGGGAATGTCCCGCCACTCCCCCTGCGCCCAAACCACCCACCCGCAAGCCAGCAGCAGCAACCACTTCATAGCTGCCATTTTCCCGCACATCTACCCGGAAAATGCCGAGATCGATGCAAAACCTGCCGCCCCTGCCCGCACACACTCCTCCCCCCGTTCCTCATCCACCCCGCCCAGCGCCAGCACCGGTATCCGCACCCGCCGGCATGCCTCTCCCAATACCGCCAACCCGATCGCCGGCCCATACCCCGGCTTCGAGGGCGATGCATACACCGGGCTCAAATACACATAGTCGGCCCCCTCCGCCTCGGCCCGCACCACATCGGTCACCGAATGGCACGACACCCCGATCAAAAAACCGGCCCCCACCCACGCCCGCCACCGCCACGGCTCCACGGAGCCCGCCGGCAAATGCACCCCCGCCGCCCCCGCCGCCAACGCTACATCCACCCTCCCGTTCACCAATATCCGCGGTCCTCTTCCCACCAGCCCCCGCACCAGTTCCGTCAGCGCCCGCCCCCCCATCTCCTTCTCCCGCACCTGCACCCAATCCACCCGCCGTAGCACCGCCTCACTCACCCCCTGCCCGTCCGTGATCGCGCACCGGATCATCCCTTTACCAGCCGCAGCGCCCCCGCCGGGATCTCCACCGCAAACTCCCGTGCCCCCGCCATCTTCTCCCACTCCGCCCGTCCCACCTCGGCCCGAATCCCCCCCGCAAACACGAGCCGCGCGCGGTCCGGCCCCGCCACCGCATGCTCCAACTCCAGCCCCATCGTCCCCGCCCGCGGATAACCCTCCCGGGGCTCCACTCGCACCTGCCCCGGCATGCAGTACAGCGTCACCCGCGCGCCTTTCAAATGCCCCGGATAGTACGTCCCGTTGATCTCCCACTCCCCCACCTTCAGCCGGCTGCTGTTCCGGCCCGGATCCAGCGCCAGGATCTCCACCCGCAGCAAATTGTAAATTCCCATTAGCCGCGCAATGTCCACCGATCCCGGCGCATCCAGCACCGCCTGCGGCGTCCCGCTCTGCACAATCCGCCCGTCCCGAAATACATGCATGCGTTCGCCAAGCTCCAGCGCCTCTTCCAGATCATGCGTCACCAGCAGCGCCGGCATCGGAAAATCGCTCTGCACATCCCGCAGAATTCCATACAACTCCTGCCGCAGCACCGTGTCCAACCCCTGCGCCGGTTCGTCCAGCAGCAATACCCGCGGATTGGCCAGCAACGCCCGCGCAATCGAACCCCGCTGCTTCTGCCCCCCGGACAACTCATGCGGCCGCCGCCCGCCTACTTCGTGCAGTTGGAACCGCTCCAGCATCTCGCTCACCCGTTTATGGCGCTCCAGGTTCTTCAACGACGCGGCCCCGAACTCCAGATTCTCCCGCAGCGTCATGTGGGGAAACAAGGCATAATTCTGGAACACATAGCCGCAATGGCGCGCCTGCGGCGGCAGAAATACCCGTGCCGCCCCATCATACAAAATGGCGTCGTTCAGCAGAATTCGCCCCTCGTCGGGCCGTTCAAAACCAGCAATGCAGTCCAGCGTCAGTGTCTTTCCTGATCCGCTCGGCCCAAACAGCACGGTCACCCCGTCGCCCGCCTCAAATTGCACATCCAACGCAAACGCCCGCGAATCGGTCCCCTCCGGAAATCGCTTCTTCAGCCGTGCCGTGATCATCCCGGCAGCCTCCTCGGCGTCAGCCGGTTGGCCAGCGTCAACAGCCCCAGCGAGACCACGCTCACCACAATCACCAGCCATCGCGCCGCGTCTCCGTTCCCCCCTTCCACCGCGTCATAGATCGCCACCGCCACCGTCTGCGTCCGCCCCGGGATATTTCCCGCCACCATGATCGTGACCCCGAAATCCCCCAGCGATCGTGCAAACGCCAGCGCCGCCGCCGCCAGTACCGGACGCCTCGCCAGCGGCAGTGTCACTCGCCAGAATACCTTCCACTCCGGCGCTCCCAGCGTCCGCGCCGCCCGCTCGTAGGCGTGGTCCACACTCTCCAGCGCCGCCCGCGTCGACTTCACCAGCAATGGCGCCGAATGCAGCACCGCCGCAATCACCGCCGCCTTCCACGTAAACACCAGCGGCTCCCCAAATACCGACTCATATAGCCGCCCCATCCAACTCTCCCGCCCCAGTACGATCAGCAGGTAATACCCCAGCACCGTCGGCGGCAGCACCAGCGGCAGCGTCAACGCCGCGTCCAGCGTCTCCTTCCCGCGAAACTCCCGGTTGGCCAATACATACGCCGCCGGTATCCCGAACGCCGCCGCGCACACCGTCGCCAGCAGCGCCACGCGCAGACTCAGCCAGAGGGGAAACCAGTCAATCGGCATTGGAATGGCTTGAACAAAGTATACCCGTTATGTTTTACCCGCACCGGACCGCTATGCTCAACTACAGCCATGCAAATCGCCGGGAATGCCTTCCTCGTCACCGGCGGCGCCTCCGGTCTCGGTGCCGCCGCTGCTCATGCCCTCTCCGCCGCCGGGGCCCACCCCGTCGTCCTCGACCTCCAGTCCGCCCCTCCGCCCTCTGTCCCGGGTTCCATCACCAGTCCGGAAGACGTCCAGCGCGCCATTGCCCTCGCCGTCTCCGCCCACGGCGCCCTCCGCGGTGTCGTCCATTGCGCCGGCCTCGCCGCCGCCCAACGCACCGTCGGCAAGGATGGCCCCCTTCCCCTCGACGACTTCGCCCGCGTCATCCACGTCAACCTCATCGGCGCCTTCAACGTCGTCCGCCTCGCCGCCGCCGCCATGATGTCCAATACGCCCAATGCCGAGGGCGAACGCGGCGTCATCATCCTTACCTCTTCTATTGCCGCCTTCGACGGCCAGATCGGCCAGGCCGCCTACGCCTCCTCCAAAGCCGCCATCGCCGGCCTCACTCTCCCCCTCGCCCGCGAGTTCGCCCGCTCCGGCATCCGCGTTGTCTCCATCGCCCCCGGCCTCTTCGATACTCCCCTCCTCGCCGCCCTCCCGGAGCAGGTGAAGCACGAACTAGGCGCCACCGTCCCTTTCCCCAACCGCCTCGGCCGCCCTGAAGAGTTCGCCCAGTTAGCGCTTTCGATACTCGCAAACCCCATGCTCAACGGCGAAACCATTCGCCTCGATGGCGCCCTCCGCATGCCACCGCGCTAGAACCCCTCGGACGGACTCTTCCCCGCGCAGCCACCCGCTCAGTCTCTCTGTCAGGAATGGCATAACCACCAGGGTCGAAATTGGCACCATCACCCCGCTCAACGCCAGCGTCCTCGCCGCCAGCGGCCAACCCGTCATCCACGGCCCCAGCAGGGCAATCAACATCGTAATCACTAGCCAAGCCGCCATCCACGTCACTCCCAACACCCGGACCACCAGGAAACCTGCTGCATTTCGTCGTCTCATGCCACTAGCATGCCCTCTCCCCTCCGCCCCGGGTAGCCGTCGATAGCGCATAATGCTTATTCAGAAACTGCATGACCGCACTCGACGATCTCCCGCTCCTTCGCTCCTTCGTCCGCATCGCCGAATCCGGTAGCATCTCCGCCGCTGCCCGCACCCTCGGCATCTCCCAGCCCAACCTCAGTCGCCACCTCCGCCTGCTTGAGGATCGCGCCGGTCTTCCCCTCATCCGTCGCGACACCCACAGCATGAGCCTCACCGAAGCGGGCCTCCGCTTCCTGGAGGATGCTCGTGCCCTACTCGCCCTTGCCGACGATGCCCAACAGCGCCTCCACGGTGAACATTCCACCCTCTCCGGCAACCTTCGCCTCTTCTCCACCATCGACATCGGCCAGTTCCTCGTCACCCGCCTTGTCACCGATTTCCTCGCCAGCCACCCCGGCATCACCGCCCAACTCAGCTACTCCAACCTGCCCTTGCGCATGATTGAAGATGGCTACGAAGCCGGCGCCGTCGTCGGCGCCATCGCCGATGAAAATCTTGTCGCCCGACCCGCCGGCCAGGTCACCCGTTACATCGTCGCCACTCCCGAACTCATCGCCGCCCATCCTCCCGTCCGCCAACTCTCTGACCTCGCCTCCTGGCCCTGGCTCCGCCTCCTCGGCCCCCAGTTCGGCGCCTCCGATATGGTCGCCGCCAGTCGTGCCTCCGGCCCCCTCGAGTCTTTTCCCATTGAACCCGTCTTTTCCATCGAAGGCGCCACCGGCGTCCGGGAAGCCGTTCTCCGCGGTCTCGGTGTCGCTCAGGCCTCGGAATGGCTCGTCCGCGACGACCTCCGCCACGGACGCCTCCTCCGCCTCTGCCCCGAGTGGACCCTGCCCCCTCTCCCTGTCCACGTCGTTTACCCCTCCGGCCGCCGCCTCTCCGCCCGCGTCCGCGCCTTCGTCGACTTCGCCGTCACCCGCCTCCAACACGATTTCGCCCCCGATCTCCCCTAGCCCTTTCCCCATTCCGTCGCCAACTTGCAATTATCCCGACACGATCTGTCGGGATCTCTGTCTCATGTGTGCTATCCTGAATACTGAAAAAAAGCGATTAAGGTAAGACTAAGGAGTATCCACAGCAACACCATGGCCCTGGCAATTGAGTCCAAGACGAATATCATTTCCAAATACCGGATCAATAAGAACGATTGTGGTTCGCCAGAGGTGCAGGTAGCGCTCTTGAGCCAACGCATCACCCAGCTCACTGAGCACTTTAAGTCCCACAAGAAGGACTTCGGTTCCCGCCGTGGTTTGTTGACCATGGTGGCTCGCCGCCGCCGCCTTCTGGACTACCTCAAGAGCACGAGCCCGGCACGTTATCAGGCTCTCATCTCCAGTATTGGTATCCGCCGCTAGTGGACCTTCGATCGGTACGGGCTCTCGTATAGGCCCGGCAAATCCGCTCCGGTGAGCGGACCCACCCTCGTTCAAGCACTCTAAGTCTCCTTGATTCCCGTTCGCGCCGGAAAGCGCGGAGAATTACAAAGGTTCAAGGAAATAATATGTTGCATAAAGTCGAGATCGACCTGTTTGGCACGTCCCTCTCCATCGAGTCGGGCGTTATGGCCAAGCAGGCGGACGGTGCGATTGTCGTCCGTTCCGGCGACAACGTCGTCCTCGTGACTGCTTGCTGTTCCGGCAAGCCGCGCCCCGGCGCCAGCTTCTTCCCCCTGACGGTCGACTACCGCGAAGGCACCTATGCCGCCGGTAAGTTCCCCGGTGGGTTCATCAAACGCGAAGGCCGCATGAGCGAAAAAGAAACGCTCACCTGCCGCCTCATTGACCGCCCCATCCGCCCCCTCTTCCCCGAGGGCTTCCGTCACGAAACCCAGATCGTCGGCCTCGTTCTCTCCGCCGAAACCGAACGCGATCCGGCCCCGCTCGCCATGGTTGGCGCCGGCGCCGCGCTCGCCATCTCCAATATCCCCTTCCACGAACTGCTCGCCGCCGTCCGCGTCGGTAAGATCGATGGCAAGTTCATTGCCAATCCCACCTACGCCCAGACGAAGGAATCCCCCATCAGCCTCATCGTCGCCGCTACCGAAACCGGTGTCGTCATGGTGGAGTCCGGGGCCAAGCACGTCGACGAAGAAGAGGTCCTCGCCGCTCTTGAGTTCGGCCACGAATGCTGCAAGAAGATCTGCGCCGGCGTCCGCGAACTCCAGAAAATGTGCGGGAAGGCTAAGTACGAGTTCGTCTCCCCCACCATCAATCAGGAGATGTTCGACAAGATCGACGCCATGATCCGCGTCGAACTCACCGACGCTCTCGATACCAAGAAGTACACCAAGCTTCAGTCCTACTCCCTCATCGACACCCTCCACGCCAAGGTCGAAGAGGCGTTCCCGGAAGAAGAGCGCCCCGAAGCCGGCAAGCTCTTCGACATGCTCAAGGAACGCATCTTCCGCGATGAGATGCTCGACAAGCGCCGCCGTCCCGATGGCCGCGCCTTCGACGAGGTTCGCAATATCGATTGCCAGGTCGGCATCCTGCCTCGCCCCCACGGCTCCGCCCTCTTCACCCGCGGCGAAACCCAGGCCCTCGTCACTTGCACCCTCGGGACCAAGGACGATGAACAGCGCATCGAACTCCTCGACCCTACCGAACTCTCCAAACGCTTCATGCTCCACTACAACTTCCCGCCCTTCTCGGTCGGTGAAGTCGGCATGATGCGCGGCGCCGGCCGCCGCGAAATCGGCCACGGTGCCCTCGGCGAACGCGCTGTCAGCGCCGTCATCCCCGACGAAAAGACCTTCCCCTACACCATCCGTATCGTCTCTGACATCCTCGAGTCCAACGGTTCCTCCTCCATGGCCTCCATCTGCGGCGGATCCCTCGCTCTCATGGATGCCGGTGTCCCCGTCGATCGCGCTGTCGCCGGTATCGCCATGGGCCTCGTCAAGGAAGGCGATAAGTACGCCATCCTTACCGACATCGCCGGCGCCGAAGATCACTACGGCGACATGGACTTCAAGGTGGCCGGTTCCAAGGAAGGCATCACCGCCCTCCAGATGGACCTGAAGGTCCCCAACGTCCCCATCAGCCTCATGCGCGAAGCCCTCAATCAGGCCAAACGCGCCCGTCTCCAGATTCTCGACATCATGAACGCGGCCATCAGCGAGCCCCGCAAGTCCCTCTCGCTCTACGCCCCGCGCATCACCTCCATCACCATCCCCGTCGACAAGATCCGCGAACTCATCGGACCCGGCGGCAAGGTCATCCGCAACATCACCGACACCACCGGCGTCAAGATCGATGTCAACGACGATGGCCAGGTCAATATCTACGCCACCGACGGCCGCGCCGGCGAAAAGGCCCTCCAGATGGTCCAGGACATCTGCGCTGTCGCCGAACCCGGTAAGACTTACCTGGGTAAGGTCGTCCGCATTGTCGATTTCGGCGCCTTCGTCGAAATCTTCCCCGGCACCGATGGCCTCCTCCATATCTCCGAAATCTCGGAAAGCCGCGTTAAGAACGTCCGCGACGAACTCAACGAAGGCGACCAGATCATGGTGAAGGTCCTGGCCCTCGAAGGCAACAAAATCAAGCTCAGCCGCAAGGCCATCCTGAAGGAGCAACGCGAAAAGCTCCAGCAGTCCCAGGGTTAATCTCCGGCTCCCGCAAAGCCAGCGCCGCCGTTCCCAATCCGGAACGGCGGCGTTTCTTTTTGGACTGTGTCACCATTGCAACTCTCCCTGCATCTTAGGCAATAGATGTCCGAATTCATCGTTCCCATCCTTACCCTCGTCGCTTACTATGCAGTGATGCGCTGGGTCCTCCCGCGCTGCGGCGTCCAGACTTGAATGGCCCCTACCTGCGACGCCGGGTCACGGCGCCCAAACGCTTCCCGCTCATCTCAACCGGTGTCGACACCACCCCCGTCTGCCCCTTCTGGAAAATAAGCTCCCAGTGCGAGTCGCTGCCCATAAAGAACCGCGCCCGCGCCCCCGCCTCTTTGTCTGTATCACCCACCTCTAGTCCCACCGCCATCGGATACCACCCTCCGCCGTCCACAATTTTCTCCGGCGCCGTCCACCCGGTCGGATTCTCCGGGTCCGCGTTGAAGCTCACGTAAATCCCCTCCGCCGGCCAGTCTTTCTCACAGCACGCCCGGTTCAGCAGCATCACGAACTCCCCCAACTCCCGGTTCCAGTGCACCGACGGTCCCCAATGGGCGTCCGCAAACTCACTCTCCCACGGCGTCCTCACCGCGACGATCGGCGTCACTCGCCCCCCGATCCCTTGCGAATCCCACCCATTGTCGTGATACTTCCACACGTTCCCCACCGGCGCGTCCTTATCGGCAAACGCCATCCGCGCCACCGCTACCCCCTGCTCCTCCGCCGGGCCCCCATACGTCGAAAAATAGAAATAAAAATTCTTCTTCTCCCGGTCCAGAATCACCGAAAAATCCCCATGCCCACCCGCAAAGAACCCGTTCTTTGCCTCGCAATTCGGCTCATAACCGTCGGAAAGGACAACTCCCAGGTCCTGAAACGTGTGCCCGTTGTCTTTCGAGATCACCGCCCCGATCACCGGCACCGCTGTATAACGGTCCCCAATCATCGGACACAACGAGTACCTCTCGTGGTGATACCACCCGTAGATCGTTCCGTCTTCGTCCCGATAGGTCGCCTCCATCCACCACGGCGCTGTGGACGAATTCAACAGGTAGGTCGCCCGCGCATATCGCATGCCGGCCAACTCTGCCCCTTCACTCCGGATCGGCAGCCCGTCGGAGTTGTAAACATACCGTTTCCCGTTCGCCCAGTGGATTGGACTGTTGGAATCGGCAACTCCAGGGAAATAAACCCCCTCGGCCTCCACCACCTGCACCTTCTGGGCCCAGCCCATCGTTGTTAATGCCGTAAACAATAATCCAAGACGTAAAAGCATCTACCTATATAGTGCACGCGACGTGCCAAAGGTTACCCTGTATAATTCGAGTGGTTTCGAAAAGGGGATTTACCCATGCAAATTTCAATCCTGGACTGGATCGTCGTCGCCGCCTACTTCCTTCTCAACATCGCCATCGGCTTCTATTACAAAAAGCGCGCCGGCTCCAGCGTTGACGAATTCTTCCTCTCCGGCCGGGACGTCCCCTGGTGGCTTGCCGGCACCTCCATGGTCGCCACCACCTTTGCCGCCGACACCCCTCTCGCGGTCACCGGTATGGTCGCCCGCAACGGCATCGCCGGCAACTGGCTCTGGTGGAACTTCGTCGCCGGCGGCATGCTCGTCGTCTTCTTCTACGCCCGCCTCTGGCGCCGTTCTGGTGTCATGACCGACATCGAATTCTCTGAGATCCGCTACTCCGGCAAACCCGCCGCCTTCCTCCGTGGCTTTCGCGCCCTCTATTTCGGCATCCCCATCAACTGCATCGTCCTCGGCTGGGTCAACCTCGCCATGGTCAAGATCCTCATGCTCGTCCTCAACGTCGACAAGTTCACCGCTATCGTCGTCGTGCTCTTCCTCATCGCCATCACCTCCTGGATCTCCACCCTCGCCGGCCTCTGGGGCGTCCTCGTCACCGACGTCGTTCAGTTCTTCATCAAAATGGCCATGGTCATCGTCCTCGCCGTTTGCGCCGTCCAGGCCGTCGGCGGCATGGACGCAATGATGACCAAACTCGCCGCCCTCGACCTCGCCCGCGGCATCGCCCCCGGCGGCAAAAACTCCATGCTCTCCTTCGTCCCCGATCTCGACTCCCCCTGGATGCCGATGATCACCTTCCTCGTCTACATCTCCCTCAACTGGTGGGCCACCTGGTATCCCGGCGCCGAACCTGGCGGCGGCGGATACGTCGCCCAGCGCATGTTCAGCGCTCGCGACGAACGCCATTCTCTCCTGGCCACCCTCTGGTTCAACATCGCCCACTACGCCATCCGCCCCTGGCCCTGGATCCTCACAGCCCTCGCCAGCGTCATCCTCTACCCCGGCCTCGCCGATCCCGAAACCGGCTACATCAAGGTGATGATCGACTACATGCCCCCCTCCCTCCGCGGCCTCATGCTCGCCGGTTTCGCCGCCGCCTACATGTCGACCATTGCCACCCAGTTGAACTGGGGCGCCAGCTATCTCGTCAACGACTTCTACCGCCGCTTCCTCAAGCCCAACGAGACCAGTCAGCACTACGTCCTGATGTCGCAAATCGCCACCGTCGCCATCACCCTCATCTCCGCCGCCGTAACGTTCTATATGGATTCCATTGCCGGCGCCTGGAAACTGCTCATCGTCACCGGCGCCGGTACCGGCGGCGTCTTACTCCTCCGCTGGTACTGGTGGCGCGTCAACGCCTGGAGCGAAGTGGTCGCCATGGGCGCCGCCTTTGTTACCAGCGTCGGTCTCCAGGTCATCTGGAAACTCGATTCCGACAACCCCGTCGAATTTGCCTGGCTCATGATCATCACCGTCGCCGTCACCACCGTTGCCTGGCTCGCCGCCACTTACCTGACGGCTCCGGAGTCCAACGAGACCTTGGTTGCCTTTTACCGCCGCACCCGCCCCTCCCGCAACGGCTGGGCTCCTATCGCCGCCCTCGCCCCCGACGTCAAGCCAGCCGCGGATGGCCTCAACAACCTCGGCTGCTGGCTCGCCGGCTGCGTCATGATCTACATGGCCCTTTTCGGCCTCGGCAAGGTCCTGTTCCATGAAGTTCCCCTCGGCTTGGGAATGTTGGCTCTCTCCTCCGCCGCCGGCTACTACATCTACCGTGACCTTTCCAAGCGCGGCTGGTCGTCCATCGCCAACTAAGAGAAAGGTGCCCTCCCCGGAGCCTGCCCGCTTGCTATAGCATATGCAGATGCTCACCCGCAGGGAACTCCTCGCCACCTCAGCCGCCACCGCCGCTTCGGCCCAGCGTGGCCGCAAGCCCAACTTCGTCTTCATCATCTCGGACGATCACGCCGGCTACGTCCTCGGTGCCGACGGCAACTCCAAGGCTTCCACTCCCAACCTCGATCACCTGGCCTCGCAAGGGGTACGCTTTGCCCGCCACTACTGCAACCAACCCGTCTGCACCCCCTCCCGCCAAAGCCTTCTCACCGGCCAGATGCCCCACGCTGCCGGCGTCACCGTACTGAGAACTTCTCTCGACCCCAACAAACCTACCCTCCCCAAACAGTTCAAAGCCGCCGGCTACCGCACCGCCGTCTTCGGCAAAATGCACTTGAACCGTCCCAGCGCCCCCGGCCTCTACGGCTTCGACGAGATGATGACCGAGCAGGACATCCAGAAGGCCTGGGGCGCCATCCCCCCGAAGCGCGATCTGCCCCAGGGCGTGGGCCGTAAGCCCCGCTGGCAGCCCTTCAAGGACCACGCCCGCATCTGGCTCAATTCCGAGAAACTCCCCTTTCCCCGCTATTACGAAGAGATGCGCGGTACCTTCACCGCCAACCGCGCCATTGACTGGTTGAAACTTCACAAGGACGACGCCGAACCCTTCGCCCTCTGGGTAAGTTTCCCCGAGCCCCACTCCCCCTACGATTTCCCCATCGATCTCAAGGACAAGTTCGACCCCAAGACCTTCGATGTCCCCAAAGTTGGTCCCGAAGACGGCCCGCAAGTCCCGCTGATTTTCCGTGACCTCACCCCCGCCGAAAAGCAGGGAATTGCCGCGTCGTACTATACGTCGGTTTCCATGCTCGACCGCAACATCGGAGACGTCCTAAAGGCCCTCGATTCGCTGAATCTCTCCCCTAATACCTGTGTTGTCTACCTCGCCGACCACGGCTACTGTATCGGTCAGCACGGCCGTTTCGAGAAGCATTGCGGCTACGAACCCGCCCTTCGCGTGCCGTTGATCATCCGTTACCCCAATAAGATCCGCCAGGGTGCGGTGGTGACCGACTACACCGAGCACGTCGACGTGAGCGCGACGATCACGGATCTGATGGGTCTGGACAAGTTACCGGTGCAGCACGGCCAATCGTTGAAGCCCTATCTGGAGGGCAAGAAGCCGAAGCAACCCCGCAAGCAGATTTTCAGCCAGTATTTAGAGAACGAAGAGGTGTTTTTAGCGGATGAACGCTGGAAGCTGATATTCGGCTCCGGCAAGCGCAAGCGGACGGACGGTTACGAAACGGAGAACCCGACCCCGGGCCGTTACGTAAGGTTATACGACCACAAATCCGACCCCGGAGAGTTCACGAATGTCGCGGAGAAGCACCCGGAAGTCGTAAAGGCCCTCGAGGCGCAGATCCAGTCGCGTTACCGCGCCACGCACCCCGACGCCCCGGCCGAGCCCAAGAACCTCCCCCTCCCCGAGTCCCTCGAATACTACCTCCGCCCCCGCGACGCCTAAAATGGGACCGGGTGCACCTGACCCCATTTTTAAATCCTTTTGAATGAGAATTTTCCGGCGATTCCGCGACTATATTTTCGTATGGCTCGCAGACCCCGAATCATCATCCCTGGCCTCGCCCATCACTTCACACACCGCGGCAACAACCGGCAGTCCATTTTTGACACCGACAACGATCGGCTTCTCTTCCTCCAACTCCTCGCCAAATACTCGGAACGCTACGAACTCGAAATCTGGGGCTACTGCCTGATGCCCAATCACTACCACCTCATCGCCGTGCCCCAGTATCCGGAAGCCCCCGCGCTCACCTTTAACCGGCTTCACGCCGACTACGCCCGCTTCCTCAACATCCACCGCAACGCCTCAGGCCACCTCTGGCAAACCCGCTTCTTCGCCACCGCCATGGCTCCCGCCTACACCTGGCGCGCCCTCGCCTACGTCGAACGAAACCCAGTCCGCGCCGGAATCGTCCCCGCTGCCCAACTATTCCGCTGGTCCAGCGCCCCCGCCCGCCTCGGCCTCACCGCCCCGCCCAAGTGGCTCACCCTCAATCCCTGGCGCACCGAATGGAACGACAAGGATTGGAACACCCTCCTCGCCGACGCTCCCAGCGAACCCGCCCTCTCCAGTCTCCTCCACACCAGCACAACAACCGGTCGCCCTCTCGGCACCACCGCACCACCGCGAAGTCCAGGTCGCCCCAGAATCCGCCGTGCCTTGACAGCCGTGGTACTATGAGTAAGGGGTGTCCCCTGCCCCGTCTATACCTCCGGGGCGCGGCAAACAGGAAAAAACGAACCGGGAACGAACCCAGGTTTTTCCAATCGGAATAAAGAAAACAAAGGACTTACCGGAAAATTGCAGTGCGAAATTTATCGCACCGCAATCGTCACCGGCCGGCTCCTCTGCCCGGCCGATTCCAGTACCACTTCCACTGCGTCTCCCACCGCCGAGTTTGCCGGTACAAACGCATTGATCTGGTACAGCCCGCTGAAACCCGGCGCCAACCCGGCAAACAGGACCTGCGCTGTTTCCCCGCCGATCGTCACCGTCACCGGATTGACCACCGAGCTCAACGGCGCCGACGGAGCCGGCCGCCCCGCCTCCACTGCCGGACTCACCGGCCCAAGCCCGGAGCAGTAGATGATCACCACCTCGCCGCGCGCTGCGGGCGTTCCCGGCTCGGCCAGCGTCACCCCGTCCTGCTTCACAATCGCCCCTTGCCCCTCCCCGCTCTGGGCCTTCGTGAACACCCCGGGCTGAGCCGCCGCCACGTTTAGCGTCTCCGGCACCGCGATCGTGTCCCCGCGCTTCACCGAAATCTGGTGCTGCGTGTCGACCGGAACATCGTAAGGCACCTGGGCGTTTAACTGCCCGTCACTCGTAAATAGCAGAGGCAATGGCCGGTTCCCCAGCCGCACCTCGGTTCCGTTCAGCGACGCCGGCAACGGCAAACCAGCCGCTAATCCACTCCGGTCCGCCAGCCGCGATCCGTAAAGCGTGATGAGGCTCCCAGGCGCAATCGGTACGCCGCTCTCGAAGCTCGCCGCATGCACGATGCCGCCGGCCGTCAACAGCGGAGCCGAAGTCGCTCCCTGTGCCTGTACCACGCCGCTCAACTCCACCTTCCCGGCCTGGCTCCGGCCCGCCACCACGTCCGCCGCCGTGCCCAGGAAGATCGCCAATACCGTCAGCCGCGTGTTCGTGATCGCCCGCACCGGCCGCCACGTCCCGCGCCACACGCCATTCCCGATATGCGCCAGCGGCACCTGCGGGTCCCCGTTTTCTGGACGCGCAATCACCTGCGCTCCCGTCCCCCCGGCCAACGGCGTCAGCAGGTTCCCGCACTCGTCGGCAGCCTTCACCTCAACCGTTACTGCCTCGCCCACTCGCACCGTGAACCCGTCGCGCAAGGCCGTCGACTCCACCCGCAGCGTCGGCGAACCGCAACTCGCCGCCCCGCGCCCGTTCTTGTCCCCGGCGTCGGCCGGAGCCACGACGGACAACAGACTCACCGTCCGTACGCTCCCGTCCTCCTGCGTCTGGAACGTCACCACGCCCCGCCGCACCCCAGGCGTCAACTCTGCCAGTGCCGGCTGAATCACCACGGACCCCGGCGCGTCCGCCGCCGCCCGTCCCGCTCCCGGCGCCGTCTCATACCAACTGCCGAGCCGCGACGAATCATACGTCACCGGCCCCTTCCCCAAATGGTTGAAGGTCACCGTCTGCGACCCCGGGTTCTCCCCGGCCTTGGTGATAAAGATCATCCCCGTTGGCGTCACCTCCGGCCCGGGGTTAGACCCCTCCGGCAGCACATTCACCAGTACCGTCACCAGTTGCGGCGAATTGTCCGCGTCCGCGGTGATCTCAATCTGGTCGTAATACTGCCCCGGCGCCAGCCCCGCGTGGGTGATCCCCACGCTCAGCTCGCCAACTTCCAGCCAAGGCTCCGTCACTGTCCCGGAACTCGCGCTCAGCCGTACGAACCTCGTCTTCGCCGCGGCGCGCCAGTCTAATACCCCCGTCCCGATGTTCAGGATTCCCAGCTTCTGCGGTGTCGGCGAACCGCCGCCAACGACCGCCGTAAACGTAAGCCCGGACTGCGACACCAGAATCGTCCGCCGCCCGCCCCGCACCGTCAGCGTAACCGGCACCACACCGCGCACGCTCCCCGACGTCACCGTAACCGAACCCAGATAGGTGCCCGCTTTCAGCCCGGCCGGATCGGCCGTGACGTTGATCGTGCCCACCTGCCCGGCGCGCAGCGCCCCGTTCCCCGGCTCCACTCGTAGCCATGCGCCCACCGAGCTCACCTGATAGTTAAGCACGCCGCCGCCATCGTTCCGCACCTCGAGTACGGCAGTCTCGGCCCCGCTGCCCTCCGACCGGCTGATCGTGATCGATTCCGACGACAGCCGCAGCCGTGGCGCCGTCTCTGTCACGTCCAGATTCACCGTCACGGGGTTCGACGCTCCCGCCGGGTTCGTCGTCACCGACACTGTCGCCGTATATCGCCCGGCGCCCAGGTTCGTCGCATTCGCTGTCACCGTCAGCACCGCCGGTGCCGTATCGCTCGACGCCGTCACCGTCAGCCAGTCCCGCGCGGATTGCCCGTACGTCACCGCCGCCGTGAAGGGCAGCCCGTTCACCGGGCTCGATAGCGTCAGCCGCCCCGGTGTGCTGCTCGCGCTCCCCGCCACTGCCGTCAGGTTTAACGGCGAAGGCGCCAGCGTCGTCGACAGTGTCACGTTCCGCACCACCCGGATCCGGTTATTCAAGGTATCGGCAATGTAGACGTCGCCGTTATCGGCCGCCAGCACGCCAAATGGTCGCGAGAACCGCGCCGCCAGCGGCGCGCCCCCGTCTCCGCTGAATCCGTACGCCGCCGCTCCCGCAAACGTCGAAATGATTCCGTTGGTGTCGATCTTTCGCACCAGCCCCGAACCGTCCGACGTGAAGTAGATGTTCCCTTGCTTATCGGCCGTCAATCCAAACGGAAATCGCACCGCCGCCTCCGTCGCCGGACGTCCGTCTCCGTTGTTCGTCGCCAGCCCCGTACCCGCAATCGTCCGGATCGTCCCGTTCGTCCCGATCGCCCGGATTCGGTGGTTCGTGTAATCGGCCACCAGCAACTCACCCGCCGGGTTAAACGCTAAGCCTGCCGGCCGGTCAAACCGCGCGTCGAGCGCCCGTCCCCCGTCTCCGCCAAATCCCGCCAACCCGGTCCCGGCATACGTCGTGATCGTCCCGCGCGTGTCGATCCGCCGGATCCGGTGGTTCTCCCGGTCAGTAAAGTAGATGTTCCCCGCCGCGTCCAGTACGATCGCCCATGGGCCGGACAGCCGC
The DNA here is from genome assembly GCA_964430625.1 of uncultured Solibacteraceae bacterium. Lineage (GTDB taxonomy): Bacteria > Acidobacteriota > Terriglobia > Bryobacterales > Bryobacteraceae. Next base: position 114,889 of record CAYSFR010000014.1, read on the forward strand.
GAATTGATCGCCGGTCCGTTGTCGCCGCCGTAGCCCGCCGAAAACGTCTGTCCGGCAATACTCGAAATCGTGCTTCCGACAATCTTCCGGATCTTCTGGCTGCCGCTGTCGGCAATATAGATCGCCCCGTCCGGACCCACCGCGATCCCGTAAGGAAAGCTCAGCCGTCCCGTTCCGATCGGACCGTCGTTGCAGCAGGAGTTCACCCCGGTCCCGGTCACTCGCGTGACCGCCCCGTCCCGCTCCACCATCGCCAGCCGGTGGCCGCCGCTCTCCGTGTAGTAAAAGGTACCATTCGGGCCAAACGCCATCCCAGACGGCTCGGTCATCGTCACCAGCGACGCGGGGGTCCTCGGCGGCAGCGACTTGAACTGCCCGTTGCCGGCAATCTTCACTACCGTCCGGAAGTCGGCCGAAATCTGAAGAAATCGCGGATCATCCCCATCGGCCACATAATAACGGCCCTGCCCGTCCCGCACGATCGTCGTTACCAGGCCTACCGCCGCTTCCAGCGCCCCCACCGGTGTCGTTCCCACCGGCGTCGCCGAACCGCCCACGAGGGTCGAAATGATCCCTGCCGGCGTAATCCGCCGGATCCGCCGGCTCGACGTGTCGGCCAGCAGGACATTTCCCGCCGCGTCAGTCGTGATCCCGGCCACATTCGTTACTGATGCCGCGATCGCCGGCCCCCCGTCGCCCGCATAGGCCCGGTCGCCCGTTCCAGCGATCGTCGTCAGAATCCCGTCAGTCCCGATCCGGTACACCCGGAAGTTGATGATGTCGGTCACCAGGATTCGGTTCTGGGCGTCCACGTGCAGCGCGTAGGGTACGAAGGACGTCTCCGTTGCCTGTTTCCCGTCGCCGCTGTAGGTGTTCTTCCCGTTCCCTCCGATCGTCGTGATGATCCCCTGCCGGTCCAGCTTTCGCAGACGGCTGTTGGTGTAGTCGCCCAGCAGCAGGTTGCCGTTGTTGTCGAATGTCATGTGCCACGTGTCCACGGCCGCCGCCGTCGCCGGCCCGCCGTCCCCGCTCACTCCCTGCCGCCCGTTACCAGCCACGGTTGTCACAATCCCGTTGGTCGATACCCGGCGCACCCGGAAGTTGCGCCCGTCGGCAATAAACAGGTTCCCGTCCCGGTCAATGGCCAGTCCTCGGGGCTGGTCAAACGACGCGCGCAGCGCATCCCCGCCGTCGCCGGAGAAGCCGCGCACGCCGTTTCCGGCCACTACGGTCACTGTACCCGAGGTCTCCACCCGCACCACCACGTGGTTCTGCGCATCGGCATACACCAGTCGCCCCTGGGGATCCACCGCCGCAGCCAGCAAAGGGCCGATCGGTGTATCCAACGCCCGCGCCCCGTTGGCAGGGAACACCCACTCGGTGCCCGCAAAGGTCGTGACGATCTGCTGTCCATACACAGACGCCGCCAGCAGCAAGGAGCAAAGCCGAATACCCATCCATCACCTCGTCAGGTTAACTAGACCAACATTGTGCCATCTTTAGGGGGACGCGTAATAGCATGGAAAAATGAATCAACGTCGCCGTTTTTTGTTGCTCGCCGCTTCCGGACTCGCCTCGGCTGCCTCCCGCGACCTCCGCTGCGATGTTGCTGTCATCGGCGCCGGCACCGGTGGTGTCGCCGCTGCTCTCGCCGCTCTCCGCAACGGCATGCGGGTGGTCCTCACCGAAGAGACGGACTGGATCGGCGGCCAACTCACCTCCCAGATGGTGCCCCCCGACGAACATCCCTGGGTGGAACAGTTCGGCGGCACCCGGCTCTACCGCGACTACCGCAACGCGATCCGCGCCTACTACCGCGATCACTATCCCCTAACCCCGGAAGCCCGCTCCCGTTGGAACCTCAACCCCGGTGACGGCTCTGTCTCCCGCATTACCCACGAGCCTCACGTCTCCACCGCGGTGCTCGAAGGCATGCTCGCCCGCTACATCTCCGGCGGCCAGCTGACCGTCCTCTACGATACCGTCCCGGTCAAGGCCGACGCCTCCGGCGACAAAGTCCGCGCCGTCACCGTCCGCCACAAGTCCGGCAGTGAAAAGACCATCACCGCCCCCTACTTCATCGACGCCACCGAACAAGGAGACCTCCTCCCGCTGGCCAACATCGAATATGTCACCGGCTTCGAGTCTCAGCGTGAGACCAAAGAGCCCCACGCCCCCGCCCAGGCGCAGCCCGACAACATCCAGGCCTTTACCGTCTGCTTCGCCGTCGACTATGTGGCCGGCGAAGACCACACCATCGACAAACCGCGCGACTACGCCTTCTGGCGCGACTACGTTCCCGCCATGAAGCCTGCCTGGCCCGGCAAGCTCCTCAGTTGGTCCATGAGCAACCCCGTCACGCTCCAGCCCCGCGCCGTCATCTTCGACCCCTCGGCGGAGAACAATCCGCCCGGCGCCCTGAACCTCTTCATCTACCGCCGCATCGCCAACAAGCGGAACTTCACCCCCGGCGCCTATGCCGGCGACATCTCTCTCATCAACTGGCCCCAGAACGACTACTGGCTCGGCAACCTTCATAACAACACCCCCGCCGAGGCCGCCAAACACCTCGATGGCGGCAAACAGCTCAGCCTCTCGCTGCTCTATTGGATGCAGACGGAAACCCCGCGCCCCGACGGCGGCCGGGGCTGGAAGGGCCTCCGCCTGCGTGGCGATCTTGCCGGCACCGAGGACGGCCTCGCCAAGTACCCCTACATCCGCGAGTCCCGCCGCATCCGCGCCGAGTTCACCGTCCTTGAACAGCACGTCGGCCTCGATGCCCGCGTCCAACTCACCGGCCGGCCCGCCGCCGAAGTCACCGCCGAGGCGTTCCCGGACTCGGTTGGCATCGGCAGCTACCGCATCGACCTCCACCCCTCCAGCGGCGGGGACAACTACATCGACGTCGCTTCGCTGCCGTTTCAGATCCCTCTCGGCGCGCTCATCCCCCGCCGCGTCGAGAATGTTCTCGCCGCCTCCAAGAACCTCGGCGTCACCCACATCACCAACGGCTGCTACCGCCTCCACCCAGTGGAATGGAACATCGGCGAAGCCGCCGGCGCCGTCGCCGCCGAAGCCATCCGGTCCGGCCACACGCCGCGCCACCTGCGCAACAACAGGCCACTGCTCGCCGGCCTCCAGGCCAAGCTCAACGCCCAGGGCATCGAACTCGCCTGGCCCCGCGCTACCGCCCGCTAGCCGTCCGCCGCTCCCGGAACAGGATCGTCAGCACCGTTACCATCGTCAGCGGGATCACGAACCACAGCATCACCCCGCTGAAGTACGGCAGAGCCTCATGGTGTGCCGCGTTTAACAGCAGGTACACGGTGTAGGCTACATAGTAGCCGAAGAAGATCGCCCCCTCCCAGCGCGCTACTTCCAGCCCGCGCACGAAGATCGGCAGACAGGCCACACTCGCCGCCATCATCACCGGAAAGTCGAACGCCAGTGCCGGCGCCGGCACCGCCACGCCTCCGGGGGCAAACACCGCCGTCAGCCCCAGCACGGCCAGCACGTTGAAGATGTTGCTGCCCACAATGTTCCCGACCGCAATGTCCCGCTCGCCGCGCCGCGCCGCGATGATCGAGGTCGCCAACTCCGGCAGCGACGTGCCCACCGCGATCACGGTAAGCCCGATCACCAGTTCGCTGATCCCCATCACGCGCGCCATCGCCACGGCCCCATTCACCAGCCACTGCGCCCCGATCACCAGCATTGCCACGCCCGCCACCACGAACGCGCCGTCCTTCCAAGGCTGCTTCGTCCCGCCGCCTTCCCCGGTATCGGGTTCCTGTTTGGCCACCCGGATCGAAATCAGCAGGTAGGCCGTCAGCAGCCCCACCATCGCCAATCCTTCGGCCCGGCTCACCATTCCATCCAGCGCCATGGCGTAGGCCAACCCCGCCGCCGCGATCATCATCGGCACGTCGATCCGAATGATCTGCCGCGCCACAATCAAGGGCGCCACCAGCGCGGAAGATCCCAGGATCAGCAGAATGTTGGAGATGTTGCTTCCCACCACGTTGCCCACGGCCATGTCCGCCTGCCCCGCGAGCGCGGCTTGCAGACTGACCGCCAACTCCGGCGCGCTCGTCGAAAACGCCACCACCGTCAGGCCGACCACCACCCGCGAGACCCCCAGCGTCGCTGCCAGGTTCGCCGCGCCCCGCACCAGAAAGTCACCGCCCAGAAACAGCAGGCCTAATCCGAGGATAAACAGGAACAGTGTCATCGCCGCCTCTTGAACTGCTCCATGATCTCCTTCGGTTCCTCCGGCTCACCTGCGAGTTGCATACCCTTGGCCACCGCCCAGCGCCGGATCCACGAAAATCCCCACGGCCCCGCGTAGCCGTCCGTCAGCCGGTAGGCCGGATGCTCCAGTGCCTTCTGGAGCGGCACAAACGTGTATCCTCGCCGCTTCATCATTGCCAGCAACTCCGGCATCGCGTCGGCGTTCAACTGGTTCGCATGGATCAGCAGCACCTGTGGAATGTCCCCGCCTGTCACCTCCACCGCCGCCTTTTCCCAGAACGCGAACATCTCGTCCATGTACAGGATGTAGCGCTCGCGCACCTTCCGCGCCTCGGCCTCGCTTCGCTTTCCCGCATCGGCATACACGGCCGCAAACAGCCAGTCGGAGTTGTCGATGGTCACCGGCGCTACCTGGTACTTCCGCGCCGCCAGGAACGCAGCCAGCGCCCGCTTGGTCTGCTCGTCCTTCCCGGTGTGCAGAAAGGGATGCCGGAAGTAGACGCTTCGCTTCCCGCGCGCGCGGGTGATGGCCGGTTCGGCCGCCAGAATGTCGGCCTGGTAGTCCGCCAGGGGCGTGTCGTTGATGTTCGGATGGGTGTTCGTATGGTTTCCCAGGTCGAGCCCGTGCCGGCGCCACATTTGCAGAATGGACTGCACCCCGGCGGGCCCCATCTGCTTGGTCGACTCCCGGCCTGGGTTCACGAACCCGATCGCATGCGTTCCGCGCAATGGCGCCAGCAGCTTTGCCGTCATCGCGCGAATCGACTTCAGATCGTTTGCCGCCGCATTGTCGCCGCCGCGCGGCAGATCGTCGATGGTGATGGCCACTTGCCGCGGCTGACCCGCGGCGCACAGCGCCAGAACCAGCGCTAGCAGCAGCCGCCTCAAGCCTCCCGCGCCTCCACCGCGCGCCGGTAGATCACCCGAAACACCGCCATTAGCGGCACGGAGAGGAACATCCCGGTCACTCCGCCCACCTGCTCTCCGGCCAGCACCCCGAAGAGCACCAGCAGCGGATGCATCTCAATGCCAGAGCTGTACAGCCACGGCTGCAGCACGTAGTCCTGGAACAACCGGTAGACGAGAAAGAAGACAATCAAGCCGCCGACATGGTCGTAGCCGCTGAATGCCGCGACGGTGGTCACGATCACCATGCCCGACAGCGGCCCCACCACCGGGACAAACTCCAAGAGCCCGCACACTCCGGCCAGCAACACGGCATAGGGCACGCCAATCGCGCCGAACACCAGCATGTGCGACACGAAGGTGGCCAGCGCCAGCAGAAAGACGGCGCGCATGTAGAGCCCCAGCAGTTTGTCCACATCGGTCACGATGTTCTGCGCCAGCGCCTGGTGATGGTCCCTCCGGAACAGCGTCACCACCGCCCCGCGCATGTCCACCAGCGCCAGTTCAATGAGGAAGGCGAGGATCGGGATCAACACCGCGAAGAGCAGCGAGGAGATCTGGTTCAGCAGCCCGTGGCCGATGGCCGACAACGCGGGAAGGAGCATCTCCTTGCCTGTCTCCAACTGGGAACTCAGAGCCGCGGCGATCTGTTCGCGATACGGCGCGAACACAGACGGCAGGTGCCGTTCCAGCATCGTGTCCCGCTGCTGCAGAAACTCCGGCAACCGGCTGGCCAGTAGGGAGGCTTCCGCCGCCACCCGTGTCCCGATCACCAGCATCGCCACCACCACCACTGTCAGCCCGCCCAGATAGACCAGGCTCGGCGCCACTGCCGCCGGCGCCTTGGGCGGCAGCACCGCGCGTAACAGTTCCACCAGCGGATGCAGCAGGTAGGCCAGCAACAGCGCGATGGTGAATACCAGCAGCGTCGTCCGCGCCATCCACGCCAGGTCGAGGAACAGCAGTACCAGAAAGACGGTCCATGTAACCCGGGCCGCTCGGGAGTCGATGCCAAGCATAGTCGTCTATTGAACGTACCATCTGCACGCACCATCGGAACTATACTGGGAGCGAACGGCATGCCGAACTGGATTCGCGAACGGCTCACCGAGCTCAAAGCCCTGGAAGAGAAATTGCAGGCGGGGGGCGGGCCGGCCAAGGTCGAAAAACAACACCGGGATGGGAAGTGGACGGCGCGGGAGCGCGTCGATGCACTGCTCGACCCCGGCGCGCCGCGCATCGAGATCGGCCTGCTGGTGGCGCATGACCTTTATGACGGCCAGGCGCCGGCGGCGGGCGTCGTTACGGTTGTTGGCCGCATTGAAGGCCGCCCGGCCGTTGTTGTCGCCAACGACGCTACCGTGAAGGCCGGCGCCTGGTGGCCGGAGACCATCACGAAAATCCTCCGTGCCCAGGAGATCGCCATGCGCAACCGCGTGCCGATCGTCTATCTGGTCGACTCGGCCGGCGTCAATCTTCCCTTGCAGGACGGCATCTTCCCCGGCCAGTACGGCGCGGCGCGGATCTTTTACTACAACTCGCTGATGCGCCGGAAGCTGCGCGTGCCGCAGATCGCCGCCGTCATGGGCATGTGTATCGCCGGCGGCGCCTATCTCCCGGCGCTGAGCGACGTGATCTACATGGTGGACGGCACCAGCTTTATGGGTCTCGGGGGCCCTAACCTGGTGAAGGGGGCCACCGGCCAGGTGAATACGGCCGAAGACCTGGGCGGCGCGAAGATGCACACGACCGAAAGCGGCGTGGCCCACTTCCGGGCGGCTGACGATGCCGACTGCCTGCGCCGGATCCGGGCACGCTTCCACCACTTTCCGGCGCCGCCGGCGCCAGCCGTGGACCCGGGCGCCGCCGCCCCGGCCGAGGCCATCTACGACATCCTCCCAGCCGATCATCGCCTGCCCTACTCCATGGAATCGCTCCTGGGCTGCCTCCTGGACGCCGAGGGCTTCACCGAATTCCAGCCCGATCACGCGCCGGAGATGCTCTGCGCCGAAGCGCGGCTGGCGGGGCGCCCGGTGGCGGTCATCGCCAATCGCCGCGGCTTCCTGAAGACGCCCACCGGTCCCCGGATCGGCGGCATCGTCTATACCGAATCCGCCCGCAAAGTGAACTACTTCGTTGAGAACGCGGAACGGGCCGGCACGCCCATCCTCTATATACAAGACGTCAGCGGCTTCATGGTGGGCATGGACGCGGAGAAGGGCGGCATTATCCGCGCCGGGGCGGATATGGTGGAGTCGATGGCCTGTGCCACAGTGCCGAAGATCGTCCTCACCGTCAACCACGCCTCCGGGGCCGGCTACTACGCCATGGCCGGCCAGGGCTTCGATCCCCACTTCACCTTCTCGTGGCCGACGGCGCGCATCGGCGTGATGGAAGGCGAGTCCGCCGTGCAGGCCGTCCACGGCCCGGAACTCGAACGGCTGAAGCAGGCCGGCCAACCTGTTCCCGACGAGTTGCAGCAGAAGATCGCCCGCACCCGCGCCGACTATGAGCGCTGGCTGGACGCCCGTTACGCCGCCGCGCGAGGCCACTGTGACGCCGTCATCGACCCGGCCGATTCCCGCACCGTTCTCGCCCTTGCGCTCGACGTCTGCCTCGCCTCGGGCCACCGTCAACACCTCGTTCTGGAGCGTTTATGATCCGCATCGCCAATGGCCAGGGCTTCTGGGGCGACTGGCTGGAAGCGCCGGTCCGCCTGGTGGAAGAAGGCCCGATCGACTACCTGGTCCTCGATTATCTGGCCGAGGTCACCATGTCGATTGTCCAGAAGCAGAAGCAGGCCGATCCCAACCTCGGCTATGCCCGCGACTTCCCGCCTTTGATCGGCCGTATCGCCGCCAAGATGAAGGAGCGGCGCGTGCGGGTGGTGGCCAACGCCGGCGGCGTAAACCCGGTGGCCTGCGCCCGGGAAGTGAAGCGGCTGGCGCCTGATTTGAAGGTGGCCGTCGTCCTGGGCGACGACGTCTACGGGCGCATCGATGACTTTCTGGGGCGCGGGCTGGAACTGAAGAATCTGGACACGGGCGAACCGCTTGCCAAAGTCCGCCCCGCCATCACCTCGGCCAACGCCTATATCGGCGCCTTCCCGCTGGCCGAAGCGCTGGCCACCGGTGCCGACGTGGTGATCGCCGGCCGCTCCACCGACACCGCGCTGGCGCTGGCTCCGATGGTGCACGAGTACGGCTGGCGCCCGGACCAGTTTGATCTGCTGGCCGCCGGAACCATTGCCGGCCATATTGTCGAGTGCGGCGCCCAGTGCACGGGCGGCAACTGCATCGCCGACTGGCAGACCATTCCGGACTTTGCCAATATCGGCTATCCGATCATTGAAGCCGACCCCGACGGCAGCTTTGTCATCACCAAGCACGCCGGCACGGGCGGGCGCGTCTCGCTCGATACCGTGAAGGAGCAACTGCTCTACGAACTGGGCGACCCGCGGAATTACATTACCCCGGACTGCATCGCCGATTTCACGACCGTTCAATTGAGCGACGACGGCCCCGATCGTGTCCGTGTCCGCGGCATCCGCGGGCGTCCGGCCACCCCGTTCCTGAAGGTGTCCATCAGCTATCTGTACGGCTACAAGGCGCTGGGAACGATTGTCTACAGCTGGCCGGACGCGCTGGAGAAGGCGCAAGCGGCCGATGCTATCGTGCGCGCCCGTCTGGAACGGCTGGGGCTGCGCTTTGAAGCGATCGAGACCGAGTACTTCGGCGCCAATGCCTGCCACGGCCCGGCCGCCCCAGCGAACCCGCAGCCGGCGGAGGTCATGCTTCGCATCGGCGTTCGCGGCAAAGACAAAAAGGCTGTGGACCGGTTTACGCGGGAGCTGATCCCGCTGGTATTGAACGGCCCGCCTACCGGGACCGGTTATGGAGACGGCCGTCCCGCCGTGCGGGAGGTGGTCGCCTACTGGCCCGCGCTGATCCCCCGGGAAGAGATCGCCACGCGCGTGGAGGTGGTGGAATGAAGATCCCGCTTTCGCAGATTGCCCACGGCCGCAGCGGCGACAAGGGCGACACATCGAACATCGGCATCATCGCCTATGAGGAACGGCACTTTCCGCTGTTGGTACGCGAGGTGACCCCGGAACGGGTGAAGGCGCACTTCGGCCCGCTGATCGAAGGCCGGGTGGAGCGGTTCGAACTGCCGAATCTGGGGGCGTTGAACTTCCTGTGCTACGGGGCCTTGGGCGGCGGCGGCACGCTCTCGCTGCGCATTGACGCGCAGGGGAAGACGCTCGCCGCCGGGCTGCTGGGGATGGAGATCGAGGTGGCGGCGGAGGAACTCGAACCGCCGCCGCACGGCGAGCCCGCCTAGCCGGATAATGGGAGCTATGCAAGTTCCGCCGGCAGCGATTGTAGTGAGTCAGGAGGGCCGTGTCCGCCGCATCACCATGGCGCGGCCGGAGAAGCGGAACGCGCTCAGCATGGAGATGTGCCGCGCGCTGCTGGATGCCTTTGCGGCCGCCGAGGCAGACCCGGCCACCGGCTGCATCCTGCTCGACGCGCAAGGAAAAGTTTTCTGCTCCGGCATGGATCTGGACGAGGCGCTGGAGCATGGCCCGAAGGGCGAACTGGAGATCCACGAGGAGCTGTTCACCGTGGGTCAGCGGCTGACCAAGCCGATTGTGGCCGCTGTGCAAGGTCCGGCGCTGGCCGGCGGCATCGGATTACTGTGCAACGCCCATGTGGTGGTGGCGGCCATGGGTACCAACTTCGGGATCACCGAGCTGCGCATCGGTATGTTCCCGTTCGTCATCTTCCGCGCCGTGGCGGCGGCCATCGGGGAGCGGCGCGCGCTGGAGATGAGTCTCACGGCGCGGGTTTTCCAGACCGACGAGGCGCTGCGGATCGGGCTGATCCATCAGGTGGCGCCGGAGTTTGAACTTGACGACCGCGCCTCCGCGCTGGCCCACACCATCGCCGGGCACAGCGCCGAGGTGACCCGCATCGGGCTCGACTATGTGAACCGCGCCCGGTTTCTCGCCCACGACGAGGCCGGGGCGCTGGCCCGGCGTCTGCGCCTGGAGGTTTTCCGCCACGCTGATTATGCCGAAGGGGTGACGGCATTCAAGGAGAAACGCCGCCCGGCGTGGCCGTCGCTTGCCGGAGAGCCAACCGCGTGAAGCCCTGGCTGTTGCTGGCGCTGACGCTGGCCGCCGGCGCCGAAGAGGTGAAGTTGCGGGGGCTGCAGAAGCCGGTGGAGGTGCTGCGCGACCAGTGGGGCGTGCCGCACATCTACGCCCAGAATCAGCACGACCTGTTCTTCGCCCAAGGCTATATGGCGGCGCGCGACCGGCTGTTCCAACTCGACTTGTGGCGCCGCCAAGGCACCGGGAAGCTGGCCGAAGTGCTGGGGCCGGATTTCGTGGAGAGGGACCGTACCGCGCTGCTGCTACGTTTCCGCGGCGACTGGCAGAAAGAGTGGCTCAGCTACTCGCCGGATACCTGGCACATCGTCACCGCCTTTGTCGACGGCATCAACGCGTTCATCCAGGATCCGCGCCGAACACCCACGGCGGAGTTCCGTAAGCTGGGCTATGCGCCTGGCCTGTGGCAGCCCAACGACGTCGTCTCGCGCATGGCCTCCTTCTCGATGATGACCAACCTGCTCTCCGAGGCGCAGCGGGCGCGGCTGGTGGATACGCACGGCGCCGCGGCGATCGAAAAGTGGCTTCCGCCCGATCCCTTCGTCAAACTGGAGGTCCCGCGCGGACTGAACCTGAAAGAGATCCGCACCTCCGCCATCGCCACCTTTGATGAAGCCACCGACGACCTGGACGATGTGACGGAGGGCAGCAACAATTGGGTGATCGGGCCAGGCCGAACGGCGACGGGCAAGCCGATGCTGGCGAGCGATCCGCACCGCGCCTTACAGATCCCCTCCCTACGGCGGACCGTCCATCTGGTGGCGCCTGGGTGGAATGTCTTTGGCTCCGGCGAACCGGCGCTGCCCGGGATTGCCCTTGGCCACAACGAGAGCATCGGCTTCGGCTTCACCATCACCGGCACCGACCAGCAGGACCTCTATGTGGAACAACTCCACCCGGCCGATCCGCAACAGTACTTGTATAAGGGCCAGTGGCGGCGGCTGGAGACCGAGCGGCACGCGATCGCGGTAAAGGGGGAGTCGCCACGCGTGGTGGAGACGCAGTACACGGTTCACGGCCCGGTGGTGGGCATGGACCTGGGGATGCGGCGCGCCTATGTGATGCGCTGGGTGGGTTCCGAACCGGGGACGGCGGGCTACCTGGCCGGCCTGGCGCTGGCGCGGGCGAAGAACTGGAGCGAGTTTCTGGCCGCCGTCGCCCGCTATAAGGCGCCGGCGGAGAATCTGGTCTATGCCGACACCACCGGCCATATCGGCTTCGCCGTCACCGGCCTGACCCCGATACGGAAAGGCTGGACCGGCCTGCTGCCGGTCCCCGGCCACACGGGCGAATATGAGTGGCAAGGCTTTCTGCCCGCCGAAGAGCTGCCGCGTGCCTTTGATCCGCCGGGCGGCTATTTCGCTTCGGCCAACAACAATATCCTTCCGCCGGGTTACAAACATGCCTTGCAGTACGAATGGGCGCCGAACTTCCGCGCCGCGCGCATCGAACAGCAACTGAAAACGCGCCGCGGCTGGACGCTCGACGCGATGCAGTCGCTGCAGTTGGATATTGAATCGACCCCGGCGAAACGGCTGCTCGCCCTCGCGCGGAAATGGACGCCGGCGGCTGGAACCCGGCCGGCATCCATCTATCCGCTGCTGCGTGACTGGAACGGGCAGATGAGCGGGGATTCGCCGGCCGCGGCGGTCTACCTGATGTGGATGTCGCGGCTGACGGCGGCGGTAGTGGAGAGCGAGCAGGGGCTGGCGACCACCGTGGAGCAGGCGTTGCGGGTGCTGGAACGGACGCCGCGTCCGGATCTGCTGGCCAAGACGCTGGACGCCACGGTGGCCGAGTTTGAAAAGGCGCTCGGCCCTGACCGCACGCGCTGGCGATACGGGAACATCCACTTCCTCAACCTGAAGCATCCCGCCAACGAACGATCCTTCGACCGTGGCCCCATTCCGATCGGCGGGGACGCAACGACGGTGAATGTGGCGGCCGGGCCGGGTTTCCGCGCCTCGGTGGGGGCGAGTTTTCGCATGCTGCTCGACCTTGCCGATTGGGACCGCTCGCGGATGACCAACCTTCCCGGCGAGTCCGGCGACCCGGCCAGCCCCCACTATGCCGACCTGATTGACGACTGGGCGAACGGCCGCTATCATCCGATGCCCTTTACCCGGAAAGCGGTGGAAGCCGCCACGCGGGAACGAATTCAACTGGTGCCTTGAAATGAAACTTCGCGTCACGCTCCATAATCCGCCGCCGGGCGTTCTGTTCAGCCTGCAGGACAAGAACAATGTGCTGTATCAGGCCACCGAATCGACCGGGGCCGACATCGTATTCGAACTCGAGGTGGAGCGCGATGCGGCGGGCCGGGCGAAAGGCAAGTTCGCGATGGGTCCGCCGGCACAGCGCTTCCTCTACATCAACTCCGGGACTGCCGCCGGGCAGTTCGCCACTCCGTGGCGCCGCCGCGCGAAGATTCCGCTCACCGTTCTGCCCGATGCGCCCGCGGCGGAGGTGACCATCGAAGGCACGGCCAAGGACGGCGGGCCGGTCTGCGCCTCGGTCCGGCTACCGGGTGACGGGTGGGTTCCGCGCCGTTCATAATAGCTGGTGTGAAAGTTGCGGCCATCTTCCTTCTCTCCCTAGCCGTTGCGGCTCAGACGACCGAACCGAAGGAGCTGAAATTCCGGTTCGATCCGGAGGCGCGCGTGCGGCCGGGCGAAACGGTGGTCATCCAGATCCAGGTGTGGGGCGACGCGATCGCCAAGGACGGGACGCGCACCACCGGTCGGCTGCGTGACGCCGCAACCGCGAAAGTGGCCGCCGGGCAGGGGGCGATCTCCAAGCCCTTCCGCTTCCAGGGCACCGACAATGGCGGCTTCGTCAGCACCGGCGGGGGAGGCTTTGCCGAAATCTTCCAGAGCGTCTCCGGGCAGTTCCTGGCCAAGGATGCGGTGCTCTATACGGCGCCGATGCAACCGGGGACCTATACGGTGGAGGCGGAGATCAAATCAATCAAGGGCTCGACTCAGATTACCGTCGCCAGCGACGCACCCAGCCGCAAAGCGGCCGAGAAGCAGGAGTTCCCTAAGGCGGCGGACAACAACCGCTACCGCCAGTTGGCCGAATACTGGGCCCCTTACCTGGCGCAGGAGACCTGGTGGCAGCCGAAGTCCGACGTCCCCACCCGGTTCGACTTTGACGGCGACTGGAACGGAGAGAACAACTGGGACAACATGGAGGCCGGGTCGTCCCAGGCCTATGTGCACTATGCCGCCGTGGAAACCAATACCCACTGGTTCCTCCACTACAACTTCTTCCACCCGCGCGACTACTCCGACAACTGCATTGCCGGTACCTGCCACGAGAACGACAACGAGGGCATCATTCTCACCATTCGCAAGCAGGGCGGGGAATTCGGCACGTTGGAACTGATGGAGACGCTGGCGCACAACAACGTCTACACCTACACCAACGAAACGCGCCTGCGGAACGGGACCCACACCATCGACGGGAAACTGGAGTTCTACGACGGGCATCACCCCATCGTCTTCATTGAAGCGGGCGGGCACGGCGCACTGGGTTCCGCTGCCAGCGAGTCCACGTTCGTGGTTTCCAAGATGGAGTTCAAGGAAGGCACTGGCATCACACTGCTCTACAAAGGCGCCGCCGAAAGGCCGCAGCACGGCAACGACCGCAATATCGGCTACGACCTGATCTCCATCGAGGACGAATGGTGGCCCCGCGCGAAGAAGTCCGGCGAGCGCACCTTTGACGCCGAATATGTCTACCAGCCGTTTGGCAACCGCCCCGGCGGCGGACAGAAGTACGTAGGCTCCTTCTGGGGCCGCAAGCATGGCGCCAACAAGGCCAAGCCGTTCTGGGGCTGGCACGACGAACGCACGCGGCGCGGCAAGGTGCTCAACACCGGGCAGTGGGCACTGGACCCGGCCTATTCGGTGACCCGGAACGTGAATTGGCCCGCAGCGCTGCCGGTGGAGCAGGAGTATCTTTATAATCCGTACCTCGGCATCGGGCAGGCACCGCCGCCGATGGTCTCGGGTAACCCCAGTTCCCCGCTGCCGCCCAAAGGAAACGTGGTGGCTTACGGGAACGGGGAGAACACAAACGCGCCTTCGACACTTGCGCCCGCCACGCCGCCCGCCGCCGCGGCGGAAGGAACCTGCCAGTTGGAGGCCGTCATCGATGGCTCCATGATCATCAGCCTGCGCGGCGAAACCGCCGCTTATGAGGTGCTCTCCGGGCAGGCCGAGAAGGAAACTTCCCTCGGCTGCAGCGGCGGGCCGATCCCGGATCGCCCGCTGGCCGAATTTGATTTGCGTAAAACCAAAGGCCGCGGTTCGGTGAAGATTCTGGAACGTCCCAACAGCGCTAACTCGTTCACCGCCAAGGTCCAGGTGGACGACCCCTCGCGCGGAGCGGATCGCTACGTGCTTGTGGTTCGTTGGAAGATGTAACACAATATATAGTGGCCGCTCGAAAAAGGGTACAAAGGGCAGTGGGTATTGTGCTTGCATTTTCCCTTTGTGGGATCTAGTATAAAGATTCCCCCCCGAGCGCTACGGCGAGTGCCGTAGTGAAAATTGTTCTATGAGGGGACCTCGCGTTGCTAAAACTTAAGCGCGTTGAAATCCAAGGCTTCAAATCCTTTGCCGACCGATCCGAACTCCGGTTCAACGGGGTCGGTGTAGCCGCAGTCGTCGGGCCGAATGGATGCGGCAAGTCGAATCTGAGCGATGCCATCAGCTGGGTGCTGGGTGAGCAGAGCGCCAAGAGTCTGCGCGGTGCGCGGATGGAAGATGTGATCTTCGCCGGGACGCGGGATCGCAAGCCGGTGGGGATGGCGTCGGTGACGATGACGCTGATCGACCCGAGCTATGAAGTGGAATTGCCCGCGCTGGTGCCGCAGACGCCTTCGGAGGGCGAGTCGGCGGCGGTGACCTCGGCGAAAGCGGAACATGCGCAGAAAGAGCGCCGTCACGAAATCACGGTGACCCGGCGGCTGTACCGGTCGGGCGAGAGCGAGTACCTGATCGACGGGAAGTCGGCGCGGTTGCGCGACATTCAGGACATTTTCATGGGCACGGGCCTGGGCCCGGAGTCGTACGCCATCATCGAACAGGGCCGTATTGGCCAGATTTTGAGTTCGCGTCCGCAGGACCGGCGCGCGGTGATTGAAGAAGCGGCCGGGATCACGCGGTTCAAGACCAAGCGGCGGCTGGCCGAAGCCAAGCTGGAAGGCGCCAAGCAGAACCTGACGCGTGTGTTCGACATTCTGGAAGAGGTCACCCGGCAGGTGAACTCGCTGAAGCGGCAGGCGGCGAAGGCGGAGCGCTACGTCAAGCTGCGCGAGGAGATGGTGACGCATCTCCGGCTGTTGCTGGCCGGCAAGTACAAGGCTCTGGAACGGGAAGCGTCGAAGACGGCGATTGAGATGAGTCAGGCGGCGGCGTCATTTGAGACGCTGGGAGCGGAACTGCGTACGCGGGAGACCGAGTACACGGCGCTGCAGCAGACCTGCTATCAGCACGAAGAGGCGCTGACGGTGCAGCGCAAGGAACTGGCCGATCTGCAGATTGAGGCGGAACGGACGCGCGGCCGGCTGAACAGCCAGTCGCAGCAGGTGGCCTCCATTGAGCAGCGCCTGGCCGGCGGCGAGAACGAATCGCAGGAAGTGGAGAAGCGGCTGACGACGCTGGAAGCGGATGTGGAACGGCACCGGCAGTCCCTGCAGGAAGCCTCCGCCAACGCCAACGAAGCGCGGGAACGGCTGCGGCTGAAGAACGAAGAGCGGGAGCAGTTGCAGGGCCAGTTGCGGATGCGCGAGCAGGGCCTGGAAGCGGCGCGGCAGCAGGTGCTGCGGCTGCTGGGCGAAGCGTCGACAATGCGGAACCAGCTGGCGCAAATGGAAGAGTATCTGGCCTCCAACGAGCGAGACCGGAACCGGGCAGGAAAAGAGAGCGAGGGCGCCAGCACGGAGTTGACGCGGCTGGCCGACCTGCGGCAGCAGTTGCAGGCCAAACTCGGCGACCGGCAGATGCAGTTGGAGTCGCTGGCCGACCAGAAAAAGCGGGTGGAGGAAGACCTGCTGGGCCGGAAGCAGTCGCTGGGCGAGGCGCGCCGGCAGTTGGAAGCGGTTCGGGCGGAACTTTCGCGGCTGAAGGCCCGCAAGGACTCGCTGGAAGAGATTCTTTCGCATCGTGCCTACACCACCGAATCGGTGAAGCGGCTGTTTACGGCCGTCGAGCGCGGCGCTACTTCGGCGCTGAAGCCCTTCGGCGTGCTGGCCGATTTCATTGAAGTGGACCCGGCGTTTGAAAAGGCGGCCGAAGAGTTCCTGCACGACGAATTGGAGTACGTCGTGGTGAAGGACTGGTCGCAGGCCGACAGCGGCATTGACCTGATGCGCGGCGACCTGGACGGCCGGGCGACGTTCCTGGTGCATCCGGAACTGGACGACAAGTACGCCAGCGCGCTTTCCACCGAACCGCCGATCGGCCCGGAGACGGGGATCATCGGCCGGCTGAGCAACTACCTGAAGATGACTAACGGCCTGACGAAGGCGCCGGCGGAACTGCTGCCGCGGCTTTCGCGGTGCTATCTGGTGCAGGATCGTGCGGCGGCCCAACGGCTGGCCGGGCAGTATCCGGACATCTTCTTCCTGCTGCCTGATGGGGTTTGCTATCACGGCCACGCCGTCAGCGGCGGGCGTAAAACCGGGTCCGGTCCGCTGGCGCTGAAGCGCGAATTGCGGGAACTGATGGGCACGGTGAGCGCCAAGCAGCGGGCGTTTGAAGGGACCCAGGAGCAGATCGGCGAGTTGGAACACGCCATTCAGGTGCTCTCTGAAGAACAGGAAAAGGTTCGTCAGCAACAGCAGCGCGAGGAGAAGGAAGCGCTGGCGCTGGATCACGAAATGCGCCGTATGGGCGAGGAAACCAACCGCGCCAATTCGCGCCTTTCGGCGGCGCGGATGGAACTGGAACGGCTCGACCGCGAAGCGCAGCGGGTGGCCGGCCAGAAGGACGAACGGCAACGTCTCCACGCAGAGAAAGAAGAAGCTCGCTCACTCAAAGAGAAGGAGCTCGAAAGCGGCCGCGGCGAACTCGATTTGCTGCGGGAGTCCGTCCAGCGGGTGTCGGAGGAGCACTCGGTACTTCGAGTGCAGTTGGCCTCGCTGGACGAACGGCAACGAAGTGAAGCGGCGGCCCGGCAGCGGCTGGAAGCCCAGATTGGCGAACTGACCCGCCGCCGCGGCGCCATCGCCGGTGAACTGGAGCGGCTGGGGCTCGATCGCACGCGCCTGCTCAACGACAATATGGAGCTCGATGCGACCGTCAACCTGCTGCAGGAGGAGATTCTCCGGTTGCAGGGGCTGGTCACCATCGCCTCGCAGAAGGACCACGAGATGCGCGGGCAGCTTTCGGCGCTCGATGAATCGCTGAAGGCGCAGCGCCTGGCGGTGCAGGAAGCGCAGGATCGCCGCGGCCATATCGAAATCCACCTGGTGCAGTTGCAGTCGGATCTGAAGCATCTGGATGAGAACGCCCGCAAGGATCTCGGTTCGCTGGCCAGTGAACTGGTTCGCGAGGACGATCCGGAGCTCGACGAGATGGCGCTCAATGAGCTCGACGCCAAGTACATGGAAGTGCGCGGGCGGATTGAGGCGCTGGGCGCCGTGAATCCGCAGGCGCTGGAAGAGTACAAGGAGTCCGAGCTTCGCTACAACTTCCTCAACACGCAGCGGCAGGATCTGCTCGATTCCATTCGCGACACGGAGAAGGCGATTCAGGAGATTGACGTGGAGTCGCGCAAGCGCTTCTCCGAGGCCTTTGAAGCGGTGAATGCCCAATTCAAAGAGATCTTCAAGACGCTCTTCGGTGGCGGCCATGCGGAGATGCGGCTGACCGATGAAACCAACATCGGCGAAAGCGGCATTGAAATGATTGCTTCGCCTCCGGGCAAGCGGCTGCAGAACGTGCTGCTGCTCTCGGGCGGTGAAAAGTCACTGACGGCGATGGCGCTGTTGATGGCTATCTTCAAGTACCAACCCAGTCCGTTCTGTATTCTCGACGAAGTCGACGCCCCGCTCGACGAAGCCAACACCGGCCGGCTTGCCCGCCTGCTGAAGGAGATGGCTTCGGAGACGCAATTCATCGTGATCACCCACGCCAAACGCACGATGGAAGCGGCGCAGACACTTTATGGCGTCACGATGGAGGAGCCAGGCGTATCCAAACTCGTCTCGGTGAAATTCCATCCGCATCAACAGGTTCCGCCACTCTCCCCCGAGTCTCGCAGGACGCCGGCGATGGCCCAATAAAGGCCAGCCCCCGCGTCCCGTGAGGATCTGCGCGCGCGGCGAGCCGTGTCACCCTGTGGCACGGTTCGCCGCGCGCGCCTAGTTTTGGTGGACTACGGGTAAGGCTTGTTATTCTAAGAGACGATGCTTGCTCGTTCTCTCGTCTCCGCCTCACTCTTTGCTTTTGCCCTGATGGCGCAGCCCCCGGCCGCGCCGAAGGCCGCCGCGCCCAAGCCGGTTGCCGCCCCGGCGAAACCCGCCGCGGCCAAGCCCGTGCCCGCTCCGGCCAAGCCTGCCCGCGAACCCGGCCTTTATGCCACGCTCTCCATATCCCACGGCACCACGCCCATCGGCAATATCGTGTTCAAGTTCTACGAGAAGGAATCGCCGATTACGGTGAAGAACTTCGTGGATCTGGCGCAGGGGCGCAAGGAATGGTTCAACCCGAAGACGAACAGCCGGGTGAAGATGCCGCTCTACAACGGCCTGACGTTCCATCGCGTGATCCCCGAATTCATGATCCAGGGCGGCGATCCCCAAGGCAACGGCACCGGCGGGACCGACGCAATTCCTGACGAGTTCCATCCGACGCTGAAGTTCGACATCCCCGGGCGCGTGGCGATGGCCAATGCCGGACCGGGTACCGGGTCCAGCCAATTCTTCATTACCGAAGGCACGCCGGCGCACTTGAACGGCCGGCACACGATTTTTGGCCAGGTGATCGAGGGTCAGGAACTGGTGGCCAAGATCGCCCGCCTGCCCCGCGGCCGCGGCGACAAACCCGATGTGCCGGTGCGGATGAGCCGCGTCGTCATCACCCGCGTTGCCGACCCGAACGATCCCAAGCCCGCTCCGCCGGCCGTGAAGAAAGCCGCTCCGGCGGTGAAGAAGGCCACCACCCCGGCACCGGCCAAGCCGGTGGCCGCGGCTAAGCCCGCCGGCACTCCGGTGGTGAAGCCTTCGGCCGCGAAGTAATCAATCGAGCGGTATTTCGAAGTAGAACAGTTCTTTTCCGCTGCCCGCTTCGGTGACCCCGGAGATGTAGAGGGACGTGCCGCGCGAGTGGCCCGTCTGGAAGTAGAAAAAGCCGGAGGCTGAATCGCCGGCGGGCAGCATCTTGGCCGCGAAGGCCCGTTCAATAATCACTTCGTTCTTCAGCGGATTCTTGGCGATCTTGATGCGCGGGCCGCCGGTGGGGATGGGGCTGTTGGACACCTTCGGCCGTCCGCCGGCCTTCAGGTACATCACATCGCCCGGGGGCGTGGCGTCCACCTTGCGGCCCTTCGGAGCGACATAGGTCACCTGCATGGTTTCAAACCGAACCGTTCCCTTGCCATTGTTTTTCATCACCACCAGCACCGGGAGCACGCCGTGTTCGTAAGGGTTCAGCTTGCCGAAGGCGCTCTTTGCCTCCTCCGGATCGTCAAACGGCTGAACGGCGATGGTCAGGCCGTCGACGGTCTGTTTGGTACCGTAGGACTCGGCCGGCTCAGGCCGGAACGGCGCGTCTTTCTTGTCGGCCCACAGGCCCACCGTTATACTCAGAAAAAGTAAAAGGCTCTTGCCGCTGCTCATATTCCTCATTTACCGCCTGTTGCAGGTCGTTGGTTCCCCACTCATCGTACTGTACCTTTTGTGGCGAGGGGCAAAGAACCGGGACTGGCTCCGGTCTATCCCCGGACGCTTTGGCGGGCTCCCCTTCCGCGTGACGGCGCCCGGCGGCATTTGGTTGCACGCCGTCTCAGTGGGTGAGGTGATCAGCGCCGCCGCGCTGCTCCGCGCCTTGCGCGCGCAACTCCCCGATACGCCGCTCTACGTCTCCGTCACCACCACCACCGGCCACGCGCTCGCCCACCAGAAACTGGCCAACCTGGCCGACGGCATCTTTTACACGCCGTTGGACTACTGTTTCGCCGTCCGCCGCATCCTGCGGGCCATCCAGCCCAGTCTGCTGCTGGTGATGGAAACCGAGATCTGGCCCAATCTGTGGCGCGAAACCAAGCGCTCCGGTGCCGGCCTGCTCATCGTCAACGCCCGCATATCGGACCGCGCGCTGCCGCGATATCAGAAACTCCGCTGGTTCTTCGCCCCCATTCTGCAGATCCCCGACGCCATCTACGCCCAAAGTGAACAGGATGTCGCCCGCTATCTCGAACTCGGCGCACCCGCCGCCCGGCTGAAGAACGGCCGCAACCTGAAGTACGATTTCGACCCGGCCGCCATCCAGACCAGCCCGGAAATTGCCGCCTGGGTCGACTCCCATCAACCCGCCCGCATCGTCATCGCCGCTTCCACCATGCCCGGCATCGATTCCTCCGATGCCGACGAAGACGACCTCACCCTGGCCGCCTTCGAAGCCATCCAATCCCCTGGTCTACTGTGGATCCACGTCCCGCGCCGCCCGGAGCGTTTCGACGTTGCCGCCGCCAAAATCACCGCCCGCGGAATCCGCTTTGTCCGCCGCTCCCAACTCGGCCCCGTTACGCTGCCCGCCATCCTGCTGCTCGATACGCTGGGCGAACTTTCCGGTCTCTTCCCGCTGGCCCACGCCGTCTTCATGGGCGGCACGCTGGTGCGCCGCGGGGGGCACAACATCCTGGAACCGGCCTTCTTCGCCAAGCCTGTCATCGCCGGTCCCTACATGGAGAACTTCGCCGAAATCGCCCGCGAGTTCACCGCCGCCGGGGCGTTGCTGCGGATTGCCTCCGCCGCTGAACTGGCGCCCAAACTGCAAGCCCTGCTGGCCGATCCCGGCCCCAGCGGCGAGGCTGCCCGTGCCCTGGCCGAGTCCAAACGTGGCGCGACCGGTATCGCCTGCCGGGCCGTCATTGAGACCCTGGAAGCCAACTGGCCCCGCCCGCGCCGGCCCCTTCCGCAGCGCCTGCTGCTGACGCCATTCAGTTGGATCTGGGCCTGGGCCGCCCGCCGCAATCTGCGCCGCGCGCAGCCCCAGCGGTTGAACGCGCCAGTGGTCTGCGTGGGCGGCCTGGCCATGGGCGGCTCCGGCAAAACGCCCACCGTGCTCCACCTTGCGGAACACTTCCGGCGGCAAGGGCGCACCCCCGCTATCCTCACCCGCGGCTACCGCCGTCTTTCTCCCGCGCCCTACACCCTGATTGCCGCCGGTGATCCCGCCCCGGTGGCCGAAACCGGCGACGAAGCGCAGATCTTCGTTCGCGCCGCCATCGCTCATCTCGGGATCGGCGGCGATCGCCTCACCGTCGGCCGCAAACTGCTGGAGCATTGGCCCGCCGATATCGTCCTGCTCGACGACGGTTTTCAACACTACCGTCTTCACCGCGATTTCGACCTGCTGCTGCTCGACGCCCAGGACCCCTTTAGCGGCGGCGCCGTATTCCCGCTGGGCCGGCTTCGTGAGGAACCCGCCGGCCTGAGCCGTGCCCATGCCGTTCTTCTCACCCGCGTCCAACGCGGCCGCCAATACCGGCGGTTGCTCGCCTATATCGAGAAACTCGCTCCCGGCATGGCCGTCTTTCGCTCGCGCGTTGTCCCCCGCGAATGGATGCCGGCGCCGCTTCCGCCCGGGAAAGCCGCCGCCTTCTGCGGACTCGGCAACCCGGCCTCCTTCTGGGCCACCCTGCGCCAGATGGGTATTGAAACCTCTTTCCGCTGGGCCTTCGGCGATCACCACCAGTACCGCCCGGCCGAACTCGCCCGCCTGCGCCATCACGCCCTCGACGCCGGCGCCACCGTCCTGCTCACCACGGAAAAGGACTGGATGAACCTGCCCGCCGGCTTTGCCGAGATCGTCAAACCACTGGAAGTCCGCTGGCTCCGCATCGCCATCGAAATCGAGAACGAAGCGGAACTGTTTCGATTGATCGACGCAGAGGCGAAATCGGACCAATAGCGGTTGCTATAATGGGTCAGAACTATGCAATCCGGGACAGCCACCCTGATCGATGAGAAGAACGTCGGGGAGAAGAAGATTGTCCTTCTCACGCCCCGTGGATTTTGCGCCGGAGTGGTCCGCGCCATTGACGTTGTGAAAATCGCGCTGGAAACCTACGGCGCGCCTATCTACGTCAGAAAAGAGATCGTGCACAACAAACACGTTGTCGACGAACTCCGCGACCTCGGTGCCATCTTTGTGGAAGAACTCGAAGAAGCCCCGGCCGGCGCGCGCGTGATCTTCAGCGCCCACGGCGTTTCCCCCGCCGTTCGTACGCAGGCGAAGGAACTGTCGTTAAACGTCATCGACGCCACCTGCCCGCTGGTCACCAAGGTGCATCTGGAAGCGGTGAAGTTTGCCCGCAAAGGCTATACCATCGTCCTGATCGGCCATGAAAATCACGACGAAGTGATCGGCACTCTCGGGGAAGCCCCCGATTCGATGATTCTCGTCCAGACCGTGGAAGACGTCGACAAACTGCAGATCGCCGACGAATCGAAGATCGCTTTTCTCACCCAGACCACCCTCAGCCTGGACGAAACCAGCGGTATTGTCGCCCGTTTGCGCGAACGCTTTCCGAAGATCGAAGGCCCGCACTCGCAGGATATCTGCTATGCCACGGAGAACCGTCAGGTGGCGGTGAAAGCGGTGGCGCCGCTTACCGACCTGCTACTGGTGGTTGGCTCCCGCAATTCGTCGAACTCCCAGCGTCTGGTCGAGGTTTGCCGCAAGGAGGGCCGCCCGGCGTATTTGGTGGACGACGAACGAGATGTGCAAACGGAGTGGTTTGAGGGCGTCAATACCGTCTCCATCACCGCCGGTGCCTCGGCCCCGGAACATCTGGTGGACCGGTTGATCGAATTTTTGCGCGTCAATGGATATGGCACGCTGGAGACCCTGGAAGTGAAGGAAGAGGATGTCCGCTTCTCGCTTCCTCCTGAATTGAATGCGTCGCGGTTAACGCAGATCAGCCCGGCGATCTAGAGATGAGTCCGAGTTTGCAACTGACAGACTCGGTGGCCACCGGCATCGCGCAAGCGATCGCCCGAGCCTCGGATTGGCTCCTTTCCCAGCAAAGCGAAAAAGGCTACTGGTGGGGCGATCTGACGGCTGACACCACCCTCGAGTCCGACTACATTCTTCTCCAACTGTGGCTCTACCCGCCCGCCGGGCGCGAGTGGAACCCCGCCACCCGTGTGCAAGTCGATCGCGCCGTGCGGTCCATCCTTGCCCGCCAGTGCGACGACGGCGGCTTTTCCATCTACCCCGGCGGCCCGTCCGACGTCAGCGCCTCCGTCAAGGCGTACTTTGCCCTCAAACTGGCCGGCATTGACCCGAACAGCCCGCCCATGACCCGCTTGCGCGAGTCAATCCTGATGCATGGCGGCCTGCAGGCCACCAACAGCTACGTCAAGATCAACCTCAGCCTCTTCA
This sequence comes from uncultured Solibacteraceae bacterium, assembly GCA_964430625.1. GTDB lineage: Bacteria > Acidobacteriota > Terriglobia > Bryobacterales > Bryobacteraceae. The sequence goes on from CAYSFR010000014.1 coordinate 138,841, forward strand.
ATCTCTACCCGCGCGAACATGTCCCCAGTATTCCGCCGGAGATGATACTCATGGGCCGCGTGCTCTACCACATGAGCGCCTGGGCCCGCGCCATCGTTGTCCCGCTCGCCATCGTCCAGGCCCTGAATCCGGGCCGCCCGGTTCCCGAAGGTTTCACCATCGACGAACTCTTCCTGCCCGGTGTCCCCAAGGCCTTCCCCTGCTGCGGCGGGTTCTTCTCCTGGAAGTCGTTCTTCCTCGGCGTCGACAAGGTGTGCAAGCTCTGGGAGCGCTTCGGCAGCAAATCCATCCGCGCCCGCGCCATCGAGCAGTGCAAACAGTGGATTCTGGACCGGACCCGCTACACTGACGGACTGGCCGCCATCTATCCCCCCATGATGTACACCATCATGGCCTTCGACCTGCTCAACATCCCGCCCGGCCACCCTGATCGCGATGAGGCCGAACAGCAGTTTGCCAACCTTATGGTGGACGACGGAGAAAAGTTCTACTTCCAGCCCTGTTTCTCCGTGGTTTGGGATACCGCCATCGCCATCCACGCGCTCGCCGAAGCCGGCACCGCGCCGAAGGAATCGCTCTCCCGTGCCGCCGATTGGCTCATCAGCAAGGAAGTCCGCAAAAAGGGCGATTGGAGCATGCATCGCCCCAACGTCGAACCCTCCGGCTGGTACTTCGAGTTCGCCAACGAATACTACCCCGATATCGATGACACCGGCATGGTGATGATCGCCCTCGGCTATGCACAGGGCGCCAGCACTGCCGCCCACAAGGCCACCACCCAGCGGGCTATTGACTGGCTGATCGCCATGCAGGCCGCCGACGGCGGCTGGGCCGCCTTCGACGTGGACAACAACTGGCCCGTGCTCACCCACGTCCCGTTTGCTGACCACAATGCCATGCTCGATCCCACCTGCCCGGACATTACCGGCCGGGTGCTGGAAGCCATGGCGCTCCACGGCCTCGGCCCCGATCACCCCTCGGTGAAACGCGGCGTGGAGTATCTGATCCGCACGCAGGAACCCGATGGCTCCTGGTACGGCCGTTGGGGCGTCGATTATATTTACGGCACCTATCTCGCCCTCCGCGGCCTCCGCGCCGCCGGCGAAAGTGACCGCGAAGTGCACATTCTCCGTGCCGGCGAATGGCTCCGCGCCATCCAGAACGCCGATGGCGGCTGGGGTGAAAGTCCGGAAAGCTACACGCAGGGCGTTTATGTCAACGCGCCCTCCACCGCCTCCCAAACCGCCTGGGCCCTTCTCGGCCTGCTCGCCAGCGGCGACGATCGCAGCGACAGCATCGACCGCGCCGCCGGGTTCCTGGCCCGCACCCAGCGCCCCGACGGCACCTGGGACGAACCGCAAGCCACCGGTACCGGTTTCCCCCGCGTCTTCTACCTGAACTACCACATGTACAGGAACTCCTTCCCGCTCCTCGCGCTGGCCGCCTATCGCAAGGCGCGCCTCCAGGAAAACTAGCCCGTGCGGCCGGTCCTGGTCACGGGTGCGTCTGGTTTTGTCGGCTGGCATGTGGCCCGCCTCCTGGCCGAATCCGGTGTCCCCGTTCGCGCCATGACCCGCGGACGCCATCCCGTTCCCGATCTCGACGTCGAAATCGTCACCGCGGATCTGACCGATCGCGCCAGCCTGGAGCGCGCCGTCGACGGCTGTTCCACCGTCTATCACGTCGCCGCCGATTACCGCCTCTGGTCGCCCAACCCCTCCGAACTCTACCAGTCCAACGTCGAAGGCACCCGTCACCTGCTCCAGTCAGCCAAGGAGGCCGGCGTCGATAAAGTGGTCTACACCAGCACCGTCGGTTGCATCGGCTTTGTCGATGGCGGTCTTGGCGACGAAACCACGCCCGTCTCCCTCGGCGAGATGTCCGGCCACTACAAACGGTCCAAATTCCTCGCCGAAAAAGTGGCGCTGGAGTTCGCCGCCGCCGGCCTGCCCGTGGTCATCGTTAATCCCACGGCTCCCGTCGGCGACCACGACTTCAAACCCACCCCTACCGGCCAGACCATTCTCGACTTCCTCAATGGCCGCATGCCCGCCTACCTCGATACCGGTCTCAACATTGTCGACGTGCGCGACGTCGCCCGCGGCCACCTCCTCGCCGCCGAAAAGGGCCGCTCCGGAGAGCGCTACATCCTCGGCAGCGAAAACCTCACGCTCCAGCAGATTTTCGAGGAACTCTCCCGCCAGAGCGGCGTCCCGGCGCCGAAGTTCCAGGTGCCCTATGCCGTCGCCTGGGCCGCCGCGGCCGTCGGCGGCGCGCTGGCCAAACTTACCGGCAAGCCGCCCCGCGCCCCCATGGAGGGCGTCCGTATGGCCAGGAAGAAGATGTGGGTCACCCACGCCAAGGCCGAACGCGACCTCGGCTTCCAACCCGCGCCCGCTTCCACCGCGCTCGCCAATGCCATCGCCTGGTTCCGCGACAGGACCCGGGCATGAAGATCCTCGCCATCGCCGCCGATGCCTTTGAAGCCCGCCCTTGGCTCCAGGCCTGCCCCGCCGGGGAACCCTGCCAGTGGCCTCTTCCCTACGCGCAACGCGCTGCCTGGAACGGACATACCCTCTTCGCCGTTGCCAACGGCCCCGGCCCCGGTCTCTCCACTGCCGCCCTGGAATTGGCCGTCAAAAACGCTGGCCCCTTCGACGCTCTCTGCAGCATCGGGCTTTGCGGCGCCCTCGATCCGGACCTCGCCCACAACGCCATCTGCTCGGCTACCGAGGTCAGCGACGGATCCCAATCCTGGCCCGCCCTCCCCCTTCCCGGCGCCACACCCATCCGCCTCCTCTCGCTCGACCGCTTTCTCGCCCATCCGGACGAAAAGCGCCAATGGCACAATAAAGGCTACGCCGCTATCGAAATGGAAGCCGCCCCCCTCGCCCGCTACGCCGCCCGGAACCACATCCCGTTCTACGCCGTAAAATCCGTCAGCGATCTCGCCAGCGACTCCTTCTCCCTCGATTTCAACCAGTTCCGCGACCCCGATGGCCGCTTTCAAAAAAACAAGATCGCCCTCGCCGCGCTCCGGAATCCCTTTCGTTACATCCCCGATCTCTACCGCATCGGCTCCCGCGGATTTGCCGCGGCTCATAAATTAGGAGAGTTCCTTGTCCAATCCAAACTCTAACGCCACCATGCGCGCCGCCGTCTACCGCGGCCAAAGCACCGTTCAGGTGGAAGAGGTTCCCGTTCCCGAAATCGGGCCCGGCGAACTGCTGGTCCGCGTCGAATCCTGCGGCATCTGCCACACCGACCTCAAAAAGGTGGAGTACGATCTCCTCCCGCCGCCCCGCATCTATGGCCACGAAACCGCCGGAGTGGTGGTCGCCGCCGGCGCCGGTGTCACCAAATACAAGCCCGGCGACCGCGTCGTCGCCTTCCACCACATCCCCTGCGGCACGTGCTTCTATTGCCAGCGAAAGCTCTATGCCCAGTGCTCGGTTTACAAAAAGGTGGGCATCACCGCCGGTTACGAACCCGCCGGCGGCGGCTTCGCCCAGTACATCCGCATCATGGATTGGATCGTCGAACGGGGCGTCGAAATCATCCCCGACGGCGTCCCCTTCGATACCGCCTGCTTCGTCGAACCGGTCAACACCTGCGTCAAAGGCGTCTGGATGGCCGATCCTAAGCCCGGCGACCTCGCCGTCGTCATGGGCCAGGGGCCCATCGGCCTCATCTTCACCATGTTGTTGAAACATAAGGGTATCCGCACCCTGGCTACCGACACCATGCCCGAACGCCGCGCCCTGAGCGAGCACTTCGGCGCCGAGCGCTGTCTGAATCCCCTCACCGCCGACATCCCCGCCGCTTGCGCCGCCCTCACCGAACGCCGCGGCGCCGACATCGTTTTCATCGCCGCCTCCGCCCCCGGCATCGTCGAACAGGCCATCCGAGCCACCCGCCCCGGAGCCAAAATCCTTTTGTTTGCGCAAACGTCCGACAAAGAACGAATCGAACTCTCCGGCAAAGACATCTGCATGGGCGAAAGGATTATTTTCGGTTCCTATAGCGCCGATGTGGACCTCCAGCGGGTTTCCGCCGATCTGGTTTTCAGCGGAGCCATCCCGGTCGGCGAACTGGTCAGCCACACCGTCGGCCTCGATCAGATTGCCACCGGATTCGATATGGCGTTGCATCCTAAAGAAAAATCGCTGAAAATCGTTGTTAGGCCACAGGGACATCACCAGTGACAGAACAAATGCAGGCCGCCGTCCTGTACGGCAAGGAAGACGTCAAAGTCGAGTCGGTGGCCATCCCCAAGGTTGGCCCGCACGACGTGCTGGTGCGCGTTAAGGCGGCGCTTACCTGCGGCACCGATGTAAAGGTGTTCCGCCGCGGCTACCACGCCCGCATGATCGTTCCCCCGGCCGTCTTCGGCCATGAACTCGCCGGCGATATCGTCTCGGTCGGCGAACGCGTCACCCGCTTCAAAACCGGGGACCGCGTCGTAGCCGGCAACTCCGCCCCCTGTGGCGACTGCTACTTCTGCCGGCGCGACCTGGAAAACCTCTGCGAGGACCTGCTGTTCAATAACGGCGCCTACGCTGAGTTCATCCGCATCCCCGGCCGTATCGTCCAGAAGAATCTCTACAAGATTCCGGCCCATGTCGATTACCAGGACGCCGCCCTCGCCGAACCGCTTGCCTGCGTCCTTCGCGGCTTGGAAGAGTCCAACGTCCGCTCCGGCGATACCGTCGTCGTCATCGGCCTTGGCCCCATCGGCCTCATGTTCGTCCGTATGGCCAAAGTGATGGGCGCCCGCGTCATCGCCATCGCCCGCCGCGAGGTTCAGTTGAACGACGCCCGCCGCATGGGCGCCGCCCACACCATCTGCCTGCCGGAAACCGAAGACCCGATCGGGGTCGTTCGCGGCCTTACCGATGGCCGTGGCGCCGATGTCGTCATTGAGGCCGTCGGCAAACCCGAGGTCTGGAACCTCTCCGTCCAACTGCTCCGCAAAGGCGGTACGGTGAACTTCTTCGGCGGCTGTCCCAATGAGACCCGCGTCGAACTCGACACCAACCTCCTCCACTACTCGGAACTCACCTGCAAGGCCAGCTTCCACCATACGCCACGCCTGGTGAAAAAGGCGCTTGACGCCGTCGCCCATGGCCAGATCTGCGCCCGGGACTTCGTCACGGACCAGGCGCCGCTCTCCAGCCTCAAAGACGTCCTCCGCCTGCTCATGAACTCCAGTGGCCGGTTGAAGACCGCCATCATCCCCTAGGCGCAATGCTCTCGCCTAAGGACTTCGTCCGCGACACGCAGGCCATGTCTCGCGCCTGGGCCGCTGAGGAGTCGCTCGCCTATACCCGCTGGATCGCCACCGGGCACTACGAGAACTTCCACGTCGTCAGCTTCCTCCTGCCCAAGCATCTCCACCAGGACTTCTACAACGTCTACGCCTTCTGCCGCTGGGCCGACGATCTCGGCGACGAAATCGGCGACACCGCCGAAAGCCTCCGCCTGCTCGCCTGGTGGCGCGACGAGCTTCACAAAATGTACGCCGGCGAAACCAAGCATCCCGTCTTCACCGCGCTGGCGCCAACCGTGAAAAAGCACGATCTCCCCATCGAGCCCTTCAATAACCTCATCACCGCATTCGTCCATGACCAGACCGTCACCCGCTACAACAACTGGGACGAAGTCTTCGCCTACTGCGTCAACTCGGCTAACCCCGTCGGCCGCCTCGTCCTCGGCCTCGGCGGCTACCGCGACGCCCACCGCTACGAACTCTCCGACGCCACCTGCACCGCCCTGCAACTGGCCAACTTCTGGCAGGATGTCTCGGTCGATCTGGAAAAGGATCGCGTCTACCTCCCGCTCGATCTCCTCGCCAAACACAACGTCACCGTCGAGGATCTCTTCGCCCGCCGCTTTACCCCTGGCTACGCCGCCGCCATGCGCGAAGCCTGCGGCGTCGCCCGCCGCCTGTTTGAAAAGGGGCTCGCCCTGCCGCCGCTTCTCGATCGCCGCCTCGCCCTCGACGTTACCCTCTTCTCCCGCGGCGGCATGCACATTCTCGATAAGATTGAACAGCAGGGCTTTGACACCCTCTCCCGCCGCCCCTACATCGGCAAAGGCGAACGGGTCCGGTTACTGCTGAAAACCCTCTTCTCTTTCGCCCTAAGGCGTGCCGCGTGACCCTGACTGTCTCCGAATCCTACGCCTACTGCCGCGACGTCTCCCGCCGCCGCGCCAAGAACTTCTATTACTCTTTCGTGCTCCTGAAACCGGAACAGCGCGATGCCATGTGCGCCATCTACGCCTTCATGCGCTACTGCGACGACCTGAGCGACGAAACCGGCTCCACTACCCTGGAAACGATGCGCCAGTGGCGCGCCGATCTCGATAGCGCCCTCGCCGGCAACTACTCCGATCACCCCGTCTGGCCCGCCTTCCACGACGCCGTCACCCGCTACCGCATTCCCCACAAGTACTTCCACGACATGATCGACGGCGTCTCCAGCGACCTCTCTCCGCAGGTCATCCGGACGTTTGAGGATCTCTACAAATACTGCTACCGGGTCGCCAGCGTCGTCGGACTGACCATCATCCACATCTTCGGTTTTGAGGACAAAAAGGCCCTCGAACTGGCGGAAAAGTGCGGAATTGCCTTCCAGTTAACCAACATTCTCCGCGACGTCCAGGAAGACATCGGCCTCGGCCGCGTCTACCTGCCCGAAGAGGACCTGAACCGCTTCGGCGTCAAACCGCCCAAAATCGCCTACACCCCCGAGTTCATCGCGCTGATGAAGTTCGAGGCCGCCCGCGCCCGGGCCTACTACAACGAGGCCATGCCGCTCATCAAACTGGTCCACCGCGACAGCCGCGCCTCCCTCTGGGCGCTCATCCAGATCTACTACCGCCTCCTCGGCCGCATCGAGGAAAAACAGTTCCGCGTCCTCGACCAGCGCATCCGCCTCTCCACCCCGGAAAAAGCCTGGCTCGTCGTAGAAGCCGGCACCCGCAAACTCGCCGGCGCCTTCTAGGTCAATCCCAGCAACCGCTCCCGCACCGCCGCCGCCTGCCCGTTGTCCCCCGTGATCACCAGCACCGTGTCATCCCCGGCCAGCGTCCCGATCACCTCTTCCCACTTCTCCCGGTCCAGTGCCGACGCTAGCGACGACGCGTTCCCCGGCGACGTCCGCAACACCAGTAGATTCTGCGCCAGCCGCGCATCGGTCAGAAACTCGCCCGCTATCGTCGCCAGGTCCGGTCCGAATGCCGGCACCTCCCCGGCAAACCGCTGATAGCCCGCCCCCGTCTTTGCCAGCCCCAATTCCCGTATGTCCCGCGACAGCGTCACCTGCGTCGTCTGCAGGCCGACCTTCAACAACTCCCGCGCCAACTCTTCCTGCGTATGCACCTGCTGGCGCTCGATCACTTTCAGAATCTGCCCCTGCCGGTACGCCTTGTTCATGACGTCAGCGCCGCCAGTCGCTCCCGGGCCGCCGCCAGCGCCGCCCGTACCTGCTCCGGCGCCGTCCCGCCCGGCACCTGCCGGCTCTTCATCCCTTCCTTCGGATCCATCAGCGCCACCATCTCCGGCCGCATCTCCGGCGCAAACGCCACCAGTTCTTCCGCCGTCCAGTCGGCCGGCTTCTTCCCGTTCTGCAGGCTGTAAAGCACCAGCCGCCCGGCCAGCTTATGCGCCTGATGGAACGGTGTGCCCGCGCGCGCCAGCGCCTCGGCGATATCGGTCGCCACCGCCCAGCTCACCTCGGCCGCCTCCGCCGGCGCCGCCGGCTTCAGCACCGCCGTCTTCGCCACCTCCGCAATCATCGCCAGCGACCCGTTGCACTGGTCGGCGGCAATAAACAGCGGTTCCTTGTCTTCCTGCATGTCCCGGTTATAGGTCATCGGCGTGCCCTTTACCGTCACGTAGAGCGACGTCAGGCTCCCGAACACCCGCCCGGACTTCCCGCGAATCAGCTCCAGCGAATCCGGGTTCTTCTTCTGCGGCATCAGGCTCGATCCGCTCGTCACCCCGTCGCCCAACTCCAGCCACCCGAACTCGTCGGAGGAGTACAGAATCCAGTCCTCCGCCAGCCGGCTCAAATGCAGCATCAGCGTCGAGGTGGAGTACAGGTAGTCCAACGCCCAGTCCCGGTCCCCGCTCACGTCCATGCTGTTCCGCGTGATCCCGTCAAACCCCAGATCCCGCGCAATTGCCTCCCGGTCAAACGGAAAGCCCGACCCGGCCAGCGCCCCGCTCCCCAGCGGACACAAATTCACTCGCGCCCGCGCCTGCGCCAGCCGTTCATCGTCCCGCAAAAACATCTCGAAATAGGCCAGGCAGTAATGAGCCCACAGCACCGGCTGCGCCCGCCGCAAGTGCGTATAACCCGGTACCACCGCCTCGGCGTGCCGCTCGGCCAGCGCCAGCAACTCGTCCAGAAATCCGCGCAACAGCCCGCGCGTCTCGTCGATCGTCTCCCGCAGCCAAAGCCGCGTATCGAGCGATACCTGCTCGTTCCGGCTCCGGCCCGTGTGGATCTTATCGGCCAGCCCTGCCACTTTGCCCTTCAGCTTCCGGATCACCAGCGTGTGCACGTCTTCATCGGTGGCGCCTTCATAAAATGCCGCCCCCGCCGCCTCCCCGCGCATCTCCTCAAACGCCGCTACCAACTGTTCCCGCTCGTCCGCCGTCAGAATCCCCACGCGCTCCAAGGCTCGCGCAAAGGCTTGCGACCCGCGAATATCACAGTCCACAAGCCGCTTATCGAAGTGCAACGACCCCGAAAACGCCTCAAAAGTCGCCGACGGGCCTGTCTGAAATCGCCCGCCCCAAAGCTGAAGTTTATCGCTGGATGACATGTATTTTTATTGAAGCAACATCAGCAGCAGCGCCTTCTGCGCATGCAGCCGGTTCTCTGCCTGATCAAATATCGCCGACTGGCTCGATTCCATTACCCCGTCGGTCACTTCCTGCCCGCGCTTGGCCGGCAGGCAGTGCAGGAAAATCCCCTCCGCCTTCGCCCGCGCCATCAGCGCTTCGTCCACCTGAAACGGCGCGAAAATGCGCTTCCGTTCCTCCGCCTCGGCCTCTTGCCCCATGCTCGCCCACACGTCCGTATAGACGACGTCGGCTCCCGTCGCCGCCTCGGCCGGATCATGCGACAAGCTCACCGCCACGCCCGCCGCCCGCGCCCGCTCCACAATCCCCGCGTCCGGCGCATACCCCTCCGGCGTCGCGATCGCCACGTCCATCCCCAATCGCCCCGCCGTGATCATCAGCGAGTGCGCCATGTTGTTCCCGTCGCCCACATAGGCCAGCTTCCGCCCCGGCAGATCGCCAAACCGCTCCATCATCGTCTGCACATCGGCCAGCGCCTGACACGGATGATACTGGTCACTCAAGGCGTTGATCACCGGGACTTTCGCCCATTGCGCCAATCCGTCGATCGTATCCTGCGCGAACACCCGCGCTACGATCCCCTGCGTCCAGCGGTCCAGGTTCCGCGCCACATCCTTCAGCGGCTCGCGGTCGCCAATCATCCCTATCGCCGTCACCGCATGCCCGCCCAACTGCTGAATCGCCAGTTCAAACGTAAACCGCGTCCGCAACGACGGCTTCTCAAACAGCAGACTCAACGCCCGTCCCGTGAGTGCTTTGGCAAATCGCCCCGGTTCCTGCTTCACCGTCATCGCCAGCCGCAACAACCGGTGCAACTCCTCCACCGTAATATCGAAATCGCTCCGTAAATCCGGCGCGGAAAGTTTGTTGACGGGTTGGTCGGCGAGCGACATGGACATGAACGACGGCTCCTGGACTGAATGATTATTCAATATAATGAATAATTACACAGCGGCCGGAATTCCGTCAAGAAACGGGCGGGGACCCGCATCCCCGCCCGCGAAACCAACTACGGCAGCACCACCGTATCGATCACGTGGATGACGCCATTGGTGCAGGCAATGTCGGCCTTGGCCACCTTCGCCTTGTCCACGAACAACGATCCGCCTTCCACTTTCAGCGTCAGCGCCTTGCCGTTCACGGTCTTGGCGGACTTCAACTTCATCGCCTGCTTCGCCATCACGTTGCCCGGTACGACATGGTAGGTGAGAATCGCGGTTAGTTTGGCCTTGTTTTCGGGTTTCAGCAGCGTCTCCACGGTGCCCGCGGGCAACTTCGCAAACGCTTCATCGGTCGGGGCGAACACAGTGAACGGGCCAGCGCCCTTCAACGTGTCCACCAGACCCGCGGCGCCCAGCGCGGCCGCCAACGTCTTAAACGAGCCCGCCGCCACTGCCGTGTCGACAATGTCGTGCTTGGCGCCATCTTTGGCCGGTTCGGCAACAGCGGAGGTAGCCGCCATCACGCCGGCGAGAACAAACAATAAGGTTTTACGGTTCACAGACAATCTCCTGGTTTCAGTTCGAGAAAGCCCCGGGACCGCTGTTACGGAACCGGTTTTATTGCTCTCTGCCCTAGAAAAGATGCGGCTTCGGACGAAAAGAGTTATTGATTGCGTACCGGTTTACAATCTAAGTATTCTTCGAGCGTTATCTGTCCGTGAACCGTGAAGTGGGAGTCCCTGGTTGAAATGCATACCTGGTAAGGCATTATTCTTCCTCTGTTCGGTCGCGTTTGCGGCCCCGCCGGATCCTGCCGTCGTTCGTGTCGGTGTCGGATACAGCGTCCCGTGGGCCTATCTCGGTCCTGATGGTGCCCCCATCGGTTTTTACATTGAGGTGATGCGGGAGGCCGCCCGCCGTGAAGGTCTTGGCTTTGAAAGTGTCTTTCGCCGGGACGGACCGGAGGTCGCCCTGCAGGCCGGTGAAATCGACCTCTGGGCCGCTGCCGTCGCCACCCCGGAGCGCCGCGCCCGTCTCTATTTTTCCGATCCCTGGTGGAGCCAGGATCACTATGTCGCCATCCTCCGCTCCGGTCCGGCCGCCCGCATCGAACACCTTTCCGGACGAACCGTTCTCTACTCGGCGGCACCGCCGTTCACCGTCCCCCTCGATCAGGTCGTCCCCGGCGCCATCCTGAAACCGGTCAATGACCTCCGCGCCCGATTTGCCGCCCTCTGCGCCGGCCAGGCAGACGGCGTTCTCTTTTATCACGAGACCGCCGTGTTCTCCATCACCGGGTCGAACGAGTTCGGCAACTGCCGCGAAGAGGGCCTTCGCCTCCTTCCCATCGGCCGCCCGGTCATGGAGGTGTCGATTGCCGCGCTTCCCGCCAATCGACCGCTTGCCGATCGCCTCCGCACCCGCCTGGAAGAGATGCGCCGCGACGGCACGCTCGCCCGCTTTGCTGCTCATCCGCTCACCGGCAATGAAAGCCTCCTTCGCCTCATCGAGCACGAAGAGAACCAGCACCGCGAACGAATGCTGCGGCTCGCCACCGTCTCCCTTGCCGCACTGTTCCTCGTCACCGCCATCGCCTATCTGCGCCTCCGCCGCGCCAATCGCCGCACCAGAGCCGCTCTTGCCCTCGCCGAGAACGCCTCCCGCGCCAAGAGCGAGTTCCTCGCCACCATGAGCCACGAAATCCGTACCCCCATGACCGCCGTCCTCGGCTACATGGACCTGCTCATGGCCACTCCCCTCCGCCACGATCAACGCCGCTTTGCCGTCGAAGTCACCCAAGCCACTGAAGCCCTTCTCACCGTCATCACCACCATCCTCAGCTACGCCAACCCCGGACGCATTGACCCGCCTCCGGCCAGCCAGACCCTCGATCCTGCAGCCGTTCTCGACGACTGTATTGCCGCTGTCCTTGTTACCGCCGAAGCAAAAGGCCTTACCCTCATCGTTGATATCGACCCCTCGGTCCCCCGCCGCCTCGAGGGCGACGCCGTCGGCCTCCGCCAGGCTGTTCTCAACCTCCTCGGCAACGCCGTCAAGTTCACTCCCCGCGGTTGGGTCCGGCTGCAGGCTTCCTATGATGGGGCGGCTCTGGTCTGCGTCGTCAGCGATAGCGGCGAAGGCATACCTCTCGAAAAACGCAGCGTCATCTTCGAACCGTTCACCCAGATCGATTCCACCGACAAGCGTCGCTTCGGCGGCATCGGGTTGGGCTTGGCCGTCGTTGCCGATTTCTGTCGCCGCACCAATGGCGATATCAATGTTGGCGATGCCCCGGGCGGCGGAGCTTGTTTCACCCTGCGCATTCCCTACTCGGTACCTGCCGGCGACACTGGCTGGCTCGGCCCCCGTGTCGATGGCACCGCGATCATCCTACTGCCTCCCTCTCCCGCTCGTGACACCGTCGCCGCCTATCTCCGTCACGGCGGCTTGACGGTGGAATTCCCCTCCGGCGCGTCCTTCCACTCTTTCCAACCGCCCGATTCCGGGATTCTCCTTTGCTTCGTCGATGCCGAGGCGATTCCCACTCTCCTCCCGCCGCGCCGCGATCCCGGCACCCGCTTCATTCTGGCCGGCCGCATGCCCGCCATCCGCGCCGTCCCGGAGGCGCAGATGAACCAGTTCGATGACGTCCTCATCCTCCCCCCGGCCGCTCGCACCATCAGGGACATCCTCCATCCCCCTGCCTCCCGCGCCGCTCTCGAGCCGGTCATCGTCCGCCGCAATGTTCTCGTCGTCGACGACAATCCGGTCAACCGGCGCGTCCTTGCCGGTTTGTTGGAAAAGCTCGGCTGCGAGGTGGAATCCGCCCGCGACGGCCGCGAAGCCGTCGACGCCGCCATGCGCCAGTCCTTCACCGCTATCTTCATGGACTGCCAGATGCCGGTGATGAATGGCTATGAAGCCACCACCGAAATTCGCCGTCTCAGCCATTCCAGCCGCATCCCCATTATCGGCGTCAGTGCTTCCCTTGATGCCGAAACCCGCCAGCGCTGCGAGGCCGCCGGCATGGATGAGTATCTCCCCAAACCCGTCACCCTCCTCGTCCTCCAGGATGTCCTCACCCGCCTCTCGGCGCACCAGATCATCTCGGAGAACCTCCAGACCGACCGCTGAGGCCTGGCCGCCGGCTTCGCCCGCCCGCCGCTACGAACGCGGTCGCAGCGCCCGCGCACTCGCGTCCCGGTTGATATCCAGCCACGCCACATCGCTGCTCGAATCGCCGAACCGCTTCACCCCCGCTGCCACAATCGCCTCATCCTCCACCACGCTCAGTGGCGTGTACCGCGGGTGATGGGCGTCTTTATACGGATCATTCCGCGCCGCGTTGTAACAGCAGATCATCGACCAACGCGGATGTTCCGACTCGTTCCGGTCCGAGCGGTGCAGCAGATTGGCGTGAAAGAATACCGCATCGCCCGCAGCCATCTCCACGTAAACCAGCGGCAGCCGTTTCCGTATCTCCTCCACCCGCTCCCGGTCCGCTCCCGCCTGCTCGCCGGTCAGCACATGGTCGATCCGCCCCAACTCGTGCGATCCCGCAATCACCTGCAAACACCCGTTCTCCCGCGTCGCCGCGTCCACGGCGATAAACACGCTCGTCAGCAACGGCGCCAGCACTCCGTTCTGGTACCAATACCCGTAATCCTGGTGCCACGCCCACGCCCCGCCTACCCGCGCATCCTTCATGATCATCTTCGAGTGGTAGTGGTACACCTCTCCGCCCAGAATCCCCTCGGCCGATCGCACCATCCGTTCACACCGCGCAAACATCCCGTAGATCGAGTCTCCCGGATGGTTCCACAGCGAAAGCCGTACCCGTCCGCCCTCTCCGTCCCCGCGGGAAAACGCGTGCTCATCCAGCGCTTTGTCTTCCTTTGCCGCCCGGCGCAGCAGCCCGATCTCCTCCTCGGTAAAGAAGCCCCGCGCCACCACAAAGCCATCCCGGCGGTAAGCGTCCAACTGTTCGGAAGTCAAAGGTGCATTCCTCATACTTGCTGTGATGATACAGTGCTTGGCTATGCAACCGGTAAGAATTGGAATGATCGGCTCCGGCTTCGTCGCCGGCTTTTACATGCAGGGTCTGGCGAATGTGAACGGCCACACCGTCACCGCCTGCTACTCCCGCGATGCCTCCCGCGCCGCGGCTTTTGCCACCGAATGGCGCATTCCCCACACCTCCACGGATCTGGATGCCTTCCTCGACCGCGACGACATCGACCTCTATGTGATCGCCCTCCCCAATGACGCCCATCTTCCCGTGTCACTGGAACTCTCCCGCCGCCGCCGACACCAGGTCTGTACCAAACCGCTGGCCCGTAACCGCCACGAAGCCCGCCAAATGTGGGAGGCCGCCGCCGCTTCCGGCGCCATCCACGGCTACGCGGAAACGGAGGTTTTCGCCCCCTGCGTCGTCAAGGCCCGCGAAACCATCGCCAGCGGCGCCATCGGCCGCGTCCTCTGGGTTCGTTCCCGCGAATCGCACTCCGGCCCCCACTCGGCCCACTTCTGGGACGTCTCTAAAACCGGCGGCGGGGCCATGAACGACCTCGGCTGCCACTGCATCGCCGCCGCCCGCTACTTCTTCGGCAAGGACGATCCCATCACCAAGGTAATGGCCTGGGGCGCCCGCATGGTTCACCACGACAAAACGGAAGGCGAGGACAACGCCCTGCTCATTCTCCAGTTCGCCAGCGGCGGCATCGGCCACTGCGAACTGAGTTGGACAACCAAAGGCGGCCTCGACCTCCGCAACGAAGTCCACGGCTCCGACGGGTCCATCTTCACCGACGTCACCCGCGGCACCCCCATCGCCAGTTTCACCTCCCGCTCGGCCGGCTACGTCGTCGAGAAGGCGGATATCGATTTCGGCTGGACCCGCCCGCTCCCCGAGGAGGCCTTCGCCTACGGCTATCAGGCGGAAATGCGCCACTTCGTCGAATGCGTCCGCGACGGTGTGCCGCCGCGGGAAGATTACCGCGACGGCTACATCGTCAACTGCGTCCTCGACGCCGGCTACGAGTCCATCCGCACCGGCCAGTGGGTGGAGGTGGCGAACCCTTAGTTTTGTTGCTGCACCGCTGTCGATGCGGTGAAATAGGGAGGACGGAATCGGAACCGCAGAGGACTCACGATTGTATCTGGACACCATCTCGCTGAGAAATATTCGGGGCTTTGAAGAACTGGATTTCTCCCTCAAACGCCCGGATGGCAATTATTCCGGTTGGACGGTCTTTACCGGCGACAACGGTTCCGGAAAAAGTACTCTCCTGAAAGCGATCGCATTGGCGTTAGTTGGGCGTGAGACGGCTCGCTCCCTCCAGCCCAGCTTTCATCGCTGGGTTCGTCAAGGCGCGACGGAGGGATCAATCCAGATCGAAATCGAGCAGGTTCCCGCCGACGATAAAATCGTCGATTCCGGTAAAACACCCTCAGCTACCCATTTCCCTGCCAAGCTGCTTTTGAAGGACTCGGGCCGCGACACTGCCCTGGAGGCCGTTCTGCCCCCAGGCAAGCCGGCCAATTACAAAACCCCGGATCGTTCCATCTGGGCCAACGCCTCTGATGGCTGGTTCTGCTGCGGTTACGGACCGTTTCGCCGCGTTTTTGGCGCTTCACCCGAAGCCACCCGGCACATGGTCGCCGAGAGTACCGAACGATTTGTCACCATGTTCCAGGAGGCCGCTTCCCTTGCCGAAGTGGATCAATGGCTCCGCGGCCTCAGTCACAAGGCGCTCGAAAATAAGGGCGATTATGCCGCACAACGGGATCTCATCCTCAAACTGCTCGACGATGACCTGATGCCCAATGCCATCACCGTGGATGGTGTGGATTCCGACGGCCTCTGGCTCAAGGATCGCAACGGCGTTCGCCTCGCGTGGAGTGAAATGAGTGATGGCTACCGCTCCGCGCTCGCCTTGCTCGCTGATATTCTCCGTCACCTGATCTCGGAGTTTGGTCTGCCAGGCCTCACGGCGCAAGACGACAACGGACTTACTTACATCAACCGGAGCGGTGTCGTCCTCATCGATGAGATCGACGCCCATCTCCACCCGGAATGGCAAAGGGAGATCGGATTCTGGCTCAAACGTCACTTCCCCAAGATTCAGTTCTTGGTCACTACCCATAGCCCGCTCATCTGCCAGGCCGCCGATCCGAATGGACTGTTCGTCCTGCCGGAGCCCGCCAGTAACGACAAGGCTCGTGCCCTGACCGCGGAGGAGTACCAACTGGTGATTGCCTCCCGTCCTGATACCATCCTCCTCTCCCCCGCGTTCGGATTGGAGGCTGTTCGGTCTCCCAAGGCCGTCGACGCCCGCGTGGAACTAAGCCGCCTACGAAGCAAGCAACGGCAGGGCGGCAAGCTGACTCCATCGGAGCGTCTGCGCCTTCCCGAACTGAAGCTGTTTAATCCAGACGAGGAGATCTGAGCAGTGCGCGCCGTGAACCGCCGCCCATTGCCGCAACACTTGGCTGACGGCCTACGTGCGAAACAGGAGAAACTCACCACACTTGGCGGCCACCCCGGACGCAAGTGGGACAGCGTCCGAAAAACGAAACTCCTGGCAGGTATCGAACGCACCTTGAAATCCATGATGGGTGATCGGCAGCGTTGTATGTACTGTGTGGACTCCCACGGATCCGATATTGAGCACTTCTGGCCCAAGGCCCACTATCCGGAGCGGGTCTTTGTGTGGGAGAACCTTTTGCTTTGTTGCACCAAATGCGGGCGGCTCAAGGGGGATTCCTTTCCTTTGGAAAAGGGGCTTCCGCTTATTGTGGATCCTTCCTCCGAAGACCCGTGGGATTTCCTCGATTTTGATCCGGAGACCGGTATCATCAGCGCCAAATGGGAGTCCGCTCTCGATACCTTTTCTCCCAAAGGCAACAAGACCGAAGAGATTCTCCGCCTGAGCCGCCGCGAAGAGCTCTCCTCAGGCTATCGAAAGACATGGCGCTCCCTGTGCCTCACGGTCAGCCGATTTCTCACCAAGGAGCTTCCTCCGGAAGAGTTCCTCCCTGCGCTGATCTCGGCGGATGAGCACGGTCTCCTCGGCTGGTGCCTCGACGGGGCTGGAGCGAATGAGGCCCCGTTCCGCGACTGGCGAAACCAGCATCCGGAAAGCTGGGCAGAGTGCGTGGCTAAAGTGCACGCACTCTGACTTCATTCGAAGAACGGCCCGCCGGGCTACTTAAGCTTCAGCCCCACCGACGCCGATGTCTCTTCCCACTCCAGCGTCAGGCTGTTATTGGTGAGCGTCATCGTGTAGGACTCCACCGGCGCCACTTTCTTGATCTTCATCTTCGTCCGGCCCAGGTCCATGTCCTTGTTGTAGGTGAGACCCCACTGGCCCGTCTGCTTGTTCACGATCAGCGTCCAGGAGTCGGCCGCGTCCAGTTGCACGAACAGCGTGTAGTCGCCGGCCGGCACCGTCAGGTCGCCCAGCACAATGTCGGCGTCGGTGTGCAGCGCCGTGGCTTCGTTCGCCCCCGCGCGCCAAACCTTCCCGAACGGTTCCAGACCGCCGAAAATCTTCCGGCCCTTCATCGAAGGCGACGAGTATTTGATGGAGACGTTCTTCCCGTTCAGCGAGACACTCGTCTCGGCCGGCGGGCTGGCACGCTGTTTCTTCTTAGGGGCTCCCTGCGGGAAAAGCAGGGTGGCGGCGAGAAGGAATAGGGTAAGGGTTCTCATGTGCCCTATATTATGGCGCTTCCGGCCCCCGTACCGCGAGGACCCAGTGGCGCCACCCCGCCTACGCCAGTAGTTTTTCGAGCTTCGAACCCGGAACGATGATCGTCTCGCTCCGCTCCGGCCCAAGCGATACACAGCCCACTTCCACTTCCGTTTTTTCCTGCAGGAAGTCCAGATAACGGCGCGCCGCCGCCGGCAGGGCGTCGAGCGAAGTCAGCCCCCGCGTCGAACAGTTCCAGCCCGGCAGGTTCTCGTAGACCGCCTCGATCGATTCCAACTCCCGGTTGGTCGCCGGCATCTCGTCGGTCAACCGGCCATTCACCCGGTAGCCCACGCACACCGGAATCGTTTCCAACTCGTCCAGCACGTCCAGTTTGGTGATGATCAGGCTGTCAAAGCCGTTCACCGTCGTCGTGTACTTCAGCAATGGCACGTCGAACCAGCCGCAACGCCGGGGCCGGCCCGTCACCGCGCCAAACTCCTTGCCCGCCGCCCGAATCCGCTCGCCCCGTTCCGTGTGGTCTTCGGTCGGGAATGGCCCGCCGCCGACGCGGGTGATGTAAGCCTTGGAAACGCCGATCACGCCGTCAATCCGGGTCGGCGGAACACCAGCGCCCGTGCAGGCTCCGCCCGCCGCCGCGCTCGACGACGTCACGAACGGATAGGTGCCATGGTCGATGTCGAGCATCGTCCCCTGCGCCCCTTCAAAAAGCACCGGCTTCCTGGCATCCATCGCCGTCCGCAGCATCGCCGCCGTGTCGCGCACCATCGGACGCACCCGCTCGGCAAAGCCCTCATACTGCTGCCGCAACGCATCCACGTCCAGGTCCCAGGGAATCCCGAATGCGTCGGCAATGGTCTTCTTGTCTTCCACCAGAACCTGAAACAGCGCCCGGAAGTTATCGGTGTCGATCAGGTCGGCAATACGGATGCCGCGGCGGCTGATCTTGTCCTCGTAGCAAGGCCCAATGCCCCGCGACGTGGTGCCGATCGCCGTCCGGTCTTTCCGTGCCTCGCTCATCTTTTCCACTACCCGGTGCATGGGGAAGATCACGTGCGCCCGGTTGGAGATGGCCAGTTGCTTCTCCACCGCGATGCCAAGCTTGTCGAGCATGGCGATCTCGTCCAGCAGCGCCGCCGGGTCGATCACCACACCGTTGCCGATCACCGCCTGCACGCCGGGCCGCAGAATCCCGCTCGGGATCAGCTTCAGCACATACTTTTGTGCCCCGATATAGACGGTGTGGCCGGCGTTGTGGCCTCCCTGATAGCGGACGACGTAGTCGAACTTCTCCGAGAAGAGATCGACCATCTTGCCTTTGCCTTCATCGCCCCATTGGGCGCCCAACACAATAAGGTTACTCATGAAAAGACCAAACTCTCCATTTTAGCGCGTTGGACGGACCCGTGGGTGAGCCGCCGTCAGCGCGTCATCCGGTCGAGCGCGGCCATGGCGGGCTCCATCCAGCCGCTCGACCAGTGGTGCACCCGCTTGGTGGTGTTGTCGAACTCGTGCGGAACCCCCAGTTCCGTCATCCGCGCGTGGGCGCCGGCCACCTGCTCCTCAAACCCGCCATAGCCGGAAATCGCCAGCCGTGCAGGTTTGCCGCGCAACTCCGGGGCACGCCGCTCCAGCAGCGCCGGAATGTGATAGCCCGCAAAGTTCTCCGCCGTCCCGTAAATCTCCCCGCTCCCGTACTTGCCCGGCGCGTCCAGCAGCAGCGGCGCATCCCAGGCCGCCGCCGCCGCGAACCGGTCCGGATGGCGCAGCAGCAGCGTCACCGCCCCGTTCCCCGATTTGCTGAACCCCAGCAGCAGGATCTTGCCCGTCAGCCGCGCCAGGATGTCCTGTAAGAGGTAGGACTCCTGGGCGATCTTTGCGTTGGTGGGATGGTCGGCAAACCACGGCAGGTGCGAAAAGGACGGCGCCGCGATGGCCACGTTATAGCGCTTTACCCAGCCCAGCCGCAGCGCTTCATAGAACCCGTCGCCCCACTGCCCGCTGATGTTGGCCGTCACCGGCAGGATCAGCACCGTCCGCTTGGCCCGCCTCCTGGGCCGCGCCATCCGCAGGTAGTTCGCCGTCGCCTGCCGCGGCGACTCGATCGTCTCCACCTCATAGGAGACCGGCGCCAGGGCTAGGGAGAGCAATCCACGTCTGGTCATGACCGAAACCTCGATGGTATCCTTGTTTTCAATGCAGTTGTGCGACATTTATCAGGGGCTTGGCGACCAGGCGTTCCGGGATCTGCTCAAAGGGATCTCGCTGGGCAAGCTTCGTACCTTCCAATTGTTTGAACGCTTGAAGGTTCGGCTGCGGCTGAACAAACTGAATATGGAGTCGCTGGCCAAGTCGGCGCCCCGCCAGTGGGACCGCATCGTCAGCGAACGCGACGACGCCTTTGCCATGGAACTTGGCCAGGCTGTGCTGGTCTGCCACATGGACCTCATCATCGACATCCTCAACCACCTGGGCATCCCCCACAACGAGGGGTTCTTTGAAAAGGACGCCGACGTCTCCAGTTTCCTCACCGGGGACTGGCAGCAGCGCGCTTGGGATGCCTTCTCGGATAAGCATCCGAAGGCGGTGGTGGCGTTCTACCTGAACCACCTGGCGCTGGAGATGACGAAGGATCCGGTTCTGTTCAACCCCCTGGCGACGGCGGCAAAATGACCCCGGCGCAGGAGCTGCACGAAGCGATCCGCGTTGGCGACGAGGCGCGCGTCCACGCGCTGCTCGACGCGGACCCGGCTCTCGTGCATGGTGGCGGCGCGGCCGGCATGGCGCCCCTGCTCCTGGCCATCTATACCAAGCGCCCGCTGATGGCCAAGCTTCTGCTAGGCCGCGGCGCGGAACTCGACGTCTTTGCCGCGGCGGCGATGGGCGAGACCGCGGCCTGCCGCAAGTTCATCCATGCCGACGACGTGCTGCTGCAGATGGCCAGCGCCGACGGCTGGACCCCGCTCCACCTGGCCTGCTTCTTCGGAAACCTGGAGACCGTGGAGATGCTGCTGGAACTGGGCGCCGACGTCAAGGTGCGCTCGGCCAACGCCATGCACAACACCCCGCTCCATGCGGCGGCCGCCAGCCGCAACCAGGAGATCTGCGCGCTGCTGCTCTCGCACGGCGCCGAGGTCGGGGCCACCCAGCAGGCGCCGTACACCGCGCTGCATTCGGCGGCCGCCAATGGCGACCTGGAGATTGTCCGCCTTCTGCTGGCCCACGAAGCCAATCCCAAGGCGAAAAGCGAAAAGGGCGAGACCCCGCTCGATATGGCCCGCCAGCGCGGCCATTCGGCGGTAGTCGATTTACTGGAAAGAACAGCGCGATGATTGAAGCGAACCTGGAGGCGTTGGCCGTATCGGCCAGGGCCCGCATTGAAGCCGCCGTTACGGTGGACGAACTGGAAGCGGTACGCGTGGAAGTGCTCGGCCGCAAAGGCGCCCTGGCCAACGTGTCCAAGGACATGGCCAAGCTGACGGCCGAACAGCGGGCGACGGTGGGCAAGCTGCTCAACGCCGCCAAGCAGTCGCTGGAAGCCGCCTTCGACGGGCGGAAGGCGGCCTTCGACTCCGCCGCGCTCGCCGCCCGCCTGGAAAGCGAATGGCTCGACCTCACCGTCCCTGCCCCCGA
Source organism: uncultured Solibacteraceae bacterium (assembly GCA_964430625.1). Classification (GTDB taxonomy): domain Bacteria; phylum Acidobacteriota; class Terriglobia; order Bryobacterales; family Bryobacteraceae. The sequence goes on from CAYSFR010000014.1 coordinate 160,005, forward strand.
GCCCGGCCGCGGCTCGCTCCACCCGCTCACCCAGATCCAGGCCGAAATCGAGGACCTGTTCCTCTCCCTCGGCTTCACCGTTCTCGACGGGCCGGAAGTGGAGAGCGACGAGCACAACTTCGACGCCCTGAACATCCCCGGCGACCATCCGGCGCGCGACATGCAGGACACCTTCTGGCTGGAAGGCGGCTGGCTCCTGCGCACCCATACCTCGCCGGTCCAGGTGCGCGGCATGCGCAAGCTGGGCCCGCCGCTGCGGATGATCGCCCCCGGCCGCGTGTTCCGCAACGAGGAGGTGGACGCTTCCCACGAGCACACCTTCTACCAGTTGGAAGGCATGATGGTGGACAAGGACGTCAGCGTCGCCCACCTGCTCTACTTCATGAAGACGCTGCTGTCGGCCATCTTCAAGCGCGAGGTCACGGTGCGCCTGCGGCCGGGCTACTTCCCGTTCGTCGAACCGGGCTTTGAGCTGGACATCCGGTGCCTCATCTGCGGCGGTGACGGCTGCCCGGTGTGCAAGCACAGCGGCTGGGTGGAGTTGCTGCCCTGCGGCCTGGTGCACCCGAACGTGCTGCGGCAGTCGGGCATCGATCCGGAAGAGTACGGCGGCTTTGCCTTCGGGCTGGGCCTGACGCGCCTGGTGATGATGCGCTACGCCATTGACGACATCCGGCAGTTGCAGGGCGGCGACCTGCGATTCCTGCGGCAGTTCTAACGAGGGGCCATGAAGTTTTCCTACAACTGGATTCACGAACTGGTGGACGGGCTGGACGTTCCGGCCGCCGAGATTGGCCGGCTGATTACACTGAAGACGGCCGAGTGCGAAGGCGTGGAGCCGCACGGGGCCATGCTGGACGATGTGTGCGTGGCCCGGGTGCTGACGGCGGAAAAGGTGGCCGGGACGCACCTGACGCTGACGACCGTCGATACCGGGCGTTACGGGGTGAAGCAGGTGATTTGCGGCGCGCCCAACTGCCGCGCCGGCATGCTGACCGCCTATTGGCCGCTGGGGCGGAAGACGGTCCGCGGCGTGGAGAGCGACGGCATGCTTTCCAGCGCCAGCGAACTGGGCATCAGCCGCGATGGCGACGGCATCCTGGAGTTCACCGGCGTGGAGCCGGGCACCCCGATTGCCGGGCTGCGTCCGGACACGATCGTCGAGATCGACAACAAATCGCTGACCCACCGGCCGGACCTGTGGGGCCACTACGGCATGGCGCGGGAAGTGGCCGCGATCACCGGGCGGCCGTTGAAGGACCCGGTGGACCTGACGCGGATCCCGGACGCTCCCGGTGTCATGAAGGTGGAGATCCAGGACTACGCGCTCTGCCCCCGTTACTCCTGCCTGGTGTTTGAGAATGTGACCGTCGGCCCCTCGCCGCTCTGGCTGCAGTACCGGCTGGAATCGGTGGGCCTGAACCCCATCAACAACATCGTGGACGTGACCAACTGGGTGATGGCGGAACTGGCGCAGCCGATGCACGCCTTCGACCTGGACAAGATCCAGGGCGACACGATCTACGTCCGCGCGGCGGCCGACGGCGAGCCGTGCGAGGCGCTCAATGGCACCACGTATACGCTGGACCCCTCGAACCTGGTGATTGCCGACAGCGGCGGCGCGGTGGCGCTGGCCGGCGTGATCGGCGGCGGCCCGAGCGCGATTACCGGTTCGACGACGCGGCTGCTGCTGGAGAGCGCCAACTTCCACGCCGCCTCCATCCGCAAGACCTCCGGGAAGGTGAAGCTGCGGACGGACGCCTCCATGCGGTTTGAGAAGTCCCAGGACCCGGTGAACACGGTTCGCGGCCTGGCCCGCGCGGTGGCGCTGTTGGAACTGGTGAGCCCGGGGATCCGCCTGGTGGGCGGGTTGTCGGACGCCTGGCAGCCGGCGCCCCATCCGGCGCCCATCGAGTTCAACCACGAGTGGATGCAGCGCAAGCTTGGCCGCCCGGTGACCGAGGAAGAGGTGGCCGGGATCCTGGAATCGCTGGCCTTCAATGTCATCCGCACCAACGGGATCTTCACGGTGACGGTGCCGAGTTGGCGGGCGACCAAGGACATTTCGATCAAGGACGACCTGGTGGAGGAAGTAGGCCGGATGATCGGCTACGCCTCCATTCCGCCGGTGGCGCCGAGCGTGCCGAGCCGCGTTCCGCCGCTGGAACCGGAGCGGGCCCACCACCGCCGTATCCGGGCGTCGCTCACCGCGCAGGGCTTCACGGAGGTCTACAATTATTCGTTCGTGAACGAGGCTCAGGCGGCGCAGTTCCAACTGCCGGTGGCCGATCACATCCGGGTGCTGAACCCGATCGCGGCCGGGCAGGAACTGCTGCGGACCAGCCTGCTGCCGAACGTGCTGAAGAACATCGAGCTGAACCGGCACAACTTCGAGAACTTCCGGCTCTTTGAAATCGGCCGGGAGATCCACAAGCGCGAGGGGCGGCTGCCGGAGGAGATTCCCAGCCTGGCCGTGGTGCTCTACGCCAAGGACGGCGACGGGAAAGCCGGGCTCCTTGAGTTGAAGCGAGTGGCCGGCGTGCTGATGCCGGGTCTGGAGGCGCGGCCGGCCGAGGCGCGCTCCTTTGAACATCCGCACCGCGCGGCGGTGCTGTCCTGGCAGGGCGCCGAGATCGGGCGGCTGTTCGAGTTCCATCCGTCGATGGTGGAGACCGGGCGGGCCCAGGTGCTTTACCTAAACCTGGCGGCGATGCTGGCGGCCGAGCCGGGTGTGCGGAAGTACACGCCGCTGCGGCGGTTCCCGACCTCCGACTTCGACATCACCGTGGCCGTGGAGCCGCGGGCTCTGGCCGGCGACGTAATGGCGCGGGCGCGTGGAGTGGAAGTGCCGAACCTGGTGAATGTGGCCTACCTGTACGAGTACCTGGATGCGGCCAAGGGAACCAAAAGCCTGACGTTCCGCTTCACGCTGGGCGCGGCGGACCGGACGCTCACCAGCGAGGAGATCACAGCGGCCCAGGAAAAACTCCGGGGCGCGATGGCCGGCTAGAGGGAGTGGCGCGTCCAGGTTGATAGACTGTAAGGACGCATGATTGCACGGTACACGCGCCCTGAAATGGGCCGCATTTGGAGCGATGAGAACAAGTACGCCTGCTGGCTGGAGGTAGAGGTTGCGGCCAGCGAGGCGCTGGCGAGCCTCGGTGAAGTGCCCGCGGAGGCCGCGGCGGCGTTGCGCGCCCACGCGGCGGTGGACGTCGAGCGGCTGTTCGCTATTGAGCGCGAGGTGAAGCACGACGTCATCGCCTTTACCACCACGGTGGCGGAGAAGATGGCGGCGGCGGGCGTGGGCGAGGCGTCGCGGTGGTTCCACTATGGGATGACCTCCAACGACGTGGTGGACACGGCGCAGGCGCTGCAGGTGAAGCAGTCGGCGGAACTACTGCTGGCCGGTGTGGAAAAGCTGCTGGGCGCGCTGAAAGCGCGGGCGTACGAGTTCAAGGACACGCCGCAGATGGGGCGTACGCACGGCATCCACGCCGAGCCCTACACGTTCGGGCTGAAGCTGGCGCTGTGGTTCGACGAGTTGCGGCGGAACCGCAAGCGGCTCGCCGAGGCCGCCGAGGACATGCGCTGCGGGAAGATCTCCGGCGCGGTCGGCACCTTTGGGCATATCGGGCCCGAGGCGGAGGAGAAGATTTGCGAGCGGCTGGGACTGCGGCCGGCGGCGATCGCTTCCCAGGTAATCAGCCGGGACTCGCATGCCGCCTTTGTGAATGCGCTGGCGCTGATTTCGGCCACCTGCGAGAAGATCGCGATGGAGGTTCGTCACCTGCAGCGGACCGAGGTGCGGGAGGCCGAAGAGCCGTTCGCCGCCGGGCAGAAGGGTTCCAGCGCGATGCCGCACAAGCGCAACCCGGTGACCTGCGAGCAGATCTGCGGACTGGCGCGGGTGGTGCGCGGGAACGTGCAGGCGGCCTATGAGAACATTTCGCTGTGGAATGAGCGGGACATCTCCCATTCCTCGGTGGAGCGGGTGATCCTGCCCGATTCCTGCATCCTGACCGACTACCTGCTGGCGAAGACCATCTGGCTGGTAGAGGGCATGCGGGTAAATCCGGAGCGGATGCTGCGGAACCTGAACCTGACGCAGGGGCTGATCTTCAGCGGGCAGTTGCTTCTGGACCTGACCGCGGCGGGCATGCTGCGGGAGAAGGCCTACAAGCTGGTGCAGAGCCATGCGATGCGCTCCTGGGAGGCGGAGACGGACTTCCGGGCGGCGATCTCGGCAGACCCGGAGGTGCAGGCGCACCTGAGTCCGGAGAAGATAGCGGAGGCATTTACCATGGACCGGCAACTGGCCAATGTGGGCAAAATCTTTGCCCGGGTGTTCGAGTCATGATCGTGAACCCGGCGCTGGAGCAGTACATCGCCGATCTGCTGCCGGCGCGGGATCCGGTGCTGGCGGAGATGGAGGCCTATGCCTACGCGCACCGGATCAACATCATTGGGCCGGGGTGCGCGACGATCCTGGCGCAGTTGGTGCTCATGACCGGGGCGCGGCGGATCTTCGAACTGGGCTCGGCGATCGGATACTCGACGATCTGGCTGGCGCGGGCGGCCGGGCCGGGCGCCGAAGTCCACTATTCCGACGGCGATCCGGCGAACGCCGAGCGGGCGCGAGGGTATTTTGAACGGGCCGGGGTGGCGGACCGGATCACCATCCATACCGGGGACGCGCTGGCGGCGCTGGCGGCGACGCCGGGCGAGTTCGACATGATCTTCAACGACGTCGACAAAGACGGCTACCCGGACGTACACGCGGTGGCGCCGGACCGGGTGCGGCCGGGAGGCGTGTTTGTGACCGACAATACGCTGTGGAAGGCGAAGGTACTGGACCCCCAGGATGCCGAGACAGAGGGGGTGGACACGTTCAACCGGCGGATGTTTGCCGACGGGCGGTTTCTGACGAGCATGATCCCCCTCCGAGACGGGATGACCTTAGGGATCCGCATAGGTGGGTAACCTTAGGACAGTTAGGGGGGGTATTGGTACTTCCCCCCGCGCATTCCCCGGGGTGTGGAAAATTTTTCGATTTCACCCGCCCTCTGCACTATTCCATTAAGTCCTTTCTTTTGAGTGTTGTGACCGGTTTGGCCGGAATTTGTTTTCGATTGTAACAAGGCTGAAGTAGTCCCTCCGGCAATTTGGTACTTGGAAAAAATTCTATATCTCCTACACTGGTGTTGGAGATCTTGATGGCAGCAGCCAAATGTCCTGTTTTACCGGCCCCTCGCGCATTTGAAATGGCGCGGGTACTGCTTGTGGACGACGATCCGGCATCCCGGTTGACGTTGCAAACGGTTTTGCGTGCAGGCGGCTACGGTGTGGACACGGCGGCATCGGCGGCCGAGGCCATCGCGAAGATGGACACGAAAGAATACTCGTTGATCTTGAGCGACCTGCATATGGAGTCGTTCGAGAGCGGGCTTCGGGTAGTGGCTCACGCTCGCGGGTTGGATTACCGGCCGGCGACGGCGATTCTGTCGACGTGGCAGCCGGAACAGTACGAGACGGCGAAAGCGGCCGGGACGATGCTGATCGAGACCGAGAACATCCCGGAATTGCTGGGCCAGGTGGCGGGGATGATCTCCGATCGTGCGACGCGGCGGTTGAGCCGGAGTCTGCGTCTCCGGAACTAGGTTCCGCACTGGCGGCTGGGTTCGTTTTTGTCCGTTCCGGCGGCGGAAAACGGCTGTTTTTGTGTCTATAAGTCCTTCTATTTTAAGGACTTAGATGCGTGTCGCGCGGGCCCGCCGGCCGGGTTCGATTTTGAAATTCCGACGGCGGCTGCCGGTTGGGTTTGCTTTGGTAAAACCGGGGTGTGCCGCGCCGCGCTCCTCCCCGTTCCCTGTCTCCTACTCTTATTTTACCGGACTTGTCTACCGTTTCCGGGGTTCGGGAGGGGGTGGCGGGGCGGATCTTCCCTTTTTTCAATCGCTTACGATTATTTTGATCCGCTGTCAGCGGCTTTGGCGGCAGCGGCATTTTTTGAAGGCCGGGACTCCGCCCTGGCGGCTGTTGTATACTCGCGGAACCCGGGAAATTGCCGTTTTTGCCGGAATTGAGGACATTTATGAACCAATTAACCGCACTTCGTGTCGCTTTTGTATCGCTGGCCCTGGGCAGCGCCTGGACCGCCTTTACGCAGCAAGGCAACGGGCTGCAGCCTCCGCCGCCGCTGGCGCTGCAGAAGGTGGCCGACGACCTGTACAACATCGAAGGCGGCGGCGGGAATGTGGCCGTCTACCTTACCGACGAAGGCGCGATCGTGATCGATGACAAGTTCGAACGGCACCACGAAGAGATTATGGGGCTGATCAAGAAGATCACCGACAAGCCGGTGCGATACCTGGTCAACACCCACCACCACGGGGACCATTCGGGCGGGAATGCCAAGATGCTGGCGGCGAATGTCGAGGTGCTGATGCACCGGAACGCGCGGGCGAACATGGTGGAAGGGAAGATGCCCGGAATCCCGCGGATCGCCTTTGCCGATGAAGCGCAGTTGACGCTGGGCGGGAAAGAGGTCCGGGTGCGGCACTTCGGGCGCGGGCATACGGGCGGGGATGCGGTGGTGTTTTTCACGGCGCGGCGGACGATTCATACGGGCGACCTGATGGCGAACGCGACGCCGCTGATCGATTACAAAGCGGGCGGGAGTTTGGCGGAGTTCACCAAGACGCTGGACGCGATTCTGGCGAACGATTTTGACAAAGTGATCCCCGGCCACGGCGCGGTGCAGACCAAGGCGGACCTGCAGAAGTACCGGGACAACCTGGGAAAGCTGCAGTCGAGCGCGCGGGAGCAGATCCGGATGGGCAAGAGCAAAGAGGAGGTCGGTGCCTATATGGTGGCGAACTTCGGCTGGGGGCCGGGGCAGCAGCGGATGTCGCTCGACGGGATGATGGCGGAATTGAAGTAGCCGCCCTCCCTCACTTGGCCGGATTACCGATGGCGTAAAGCGCGTTGCCGGCGCGGATGTAGAGGCGGCCCTCGCTGATGGCGGGGGTGGCGAAGATATCCGCCTCAAAATCGTTGATGGCGAGGATCTCCCATTCGCCGGCGGCGCGGATGACGACCACCTTGCCATGTTCGCTGGCGACAAAGACTTTGCCGTCGACGCCGATGGGGGAAGAGTAGTAGTCCTCCAAGGCGCCGGTGAGGCGGGCCTGTTTGAGGACCTTGCCGGTGGCGGCGTCGAGGGTGGTGGTGATGCCGCCATTGCGGAAGAGCCAGACGGCATTGTTGTAGACGAGGGGGGCGGGGACGTCGGGAAGGGACTTGGCGTAGCGCCAGAGGACGTGGGTGGCGGTGACGTCGCCGGAGCCGCCGAGTTTGATGGCCATGATGGCGTTGCGGGAGGCGCGGCGGGTGCGGAAGAAAGCCCATTCGCGCTCGTTGAGGAAGCCGTCGCGATCGAGGTCGACGGCGCGCCAGGTGCCGGTGGGCTGCCAGGGTTTGGGGAGTTCGGCGGGGGCGAGTTTGCCGTCGTGATTGGCATCGGCAGCGACGGCGACTTCGGGGAAGGCGGGGAGGTCGACCTGCTGCCCTTCGTCATTGCCGGAGGTCCAACCGGAGAAGAAGAGGGTATCGCCGGAGATGGCGGGTGCAGATTTGGGCTGGCAGGTAAGACCGCGAACGAACCAGAGGGTACTGCCGTCGACGACCGAGTAAGCGGTGAGCTGATAGGAACCGGGGGCGATGATCTGGGTGGGGCCGGAGGGGGGCTGATAGACGATGGGCGTGGCGTAGCCGTTGATGACTTCGCGGGGTTTTTTCCAGGCTACTTTGCCGGTGGCGGCGTCGACGGCGATGAGGAAGGCATCGGTATCCTGATCGCAGACGAGGACGACGCGGCCGGCGGCAAAGACGGGCGAGGCGACGATGCCGTGCTGGCTATTGAAGGGGCCGAGGGGGAGTTGCCACTGGGGATTGCCATCGAAGTCATAGGCGACCAGGCCGAAATCGGCGAAGAAGGAGAAGACGCGATTGTCGCCGGCGACCGGAGTAGGGGCGGCGCGGTGGTTAAGGGGGTTCTGTGGTTCGCGGCGGGGGGCGGTGATGGACCGGCGCCAGAGGAGTTTGCCGGTGGAGCGGCTAAGGCAGAGGGTGATGAGGTTGTCGCCCTCCGAGCCGGTGAGGAAGATGCGGTCGCCGACGAAGATGGGGGAGGATTTTCCTTCGGGGATGGACGTTTTCCAGACGACGTTTTGGCTGGGGCCGAAGGAGGTAGGAATGGCTCCGCAGGCGGGGCAGAGGCCGGAGCCTTGGGGGCCGCGGAGTTGGGGCCAATCGGCGGCGGGGAGGCAGAGCGCGAGGAGGGGAAGGAGAAGGGTGCGCATGGCTGTGCTCCCATGGTAAGCCTTCAGGGGGCGATGAGATCGGGGTTGATTTCGACGCCGAGGCCTGGGGCTTGGGGGAGATCGATGAAGCCGTCCTTGCCGGGGCGGGGCGGGTTCTTGAAAATGGCGAAGCGGTGCGCGTAGGAACCGATGGGCGGGTCGTGGAGGAGTTCCCAGAAGGGGGAGTGGGGCCAGGAGGCGGTGAGGTGGAGTGTGGCGACGGTGCCGAGGTTGCCGCCGCCGTGGTGGGGGACGATGCGTTTGGCGTAGGCCTCGGCGAGGGCGCCGATTTTGCGAAGGCCGGTGATGCCCTCGGTGACGAGGGGTTCGGGCTGGAGAACGTCGTAGACACCCTGGTCGCACATTTGGCGGAACTCGTGGAAGCCGCGGTTGTTTTCGCCGCCGGCGAGGGGGATGGCGACCTGGCGGTTCAGTTCGGCGAGTTGGGCGAACTCATAGCGAGGGAGGGGTTCTTCGAGCCAGTAGACGCCGAGCTTTTCGAGTTCACGGGCGGTGGAGAGGGCGCGGCGGTAGTCCCAAAGGATGCCGGGTTGCCAGTTGCCGGAGGACTGGGCCTGGTTGGCGTCGACGGTGATGGTCATACGGTCGCCGACCTCGGCGCGGACGGCTTCGACGGTGCGGATATCGTCTTTGGGGTCGATGTGGTGGAGACGGAGTTTGATGGCTTTCCAGCCTTCGGCGGCGAGTTGGCCGGCGAGGCGGGCGCGTTCGACGGGGGTGGAGAGGGCGACCATGCTGGCGTAAGGGATGACGCGATCGCGGGCGCCGCCCCAGAGTTTATAGAGAGGCTGGTTGCAGGCTTTGCCGATGAGGTCCCAGAGGGCGATATCGACGCAACCGCTGCCGCGGTAGGACTGACCGGCGGCGTAGTAGCGGAGGCGTGCCGAGTGCTGTTCGGTATCGAAGGGATCCTTGCCGACGAGTTGGGCGCGGACGGCATCGAGGAGCGCGGGGTCGATGCCGGGGCCGATGCCGGTGAGGCCGTCGCTGGTGCGGATTTCCAAGAACGCTCCGCCGCCGACGGCGAAGGCCATCTGGCTGCCGGGGCTCCAGGCGGGTTCGAGGGAGCCGACGTTGCGGACGAGGCGGAGGTTGACGTTGCGGACTTCGGTGATGCGGGCGCGGCCGACGGCTTTTTGGGCGCGGGCGGCGAAGGGGTGAGCGGCGGCGGCGAACACGCCGAGCAGGTCTCTGCGGGTCATGGCGGTCTCCCTGGTGGTGCAGTGTATCAACGAATGGAGGTGAGCGGGAGCGGGCGGACCGACTATAATCGTCGCCGGGGAGGGTTGGCAATTGCGAAAGGTACGCGTGCAATGGCGGGAGGGGTTTGACGACCGGGAGTTGGTGTACAACGACCGGCCGATGGAACGGATGCTGGTAGACACGCCGGATGAGGTGAGGCGGAAGTTGTTGGGGGAGGGATGGGAGTTGGAGTCGTCGGTAGTTGAAGATGGGGATTGGACGGAGTTGTATGGGCAAGCGGGAGGGGGAGAAGAGGAGGGCGGACGGTGGGCGCTGGAATTTGTGACGAATCCGGGGGTGATGGGCGTTCCCGGGAAAGAGTACCGGGCGGCGGTGGCGGTGCGGGGGGAGTGGGCGGCATGCAGCGCGCCGCAGGGGAGTGCGGTGGCGGAGGTTTTCCGGCGGGTTGAGGGCGAGTGGCGGTTTGATGGCCGCTTGCGGGCCGAGTCTGCGACCGATAGTTCCTGGCTACCGGACCTGGCTTTTGTGGGAGATGAACTGCTGGTGGCGGCACCGATGCAGCGCTCGATTCTGCGGTTTGGGCGGCGGAAGGGCGAGTGGAAACAGGTGGCGGCGCAGCGGTCCGAACTGGGGAACTACGGGGCGGCGATGGCGGCGGACGGGGAGCGGGTAGTGGCGAACGGGTGCGTGGGGCGGCGCTATGTGGCGGTGCTCCGGGATTGGGCGGAGGGGCCGATGGCGGTGGAGACGCGGATTGCGCAGAAGGACGAAGGGGCGCAGACGCTGGCCATGGGCGGAGAGTGGCTGGCGATAGGAACGGGGACGAAAAGCGGGCCGGGGGAGGTGTATGTGTACCGGGCGAGTGCTGGCGTCTGGCGGTTTGCGCAGATGCTGCCGCGGCCGAAGGGTTGCCCGGAGGGGGCGAACTTTGGGGCGGCGGTGGGCATTGCGGGGGAGCGGATGCTGGTGACGAACCGATTGGGATGGGGAGTGGGTGCCGCGGCGCACTGGTATGTGTGGCGAGAGGGGCAGTGGGGACTGGAGGGCTCCCTGGAGTTACCGGAGTTGGCGGGGGAGCAGTTTCTGGCCTGGGATGGAGAGACGGCGGCGATTGGATTTCCGTACTGTTATGGGGATGCGGGGAGGGTGGTGGTGGTGCGGGGTCGGGGGGTGGAGCAGGTGCTGCGGACACCGGAGAGCCTATTCGGGGAGCGATTTGGGGAAGCGGTGAGCGTGGACGGGGATCGGGTGATGGCGGGGGCGCAGGGGACGATGGCGGGCGGCGGTTGCGGGTACTTGTTTTGCAGGAAGGGGTGAGGAAGATGGCGAAGACGCGGCGGCGGCAGATGCGGCTGGATGGGGATGTTTATTCGCCCGGGATCAGCGTTCGCTATAACGATGCGCCGGGGATCGGGTTGGCCGGTGAGGAGGAATACAAGGCCTTTCTGGCGCAGGCGGCGGCGGACGGATGGGTGCTGGAGTCAGAGACGCGCCAGAAGGAAGAGTGGTGGGCGACCTATGTGAAGACGGTGGAGGTGGAAGAGGGCGGCGAAGGGCTTTACCGGCTGACGGGGGAATACGCCGGGAACTGCACTGGCAGTGTGGCGGCGAGCGGGGAGTGGGTGGCGTTTGGGTTGCGGGGGAAGGAGACGGCGGTGGGAGTGGTGCGAGACGGAGGGGAGGCCGGGCGGTTGGTGGTGGGGCCGATGAATCCGCGGGATGAGCGGGTAACGGTGGCGATGGACGGGGGGAGATTGTTGGCCGGCGCGCCGGGGTTGGGGCTGATGGGGGTGTTTGATAGGAGGGATGGGGAGTGGCGGAAGACGGGAGAGATTGCGCTGGGGAAGAGATGGGTCGATAGCGGTTTCGGGGCGGAGTTGGCGGTTCAGGGGGATACGGCGGTGATGACGGGGTGGCTGGACGGATATGCGAGCACTTTTGTGATGGAGAAAAGCGGCGGAGCGTGGGAGATGGCGGCGCGGTTTCCGGGGCCCGATCCGCGGGCAGGGCATGCGGTGGCGCTGTGGGAGGATTGGCTGGTGGTTGGCATGGGAGTGGAGACGCACATTGCCGGGAGCGTGGCGCTCTTCCGGAAGAAGGCAGGGCGGTGGGGATATGCAGGGATGCTGGACCGGAGCCATTTGGAGGGAGCGGTGAACTTTGGCGCGGCGCTGGCGATGCGGGCGGGGAGGCTGGCGGTGGCGGGACTGGGCGGGACGTGGCTTTACCGATTGGCCGGGAGCGGGTGGGTATTGGATGGGAGCGTGGAGACCGGGCGTGTGTCGGGCCGGGATCCTGTGGTGCTGGGAGAGGGGTGGCTGGCGGTGGGGGAGCCAGGGGTGCGGGGCGGGACGGGGCAGGTAAACGTGTTCCTGGAGGGGGAGGGGCGTTGGACGGATGCGGGCCCGATCGTGGCGGCGGATGGGGAGATGGGCGACGGGTTTGGGCTGGGTGTGGCGGCGAAGGGCGGGGAACTGGTGGTGGGAGGGAAGCGTTCGGTGCGGGTTTATACGCGGGAATTGTGAGAAGAACGGGGGCGGCAGCGCGCCATTGTCAGTGAGATGAAGATTGCACTGAACGTAGGATGGATCTGCCTGGCGCTGGAAGCGGTGGCGATGACGATGATGCTGACGGCGGAGAAAGGCGGGGACGCGGCGGGGGCGGGGATGGCGAAGGGGTTCGGCATTCTGCTGGCGATCCTGGTGGGGGTAGCCGGGGCGCTGCTGCTGTGGGGGCAACTGGGGCGAAGCCCGATGGGGGCGTGGGGCGGGGCGGTGTTGGCCGGCGTGCCTTGCGCGGCGGTGCTGCTCATTCTGCTTTCGAACCTGGTGCCGAACTTCTCGCGGATGGCGTTTCAATCGAGGGTGGGGAAGTACGCGGATGCGCGGATGACGAAGATTGCGCAGGCGATGATTGCCGGAGACTACGCCAAGCAGCGGGAGTTGGTGAAGGCGGGGGGGATTGACTGGGCAGCGCGGGACCGCAACGGGGTGACGCTGCTGGGCCGGGCGGTGAAGCTGAATCAAGACATGATTACGGCGCCGAAAGCGATGGAGGGATTGCAGATTCTGCTGGAGGCGGGGGCGCCGCTGGCGCCGGACGCGTTGCGGCCGGAGGAGTTTGCGGGGACGGACAGTCTGCTGATGGTAGCGGCGGCGGGGACGAACGCGCGGCTGCTGGAGGCGCTGCTGAAGGCGGGGGGCGACCCGAATTTTCGAGACAGCGACGGGACGCCGCTGGTGTTCCTGTCCTACATCGATCTGGAACGGTTGAAACTACTGGTGCAGTATGGGGTGGACGTGAACTCGGTGGATCCGGATCCGATGCGCCGGAAGCGGAGCCTGGTGATGCACTTTGCCGAGCGCCGGGAGACGGCGGCGGTGGAGTTTTTGTTGTCGAAGGGGGCGAACGCGGAGTACCGGGCGGAGGATGGGGCGACGCTGGCGGGGATGATGGCGGGGGCGGGGCGTTAATTTTTTGAGAGAAATGATTGCTTTCCCTTGCTGAATCCGCACTGGCAGGAGCCGAGGTGCGCATGAGACGCACCGGCAAGAATACGGGGGAAGTCATGAGTTTCTGGAAAGTGGCGGTTTGCCTAGCTACGGCGGGTGTGTTGCCGGGGGCGGTGATCTACAGCAATGGCGGCCCGAATCTGGTGAACGGGCGCGACATTGTGGCGTTCCGTAGCGCCGACGATTTTGTGTTGGGGAGCGGGGCGACGCTCGGGGGAATCCGGTACTGGAGTAGCGTGCAGCCGGGGCGGCCGTTTGCGACTGATTTTAGCGGCCAGCTGACATGGGGAGTGTATGCCAATAATGGCGGGGCGTTGGGGACGCTGCTGCATACGGGGACGGTGAGCGGGTTGACGGGGACGGCGACGGGGCAGGTGTTTCCGGGATCGAATTCTCCGGTCTATGTGTTGGAGTTCACGCTGGGGGCGCCAGTGGCGCTGAATGCCGGGACGTACTGGCTGGAGTTGCATGAGGGGGCGAGCTTGACGGCCAACGACGGTTCGAGCGTGTTGTGGCTGACGGCGGCTGCGTCTGGTAATGCCAAGCAGGCGGGGGCAGGGGGATTGCCGGAGTCTGGAATCAACCAGGAGTACGCGTTTGAGTTGCTGGACGCGCCGGGGGCCGGGGCTGGAGTTCCGGAACCGGGGACGGTGTGGCTACTGGGTGGCGGGTTGCTGGCTAGTTTCGCCGGGTGGCGACGACGTGAAAGCCGGCGACGGAGTTATTGAGCAGGCGGGTTTGGAGGAGAACCTCAAAGTGGGGCATGGGCTGGCCGTTGGCCAATCCGAAGGAGTTGCGGAGTTGGCGGAGGGCGGATTCGTTGGATAGGAATTCGCCGCCGGCTTCGGTGGAGGGAACGTCGGTACCGCTGATGAGGACGACGTTGCCGCTGCCTTTTGCAGTAGGGAGGAAGGCGACGCGGCAGAATCCATGTTTGCTCCATTGGCCGCGGTATTCGGGTTGTTCGCCGTTGCGGGGGGCGCGGTTGACGAAATAGGCGACGCGCGGGGTCTCCTCGAAGACGGTTTGGAAGGCGAGTTTGTCCTCGTAGAGGGTGACCCAGGGGTTGGCGCGGCGGGAGCCCATAAGGATGCTATTGGCGTGAGCGGTTACCTGATTGATGGTGGCTTCGCGGGCGTTGATGACATCGAAGGGGATAGAGTTGGCGGCAAACAGGAGGGAAAAGCGGCGGAGGACGCTGGCATCGGCCATGGAGGTGTGGTTGCGATTGACGACGTTGAGCACGAGGGCGCGGATGGCGGGGTCGTCGATGCGGCGTTCGGCGAGGCGGCGGAACTCTTTGTTCTGGTAGTCGGGGAGGCCGATGTTTTGTTTGATGGCGTCTTCAAAGACGACGAGATTGCCGTCGGCGAGGATGAGGTAGGAGTGTTGGCCGTTGTTGAAGATCTGGTTCCAGAGGGCGTCGACGGTGGGGGAAGGGCCAAGTGCGAACTCGGCGCGGCGGCGGAGGGAGTTGTTCTGGAAGAGCAGGGCGGCGGTGGCGAGGAAGAGGAGGGCGGCGAGGGCAGCGAGGTAGGGGACGTAGTTACGGCGGTTGGGGAGGGCTGGCGGGGGGAGTATAGCGGCGATGGGCTCGCGGGGATGGAAGAGGAGGGCGTAGGAGCCTTTGGGGAGATCGGCGATGAAGGGTTCGTCGCGGCCTTCCTCGTCGAAGTACTGCTGGAGTTTTTTACGGAGTTGGGAGGCCTGGACGCGGACGAGGGTGTCCTGGCTGGTGTCGTAGTTTTCGGGGCGGCCGAAGACACCGACGCCGATGTCGTGTTCGCGGAGGTGGGCGTCGCCGTGGGAGAGGGAGTGGTCGCCGATGAAGAGGAGGAGTTCGCGGAGGCGGTTGGATTTTTGGAAAGTCGGGCTGGTGGCGATGCGGGTGAGGAGTTCGCGGCGCGGGTCGGGAGCCGTTTGGGGGGAGGCGGACTCGGCGGAAGCCGGCTCAGAAGTGGGAGAAGGGACCATGACCAACGCAAGCGCGGAGACGAAGCCAGTATATCGTAAAGCCCGCCAATGGCGCCGTTTCACGGCGAATTTGCGGTGAATTCACTTGTTTGCCCCCCCGTAAGGTGTTGATGTTATTAGTAAAGACTCGCAAGAGGAGTGCATGGATGTCCAAGTATAGATACACAGCCGGCCTAGCCGCCGGAATAGCCGCGTTATTGTGTGCGGCGACGATTTTGGCGCAGGACCCGCGGGGCACGGTGCTCGGTCGCGTGACCGACGTGACCGGCGCGGTGATTCCCAATGCGGAAGTGCGGATCACGAATGACAACACGGGCGTGACGGCCTCGGTGAAGGCGAACGACTCCGGAAACTTCGTGCTGCCGTATCTGCCGGCCGGGACCTACACCTTGAACTGCCAGTTGCAGGGGTTCAAGAAGTGGGTGCGGCAGGGGGTGCAAGTTCGCATTCAAGATAATGTCGAAGTGAATATCAGCCTGGAGTTGGGGGCGACGACGGAAGTGGTAGAGGTGACCGATTCGACGCCGCTGCTGGCGACGACGGACGCTTCGTTAGGACAGATTATTGACGAGCGGCGGGTGCTGGAGTTGCCGCAGTTTGCAGGGAACGCGATGGACCTGGTGCATCTGGCGCCGGGGACGGTGAACGGGACGAACCTGCGGCTGCGGAAGGCGGGGTTCAACGCGGCGCCGTCGCAGTTTTCCACAGACGGGGGCGGGAACAACCAGAACGAATTTTCGATCGACGGTGTTTCAAACACCTATTCCGACGGAACCGCGCCACGGGTGGCGTTTTCACCGCCGCAGACGGCGATCAGTGAATTCAAGGTGCAGACGGCGGCTTTTGACGCCGCGCTGGGCCACACGATGGGCAGCACGGTGAATGTTTCGACCAAGTCGGGGACCAACACGCTGCATGGCGAGGCGCACGAGTGGTTCCGGCATGCGAAACTGGACGCGCCGACGGTGTTCCAGAACCGGTCGGGGCAGAAGATTTCGATCTATCAGGACAACCGGTATGGAGCCTCGGCTGGCGCACCGATTTATCTGCCGAAGTTATACAACGGTAAGAACAAGAGTTTCTGGTTCTTTGCTTATGAGGCGAACAAGTTCGGGAATCCGGACTCCGGCGGCAATATAACGTCATCGGTGCCGACGGCGAAGATGCATGAAGGGGATTTGTCAGAGTATCTGGCGCTGGGAGCCGCCTATCAGGTGTATGACCCGCGGAGCACGACATTGACCAACGGCCGGTACGTGCGTACGCCGTTTACGGGGAATGTGATCCCGAAGTCGCGGCTGGACCCGACGGGCGTGAACCTGATCAACCTTTATCCGCTGCCGAATCAGCCGGGAACGCGGGACTTCCGCAACAATTTCTACCGGACCGGAAAGGCGCTGGAAGACTACTGGGTGTGGATTGCCCGAGTCGACCACTCGTTTACCGAGAACCACCGGGTATTCCTGCGGTTACACCGGGATTTTTGGGAAGAAGACAAGAACCGGAACTTCAATAACGATGTGAACGGTGTGATTCTGAACCGGAACAACAAGGGCATCGCGTTTGACGATGTGTACATGTTCAACGCGACATTCCTGTTGAACTTCCGGTACGGCTTCACATTCCAGGACTTTCCGGAACGCCGGACGTCGCAAGGTTATGACCTGACGAAGTTGGGATTGTCATCGACATTGATCAACCAGTCGCAGAACAAGGCGATCGCGCCGATACCGCAGGTCGCGGTGGCGCCGTTTACGACGATTTCGGCGTGGGAGTCGCAGGACGGCTATACGGCGTCGACGACGAACTCGTTCACGGGCAACTTCACGAAGCTGAGCGGAAACCACAGCTTCCGGTTCGGGCCGGAGTTCCGCGTGTACCGGGAAAGCCGGAACCGGTACGGTCCGGCGCTGTCGCCGCAGTATAGCTTCAACGCGACTTATACGAAAGCGAACGATACGGCGCCGAATCCGACGCTGGGCGGAGAACTGGCCTCGTTGCTGCTGGGTGTCCCGGCCGGGGCGATGAGCATCACCGACAGTTACGTTGAGCAGGACAAGTACTTCGCGCTGTATTTCCAGGACGACTGGAAGATTTCGCGGAAGTTGAGTGTCAATCTGGGTCTGCGCTACGAGTACGAATCGCCGATCACGGAGCGGTTCGACCGGGCGGCGATCCATTTTGCCGGAACGACCCCGAACCCGTTGAACGACGCGGCGCGGGCGAACTACGCGAGGAATCCGATTCCGGAACTGGCTGCAGCGGATTTCCGGGCAATGGGCGGGTTGGTGTTTGCGGGGCAGAACGGGCGAACGTACTGGGAGTCAGAGAAGACGAACTTCCAGCCGCGGATCGGGTTTGCGTACCAGTTGAAGCCGAAGACGATCTTGCGCGGCGGATACGGGGTGTTCACGGCATCGATTGGTGTGAACTACACGAACACGAACCAGACTGGGTTCTCGCAGTCGACGCCGATTCAGGCGTCGCTGGACAACGGACTGACGTTCCTGGCGACGACGGCGAATCCGTTCCCGAACGGTCTGATCTCGCCGGTGCGTTCGTCGGCGGGTCTGTCGACGAATCTGGGGCAGGGCGTCTCGTTCTATAACGACCGGCGGAGCCACCCGTATTCGCAGCGGTTCAGCTTCGGCGTGCAGCAGGAGTTGCCGCAGAAGGTGATGGTGGAGATTTCCTATGTGGGGAACCGGAATACGCGGCTGAATATCAACCGCGAGTTGAGCTACACGCCGGGGCAGTACCTGAGCACCTCGCCGGTGCGGGATCAGACGACGATCGACTTCCTAGGCCGGACGTTCCCGAACCCGTTTGCCGGATTGAATCCGATCTACGGTACGGTGACCTCGCGCGGCAGCCTGTTGCGGCCGTACAGCCAGTTCTCGAGTGTCCAGATTGTGGGCGACCCGGCGGGCTACTCCTGGTACAACTCCCTGCAGAGCCGGATTGAGCGGCGGTTTGCGAATTCCTGGACGGTGCAGGCCTCCTACACGTGGTCCAAGGCGATGGAAGCGACCGAGTTCATGAACGCGCAGGATCCGATGCCGTATGAGAGCCTGGCCGGGCTGGACCGGACGCACCGGCTGACGGGATCGGGGATCTGGGAACTGCCGTTCGGGCACAAGCGGAAGTGGGGATCGGGCTGGAACCGCGGGATGGACTTCCTGGCGGGCGGCTGGCAGTTGGGCGGAATCTATCAGCACCAGAGCGGCGCGCCGCTGGGCTTCGGGAACCGGATTTTCAATGGAGACCTGAAGAACATCGTACGGTCGAAGGACACGCGAAGCGTGGATGGCTGGTTTGTTCCCGCGGCCGAAGCCGGGTTTGAAACGAGCGGTGCGCGGCAGTTGGCGTCGAATCTGCGGCGGTTCTCGCTGCGGTTCAGTTCGGTTCGCGGGCCGAATCAGGACCGCTGGGACTTCTCGATGATCAAGAACTTCCGGATCACCGAGCGGTTTGTGACGCAGTTCCGTGCCGAGACGTTCAATGCGCTGAATCATCCGAACCTGTCGGACCCGAACACGGACCCGACGAGCCCGTCGTGGGGGACGATCACGGGGCAGGATACGGCCCGGTCGTGGCAGCTGTCGTTGAAAGTAACCTGGTAGTCTGTGGTGATTTCGGGCAAGCGCCGGTCCTTCGGGGCCGGCGCTTGTTTGCGTGTGTGCCGAGCATGATCGAGAGCTTGAAGGTGAAAGTCCTTTTCACAACC
>CAYSFR010000015.1:0-178641 GCA_964430625.1 uncultured Solibacteraceae bacterium
GTCAATAGGAACTTTCTACTTTGGCCAATTAGGAACTTCTCACTTTGGCGCGACAAACGAATTCTTTACCTCGGAAAATCCGGAGGGCGCCTGATACAATGTCGTTTCGCCTGAAAGGGCTCCCTCGTATGGTGCAAGCGATCCTCCGATACTACAGCTACGGCTTTCAAATCCTGATTTCTCTGGGGCTTTTTGCGGTGGGCCTGGTGGCCGCACTGAGCGAGAACACCGGCTTCGAAATCGACATGCTGCCCTGGAGCGGCAAGGAGTTGCGCCTGGCGCTACTGCTGTTAGGCGGTTTCGGCGTCGTTTCGACGGTGCTGGCATTCCGGGGCAAGTTGAAGATCCTGTTTGTATTGTGGACGGCGACGACAACGGTACTGTTGACCCGTGGGATCTTTGCGTCGGGACATCAGTTCGACGGCGAGACCGAGTTCAAGTGGGCGCTTTTTCTGCTGTCAGGCGTAGCGGCGACGGTGCTGGGCGCCTGGAGCCGGTTTAAGCAGCCGTCGGCGCGCTAAGCCCAGAGTTCATCGATCGGTCCGTAGAGGTCGTCCCGGGAGGACGGGGTGTATTCAAAGCCGCGGCCGGAGGGGTCGTCGCGGCGAATGGTTGTCCAATCGATGCCAAGGGCGGAGTAGATGGTAGCGCCGATATCTTCGGCGCGGATGTCGCGGTCGCGGCTCCAGCCGGGGTTTTCGGTGCGGGCGCCGCGGTCATCCGTGGAGCCGAGGGCGCGGCCGCCACGAATGCCGGCGCCGGCGATGAGGGCAGCCTGTTGTTGATAGTGATCGCGGCCGTTGCCGGTATTGACGGCGCCAAGGGTGCGGCCGAACTCGCCCATGGCGACGATGAGGGTACGATCGAGGAGGCCTTCGGCCTTGAGATCGGCGATCAGGGTGCCGAGGCCGGCATCGAAGACGCGGCCGAGGGAGTTGGCATTGGCGGCGTTGAGACCGCCGGTATAGATATTCGTATGCATATCCCAGCCGCCGACATTGATCTGAATGAAGCGGGTACCCATGTTGGCGCGGACCAGATTGCGGGCGGTGATGCAGGCAGCGCCGAAGCCGGAGTTGCCGTAGCGGAGGCGCTCGTTGTTATCGAACGTGAAGATGCGGGTAACGTCGGCGTTGTACATCAAGCGGCGGGCGGCGTCGTTCCATTTGGAAATTTCCAGGGCGGCCGAGCCGAGATCGGGCGATTCGCGGAGTTCGCGATCCATGTCGGTGAGAAGGGCGAAGCGGCGGTCAAAGATGGCCTGGGAATCGAAGTGGGTGGTATTGCGGAGGGCGGCGCCATTCGGACTGACGTAAAAAGGTGCGTGTTCGGGAGAGAGATAGCCCGGGCCCTGGCTAGAGCCGGTATTGAGGGCAATGAAGCCGGGGAGGGTGCGGTTAGCGGTCTTGGGGCCGAGTTCGAGGGAGGTGATGGACCCGATGTGGGGCGCGATGCGGTTCTGGCCGGAGATGGGATTACGAGCAATCTGGAGCCAGGACTGGGCGAGGCCGTGGGCGGTGGCCCAGGGTTTGACGGATCGCAGGAGGGCAAAGCTGTTGAACTGGTCGGCGAGTTTGGGCAGGAGGCCCTGCGGCCAGGCGACGCCATCGAAGGTAGTGGGGTTAAACGCAGGCGGGGTCCAGGCGCCAGTCTTGAGATCAAATGTATCGATGTGGCTGGGAGCGCCGTCCATGAGGACGAAGATGCAGAAATCCGCGGTCGCGCGCGGGGCCTGGGCGGCGTGGGCGACGCGCTCCATGGGGCCGCCGGGGAGGAGGAAATAGCCGCCGACTGCCGAAGTCAGGTGGCGGAAAAACATCCGGCGGCCCAGGTGGGGAGCCCGCCAGAAGCGGGTCCCCTGGACGCCGCTCCAATCGAATCCAAAACGGTCTTTGCTCATGGTGGCGGCTCCGGTTAGTAATTGATCAGGAAATCGACTTTGTTGACGAGGACCCAGGCGAGGTCCTCGATGGTGGCGTTGCGGAGGGCGGCGGTGGTGGCTTTGGCGAATGCGGCGAGCGCTTTGTTCTTCTCCGCTTCGTTCGGCTCGCGGCCGAGATAAAGCAGGAAAAGCTCATCGATGACGAGGGAGTTATTCGGCACGGCGGCGACGGCGCGAAGGTTGGGGGAACTGGAGAGGCGGATCCGGTCGCGGATGTAGGTATCGTTGAGAAGGGTAAGGGACTGCAGGATGGAGCCTTCCTGGCGGCGGGGCTGGGTATCGCGGTTGCCCCGGAGGAAGGTGGTCATGAGGGTTCCGGCGGCGCCGCCGGGTTCGGTGGGGTCGGGCATACGCCAGGCGCTGCGGACCGATTCGGCGTACCCCTGCGGGGTGTAGTTGACCCAATTCCCGGAGGCTTGGGAGAGGGTATCGTGGATCTCTTCGGCATCGAGACGGCGGGCGAAGTGGCGGGCGTAGAGGGGCACGTAATCGAGTTTCCACTCGCCGTCGTAGCGGGAACTGAGCTGGTAGGCGGAGGAGGAGACGATGAGGCGGATGGTCTCGCGGATGCTGTAGTTGGAATTGACGAACTGGTCGCTGAGTTTCTGAAGGAGGACGGGGTGGGCAGTCTGGTAGGTCCAGGGGTCGGCGGGGGGCTTGCCGGGATCGAGGCGGGCAGGGTCGAGGTTGTCGACGGGCTCGGCGAGGGCCATTTGGAAGAGCTGTTTCCAGAGGCGGTTAACGGCATTGCGGCCGAACATGGGGTCGGCGGTGAGGTTATCGGCGAAGGCCTGGCGCCAGTTCTGGCCGGCGGCGGGCGCTTTGCCGTCGCGGTATTCGGGAGTGAGGTTGAGAAGATTTCCGATGCGGACGCGGTTGGGCCGGTTGCCGAAGGTGGTGTTGAGATCGTAGGTGCCGGTGGTGCGATCGCTCACGTCGAAACTACCCGAATAGAAATCCGTTGCGGGGACGGAGCGGCCGGCGATGTTGAGCCGGGAGAAGTGGGCGGCCATGCGGTAGGTTTCGTAGCGGGGAGTGGAGCGGCCCCAGAGGCTGAGTTGATCGAGGTGGCCGCGGCCGTCGTGGCAGGCGAGGCAGTCGTAGTGGCCGAGGCCGAGAAAGGTGGTGGCCAGGCGGATCATGGCGGTGTCATAGCGGTCCTGGGCAGGGCCGCCGGGGGTGATGGAGCGGACGGACCAATTGACAGCGCCGATGTCGTAGTTATTTCCGGAGCCGGCGGCGAGTTCCCAGGCGATGTCGCGAAAGCTCTTGTCGGTGTGGATGGCGCTGCGAAGGTAGTCGTGCATCGCATTGCGGCCGGGCACGTTCTGGTTCACGTTGGCGGCCGTGCGGGTATTCTGGAGCAGATCGCCGAGCCAGGTGGACCAGCGGGAGACGTAATCCGGGCTGTACAGGAGGGAATCGATGAGGCCATCCCGTTTACTGGGGCTGGTTTCATCGATGAAAGTGCGGTACTCCTCCGGGGTGGGAAGGCGGCCGGCGAGGTCGAGATAGATGCGGCGGACGAACTCCTTGTCGGTGGTCAGCGCGGCGACGGGGATCTGATCGCGTTCCAGGCGGCCGAAAATCTCTTCGTCGATGAAGTTGCGGCGCGGAATTTCGCCGGCGGGAACGGCGCGGGACCGAGCCGCCATTCGGGCGCCGCCTTTGGCAGCGAACTCGAGGGTCCGCTGGTTGATCTCGCGGATCGTCCGTTGCTCGCGCTCGAGGAACGATTGCGGATCGCGCTGGAAGGAGCAGTTATCCGGCGCGCCTTGCGCGCACAGCGGCGCCACACCGAACCCGAAGCCGGCCAACGTCATGAACCCGAAACAAAAACGCATCACGCCCCCAAATGTTATGCCGGTATACGGCAGGTGTACCTGGTTACGACAGGGAATAAAAAACTGTACGGCAGATGCCGTATGGGCGCGGTTAGTTGCAGGCTAACATGGGATTTCTGGGGCAGCAAGCAAAAATTCCACGCTGGGCCGAGGCGATTGGCACCGATTCCCTCCGGACGGTGGGCATAGATCTGACGGGGTCCGAGCGGCGGCGGACGGGGTGGGCGATGTTGCGCGGACCGGTGGCGGAGTGCGCGTTGTTGCGGACCGATGAGGAGATCCTCGCGGCAACCATGGCGGCGCGGCCGCGGGTGGTATCGATGGATTCGCCGCTGAGCATGCCGGCAAGCGGGATCATCCGGGAGAGCGAGCGCGAGTTAGTGGCGCTTCGGGTAGGCGTCTACCCGTGCCTGCTGCCGTCGATGCGGGGGTTGACGGCGCGGGGAATCCGGTTGAAGGCGGCACTGGAGGCGGCCGGGCTACGGGTCATTGAGGGGTTTCCCGGGGCGGCGCAGGATGCGCTGGGGATTCCGCGGAAGCGGGTATCGCAGACGGAACTGCGGGCCGGATTGGAACACTTCGGGCTGGCGCTGCCGGAGCGAAAACTGGTACACGATGAACTGGACGCGGTGACGGCGGCGTTGATCGGGCAGTACTTCGCGCGGGGGCGGTTTTATGCGTTCGGGGGGGCGGGAGAGGAACCAATTATTGCACCGCTGACGGGGCGGGGGCGGATCCGACTGCAAGGCGGAGACGCGGCGACGCGGCGGTATTGCGCCAACTATCTGGCGCTGTTTCACGGACTGCGGCTCGGCGAGCGGGGACGGGCGCTGGCAGTGCCGGACTGCCGGACGTGGAAAGAGCTGCGGGAGTGGCTTTACCGGGTGGCGACGAAGGCTTCAATGTCCTTGGAGAGCGCAGCCAGAGACGGCTTGTAGCTATAGAACATGTGTCCGGCGGGGAACATTTTGGAGACGATCTGCGGCTTGTATTTCGCCGGGAGGCCCATGTGGCTGAAGGTGTATTCGGTGGCGAAGTAGGGGGTGGCGAGATCGTAGTAGCCGGAGCCGATGTAGACGCGCAGATAGGGGTTCTTGGCGAAGGCCTGGCGGAGGGAATCAGCGGTATCGACATAGCGATTGTTGCCGCCGGGACCGTAGTCCCACGGGCCGGTACCGCCGCCCAGGATGTAGTAGTGCAGATCGCTTTCGTAGCCGAGGACCCGGCGCGCATAGTCATTGAAGAGAGCTGTGTACGGGGCGCGGATGGCGGTCATGGAGGGGTCGAATTCGGGGACGGGTTCGCCGTGGACCCCTTCCACGCCGGTGAGGCGGCCATCGAGACGGCCGACGGTGGCGCCGCGGTCGCGGAGGAGTTCCTTGGTGAAATGCTGGATTTCGATGCGGAGATCGTGCTGATCGATGTAGCGCTTTTCGAGGCCGGTGAGGCGGTGGAGCTTGTCGACGGCTTTGGTGCGTTCGGCGGGGGTAAGACGATCGCCCTTGGCGAGGACGATGTTGTATTCGCCGGCCGCGTAGTCTTCGGCTTCCTTGACGGCTTCGCGAAGGTCGCCCTGGAGACCGGCCTCGAGTTTCTTGTGGTACCAGGCGATGGCGGTGTAGGTGGGGAGGAAGAGGGAATAGGGCAGATCGTTGCCAGGGGCGAAGCGGACGGTCTGGTAGTTCAGAATGCTGGAGATGAGGCAGATGCCGTTGAACGCGACGCCGCGGTCGACGAGGTAGCCGGCAACACCGGCGGCGCGGAAGGTGCCGTAGCTTTCGCCGATCATGTAGAGCGGTGAGCTCCAGCGCTGGTAACGGGTGAGCCAGAGGCGGATGAACTCACCGACACTGGCGATGTCGCCCTGGACGCCGAAGAACTTTTTGCCGAGATCGGGGCGGGCTGCGCGGCTGTAGCCGGTGCCGACGGGGTCGATGAAGACGAGGTCGGTGAAGGGGAGGAAGCTGTGAGGATTGTCGACGAGTTCAAAGGGCGGCGGCGGGTAGGAGCCATCGTCCTGCATGCGGACGATGCGTGGGCCGAGGACGCCCATGTGGAGCCAGACCGAGGCTGAGCCGGGGCCGCCGTTGAAGGAGAACATGAGCGGGCGTTTGACGGGCGGGTTGTCGAGCGTGTAGGCGATGAAGAACATATGCGCTTCGACTTCGCCCTGCTCGTTGGTGATCGGGAGCCGTCCGGTGGTGGTGGTGTACTGGAGCGTCTTGCCGTTGAGCGTGATGGACTGTTTTTTGACGATTGGCGGCGGCTCCGCGGGGGCGGGTTTTGGCGGAGCGGGGGGAGTCTGGGCGAACGCCGCGGCGGCGGCAAGGAGGAAGAGCGAGCGAGAGGAAACCATGGCCTAGTTGTGATTGTGGGCGATTTGGCGGCGCGGATCAATAAACAGCCAGCAGACGGCGCCGACCAGGAAAAGCCCCCCGCTGAGGCGCAGGGCGATATTCCAGTCACCGAACTGGTTGACCATGAGGGTAAGGATGATGGGGGAGAGGAAGCCGCCGACCTGGCCGGCGGTGTTCATACAGGCGCTGACGACGCCGGCATGCGGGCCGGCGATGTCGAGGCAGGAACCCCAGGCGGCGCCGAGACAGAAGACGCTCCAACCGGCGGCGACGGCGAGCAGGAGGGCGGCGGTGGTGGGATCGGTAGCGAGGGTTCCGACGACAGTGAAAATGGCGGCGAAGAGGAACGAAGAACCGCCGGTGAGGGCGCGGCCGAGGCGGAGGCCGAAGCGGCGGGTGAGCACGTCGGTGGCGACGCCGCCGGTGACATCGGCGATCATGCAGGCAACCATGGGGGCGCCGGCGAAGAGGCTGAGGGTGGTGGACTGGAAGCCGCGGACGCGTTCCAAGTAGGTGGGCATCCAGGTGAGGTAGAAGTAGAAGCCGTAGGTCTGGACGAAGTACATCAGGCAGAGCAGCCAGACGTTGCGAGAGCTGAGGATGAGGCGCCAGGGGACGTTTTCCAGGCCGTGGGAAGACTCGTGGCCGCGGCCTTCGACGATGTAGGCGCGTTCGGCCTGGGAGACCGCGGGGTGCTCGGCCGGGTCGTCGCGGAACCACCAGAACCAGAGGCCGGCCCAGACGAAACCGACGCAGCCGAAGGCGATGAAGACGCCGCGCCAATCGAGGAAGTGGAGAAGGTATTGAATGAGCAGGGGAGAGTAGGCGGCGCCGAAATGAGCGCCCATGAAAAAGATGCCCTGGGCGGTGCCGCGTTCGCGGAGTGGAATCCATTTGGAGAACGTTTTGGCGGCATTGGGCCAGGCGCCGGCTTCACCGAGTCCGAACAGGAAACGGGTGACCAGGAGAGAGGGGAAGCTGAAGACGAAGGCCGTAGCGATGGTGAAGGCGCTCCACCAACTAACAATGCGCATGAGGACGCGGCGGGTGCCGACGCGATCGCCCCACCAACCGGTGGGAATTTCAAAGAGGCCGTAGGCGAGGGTGAAGGCGCTGAAGACGTAGCTCATCTGGGTATCGGAGAGCGAGAGATCCCGGGAGATGAACTTGGCCATGTTGGCGATGGCGATGCGATCCATGTAGGTGATCGCAGCCAGGGCCACACAGAAGCCGAGCACACGGAAGCGGACGCGGGAGGTGGCCGGTTGGGTCATGACCTATCAGGTGTATCACGGCGGGAGGCTGAAGAATAAATTACGCCGCCCGGCCGTTGGAAGCATCCTGGCGACCGTGGACACGAATTGCCTGGTTGTCGGGGCGGGAATGTCCGGGCTGACCGCCGCCCGGGAACTGGTCGCAGCCGGATGGGAGGTGACGCTGCTGGACAAGGGCCGGGCAGTGGGCGGCCGGATGGCGACACGGGAATTCGACGGCGGGCGATTCGATTACGGGGCGCAGTTCTTCACGCAGAGGGACGCGGGGTTCGCGGCGCTGTCGGCGCCATGGGTGGCATCGGGAATGGCGCGACCCTGGACCAAACACCGGTTTCGGGTGATCGGAGGCATTCGCCGGATCGCCGAGACGCTGGCGGGGGAACTGGACGTGCGGACCGGGGCGACGGTGACGTCGGTTCAGGAGGGCAGCAACGGCTGGGTGGTGACCACGGCGGAGGCGGGCGTTTTCGCCGCACCGAATCTCCTGCTGACCGCGCCGGTGCCCCAGTCACTGGCACTACTGAGCCAGGGGCAGGTACGCCTGAACGAGCAGGACTGGGCGCTGCTGGAACAAGCGCATTATGGAAAGACGCTGACGCTATTGGCCTGCATCGAGGGGAAAGTGGATCTCCGGCCGGACGGGTACGTGGAGCCGGCGGGCGGAGTGTTGGCGTTTGTGGCGGATAACTTTTCAAAAGGGGTTTCCACGGTACCCGGGTGTCTGACGCTGCACGCCACGCGGGAGTACAGCGAGGCCAATTGGGGAAGTTCGTCAAGCGGGATCATTGAGGACATGCTCGCCGCGGCGGCGGCGCGGTTCGACGGGCGGGTGCGCTCATACTATCTGCACCGATGGAAATTCGCGGAACCGGCGACACGGATGCCGGCCTTGTTTCACGGCATTGCGGACCGGCGCCTGGCATTTGCGGGCGATGTATTCGGCGGTCCGAGGATCGGCGGAGCGGCCGCCAGTGGAATGGCGGCCGCAGCGTGGTTCCGGGAGGTTCAGCGATCCGGAACGTAGACGGTGACGGTGGCGACGCCGGACTTGCCTTCCGGCGCCGTGGCGAAGACGGTGAGCGAATGGAAGCCCGGCGCTGCCTCATTCGCCTTCCACTCGAGTGCCGTGGCCGACACAGCGGTGAGAACCCCATCGACGTAGAGTTGAACGTTCTCCACGGGGCCGCTGACCTCCACCGAGACCGTGACGGCGGTGGAAAGTGTGGCACCGGGTTTGGGAGAGCGGATGGTGACCCAAGGTGCGTCGGGATTGCGGACAGAGAACCGGCGGGAGTTGTCGGTACAGAGTCCGGAGACGTCGCAAGCACGGACTGTAACGTTATAGATCCCATTCGAATCCTGGGTGGTATTCCAGGCAGGCCAGAAAGGCGCTTCCGTGGCGATCGCTTTGGAGATTCCGTTGGCGAAGAGTTCCACGGACGCGATGCCGCGTTCATCGGTCGCGGCAAGTTCCATTTGCATGGAGCCCGAGATTTCAGCCCCAGGCGCGGGCGATTGAATGGCGACGACGGGAGGGAGATCCACCGCCTTGTCGTTCCAAACACGAATGGTTGCCGTTGTGTCGGACTGCTCGACGACGTCGACGTTCCACCCGTAATGGCCGCCGGTTTCGCCGGGGTTTCCGCTGCCGCCGGGTTGATCGAAACCGCGATCCTTTACCAACTCGGCGCAGGAGAGGGTGCCGGCAGCGGTGTTGGCGGTGCAGTTATAGCGCATGCCTTCGCCGGCGGGGTAACCGGGCGCGTTGGCGGGATAGGAAACGGTGGAGGGCAGTACGACTCCGGCGTCCCAGTGGCGGGAGATCCACTCCCAACGGGGCGGATCGTAGCCCGGGCCGCGCGAGGTATGCTCAATCCCGGCGGTGTAGGCCCAGGCGTCGCGGAAGCGTGGATTGGGCGGGGTGGCCGGGAAAGAGAGGGTGTGGGAGGCGTAGTAGCCGGAGATGGAAAACGGCGGGGCGTCAGTGAGACGGAAAGGGGCGTCGCGCATCTGCAGGCGAGCGGTGAGGTTGGCCCCTTCGTTATCGAAGCCGTACGCCAAGGTGTGCGGGTCGCGAACGGGTACGGGGTTGGCGTCGGCGAGCAACAGGACACCCTTGGGGCCGAAGCTGGGCGGGTCAAAGAGGCGGGAAGCCACTTCGTTGTCCGAGTAGCGTTCGTTATAGTACCAGACGAGCAAACCGCCGGCGGCAGGTCCAAAGCGGAAGCCTTCGCCGAGGGCGGCATCGAACCCGCCGGAGGCGGTGGGATTGCGCCACTGCAGATAGTAGGCATGGCGATAAGGAGCCGTTGTTCCGACGCGGGACCAGCCATCGGTGTAGGTCCAGTTGGCGTCGCCGGCCTCGGCTGTGTCCTCAAACAGGATCCGCTCGGGTGTCTTCACCGTGACGTTGTCGATGAAGACGCCGTCGAGTTGGTAGTTCCAGTCGGTCATCAGCCAGATGCGGATCAGAATGTCCTGGCCGGCAAACATGCCCAGCGGGAATTGCTCGGTGGCGTAGGCCGGGAAGGTCTTGCTCTTGCCGGTGAACCCGCCGATGGATTGGGCACAGAGGTTTCCGCTGAACCCCCGCTGGCCGCCGATCCAGTCGCTGTAAGGAGTACAGGTCGTGTTGGCATTCGTGAGCGTTTTCCAGGTACGCCCCTCGTCCGAGGAGGCCTGGACCCAGAGGTAGTCGTAGCGAGGCTCCAAGTTGTAGGCGACATCGAGGGAGAGTGTGATGGCATTGGTATTGGGCAGAGACAGCGGACGTGTGAGGGTCATGCGGGCATCGGCGAGATTCAGCCGGCCGCCCCACCACTGGCGGGAGCCATGGGGGGAGACAGAGAGCGACTGGAGTCCGTCGGGAAGCTCGATTTTCACGGCCCGATGAACATCAGCGCCTCCGGGGAATTTGCTGGCCTGGCCGAGGCGCACGGTGTACTCCTGGGCCGGATCGCGAATGAGGAGCGGGTTCAGCCAGCCCCAGCGATCGAGGTGGAGCGGATCAAAGGGTCCCGGGGAAATGCCACCAGGCCCGCCCGTCCAGCTATCGCTCATCAGAGACCAGAAGCCGGCGGAGGCCTGCCCGCCGCGACTGGCGTAGAGATCAATGGCGCCGAGGTTATGTCCGAACTCATGGGCCGACACGGCAACACCCGCATGTTCGGGGAGGAGGGAGAACTGGCCGGCGGTGACGCCAGGCGCTACGGCATGCGGAGGCGACAGTGACGAGGCACTACTCCAGATGCCGCCTTCCCCATAGTCGGTGCGGGCGAGCAGAGCGGGTGAATCCTCCTCGCCAATGCCGGCGTGGACGACCCACAGGTTGTCAATGGAGCCGTCGTTGTTGGTGTCGAAGCTTTTCCAGTCCAGTGTGGGGTTGGAGCGGCGAAGCGCGTCAAGTGCATCCCGGACGAGCGTGTGGCTGGATCCCGCGTTGGGCAGGGCGCCATGAGTCATGACGAACTCAGACGCCGGCGCCGAGCGCGCGCCGGGGCAGGGATCGGCGCCGTACCACCAGATGGAATGGGGGACCTGTACCCAGCCGTACACCTCTCCCTCGACTTGAAAGAGGCCGCCGGACATGTCTTTGTAGTAGCCGTTAAGCGACTTGCCGGCTAGGTCGATGGCGACCTCCGACCCGTCGGTGCGGCGGAACTTCCACTGCCCGCCATCGCCGAACAGCATTTGCTGGTAGTGCGCGGGTTGAAAGTCCTCGCGCCAGATGCTGTCCCCGGAGCGATCAGCGGCAGAGACGGGGCGGGCGATGCGGTTGTGGAGCGGACCGCTGTAGGTGAATGTCTTGGGAGCAGAAATTCCCAGCTTTTTGGCGATCAGCGAGCAGTCGCCGACCGAGCCGGCCCACTCGGTGGTGTCCGAGGCGCCGAGGGGGTCCCAG
This sequence comes from uncultured Solibacteraceae bacterium, assembly GCA_964430625.1. GTDB lineage: Bacteria > Acidobacteriota > Terriglobia > Bryobacterales > Bryobacteraceae. The sequence continues at coordinate 11,319 of CAYSFR010000015.1, forward strand.
GCGGAGCGCTTGTCGCCGGAGGGGATGAACTCGAAGGAGTCCGGTCCGGTGAATTCGACCAGGATGACCAGGGCGCGGGCCGTTCCAGATTTCGGCGGGGTTATGGCGGGGCGGGTGCGGGCGGACTGGCGGAGGCGGTTGAGGCGGAGTTCGATGGGGTTGGGTTGATCGACGTTGCTTTTCGGACCGGCGGTACGAAGTCCGGGCCCTTCGGCCCGGGCCGGCTGCGCAAGCAAGATTCCGAGAAGGACTGCAAAACAGGGTGCGCGTGCCATAGCACCTTCAACGTAGACCCGGTTTTCGCAGATTGCAACGGGCTCAGGAGGGGGAGGCCAGCCATTCGCGGGCAGCGTCGTATTGGTCACGGGTGGCGCCGTGGGCGATGAGGATCCCGGCGAGGGTTTCGTCGCCGTGCCAGGCGGCGAAGTCGATGGCCTGCAGGCCGTCGTGGGTAGGCGAATCGACGGGAAAACCGGCCTGCAGCATGTGGGCGACGGCATCCTGGCGCCGCATTGCGGCGGCTTCGGGCAACAGCCGGAAGTCCTGTTTGCCGAGCGGAGCGGGCGAGGGCGCGGCGGGCGGTTCGTGCCAAAGAGAAAAGAGCCAGCGATCGAGGGGAGTGATCTCGGGCGCATCGGTTCCCAGATCGGTGCGGCCAAAGCGAACGGCTTGGCGCCGGGCGGTGTGGTTGTGGATGTTGATGATGTCCGGGCGGGCTCCGTGCTGGCGAAGCAGGTCGAGCATTTCCGGGCTACGGCCGCGGCGAATGGCGTGATGGAGACTCATTTCGCGGTCGCCTTGGCGGGAACGGAGATTAGGATCCGCACCGCGTTGGAGCATTTTGCGAACGCCGTCGAGATCCTCGTAGTCGAGTTTGCGAAGGAGGCAGAAGCTCAGCCACGGCGGCTCCAGGCGGGGGGAAGCGAGGATGGCATCGAGTATCGCGTGGTGGGGATGTTCGCAGGCGTGGTAGAGCGCTTCGTGATGGTTGGGGTCGGCCCCGGCATGGAGGAGGAGTTCGGCCATGCGGGTGAGGACGTCGAGGGTGGTGCGGGGCGGGCGGACGGAGAGTTGGACCAGGGGCGGGAGATCGCCGCGATTCGCCAGGGTGGGATCGGAAGTGAGCAGATGGGAGAGCGCGCCGATGTCGGCGGTGTCGATGGCGACCTGGAGGGCTTCGATCACAGGAGGTCTCCCAGAGTGATTTGCCCGCGTTGCGGATGGCGGCACGGGAGCGCGGCAGCGGCGCGGGGGAGTAGGCGGAGAAGCGTGGCCGGGTCTGGCTCCGGGGTCAGATCAGTGAGGAGCGGGTTGTCACCGGTGAGAACGGGCGCCAGACGCACCGGGCGGGAGTGGACCAATTGGGCGGGAGGCAGAATCCAATCGACATCGAAGCCGACGTACTGCACCTCTTCTTCGATGGCGAGTTGAAACTTTCGGAAGACCCGATCCTTTAACTCGGCGAGGAGTGCCAGCAGATCGGCGGTCGTGCCGTTGCCGGTATTGTAGATGAGATTGGCGTGATAGTCGGCAACGCGAATTCCGCCCGACTCCAGGCCTTTGGCGCCAACCTCTTCCAGAAACCACCCGGCCGGCACCTTACCTTCAATCACCTTGTTCGCTGGAACGGCGGCGCGGGCGTCCTCTGGCAGCTCGGCCAACAGGAGGTTTTTGAAAATGCTCCCGGCGCAGGCCATCGACGGCGGGAACTTCGCATCGCGGGCGGCGCGGATCTCTCGGGATTTTGCCTGCAGCGCGGCGGCATCGCCGGGCGAAAACGACAGCCGGGCAGAGAGGATCTGGTGGTGTTTTTGCTCCTTGAAGCGGGAGTGGCGGTAGCGGAAGGCGCACTCTTCGCGCGACCACTCGCGGACTTCCGCGCCATCGAAGAACTGAACCGCCTCCACGCGCTGGTGAATGGACTGGCCATAGGCGCCGGCATTTCCGTAGATCGCCGCTCCCACCCAACCGGGGATCCCGGCCATCGATTCCATGCCCGCGAGTCCCCGGGCGTTGGCAAAGTCGATGAGCGCATTCAATTCGGCGCCGGCGGCGACGGTAACCGTCTGCCCATCCGCCGTCATGGAGGCGCCGCTGTAGCGCAATACGGCGCCGGGATAGCCGTCGTCGCTTACGATGAGGTTAGTGCCGCCGCCGATGGAGGTCCAGCGCAACCGGGACGAGGCGAGGATCTGGTAGGCTGCCGCGAAGGCTTCGGGGGCAGCCGCGTCAGCCAGCAGCCAACAGGGACCGCCGAGACGGAAGCGGGTATGGTGGCGCAGTTCCGCTCCGGGGAACAGACGCAGGCCAGCCACTGCAGATAAGCGGCGTTCGACCTCAAGCGGAAGGGTCATTCTAATCAGGCTAACCGGAATGCGGCTGCGGAGTCTAAGTGGGGGAATGGAAGAAACGGACCTGGCGGCCATCGGCCGGGTGATTGCAGGGGATTCGGACGCGTTCGGCCTGTTGGTTGAGCGGCATAGCCGGAGTGTGTTCCGGCTGGCGTACCGGATTACCGGCAACGAATCCGATGCGGAAGAAGTGGTTCAGGAGGCGTTTTTGCGGGCATTTCGAGAGATACGCCGTTACGAATCGCGAGCCACCTTCGGCACGTGGATTGGCACCATTGCCGCCAACTGCGCGCTGGATGTGGTGCGGCGACAGAAACGGTTTGTCAGCTCCGATGCCGAGGAGACAACACTGCCTCCGGCGGTTTGCGAGGCGCCGGGGCCGGACCGGGAGGCGAACAGCAGGCGAATCGGCGAACTGATCGACCAAACGATGAGTCAGCTGAGTTTGCAGGAACGGACGGCGTTCGCGCTGCGGCACTACGAGGGGATGGCGATTGAGACGATCTCCCGGGAATTGGGGCTGAGCGAAAACGCGACCAAACAATCGATATTCCGGGCTGTACAGAAGCTGCGGCGAGTACTCGGACCGTGGGTGGGAGTCGTGGTGATTACGTTATGGAACATGTAAGAGAAGAAGAACTTGTGCTGCTCTACTACGGGGAACCGGGCGCGGAAGCGGCGCGGGACCATGTGGAGGGGTGCGCCGAGTGCCGCGCGGCTTACCAGGCAGTGCAGCGGCTGCTGAATACCATGGATGCGGCCGCGGTGCCGGAGCGGGACGGAGAGTACGGACGGCGTGTGTGGGCGGCGGTCTCCACCCGGGTGCGTGTGCGGCGGATGATGTGGCGCACCGTCGGGGCGCTGGCGGCGGGACTGCTGATCGGCGCCGCGCTGCAAGTGGGGAGGGCGCCGGAGCCGGTGCCGGCCGCTCCGGTGGACGACGTGGCCGGACGGGTCCTGGAAGCGGCACTGGCCAACCATTGGGAGTCCAGCCGGCTGGTGCTGACCGAAATTGTCAACCAGCGCGGTGCCGACGACGGCTGGACGCGAGAGAAGGTGGAGGATCTGCTGGCCGATAACCGTTTGTACCGGCAATCGGCCGAGGCGGCAGGACAGACCGATACCGAACAGTTACTGGAGGATCTGGAAGAGGTGCTGGTGGAGGTGGCCCATGCGCCGGGCGGCTCCGACGAGTTGCGGCGGCGGATTGAAGCCAAGGGAGTGCTGTTCGCGATCCAGGTGCGAACAGCAAGAGAAGGAATTTTGTGACTTTCGAGGAACAGATGCGTATGAAGATTCGTATTGGATTGGCGATGCTCATGACAGCCGGCGGAATGCTGGCGCAACCAGCTCCGGCCCCCCCAGCGCCCGCGGCGGCTCCGTCGCCGGCGCCGCGTCCGATGCCGGCGCCTAAGGTGAAGACGGTGTGGGCAACCAGCGACGCCTACCGCGGCGGGGTGCGAGCAATCGATGAGCGGCAGTATGAGAGGGCAGTGGCGGCGTTTGACCAGGTGATTCGAGACAAGGGTCCGCGCACCGAGGGCGCACTGTATTGGAAGGCGTACGCGCTGCGGCGGCTGGGCAAGAGCAGCGAGGCGCTGGGCGCGCTGGGCGAGCTGGAATCCGGCTATCCGGCCAGCCGGTGGAAGAACGACGCCAAGGCGCTGGACGTGGAGATTCGCCAGGCCGCACCGGAGTCGCAGGACGACGAGGAATTGAAGTTGCTGGCGTTGAACGGGCTGGTGCAGAACGAGCCGGAGTCAGCGGTGCCGCTGCTGGAGAAGATTCTGACCTCGGGGAAAAGCTCCCCGCGAATGAAGATGCGGGCGCTCTATGTACTGGCGCAGAGCCGGAACGGGAAGGCGCGGGAGTTGGTGGCGCACTATGCGCGCGGCGGATCGAATCCGGACCTGCAGCTGACGGCCATCGACTATCTGGGCGCGATGGGCACGCCGGAATCGAGGGCGGCGCTGGGGGAGATATTCCGGGGATCGAACGACGCCGCGGTGAAGCGGATGGCGCTGCAGGGCATGTCGCGCGCCCGGGATAAGGCGCAGTTGCTGCAGATCGCGCGGACGGAAACGGACCTGGATCTAAAGAAGGAAGCGATTCGCCACCTGGGCCGTACGGACTCGGTGGAGGAGTTGAAAGAGATGTATCGCGCCGAGGGCGACCGCGGCGTGCGCGCCACCATCATCGGAACGCTGGGCGACTACGGGAAGCCGGGCATGCTGGTGGAACTGGCGCGGAGCGAAAAGGACGCCGCCATGAAGAAGGAAATCGTCCGCCGGCTAAGCGAGATGCGCTCGAAAGAGGCGCAGGCTTATCTGGTGGAACTACTGCAGGAGTGAGCATGACTGACGAGATCATCAAGTTGCGTAGCGTGAAGAAGGTCTTCCAGACCGACGAAGTGGAGACCCACGCGCTGGTGGACATCCACATGGAGATCCGCCGCGGGGAGTATGTCTCCATTTCCGGCCCCTCGGGGTGCGGGAAGTCGACGCTGCTGGCCATTCTGGGGCTGCTCGACTCGCCGTCGGGCGGGGAGTACACGCTGCGCGGCCAGCCGGTGGCGTCCTTGAAGGCCTCCGAACGCGCCCGCATCCGGAATCGCGAAATCGGATTCATCTTCCAGGCCTTCAACCTGATTGGCGATTTGACAGTCTACGAGAACGTGGAATTGCCGTTGACGTATCGCGGCATGAGCGGCACGGAGCGGAAGAAGGCGGTGAACGACGCACTGGACCGTGTCGGCATGAGCCACCGGGCCAAGCACTATCCCTCGCAGCTTTCCGGCGGTCAGCAGCAGCGTGTGGCCGTCGCGCGCGCCCTGGGAGGAAGCCCGTCGATGTTGTTGGCCGATGAGCCGACCGGGAATCTGGACTCCCAGAACGGCGAGGCGGTGATGACGCTGCTGGAGGAGTTGCACGCCAATGGCGCGACTATCTGCATGGTGACCCACGACCCTAGATTCGCCCGATGCGCGGAACGGAGCATTCGTCTTTTCGACGGCCGTATTGTGGAGGAACATGCGGTGGCTGCGGCAAGTGCGGCATCCTAGTTCCATATGGCTGCCCGCTTTCCCGGTTTCCCGCAAGAAGGTCTCACGTTTCTGCAGGAGTTGAAGGCAAACAACACCCGTGAGTGGTTTACACCGCGGAAGGCTGTGTTTGAAGAACATGTGAAGGCACCGATGGTGGCGATGGTGGAAGCGGTGAACGCGGAGTTGGCCGGGTTTGCGCCGGACTATCTGACCGAACCGGCCAAGGCGATCTACCGTATCTACCGGGACACCCGGTTCAGCAATGACAAGACGCCGTACAAGACCCACATCGCCGCCAACCTGCACAAGCAGGGTGCCGACAAGCATGCCGCGGCCGGCTACTATTTCAGCGTCGGCGCCGACCAGATAGAGATCGCCGCGGGCGTCTACATGCCGGGTCCGGAGGAGTTGCTGCGGCTGCGGCAACATATCTCGGCTCACTTCGAGGAGTTCTCCGGGCTGGCGGCCGACAAGGGTGTGACCAAGCTGGTTGGCCCGCTACAGGGTGATTCGCTGGCGCGTCCGCCGAAGGGGTTTTCTCCGGACGACCCGGCCATCGAGTGGATCAAGAAGAAGCAGTGGTACTACTACAAGACGGATCTGGACCTCGGGCTGGCATTGACGCCCAGGTTCCTGCCGGAACTGGTGAAGCGCCTGAAAGCGATGAGCCCGATGGTGACCTTCTTCAATCGGGGCCTGGCGCCGCGCGGTTCATCCCGGGACTTCCTTTTCTAGCGTCTCCGGCGCAAGATGGTAGGATGCGCCTTGCGTTCCTGCTCTCCGTCACCGTGAGTCTGTGTGCCTTCGCGCAGCCAGCCGCGAATTCGGCCGCCAAGTTCCGGCAGGGCCACTCCCATATGGGCGAGGCGTTCAACGAAGGCCCGCGGCAAAAACCGTGGGAGATGCCGGGAGCCGGATCCGTCTCGTTCCCGATCACCCACAAAACCGCCGAAACACAAAAATGGTTCAACCAGGGTGTGGCGCTGCTGCACTCCTTCTGGTTCTACGAGGCCGAACGATCCTTCCGGTGGTGCCTGCAACTGGAGCCTGACAACGCCATGGCGTGGTGGGGCCTGGCGCGATCGCAAAGCGGCGGGAAGCGAGGGAAGGAGTTCCTGCAAGAGGCGGTGAAACGGAAGAACAGTGTCAGCGAACGCGAGCGGATGTACATCGAAGCCGACGCCGCAAACCAACTTCCGGAGATCGGAGAGAAGGCGGGCGAGGGTAGCGGGCGCCGCATCCTGGAGCGTCTGGTGATGAAGTTCCCGGACGACCTGGAAGCAAAGGCGTTCCTGGCGCTCGAAACGATGGGCGAAAACCGGATGGGCACGGAACTGCTGGTGCGCGACGTGCTCAGCAAGGCGCCTGATCATCCCGGCGCACACCACTACCGCATCCATAACTGGGACGGCAAAGACCCCGAGTTCGCACTGGTAAGCTGCCGGCGGTATGGCGAAATCGCCCCCGCCGTGGGGCACGCATTGCACATGCCGGGCCACGTCTACGCCGGCGCGGGGATGTGGCAGGAGGCCGCCATCGCCATGGATGCCGCCACACGGGTGGAGAAGAAGTACATGCAGGACCGGCAGACGTTTCCGTTCGAGAACTGGAACTATACGCACAACAAGAACTACCTGGCGTATATCCAGGGCCAACTCGGCATGGAGAAGGCCGCGCTGCACGCCGGACGGCAGTTGATGTCGGCGCCCCGGATGCAAAAGGACAATCCGCGTTCCGATGCGTTCCCGCAGCATATGGAGGCGCAGATCATTCTGCTGCGTACCCTGGTCCGTTTTGGGCGGTGGAAGGAACTGCTGGAGGCCGACACTTTCGAGTGGGATGACACCCGGGTTGCCAACAAAGTCCAGCGGCATCATGTCGAGGCGCTTGCCCACTTGGGGCTGGGCGACACGGCGAAGGCGCGGAAATCGCTGGACCAATTGGAAGCGCTCAAGGACGAGGTGACGAAGAAGGACGACTTTTACCTGAAGGCCTGGTACCCGGTGATGGTGCGCGAGGTGAAGGGCAAACTTCTGCTGGCCGGCGGTAAATCGCTGGAAGGGCTGACGGAGTTGGGAGAGGCCGCGCAGTCGTGGGGTGCGATGCTCGCCGAGCAGAACGACCCGCCGTTCTATCCTTCCAACATCTACGATGACCTTGGCCGGGCCTATCTGACGGCGAAGAGTCCCGTACTCGCCGCCGCGGCTTACGGCAGGTCCCTCGAATTGGTCCGCAATAACGCCTGGGCGCTGGCCGGGTTGACCGAGGCCCATGCGGCGCTGGCGGAAACGGAGAGGGCCTCCGAGTATCTGGGGCGTTTGCTGCACGTGTGGAGCGATGCGGATTCGCCGATGCTCGCGACCCGGTTGGGCATCACCGCCAAGCCCGTTGACCGCTCCCCCGGCCCGCAGCGAAATTACAAACGGACCACCCTGCAGGGTCTGGGCCCCGACGAGTGGGTACCGTTTGCGGCGCCTCGCTTGGATGCGCTGGACCCCCAGAAAAAGCGCGTTTCGCTCGCGGAGTACGCCGGGCGCAATGTCGTCCTCATCTTTTATCTCGGCCAGGAGTGCGCGCACTGCCTGGAGCAATTGCAGGCGGTCGCTAAGCGGAAAGACGACTTTGAAAAGCGGAATACGGCCGTTTTAGCCATGTCCTCGAACAAGCCCGAAGACAACGCCGACTCGCTGCAGATCAAATCGCTTCCGTTCCGGCTGCTCTCCGATGAACGGTTCGAAAACGCCAAGCGGTTTCTCTCCTATGACGATTTCGAGCGCCTGGAATTGCACTCCACACTGCTCATCGACGCCAAGGGCCGGGTCCGTTGGGCACAACGAGGCGGGGACCCGTTTACGGACTTCGATCGCCTGTTGCAGGAGATCGACCGGCTGAACAAAAAAGCGGAATAATTTTTAACTTCCGCGGAACGTTATCCGGATTTCACCGTATAACCAAATAACGGGATATGTCTCCGCTGAAGAGACCCTTTCCCCAACGACAACCCCCTTCAGCGGAGACCCCCGATTGATCGAGTCGAAACGGGACGAGTGACAATTCAGGAGCCTGGATTGTTCAAAAATCCCAGTTACGGACAGAATAACAGTTCCGTGAATTTTCGCAACAGAAAATGAGCGCTTCACCCCGGGAGTTTTCGCGTTTTGCCCTGGAAGCCTCCTTTTATGACTACTCTAGACACGGCGGCGAATGCTATTCTCCTTCGCCGCGCCACTGCTGCTGACGCTCCAGAATGCGGCCGCATTTGTTACGACGCCTTCGCCCGGATTGCGGACCAGCATCGATTTCCGACCGATATTCCCTCCGTGGAGGCGGCACAAGGTCTGCTGGGCCTGCTGTTTTCCCATCCCGGTTTCTACTCCCTCGTCGCCGAGTTAGACGGACGGCTGGCGGGCAGCAATTGCCTGGACGAACGGAACCCGATTGCCGGCGTTGGCCCGATCACCGTGGACCCCGCCGGCCAGAACCGCGGGATTGGACGTCAGTTAATGGAGAGCGTGCTGACAAGGGCACATGACGCCGGATTCCCGGGAGTCCGTCTGGTGCAGGCGGCCTTCCACCTGCGGTCTCTTTCGCTCTACGCCAAGCTCGGGTTCCAAGTTCGGGAACCGCTGGCGCTGATGAACGGCGCCCCTATCAGAGAGGCCATTCCCGGACTAACGGTCCGGCCGGCTCGCGGCGAGGAAGCTCCGGAGTGTGACCGGCTGTGCCGGCGCATCCACGGGCACGACCGCGGGGGAGAACTGCGGGACGCGATCGCGCAGGGCACCGCGCAAGTGGTGGAACGGAGGGGGCGAATCACAGCCTACGCCACTGTGCTTGGGTTCTTCGGCCACGCGGTGGCGGAGTCCAATGAAGACCTGCATGCACTGATTGCCGCCGCGCCGGGATTTGCCGGGTCCGGCATTTTGATTCCAACCCGGAATGCCGCTCTCTTTGCCTGGTGCCTGGAACGGGGACTCCGCGTGGTGCAACCGTTGCATCTGATGTCGATGGGACTGTATAACGAACCGGCCGGCGCCTACTTGCCGTCCATCACCTACTGACCATATAGTTGGTCCATGCGTTTTGCCGCCCTGTTTGCCGTGGCGCTCGTCTGCCTTGCCGACGACAGCGCCCGATTGCTCCGTATTGACCACTTTGTTCCCGTGAAATCGGCAGTCCCGGCGATCGCCGGCCAGACGGCCCAGATTTACGTTCGGGAGGTTGTGCAGGCCGGCCCGGCCGTCCGCAATACGCGGGCCGATCGGGTGGTGCTCTTCATCCACGGAGCCGGCACACCAGCCGAAGTGGCCTTCGATGTCCCCTACCAGGACTACAGCTGGATGGCGTTCCTGGCACGCGCCGGCTACGACGTCTTCTCTATGGACATGACCGGGTACGGCCGCTCCACGCGTCCGCTGGCGATGAACGACCCCTGCAATCTGGCTCCGGAGCAGCAGCAGTCCCTTTTCGGCGCTGTATGTCCGCCCAGCTACGGCCAGCAGATGACGACACTCTCCTCCGACTGGACCGACATCGGCGCTGTGGTCGATTACCTGCGGGCTCGCCGCGGGGTGGAGAAGGTTCATCTGTTCGGCTGGTCGCTGGGCGGCCCTCGCGCCGGCGGGTACGCGGCCCATCATCCGGCCAAGGTCAACAGTTTGGTTCTTCTGGCGCCCGCGTATCGCCGAGGGGCTCCAACGGCCGCTCCGGCCCAGGTTCCCGCGGCCGGCCCCGCCTTTGCCACGCAGTCCCGCGCCGAACTCGACGCCAACTGGGACCGGCAGGTGGGCTGTCCGCAACAGGTGGACCCGAAGGCGCGCGAGGCTGTTTGGGCCGACATGCTCGCCTCCGACCCGCAGGCCTCTACGTGGGGCCCGGGTGTGCGGCGCGCCCCGCTGGTCACCACCTGGGGCTGGAATCAATCCGTGGTCACCAAGATGCAGACCCCGTCGCTGATCGTCGCAGCGGCACTCGTCAAGCAAGCGCTTCCGGCCAATGTACGTATGCTCTATGACGACCTGGGCAGCAAGCGAAAGGTGTTCCTCGACCTCGGCTGCGCCTCGCACAACGCGCTCTGGGAGAAGAACCACCTGATGCTATTTCAGGCCTCGCTCGAATGGCTCCGCGATGGCGCAGTGAACGGCACCAAAGAGGGCGCCGTCAAGCTGGGATACTAGATCGGCTAGCTGAGCCGGGCCCGGATCTTGTCGCTCAGCGACTTGCCATCCACGCGCTTGCCGGCCAGTTTCGCCTTCGCGGCGTTCATTACCAGACCCATTTTCGCCTTATCGGTGACACCCGTTTCGGCAATAGCCGCTTCGATCGCGGCGCTGATCTCCTCGTCCGACGGTGCCGCCGGCAGGTAGCTTTCCACAAGCGCCAGTTCGGCCGCTTCTTTGTCGGCCAATTCGGCCCGGCCGCCTTTGCGGAACATCTCCACCGCCTCGCGCCGCTGCTTCACGATGGTGTTCAGCACCTGCATCTCGCCAGCCTCGTCGAGCGGCTTCATCGAGTCAATCTGGTACTTCTGCAGCGCGGCTTTCAGCATGCGGATCGCGCTGAGCCGGGCCTCGTCTTTGGCCTTCATCGCGGCCACCATATCCTTCTGTATCTGATCGAGGAGAGGCATGATTTGTTATTCTAATAGTACGCTGAGTAGTTCTCATCTTCCTACCCCATGCACATTAAGAAGCAACGCCTATTAACACCGGGCCCGACGCCCCTCTATCCGCCGGCACTGCACGCGATGATGGCATCTGACATCCATCACCGCACCCAGGATTTCGTAAAAATTCAGGGCCAGGCCCTCACCTCGTTGAAGGAAGTGATGGGCACGACGAACGACGTGCTGATTCTCGTTTCCTCCGGTTCGGGCGCCATGGAAGCTTCTGCATCCAACTTCTTCTCGCAGGGCGATAAGGTGATTGTTTGCACCGCCGGAAAGTTCGGTGAGCGCTGGGTGGAAATCGCAAAGGCGTTCTCGTTGAATGCCATCGTGCTGCAGTCCGAGTATGGCGATGTCGTGAGCCCGGAGCGCGTGGAAGCCGCGTTGGCCGAGAATCCGGACGTCAAGGGCGTTTTCGTGCAGGCCTCTGAGACCTCCACTGGCGCGATGCATGACATTCAGGCGATGGCTGCGGCGGTAAAAAAGACCGACGCGCTGCTCATTGTCGACGCGATTACCGGCTTGGGCACCATGCCGCTCGATATTGACGGCTGGGGCATCGACATCTGCATCGGCGGCTCCCAGAAAGCGTTCATGATCCCTCCGGGCCTGGCTTTCCTGAGCATCAGCCCGAAGGCATGGGAACGCAACGCCACCGCGACGATTCCCCGCTTCTACTTCGATCTGAAGAAGGAAAAGAAGATGGTGGACAAGGGCGAAGGCTCCAGCTGGACTCCCAACACCTCCCACATTATTGCCCTCAACGCAGCGCTCGATTACATCAAGCAGCTCGGCATGCCGAAGCTTATCGAGAATGCCCAATTGCTGGCCAAAGGGACGCGGGAAGCAGCCAAGGCGCTCGGTTTGGAGCTGTTCGCCAAAGATCACCCCGGTTCGTCGGTCACGGCCATCAAGGCGCCGGCCGGCCTCGACTCCGGCGTGATCGTGAAGGGCTTCCGGACGAATTTTGGCGCAGTGATCGCCAACGGCCAGGGCTCGATGAAGGGACAAATTTTCCGCATGGCACATCTCGGCTACTTTGACTTTGCCGACATGTTTGCGGTGATCGCGGCACTTGAATTGATCCTCCATGCCAATGGCCACAAAGTGGAGTTTGGCTCCGGTGTGGCGGCGGTGCAGCGAGTATATGCCGAGGCGGCGATGCCGCAAGCGGCTAAGGCGTAACTAAACGGGAGCGGAAGCAAAGCAAATGAAGATTCTTGTAGCGGAACCACTGGCTGCGGCCGGTCTGGAACTATTGCGCGCGCAGGCTGGTTGGGACGTGGTTGTCTCCAACCCGAAGGAATACGCCGAGCATCTCGGCGACTGCGACGCGTTGCTCGTGCGCAGCGCGGTAAAAGTAAACAAGGACGTCCTCTCGAAGGCGCCGAAACTTAAGGTAGTCGGTCGCGCCGGCGTCGGCGTGGACAACGTCGATCTGGAAGCTTCCACTTCCGCCGGTGTTCTGGTGATGAACACGCCGGGCGGCAACGCCATCTCGGTTGCCGAACACACCATCGGGCTGATGCTCTCGCTGGCTCGCAGCATCCCCGCCGCAAGCGCCTCGACGAAGAGCGGCAAATGGGAGAAGAAAAAGTTCCAGGGCAACGAACTGCGCGGCAAGACGCTGGGCGTCATGGGCCTCGGCTCCATCGGGCGCGAAGTGGTGAAACGGGCCTCCGGTTTCGACATGCGGATCATTGCCCATGACCCGTTCGTCAATCCGCAGACCGCCGCCGATCTGAACGTGGAACTGGTCACTCTGGACGCCCTGTACGCACAGAGCGACTACATCTCGCTCCACATGGCCCTCACTCCGGAAACGCACGGCATGGTGAATGCCGCCGCGTTCGAGAAGATGAAGACCGGTGTCCGTATCGTCAACTGCGCCCGCGGCGAACTGATCAAATCCGCCGATCTGGCTGTTGCGCTCGCCTCCGGCAAAGTGGGTGGAGCCGGCCTCGACGTGTTCGAGAAAGAGCCGCCGCCGGCCGACGATCCGATTCTCGCCGCGGAAAACCTGCTCGCCACGCCTCACATCGGCGGTTCCACCGACGAAGCGCAGGAAATTGTCGGCGTCCGCATTGCCGAACAATTGGTGGAGTATCTGGTCAATGGCGTCGCGCTGAATGCCGTCAACATGCCCGCGCTTTCGCCGGAAATGTACAAGGCCGTCGGCCCCTACATCGCGCTGGCCGAACGCCTCGGCAACTTCGCCGCCTTCGCGGCGGCGGGCCACCCGAAAGGCGTCCGCCTCACCTACTCCGGCCGGATCGCCGAGTTCAACACTACCCTGCTCCGGAACGCCGGTATGGCGGGCGTGCTGAACCGTTCGCTCGAGCAGCGGGCCAACCTCGTCAACGCCATGCCCATCGCCAACGAGCGCGGCCTGAGCGTCAGCGAGAAGCACGAGAAACGCTCGGGCCATATCGACTCCATTCGCCTGGAACTCGATACCGACGCCGGTGTGACGGTGGTCGAGGGCGCCGTGATCCTTGGCAAGCCGCGCCTGATCATGGTGGACGGAATCTACTGCGAAGCCACACTGAGCGGGCACCTGCTGTATCTTTCGAACAACGACGTTCCCGGTGTCATCGGCCACGTCGGCAACGCGTTGGGGAAAGCGGGCATCAACATCGCCAACTTCTCTCTCGGTCGCCAGGAAGACGCCGTCCCCGGCCAGACCATTCGCGCAATCGCCGTCATCGAAGTCGACGGTGTGGTGAGCGATGCGGTCCAGGCTGACCTGAAAGCGAACCCCGCCATTCTCGTCGTCCGGCCTGTTGAATTTCTCGCCTAAATTCCGTTGCATTTGCAAGAACCAAGCCGTCCCGCCAACGCGGGACGGCTTTTTTCTTGCAATCGGCGAAGTCTTGTGTTTGCACGCCCCTGCCCGTGTGCTAGCATAGAAGTGCTTCCCGAGGAATTCCCCTCGAAAATCCCACCGCAACGGAGTGGTACACGCCGCCGAATGAGTAACACCGTTTTCCTTGGCAACCTTCCTGCCTGGGTGACTGCCGACGATATTAAGTCCTGGCTCTCTGCTGAGAACCTTGTGGCTGATTCCATCAAAGTCATCCGTAACCCCGAAACACAAGAATCCAAAGGGTTCGCATTTATCGAAGCTCCCAATGTGGAGGAGATGAATTCGATCATCCGCCGATTTGATCGCGCGCCTCTGGAAGATCGCATGCTACGTGCCAATCCCGCACAGCCCCCGAAGTCAAAGGGCGGCGCTCCCGTGAAGGCCGCCGGTCCTATGGCTGGCCCTGGCGGCGCGGATCGGAACAAACGGCCGCGGCCTAACCGCGACGCAGGCGGTCCTAACGTGGCTAAGCGTAAGAGCAACAAGCCCCAACCGACGAGTGCATTTGCTGAGGAATTGGCAAAAGCTCTCTAACGCGATTCCGGCATAGAATTCAAACGGGCGGTCCTTCACGGATCGCCCGTTTGCGTTTCCTCCCGCCGTTGATCTCCGCTTGGGAGTGTTATAGAGTGGTGCCTCAACAACGGAGGATGTATGAAAGATTTTTTTCTTCTCCGCGGGTCTCTTCTCCTACTTCTCACCGTGTCCGCCTGGTACCTCAGACCTTTCGGACTCGATAGCCCCCTCGCAGCTATTGCCGGCGCCATGATTGCCGCGCTCATTCTTATTTTTGAGCACCGCATTCGCGAAGTTACCCTCAAACGCCTCATCGGCGCCGCCGTCGGCAGTCTCCTTGGCATCGTCGGCGCATACCTCATCTCTCTCGTGCTCGATAAAGTGCTCGCCGGCAACGCCAGCACACTGGCCTTTCTGGAACTCGCGATCCTTCTTCTCATGTCCTATTGCGGTCTGGCGGTCGGATCCCACAAGGGAGATATGCTCAACCTCTCCGCGCTCGGCGGCATCTTCGGCGGTGAAATTTCGACCAAGCAGCAGTTCAAGATCCTCGACACCTCCGTCATCATCGACGGCCGTATCGCTGACATCGTCGAAACCGGCTTCCTCGATGGCGTGCTCGTGATCCCCCAGTTCGTACTTCGAGAGCTCCAACTTGTCGCCGACTCGGCCGACTCCATGAAGCGCAATCGCGGCCGCCGCGGTCTGGATATTCTCCAAAAAATCCAGAAGAACCCCGATCTCCAGGTCCGCATCGTCGAAGATGACTTCCCGCAAGTCCGCGAAGTTGACATGAAATTGATCGAACTGGCCAAGGTCTACAGCTGCAAAGTGGTCACCAACGATTTCAACCTGAACAAGGTGGCCACGCTCCACGGCGTTGAAGTGCTCAACATCAATGAACTCGCCAACGCGCTGAAACCCGTTGTCCTTCCTGGCGAAACGATGAAAGTGTTCATCATCAAAGAGGGCAAAGAGTTCAATCAGGGCGTCGCCTATCTCGATGACGGCACCATGGTCGTTGTCGACAACGCCAAGAAATTCATCTCCAAAACTATCGAGATCACCGTCACCAGCGTCCTGCAAACGACCGCCGGCAAGATGATCTTCGGCCGTTTCGACGATCGCATCCATGTCGCCGAAAAGCCGGCCGAACGCGCCGCCCAACACTGAATCGGGCATACAATAGCAAGTTAGGCTCACTCGATAATGAAAGTCGCTGTCATTTTACCCGCCGCGGGTCTGGGAACCCGAATGGCCAAATCGCAACCGGACGCCGGAACTCACAGCCGCAAGCAGTTCCTGCAACTGGAAGGCGTGCCCATCCTTCTCCACACCATTCGCAAGTTCGCCCGCTGCGAAGCGGTCGCCGAAATCGTTGTCGCCCTCCGCGGGGACGACATCACCTGGGTGCAGGAACTGCTCGACAAGGAATCGCTCGCCAAGCCCGTTCGCCTGGTCATTGGCGGCGAGTCCCGGCAGCAGTCCGTGGAGAACGCGCTCGGCCATCTTGACGAAGCCACCACTCTGGTTGCGGTTCATGATGCTGTACGCCCATTTGTCGAGATTGACGCCGTCAACCACGTCATCGCGGAAGCCGCCGCCTGTGGCGCCGCCATCCTCGGTATCGTCCCGGTGGATACAGTGAAGCGCGTCCACCTCAACCGGATCGAGACCACCATCCCGCGCGAACGCCTCGTCATGGCGCAGACGCCGCAGGTCTTCACGCTGTCCATTCTGCGCGAAGCCTTTGCCAAAGCCACTGCCGACGGCTTCGTCGGTACCGACGAAGCGAGCCTCGTCGAACGCCTCGACAACGTCAATATTCACGTGGTTCCCGGTTCGGATCGCAACATCAAGATCACCAAGCCTACCGATCTCTACCTCGCCAAACTCTTCCTCGCCGAAGAGCGGGAGCGCCACCCGGCATGATGGCCATCCGCACCGGATTGGGCTGGGACAATCACCGTATCGCCGAGGGCCGGCCGCTCATCCTCGGCGGCGTCCAGGTTCCCTGTGAGTTCGGACTCGACGGCCATTCTGATGCCGATATCCTTCTCCACGCGCTCACCGACGCCCTCTTGGGCGCCCTGGCCTTGGGGGACATTGGCATGCACTTCCCTGATACCGACCCGCAATGGAAAGGCGCATCCTCGGACCGCTTTCTCGCTCACGCGGCCGCGTTGGTCCGTGAGGCCGGATGGACCATCGCCAACGTCGACACCACCGTCATCCTGCAGCGTCCCAAATTGAAGGACTTCCGCCAACCCATTCAGGCCAACGTCGCCCGCATCCTCGGGCTCGCCCCCGATCAGGTGTCCATCAAGTTCAAGACCGCGGAGAAGGTCGGACCCGTCGGCGAGGGAAAATCCGCCGAAGCGCAGGCACTTGCCACGCTGGTGAAGTAAATTCCGTCGCCCCAATTCCCGCTTCGCGCGTCCATAAAGGTAAGCCCATGAAGTCCGTTGCCCTCGCGCGAATCGCCCCTCTCCACCCGCCCCGGACCCCGGAGCGGTTCCAGTGATCCGCCCTCCCGGTCCGCGCACACGCTCTCTGGGCGGCAGTTTCAGCGCCTTCCGTGCCGACCCGCTCGGCTTCCTCACCCATTGTGCCGAGACCTACGGGGAACTCTCCTACTTCCGCGCCGCCCACCAGCACATGTACTTCCTGAACTCCCCCGCGCTGGTTCAGGAGGCTCTCGTCAATAAAAACTCCTGCTTCATCAAGAGCCGTATCCTGCAGCGCGCCAAGGCGTTGCTCGGCGAAGGCCTGCTCACCAACGAGGGCACCGCCCATCTCCGCCAGCGCCGCCTCGTCCAACCCGCATTCCACCGTGACCGCCTCGTCCGCTATGCCGCCGACATGTCGGCGCTCGCCGTCAAGTCCCGTGCCCGCTACTCCCACCAGGCGGAGGTCGATATCGATCGGGAGATGATGCGGCTCACCCTTTCCATCGTCGGCCGGACCCTCTTCTCCGCCGACGTCGAAGAGGACGCCCCTGCCATCGGCGAGGCCATGAACGCGCTGCTGGAAATGATGCCGGTACTCATGTTCCCGCTTTCCCAATACCTCCAGCACCTGCCCCTCCCCTTCATGCGCCGCTTCCAGAAGGCCGGCGAAACGCTCGATTCCACCATCTACCGCATCATCAACGAGCGGCGCCAGTCCAGCCATGACCACGGCGACCTTCTCTCCATGCTCCTGCTCTCGCGCGACGCCGAAGGCGACAACACCGGTATGAGCGACAAACAGGTCCGCGACGAGACCCTTACCCTCTTTATCGCCGGCCACGAAACTACCGCCACCGCCCTCACCTGGGCCTGGCACCTGCTCTCGCTCCATCCCGGAGCCGAGGCCAAAATGCACGCCGAGATCGACGCGGTTCTCGGCGATCGCGAACCCACCTTTGACGACGTCCCCCGCCTTCCCTATACCAGCAACGTCTTCGGCGAAACCATGCGTCTCTATCCGCCCGCATGGGCCATTGGCCGCATGGCCATCTCGCCCCTGGAGCTGAACGGATTCACCGTCCCGGCCAAGTCCATCGTCCTGCTCAGTCCCTACACCATGCATCGCTCTCCGCAGTGGTGGCCCGATGCCGGTCGGTTTCTGCCCGAACGCTGGGAGGTCGATGATGCCGAACGTCCCAAATTTGCCTTTTACCCCTTCGGCGGCGGTCCGCGCCTCTGTATCGGCGAGCGCTTCGCGTGGATGGAGGGCGTGCTGATCCTCGCCGCCATCGGCCGCAAGTGGCGCTTCCGTCCCGTCTCCAACGAACCGGTGAAACTTGCGCCGCTGCTCACACTCCGGCCCAAAGGCGGCCTCCGCCTTCGCGCCGAAGCCCGCTATTGACTCAGGCTCTTTAGCCGCGCGGGTAAGAACTCGTCGCCCTCCCGCCATGTCGGCAGCCCCGGCTGGTTGGCCACGTACATTCCGATCGTAAAGCCAAAACGCGCCATCTGCTCCGGCCCGCCCATGTCCCAGCTTTCCTTGTATTCGTCGCTCGGCTGGTGGTAGTTCTTGGCGTTGTACTCGTAGGCCAGTTGCGCTCCGGCATTGTCGGCCTTGCCCACATAGTCGTCGCCCATGTTGATGGAAAACGCCGGAACGCCCGCTTTGGCAAAAGCGAAATGGTCGGAGCGGTAGTAGTGTCCCTGCTCGGGCCGCGGATCGGGCTTGATCGCCAGCGAAAACCGCTTGGCAACTTGTTGCACGATGGGGAACACGCTGGTCCGCTCGGCACCGTTTACTACAACGTCCTTCACCCGTCCGAACGGGAAAAACGAATCGAAATTCAGGTTCAACGCCGTCTTCCCCACCGGAATCACCGGCCGGCTGGCGTACACATCGGCCCCGCGCAACCCGCTCTCCTCGGCCGTCACAGCGACAAAAATCGCCGATCGCTTCGGCCGGTTCCGTAGCCCCGCCCACGCCCGCGCAATCTCAATCAGCACCCCGCAGCCGCTCGCATTGTCCACCGCACCGTTGTAGATCTTGTCCCCGTTCACCGGATCGCCGACGCCCAAATGGTCCCAATGCGCGCTAAACACCACCGCCTCTTTGCTCAGCACCGGATCGCTTCCCGGAATGATCGCCGCCACGTTCGCCGCCTGGATCGGGCGAATCTTCGCCGCCACCGAACCGCGAATCCGGATCCCCAAGGGAATAGGGGTAAACCCGCGCGTATCGGACTTTTTCAGCAGATCGTCCACCGTATACCCCGCCAACCCAACCAGCTTCTCCCCCGCCGCCCGCGACACCCATCCGGCAAACGCCAGCGCATTCGCCCCGGCTGCCAGTTTCACCTGCGGATCTTCCTTCCCCCACGAACTCTTCACTACCTCCCACCCATACCCCGCCGTCGGCGTCGTGTGAATCAGCACACAAGCGATCGCCCCTTGCCGGAAAACCTCTTCGTATTTGTAGGTCCAGCGCCCGTAGTAGGTAAGGGCGCGCCCGCCAAAGAACTTCGCATCCTCGCTCGGCGGCTCGTTCGTAAACAGCACCGCCACCTTGCCCTTCAAATCCGCACCCTTGTAGTCGTTCCAGTCGAACTCAGGCGCCGTAATCCCATGGCCCACAAACACCGCCTCGGCGTCGAACTCGGCCAGACCCTTCTGCTGCATCGTGTTGCCGACAAACCCCTCCGCCCAATTGAAAGACAACTCCTGACCGCCCTGCTTCACCGCTCCCAGCTTCGATGTCGTCTGCGGCTCCACTCCCACCAGTTCCACCTTCTGGAAATAGGTGCCGTTCTCCCCGGCCGGCTTCGCCCCGGCGATGGCCAACTGCGATGCAATGTACTCGGTGGCCAGTTCCCCGCCCCGCGTACCCACGCCCCGGCCTTCCAGCAGATCGCTCGCCAGGAACCGGATGTGAGCCCGGATGTTCTCCCCGGTAATCGCATCCTGGGCAGCCAGCGCCAGCCCCGCAAGGACGAAAGGCAATAGGAGTCGCATCTCTTCAGTTTAGGGTACGATTGCCATCATGATCACCCGTCGCGCCTGGCTTGCTTCCGCTCTGGCCGCCGCCGCTCCGGCCCAGCCCAAACGGCCCAATGTCATCGTCATCGTCGCCGACGACCTGGGCTATGCGGACCTCGGCTTCACCGGCGCGACGGATATCCCAACGCCCCACCTCGACGCTCTCGCCCGCTCCGGTCTCTACTGCACCAGCGGCTACGTCTCCCACCCGTTCTGTAGCCCTACCCGCGCCGGCCTGCTCACCGGACGCTACCAGCAGCGCTTTGGCCATGAGAACAACCCCCGCTACGATCGCGCTGACGCCACCGCCGGTCTCCCGCTTAGCCAGATCACCCTGCCGCAGACACTGAAGCAGGCCGGCTATCGCACCGGTATCGTTGGAAAATGGCACCTGGGAGCCACCCCCGCCATGCACCCCATGCAGCGCGGATTCCGCGAAATGTACGGCTTCCTCGGCGGCGGCCACGACTATTTCCAACAGCAACTCGATGGCGACCCGCGCGAGTACCTCATCCCCATCGAGCGCGACGGCAAGCCCGAAAAGTTCGACGGCTACCTCACCGACGCTCTCTCGCGCGAAGCCGCCGCCTTCGTCCGCCGCGCCACCCCGACCGAGCCCTTTTTCCTCTACCTCGCCTACAATGCCCCGCACACCCCCGTCCAGGTGCCGCCCGCCTACGAGGATCGCCTCCGCCATATCACCGACGACGCCCGCCGCCGCTATGCCGCCATGATCGTCGCGGTCGACGACGGCGTCGGGAAACTCCTCCAAACCCTACGCGACAAGAATCTGGAAAAGGAGACCCTCGTCTTCTTCTTCAGCGATAACGGCGGGCCCACCCAGGTCACCAAATGCTCCAACGGCCCTTTCCGCGGCCACAAAGGGCAGGTCTACGAGGGCGGTATCCGCGTCCCCTTCGTCATCCGCTTGCCCGGCCGCATCAGGCCGGGCAAGTTCGACCCCATGGTCTCCTCCCTCGATGTCTACGCCACCGTCTGTGCCGCCGCCGGCATCACGCCACAGCAGCGGCTCGACTCCGTCAATCTATTCCCCTACCTCGACCGCATGGTCAAGGGCTATCCCCACCTCCGCCTCTTCTGGCGTACCGGCGGCGGCACCGCCTGGGCCAGCCGCGAGGGCGATTGGAAACTGGTCCACATCAAGGGCCAGCCTCCCGAACTCTACGACCTCAAATCCGACATCGGCGAAACCCGCAACATTTTCGAAGACCGCAAATTCGAGGCCGATCAGATGCTCGCCCGTCTCCAGGCCTGGGACAAAGAGCTGATCCAGCCCCTCTTCCAAAGCCCCCAGCCCGCCAACAACAAGAAGAAAAAGGCCTAGCGCCCCAGCCAGCGCATCAGCCACTCCCGCCACGCGTCGTCAATCGCAGGCCCGTTGGCGTGATGCCCATCTGTCGTCAATGCGAACCGCAACCGGTCCGGCGCCCCCAGCAGCCGGTAGAGCTCGTGAGCCCGGTTCACATATCCCCAACTCTGCCGGTCGTCCGAATCCCCGCCGTTGTCCTCCCGGTCCCCGGCGCCGCCAATCAAAAGGAACGGCTTGGGCGCCGCCAGCGCCAGCAACTCATGGTGGTCGTGCTCCAACCCTGCCCGCGCCGGGTCTGTGTTGAGCAAACTTAGCACCGTCTTCTGCGGCGTATCAATATCGGGAAAGCTCCGGGTCCAATCCATGTACCACGGCGCGTAGTAGTTCGTCCCCCCGTTCAATGCAATGTGTGGATCCACCGCCACCACCGCCGCGATCTCCGGGGCAAACGCGCCGACATAGACCGCCGTCTTTGCACTCAACGAAAAGCCCATGAACCCGATGCGGCTTCCGTCCACATCCCCGCGAGAGCGCAGGAACGCCGCCTGCTGGCGTACATCCCACACCATCCGGCTCAACCCCGCCCATCGCCCGAACCGCTCATACACCTTCTCCGCCGCGCCCCTGGCATAGTGAGACCCGTCCCGATAGTTCCGTATATGGCTCCACCCGGTCAGTACCACAAAGCCCCGCTCGGCCAGCCAGGCCCCCCACCACTTCTCCGGTTCCTGCCAGTCCGGCGTCGTCGATGTCCAGGCAATCACCGCCGGCCGGCGTCCGGAGGCGCCCTTCGGCACGAGCAAGAGCGACGGCTGCCAAAAATCCTTCTCCAGCGCCAGTTCCAGGTGGATGCGCGTATACCCCGGCAACTCCGTCCGCGAAACTTCCCGCGCTAAAGGAACCTCGTGGAACCACTGCCGGTCCCGCTCCTCGGGCTCCAGTTTCCCCAGGATCTTCTTCCACGCCACCAGCAACTCCGGCCGCCGCACGCTCTCCCACTCCGCCCGCGTCCCTGCCAGACGCGGTATCTCCACCTGCTCCGCGCCGGCCTCCTGTGCCGGACTTTTTCCCGACGCCACGCGGTGCTGTGTCACCCGCTCGTCAGCAAACACGACAATCCCCATGGACAATAGGACGATTAGCTTGGTACCGTAAAAAGGAAACATGGATTCGCGTACTCTCAGCCATCTTCGCGCGCTGGAAGCCGAAAGCATACACATTATGCGTGAGGTCGTCGCCGAGTTTGCCAAACCGGTGATGCTCTACTCGATCGGGAAAGATTCCTCGGTCATGGTCCGCCTCGCGCAAAAAGCCTTCTACCCTGGCAAGCTTCCCTTCCCGCTCCTACACATCGACACGACCTACAAGTTCGACGAGATGATCACCTTCCGCGACGAGTTCGCCAAGAGCCTCGGCGCCGAACTGATCGTCCATACGAACACCAAGGCGATTGAGGAGGGTGCCAATCCATTCAAACTCGGCACCAGCAAATGCTGTGCGCTGCTCAAGACGCGCGCGCTTCTCGATGCGTTGGAAGCCGGCGGCTACGACGCGGCTTTCGGTGGCGCACGCCGCGACGAAGAGAAATCCCGCGCCAAGGAGCGCGTCTTCTCGTTCCGCGATAGCTTCGGCCAGTGGGACCCCAAGAACCAGCGCCCCGAACTCTGGAACCTTTACAATTCCAAGGTGGAGAAAGGCGAGTCGATCCGTGTCTTCCCTCTCTCCAACTGGACGGAAATGGACGTCTGGAGCTACATCGAGCTGGAGAACATCCCCATCGTCCCGCTCTATTACGCCAAAGAGCGCGAGATGGTCGTCCGCGGCAACCAACTCATTCCGATCGAACACAACATGCCGCTCCATCCCGGGGAAAAGCCGCAGTTGGTAATGAGTCGCATGCGCTCCCTCGGCTGCACCTATTGCACGGGCGCCATCCATTCCACCGCCGCCACTATGCCGGAGATCATCGACGAACTCGTCCAGTTCCGTCGCTCCGAGCGCGAAAACCGCATCATCGACCACGACCAGGAAGGATCCATGGAAATCAAGAAACGCGAGGGGTACTTCTAAGATGTCCGAGTCCCAACTCCTCCGTTTCTCCACTGCCGGTTCGGTCGACGACGGCAAATCCACCCTCATCGGCCGCCTATTGTTTGAGGCCAAGGGCGTCTATGAAGACCAGATGGCTTCCATCCAGAAGTCCTCGGTCAACCGTTCCACCGGCCCCATCGATTTCTCGCTCCTGACCGATGGCCTCCGCGCTGAACGCGAACAGGGCATCACCATCGACGTGGCCTATCGCTACTTCGCCACGCCCAAACGCAAGTTCATCATCGCCGACACTCCCGGCCACGAACAGTACACCCGGAATATGGCCACCGGCGCCTCCACGGCCGACCTCGCCATTGTCCTCATCGACGCGCGCAAAGGCGTCCTCCCGCAGTCGCGCCGCCACGCCTATATCGCCTCCCTCCTCGGCATCCCCTACATCGCCGTCGCAGTCAATAAGATGGACCTCGTCGAATTCAGCGAGTCCGTCTTCAACCAGATCCGCGAGGATTTCTCGAAATACGCCGCCGAAATCGGGCTGAAGAACCTCTCCTTCTTCCCTATCTCAGCGCTCGACGGCGACAACATCGTCGACCCGAGCCAGCGCACCCCCTGGTTCACCGGCCGCCCCCTCCTCGAACACCTCGAATCGGTCCCCGTCGCCGAGGACCGTAACTTCACGGAACTTCGATTCCCCGTCCAATACGTCATCCGGCCGAACCTGGATTTCCGCGGCTTCGCCGGCCAGCTAACCAGCGGCGTCCTCAAGCCCGGTGACGAGGTCATGTCCCTCCCGGCCGGCCGCATCACCCGCGTCAAGGAACTCCCCAGCTTCGACGGCCCCCTCACCGAGGCCTTCCCGCCCATGTCCATCACCGTCGTGCTCGAGGACGAAATCGACCTCAGCCGCGGCGACATGCTCGTCGACCCCAACCACGTCCCTCACGTCTCGCGCCGCTTTGCCGCCAAACTCGTCTGGATGCTCGACGAACCCGGCACCGCCAACAAGACCTACCTCCTCAAGCACGCCACGCAAACCGTTCCCGCCGAGATCCGCCGCATCCGCCACCGCGTCGACATCAACACACTCGAGAACGTCCCGGCCGATCAACTCGCCCTGAACGAGATCGCCGCCGTCGTCATGGAGGCCCGCCGCCCGCTCTACTTCGACGCCTACTCGAAGAACCGCGCCATGGGCGCCTTCATCCTCATCGATCCCATCAGCAACCTCACCGTTGCCGCCGGCATGATCGAGGAGTCCACTCCCGAGGTCGTCGAACCGCTCCAACTACGCAACCTCCAGTTCACCGGCGAATCCGGCTCAGATACCCAACTCACCAACGCCGAACGATTCGCCCGTGCCGGACACTACCCGGCAACCGTCTGGCTCACCGCCCGCCGCGCCGTCGCCTACCTCCTGGAACGCCGCCTGTTCGACCTCGGCTGCCAGGTCCACGTTCTCGCTGACGATAGCGAAAGCCACCTCCTTCCCGAACTCGCCCGCGTCCTCAATAACGCTGGCCTCATCGCCATCTGCTCCATCGCCTCGCCCGACAACGCCGAACGCGACCGCGCCGCCGGCTTCTCCGAGCAGAATCGGTTCCTCGAGGTTCCCAACAAGGAACTCCCCTCCCGCGATGAAGACGCCGTCGAAGTGCTCATCAAGCGCCTAGAAGACCTCGGTGTTCTCCGCCGCAAGGACCGCTTCGAACGCGGCGAAGGTATCTAGGGCAGGTAGCTCTTCACAAAGTCCAGATAGCCGCGTTTCCCGCCGCGTCCGCTCCACCGCTTGATCGATTTCAGAATCGTACGCAGCGCCGAAATCACCTCTTCTTTCGATATCGGCGCTGCAATAAGCGGGACACCCACGCGAACCACGCCCATGCGAAACTCGCAGATCTCCCGCACATTCCTGTAAACCAACTCCGCCCGCGGGTCCAGCGCTATCGTGGAAGCCGTACGCCCCGCCAATTCCGCGGAAAATTGCCGCGTCAATGCATCCAGCGCATCCGACACATCGAAGTCGGTTATCGCCCCGTTCTCCCGGTACGCCTCCACAATATGAAACTCGATGTTCTGCAGAACATCCATGTTCTTCTCGCCAAACGGCTTCATCGCTTCCCCCTTAAATCCGCGTATAGTCCGGCCGCCAGTTTTGAATCGCGGCCTTGATCGCCTTCGGCGCCAACCGTTCGTCCAATGTCCGCCTCGTGAGTCCCGCCAACTCCCCATCCGAGGCAAATCGCAGCGCCACCACTTGCCCCAGCGTCAGTTCGTCGAACCGCGCCATCAATTCCGCCGGCAACAACTTCTCCATCCGCAAGCGCTCCTCCAGCCGGATCACGCGGTCCTGCACCCGCAGCGCATACATCCGCGTCTTCAGCAGCCAAACAAACATCGCCACCGTGAGGGTCACCAGCCACAGCGTCATCGCATTTGGATACGCGTAAGCGTGTTTCACCGAGTAGATAAAAGTTACCACCACTACCGGGCTGAGGAAGAAGTGGAACGGAGGGTCCCACTTCGTATGGTTCTGAAAATTCTGTTCGGCCATCCCTCCCAGCTTACTCGCCTTCAGCGCTTGCCGAACGTGAAGATCACGTTCTTGCCCCGGCCTTCCAAGTAGTGGTACATCCACTGTTCGTAGCCCTTGGCCGGATGGCTCTCAATCTCATCCGGCGGCCCGTACTGCACATAGGTCTTCCCCTTTTCCGTCTTCCAGCCCTCTGGACCGTACTTCCCCATCACCCAGCCCAGCCGCCGGTAGTGTTCTTCCTTGAACTCATTCTTCTCCGTCCCCGGCGTCGGATCCCGCCGCGCCCAGAACTGCTTCACGAACTGCTCCCGCTCGGCATCATCCCGCAACGCCAGGTAGGCTTTCTTCTCTTCCGGCCGAATCACATAGGCGACGTCTTCGTCCACCCACTTCTGCCACGCCGTCGTCCCCTGCCCGGCCAGTCCCAGCGCGGCCAAAAGCACCACCGGCCACACCGGTGTCCGTTGGCGTACTCCGAGTATCCGCCCCACCCGCGCCTTTAGGTCGCCGCCCCGCCAACCGATGGCTGCCGCTGGCACCCGCATCTCTTCCATCTCCACCAGCGCCCGTGCGTATGCCGCGCGCTCCGCTCCTGCCTCTATCGCCATATCGTCACAGCTCCTTTCCCTTTCCTCTCGCGCCATCGCCGCCATCCACCACATCGCCGGATGGTAGAAAAACACCGTCTCCAACCCCTGCAGCACCCACTCCATCACGTAGTCCAGCCGGCGGATATGCGCCAACTCATGCAGGAGAACCGCCTCCAACTGCTCGGCCGGCAAACCGGCCAGCGTCGCCAGCGGGACAACAATTACCGGCCGCCGCCAACCCGCCGTAAACGGCGAATCCGTCCGCCCGCTCGCCCGCAACTCCACCACCCGCCGCACGCCCATCTTCGCCCGCAACCCGTCCAGATTCGCCCAGGGCTGTGCCACCGCCCCACGAATTACCATCTGCAAATAGACCCACCCGCCCAACATCCGTAGCGACAACAGTCCAACGCCCCACATCCACGCAACACCAGCCGGCCGCGCCCACTCCTCGGCGGCATACCCTACCCCCACCGCATCCCCTGTACGCAAGCCAGCCACAAACAGCACCGGCGCCGCCCCGGCGGCCCCCAACGCCAGCAGGTACCGCAACCCCGGCGCCAACCCCTCCCCCACACGCAAACACGCCGCCAGCACCAACGCCGCCGCCGTGATCCACCAGAATGAATCCAGCACCGCGCCCCCAATCGCCTCCGCGCTCATCGCTTCTTCGCCTCCCACTCCTCAATCATCCGCCGCAACTCCTTCAGTTCCCCCTTCTTCGGCTTCCGCCGAGCCAGCGCCCGCTGCATCAGTTCCGCCGCCGATCCTCCGAACACCCGCTCCAGCAAATCCTCCACCACGTCCCCCTGCATCTCCTCCCGCGCCACCACCGGCTCATACAGGTGCGCCCGCGCCGTCTCATCCCGCTTCACCAGCCCCTTCTCCGCCAGAATCTGCATCAGCTTCAGCGTCGTCGTATAGTGCCCTGGCCGCTGCCGGGCAATCTCTTCATGCACCGCCCGCACCGTCGACGGCCCCAGCTTCCACAACACCTGCAATATCTCCCATTCCCCGGGAGTCGGTCGTATCCGGCTCATGGAGAAACAATATACGAAGTCTTTCGTAGCTGTCAACGAAGACTTTCGTACTTTTACATCGATATACTGTCCGCCATGGCAATCTCCCGCCGCGCCTTCCTCGCCGCTTCCGCCTCCGCCCTTGCCCAGCGGCCTCGCCTCAACGTCCTGCTCATCACCGTCGATGACATGAACTGGAACACCCCCAACTGTTTTGGCGGCAAGGTTCCCAATCTCACTCCCCACATCGACAAGCTAGCCTCCGAAGGTCTCCGCTTCGACCACGGCCACGTCACCATCGCCGTCTGCCAGCCCTGCCGCAGCACCCTCATGACCGGGCTCTACCCCCACCGCAACGGCGCCGAGGGCTTCCAGCCCATCCGTACCGATGTCCCCACACTGCAAGAAAGGCTCAAACAGGCCGGCTACTACCTGGGCATCCTCTCCAAGGTGCCTCACCTCGCCCCCATCGAAAAGTTTCCCTGGGACGTTGTGAAGAAGCAGGCCGACCTCGGACGCGGCCGTGTTCCCCAACGCTACTACGAGGAGGCCAAGACCTTCTTCGCCCAGGCCCGTCAGCAAGGGAAACCCTTCTTCCTGATGGCCAACAGCGACGACCCCCACCGCCCTTACGCCGACAGCGCCGACGAACGGAAAGCCTTCAAAACCACCACCGATTTCACCCTCCGCGTCTCTCCGGAAGAGGCCTGGGTCCCGCCGTTCCTGCCCGATATTCCCGGTGTCCGCCAGGAACTGGCCGAATATTACACCTCCGCCCATCGCGCCGATCAAACCGTCGGCAAACTCCTCCAGGCCCTCGACGAATCCTGCGCTCGCGACAATACCCTGGTCGTCTTCCTCTCCGACAACGGCATCGCTCTCCCTTTCGCCAAAACCAACTGCTATCTCCACAGCACCAAGTCTCCCTGGATCGTCCGCTGGCCCGGCGTCACCAGGCCCGGAACCGTCGACCGGAACCACTTCATCGCCAGCATCGACTTCACCCCTACCATCCTCGAGGCCACCGGCATACCCCCGCTCCCCGATACCGACGGCCGCAGCTTCCTCCCCGTCCTGCAGGGCCGCAGATCCCCCGGCCGCGACCGTGTCTTCACCGTCTTCCACGAGACCAGCGCCTTCATCCGCTTCGAAATGCGCGCCGTTCAGGAACGCCGCTATGGCTATATCTGGAACCCCTGGGCCGACGGCAAAACGCAGTTCAAAGGCAACGGCCAGGCCGGTCTCAGCTGGAAAGCCATGCTCGCCGCCGCCCCAACCAATCCGGCCGTCGCCGAACGCGTCAAAACGTTCTCCCTCCGCGAACCCGAAGAGTTGTACGACTTCGCCGCCGACCCCGACGGCCTCCACAACCTTGTCCGCCACCCCGCCCACCAGGCCGAACTCCAGCGCCTGAAATCACTCCTTCGCGCCCACCTCCATCAGACCAAGGACCCGCTCGCGAAAAATTTCCCGTAACAAATCCCCCCCTCCTCCATACTCTCAATGTGAGTCTGCCCGAGGCTAATTTTCACGATCTCTACAAAAAGTACAGCGGCGACGTGTACCGTTTCGCCGTGTACCTTTCCGGCGATCCCTCCCGCGCCGAGGACCTCACCTCCGAAGCCTTTCTCCGCATCTGGGCATCCCCCGCCCCCACCCACCTCAACACGGTCAAATCCTACCTCTTCGCCATCGTCCGGAACCTCCACGTCCAGAACTGGCGGATCGAACGCCGGGAGGCTCCCCTCGACGAATCGCCCGCCTCCCACCCCACTCTCGAACACGCCCTCGACGCCAAGGCCGAACTGCACCGCGTCCTCGCCGCCCTCGCCGATATCGCCCCTCTTGAACGCGCTGCTCTCCTTCTTCGCGGCGAACAGCAGATGTCCTACGACGACATCGCCCGTCTTCTCGAAATTTCCCCTGCTTCGGCGCGCGTCAAAGTGCACCGCGCCCGCCAGAAACTCATGCAATTCCGCCACGGAGCCCTCCACCCATGACTATTTCCAAAGACGTCATCGACGACCTCATGCCCCTGTATCTCGCCGGCGAAGCCCGTCCCGGCACACGCCGCCTGGTCGAAGAGTACCTACGCGCCAACCCCGCTGACGCGCCCGCCGCCGTCGACCTCACTCTTCCGCCTTCCTCCCCGCCGCCGAGTGTGGAAATGGCCAGCCTCAACCGCACGCGCAGTGTCTACGCCAACCGCTCCACCGCGCTCGGCATCGCATTCGCCCTCTCCTACGGTGTTTTCAGTTTCCGCTTCAGCTCCAGAAACGGCCTCGCCTTCGTCCTCTACCGCGACCAGCCTGTCCTTGCCTGGGTCCTCCTCGGCGCCGCCCTCTTCCCGTGGGCCGCGTTTCTTCATCTTCAACGCCGCTGGCTCGCCACCGGCCTTTCGCCGGTCGCTCACGTCACCTACTGGCGCTGGCTCCTCGGCGGTGCCGCCGCCATGTTCCCCTACGCCTTCGTCCTCAGCTATCACTACGGACTCGACGACGTTCGCGCCCTCTGCGTCGTTGGCGCCTTTGTCGGCCTCGCCATCGGCCACGCCATCCACCGCAAGCCCATTCCGTCATAGGGTCGCACTAATGCGTGTCATGGCACAGGTCGCATTTGTTCGACGCTTTGTGTTGGTCATGACACGCCATGCAATCGGCCATGTAGATCGATTTCTCCTGCCCCAACACCTCTCGCTCGCCCACCGGACCATGGCATGTCACGCACTCGGCTTTTGCCAGCCGTACATGCACATCGTGGGAAAAATACACCGTCTTGGGCAGCTTGTACACCCGCACCCACGGCACGCTCTTCTTCTCTTTCGCAAAGCCGGCCAGCTTCTGTATCGCCGCCGAATCGCTCTTGATCGAACTGTGGCAGCCCATGCACAGCGCCTCCGCCGGGATTCCTGCCCGGTCCCCCGGCGGCTTGATGGCGTGGCAGTTCCGGCACTGCATCCCCGATGCCACATGCGTCTTATGGCTGAACGGAATCGGTTGCTCGGGCGCGGGCTTCGGCACGAAGATCTTCGCCGGCGGAGGCGCCTGCCCGAATGCCACTCCCGCCAGTAGAATAAAAAGCCACATACTCACCCCGGCAGCGCAAACGCCACAAAATCTCCAATTTTGTACGGTCCGGCCTCGCCCGGTTCTTCCGGATTCAGATCGTCGCTCACCGGCACCACCACATACTGCTTTCCGCCGGCCATATACGTCGACGGAGTGGCAAATGCCCCGCCGCCCAGATATTTCTCCCACAGCACCTTCCCGTCCCGCGAATCGTACGCCCGGAACACACTGTCCAGCGTCCCCCCGGCAAACAGCACACCTCCCTTCGTCGCAATATTCCCGCCGCGAATATAGGTACCGGTCCGCTTCATTCCCCGCGCCGTCAGCTTCTTAAACTCGCCGTGCGCCACCTGCCAGCTGATCTTGGCATTGTTCAAATCGATCGCCGCAATCAGGCCCCACGGCGGACGGATCACCGGATATCCTTCGGCGTCCACATTCCGGTGATACCCGTTCATCTCATACGGATACCCCGCGTCCTTCTTCGCCGCAAAGAGCGCCGTGCTCCATGGAATCTCGTTGTGGCAGACGTACAGCATCCCGCTGTCCGGATCGTAGCTTGCCCCACCCCACAGCCCCCCGCCATGGAATCCCGGCATCACCACCAGCTCTTTGAATCCCGGCGGCGTGAACATCGGTCCAAGATCGAAGTCTTTCACCACCTCCCGCCCCGCCGGTGTCAGGTCCTCGGCGGTAATCCCCTGCCGCGAAAACGCCGGAGGCGCCGTCGGAAACGGTTGTGTCGGATACGTCTTTTCTCCCGGCACTTTGGATTGCGGCACGGGCCGCTCTTCAATCGGGTACAACGGCTTCCCCGTCACCCGGTCCAGCAGATACACCCACCCTGTCTTCGACACCTGCGCCACCACATCCACCCGCCGCCCCTTGTGGCGAATCGTAACCAGCGTCGGCTGGCAGGGGATGTCGTAGTCCCAAACATCGTGGTGCACCGTCTGGAAATGCCAGATCCGCTTCCCCGTCTTCCCGTCCAGCGCAATCACGCAGTTGCCAAACAGGTTCGCTCCCACGCGGTCTCCGCCATAAAAATCAAACGTGGGCGACCCGGTCGACACGAACACCATCTGCCGCTTCTCGTCCACGCTCATCCCGCCCCAGCAATTCGTCCCGCCCGCCGTCTTCCACGCCTCCGGTGACCACGTCTCGTACCCGAACTCCCCCGGATGCGGAATCGTGTGGAAAATCCACCGCCGCTTACCCGTCCGCACGTCGTAACCGCGGATATGCCCCGGCGCCGCCGGCCGCGGACCTTCCTCCGTCCGCGTCGTAATAATCAGCACATCCCCGCAAATCGCCCCCGGCGTTGTCGACCCCAGCGACAGCCCCTTCATGTCCCGGTCGACATCCTTCTCCACATCAATCGCCCCGCCCTCGCCAAACCCCTCCACCACTTTCCCCGTCACCGCGTCCAGACACCAGATCCGGCTCTGCACCGGCGCAAACACCCGCTTCACTTTCCCGTCCGTCCAGTACGTCACGCCCCGCGACGCCCCCGCCGCCCGTCTCCCTCCGCCCGCCACATTCGCCGGTGTATGCGTCCATAGCAATTTCCCCGTCGCTCCGTCCAGCGCCTGCACCACCAAGTCCGCCCCGATGATGTACATCACCCCATCCACCACCAGCGGCGTGCACTCCACGCTCCCCCGGTACCGCGAACCCTCCCCCGCGCTATGGTGCACCCAGGCCACTTCCAGCTTCCCCACATTCGCCGCCGTGATCTGCTGTAACGGCGAGTAGTGCGTCGCTCCCTGGTCGCCCCCGTAGTAGGCCCATCCCTGGGTTCCTGTGGCCGCTCCCGCGGCGGGAAAGGCAGCAGCGGCGGAGGCAAGGCGCGTAAACGTTCGACGATTCATCGGAGCCATAGCCCTCTAGTCAATCACACCCCGCCAACGGGCGCGAGTGCTACCCTCGTCTAATGCGCAGCCTGGCTCTCCTCGCCCTCTCCCTTCTTGCTTGCCACGCACAAGCCCCCACGCCCGACGTTCTGAAGCAGGTCCTCACAAAGACCCTTCTCGGGCTCCGTCCCGAAGGGTTCACCGAACGCCAGGTCCTCTTCCAGTCCGTTACCGCGAATCCCAAGAAGGGTGCATTCTATCCCTTCACCGTCAACGCCATCATTCGCGACTACAACCCCGGCTATCCCCCGAACCGCTACTACGGCCAAACCTGTGTTCGCAAAATGGACGGATGGATCTTTAACCTGTCTCCCGGCGCCAATGGCCAGTGGGCCGTCGACGGCATGATGACCGTCACCAATACTTCCGCCTGCACGGACAATCCCTCCGCCGGTGTTTCCTCGGTCCCGCTGGCCACATTGCCCGGCACCCCGGCCCCGGCCGGCACCCCCGCCGCCGCACCCGCCGCTGAGCTCCACGTCGGCGAATGGGCCTGCTACGGCACCGGCGGCCGCCTGATGACCGGCATGGGCTTCCGCCTCCAACCCAATGGCTCCTACGTCGACCTCGACAATCGTCGCGGCGGCCGCTACTCCTACGACAAAGCCGCCGCATCCATCACCTTTCAGGGCGGCTTCCTCGACGGCCAGACCGGCAAATCCCGCAGGCCGAACTCCTTCCAGATCTCCAATACCGTCAGCTGCGAGCCCTGGCGCTAACGGCTCCGGCCGCTCGCCCGAATCTTCTCCAACGACGCCATCATCCCCTTCACCCGCTCCGGATGCTGCGCCGCCACGTCCGCGGTCTCGCCCCGATCGCTCATCACGTTGTACAGCTGCGCGCCCGGTGCGTTGCCCAGTTCGGTATTGGTCGCTACATTCATCCGCGGCCCCGCGCTAGGCTCGATCATCTTCCACTCACCCTCGCGGTAGGAAAGCGCCCGCGCATGCTCCACAATGTGCCCCCGGCCTTTCCGGTCTTTCCCCAGCAAAGCGTCCAGCACATCCACCGAATCCGGCCCCGCCTCGGCCGGCAGCGCCACCCCGGCCAACCGCGCAAACGACGCCAGAAAATCCTGCTGCCCCACCAGCGCCGGCGACACTCCCGGCTTCACCTTCGCCGGCCACCGCAACAGCAGCGGCACCCGTGTCCCGCCTTCAAAATTGCTGTACTTCCCGCCCCGGTGCGGCCCCGCCGGCTTGTGCCCGCCCAACTTCGCCACCGCGTCGTCCTTGTACCCGTCGTCCACCACCGGCCCGTTGTCGCTGGAGAACATCACGATCGTCTTCTTCTCCAGCCCCAATGCCTTCAACTTATCCAGCACCTGCCCCACGCACCAGTCGAGTTCGACAATGGCGTCCCCCCGCGGCCCCATCGTCGTCTTCCCCGCAAACCGCGCATGCGGCACCCGCGGCACATGAATATCGTGCGTCGCGAAAAACAGGAAGAACGGCCCGCCCTTGTGCTTCTCCAGGAACCCCAGCGCCTTCCCCGTCAGCGTATCCGCCATGTCCTCGTCCACCCACAGCGCCTTCTTCCCGCCTGTCATATAGCCGATCCGGCTCACCCCGTTCACGATCGCCATGTCGTGCCCGTGGCTCGGATGCATCTTTAGCATCTCCGGGTTCTTCTTCCCTGTCGGCTCGTTCCCGATCGGCTTCGTGTAATCCACCCGGATCGGATCGGCCGGGTCCAATCCCACCACCCGGTGATCCTCCACATAGACGCACGGTACCCGGTCGCCCGTCGCCGGAACCAGAAACGCAGAATCGAACCCGATCTCCAGCGGCCCCGGCTTAATCTCTCCGTTCCAGTCGATGTTTCCGCTCCCCAATCCCAAATGCCACTTCCCCACCACCCCGGTTCTATACCCGGCCTTCCGCAGCATCTCCGGCAGCGTGAACCGCCCCGGCTCAATGATCATCCGCGCATCGCCCGGCAACACGCCCGTCCCCTTCTTCCGCCACGCATACTCGCCCGTGATCATCGAATAGCGGCTCGGCGTGCACGTCGCCGACGACGAATGAGCGTCGGTAAACCGCAGCCCTCCCTTCGCCAGCCGGTCCAGATTCGGCGTCTTCACCGCCGGCGCGCCGTAGCAACTCAGGTCCCCGTAGCCAATATCATCGGCGTAGATCAACACAATGTTCGGCCGTTCCGCCTCCTCCGCCGCCGCCATCAGTCCCGCGCCGCACATGCCAAGAAAGGTTCTTCGGTTCACAGCCTCATTCTCCCCCACCACCACACCCCGTACAACACCATCCCTACCAGCACCCACCGCAGAAACACCGCCGGGTTCCAGTCCGGCACCGAAATCGCGTACAGTCCCAGCACCGCCCATCGCTCCCATACCCAGTGCAGCCCGATATTGGCCACCAGCATCGACAACGCCATCACCCCTACCCGCTCCTCCACTCCGTACCGGAACAGCAAACCCACCACCGGCGCCATCACCGCCAGCGCCGCCACCTGCCCCAACTCCACTCCCACATTGAAGGCCAGCAGCGCCGCCGTCAAATGCCCTCCCGCAAACTGCAGCGACTCCCGCAACGCAAACGAAAACCCGAACCCGTGCACCAGCCCGAACCCGAACGCTAGCACCCATCCCCGCTCCCCGCCCCAGCCGAATACGTTCCCCACCCCCATCACCACAATCGACAACGCAATCACCAGTTCCACCAGCGGCGGAAACCACAGCCCGTCCGGCGCCATATCCAGGGCCGAGCCGATCAGCGTTACCGAATGCGCCACCGTGAACGCCGTCACCACCCACACCAGCGGTCGCACCCGCCGCACCGGAATCACCAGGCAAAGGACGAACAGCAAATGGTCCTTCCCGTCCAGAATATGGATGAATCCCATCTTCACGAACGTCCACGCCGCCTCCCACCACCGCGGCTCCAGCGGAAACGCCTCCTGGTCCCCCGCCACCAGTAGCATCCGCGCCCCGTAATGGACCACCGTCTGCACCTTCTCCCCCAGGTCCGCAAACCCGGGCCGAACCGCTAAACGCGCCCCCACCCGCCGCAGCGGAATCGCCAACTCCACATCAAAGAAGACCTGCTTCCAGAACAGCCTCTCCTCGTTCGCCGGCAACGGCTCGCGTACCCGCCGTGCCGCCCCGTCAAACGTCGCAAAGGAGCGGTCCGACTCCATCGAGATCTGTGTCGCCCGCACCTCCCCCCGGCCCGTCTCCACTCCGTCTTCCAACACCATCACCTTATCGGCCACCCATAGCTGCGCCAACCCGCCCAACCGCGGCGCCAGCGCCGCCACGTCCAGGTATCCGCCCGCCGTCGCCGGAAAGTCCACGTCCCGCACCGCTTCCAAAGGGATCCGTATCACTGCCCGCATCGCCCCGCCCTCGGCCCGCAGATGCAGATGCACCGTCACGTTCGCCGGCGCGTCATGCGCCCACCCCGCCGCCGCTATCAATACCGCCAACAGGTACCGCAATCTCGTGTATCATAGCGAACACTCTCCCTGGAGGAAACCAGCCATGTGTTGCTCGTACGCCAAGACCGGCGCCTATCTCGCGGCCCTCGCCGCCGTTGCTCTCGGCGCTTACCTTCTCGACCAGCGCCCTTCCGTCGAGGCTGCCGGCACCCAGGCCCCCCGCTTCGAGGTCGACCCCATGTGGCCTAAACCCCTCCCCAATCACTGGATCCTCGGCGCCACCATCGGCGTCGCCGTCGATGCCAAGGACAACGTCTGGATCATCCACCGCCAGGGGTCAGTGGAGGAGAAGGAGCGCTACGCCACCTGGAACCCCAAGGCCAGCGAATGCTGCGTCCCTGCCCCGCCCGTCCTCGGCTTCTCCCCCGCCGGCGACCTCATCGCCAGTTGGGGCGGCTCCGACGGCCCCGGCTACGAGTGGCCCTCCTCCAACCACGGAATCGACGTCGACCACAAAGGCAACGTCTGGATCGGCGGTAACGGCCGCGGCAAACTCCCCGCCGCCCTCGCCCACGACGAAAGCAAAATGAGCGCCGCCGGCGCCGTCCACGACTCCATGCTGCTGAAGTTCACGCAGTCCGGCAAATTTCTCATGAGCCTCGGTAAACCCTTCGCCAGCAAGGGTTCCAATGACGTCGACAACCTCCGCCTCCCCGCCAAATCCATCGTCGACCCCAAAACCAACGAACTCTATGTCGCCGACGGCTACGGCAACCGCCGCGTCATTGTTTTCGATGCCGACTCCGGCAAATACAAGCGCCACTGGGGCGCCTACGGCAACAAACCCGACGACACTGACCTCGGCCCCTACAACCCCAACGCCCCCGCCCCCAAACAGTTCCGCACCCCCGTCCACGGCGTCATCCTCGCCAACGACGGCCTGCTCTATGTCTGCGACCGCACCAACAACCGCATCCAGGCCTTCAAGACCGACGGGACTTTCGTGAAGGAAGCCTGGGTCGCCAAACCGACGCTCGGCGACGGTGCAGCCTTTGACGTCGCCCTCTCCCGCGACCCCGGCCAGAAATACCTCTATGTCGCCGACGGGTCGAACATGAAGATCCACGTCCTGCTCCGCGACACTCTCGAAGTGCTAACCACCTTCGGCGATGGCGGCCGTCAACCCGGTCAGTTCTACGCCGTACACTCCATCGCCACGGACTCCAAAGGGAACATCTACACCACCGAAACCTACCGCGGCCAGCGCGTCCAGAAGTTCAACTACCGCGGCCTGATGAATGTCGCCAAGAAAGACCAGGGCGTCGTTTGGCCCAAAGCGCACTAGGACGACGAACGAACCGAACATAATTCGCCGCAACCCATTGATAAATAAGGAAACGCGCAAAAAATAGAGGCCCGCCCCGCCCCAGATTTCCCCTGGATGCTGCTTACCAGGGAAATCCGTGATTCCAGCGTCATCTGGCCCAAAGCGTACCAGCGTTTCTTCCCGCCGGCATTCCCGAAGACGACGAACGAACCAAACATCTTTCGCCGCAACTCGTTGATAAATAAGGAAACACGCAAAAACAATGGAGGCCCTGCCTCGCAAGGCCTAGATCCAGATCTTCTCCACCGGCCGGTCCGGATAGCTCAGGTCCGCCGCCCCTTCATACAGGTTCAACGGATCCAACTGTGCCAGCCAATACACCGGCAACGGCGAAAAGTCTGGACACCCCGGCGCCATCTGCGCCACGATCACCGCCAACCCCACCACTTCGGCGCCCGCGGCTTCCACCATCTTCTTGATTTCCGTCAGTTTCGCCCCGGTCCGCAAAATATCGTCTACCAGCAACACCTTCTCGCCCGGCTTGATTTCCAGGAACTGCCGTAACCGCAGCGGCTCACTGTCGTTCTGACGCTCCGCCCAATACACCTGCTTGGCCCGCAGCGCCTCGCACACCCCAAACGCCACCGGCAACCCGCCGGTCGCCGGCGCCACCACCGATAACTGCGGAATAATCGCCCGCAACTCCGCGTTCGCCCGCACCTTCCGGCTCAGCGCCACGCTCAGCGTTTTGGCGTGCTGAAAGTACCGGAACGCCAGCGGAATCTGCAAATACTGGTCCGAATACAGCCCGTTCGGGTAAATAAAGTTCCCCTCCCGTAACGCTCCCGTCTCCTTCAGCAACTCCAGTACTTCATCCTGCGTCGGTATGATCTCCATGGGTTAATGGGCTCCTTTTCCAATCACCACCTGCGGTATCGTCCGCAGCATGATCTTCCAGTCCAGCGCCAGCGACCAGTTGTCGATGTACTCCATGTCCAACTCCATCCATCGCTCGAAGTCGACCGCATCCCGGCCTTCCACCACCCACAGGCATGTCAGCCCGGGGCGCATCCGCAAGCGGCGCCGCTGCCATCTCTTATATTGTTCCACCTCTTCGGGAATCGCCGGGCGCGGCCCCACCAGCGACATGTCCCCCCGCAGTACGTTCCACAACTGCGGCCACTCGTCGATCGAAAACTTCCGCAGCCACTTCCCCACCCCGGTAAGCCGCGGGTCGTCCTTGATCTTGAACACCAGTTCCCGCTCGTTCCGGTGCGCTAACTCCGCCTTCCGCGCCTCCGCGTCGGCCACCATCGAACGGAACTTGTACAAAACAAACCGCCGCCCGTTCAACCCGCAACGCACCTGCCGGAACAGCACCGGACCCGGTGACGTCAGCTTCACCAGCACCGCCACCACCGCCATCACCGGCGCCACCGCCGCCAGAGAGATCCCCGCCAGCACCACGTCGATCAACCGCTTGAACAGCAGCCTCACCTCATCGTGCGGCGCCCCGGAAAACGTCAGCATCGGCGCCGTCCCCAGCCGCTCCAGATAAACCTCGCTCCGCACATGCGGGAAGAAGTCCACCGCCACCCGGCTCCGCACCCCTTCTTCATCACACAGCAGGAACGTCTCCTCCAACTCTGCCAACTGCTCGCTCGGCACCGCGAACAGCACCTCGTCGATCACGTGCCTGCGCAGCAACTCCGGCAACTCGGCCAGCGGGTGCACCGGATACTCCCTCCGCAGCTCAATCGCCCCCACCGCCGGGTTGACGTCCAGAAATCCCGATAGCCGCAGTCCGAATCCGGAGGCGTCTTCCACCAGCCCCGCCACCCGCCGCGCGCTGTCCCCCGTCCCCACAATCCACAGGAAATGCTCGCCGCTGAACCGCCTCCGGTACCAGCCCAACAATGGCGCCGCATTCCACCGGAATCCCAGCAGCGCGATTCCCGCGTACACCGCGAACAATCCCAGAAAGACACGGCTCATGTCCAGCCGCAACAGGAACTGCACCAGCACCAATACCGCCGGCGCCACCATCGCCTGCCGCCCGGTCCGCCGCAGCGCCTCCCGCCTTCCCAGCCCCTCCATCGCGTCGTAGTCGCCAAACCAGAGTGCCGTCCCCCAATAACAAAGCATCGCCAGCAGCAGCAGCAGAATCTTTACCGGAAGCAGGAAATAGAAATCCTTTGCCAGCGGCAGCAACGAACGCGTCTGGTAGGCAGCCTCAAAGGCCAGCCATACCAGCGCGCCGTCGGCCAGCAGATGAAACAGGCGGAGTTTTCGCTGGTGACGGGAGAACACGGTTCGATTCAAGGGTACCATCCGCCAATCCGCCCGCTTGCCAACCGCCCTTCGGTTAGCAGATACTAGGTTAGTGAGCGCTAGATTAACCAAGGCCGACCGCCGTAAAGCCATTGTGGAAACCGCCGTCCAGCTCTTCGCCGAAGTCGGCTTCCGCGGCGGCACCACCCGCGAACTCGCTCGCCGCGTCGGCGTCTCCGAACCGATCCTTTACGAACACTTCGCCACCAAACGCGACCTCTACGCCGCCATCATCGACTCGGCCACCCACGTCGATTTCGACGAAGTCCGCCGGCAGCTCGAAAAACGCGCCGCCGGTAACGACCCCGAAGGCTTCTTCACCCACCTGGCGTCTCGCATCGTCGAGCACCAGGAAAAAAACCCCTACTACCTCCGGCTCATCCTATTCAGTGCACTCGAGAAACATGAGCTCGCCGAACTCTGCTTCGAAAGCCACGCCATCGTCATCCATCAGATCGTAACCGGCTTCATCCAGCGGCAAATCGCCCTCGGCGCCTTCCGCCCGGTTGACGCACCCCTCGCCGCCCGCAGCTTCATGGGCATGGTCCTTCACTATTCCATCTTTGACCAGCACTTCGGCTTCAAATTGGTCCGCTCCAGTAAAAAGCGGGCCATTGCGACCATGGTCGATATTTTTTTACGCGGATTAAAAAGCGAATGAAATCCTCTCTTACTGTCCTCTTGCCCGCTCTCCTCTTATTCGTCTCGGCCTGCTCCAAGCAGGATGCCAAAACAACCGAAGCCAAGGCCGCCACCAAAGCCGCCGATCCCATCGCCGTCAAGACCGCCGCCGCCGTCGAGCGCACCACGGAACGCGCCATCGCCGTCACCGGCACCCTCCTGCCCGATGAGACCGTCACCGTCTCCACCGAGGTCCCCGGCCGCATCAGCGCCATTCGCGCCGACTTCGGCCAGGCCGTCCGCAAAGGCGACATCCTCATTGAGCTAGACCGTACCGAATACGACCTCCAGGTGGAGCGCTCCCGCGGTGCCCTCAACCAGGCCTTGGCCCGCTTGAGCCTCCCCCCCTACACCGGCAAAATGGCCGCCCCGGAAACCACCCCCGGCGTTCGCACCGCCACCGCCCAACTCGAAGACGCCCGCTTCAAGTACGAATCCGCCTCCAAGCTCGTCAAAACCGGCGACATCTCCGCCGACCGGTTCAACGAGCTCGAAAAGGCCCTGCGCGCCCGCCAATCCGCCCTCGACGGCGCCCGCGATGAACTCCGCACCCTCTGGATGCAGGTCACCTCGCTCGAAGCCGACCTCAAACTCGCCGAAAAGCGCCGCGGCGATACCGTCGTCCGCGCCCCCTTTGATGGCGTGGTCGGCGAAAAGCTCGTCTCCGCCGGCCAGTACGTCAAGGACAACGTCGGCATCCTCCGCCTCGTCAAGGTCAACCCCCTTCGGCTCCGCCTCGAGGTCCCGGAAGCCGCCGCCAATGCGGTCAAAATCGGAACCCCGCTCACTTTCACCACCGACGCCGCCATCGGCGTCGACTTCGGCGCCGTCGTCCGCGAACTGAACCCCTCCCTCGACGCCCGCAACCGGACCCTCACCGCCGAAGCCCGCCTCACCAAGGGCGATAGCCGCCTCCGTCCCGGCATGTTCGTCCAGGTCAAGCTGGTCACCGAAAAGGCGACCAACGTCGTCACCGTCCCCCGCCAGGCGCTCTATTCCATCGCCGGCCTCACCAAGCTCTTCAAAATCGAGAACGGCACCGCCCGCCTTATCACCTTCGTCCCCGGCCCCGAAGTCGACGGTATGGTCGAAGTTCCCGCCGGCCTCCTCCAGAATGGCGACCGTGTCGCCATCAACGAACTCGCCGCCCTCACCAACGGCATGAAGGTGAGACAGTAATCCATGCAAAAACTAGCCGAAATCTGCATCAAACGGCCCGTTTTCGCGACGATGCTCATACTTATGCTCGTCGTCCTGGGCCTCGACGCCTACCGCAAGCTCGGCGTCGACCTCTTCCCCAAGGTCGAGTTCCCCATCGTCACCGTCACCACCACCCTTCGCGGCGCCTCCCCGGAAGAGGTCGAAACCCAGCTCTCCAAGCGCATCGAGGAAGCCGTTAACACGGTCAGCGGCATCGACGAACTCCAGTCCATGTCCGCGGAAGGCCTCTCGCGCGTCATCATTACCTTCGTCCTCGACAAGGACGCCGAAATCGCTGCTCAGGAAGTCCGCGACAAGGTCTCCACCATCCTCGGCCAGCTGCCCAATGACGCTGACCCGCCCGTCGTCGAAAAGCTCGCCACCGACGCCTCGCCCATCATCAACCTCGTCGTCAGTGCTGACCGCGACCTCCGCGAGATCACCAAGCTCGTCGACGACCGCATCAAGAAGGACATCGAGACCATCAACGGCGTCGGCCAGGTTCGTTTCATCGGCGAACGCGAGCGCCAGATCCAGATCTGGCTCGACGGCCAGAAGCTCTATAGCTACGGCCTGAACATCGACCAGGTCCGCGGCTCCATCGCCGCCCAGAACATCGAGGTCCCCGGCGGCCGCCTCGACCAGGGCAAACGGGAGCTCAGCGTCCGTACCCTCGGCCGCATCCTCAAGCCCGCCGACTTCGGGGAACTCATCGTCGCCAACCCCGGCGCCCCCATCCGCATCAAGGACATCGGCAACGTCGAGGACGGCTACAAGGAGACCCGCTCTTCGGCCCGCCTCGATGGCAAGGAGGCCGTCGTCCTCCAGATCCGCAAACAGGCCGGAACCAACACCCTCGACATCATTGACCGCATCAAGGAACGCGTCGAGGAACTCCGCCCGGGCCTTCCGCGCGACCTGCAGATCGCCTATGTTGGCGACCAGTCCGGCTTCATCAAGGCCTCTTTTGAGGCCGTCCAGGAGCATCTCATCCTTGGCGGCCTGCTCGCCGGCATCGTCGTGCTCATCTTCATGCGCAGCTGGCGCTCCACCCTCATCGCCGCCATCGCCATCCCGACGTCGATCATCTCCACCTATACCCTGCTCAACCTGATGGGCTTCACGCTCAACCAGATCACCATGCTGGCGCTGACGCTCATGGTCGGCATCGTCATCGACGACGCCATCGTCGTCCTGGAGAATATCTTCCGCTTCATGGAAGAAAAGGGCCTTCCGCCTATCCAGGCGGCCATTGAAGGAACGCGCGACATCGGTCTGGCCGTCCTTGCCACCACCCTCTCGCTCGCCGTCGTCTTCCTCCCGGTCGCCTTTATGACCGGCGTCGTCGGCCGCTTCATGTCCAGCTTCGGCTTCACCGCCGCCTTCGCCATCATGGTCTCCCTGCTGGTCAGCTTCACGCTCACCCCCATGCTCTGCGGGCGCTTCCTGAAGCTCTCCCCCAACCATGACCCCCACGCCTCCAAGAACACCTGGGTGTTCCGCGTGATCGACCGTCCTTACCAGCACCTCTTGATGTGGTCCATGCGCCACCGCTGGGTCATCGTCGTCGTCTCTATCCTCACCGTCCTCTCCACCGGCCCCATCTTCAAGACGGTGGGTATCGACTTCCTGCCCCAGGACGACCAGAGCGAGTTTGAGATCACCGTCCGCATGCCCGCCGGTTCTTCGCTCGACGGCACCGATAGCGTCTTGCGCGGCATCGAGACCGACCTCCGCACCTTGCCCGGAATCCAGACGCTGCTCACTCTCATCGGCTCGGACTCCCGCCAGCAGGTGGACCGCGGCAGCATCCTTGTCACCCTCGTCGACAGCAAGAAGCGCGAACTCAGCCAGTTCCAGATCATGGACCGCGCCCGCGAACTGCTGCGCAAGTATAAGGATCTGGTCATTTCCGTCCAGCTACCTTCGGTCATCC
This sequence comes from uncultured Solibacteraceae bacterium, assembly GCA_964430625.1. Lineage (GTDB taxonomy): Bacteria > Acidobacteriota > Terriglobia > Bryobacterales > Bryobacteraceae. The sequence goes on from CAYSFR010000015.1 coordinate 54,619, forward strand.
AGGGCGCCGGCCCCAACCGCGACTTCCAGTACATCCTCAGCGGCCCCGATCTGGAACAGCTCGATAAGCACGCCGCCGTCGTCATGAACCGCCTCCGGGAAACCCCCGGCGTGGCTGACCTGGAGAGCAGCTACGAAGCCGGCAAACCGGAAGTCCGCGTCCGTATTAATCGCGACCGCGCCTCCGAACTCGGTGTCAACGTCGCCTCCATCGCCACCGCCATCCGCACCCTGGTGGCCGGTGATGAACAGGTGACCACCTATCGCGAGGGCGACGACCGCTACGACGTCGGCCTCCGCGTCAACAAGGAGTTCCGCCAGTCGCCCGACGCCATGAGCCGGCTCTACGTGCCTTCCACGAAGGTCGGCAACGTCTCGCTGGCCAACGTCGCCTCCCTCCAGGAGGCCTCCGGCCCCATCAACATCGACCGCCGCAACCGCCAGCGGCAGATCATGATCTCGGCCTCCATCATCGGCGGCCAGTCGCTGTCGGAAGTGCTCAAGATCACGGAGGATACAGTGAAGACCCTCGACCTCGGCCCGCAGTACCGCACCGGCACCATCGGGCGCACCAAGGAACTCGGCCGCGCCATGATCGGCTTCGTCTTCGCCTTCCTGCTCTCCATCACCTTCATGTACATGATCCTGGCGGCGCAGTTTGAAAGCTTCGTCGACCCGGTCACCATCCTGCTCAGCCTCCCGCTCTCGGTGCCCTTCGCCGTCCTCTCGCTCAGCCTGATGCACGAAAACTTCTCGATCATCTACAGCTCGGTGGGCATCCTCGTGCTGTTCGGCATCGTCAAGAAGAACTCCATTTTGCAACTCGACCACATCAAGTCGCTGCGGCGTGAAGGCCTTCCCCGGCTGGATGCCATCCTCCACGGCTGCGAGGACCGGTTGCGGCCCATTCTGATGACCACGGCCGCGCTGGTGGCCGGCATGCTTCCGCTGGCTCTCGGCACCGGTGCCGGCGCCGGTACCCGGCGCACGGTGGCCATCGTCGTCATCGGCGGCCAGACGCTCTGCCTGCTGCTCACCTTGCTGGTCACTCCGGTCGCCTACTCCCTGTTTGACGACCTGGCGCACTACGGACTGATGGCCCGCATCCGGCGGCTGTTCACCGGCGGCAAGTGGGCGGGACAGACCGCGGCGCTGTTCGCCCTGGCCGCCATCCTGGCCCCGGTGACGATGGCGCAGACCAAGCTCGACCCGGCCCGCGTGGGCGTGAGCGCCAACCGGCGCCCGCTCACCCTGAAAGAGGCCACCGAGATCGCCCTCCGCAACAACCTGGAGATCGAAATCGAGCGGACCAACATCGACACCCAGCGGCAACTGCTCAACGCCGCCAAGGGCGCCTTTGACCCTATCTTCCGCTACAACCCCTCCTACGAGAAGCGGAACACTCCGGCTGCCTCCGTCCTGCAGGCGGCCACCGGGAAGCTCACCGAGGACTACGTGAACAACAACTTCACCCTCCTGGGCCGCACCCCCTGGCGCGGCATGAGCTTCAACGCCGGCTTCGACAATACCAGGACCTCCACCACCAACCCATTCGTCAGCCTGAACCCGAACGTCAACGCGCGCCTCACCCTGAGCGCCGTGCTCCCCCTGCTGCGCAACCGGGAGATCGACTTCGACCGGGCCCAACTGAAGATCCGCGCCAAGCAGATCGGGATCTCCGAGGTGGAACTGGAACTGCGGGCCATCGACGTCATCACCCGGGTGGAACAGACCTACTGGGACCTGGCCGCCGCGCGGCAGGCGGTCGATGTGGCCGTCGAGGGCGTGAAGCTTTCCGATGAACAGCTGGCCCGGACGCAGCGGCAGATCGCCGCCGGCGCCCTCGCCCAGGTGGAACTGGCCGCCTCGCAGTCGGAGTTGGAGCGGCGCAAGGACAACTACTACACCGGCCTGGACGCCCTCAATACCATTGAGAACGGCCTGAAAATGCTCCTTAGCCCGGCCCGGGACAGCGAGATCTGGAAGGACGAGATCGTCCCAACGGACCGCATGCCGGTGGTGCCGGCCGCGCTGGAACCGCTGCAGGATGCCGTGAAGACGGCGCTCGGCAAACGCGTCGAACTGAAACAGGTGGCCCAGCGCCGCGAGGTGAACGAGGTGCAGACGCGATTGAGCAAGGACCAGTTGAAGCCCCAGGTGAACTTGGTGGGCGCCATCGTCAACAGCGGTCTGGCCGGCGCTCTCGGTTCGGCGGACAACCCGTTCAGTTCGTCCAACGGGCCGCTCTACGAGCGGCTGAACCGGCTGAGCGCCGCGGCTGGCTTGCCGCCGCTGTCGGCGCCCAGCTTCGGCTCCCTGCCCTCCTTCCTGGTGGGCGGTTATGGCCAGGCGATGCAGAGCCTGTTTGGCGGCCGTTTCCCCGGCGTCCAAGTGGGGGTGCAGTTCGACCTCAACCTGCGCAACCAGACCGCGCAAGCCAACCTGGCCCAGAACGCCATTGCCGACAAGCGGCTGAACCTGGAGAAGGCGCGCATCGAGCAGGCGGTGGACATGCAGGTCCGCAATGCACTGCAGAGCCTGCAGGCCTCGCGGCAGCGGATCGCAGCCGCCGAAGCCGCCGTCCGCGCGGCGCAGGAGAAGCTCGACAGCGAGATCCGGCTGTTCCAGACCGGCGAATCGACGAATTTCTTCGTCCTCACCCGCCAGAACGAGCTGCTGGAGTCACGCCGCCGGGCGGTAGTGGCCCAACTGGAGTTCAACAAGGCGACGGCCCGGCTGGAGCAGGCCAAGGGCGAGACGCTGGAGACCTACCAGATCAGCGTCCGCTAGGGTTCCGGGGATTGCCAATTCCCCGGCCAATCGACTAGGCTGGGGCGTGGATTCCGGCCTGGTGGTATTCGTCGCAACGGAGAGGGAGGGGGCGCTGCTGCGCCCCCATCTGCGCGTGGTGACCATGGGAGTAGGGGCAGTGAATGCGGCCTGCTCGGTCACCCGGTTCCTGGAACGGGAGCGGGCCGCGGTGGCCGGGATCGTGGTGTGCGGCATCGGCGGAGGCTACCCGGAGGCGTTTGAAGAGTTGGGGCTGGGCGGGGTTGCCTGCGCCGCCAGCGAGTGCTACGGAGACCTGGGCGCCGATTCGCCGGAGGGATTCCTCGATATGCAGGCGATGGGGTTCCCGCTTGTGGCCGGGGAGCCGCCGGTGTACAACTCGCTGCCGCTGCAGCTGTTTCCGGCCGAGCGGCGGCTGGGCTTTGTCACGGTGAACACCTGCACGGGGAGCGATGCCCGCGGCCGGCAGATGGCCGCGCGGACCGGCGGGGCGGTGGAGAACATGGAAGGGGCGGCGGTGGCCCACGTAGCTCGGCTGTACGGGGTCCCGTGCGGCGAGATCCGCGGAATCAGCAACCGGGCGGGTGACCGCGACCGGAGCCGGTGGAGGGTGCGCGAGGCGGCAGCAGCCGCGCAGGAGGCGCTGCTCGCCTGGGTGAGGAGAGAAACATGGGAATCGTCAGGGAAGTGAAATGCCATACGGCGCCGATGGCCGGTTCGTGGCTGTCGGAAACCGTCATCGCGAACCCGATGTCGGGTTACCCGGAGTACTTCGAGAAGCGCTCCAGCTGGTTCGGGCCGATGACCGCGGCGGTGATTGAGGTCGTGCTGGAAGATGGGACGCGGGGCTTTGGATTCGTCGGCTGCGGGAAGGGTGTGGCGGCGCGGGCGGTGCTGGAAGAGCAGATGGGGCCGATGGTGGCGGGCAAGTCCGTTTTCGACACGGGACTTATCCAGGAGCAGCTTTACCGGGCGTCGATCTTCTACGGACGGGGCGGAGTGACGCAGGCCGTACTGTCCGGCATCGATCTGGCGTTGTGGGACGCGCAAGGCAAGCTGCTGGGGCGGCCGGTTTATGAGTTGCTGGGCGGCGGGGCGCGGGGGCCGTTGCGGGCCTACTACACAGGTTACGATCCGGAGGCGCTGGCCGCCTACGGCATTGGCGACATGAAGATCGCCGTGCCCTACGGACCGGCCCACGGCGAAGCCGGGATGCGGAAGAACGAGGAGTCGGTGGCGCGAGCCCGCGACGTACTGGGGCCGGACGCCTTCCTGGCGCTCGACATCTACATGGGCTGGGACGTGCCCTACACGCTGCGGATGTACGACCGGCTGGAGAAATACCGGATCGCCTGGCTGGAGGAACCGGTGCTGCCGGACGACTATGCCGGCTACCGGGAGATCCGGCGGCGGGTGAACACGATGGTGACGGGCGGCGAGCACGCCTACATCTTCGAGGACTTTCGGCGGCTGATCGAAGAGGGCTGCGTGGACATTGTGCAGCCGGACATCTACCGGGCGGGGGGCATCACCGGGCTGCGCAAGATCGCGGCGCTGGCGGCGGCGCACCACGTCAAGCTGATCTGCCACGGGATCGGGGCGGCCACCTACCACTTCGAAAGCGCCAACGACCCGTCGATGACCCCGTTTGTGGAGTACGTGGACATCTACCGGGGAACGACCAAGGACTGGGTTCTTACGGGCGATCCACGGCCGGTGGCCGGGAAGATCACGCTCGACCAACAGCCGGGCTTCGGCTACGAGTTGGAGGACCGGGTGTTCGCCGCGGGTCTGCCGGTGGCGACGATCTGGTAGCTGTGGATTTCCTCTGGATTTCCGGGAGTTGCGCCCGAAGCCCCGGCTCCCTACCTTGGTAAGGGATGAATGACCTGGTAATGCAGAAGGGCTTGCCCGCCAACGTAGAGGCGGAGCGGTATGTGCTGGGTGCGATCCTTTTGGATCCCTCGGCGTTCCTGAACGTAGGGAGCGCGATACAGGCCGCGGACTTCTCGCTGCAATCCCATCAGCTGATCTTCACGCGAATGATGCAGTTGTTCGAGCGCGGCGAAAAGATTGACCGGGTGACGCTGGCCAACGAGCTGATGCGGTTCGGGGAGTTGGAGAACGTTGGAGGGATCTCCTACCTGGTTTCGCTCGACGACGGGCTGCCGCAACTCTACAACCTGGAGAGCTACATCAAGATCGTGAAGGACAAGGCCGTTCTGCGGCACATCATCTTCACGTCGCAAGGGCTGATCGACCGCTGTGTGAACGGATCCGACGATCCGCACGAGATCTTGGCCAGCGCCGAAGAGCAGCTGATGAGCCTGGGGGAGGCGCAGGTCTCCGACTCGCTGCTGACGCCCCGGGAGGTGATCGAGAAGTTTGAAGGCGGTCTGAACGCCTTCCTCGACCCGACGCGCCGGGTACGGGGAACCTCCACCGGGTTCCTGAAGCTGGACGAGATGACGGGCGGATTCCGCCCGGGAGAACTGATCATCCTGGCGGCACGGCCTGCCATGGGCAAGACGGCGCTGGCACTGAACCTGGGCCAGTACGTGGCCATGAACCCGACCAACCCGAAGGCCTGCGCGGTGTTCTCGCTGGAAATGTCGAATGAGAGCCTGCTGACCCGTATGATCTGCGCCCAGGCGAGGGTATCACAGACGAAGTTCCGGGAAGGCTACCTGAACGCCGATGAGCGGCGCCTGCTGCAGAAGGCCACGATTGACCTGGCACGAGCCCCCATCTTCATCGACGACTCGTCCAACATCACGCTGATGGACATCCACGCCAAGCTGCGGCGTCTGCAGCGCGACAATGAGTTGGGGCTGGTGATTGTGGACTACCTGCAGCTGATGTCGACACCGGGCCGGAGCGAGAACCGGACGCAGGAAGTGAGCCAGTTGTCGCGCGGCCTGAAGCTGCTCTCCAAGGAATTGAAGTGCCCGTTCTTCGTGCTCAGCCAGCTGAGCCGCGCGCCGGAGACCCGGCCCGGCGACCACCGGCCGCAATTGAGCGACTTGCGCGAATCGGGATCCATCGAGCAGGACGCCGACATGGTGATGTTCGTGTTCCGCGAAGAGTACTACAAACGGTTCGACGCCAACCTGCACGGCAAGGCGGAGCTGATCCTGGCCAAGCAGCGTAACGGCCCGACGGGGACGGTGAAGCTGGCGTTCCTGCACGAGTTCACGAAGTTCGAGAACCTGCTGGAGGAGATGCCGGAGGGCGGCGGCGAAGGGTAGGCCAACTGCATGCCTTGACATTCTACACATAGTACTGTTCACTATGTGTAGAGAGGCTTGGCATCATGGCAAAGAAGTCCGAACTGTTGCAGGGGACGCTGGACCTGCTGGTATTGAAGACGCTGGCACAGGAACCGGCGCACGGGTACGCGATCGCGCAGAAGATCCTGGTGTCAAGCCGGAAGGTGCTGGACGTCCAGCAGGGGTCGTTGTATCCGGCACTGCACCGACTGGAGAAGAAGGGGCTGATTGAGAGCGAGTGGCGGGAGGGGGACAACGGGCGGATGGCCAAGGTCTATTCGCTGAAGAAGGCCGGGCGGCAGCAGTTGGACGAAGAGATGGAAGAGTGGGGCCGGTACATCACGGCGATTCAGTGGGTCCTGGAGGCATAACTATGCGATGGCCATGGAAACGGGAAGAGAGTGAGCTGGACCTGGAGTTGCGGTATCACCTGGAGACGCTGGCCGATGAGTTCGAGAAGCAGGGGCTGACACGGGAGCAGGCGATGCGGCGGGCGCGGGCAGAGTTCGGGGGCGTGGAGCAGGTGAAGGATGAATGCCGGGACGAGAGCCGGTGGCGGTGGCTGGTGGAGGCTGGGCAGGATCTACGGTTCGGGTGGCGGATGATGAAGAAGACGCCGGCAATCTCAGCGGCGGCGGTGGCGACGCTGGCGCTGGGGATCGGCGCGACGACAGCGATTCTGACGCTGGCGGACACGGTGATGTGGCGGAGCCTGGCTGTTCCGGCGCCGGAGCAGTTGAGCGAGATTCTGTGGTTCTCCAAGAGCCGGCCGGAAGGGTTGAACACGGGCAGTTCGGGGAGCATGTTTCCGGAAGGGCCGGGGCGGGTGGCGGACTTCTTTTCCATGCCCGCCTATCGCGGAATGCGAGAGAGTGTGAAGGCCAAGGCACAGGTTGCCGGGCATCTATACGTGGAGCGGGTGAGCACGGCCTACGCGGGACGGGTAACGGTAGCCGATGAGCGGGCAGTGACGGGGAACTTCTTCCTGACGTTGGGGCTGCAACCATTTGCGGGCCGGCTGTTGCAGGACGACGACGAAGCCGGGGATGCGACGCCGGTGGTAGTGTTGACGCACCGGTTCTGGGAGTCGAAGCTGGGCGGAGCGATGGAAGCGATCGGGAAGCCGATGCAGATCAACAACCGGATCTACACGATTGCGGGGGTACTGCCGCCGGCGTTCAAGGGAATCATTCCGGGAGAGGGGACAGACCTCTACATTCCGATGTCGCACAGTCCGCAAATGCTGACCAAGGACAGTTGGTACCGGACCGGCCAATTGGATTCCAAGAAATGGATCATGCAACTGCTGGCGCGGCGGGCGGCGGGAGTGTCGGAGGACGAGTTACGAGCGGCACTGACGCCGGCGTACATGGCGAGTTGGGCGGCGCAGCCGAAGAATCCAGAGCAGACGCCGCAGTTGCGGGTCTCGGAGGCGGGGCGGGGGTTGGGATCGCTGCGGCGGCGATTTGGCGATCCAGTGTGGACCTTGCTGGGGCTGGTGACACTGGTGCTGCTGATTGCCTGCGCCAACATCGCGAACCTGCTGCTGACACGGGCGGTGGAGCGGGAGAAGGAGGCGGCGATGCGGGTGTCGCTGGGGTGCGGGGAGGGACGGCTGATGCGGCAGTTCTTCACCGAGAGCCTGCTGCTGGCCGGGATCGGCGGCGCGCTGAGCATTGGGGTGGCGGCGGGACTGGGAGAGCTAATGGTCTCGTTGATTCCGGGGACCGACGCGCTGACGCTCTCTCCGGAGACGGATCCGCGGGCGCTGCTGGGAGCGGGAGCGGTGACGCTGGCGACGGCGCTCCTGTTCGGGTTGTATCCGGCGTGGCGGACGGCGCGGGTGGGTACGGCTCCGGCGCTGAAGGAAGGCATCACTTTGAGCCGGGCGCGATGGACGCCCGCGAAGCTGCTGGTGATGGCACAGGTGGCCCTGGGTGTGCTGCTGGTGACGGCGGCGCTGGTGTTCACTTCGCGGCTGAACGAACTGGCGGGGCGGGACGCGGGGTTTGAGCGGGGTCATGTGCTACTGTTCGATCTGCGGCCCGGAGAGGTGGGCTATCGGGAGGACCGGTTGCGGCAGTTCTACGTGACGCTGGAGGAGCGGCTGGGAGCGTTGGCCGGGGTGACGCAAGTCGGTTTGTCGCAGATGCGGCCGATGCGCGGGGGCGGGTACTGGGACGATGTGAAGGCGGTGACGGACAAGCGAGCCAATGTTGGTGTCCATCGTGCCACGACGGGGTTTCTGGAGGCGCTGGGGGTGCCACTGGTGGCAGGGCGAGTGGCGCGGCCTCAGGAGAAGGGTGTAGCGGTGGTCGGCGAGAACCTCGCGAAGGAATTGGAGATTGGTTTGGGAGCACGGGTGACGATGAGCGGAGAGCCACTGGAGGTGATCGGCATCGCCAAGACGGCGCAGTATGCCAACCTGCATGAGCCGCACCGGGTGGTTTATCTGCCCTTCGGGTACGAGAAGGACTCAGCCACCGTTGTGATTCGGACGGCGGTGCCGCCGATGGCGGTGCTGGGCGCTGTGCGGCAGACCATCGGCGAACTGGACAAGAACCTGCCGCTGGTGGACGTGTATTCGATGGAGCAGCAGATTTCGCGGACCTTGCAGCGGGAGCGGCTGTTTGCATGGCTTTGCGGGAGTTTCGGGGTGTTGGCGCTGGTGCTGTGCGCGGTGGGGCTATACGGGCTCATGGCGCACACGACGGCGCGGCGGACCGGGGAGATCGGGATCCGAATGGCGTTGGGGGCGACGCGCGGGCGGGTGATGAGCCAAGTGCTGCGAGAGGGTTTGCTGCTAGCCTTTGCGGGGCTGGCGTTGGGGGTACCGCTGGCGATTTACCTGGGACGGGTGGCGGAGGCGCAGAGGCTGGTGCCGGCCGGGACAATGCCGGTCTGGACGCTGGTGGCGGCATTGAGCGTGCTGGCGCTGTCTGCGGTGCTGGCGGTGCTGGGTCCGGCAGTGCGAGCGTCGTCTATTGAACCAATGCAAGCGCTGCGGCAGGGTTGAAGAAAGCGCTGCGGCGGGGTTGAAGAAAAGGACCGGTGCGACGGTGACGGCTGCAGGCTAGGCGAGATCAATCTTGCGGTAAATGCCGGCGAGCGGTAGGTCGATACGCAACGATGCCAAGTGACAGATCTCCTCGGGGCGGTCAGTCGGCGCGGAGGACAGTGGAGGGGTCGGTCCTGGTGGCGGCGAGGACAGGGGGGAGCGCAGCCAGGATGGCGGCCAGGAAGAGGGTCGCCATGGGGATGGCAAGTAGATAGGGATTTGTCGCCTTGACCTCAAAGAGCAGGGACTCAAAGAACCGCTCACTGAGGAGGCCTCCGGTGAGGCCGAGGGCAGAGCCGAGGAGGAGCATCAGGAACACATCGAAGGTAACGTGGCGGGCGACGTGGGCGGAGCGGGCGCCGAGGGCCATGCGGATGCCGATTTCGCGACGACGTTGGAGGACAGCATAGTTGAGAACGCCGTAGAGGCCAACCGACGCGAGGAGGAGGGCGACGACGGCGAAAAAGAGCGACAGGGTGGCCAGGAGGCGTTCGCGGATGGTCTGGTTCTGGACCAGTTCAGACTGCGTGGAGATGTTGGAGACGCGGAAGGCGGGGTTCACTTCGGCAACCAGGCGGCGGAGAGGGGCGGCGAGCGTGACGGGATCGGATGACGCGGTGCGGACGGCGAATGTCGCGTTGCGGAATTCCCCTACAAGGGGGACATAGACGGTGGGCTGGAAGGGTTCGCGGACGCTGTCATAGCGGGCATCGCGGACATAGCCAACGATGGGGACGTGCTGGACGACGTTGCCCCGGGTGAGGGAGTCAAACGACTTGCCGACGGGGTTTTCACCGTTGAAATACTTGCGCGCGAAGGCCTCATTGACGATGGCAACGCCGGGGTGTTCGGGGGACAGGCGGAGTTCGCCGGGGCGGAAGTCGCGGCCGCCGATGAGGCGAATCTCCATGAGATCGAGCCAACCGGGAGAGACGGCAAGGAAGTATGGCGACTGGGAGTCAACGGGGACATTGGGGACGCGGACGCTGCCGGTCCAGACGCTGCCGGCCATGAGGCCCCAATTGGAGAGGGCGACGGATTGGACGCCAGGGGCGGCGCGAAGTTGATCGGCGATCTCATTCCAGACGCGTTCGGGCCGGTTGGCCGTTTTTGCGGGGCCTTTGACGCCGGTTTCAAGAAGGAGGAGGCGTTCGACGGCAAATCCGGTGGGCTGGGTGGAGAGACGCTGGAAGCTGGCGACAAAGAGGCCGGCGACGAAGTGGACAAGGAAGCAGAAGGCGACTTGCGCGGCGACGAGTGCGTTCATGAGGCGACGGCGGGAGTGGGGATCGTCGCCGCCCTTGAGGGCCGAGGCGGGTTTGACGGAGGAGGCGCGGAGGGCCGGGGCGAGGCCGAAGAGGATGGTGACGGAGAAGGCGATGGCGAACGAAAAGGCGAGGACGCGCCAATCGGCAGGCATGTCAAGGCGGAGGGGGTTATCCGAAGGATTGAGCATGCCGACAACGAAGGGGGCCGACCACCAGGCGAAGAGGGAGCCGAGGGCGGTGGCGGAGATGGCGAGCAGGGAGCACTCGACGATCATGAGCTGGATGAGACGGGAGCGGCCGGCGCCGATGGAGACGCGGAGGGCCATTTCGCGTTCGCGGGCGGTGGCCTGGGCGGTGAGGAGATTAGCGACGTTGGCACAGGCGATGAGCAGGACGAGGAGGACGATGGCGCCGAGGATGAGGAGCGGCTGGCGGTAGTTTTTCTGGGTGGAGGAGACGCCGGAGGAGGCCGAGGCGAGGGCGATGGGGGTGTTGACGAACCGGTCAATCTGGGCTTTCGGGGTATCGGCGGGGAACTCCTTGGCGCGGTTGAGGCGGTGGGCAACCATGGCGGCCTGGAGGGGTTGCTGAACCTGTTCAGCGGAGACGCCGGGGAGGGTACGGGGCCAGATTCGCATCCATTGCCAGTTCGGGGTGGGTATGGCGTCGGCGTTCTGCATGGCGGGGATGAAGTAGTCGGTGATGGTGCCGGGTTCGGTGCCGGTGAAGCCTGGGGGAGCGACTCCGATGATTTCGTAGAGGATGGTGCCGGCGCGGAAGGTTTTGCCGATCGCTTTGGGGTCGCGGCCGAGGCGGCGGGTCCAGAAGTCATGGGAGATGACGGCGAGGGGGTGTGCGCCGGGCGTGAGGTCGTCCGAGGGGGCGAGCAGGCGACCGAGGGCGGGGCGAAGGCCGAGGGTGGAGAAGAAGGTGCCGGAGACGAACTGACGGTAGGCGCGCTCCATTTCGTTGTCGGAGGCGAAGGTGATATCGGTGCGGCTGGCATAGGAGACCACCATGAGTTCGGCCTTGCCCTTGGCGGCCTGCTGGAACTCCTTGAAGAGGGGGTAAGAGAAGCTGGAGCCCTCGTCGGCTTTGCCGGTCAGATCATTCACGATGCGGTAGTTGATGACGTGGAGGGAGGAGGGGTCAGCGACGGGGAGGGGGCGGAGGAGGACGGCGTCAATGAGGCGGAAGGCGGCGGTGACGGCGCCGATGGCGAGAGCGAGGGAGAGGACGGCGGAGAGGGTGACGGCGGGGCGGCGCCGGAGCTGGCGGTAGCCGAAGATGGCGTCGGCTTTGAGGGTATCGAGCCAAACGGCGATTTTGACATCGGTGGACGCTTCGCGGTGGCGGAGGAGGCTCCCCAGGGCGCGCTCGGCCTCCGCCCGGGAACGGCCGTCCTTCATGGCGTTTTCGATATGGTCTTCGAGCTCTTCGTCGAGTTCGCGCTGGAAACGGCTCTTGCGAAAGACATTGCGGAGGCGGGTAAAAAGAGACATGTCAGGCAGTCCTCAAGACCTGGTGGATGGCGGCAGAGATGGCGGTCCAACGTTCCTCTTCGAGCGGGAGGCGTTTGCGGCCGGTGGCGGTGAGCTGGTAGACGCGGGAGCGGCGGCCGGTCTCCTTGGTGATCCAGTGGGCCTTGATCCAGCCGGCCTCTTCGAGCCGATGAAGCGCGGGATAGAGAGAACCCTCCTCCACCTTGAGAACTTCGCCGGAACACTCGATGATGGCGGTGAGGAGGGCATAGCCGTGGAGAGGGGCACGGCGGGAGAGGATTTTGAGGATGAGAAGGTCGAGGGAACCCTGGAGGGAATCGGTTTTTGCCATTCGTTACTCAGACAGCTTAGGTCTTAGATATCTGAGTATACGGCGGAAACGCGAAAACGTTGCCAAGAATTTTTTCGTCCCCTAGGCGAGGATGGCTTTGACGACTTCGCCGTGGACGTCGGTCAAGCGGAAATCGCGGCCGGCATAGCGGTAGGTGAGCTTGGTGTGGTCGATGCCGAGCTGGTGGAGGATGGTGGCGTGGAGGTCGTGGACGGAGACGCGGTTTTCGACGGCCTTGAAGCCGAACTCGTCGGTGGCACCGTAGGCGAGTCCACCTTTGATGCCGCCGCCGGCCATCCACATGGTGAAGCCATAGGGGTTGTGGTCGCGTCCGGTACCGCTTTCGCTGACCGGGGTACGGCCGAATTCGCCGCCCCAGACGACGAGGGTTTCGTCGAGGAGGCCGCGGCGCTTGAGGTCAGCGACGAGGGCGGCGGCGGCCTGATCCATGGCGGGACAGCGTTTGCGGAGGTTCTTTTCGAGGTCCTTGTGGTCGTCCCAGTCCTGGCCGGCGTCGGTGTTGACGTGGATGTAGCGGACGCCTTTTTCGACGAGGCGGCGGGCGAGAAGGCAGCCGTTGCCGAAGGGGGTGGATCCGTACTCGGCGCGAACGGATTCGGGTTCCTTGCGGATATCGAAGACGTCCATGGCCTCAAACTGCATGCGGAAGGCGGCTTCCATGGATTTGATACGGCCTTCGAGGAAATCGTCGGCGCCGAAGGCGGTGGAGAACTCCTGATTAAGCGCCTGGATGGCGTCGAGTTGGCGGCGCTGCGCTTCCTTGTCGAGGAGTTTGTTGCGGAGATTGGCGATCATCTTCTCCGGTTCGATTTCCGAGTCCGAGAAGGGGGTGCCCTGGTATTCGGCGGGGAGGAAGCCGGAGCGAAGCTGGGCACCGCCACCGCCGCCGGGGCTGAGGTTCACAAACGCCGGGAGGTTCTGGTTTTCGGTACCAAGGCCATAGGAGACCCAGGCGCCCATGGATGGGCGGGTGGCAAGGATGGAACCGGAGTGGATGAGGCTGCGGGCGGGGGTGTGGGTGGGATTGAAGGTGTACATCGACCGGACGACGCAGATCTCGTCGATGACGGAGCCGATTTTGGGGCAGAGTTCGCTGACATCGATGCCGGCTTTGCCGTACTTGGTGAACTGGAAGGAGCTGGGGAGGAGGCCGCCGGTCTGGCGTTCGGTGCGGAGGTCGACAGTGCCGGGGCGCTGGCCGGCGAAGCGGGCCAGGGCAGGCTTGGGATCGAACATGTCGACGTGGGAAGGGCCGCCGGGAAGGAAGAGGAAAATGACATGTTTGGCCTTGCCGGGCATGCGGGGGCCAGTGTAGTTACCGGCTAGGGCATTGAGGCCGATGGCGCCGAGGCCGCCGCACATTTGGGAGAAGAGTTGGCGTCGTGTCATTGCTGGAACAGGACCTCATTGGTGGAAAGAAGAACGTGGGCCAGGTTGGGGAGGTCACTCTGGGCCAGGTAGTTAACTGCGATCTGGGTTTCTTTGGGACTGGGGTCGCGGGCGAGGATGCGGCGGTAGAGCGCGCGGATGCGGGCGTTGGTATCGGGTTCGCTATCGAGGGCTTTGGAGATGAGATTGGCCTGGGCGCGGAGGAAGGGGCCATTGAGGACGAAGAGTTGCTGGAGCGGGGTGGTGGTTAAGTCGCGGGAGGGGCTGGTTTGGGTGGGGTCGGGGAAGTCGTAGATCTTGAGGAGGTTGTTCTGGCGTCCGCGGGCGATGCGGCCGTAGATGGTGCGGCGACTATTGGTTTCGGAATCGAGGTCCTGGGACGGGCCGTAGAGATCGGGTTGAAGGGCGCCGGAGATTCTCAGGAGGGAGTCGCGGTAGGCTTCGACGTCCAGGCGGCGAGGGTTCATGCGCCAGAGGAGGGAGTTGGACTGGTCGATTTTGTCGCCGTCGGGGCGGCGGTTGGAGGCCTGCTGCCAGGCGCTGGAGAGGAGGATTTCGCGGTGGAGCCACTTCAGGGACCAGTTGTTGGCGATGAAGCGGGCGGCGAGGTCGTCGAGGAGTTCGGGGTGGGAGGGTTTGTCGCCCTGGGTGCCGAAGTCACTGGGGGTAGCGACGAGAGGGCGGCCGAAATGCCAGGCCCAGACTCGGTTGACGAAGACACGGGCTGTGAGAGGAGCGGCGTCGGTAACGATTTTATCGGCGAGTTCGAGGCGGCCGGAGCCGTTGTGGAGGCTGGGGTCGGACTGGGCGAGGACGGATAGGAAGCGGCGGGGGGCGGGTTCGCCCTGGGTAGCGACATTGCCACGGAGGAAGACGTTGAGGTCGCGGGGTTGATCGGGCTTGTAGTGGAGCCAGGTGTAGTTTTCGTCGGAGCCGTCGACGATGTTGGCAGCGTCGTAGACGGTGTTCATGAAGGGGTCGGTGGAGGCACCGGGGCGGCGGCGCTGAGCGACAGCCTGTTTGGCCTGGGCGGCGGGGTCCCGCCAGTAGCGTTCGAGGTAGGAGACGAGGACGGGGTAGCGCTGCTGGAGGGCCTCCATCTCCTTCTGGAGACCGGCAATTTCGAGTTTCCAGCGGGCGACGCGTTCGGCGGCGCCGACGACGGTGGAGGCCTCGTTGGTGAGGAGATTGCGAGAGTAGGCGAGATCGAAGAGGCGGCGCTGGACCCACTGGAAGCGGGTTTCGACGGCGGGGTCGACATCGAAAGTGGGCCGTTCGGAGCGCATGGTGGAGGCGAAGACGGAGGCGAGGCCGTAGTAGTCCTTGGTGGGGATGGGGTCGAACTTGTGATCGTGGCAGCGGGCGCAGGCAACGGTGAGGCCGAGCAGGCCGCGGGAGACGGCGTCGACGCGCTCGTCCCAATCATCGGCAAGGAAGGTAGAGATGACGTCGTAGGAGAGACGCTGATCCTTGTGATAGACGGGGGCGGCGCCAAGGTAGCCGAGGGCGCGGAGATCATCGCGAGTGGGGTTGGGCAGTTTGTCGGCGGCGAGTTGGAGGCGGAGGAACTGGTTGTAAGGGAGGTCCTTATTCAGGGCCTCGATAACCCAATCGCGATAACGCCAAGCGTAGGGGTAGGGCGGATTGGTGGCCTCCGATGTGGGATTGTCTTCCGCAAAGCGGGCGACGTCGAGCCAGTGCCGGCCCCATTTTTCGCCGTATTGGGGGGAGGAGAGGAGTTTTTCGACGAGCTTGGGGTAGGCGTTGGGGTCGGGGTCGTTCGCGAACTGCTCGATTTCGTCGTAGGTGGGGCGGAGGCCGGTGAGGTCGAGATAGAGACGCTGGGCGAGGGTGCGCTTGGAGGCGCGGGGAGAGGGGGGAAGATTTTTGGCTTCGAGGCGGGCGAGGAGGAAGGCATCGATTTTGCGTTGCAGCCATGCGGTGTTTTTGACGGCGGGGGCGGGGTGTTCGGAGACAGGCTGGAAGGCCCACCATTTGCGGCCTTCTTCGACGGACGGGCCGCGGAGGGCCTGGGAGGCCGGGACGGAATCGGTACGGGGGTCGGGGGCGCCGGAGTTGATCCAGGTTTGGAAGGAATCGATGACGGGCTGGGGGAGTTTGCCAGCGGGCGGCATTTGGAGATTGGGATCGGAATAGGAGAGGGCTTTGAGGAGGCGGCCCTGGACGGCTTTGCGGAGGCCAGCCTTCGTGTCGAGGACGAGATCGCCCATGGGGGACTTTAGTTTGGAGTTGTGGCAGGCGTAGCAGTTGGCGGCGAGGGCAGGGCGGATTTTAGATTCGAAGAGATCGGAGGGTTGGGCGAGGAGGCCCGCGGAGAGCAGCGTTGACACGAGGCAGAAGCGGGACATGACCAGCTTATTTTATGCCAGGGCGGAGGCGGTGGATTGGTGACGGAACTGGAACATGCGGTGGAGATCCTTTTCGACGAGGGGGGCGAGGAGAGTGGTGAGGCCGAAGGGGAGGCGGTAGTCGATCTCGTCTCGGAGGAGGCAGCCGTCGCCGTCGGGGATGAAGATGTGGCGGTGACGCCAGAAGGCGAAGGGGCCTTTTTGCTGGACGTCGGTGAAGAGGCGGTTGTGCTCGTATTCGGTGTGGACGGCGACCCAGGTTTTGTAGAAGGGTCCAAAGTAGATGCGGAACTCGACGCGGGCGCCGACACGGAGGCCGCCGTGGCGGGAGATGACCTTGACCTTTTGCCAAGGCGGGAGGAGGAGGGAGAAGATGTCGGGGCGCTGGTGGAAGGCGAAGACGTCGGCCGGGGGCGCGGGGAGGCGGGACTGGTAGACGAATTGTGCCATCTGTAACTGTTAGATCCCACCAAGGGAACAGGCGGTTGATAAACTTATACTAATGATTCGCTTCTTTGTGGGACTCGTTTTCTGCGCGGCCACGTTGGCTGCGCAAGATGTGACCGGTGCACTGTCGGGGACGGTGACCGATTCAACGGGGGCGGTGGTCTCCGGGGCCAGCGTCACGGTGACCAACACGGCGCGGGGGACAGTGGTGTTCCAGGCGGCGACAAGCGATTCGGGGGCCTATACGGCGCCGGCGCTGCAGGCGGGCACCTATAGCGTGCGGGTAGAGGCGAAGGGATTCAAGAAGGCGGAGGTGACCGGGATCGCGCTGCAGGTGAAGCAGCGGGCGCGGATTGACGTGACGCTGGCGGTGGGCGATGTGGCGGAGACGATCAATGTTGTTGGCGAGGGACTGGGGCAACTGGAGGCGGAGACGTCGTCGGTGGGCGCGGTGATCAATACGACGCAGGTGAAGGATCTGCCGATGCCGAACCGGAACATTTTGAACCTGCTGACGCTGGTGGGGGGCGTATCGAGCGGGGGAGCGGCAACCGGGATCAATGCGAGCCAGTTGTCGATTAACGGGTCCCGGACGCTGAACTCGGAGTTTGCGGTGGACGGGGTGAGCGTGGTGTCGGGGTCGACGGGCGGGGTGCAGAGAATGCCATCGACCGAGGCGATCCGGGAGTTCCGGGTGCTGACGTCGGGCTACACGGCAGAGTACGGGAGAACGTCAGGCGGGTTTGTGAGCGTGATTTCCGACTCGGGGACGAACGACTTTCACGGGAGCCTGTACGAGTATTTCCGGAATGAGAAGCTGAATGCGAACAACTTCTTCCGCAACATTCGCGGGCAGGAGCGGCAGACGGACCGCTACAACCAGTTTGGCGGGAAGTTGGGCGGACCGGTGATGCTGCCGAAGGTATACAACGGCAAGGACAAGACGTTTTTCTTCTTCAACTACGAGGGATTGCGGCGGATCAGCCCGTTCAACAACCAGTCGACGATCCCGGACGCGGCGTTCCGGAGCGGGGATTTTTCGCGGAGTCCAATTCCGGTGTTTGACGCGGTGGGCAATACGGTATTCCCGGGCAACCGCGTGCCGGCGAGCCGGCTGGACCCGGCGGGGCAGAAGGTGCTGAGCCTGCTGCCTGCTCCGAATCAATCGGGGATACCGGACGCGGCAAACGGGCGGACGCTGAACAACTATTTGAGCGCGGGTTCCAACGGGACGGTGGACAATCAGTTCACGGTCCGCGGGGACCATTCGATTGGGAGCGCGGCACGGCTCAGTGGGCGATGGACGCGGTTTTCGGTGAACAGTCCGAGCGGGGCGATCATACCCGGACCGCTGGATTCGCGGGTAGGCGACAGCTTGACGACGGGGAACCAGGCATCGCTTTCCTGGACGCACATCTGGTCGCCGAGTATCATTACCGAGGGCTTTCTGGGGTATCAGCGGAACAATCCGCAGATTGACCCGCCGAGCCTGGGGATCAACGTGCAGGAGACGCTGGGGATTGCGCGTTCGTCGTTTGCGGCAACGCCGATTATGAACATCAGCGGCTGGCGGTCCATGGGGATCGATGTGAATACGTATCGGCGGCAGATTGACAACAACTACCAGAGTTCGTTTGCGATGACGCGGACGACGGGCGCGCACACGATGAAGACCGGATTCCAGTTGCGGAAGAACCAGTTCAACGTGTTCAACCCCGGGGGGAATTTCGCCGGGGTGTATTCGTTCAACGGCGAGTTGAGTTCGCCGACGCGGAACTCCGGGAACGGGATCCAGGCGATGAGCGATTTCCTGCAGGGGTATATTGCGACGGCGAACTACGATCTGCCGCAGCCGATGACGGGGCGGCGGAACACGAACCTCGGTGTATTTGTGCAGGACGACTGGAAAGTGACGCGGCGGCTGACGTTGAACATTGGTCTCCGGTATGAGTACGAATCGCCGATGACGATGTCCAACGACATCTATTCGCGGCTGGATATCGTGACCGGGAAGTTGCTGGTAGCGGGGCAGAATGCATCGCGGAGCCTGAACCTGGAAGCGGGAAAGAAGAACTTTGCGCCGCGAGTGGGATTTGCCTATTCGTGGGATCCGAAAACGGTAATCCGCGCGGGGGCGGGCGCGTTTTATAGCCAGATCTTCTCGAACCTGGGAGGCGTGGTGCTGTATCCGGGGTTCACGGTAGCGCAGTCGTTCCCGGACCTGGGCGTGGGCGTGGCGCAGCCGTTCCGGTTGCGGGAGGGGATGCCGCAGATTGCGGTGCAGAACTTCAACGATCCGTTCTTTGTGGAGCGAAACGCGACGGTAAATAACCCGTTGAATGCCGGAGCTCAGTTCGGGGAGATCAACCCGATGCCGCGCAGCTACCAGTGGAACTTCGGGATTCAGCGGGAAGTGATGCGCGGGACGGTGGTGGATATGAGCTACGTGGGAACGCGGGGGAATAATCTGCCGCTGAGCCTGGCGTTCAATCCGATTCCGTACGAGCGAGGCGAGGAGTTGGCGCGGATCGGAACGGCGGCGGCGAACCAGCAAGCGCGGCGGTTGCCGCTGGTGGGAAACCTGGGTTCGTTTGTCCATGCGGGGACGTCGAGCTACCATTCGCTGCAGTTGAAGGCGGCCAAGCAGTTCTCGCGGTCGTTCGGATGGACGGCGACCTACACGTACGCCAAGTCGATTGACGACGGCACAGGACTGTTCAGCTTTTCGCAGCCCAACGACGTGGACGGCGGGCAGTTTCCGTCGTTCTTCCGGCGTCTGGACCGGGCGCGGTCTAACTTCGACCGGCCGCACGCGCTGGCGGCGTCGGTGCAGTATAAGACCGGCGGTCCGGTGTGGCTGCGCGGATTTACGATCAGCCCGATTCTGATTGCGCGCGACGGGTTGCCAGACACGATTACGCAGAGCAACCTGTGGCCGGGGATCGGGCAGCAGCGGCCGTTTGTGGTGGGCACCGATGGGGAAGCCAAAGCCGGGACGATGACGCCGGAAGGCCAGGCGGTACGGTACCTGCTGGCGCCGACGGCGGCGAACTTCCCGTTCCTGCCGGCGGGTCCGCTGTTTTCGGGCACGGGGAATAACCGGGTGCTGGTATTGCCGGCGACGCTGGGTAATCTGGGCCGGAACACGTTGCGGCAACCGGGCGAGTTCAACATCGATCTGGCGGTATCGCGCACGTTTGCGATCCGGGAACGGATGCGATTCGAACTGCGCGGGGAGGCTTTCAACTTCCTGAACCACACGAATTTCGACGGACCGAACACCGCGCTGAGCGTGCAGGTGGACCCGGCGACGAACCGGGCGGTGTTCAATTCACCGAGCTTTGGGCTGATTACAGCGGCCAAGTCGGCGCGGTTCCTGCAGTTGGTGGGCCGGTTCGAATTTTGAGCCGGGTGTAAACTATCCCTTTTGCCATGTTGCTCGAACTCAAAGGGGTGCAGAAGCGCTTCGGAGGGGTAGTTGCCCTCCGAGGCGGAGACTTGTCGGTGAACGCCGGCGAGGTGCATCTGGTGATGGGGGAGAACGGTGCGGGCAAGTCGACAATGATGAAGATCATTGCCGGGTTGCAGCAGCGGGATGGCGGGGAGATGAAGTGGCGTGGGGCGAGCGTGAACTTCGCGAACCCGGTAGAAGCGGCGCATCAGGGCATTGCGATGGTGCACCAGGAGTCGCTGCTGGCGCCCCATTTGACAGTGGCGGAGAACATCTTTCTGGGGCGGGAAGTGGCGAACCGGTTCGGGTTGGTGGACCGGGGAGCGATGTTCGCCCAAGCGAAGCAACTGATTGAAGAGCACCACTTTCCGTTGAAGGCGGAGTGGAAAGTGGAGCGGCTGAGCCCGGCGGGGAAGCAGTTAGTGGAGATCTGCCGGGCGATTCAGCATGGGACGTCGCTGCTGATTTTCGACGAACCGACGTCGTCGCTATCGGAAGCGGAGACGCACGAAGTTTTTAAGATTGTCCGGACGCTGCGGGACCGGGGGACGGGGGTCATCTACATTACGCATCGGATGGACGAGTTGCGGAGTGTGGGGGACCGGGTGACGATTCTGCGGGACGGGGAGACGGTGCATTCCGAGTCGCTGGCAACGCTATCGACGAAGAGCATGATCCGGTACATGGTGGGCCGGGAGGTGGCGGCGCTGTACGAAAGGAAGGCGGTGGCGCCGGGGCCGGAGTTGTTGCGGGTGCATAATCTGACGTCGCTGCCGGCGGTAAAGGATGTTTCGCTGACGGTCCGGGCGGGTGAGATTGTGGGAATGGCGGGTCTGATCGGAGCTGGGCGGACAGAGTTGTGCCGGGCGATTTTCGGACTGGACCAGCCGAGCGCGGGGCAGATCTGGGTAGGGGAGAAGCAGGTGCAGATCCGAAGCCCTCGCGATGCGGTGAATCTGGGGATTGCCTTGATACCGGAAGACCGGCAGAAAACGGGGCTGGCGCGGGAGTTGCCGATATCGTGGAACGTGTCGATGGCTGGCGTGCCGGCACAGTATGGATTGCTGCGGCACGCGGCGGAGCGGGAGATGACGGCGAAGGCGATCGACCGGTTGCGGATCCGGTGCGACTCCGGTGCGCAGAAGGCGGGACGGCTGTCGGGTGGGAATCAACAGAAGGTTGTGATTTCGAAGTGGGTGTCGCGCGGGGCGCAGGTATTTTTGTTTGATGAGCCGACGCGGGGGATTGATATTGGCGCGAAAGTGGAAGTGTTTGAGGTGATGGACGAATTGGCGCGGCAGGGGGCGGCGATTCTGATGGTGAGTTCGGAGTTGCCGGAGTTATTGCAGGTGGCGGACCGCATACTGGTGATGCGCCAGGGGCGACTGGCCGGGGAGTTGCCCGGCCGGACGACGCAGGAAGAGATCATGCGTCTGGCGACGCTGGCGGAGACGGCCAGCGAGTTGGCGGACACGGAGTTGGAACAATGAAGACCGTACAGCGGCTGTTGCCGTTCATCACGCTGATTATTCTGTTCGCCGCCTTGTCGATTGCGACACCGCATTTTTTGACGGCTACGAACCTTTCGAGCGTGGTGCGGCAGACGGCGGTGTTCAACATTATGGCGCTGGGGATGACGCTGATCATCATTTCCAGCGGGGTGGATCTGTCCGTGGGCTCGATTCTGGCGATGGGCGGGCTGATGGGGACGATGGCGATGTCCAAGGGGCAGCCGATTCTGGTGGGCGTGCTGGTGGGGATTTTGACGGGCGGACTGTTCGGGCTGATCAATGGCGTGGCGATTACGCGGCTGAATATCAGCCCGTTCATTGTGACGCTGGGGACAATGGGGATTGTGCGCGGGTTAGCCCTGGTGGTGTCCAACGGTTTGCCGGTGCATGAGATTCCGAAAGCGTTTTCGTACCTGGGCGAAGGGACCGTGGCGGGCATTCCGTTTGTGCTGCTTCTGCTGGTCGCATGCGCGTTTTTTGTGCATTTTCTGCTGGAAAACACGCGATTGGGACGGTATACGTTTGCCATTGGGAGCAATGTGGACGCGGCCATTTACGCGGGCATTCCGGTGAAGTTCCATACGACGGCGATCTATGCGATCGGCGGGTTGCTGACGGGACTGGCGGGAATGATTGAAGCGTCGCGGCTGATGACCGGGCAGCCGACGGCTGGGCAGGGCTACGAGTTGCAGGCGATTGCGGCGGTAGTGATTGGCGGCGGGAGTCTGCGGGGCGGCGAAGGATCAGTGATGGGAACGCTGATTGGCGGGTTCATCATGGGATTGCTATCAAACGGGTGCGATTTGCTGGGGATTAACCCGTACTGGCAGCAGGTGATCATCGGCGCGGTGATTATTCTGGCGGTTTCGGTGGACGAACTTCGGAAGCGGAGGGTGGTATGACAGTTTCCCGGGAAGCATTGCTGACGCATTTTGACTACACGCTGTGGGCGACATCCAAGCTGCTGGACGCGGCGGGGCGGCTGACGGCGGAAGAGTTGACACGGGACATGCAGGTTTCGCACACGTCGCTACTGGGGACACTGCAGCACATTTTTTACGCCGACCGGATCTGGCTGTCGCGGCTGGAGGGGCGGACGCTGGGGAGCTTTATGGACCCGGCGCCGGGCCCGGATGTGGCGGCGCTGAAAGAGCACTGGCCGGTGGTCATAAAGGGACTGCGGGACTTTGTGGAGTATGCGCCGGAAGGGTTGTTTGAAGAACCGCTGCGGTTCCGTCGATTGAACGGGGATGAGCAGAGCGTGACGCACTGGAAGGTGCTGCTGCATATCGTCAACCATGCGACGCTGCACCGGGGGCAGGTGATGGGGATGCTGCGGCAACTGGGGCATGTTCCGCCGGGGACGGATTACCTGTTTTTCCACTTGCAGTTGTAGTCTAGGGTCTAATGACTCGTCGCGAATTGATTGCACTGGCGGGGACGGCTCCCGCGTTTTTGAAGTCCGGCCTGGCGGCCGCCAATGACCGGATCAACGTTGGGTTTATCGGCGTTGGGGGGATGGGGACCAGCCGTTTGAACGGATTCCTGCGGCATGCGGACATGAATCCGGTAGCGGTGTGCGACCTGGATTCCACACGTGTGGACAAGGCAGTAGAACGGGTGAAGGCGGCGCGGAACATGACGCCGGCGACGTTCAAGGACTACCGGAAACTGTTGGAGTCCAAGGAGATTGACGCCGTTTGCATTGCGACTCCGGACCACTGGCACGCGCTGCCGCTGATCCACGCGGCCAAGGCGGGGAAAGACGTTTTTGTGGAGAAGCCGCTGAGCTATTCGATTGGCGAAGGGCGAGCGATGGTGAAGGCGGCACGGGCGAACAACCGCGTAACCCAGATGGGGAACCACATCCACAACGATCTGCCGAACTACCGGCGGGTGGTGGAACTGGTGAAGTCCGGCGCGGTGGGAAAAATACAGCGGGTGGCAGTGTGGAAGACGTCGGAGACGAAAGGCCTGGGCGTGCCGGCCGACGGGGCGGCACCGAAGGAATTCGACTACGAGTTCTGGCTGGGGCCGGCGCCGCGGCGGGCGTATAACCCGAACCGTTCCCACTTCAATTTCCGATATTTCTGGGATTATTCGGGCGGGATGTTTATCGACTTCTGGTGCCACATCACCGATGTTGTCTACTGGGCGATGGACTTGCAGGCGCCGAAGTTTGTATCGGCATCAGGGCGCCGGGAGTTGACCGACGACAATGCAGAAACGCCGAACTTCATGGAAGTGCAGTATGAGTATCCGGGGTTGAACGTGGTGTGGTCACTGAACCCGCAAGGGCCTCCGGGGTTTGAGAACTGGGGAATCGGGGCAGCGTTCCAGGGAACGGACGGGACGATTGTCACCAATTACGGGGAACACAAAGTGATCCGGAAGGGGAAGGAGACGACCGACTTCAAGCGGCCGGATCCGACGATACCCGACAGTCCGGGGCACATACGGGAGTTCCTGGATTCGATCAAGAGCCGGAAGCTGACCACTTGCGACGTGGAGTACGGTCACCGGTTGACCAAGGGCGGACACCTGGGAAACATCGCCTTGCGGACCGGGCGGCGGATTCAGTGGGACGACGCAGCGGAGAAGATTGTGGGCGACAAAGAGGCCCAGAAGCGCGTGACGCGGCAGTACCGGAAACCCTGGAAACTGGGCTGATCAATTGCCGTCGACAGAGAAGGCGAGTAGAACATTGCCGGGCATACCGCCGAAGATCCCATAGCCGGAGTTCGTGAAGACCATGCCGCCGGCGATAACCGGGCCGGGACCGTCAATGGAGCCGCCTTTGGCGGGGGCGCCGTTGACGGTCTCAAAGTCTCGGGCAGTATCGAAGTCCCAGAGGACTTTACCGTTGGCGGTGGAAAAGGCGCGAAGGTGGCCGTCGAGGGAACCGGCGAAGACAGCGGCGGGGGTGGCGGTGACAGCGGCAGAGTGGCCGGGGCTGCAGCCGGGTTTGTTTTCGGGGCAGGCGGCGGGCGGCGCGGCCCAGATCTTCTCGCCGGTAGCGAGTTGAAGGGCGAAGAGGCCACCGCCTTGGGCGGGGTGGAGGCGCGAGCGGCCGGCGATGCGGGTGAAGCCGATGTCGGCGACGGCAACATACATTTTTTCGCGGTCGGCGGCGGAGCCCCACTGGATACCGCCGAGGACACCGCCGGCGCCGACGCGGGTTTGCCAGAGGATTTTGCCCTGAGCATCGGGGTCGAGGGCGTGGACGACGCCGGACTTCTGGCCGACGACGAGGACGCGTTTGGAGCCGGGGAGATCGACGAGGATGGGGGACTGGCCGATGTCGTGATCGGGGCCGGGGGTTTCGGGACAGTTGGGGTTGCCGGGAGTGCCGCAACCGACGACAAAGACATCGTTGGGGGTGAATTGGCGGGACCAGAGGATGCGGCCGGTGGGGAGATCGAGGGCGAGAACGGCGTCGGAATGGGCGGAAGCGGGTTCAGAATAGTTGTCGCCGGTGGCAATGTAGATGCGATTGCTCTTGGTGTCGATGGTGGGCGATGACCAGACGCCGGCGCCGGAGGGACCGTGGAGTTGGGTGCCGAGAGAGTTGCGTTTGGTGGGCTGGGGCATTTCGGTGATGGTGTAGGTCTTCCAGAGTTGCTTGCCGGTTTTGGCATCAAGGGCAACGAGGGAACCGCGGAAGGTGCAGCAGGGATACTTGGGTTGGCCGCCGGCGACCTCTTCACTGCTGGCGATGGGGACGTAGAGGACCTGATTGTGGTGCTGAACGGTGCCGGTGACGTTGGCCATGGGGTGGGGGTCGGCCTGGACCTTCCAGAGTTGCTGGCCGGTGGATGCGTCGAGGGCGTAGACATTGGCCTTGCCGTCACCGAAGAAAAGAACGCCATTGGCGAGGACAAGGCCGGAGCGAACTTGGGAGGAGGCGGAGAAGGTCCAGTGGACGCAGCCAGAGGAAGGGTGGAGGGCGAAGACGGCGCCGGACTGGGCGCCGATGAAGAGTTTGCCGGCGGCAAGAGTGGGCTGGCTGCGAGCGAGGAGGCCGTCGCCGAGTGAGAAAGCCCATTTGAGTTTAAGCTTGGGGATATCGGCGGGAGCAAAGCCAGGGTTGGGCTGGAGACGTTCGTTGCGGAGACCGGGGCTCCAGCCGTTCCATTCGGCATGGAATGGGGGAGACGGGGTGTCCTGGCAGAAGCGGAGAGATTGGGAAGCGGCGGGGGCTTTGCCGAGGAACCGGGCAAGCCGGTCGCGTTCGGCGGCGGAGAGGGCGGCAGCCTGGGGCTGCATTTTGCCGTTCTCGAGGGCGGCACGAATGGTGGAGATGGAAAGGGTTTTGAGGGTGGAGAGCGGCGGGATGCGGCCGGTGGGAGAGTCGTGGCAGGAGGCGCAGTGCTGCTGGTAAAGCGAGGCGCCGTCCTGAGCAGAAAGCGGCGCGGCAAGCGGGAGGGCGAGCAAGAGGGCGGCAAGGCGCATTGGGATTACGATAACAGGATGAGACGAGTGGCGGTATTGCTGGCAGCGGCGGCGGGACTGTTTGGAGATGCGTATCCGCGGCAGCCAGGAATCGACGTCAAACACTACGTCTTCGGGCTGGAGTTAAGCGACACCACCAACGAAATCCGTGGGGAGTCGCGGGTGCAGTTCGTGGCGGCTTCGGGGGTGGCCGAGTTGACGCTGGACCTGGCGCAGACGATGACGGTGGACGGAGTCACGGGCGAAGGGCAGGCGCTCGCGTATGTGCACCGGGCGGACCGGCTGCAAATCGCATTGCGCGGCAGGCTGACAGAAGTGACGGTGCGATACCATGGCGCGCCGGCGGCGGGATTGCGAATTGGGGCGAATCTACATGGGGACCGGACGTTTTTCGGGTTGAACTGGCCGGACCTGGGACGGCAGTGGCTCCCCATGATCGATCATCCCTACGATAAGGCGACTTCCGAGTTTCTGGTGACGGCGCCGTCGGCGTATCAGGTGGTGGCCAACGGGTTATTGGTGGAGGAGGCGGATCTGGGGGACGGGCGACGGATGACGCACTGGAAACAGGGGGTTCCCATTGCGTCCTGGCTGCACACGGTAGCGGTGGCGCGATTCTCGGTGCGGCATTGGGGGATGTGGCAGGGGGTAGCGCTCTCCAACTGGGTGTTTCCCCAGGACCGGGCAAAGGGGACAGTGATGTTCGATGACCCAACACGACGGGCGCTGGCCTATTTCACGGACATGGTGGGGCCATATCCGTACGAAAAGCTGGCACAAGTGCAGGCGGCGGGTTTAAGCGGCGGGACTGAGCATGCGAGTGTGATTCTTTATGGGGAGAAGTCGCTGACGGGGCGGCCGGCTGGGACGCTGGTACCGCACGAGATTGCGCATCAATGGTTCGGCGATTCGATCACCGAAAGCGACTGGAACGACGTGTGGCTGAGTGAGGGATTTGCGACCTATCTGGCCAACCTTTATGTGGACCATGTGGAGGGCCGGGACGCGTTTGTGACGGCGATGAAGCGGAGCCGGACGATGATCGAGACGCTGGAGGCGAACCATCCGGACACCCCGGTGATCCATCGGGATTTGCGGGATATGAAGCTGGTATTGAACCGCTTGGTGTACCAGAAGGGCGCCTGGGTGCTGCACATGCTACGGGCGATGATGGGAGACGCGGCGTTCCGGGCAGGGCTGCGGGAGTATTACCGGCAGTACCGGGATGGGCATGCGACCACCGCGGATTTTCAGCGGGTGATGGAAGCGCACGCCGGGGTGGAGTTGGGGTGGTTCTTCGACCAGTGGCTGCGGCGGCCGGGAATTCCGGAGATTACGGGGAATTGGAGCTACGGGGATGGGAAGGTGCGGGTGCGCGTGCGGCAGACGCAGGAGGCGGCGCCGTTTCGGGTGACGGTGGAAATCGGACTGGGAGGAGGCCGGGTGGAGCGGGTGGAGATGCGGGAGCGGGAGGGGGAGTATGCATTTGCGGTGGAGCGGGAACCGGAGGAAGTGAAGCTGGACCCGAATACAGTGTTATTGGGAAAGATAGTACAGCAGCGAGCTAAGTAACTTTTTCATCAAAAGATCCAATTCGGCCCCGATATGGAAGATATCCCACTTTCATAAAGGATTTCCGATGCGAAACCTTGTTCCACGGCAGAGCGTCCGCGCGTTGCTGTTGGCTATACCTGCACTTTTGTTGATGGACAGCGCCTGGGGCCAGCGAATGGACCGGACGCGAGCGGCGCGGCTGTTGCGGCGACCGCATGTGGAGGCTCAGTTCATTGTGAAGTTCCGGGAGGCGGCGCGGCCGGAGGCGGAGGAGGTTGGGGCCCACGGGGGCAGCGGGGTGCGGGCGCTGCGGCGGCTGGGGGAGGGAGAGTTTTACTTTCTGGAGACGGAAGAGGGAGGTCAGGAGGTGCTGGCCGGGTTGAGCGAACATCCCGACATTGCATACATCGAACCGAACTACGTGATTACGGTGAACAGGACGCCGAATGACCCGCTTTTTGCGCAGCAGTGGGGGCTGAAGAATACGACGGTGGGGAACGCTGATATCGCGGCGGCGGCGGCCTGGGACTATGCAACCGGAGCGAGGCGGAGTGTAGTGGCGGTGATTGATACCGGGGTGGACTTCAACCACCCGGACCTGGCGGGGAATATCTGGACGGCGCCGCGGCCGTTTACTTTCAGCGGGGCAGCGGGGACGGTGACGTGCCCGGCGGGGACACGGGGAGTGAACGCGATGGCGTCCAACTGCGTGCCGATGGACGACAACGGGCACGGGACGCATTGCGCGGGGATTATCGGGGCCAGCGGGGACAACGGGGCAGGCGCGGCCGGGGTGAACTGGGCGGCGTCGATACTGCCGGTCAAGTTTTTGAATGCGAGCGGGAGCGGGACGCTGGCCGATGCACTGCGGGCGATTGACGCGGTGGTGCAGATTAAACGGCAGTTGGGGGCAGACGGGAATGTGCGGGTAGTCAGCGCGAGTTGGGGATTCGGGGGGAGTTCGCAGGCTTTGGAGGCGGCGCTGGCGTCGTTGAACGCGGCAGATATTCTGTTCGTGGCGGCAGCGGGGAACGAGGCGGCAAACAATGATGCGGTGGGGAACTACCCGGCAAATTCGACGCAGCCGAACGTGCTGAGCGTGGGGGCGACCGACAAGAATGACATGCTGGCCACCTTTTCCAATTACGGGATGAAGGTGCACCTGGCGGCACCAGGGGTGGGGATTGTGTCGACTTATCCGGGGAACCGGTATGCGCTAATGAGCGGAACGTCGATGGCTACGCCGTTTGTAGCCGGCGCGGCGGCACTGCTCTTGTCGGCGTGCACGGCGAAGACGGCGGCGGTGCGGGAGCATCTGCTGGCATCGCTCGATGTGGTGCCGGGGCTGGCCGGCAAGACGGCGACCGGAGGGCGGCTGAACGTCTACCGGGCGATGCGGCGGTGCGCGGCGCCGTCGGCCACGCTGGTGGCGACGCCGGCATCGCGGACGATTGTGGCGGGTACGGCGACCACCTATTCCGTGCTGCCGGGCGGAACAGGCGGCTTGGGCGGGGCGGGGACGATTGCGTTCACGGGAGCACCCGCTGGGGTGACGGTAGCTCTGGCCGGGCCGGTGACGTTGGGCACGGCGGTGAATGTGAATGTGACGTCGCTGGCAACGGTGGCAGCGGGCACCTATACCGTGACGGCGATGCTGACGGCGAGTACGTATAAAGCCACCACTCCGTTGACGCTGGTGGTGCAGGCCGCACCGGCCTTTGCATTCACCGCAACGGCACCCGCGGCGGCGATCAAGACAGGAACATCGGGTGTGATTGCACTGAAGATCACGCGGGCCGGGAGTTTTTCGGGCACGGTGACGGTGACGCCGCAGGGACTTCCGGCCGGGGTGACGGCGGCGCCGGTAACAATAGCGAGCGGGCAGACGGCGGCTAATCTGACGGTGGCGGTATCGACGGCCGCGGCAGGCGGAGCGGCGGTGTTCACGCTGATGGCCACCGGAGGAGCGCCGTTGACGACAGCGAGTGTACCGGTGACCATTACGGTGGACAAACCGGCAAGCCTGACGCTGGCTTTCCAGGCACCGGCGACGAGCGTGAAGGCGGGTTCGGCGGCAGCGATGGGATTCACGGTTGCGTCGACGGCTCCGCTGACGGCGATGCAGTTCACGCTGAGCGGGATGCCCGGGCCGGCGGCGGTGCAGATTGCTCCGGTGAGCACGGGCGTCTACAAACTGGTGATCTATACACCGGTGAGTTGGGCGGGGCGGACGGCGACGCTGAAGCTGGCGCTGGCCGCGAACGGGCTGACGTCGTCATCGACCGCGACGCTGACGGTGACCCCGTGAGCGGGGCTAGGGGGCTACCCAGAGGGGTAGCTCCACTTCGGCGGATTGGCCCTCCGTGATGGAAATAGTTTTTGCCTGGGCTTCCTCGACCACGGCGGCGTTTACTTCGCGAACGTCCAGAGTGGAGAGGACCCGGTAGTCGCCCGGCGGAAGGCCGGCGAATTGGAAGCGCCCTTGTATATCCGTTAGCGCTTCCTTCGCGCCCCCGAGCATGCGCCGCGTCTCCTCTTTCAATGGCCAGAGGAAGACCGGGATGCCGGGGGCGCGCTTAGCTTCGTAGGTGACGGTACCGGAGAGTTGGGCAGCGCGGTCCGAGACGGTGACACGGAGGCGTTCTCCGGGGCGGAAGGGCTGGATGTAGCCGGGAAACCAATCGGAGGGACGCGCGGCGCGGGAGGTGCGGCGGAGATCGGAGTCGGTAGCGATGGAGGTGATGTATTGGCCCGGCGGTGGAGTGGCGGAGAACTGCCAAAAGCCGGGAGCGAGGACGGCGGAGCGGAGGGGAATTTCGACAGGTTGATCAGGGCCGGCGAGGTCGTCGCGGCGGCCAACGAGGTTGATGGCGGCACGGACGGGGGAACGAGTGGCGGCGGAGCGGACCTCCACGAAGACTTCGGAGGTGGAGACAACTTGGACCGGAATTTGCGTGGTCTGGCCGATGAAGCGCTCGGCGAAGCCGGAGCCGGTGCCGTCGGAGTACGTGGCGAAAAGCTCATACATGGCGGGAGCGAGGGACCGGAAGGAGTATCCGCCGCCGCAGCCGGCCTGAACGGTTTGGCGGGAGAACTCGCTGGAGAGGGTAAGTGTTACCGGGGTATTGGGGCCGCGGTCGCAGACGACGGTTCCGGAAAGGGTGGAGAGGTTGCCGGGTTCGGGACGGATATTGGCGTCGGGAGTATCGTTATCGAAGCGGACTTCGTGGATCTGGGCATCGCGGGGTTCGCGAGACTCGGGGCCAAAGAGGGGGAGGAGACCGGCGCCGTCGTCGAGGGTGTGGCCGGTGGAACGAACCCAGTGTTTACCGAGGGCGAGGCCGGAGATGCGATAAACGCCACGATCGTCGGTGATGCCGCGGCCGGCGACGTGGAGGGGGAGTTGGGCGCGGTAGGCGACGACATTGACGCGGGGGATGCCGATGCCGTTTTCATCGAGGACGGTGCCGGTGATGGCGCCGAGGCGGTGGAGGCGGAGTTCGGAGAAGAGGGAGGAGTCGCGATTGACCTCGATGGTTGTGCCGAAGCCGGTGGGACGGCGCTGGCCGTGGGCGGCCGGGAGGAAGCCCTCGCGCTGGGTTTCGAGGAGATAGAGGCCGTCGGGGACAGAGGGGAAGTTGAACTGGCCGGCGCGGCCGGTGCGGGTTTGAAGGGGTTTCAGATTGCTGCCGCTGCCGGGGACGGGCTGCAGGTGAACGATGGTGCGGGAGAGAGGACGGCCGGAGGCCCAATCGAGGGTGACACCGGAGATCACGCCGGCGAGGACGAGTATGGAAGCGAGCGGCACGGGAGACCTCCTGACGGGAGTGACGCGGACGTGGCCGGTTTCGTGGAGGAAAATTCACGATAGTCTAAAGGATTCTGCTATGCGTATCCTGCTTCTGACGATTCTGGCGGCAGCGACTGCCTTCTCCCAAGACCTGATCGGTTTGTACCTGACGTGGCATTCCGACCCGACGACGACGATGACGGTGAACTGGGTGGATCTGCACGCCAACAGCCCGCTGGAGATTCACTACCGGCGGGTGGGCGAGTCGGTGTGGGCGAAGAAGGCGGGGGTGAAATTTGCCATTTCCGACACCACGATGCAGGGGCGGCGGGTGGAACTGACGGGACTGTTGCCGGATTCCAATTACGAGTTCAATATCGGCAAGCCGATTGCGAAGCCGACGGAAGGCTGGCGGTTCCGGACGATGCCGCGCGACCTGAACCGGCCGGTGCGGTTTGTGACGGGCGGAGACATGTTCAGCACGCGGCCGAAGCTGGACAAGGCCAATGGAACGGCGGGGTCACTGAATCCGGATTTCGCGATGCTGGTGGGTGACCTGGCGTATGCGAACGGGGTGTCATCCAACCGCTGGGTGGAGTGGCTGAAGTCTTGGACGGAAAAGGCCGTGAGCCCGGACGGCCGGCTGATCCCAATGGTGTTGGGAATTGGGAACCACGAGGTAAAGGGCGGGTACAACGGGAAGGTTCCGGACGATGCTCCGTTCTTCTATTCGCTGTTCGCGACACCGGACAAGCGATCCTACTACGGGCTGGATTTTGGCGAGTACCTGTCGTTGGTGGTGCTGGACACGGCACATACGAATCCGATTGCCGGCACGCAGGCGGAATGGCTGAAGGGGGCGCTGGCGGCGCGGAAGAACAAGCAATTCCTGTTTGTTGCCTACCACTATCCGGCGTATGGGACGACCAAAGCGCCGAAGGGCGGAACGCCGTTGGACGCGGCGCGGGCGGTGGAGATTCGCCAGAACTGGATGCCGATCTGGGAGAAGTTCGGAGTGACGGCCGTGTTTGAAAACGACCATCACAACTACAAGCGGACGCACCGGTTGCGGCAGCACAAGGTGGACGAGAAGAACGGGATTCTGTATCTGGGGGACGGGGCGTGGGCGGTGTCGACACGGACGGTGCCGGACTTCGCAACGGGTTGGTGGCTGGCGAAGGCAGAGGGGCGGAATCACGTGTGGGAAGTGGTTTTACGAGCGAACGGAACGTCGACGATCCGGGCTGTGGATATCGAGGGCAAAGAGTTCGACAAGGTGGAGTTGGCGACGCCGCGGACTACGCCCGTGGAGTAGGCACGACCCAGAGGTAGGCCGGGTAATCATGGCGGCGGTTGACGCGCGAGGGTTTCCACTCCCCCATGCCGTTGAACTGATAGGCGATGACGCGGGTGCCGGGCTTGCACTGGGAGAGAATGCGCGGCTTTACGCGGGCCATCACGGCGGTGTAGAGGTAGGTGAAGACGACGGTAGCAGAGGTGAGGTCGGCCTGGAAGAGGTCCTGCTCGATGAAGCGGACTCGGTCCGCCACGCCGGCGGCGCGGGCGGCGGCTTCGGCTTCTTTAACGCGGTGGCCTTCAATTTCAATGCCGATGCCGCGGGCGCCGAACTTTTTGGCGGCGTAGATGAGAACGCGCCCATCGCCGCTGCCGAGATCGATCAGGGTGTCGCGAGCGGAGAGTTTGGCCATGCGGAACAGGGTGTCCATCACCTCGTCGGGGGTGGGAACCCACGGCACTTCGCCTTTGCTCTCCTCATATTGAGCAAAGGCAAGGTTGGCGCAGAGGGGAAGGAAGGCTCGGCGGAGCATGGGTTCATTATCCAACGGGCTGTTCCCAACGGCCGGTGAGGCCGTGGACAGGGTGGAAACGGAAGAGGCAGTCGGGATGAAGGCGCCGGAACCAGAAGCAAGAGAGAATCCAGGTCTCGGGGTGGCGGGAGCATTCGTTCACGCGGAGGTCGGTACCGAAGGGGAGATGGGGGAAGGTGATGAGTGTAGCGGAGGCGTCGACGGTGACCACGGTGTCGTTTACTACGATACAGAAGAGGTCCTGCCAGGCGGTGACGGAAGAGCCATGGCCGAAGAGATTGAAGGGAAGCCTGTTGGGGCCGGATTGGATGTGGCCAAAGTTGGAGTTGAAATGGCAGGTGACGGTGGTTGACGGGATGGCAGTATTGTAACGGCCGGCGTTGCCATAGAAGTTGCGGCCGTGGGTGGTTTGGGGATCGGCGAGGAGGGCGGGGAGAGCCGGATCGAGGGGAATGGCCTGGATTTGCGGGTAAAGAGGATCAGGCGGGGGAACGGAGGCATGGACGGCGGCGATGATGGCAGCGAAGGCCGCGGGGCCGTGGGCCGCCTTGATTTCGGCGTGCCAGCGGCCGGAGAGGAACTCGGCGTGGGTGCAGGCGCCGGCGCAGTCACTGTGCGCGGAGCCCCTGTGTTCGCCGACCGTGATGTGGGTAGGGCTCACATCGACGTAATGGGTGACTCCGGCCTTGGTCGTTTCCCAGTTCGATTGCATTGCATTTCACTATAGCGGAGAGGGCGGGTTGCTAAATGGCGGTTAAATGGGCCGAAGGGGCCGCGACTCCCGGCGCAAAACGATGGAAGGGGAGTGGGCGCAGGAACGCGTCCGAGCAAGGGAGACCAACATGAATCATCTAAAGATGGGCACGCGCACTGTGGCCGCGGTGCTCTTTGTGGCGGCGGGATTCAGTCAGCGCGAACCGGCGAACCTACCGTTAGGGGGGCCGCTACCGGGCCTGACCGCAGCGGACGTCGCGCTGTTTGAAGCAGGGCGGGCGGACTTTCTGGAGGTGGAGGCGCCGGCCGACGGACTGGGACCGGCATTCAATGGACGCAGTTGTGCGGAATGCCATGCGGTGCCGGCGATTGGGGGAATCGGAAATCAATCGGTGACGCGGGCGGGGAGCTATTTGCAGGGGCAATTCCGGGAGCCGAACGGGGGAAGCCTGATTCACAAATTCTCTAACCCGGACCACAAGTGTCAGCCACTGATTCCGGCCAACGCAACGGTGGTGCAACGCGGATTCCGATTCCGATTTTCGGGGACGGCCTTGTGGAGGTCATTCCAGACGCAACGATTCAGGCGGGGGCGGACGCGGGCGGGCGCAACGCGGACGGGATCCGGGGGAGAGTGGCGATGGTGATGGATCCGGCTTCGGGTGTAAAGCGGGTAGGGCGGTTCGGATGGAAGGCGCAGCAGGCGACGTTACTGGGGTTTGCCGGAGACGCCTACCTTTTTGAGATGGGCATCACCAACGACCTATTTCCACGGGAAGCCGCATCTGGAATCCCGGCCAATACGCTGGCCGCATGCGACAGTGTGGCGGACCCGGAGGACCGGCCCGACCCGGCGACCGGCCGGCGAGGAATCGACAATTTTACCAACTTCATGCGATTTCTAGCGCCCCCGCCGCGGCTGCCGGGGAGCGAGGAGAGTGCGCGAGGGGAGCAGGTTTTCCAGGCGATCGGCTGCGCGACCTGCCACCGGCCGGTGATGCAGACGGGTGCGAATGAGAACCCGGCACTCAACCGGCGGCCGGTATTCCTGTATTCCGATCTGCTGTTGCACGACATCGGAACCGGGGACGGGATCGCGCAGGGCGCGGCGGAACCGGGCGAAATGGGGACAGCACCGCTATGGGGGCTGCGATTCCGGAAAGCGCTGTTGCACGACGGCAGCGCGTTGCATCCGGAACAGGCGATTGCAAAGCACGATGGGACGGCCAAGCGGGTACGGGAGCGATTCCAGAGCCTGCCGGCCCGGGAAAGGGAGAGCCTGTTTCGGTTCCTGGCAACGCTATGATTCCGTGGCAGTCCTGGAACCGGGTGAACCCACCGGTTTCGCCCGATTCCAGACGCTAAGAACCGGACAGCGGGAGCGGCGGATGCGTTCCCAGGTACTTTTGCGGAGGCGGCGCGGGCGGCGAACGCCTTTGCCAGAACGGCGAAATACGGCACCCTCGCGTCGCAGCAAGCGGAAGAATCGATGGAGAAACGGATGTGTTCTCTACCAGTGATTGCGCCTGCCGAGAACCACATCGTTCCGTATTGTCATTCGAACGTAACCTGAAGGCGCTAGGATTAACGTCTTCCCCTCGCAGGACCGTTATGATCAGCGATCTTTCTCTTGTGTCGAGTCTCTTCCTCGTTTTGGCGCTCGGGCTGGCCTTGGCGTTTGAGTTCGTGAACGGGTTTCACGACACGGCAAACGCAGTAGCCACGGTGATTTACACGAACTCACTGCGTTCGACGCATGCGGTGATCTGGTCGGGATTCTGGAATTTTCTGGGTGTGCTGACATCGAACGGGGCGGTGGCGTTCGGAATCCTGGGGTTGCTGCCGGTCGAGTTGATCCTGAACGTCGGATCGGCGGCAGGATTCGCGATGGTATTTTCGCTTCTATTGTCGGCGATCATCTGGAACCTCGGGACGTGGTATTTCGGGCTACCAGCATCGAGTTCGCACACATTAATCGGTTCGATCCTGGGCGTGGGTCTGGCGAACGCGATGCTGCGAGGCGGAAGCGAGTTTGGGGAAGGAGTGAACTGGGCGAAGGCGAGGGAGGTGGGGGCCTCACTGCTGGTCTCGCCGTTGCTGGGGTTCGCGGCGGCGGCGCTGCTGCTGCTGGCAATCAAAGCGCTGGTAAAGCGTCCCGAGTTGTATGGGGAACCAGCGCCGGGAAAGACGCCGCCGCTCTGGGTCCGGGCGATTCTGATCGTCACCTGCACCGGGGTGAGCTTCGCGCATGGTTCAAACGACGGGCAGAAAGGGATGGGGCTGATTTTGCTGATCCTGATTGGGATTCTGCCGGCCAGTTTTGCGATCAATCCAGGACTGGACCGGAGCGCGATGGAGAGTGTGATGAGCACATCGCAGGCGGCCGGAGCGGTGATGACGGCGCGGGCAGGTGGGGAAAAGATGCGCGGCGCGGTAGCAGTGGCGGAATTGTCCGCATTCCTGAAGCCGGGCGGAGGGAGCAGTGCACGGACATTTGCGGCGGCGGCGGGGCTGAGCGAAGAGATCGGAGCGATCCTGGCCGGCCGGCAATCGCTGAGCGAGATCAGCAAGGAAGGACGCGCGACATTGCGAAGCCACGTTTACCTGGTGACGGAAGCGATTGAAAAGTGGAACAAATCCGGGGCGATCCCGGCCGGGGAGCAGGAGCGACTGCGGGAGTATCACGCGGCGCTAGACGGCGTGATCCGCTATATTCCGGCGTGGGTGAAGCTGGCGGTGGCAATCGCGCTGGGTTTGGGGACCATGATCGGGTGGAAGCGAATTGTGGTGACGGTGGGGGAGAAGATCGGCAAGACCCACCTTTCCTACGCGCAGGGAGCGGCAGCGGAACTAGTGGCGGCCGTGACAATTGCGGCCGCCGATGTGGGCGGATGGCCGGTCAGCACGACGCACGTCCTGTCGTCCGGCGTAGCGGGCACGATGGCGGCAAACCATTCCGGACTGCAGATGCACACAATGCGGAATCTGCTGCTGGCGTGGGTGTTGACACTGCCTGTTTGCGTCTTTCTGGGGGCGCTGCTGTTTTCGCTCGGCCTGAACGTGGTCACGGGTTTGGGGCTGCGTTAAATGAGATAGGGGACCGGCCTGGAAGACGGTCCCCTTTCTCGGTTGACGGAACGGGCGCGGGCCTAGAAGGCGTAGCGCAGAGTGAAGACGATACGACGCTTGCCGCCGTCTGTGTTCCACTGGTTCAGGAAGCCGGCGTTGTTGATGCGAGCTTCCGGAATGCCAAAGTTCCGAGAGTTGGTGAGGTTGAAGAAGTCGCCGCGGAAGTTCATGGTGTGGCCTTCGGAATACGGCATTTTGAAGGTCTTCATGACAGCGAGATCGACGTTGCCAATGCCGTCGGAACGCAGGATGTTGCGGCCGGCGTTGCCGAGCGGAGCAGTAGCGGTGGGGAGGGAGAACAGACCGGGGGCGTAGTTGGTGACAGTCTGCGGAATCTGCACGTTGACCTGCGCTCCGCGCAGGAGGAAGAGCTGTTCCGCGGACTGGCCGCCAATGGCCGTACCGGCGACGTTCGGCCGGATGGAAGAGCCGATGAGGCTATCGATACCGGAAAGGCGGAAACCGGGGTCCACGCCGGCGAGCGGCGAGAACGGGGAACCGCTCTGGAAGGTGGTGAAGTTGGCGATGGTCCAGCCGCCGAGCACGTGACCGGCAAAGCCCTTCTGCTCGCGCATGAAGGGAACTTCCCAGGTGAAGTTCGTGGTGAAGCGGTGGGGACGATCGTAGGTCGAACGGGCGCGTTCCGGCTTGCGGTTAAACGAGTCCTGGGCGACGGCCACTTCGCCAGCCGTGGAGGCGTTGAAGATCTCCGACTGGTCGTCGATGAAGGTGCTCCAGGTGTAGTGGGCACCGAGGGAGAAGTTGTTGGAGAGGCGCTTTTCGAGCGAGGTCTGCCAGGAGTGGTAGACCGACGAAGAGGCGTTGGCGCGTTCGCGGATGATACCCCGGGTGGGATCTACGCGAATGGTGCCGTTGGCGTTGTTGCCGGCGACGGTAGGATTGCCGTCGAGAGACATGAAGAGCGCGGTGCCCTTGGTGCCAACCCAACCGGTGGTGAGCGCCCAGGTGGCTCCCAGCTGCCGCTGCGTCTGGAACGAGAACTGTTCGGCGACGGGCGAGCGGTAGGTGGGATTCACAATGGTGCGGGTGATCTGGGTGGGATTGGTGACGGTGGCCAAAACGCGGCCCGTGGCGATGTCCTGTACCTTCTGGAAGCCGTTGGTGGAGCGGGCGGCAAAGTTCGTCACCACCGTGAAGGGGAACGAACTGAAGACGTTGAGGACGATGTTGTTGAAGATCAGGTCATAGGTACGGGAGTAGCCGCCGCGGATGACCATTTTGTCGTCGCCGGTGAGGAAGCCCATTTTGGGCGGGCGCCAGTTGAAACCGAAGCGGGGAGCCCAGTTGTTGGTATCCCGCGAGGGCGGGACGTCCATGCGGTAGGCGGGGTTGTTGTTGTTGAGCGACAGCACTTTCTCGTTGGTTCTGCGCAGGAAGTCGACGGCATTGCCGGGAGATTCGTAGCGGATGCCATAGGTGAGGGTGAGGTTCGGGCGGACGCGCCACTCATCCTGCCAGAAGAAGAAGTAGTCGTAGTATTTGTAGCCCTGCCAGCGGGGAACGCCGGGGAGGAAGCTGTTGATGGACTGAACGTTCGGGGTATCGTCGATGACGTCCTGGAGTGTCTGGTACTGCAGGCGGCCGCGGACGGTGGGGTTGAAGTCCTGATTCTGATCCTGGCGGCGGAAGTCGATACCCATCTTCATGTTGTGGGAGCCGCGGAGAATGGAGAAGTTGTTCATCAACTGGTAGTTGTTGAGGATCTGGGACTGAGGTAGGTTCACGGCGAGGCCAATGGCCGTGCGGGAACTGGCGGCGTTAAAGCCGGTAAGGCCGAGCTGGGTCACTTCGATGGAAGGGATGCTGAGGGCACGTGTATCGGCAGCGATGGTGGCGGAGTTGAAGCGCCCGAAGCCGACGCGGAACTCATTAAACATGCTGGAAGACAGCGTGCTGGTGACGCCGAAATTGGCGTTGTAG
This sequence comes from uncultured Solibacteraceae bacterium, assembly GCA_964430625.1. Lineage (GTDB taxonomy): Bacteria > Acidobacteriota > Terriglobia > Bryobacterales > Bryobacteraceae. The sequence goes on from CAYSFR010000015.1 coordinate 93,433, forward strand.
CGCTTGGCCGGAGACTGCGAGGTGAGGCCCGGGGGCACCGACTGGCCGCTGACGCTTTCGCGGTTGTCGACGAGGATACGGCCGGTGAGGCTGTGCTTGTCGTTGAAGCGGTGATCGAGCTTGGCCATCCACTGCCAGGCATTGAGCAGTGCAGGCTGCGCACCGGCGAGGGTACCGACGGGAACGGTAATGTTCTGGCCGCCGATATTGGCCGAGACGGTCTGGCCCGTGCCGGTCTGCGCGGCAGGGAGGTATTCCAGAATGGCGTTTAGCGCCGGCCGCGTGGCGGCGAACGGACGGAGCGCTGCCTTACCGGCTTCGGTCGGGGCGCCGGTGATATTGGAACCGGAAGCGAATTCACGATCGGTCCAGCGCATCAGGCTGCCGAAGAAAAAGGTCTTGTTTTTGATGACCGGTCCGCCGAGTGTACCGGCGAACTGGTTCTCGATGCGCCAGGGAGCTTTGGCAAAAACGCGCTTGTCGAGATTGCTCCGGGAGTTAAGTTTGTTGTCGTTGTGGCGCCAGTAGGCCGTGCCGTGGAGGCTGTTGGTACCGCTCTTGGTGACGATACTGACCACCGAACCCGCAGCGCGGCCGTACTCAGCAGCGAACTGGTTGGTGATCATGCGGAACTCGCCGACGGTGTCGGGATTGTTGATTTCCTGCAAAAGGCCACCGACGGAGGGCGAGTTGGAATCGGTTCCGTCAACGACGAAATTGTTGGACCGGGTGCGCATGCCGTTCACAGAGAAGGACACGCCGCCGGCGGCGAAGCCGGAGTTGCCGCCGGAGAGCTGGCTGACGCCAGGAACGGAGAGGGCGGCATTGAGGATGTTGGAATTGGGCGCAAGGGGAAGATTCTGGATGCGCTGGGAGTCGAAGTTGACGCCAACTTCCGAGTTGGTGGTATTGATCAGCGGCACTTCGCCGGTGACAGTGACGACTTCCTGCGACGTCGAAACCTTGAGTTGGGCCGGGATGTTGGCTCGCTCATTGAGCTGGATTTCGACATTGTTGCGGACAAGTTTGGCGAAGCCTGGCTTTTCAATGGTGACTTCGTATTTGCCGGGTTGGAGAAGCGGGAAACGGAACTGGCCGTTTTCGCCGCTGGTTGTATTTGAGACGATTCCGGTGGCCGTGTTGCGCGCCGTGATTTTGGCGGAGGCAATGACAGCGCCGCTTTCGTCGGATACCGTACCGAGAATTTCAGCAGTGGTTTGTGCCAGGAGGGCGGTTGCCCACGCAAGCGCAAACAAATAGAGAATGATTCGTCTCATTGGACGCATATACCCCTTTTCCTTAGAAGGATCACAAAACGGAGAAAAGCCCCTGTCAGGTACAGACAAGGTGCGAGACTACGCCTACCGTCTACAGACCCGGAGCGATAGGCGAAGCGTATTCCCCGATTTTTTCATCATATCGTAATGAAATGGGCAATGGGGGCTACCGGGAGGGTCGCCATGCGGAGTATCCAGCGGCCGCGGCAACGATGATATTGGCGACGACGACAGGAGTGGCACGAATGAACAGTCCGTAGCCAATCCACAGCATCGCGGCGAGGCCCTGAACGGCGCGTAGCGTTCGAGCCTCCTTGCAGAAATAGGAACTGGCAAACGCGGCCGTGGCCACCCACCCTATCCATTCGGGGGCCATCAGTTGGGCACCTGCATGGAGGATACAAGCGGACGGAACTTAACCGTGTCGGTGCGCACTTTATCCCACTCTTGAAGGACGAAGCCATTGGCCTCAAAGAGGCCGCGGATACGGCTGGCGGGCCAATCGAGGATCTCTTCCAGGATGGGGATGGCGACACCCAAAGCATCGTCTCCGAGCACGGTGCGACGGGCGATTTCGGTGATGTATTTGTTCTCCGAAACAGCAATCGTCAGGCCACCGCAACGGTTGAGATGGAGCATGACATGGACATCGGAACTGCCGTCCCCGACATAGGCGATGCGGTGATGAGGAATGCCGAGACCTGTGCGGAGCTCTTCAATGGCCGCAACCTTTCCATACCCGGCGGGGACGCGAAGGATCGATTGAATCTCTCCCGTTTCCGGGGAGTAGTGGAAGCGGGTGCCAATGATATGATCCGCCGGGACGATCCCTTCCAATGCGGACTGGATGACTTCCTCAGGAGCAGCAGAGATCACATAGAAGGCAAACTGGCAAGCGTCGAGATTCTGAAGCAACCGGGCGAGTAAGGGGATATTCTGCTTGAGCCGGACGCGTTTGCCGACTTCGCGAAGATGCTCCCGACGGACGCGCCGATACTCGGGGTCGTGCAGCAGCAGGTAGGAGAGTTCCGCCCCCTGCTGGACGAAGTGGGTCCGGGAAAGGCCGGCGATCTTTTCTTCAAAGCTGGCGGCGCCGAGCAGTTCGCTCAGAACAATGCCAGAATCATTGAAGCTGAGCGTCTGATCGAAATCGGACGCGAGTAGATACCGCCTGGGGTGCGGTGTGTTGTCCTGCATGTTCTCAATATCCTCAAGGCCGGTGAAGACGGCATGACAGCGGCAAGACCGCTGCATGAAAATTCCTCGTGGCGGGGAGGAGAGAAGAACGGGGGGCGAGATGCCCGGCGGGCTACCTTTTTTGGATGCGGCGCGAAGAGGATTGGTTTCAACGTATGGGACGCTAGGAAAAGCCGCTTGCGACACCTACTTTTTATTACCTTCCTCCTGAATGCGATGGCCCAGAAACCGGCCGAGACCGGCGACGCGCAGAAACGCGTGGAACTGAACCTGCTGGGGAAGGAGGACACGGCGGGAGGCGAGAGCCGCCGGAACGAAAACGTCCAGTTCAATCTGGTGGACAACAATGCCCTGAAGGAACTGAACATCCGGCTGGGAGCGACGGCGACGCTGGTGCAGGAGTTCCGCGCCGACCGCGGTTACTTCGGCGCGGAGTTCGGGAATCCACCGTCGGCCGTGGTGCACCTGACCGCCGCGCGGCGCGCCAACTGGCATGGCAACCTGTTCGGCAATCATCAGAACAGCATCGTCTCCGCCCGCTCCTTCTTCCAGGTAGGGGACGTGCAACCGGCGCGGGAGAACCGCTACGGGTTTCAGACAGGATGGACGCCCTGGCGCGGCGGGTACGTTTCGCTGCAGGGGTCGCAGGACAAGCTCAGGGGCCAGGTGAATGGCAATGTGCTGGTACCTCGGGCCGAGGAACGGACGCCACTCACCGCCGACCCGGGGCGAAGGGCGATCGTCGCCCGCTACCTGGCCGCCTATCCTGCCTTGCCGCCGAACCGCACCGACATCAATCCGCGCGCCTTGAATACGAACGCGCCGCAGAAGATTGATGGCAACGACGCGACCCTGCGACTGGAGCACCGGCGCATCTACGCGCAGTATCAGTTCACCGGGCAGAGCGTCGACGCGTTCCAACTGGTGGCGGGGCAGAATCCGAACACACGGACGCGGTCCCACCGGGCACGCCTGACCTGGGCACCGTTGGCGGGGCTTCAGATCACCTCGGCATTTGACCGGATCGGTTCGCTGCTGGTGCCAGAGCCAAACGCGGTGGGTCCGATGGTGTCCATTGCCGGACTGACGACGCTGGGGCCGCTGGCGGCGATCCCGATTGACCGGGCACAGAACATTTTCCGGCAGGAGGCGAGCTACACAACAACGCGCGGCAATCACGTGTGGGCCGCGGGGGCGGGCCTTCTTCGCCGGCAGTTTAACGGGATGGAGACTGACGCCCATCGGGGATTCCTCTCCTTCTCCAATGACTTTGGCCGTACGGGCATCGAAAATCTGCGACTGGGCACACCGTCGCAGTATCTGGCCTCCGTAGGCAACGTTTGGAGGGGATTCCGGCAGACGCTCGCCACGGCGTTCGCCCAGGACACATGGCGCGCGACCAAGACGTTGACGTTGACCTATGGACTACGGTGGGAGTGCGTGGGCCGGCCCGAGGAAGTGAACGGGTTGAACGAGATCGCCTTCTCCACTGATTGCAATAACCTGGCTCCGCGCATGGGCATCGCACAACGGCTACCCCGGGAATGGGGAGTCTTTCGCGCCGCAGCCGGCCTTCATTTTGGCGAAATTCTGCCGGTTTCCTACTCGCAGGTGCGATTCTCCCCACCGCGGAGCGTGAAGCTGGTGATTCTGGCACCGGAATTGACCAACCCGTTCAACGGCTCCGGCGAAGCCCCCAAGCCGAATCTGTACCTGCTGGACCCGCAGTTGGCCACACCCTACCACTACCAGTACAACGCCAGTTGGGAGCGCGGATTGGGCGCGGGTTGGCGCATGCAGGCGGGCTACGCAGGAAGCCGCGCGCACAAATTGCCGGTGATGTGGTATCTGAACCGCGCGCACCCGGTGGCCGGCATTCCGCTGACCACCGCGACCATCAACAGCCGCCGGCCGGACGCGGTGTTAGCCGATGTGCGTTGGGTGCTGAACGGGTCGCGCGGCTACTTTGACGCAGGACGCATTACCCTGGTGGCGCCCAGCGTGAAGAACGTCACCCTGGACGCCGCCTACTGGTTCAGCAAGGCTATGGACCTGGGTGCCGATTACACAAATACCGCCTACGACGCCGACTCCCGCCTGTCGCGCAGCCAAAGCGAGTATGAGACCCACCGGGACCGGAAGGCGCGAAGCCAATTCGACCAGCCGCACGCGTTTCTGGCCCGCGTGTCCTATTCCTGGAAGGGGTGGACGGCAAGCAGCGTAGTTCTGTTGAAACAAGGTACGCCGTTTAATGTCAGTACACTCGACGGGCCGGGCTTCGGCAACGTCGACGGCAATGGCGGGGACCGGCCGAATCTGCTGGACCCGTCGATCCTGGGCCGTTCCATTGGCAATCCGGACACTTCGGTGGCGCGGCTGCCACGAAGCGCCTTTTCTTTTATCCGCGCCGGGGAAGAGACCGGAAACCTGGGCGCGAACGTTTTCCGAAAAGGGGCGATCCGGAACGTGAACGCCGCCATCACGCGCAGTTGGAAAGCTTCACGTGAGGCGCAGATTGTGTTGCGCGCCGAATCGATCAACCTACTCAACACGCCGCAGTTCGCCGAACCGGGCAGCACACTGGGCACCCCGGAGTTCGGGTTCATCACCAACACGTTGAACGATGGCCGGGCCTTTCGACTGAACCTCGCGCTGCAGTGGTAAAGCTTAACGAGAACATAACAACGGATCGACCCGGTTCAGCCTTAGCCTGAAGAGCAAGGCAGCTCTGTTTGTTATGAAAAAGACTCTGATTTTGCTCGCGGCGCTGGCCGCCTACGCTCAACCGCCCGGAATGCAGACCGGCGATGGCATCTGGCTACGAGATGCGTACTTTGGGGAACGGGACACCTTTGACTCCTGCCTGGCACACCAACCGGGTCAGGGGCAGTACCACAACCACGTCCACCCGATCTGCCTGCGGGCACAGTTGGGAGACAACGTGGAGGTGGTTGGCTCCGGGCGGACCGGTTCCACCTACCGGGAGAAGGCATCGGGATGGAAGCACTCGCCGATTCTGGGTTGGGCGCTCGACGGATTCCCGATCTACGGACCGTACGGATACTCGGATCCGCGGAGCGCGGCAAGCCCGATTCGGCGCATGAAATCCGGCTACCGGCTGCGGCAGATGACGACGCGGGATTCACTTCCGGACTGGGCGCTGGCCTACCACAGCGGTGTTTCGCAACGGCTGACGGCGGCACAGCAGGGTCCGCCGGTGAATGAGCGGTTTCCCTTGGGCCGCTACATTGAAGACAACGAATGGGCGGCAGGCGTTGGCGATCTCGACGAATACAACGGGCGGACAGCGGTGACGCCAGAGTACCCCAACGGCACCTACGCCTACTTCGTGACCATTCGTGACGACGGCACGCCGGCGTTCCCCTATATCCTGGGGCTGCAATACTACGGCGTAGCGGCACGGGGCGCGGCAGGCGCCGTGCCGGCCGATGCCCAGGAATATTTTGCCGGCGGGCAGTTCAACGGGCCGCGGAACTCCGCCGAGGCGCTCTTGGGATCCTGGAAGACCGACAACTCGCAAACGCTGGCGCAGGCGGTGGTGGGGTGGGACCCTTCGGCGGGTCCGCAAACCACCTGGCCCGGGACACAACCGGTTGGGGCGCGCGCGGCGATGGGCGGCGTCAACACACCCGCTACAGCCGACATCCAGCGGATTCGCACGACTGCAAGCACCGTCTACGTCAATTCCAACAACTTGCCGAGCTACGTGATCGGTCCGTGGTTTGCCGGAGGAATGAACGGCGGCGTGTTTATGAACTTCGCCGCCGCCATCAACTCCCAAATGGCGTTGCCGCGGGCTCCACAGGCGGCGACGGGCACACGAACGAATACGGGCCTCGGCGCAGTGGGCATCTGGGTGAACGGGGTGTCCGTGTTTAACGCGGCCGACGGCGCCTCCTATCGTAACGCGAGCGGCGACGACGCCGGCGGCGGAATCGTTCAGGCGAACGCAATTCACTGGTCGTCGGCCTCGCTCGAAGGTGGTCCGCTGACGCCGGGAGCGCTGGTCACGGCCTTTGCCCAGTTCGAAGCCAAGCTCGCAACGGCCACGGAAACCGCGGCAACGGCGGCATGGCCGTTGACGCTGGGAGGGGCTACTGTAACCATTACCGACGCGGCCGGCACCGCGACACAAGCACCTATTGCCTACGCCTCCGCAAAGCAGCTGAACTACCGGATTCCAGAGAACGTGGCGACCGGTGTTGCCACCGTGCGCATCAGCGCCGGCGGAGTGATCGTACCGGGCGCCATTCATATCGTCCGAACCTATCCGGGCCTGTTCCGCGCCAATGCGGAGAACGCGGCGGTGGCACAACTAGCCAGACTTTCGGCAGGACGAGTCGTATACGAAGCCGTCACCGGGCCGGTCACGTTGGGCACCGCGGCCGAGCAGGCAACGCTGGTGCTTTACGGAACTGGACTGAACGGCGCAAGTGACGTAACGGCGACGGTAGGCGGCGTGACCGTTCCGGTCGCCTATGCCGGGCCGCAGGGAACCTACGCCGGTTTGGACCAGATCAACCTCTCGCTACCGCTCACGCTCGCCGGGACGGGGAAAGTGGACGTGGTGGTGACGGCGGGAGGCAAGCCCTCCAATCCAGTAAACGTCGTGATCAAGTAATATGCGGCCCCCGATCCTCCTTCTCTTCTCGCTATCGCTGGCCTCGCATCCGGCGCAGTCAGTGTGGATCCGTTCAACCGGGACGGCGGGCGCATTGCGTCCGGATGTGCACAGCGTGGAGAGCACGGAACGGGAGGTGATCGTCCGGTCCGCGGGGCTGTCGCTGGCATGGCTCGGCCCTTTGGGCCAGGCCGCGTCGGCGCCCGCAGGACCGCGACAATATGAGTTTCGGATTCCACTGCGACCCAGGGCGGAGGTGGGCGCGCACGCCCACATTCCCGCCAGTCATGCGGGCGTATTCGTCAACGGCGTTCCGATTCACAGCCAGTTCGAGGGCTCTTCGTACCGGGAGCAGAACCTGTGGCATTTTGACCCTTTGGCGCGCGGCGCCGCGGACGTTCATGGCGTTTCCCGGCCGGGACTCCTGGAGAGCCTGGCAGCCAGCCCGTCGGCACACTCCCCGCTGATCGGGTTTGCCCTGGACGGATTCCCGGTTTATGGGCCGTGGAGTGGCGGGAAACGAATGCGCTCCAGCTACCGACTGCGGCGCATCACCACGCGGGAGCGGTGGGCAGATGGCACTCGGCTGGTGCCGGGGCAGGAGGGGCCGCCGGTGAATGAAGAGTACCCGCTGGGCACATTTGTCGAAGATTATGAGTATGTTCCGGGCGCGGGAGATCTGGACCAGTTCAACGGGCGGTTCACGCAGACGCCGGAGTACCCCGGCGGGACCTATGCCTACTTTCTGGCGAGCGAGGACACGGGCCGGCCCGCGTTCCCGTACCTGTTCGCTCACGAATTCTATGGACACTACGGGAGCGGGCCGGCGGGGGCCTTCTCCGCCCGGCAGGACGGCGTGGAGTTCGACGGCCGCGAGCCAGGCCGGTTGCGTTTTCGGGTGACCGGCAGTGACGGGCGGCCGTTGCGCCATCTCGAGTCCGTGCACGAACGGCCGATGCACGTCTTCGTCGTTTCGCGAGACCGGGCGACATTCGCACACATTCACCCCGAGGTAGACGCGTTCGGAATGTGGGAAGTGGAGTACACGGCGCCGCGCGCAGGCGTCTACCGGGTGTTCGCCGACGTCACGCCGCCGGGCGGCAGGCAGCGTATGGCCGCCTTCGACTGGATTACGGCCGGAGCGGGCGGCGGTGTCACGCCGCCGCAAGCGGCGGAGGGTAGCGTCGTCCTGCTAACCCGCGGCCCGATTCGAAGCGGCGAGGACGTGGAATTACAGTTCCGGGTGAATCAGCAGGCGCGCAATTGGCAGCCGTTCCTGGGGGCATGGGCCCACATCGTGATCGCCGGAGAGGGCGTCGACACGCTGATTCACGCCCATCCGGCGGAGCCGGCTCGCACCGGCGGGGAGCACCTGCACGTCTCCGGGCCACCACCCGAGGTGGTGCGGGTCGCCGTGAATTTCGCCGCTCCCGGCCTGCACAAGGTTTGGTTTCAAACACAGATGGATGGGAACGTGGAAACCATCTCCTTCCCGATCGCAGTGCTCCCGGGCGATGTGAAGAAGTCCGCAACGGGGGCGCCCGCCGGCGCCCTTCCCGTCCGCATTACTCCCGGCGGGTTTGATCCGATGCGGCTGGAGGTTCCCGCCGATCAACCCCTAAGGCTGGCCCTGTTGCGGAGCAGTGAGAGCAACTGCGGGGGAAAGATCGTATTCCCGGCGCTGGGGATCACCACCGAAATTCGGCCCGGGGGTATGACGCTGCTCGACCTTCCACCGCAGCCCTCCGGAGAGATCCGCTTCACCTGTGGCATGGGAATGTACCGCGGCAGCGTGGTGGCGGTCAGCGCGCCCGTACCGCGAGCGCCTCAAAAAAGTCACAGTGCTTCCGGAAGCCCAACGATTCATAAACCTTGATGGCCGCGATATTGCCGTCGCGGACATTGAGGCCGACGGTCTGCAGGCCGGCCAAATCCTTCAGCACGGCGCACGTCACTTGCTTCCCCAAACCGCGGCCCCGCGCGCTCCGGCGCGTGTAGACGTTTCCGATAGCGGCCGCTCCTTCCTGCGGCGCGTAGAGGTGAGTACCAGCGGCCGCGGCCAGACGGGCACCGTCGAACACCCCATAGAAGATACCTGCCTCGACCATCGACGGGAAGAAGAAGTCCGGCGATTCCCCGGTGGCCGCACCATCCCCGTAGAGTTCCTCCAGTGCCGGGACATCACTGGCGTTCAGGCGGCGCGCCGCCGGCGTATCCACAAAGCCAGTTCGATCGCCGCTCCACCCCATCCGCCACATCGGCATGCGTTTCGTGACGACGGCCAACGGCTCCAGAGCGGAGAGGGCTTCCGGACGCACCTGCAGATGTACCGGCCAGCTGGCATGCTCCAGCGCCTCCCGCAGACTGGACGTCCCCATCGCGAAAAGAATGCAGGTGCCATAGTCGCTATAGACCAGCGTGAGGTCGGGCCCGAACCAGATGGACTTGGCAAACGCTTCGGGAAGGAGGTCGCCGAGGGCATAGACGCTCCAGGCGCGGTCCTGGTTCAGGCAGGCCCGAATGGCCGAGACATCCGTTATTCGCGCCATAAAATCGAGGAGCCGCGCTCACGCCGCGCGGCTCTTCCGAATGGATTGCTTCCCCGCAAGTTAGAAACTGGCGACCGCGGCCGATTCCTCGTCGAACACTTCAAATACGGTGTACAGTTTCGTGATCTGCAACAGATCCTGCACCCGTTTGGTCAGCTTGAGCAGCTTGAGATTGCCACCATTGTTGGACACCGAGGTGAACGCCGAGACGAGTTCCCCGATGCCAGAGCTATCGATGTAGGTTACCTCCGCGAGGTTCAGGACGATCTTTTTTGTCCCGTTCGCCACCAGTTTCTTCACTGCCTCGCGGATCGCCACGGAGCCGTCGCCCAGGGTAATCTTCCCGCTGACATCCACAAGGCAAACATCACCGTTCTGCCGCATGCTAATTGTTGCGCTCATTTATCCTCTCCAATCCGATCCAGTCAAATGAAGGCTCTGCCGATTGACAGGCGCCTTGTGCCATCATGAGATACTTTCACAGTATAGCCGCGCCGCATGCCAGAATTTGTCGAAACCGAGATCTTATTGATTGGGCCCGAGGGAGAATCGCGGCCCGTTCGCCTGACGGCGTCTCCCTTCGTCATGGGGCGGAGCGAATCCGTCAACCTTCCCATGCCAGGCGACACGATGCTATCCCGCCAGCATTGCGCGTTTGAATGGAACAATGGCGCCTGGATCGTCCGTGACCTCGGCAGCAAAAACGGGACGACGGTAAATGGCCAGAACCTGATTCGCGAACACCGGTTGTCGCCGGGCGACCGGATTGTCGCCGGCCGGCAGATCCTCGAATTCGAAGTGCATAAGATGGCGGCCGCGAAGACGCCGGCAAGTCCGTTGGAGTTTGTCGAGGACGACGCCGGCGTGCCCATGCGGCCCGATTCGACGTTTATCATCCGGCTGGATTCAGCGAATTTTTCGGCCAAGCCCGCGGGCCCGCCGTCGGTGGAATTGGAACGGGCCAATAAAAGGATGGATGCGTTGGTCCGCGCAGGCCGGGAACTGGCGTCCTTCAAACCGATCGACAGCCTGTTTGAGATCACCTTGAATCTGGCCCTGGATGCCGTCGGCGCCAAGCGAGGCGTTCTGATGACCTTGGAAAACGGAGAATTGGTCACCAAAGCCAACAAGGGCGACGGGTTCCGGGTCTCTTCCGCCGTACGGGATAAAGTGATGCGGGAACGGGCCTCGTTGCTCGTACAGGATGCGGCGTCGGACTCCCTGCTGCGCGCATCGCAGACCATCGTGCAGCAAAAAATCAAAAGCTTGATGGCCGTGCCGCTGCAAACCGAGTCGCAGGTGATCGGAATTCTGTATGTCGATACACCCAGTCTCCTGTACCCGTTCGACGCCGAGGCGTTGAGCCTGTTGACGGTGTTTGCCAATATCGCCGCCATCCGCATTGAACATGCCCGGCTTGTGGAGGTGGAGCATGTCGAACGCGTCCTGGCACATGACCTGGAACAGGCAGCGGACATCCAACGCGGACTGTTCCCGCAAGCCCCGCCGGTCCTTCCCGGCTTGGAACTTTCCGGCCGTTCCTTGCCCTGCCGGTCGGTCGGGGGTGACTACTTTGACTACGTACCAATGGCCGACGGCCGTGTGCTGGTGGTGGTCGCCGATGTTTCCGGCAAGGGACTGGCCGCGTCGTTGCTGATGTCGAGCCTGCAGGCACGCGTGCATGCGCTGTGCGAGCTGCAGACCGACGTGGCAAAAATGGTGAGCCGGCTGAATCATTCCATCAAGGCCAATACGCCGGACAACAAGTTTATCACCGGCTTCTTCGCCGCTGTCGATCCTGTGACGGGGGAGATGGAGTACTCGAACGCCGGACACAATCCGCCGGTAATCGCACGCCAATCGGGCCGAGTGGAACTGCTGACGGCGGGCGGTCCGGTATTAGGAATCCTGCCCAACATCAACTACTCCGGCGGGCGCACGCGCCTGGAACCGGGGGATTTGCTGGTAATGTACAGCGATGGCGTTTCCGAGGCGCCCAATGCCAAAGGCGACGAGTTTGGCGAAGAGGCAGTCGCCCAGATCGCCGCGGCGTGCCTGGACCGCTCCGCCGACGAGGTGCTCATGGAGATTGCCCGCCAGCTTCGGGCTTTCTTGGGAGAGTGCTCGCCGACGGACGACGTGACTATGGTGGTCGCCAGGAAACGCTAGTACTGGCTACTTCTTCGGGTAACCCGGCGCCGCCATGACTTCTTTCATCTGCAAAAGGTGGCGCTCGGCGTGGCCGCTGATCATGAGGATCATTTCGTAGAGGTCCATTTCCGTCGTCGGACCCATCTTGAAGAACCGGCCGCGCAGGTCGTCTTCAGTGGTTTCGACGTATCGTATCGTCTCGTCGCGACGGCTGTTAAATGCATCCACCAACGCTGCCTTCGAGGCGAAACGGCCCGTGGGACGGATCTCGCCCGGCGCCGAAACCGGCTTGGACCGGTCGGTGATCGAGGTCAGAACCGACTTCGCGCTGTCGGCACGCTTGGCGGATCGCCCCGAACGTTTGGCTTCATCGATCGGCAGTTTTTTCGCGCTCTGCTGGATCAGGCCACGGAGCATGTTTTCGGTCTCCGTGATGTGTTCAGCGCATTCGGCGATGCTCCAGCGTGCCGGGCCGGGTTTGAACGTCCACTGAGCGTCGCTCAGCGGACCCACCAAGTCCAAAACCTGTTTGCGCGTCCCGTGGAGGTGACTCATTGCTTGGTCGCGCTCTCCACGGCTCAGCGGCTCGGCGACCAACGACAAGGCGGCAAAGGCCAGGATCATCCCAATCTTCATTTCGACATCCTCCAAGAATCCTAGGGTGATATTCCTAGGCGGCCGGCCTAAATGTTCCGGGCCCTCAGGCCGATAGTACCAAAAGAGGCACTGTACGTTGTCTGACTTCAGCAGCTTAACGAACCTGCACATGCAATTGACGCCAGCGGGGGAGCCGCACCCGGCGATCCCCGCGATTCCGGCCGGGCTGTCGGCCGAACCGTTGCAGGATGGAGGGCGCACGGGGCGCCTTCTGGTTGTCGACTCTCTGGAAATCAACCGCCGCCTGGCAAAAGGGATGTTGCGTTCGGCGGGTCAGTACGAGTTTTTTGAGGCGGCCACAGGCCGGGCCGCATTGGAAATCCTGGAACGCCAGCCAGTAGACCTGGTCATTCTGGATTTGATGATGCCCGATATCAGCGGTCCGGAATTCTGCCGCCGGCTGAAAAGCAACCGGAAGACACAATTCCTTCCGATTCTTATGATTACAAGCCTGCAGGGGGCCGAGCATGAAGTGCTCGGCATCGACGCCGGCGCCGACGAGTACCTCACCAAACCACTCCATCCGTCCGTCCTCCGGGCAAGGGTGCGGGCGTTATTGCGGCACAAATCGGCCATCGATTCGCTCGACGAAGCGGAGACGATTCTGTTCGCGCTGGCCCAGGCCGTCGAAGCCAGGGACTCCTATACAGCGGAACACTGTCAGCGGCTGGCAACCTACAGCGTGGCTTTGGGTGTCGCGCTGGGCCTTTCCCGGCCCGAGTTGATCGCTCTCTATCGCGGCGGGTTCCTCCATGACATCGGCAAAGTCTCGATTCCCGATAGTATCCTGCATGGGAACAAACGGCTCACCGACGCCGAATGGGTCGTCATGAAGCAGCATACGGTGCGGGGGGAAGAGATTTGCCGGCCCATGAAGAGTCTGGCTCCTGTGTTACCAATCATCCGTTCCCATCACGAAAAGTGGGATGGGACCGGATATCCGGACGGGCTCCAGGGCGAGAATATTCCACTACTTGCCCGAATTCTGCAGATTGTCGACATCTTTGATGCTTTGATTACGGAGCGGACCTACAAGCGGGCCTTCTCTGTTCAAGAGGCGACCCGGGTTCTGGAAGAAGAGGCCACCCGGGGGTGGCGCGATCCAGAATTGGCATCCCTGTTCATGAGCCTGCTGAACCGCAATATGCTGGAGTCCACAGCCTCCCTCATTGATACCGATTGGCCGGAGTTGTCCAGTATGCTCCGTTCTCTGCAGCACATGCATACAGGAATCCAAACTGCCGCCGCACCACCTCTCATCCAGATTCCGAAAGCCGTTCTTGAATAGGACTATGCGCGCCGCAACCATCTTGCTCCTGTTTTCCGCGGCCATTCCGGCCGTCTCCCAGCCGCAGTTGCCGCCCGTTCCCGACACGGAACGCACCCGCTGGTTCCGCGATTCGAAATTTGGGATCTTTGTCCATTGGGGCCCCTATTCGGTGATCGGACGCCACGAGTGGGCCCGGCACAAACTTCAGATCCCTCAAGCGGAGTATGACAAGTTCGCCCGGCAGTTCAATCCGGTCAAGTTCGATGCCTCGGAGTGGACCCGCCTGTTCCGCTCTGCCGGGGCGAAATACATGGTGATCACGTCCAAACACCATGATGGTTTCTCCCTCTATCGAAGTCGCGTTAGCGACTACGACATGGAGATCACCCCGTATTCCGGTGACCCGCTCAAGCAGCTGGCGGAAGCCGCGCGGCGCGATGGCCTCCGGCTTGGCTTCTACCACTCGATCATGGACTGGAAGCATCCTGACTACCGTCCTCTTCGTGCCTGGGAGCATCCAAAGAACTTCGAGCAAGGCGGGGACATGCCTCGTTACCTCGAGTTCATGAGGGCCCAACTGCGGGAACTTCTGACCGAGTTCGGAGACGTGGCGATGGTCTGGTTCGACGGTGAGTGGGAACACAAGCCCGAAGAGATTCAGGCCGACGGGATCTATGACTTTATCCGGTCGCTCCAGCCCAATGCCCTGATCAACGACCGGCTCTACAACCGCCGCCCAGGAAACAAGGCAGACTTCGGCACCCCTGAGCAGTTCATCCCGGCAACGGGCGTCACTGGGCCGGAGGGGAAACCGGCACTTTGGGAGAGTTGCGTCACCATCAACACCGACAGTTGGGGCTTCAACAAGTACGAGACCGAGTTCAAGACCAGCCGCGACCTCATCCGAATGCTTGTGGAAGTGGTGAGCAAGGGAGGCAACCTCCTGCTCAACGTTGGCCCCCGGCCTGACGGCACCATTCAGCCGGAGTTTGTCGACCGCCTGCAATCAATCGGCCGCTGGATGGATGTCAATGGGGAGGCGGTCTATGAGACCACCACATCCCCCTTCCCCCGCCTTCCTTTTTACGGGCGCGCTACGGTGAAAGGGTCGACCCTGTTCCTCCACGTGTTCCATTGGCCGAAGGATGGGCTGCTCCGCATTCCCGGCCTGAACAATATTGTTCACCGGGCGTACCTGCTCGCCGACCGGACCCAGAACCTCACCACCCGGCGCGACCAGGACGGAATTGTGGTCCAACTTCCCTCGCAAGCCCCGGACGACACCGCATCTGTCGTGGCGCTGCAGCTCGACGGAAGCCCGCAGGTCACTCCTTTTTTCGAAAAGCCTGCCGACGACGGGTCGATTCTGCTCCCCGCCGCCTCCGCGGAAATTAATTCCAGCCTCGGTCAGCGGCTGAAGATGGAGAACATCTTCGAACACGCCTATCTCACCCGGTGGACCCGCCCGGAGGATGTGCCCGGCTGGAAGGTCAGAATTCCAAAGGCCGGACGGTACCAGGTATCCCTGCGCTATGCGGCATCACGCGCCAGCAAGGATTTGCCGTTTCTCATCAAAGCCGGCGATGCGCTGCTAACCGGAAAAACAGAAGTCACCGGCGATGCGCAGGTGTTTCGGGAGTTCCCGGTCGGAGTGCTGACACTCGCCGCCGGCGAGCAGACGCTACAACTGCAGTCAAACGCTCCGCCAAACGCCGCCGCCCTTAACCTGGAAGCCATCGTGCTTCGACCGGCCAAACGGTAAGCGCGTCCGGACGGCCGGACTGAACTGTTCCCATGCGCATATTCCTGTTCGCCGTTGTCGTCTGTTGGGCTCAGCCGAATGTAACCCTCGTCGGAGACTCCACCGTTGCCGAAGGCGGCGGCTGGGGCCCGGGTTTCCGCGCAGCAGTGCAAGGAAAGGTTGAGGTACGGAATCTCGCCCGCAATGGCCGCAGTTCCAAAAGTTTTCGGGATGAAGGCGCCTGGACACTTGCAATCGATGGGAAGGCAAACTACATCCTCGTCCAGTTCGGACACAATGATTGCCCCGGCAAAGGTCCTGAACGGGAGACCGTCCCCGCCACTACCTACCGCCAGAACTTGACCCGTTATCTCACCGAGGCGCGTGCCGCCGGGGCGGTGCCCGTACTGGTAACTTCCATCGTCCGCCGCACCTTTACCGCCGATGGCAAGATCAAGCCAGACTGCCTTGTCCCGTTCGTTGAGCAGACCCGGACTCTCGCTGCGGAAACGAAGACCCCGCTCATCGATCTGTATTCACTGACCAAAGAACTCAGTGAACGGATCGGACTTGAGGCGAGCGACGCATTGGGACCGAGATCCGCCGACGGCAAACCAGACCGCACCCATCTCGCGCCCAAAGGCCAACAGGAAATCGGCGCCATCGCCGCCCGGGAATTTCTCCGGCTCTTCCCAGCGCTCCGTTGACCCCTCCCACCCGGGTTTCGCGCACGACCGGGCAGAGGACTCCACATGAAACCCTACATCGCTCTGCTCTTCGCGCTAAGTCTGCCGGCTGGCCCCAGGGTCCAACTTATCGATGACTCGGTTGCTTCCAGTTCCATCCGCACGGGGTGCGCACTTTTTGTCTGGCCGCAGAAGCCAACTACGAACGGCGCCAATGTTGTACTGGATCTGAACGCCACCACTTTTGGCTTTTTCAATGGCGGCGGCGGTCCCGCCACCAATGGCCTGGCCTACACCTTCACACCGCTCAACGTGACGGGCGGGGTACCCGTGGTCTTCAAGCGTCCCCAAGGAACCAAAGGAGCCACCGCCAACCCGCGATTCTTCCTGCCCGCGGCCCAGTACACCCTGCAGATCCACGCGCTGGATCCGGCTGGAAATCTCACTGGCGTCTCGTCCAGAACCTACCAGTTTGCCGTTCCTCGCTGCTCGCCAAAGGGAAATGGTTCCGCGAATAGACCCGATTTCAATGACGCCATCCTGGAGCAGCCCTGATCCTGCTTCGCGCCCAGGCTACTCAGTCCGGCGCTGCAGAAACTGAAACCCGATCTCCCGCCCGTACCCGTGCACCATGGCCAAGGAGATCCATAGCAGCGCGAACGGTTCCAGCAGCCGGGCCTGGGTCAAAGGCCCGGCATCACGCGGATCAAATCCTAGTTCCCCTGCCAGCGCGCGAACGGTCTCCTTTGCCACTGTGTCGTCGCCGCAATAGAACATCACCGCCGGAGCGCCGCCAAAGGAAGGGTTCGCCATCACGTTATACCCGACCGTATTGAACGCCTTCACCACATGAGCTCCCGGCGCCCATGCCGCCACCTGTTCCCCTCCCGAAGTCACTGTCCCGTACTCCAGTCCCGCCAACCGCGGCAACAGCGGATTCGTCGCGTCAATCAACACCTTCCCCGCCAGCGAGCCGAGGGACGAGACAATCTCCCGGGTCGCCGGCCAAGGCGTCGCCAGTAAAACGACATCGCTTTGCGACGCAGCCTCCGCCGCCGTCACCGCCCGCGCTCCTCCGCCCGCCCGGGCAACCAACCCCCGCATCTCTTCCGAATCCGGATTCCTCGAAGCAAACAACACGGTATGCCCCGTCGCCGCCCAGCGGGCTCCCAACGTGCCGCCTACGTTTCCCGATCCAATAATCCCGATGTTCATGTCTCGCCTTTCCTTTCCGATACTGTACCGTGTCGTAATAGATTGTCAACATAGTCCCGTGGTTGCAAAAAAGACCGCCGAAAGAACCGGCCGCCCCCGTGACCCGGAAACGGAGCGCCGGATCCTCGACGTTACCCTCCGTTACCTCGCCGAGGAGGGCTACTCGCGAATGTCCCTCGACAACATCGCGCTCACCGCCGGCGTCAGCAAACCCACCATCTATCGCCGCTGGCCCGGCAAAGCGGACCTCGCCACCGCCGCCCTCCGCACCCTCCAACTCGCCGAACCGCCGGTGGCTACCGGCTCTTCCCGCGGCGACCTCTGCGCCACCCTCGCTAATTTCTCCCGCTCCCTGTTCCGCCCCAACGGCATGTCGCTCATCGGCACCGTACTTGCCGAGGAAGCCCACACCCCCGAACTTCTAGCCCTCTTTCGGGCCCGCCTGGTTGCCCCCCGCCGCCAGATGTTACGGGACATCCTCGAACGCGCGCAAAGCAAGGGTGAGTTGCGCGGAGACATCAATCTCGACGCCGTCGTCAATCTACTGGTCGGCGCCTTCTATGCCCGCTACCTGGCGGATCCGTCAATTCCCCACGAATTCCCGCAAGACTTGGTCGACGTCATCTGGTCCGGAATCGCCCGTTCCGCCTCACCTGCATAGAATTCCGCGTCGGCGCTTGACTTCCCCCCCTCATCTTCGACCTAATGGTCCGATCATGCGCGCCACGTTTCTCTCCGCCGCTCTCCTGCTCCCCGTTGCCGCTCAGCCCGCACTCCCCCCGGCCGCAACCATCAAAATCGACTACGAAAAGCACATCAAACCCATTCTCGCCCAGAAGTGCCACTCCTGCCACGGCGAAGATGTACAGCAATCCGGCCTCCGGCTCGACAAGCGCCAAAACGCCATGCGCGGCGGCGATTACGGCACCGTCATCATCGCCGGCAACAGCGCCGCCAGCAAATTGATCAAACGCGTCGTCAGCGGAGACGGAGGCATGCAGATGCCCCCGTCGGGGCCACTTTCCGCCGAGGAGATCGGCATGCTGCGGGCATGGATTGACCAGGGAGTCGATTTCCGCATCGAAATCAAGGACGATGCTCCGCCCAAGCCGATCGATCCCAAGCTGGGTTCCCTACTGACGGCGATCCGGTCCGGCGATTCCAGCGGTTTTGAAAAGGCGCTCAACCCGGCGCTTGCCACCGCCGCCGACGCCGGCGGGTCCACCGCCCTCCACCATGCCGCCGCTTTCGGCACTGCCGGGATGATGAAGTCCCTGCTCGCCGCCGGGGCAGTGGTGAACGCCAAGAACCGCCGCGGCGCCACGCCGCTGCACTGGGCGCTTGCCGAAGAGGGTAAGGTACGGCTCCTGCTCGATGCCGGCGCTGACAAGGACGCCCGCCAGGCCGACGGCCGCTCCATCGTTTATCAAGCCGCTTCCACCGGCAACGGCAATGGCATTCTTCGCCTCCTTCTCGAGCGTGGGGCCAACCCGAACACACCCACCGCCAACGGCCAGACTCCGCTGATGGCCGCCGCCGGCCGCGGAGACGTCGAGGCCATGCGACTGCTCCTCGCCAAGCAGGCGAATCTGCACGCCAAGAGCGGTACCGGTGCGACGGCGCTCATGAATGCCGCCTCCAGCCGCAATCCTCATGCTGTCGCGCTCCTGCTCGACGCCGGGGCCGACGTCAACGCCGCCACAAAGAAGAATGAGACTGCTCTCGCCAACGCCGCCACCACCGGATCCCTCGAATCCGTCGAACTGCTACTCGCCAAGGGCGCCAAAGTCAACGTTAGCGACGACCGCGGCTACACCCCGCTCATGTACGCGGCCGCATCGGAACCGATGAACACCGCAGTCGTAAAGCGCCTACTCGAAAAGGGTGCCGACCCCAATGCCACCGGCGAAGGAGAAACGGCCCGTTCGCTGGCCGCCAAGCGGGGACAGACGGAAGTCGCCCGCCTGCTTGGAGTTACCGCCAAGGATCTGCCGCAGGCCGTCGCCAAGCCGGGCGTCCGCCGCCCCGCCGCCACTGCCGTTGCCCAGGCGCTGCAACTCCTCGAAAAACAGAGCCACAATTTCATCCGCACCGCGGGCTGCAACTCCTGCCATGCGCAGGACCTCCCGTCGGCCGCCGCCGGTCTCGCCCGCGCCCGTGGCATTGCAGCGCCCCGTGAGATCCCCCAGTTGCCCGTCGCCATGACCGGCGTCTCTCCGGAGCGCATCATGGACCTCGGTGCCGCCGGCGTCCCCTCCATTGGATGGGAAATGGTCGACCGCGCCATGAACCAGCAACCGCCCGACGCCTACACCGACGCCACTGTTCACTTCCTGAAACTCATGCAGCGCCCGGAAGGCTATTGGGCCACTCCGGAGGGTCGCCGTCCTCCGATGAACACCGGCGACTTCCAAGCCACGGCCCTCTCCATTTACTCGCTCAAGTCGTTTACGCCGCCCTCCGGTAAGGCCGACACGGCCGTCCGCCTCGCCCGGGCGGCCGCGTGGCTCGAACAGGCCCGGCCTCACACGACCCAGGATCGAGCCTTCCACCTTCTCGGGCTCGCCTGGTCCGGCGCCTCCGCCAAAGCCATTCAACTGGCAGCCTCGTCACTGGCCGCCTTGCAGCGCGCCGAGGGCGGCTGGAGCCAACTTCCCGCCATGGGTCCGGACGCCTATGCCACCGGCCAGGCCCTTTATGCCCTCCACACTGCCGGAAAGATGGCCGTCTCCGCCCCTGTCTATCAGAAGGGTGTCGATTTCCTTCTCAACACCCAGGCAGCCGATGGTTCCTGGCTCGTCCACACCCGGTCCATCTGGATTCAACCCTACTTCGAAAGCGGCTTTCCCTACGCCCATGACCAGTGGATCTCAGCCGCCGGAACGGCCTGGGCTTCCATGGCCCTTGCCGTCACAGTGGAGCCGCAAAAGATCAGCAGCCGCTAACCCCGGTCCAGCTCTTCCAGCAGGCGCTGGCAGTTCAGAACCTTTTCCACCAGATCCAGTGGCGTGTAGTAGTAGTGGTTGGACGCTTCGTAGCCGATCACGGAGTGCTCCCGCGCCACCGGATACTGGGCCCGCGCCAGGGTCATCTCGCTCCGTATCAGCTCCCGCATTCGCGCCTTGTTCAAGGTACCCGCATCGCGCAACAGGTAAAACTCCACTTGATTCGCCACGCTCTGGAAATGGTGGTAGCAGGTCCGGGCGATCGCCAGGTCCATCGTGGCCTGCCGGCGACTGGCCACCGCCCGCTCCAGCAGCGGCAGCCCTTCTTTCCACATCGCCGCCATCTTCGCGAACTGCCGAGCCACCACCTCCGGTGGATACTTCCCGCACCAGATCCTGAACCCATCGTGAGGGAACAGAATCATTCCCGGCCGATGCCCCGCCGGCGAAAGCCGCAGTAGATTCACCGGCCCGTGCTGCACCGGAATCACGTAGATCGCCACGCCGTAAGGAAACTCCTCGAACGCCCGCGAGAACTTTTCCCATGCCGCCAGCCCGTCCGCCGCGCCCGGACCAAATCGTTGCCGCGCCACCCGCGCCAGCGTCTCAGCAGCCGCCGGAGCGGGATCGAAATAGTGTGCCTTAGCCGCCAACAGATTCGGCGACGGATATCCCCCGCAGGTCCACGCCGCCATTAACCCGCTCACTTCGGCCCGCCGCAGATTTTCGCAGTGCCGCAGAATCAGCTGGGGCACGGGAATATAGGGTACCGCCGAGATCTCCCAAGTATTGTTGAACTGCACCTTCGCCAGATTGGTCATCCCCGCCCGGCTCGCCGCGGCCCAGTTCCGCGCGGCGCGCGGCCCCGGCCCCACCACGGAAATGGAGTACTCGCCCACCGCCGTCTTCACCCCGCCCCGCTCCACCGGCACGCTCCACTCGCTGATGCTCACGATGCGCGTGTCCCGCGGTAACTTCTCCAGCAGCCGCGGAACCATCTCGTCGGGCCAGCCCCAGTCGTAGTGGATCACCTCCGCCGTCGCCGAGCCCTGCCGTACCCCATCCCGCATTGCGAGGAACAGTTCGGCCAGTGCGTCCCAACTCTCCCGCTTTCCGCACCGCGGGCAATCGCCCGCCTTGGGCGGCTTCACCGCCCACGCGCCTCCGTGCGAAAAGCAGTTCGTATGGTTCTCCGACATGGAGATCGTGAACACGCCGCCAAGTTCCGGCACCGTCCGGAACACATGCCCCAGCGCGTCCCGCACCCAGTCGCGAACAGCGGGTACGCTCGTGCACATCGCAAACAGATGCTGGAACGATGAACCGCGCATCTCCGGCCGCGCCGAGAAAAATGCCGCCGGCATCGCTCTCGGCTCGTTCAGGTACAGGTAAACCTTCACCCCATACTCCGCCGCCCGCTCCACCAGTGCCTTCAAATTGCGCAGCCGCGTCTCGGCGCCCTTGCCGAACTCCGGAAATGCCGCCGCGGGTGCCAGCGTGTTCAACACCCCTTGCAGCCAAACGCCGTTGATCCCCGCCCGCGCCAGTTTTTCCAGATATGCATCCGGAAACGGATCCGCCTCCGGTTCCATCAGCGGATCCCCATAGAGCGCAAAGTACGAGTACAGATACCGCGGTGACCACACCGTCCGCCGCTCGGTCACCCCCTCCGGCAACTGCGGCGTTTCCAACTCCTCCATCCGGTCTTGCACCATGTACAGTGCCTGCATCAACTCGGCGGTGTCGCCGGCTTCCACCCAGATGCCGCCCTTCTCCACCGTTGTCCGGGAGCCCGCCATTCCAGGCACCAGCCGCAGCGACAGCTGCCCTTCTCCCCCGCCAAAGCTCTCCCGTACGTACCGCACAAATCTCTCCCCGGCCCGGTTCAGCCGAGGGTCTGCCGACGGCGCCGCCGTCCACCCCTTTCCCGCCAATCCTCGCCGGATCTCGGGATTTCGCGCGTCGCTCAACTCCGCTACAAATTCGCACAGCTTCGACCCGTTACGCGCCAGTGCGTCTCCAAACACCTCCCGCACCAGCTTGCGCATCCGCGCCATCGCCCGCTTCTCCTCCGCCGCCGGCGGCGCGTATCGAACCGGCTCGCAGGCCGGCTTGGGACCCAGTTTGTGGTCCAGAAAGTCGTCTTCCTTCAGCGTGAACTCCAGCCGCGCCTCGTCCCAGCCCAAAAGTTTCACCAGTTGCCTGGCCGGCAGCAAGTGCCAGTTCTGCCGGATCACCGTCACATAGATCCGTCGCAACTGGTCGGCGGTCAGTTTCCGCTTCGGCGGCAGCCCCATCCCGGCTCCCAACCGCAACACATTCCGTTCCGTCGTCCCCAGCACGGCGGCCATCCGCTCTCCATTCGCCAACTCCCAGTTCCGCCAGACAAACTGGCAAACCCGACTCGGGAAATGGGTCTCCGGAATTGCCGCCGCCACGCCCGTCTGCGCCAGGGCCGGCAATGCCGCGGCCGCTGCCAGGAATTCTCGCCGATCCAGCATACGAGCTACCCTACCAGATCCCTCCACTTTCCGCCGATGGTCGCGCTACGCTAAGAAAAATGCCGCCCGCCGATGTCACCCTTCTGCTCCAGTCCTGGGCCACAGGCAGTGCGGACGCACTCAATCAACTCACCCCCATTGTCTATACGGAACTCCGCCATCTCGCCGCTTCCCTGCTTCGCAACGAACGCCCCGGACACACCCTCCAACCCACCGCGCTCATCCACGAGGCCTACCTCAAGCTCCTCGGTCACCAGCAGGACTATTGGCACAGCCGCGCCCACTTCTTCGCATTCGCCAGCCACATTATGCGGCAGATTCTCAGCAATCACGCTCGCGCCCGGAACACGGCCAAACGCGGCTCCGGCGCCGAGCCGGTCAGCCTCAACGACGCCATTGCCAACATTGCCGCCCCGGGCCGGGCGTTCCTCGCCCTCGACGATGCCCTAAATGAACTCGCCCGCTTCGACGAACGGAAGTCCCGTCTGATCGAATTGAAGTACTTCGGGGGCCTCAATACGGACGAGATCGCTCGCGTCCTCAACGTCTCCGATTCCACCGTTGCCCGCGAAAGCCGCCTCGCAGAGGCTTGGCTCCAGGATTTCCTCACTTCCACCGGCAAAATCTCTCCCGCCGGATGACAGAATCGTCCCGCCGTCCGTGCTTTGTGTAAGGGAAGAGATCAGATTTGCCCATCCCTTTCTACAGCGCAGAACTCGCGATCTGCCGCCTCCTTCTCCCGGCTCCGCAGTCCGGCGTGCCGCTTCGCTGCCCCGTGCCCGGCCACCGCTGTCCCCTTCATGCCGCGCTCCCGGGCTCCGTCGTAGTATCTTGACTTATTCCGCTATGGATTCGTCCCATTGGCAAGCCATCGAGTCCCTCTTTGATGAAGTCGCGGATCTTCCCCTCGCCGACCGCCAACGCCGGCTGTCGGTCGCTCCCGCCAAGATCCGCGAGGCCGTCGAGCGGCTCCTTGCTTCCGACAGCCAGTCAGCGGCCGCAATCCGTGACGCCATCGCCGACGGCGAAGCCCTCCTCGCCAGTGCGCCCGGTCGCTTCGGGCCCTGGCGCGTCGAAGGAATCCTCGGCCACGGCGGCATGGCGTCGGTCTTCAAAGTCGTTCGCGACGACGGGGTCTACCACCAGGCCGCCGCGCTGAAGACCCTTCAGTTTGGCCACGATTCCCCCGAGTCCCGCCAACGCTTCCGGCAGGAACGCCAGTTTCTCGCTTCGCTCGAACACCCCGGAATCGCTCGCCTCATCGATGGCGGCGAGACCCCCGACGGTCAGCCCTATATCGTCATGGAGTATGTTGAAGGCCTTCCCGTCATCGACTTCGCCGAGCAGCATTCCCTCTCTCTGCTGGACCGCCTTCGCCTGTTCCTCGAGATCTGCGCTGCGGTGAGCCACGCCCACCAGTCGCTGATCGCCCACCGCGATCTCAAGCCCTCGAATATACTCGTCACCCCAGCCGGTCAGCCCAAACTTCTCGACTTCGGCATCGCCAAACTCATCGACGCCGACGCTGCCCGTACTGCCACGTTTACCCTTACCCCTCAATACGCCAGCCCCGAACAGATCCGCGGCGAGCCCGTCACCACCGCTACGGATGTATACTCCCTCGGCCTTGTTCTCTACGAACTGCTCACTGGCCGTAAACCGTATCGCATCGAGTCGAACACGCCCTCTGAAATTGACCGCCTCGTCTCGGAAACACCACCGGATCCTCCCAATCTCTCCGGTGATCTGGACAACATCCTCCAGATGGCTCTCCGCAAGGAGCCGAAGCGCCGCTACGCCTCGGTCGGCGATTTCGCTGCCGATATCGAGCGAACACTCACTCACCGGCCCGTTCTCGCGCGGCCGGACTCCCCCCTGTATCGGGCCGGCAAGTTTCTCCGGCGGAACCGCTTCCCGGTAGTCGCCGCCGCCCTCCTCACCATCACTCTCACCGGCGGCATCGTCGCCAGCCAGTACCAGGCTCGCCGCGCGGCGCGCCGCTTCGACGAAGTACGCCGCCTTGCCAACCGGTTCCTTTTTGATTTCGATGCCGCCATCGCCCCGGTCGCCGGCACCACCAAGGCCCGCGAGTTACTCGTCTCGACTGCCGTCGAGTACCTGGACAATCTTTCTCGTGAGTCCGCCGGCGATCCTGCGCTGCAGTCCGAACTTGCCGCGGGATACGAAAAACTCGGCGATGTCCAGGGCCGCCCCTCGCAACCAAGTCTCGGCCGTTTTAATGATGCGCTCCGCAGCTACCAACGCGCCTCCGAACTGGCGCAAGCAGCCTTGGCCAGCCGTCCCGCGGACGCTACCACCCTCCGTTCGCTGGCCTCCGTTACCGCCAAAATCGGCGAAATTCAAACCTGGACCCGCAAACCCCAGGAGGCCGCCCAATCTCTGGCCGCCGCCGCCGCCTTCGCAGAACGCGCCATCCGCGCCAACCCCGCCGACAGCGACGCCCGCTTCCTCGCCGCGACCATCTGGCTTCGCCAGGGCGATGAACGCTATAACGCCAACGACACGGCTGCTGCCCTCGGCGCCTTTCGGCGTTCCCTCGGTGCATTCCAGGAACTTGCCAAAGCAAATCCATCTACACGCAACCGCAATGGCGTCAGCCTCACCATTACTCGGCTGGCCAGCACCAGCTTCCGCCTCGGTGATTTGAACGAGGCAAGAACCCACTACCAGCAGGCGGTCGACATCGCGAGGGACCTCGCCCGCACAGAATCCCGTCCAGGCAACTACCACCGCACCTTGGCCAATAACCTCGAACAGTTCGGCAGCATCCTCGGCCTTCCTGACCTCACCAACCTCGGGGAACCCGTGCTGGCCGAGACCATGCTCCGCGAAGCTGCTGCTATTCGCGAATCCTTCGCCGCCGTCGACCCAAACGACAGGCTGGCCCGCCACAGCCTCGTCCTCAATCGCTATCAATTGGCTTCCGTCGTCCTTTCACGCAATCCCGCCGAAGCACTGCGCCTCTCCCGCCTCGCCCAGTCGTCTGTCCGTGGGGAGGAAGCGATGAGTAACATCCGGGACCACATCGTCCGTGCATCTTTTGTGGAAGCACAGGCCCTAATTGCCCTCGGCGATCTCCCCGCCGCCCTCCAGATACTCGACCGCTTTGGCCCCGAACAGTTTGCGCTGCAAGGTCCGCCAGTTTCGCCCCTCAGCGTTGCCCTCGCCAAGTCCGATATCTGGCGCAAACGCAACCAGCCCCAAACCGCACGCACGGTGCTCGAACCCAGGCTCAAGATCGCCGAGGCGGTTCCCCTGCCGGATCGCTCTCTCCGCGAACTCCGCTTGGCCGCCGAAGCGCATCGCATCCTGGCGATACTGCTTCCCGCCAGCGCTGCCGAACACGCCCAGGCCGAACGCGTTCTTTGGGATGAGTGGCGCCGCCGCCGCGCTCCAGAACGGTACATCCCCCGACGGCCTTAGTTTTTTCATTCCGCTGACAGAATCGGCTTGCCGTCCGTGCCTTGATTCCATAAGGAACCTCGATGCGCTTTCTGCTTTTTCTCCTGCTCGCCGGATGCGTTCTGCCCGCCAGCACCCTCTATAGCTACGATGACGATAAGCCCAACATCAGCACCTACGGCCTGGCCAATCAAGCCCTCATTGTGGGCTTTCAAGCTTTGTCTGGCGCCAACGCCATCACCGGTATGGAGTTCAATCTGTTCAACACAGGCAGCAACAGCCATCCGCTCACCTTCGCTCTCTGGTCCGATCCCACCAACGACGGCAATCCCACCGATGCTCAACTCATCCACACCCTCCCCAACATCCCGCCATCCATGGTGCAGAACTACTGGGAGCCCGTCTCCTTTCCCACTCCTACAGTGATTCCGGTTGGCAACTGGTTCTTCGTGGGTGTCTACGCCACCTCCCCTTCCGCACTGTTTCTCGGCTCCAAGGACACCAACAGCACCTCCGGTAACTCCTGGCAGTTCTACTGGCAGGAAAACGCCCCCGTCGATCTCAACAACCTCGCTTCCGGGTTTTACTACCACTTCGAGCCAAACTCAGCGCTTCCAGGCAACATCATGGTGCGCGCCATCGGCGACGAGCCTCCCCCCGCTTCGGTTCCCGAACCCGCCTCGGTGGTTTCTGCACTTACCGGCCTCGCCCTAATCGCCCGCCGCGCCTACCGCCGCTCCGCTTAGCGCTGCACGCTGATCACGGTTCCCGCGACGCTTGCCGAGCCGCTCACCTCCACCACAAGAGGCAACTCACCCGCAGCCGCCCCTGCAGGCACCCGCGCATTGATCTGGTAGAGACCGGACCCGACTTTCCCGGCCCATAACACCTCCGCCGCTGTCCCGCCGATCCGCACGGTCACAAGGTTCGCCGTCGCCGCCGGCGCCGCGATCACCCTCTCTGCCGGAGTCGGCGGACTCGTCGGCCCCAGTCCGGTCGCATAAATCGTAAAGACTTCATCCGGCATTGCCGGCCGCGTGGCAAGCCCGCTCACTAGGTTTGCCCGCGCTAGAAAAACCCCATCTGCGTTGTGTGCAATCACATGGCGTCCACCGTCCGGTGCGAACACGAAGAGCGCGGGAGCAAACCTCTGGCAGGCCGCGATGAAGCTCTCCGACGTGCCCAGACTGTTCTTCACCTCCACACGAATCTGACCCGTCCCCACATCGTCGGGCGCCAGCACGTTCAGTTGGGTCGGACTGATGTAGTAGATCAAGGCGGACCTCCCGTCCATCGACACCTGTACTCCATCCAGACTCACCGGCAGGCGCCCGCCGGAGATGTCGGCTGCCGTCCATAGGCGGGTCCGGTCCGCCAGTGCCTCGCCAAGGATCGTCACCCACGCGCCAGGCGATAACCCCGGTCGAAAACTGGCTCCGCTCACTACCCCAGTCACCTTCGGTCTCGCTTCCACCAGCCTGTAGACATGGCTCCACCAATAGGTCGTCGATCCATAGGCGATATAGTTCAGGCGGATCTGCCCGCCGCTGTTTGCCGCCGCCCAACGCTCCGGCGGCGCCTTGTACTGCTCTGCGGCCGGTCGCGCCAGGTTATCCCAGGTAAAGGTCTCCCCCGCGGAGTGAGGGTTCCCCGCCGGCCCCACGCTCACCCGCTGCTGGAAGTTGTCGGGAATCGTCGCGAAGTCGGAGAACCCCAGCCCCACCCGCCCGGGTAGCGTCCACGATGGTGTCAGATTGGTGACCAAGGTCGCTTTCAAAGTAAAAGGAAAACTCTCGTCTGGATACAGACTCCTTGGAGCGACGGTCCACTCAAACTTGTACGTCGTCTGCGCCGCGGGGGGCGTCCCGCAGTGCGTGATCTGCAACTGCACATTCCCTTCACTGGCGGAGAGCGCCCGGTCCATGTAGCACCCCGAATACGGGATCACCCCACTCTCGGTCTTCACATACTCCCAGTAGGAGCCGGATCTCTGCTGCGCGGAAAGGACCAGCGCAGCCAGCAGCAGGCTGTGACGTTTCATTGGACCCCTCCCCCGGCCGGAACTCGCCGGATGGATGTCGCCCGCCGCTTCGATCATACTCCGATAGGAGTACAATGCAATCGCTTACATTTTACTGCCGGACTACCGGGTTTCCGTTCTCGTCCAGATGCGGATAGGGCCCGCCGAGCCGGAAGCGGTCGAGGATGTAGTCGTCGTACTGCGGCGCCGGTTCGAAGTAGCCGCCCTTCCGGATGTGCTCCTTCACCACCGCCTCGTTCAACTCAATGCCCAGCCCCGGCGTATCGGGAACCGTAATGTACCCTCGATCCACGATCGGCTTTGCCGGACCCGTCACCAGGTCCCCCCACCAGGGAATGTCCACCGCGTGGTTCTCCATCGCCAGCATGTCTTTGATCGTCGCCGCCATGTGAACGGTCGCCAGGCATCCCACCGGCGAACCGGCAAAGTGAATCGCCGTCTGCACACCGTGCAGCGAGGCATAGTCGCAAATCCGCTTTGTCTCCCGGATCGCCCCCGAAGTCAGCGGATCCGGATGGATGATGTCCACGGCTCGGTTATCGATTAACGGTTTGAATCCCTCTTCCAGTCCGAACAGGCTCTCTCCGGTGGCAATCGGCGTCGTTGTCGCTTCGGTCAATTCGCGGTAGGCACGCCAGTTCTTCGGCGCATCCCCGCCCGGACCCAGATGACCCACCTGGATCATGTCTTCCGCCCAGGCCAGATCGTACGGTTCGAAAGCCCGCGCATAGCGGATGGAATCGTTCACGTTCAGCGGACCGAAGTGATCGGTCGCCAGCGGCGCATCCGCCCCAATCGCGTCCCGGATCGCCTGAATGTACTCGCAGAGGTACTGCAGGCCCTTAGTCGTCGCCGTGTTGGAACTGTTCACCGCGCCGGGCCGGTCCGCCACCAGGCTCGTCCCCAGGTCCATCTTGAAAAACGTGAACCCCTGCTGTTTCCGCCTCCGCAACCGCTCGGCGAAGATCTTTGGGTCCTTGCTCTGGTCCGTGTCGCAATAGATGCGAATCTTGTCCCGGTACTTGGATCCCACCAGCCGCCATGCCGGTACGTTGTACACCTTTCCGGCGATGTCATGCAGGGCCATATCGATGGCGCTGTAACCGCCGCCCATCCGCTGGTGGTTGGAAAAGTTGCGAATACTGTCCAAAATGGGCTCAATTTGCAGCGGATTTCGACCTTTTAGATGCGGTTTTAGCACCAAAGCAGTGCCTTCCCGCCCCGCATCGCGCACCTCTCCCAACCCGTAAACCCCTTGGTTGGTGTCGATCCGGATGATCGGGTAATCGTAGTTGGACGCCACCAGCACCGAACGGATATCGGTGATCTTCAACTGGCTGGGCGCGGAGTTCTTGTTTAAGGTCTGCGCGTTCGCCGCGCCCTCCGTCATGCGGAATAGGCCGGGAAACGCAGCGGCGGCGAGAAGTTGCCGGCGGGTGAGGCGGGTCATAGGGCTTTCGTAACCTCCTGGTTACTGCAGGCGCGTGTGCGGAAATGGAAACGTGGATCGGACGGCGAGTACCTGGTCGTGTTCCTCGCCTGGTTTGGCGGCGCTGTAGAATCCCACGGTCGTGTTCAGCCGCAGGAACCATGCGTCGCCTTGTCGGGTCGGATGCCGGCCTTCATTGCCGTCCATGCCGCCGCCGGCCACCATCTGCCCGCTCCCTTTGAGGATGTAGTAGATCTCCTCCTCGGTCTCGTGATGGTGCGGAATATTCGTGCCGCCGGGCGCAAAGTCCATCAGAAACAGACTCGTCATCTGGCTCGCCGCGGCGAGTTTATCGCGAGTGCTCTCCGTCGTCCCGATCAGCAGTTGGAACTGCGTCGTCGGCCCATGGCTTGGCAGCTGCTGCAATGCGACATCGGCCGTGTTCGCCTTCATCAGTTTCTTCGCCGCGGGCACCCGGGCCCCTCGCGGTATGCGGAAGCCCATCACCAGCACTTTCAGCTCCGGCGACTCCGCATTCGCCACTCCGTGACGGCTTCCGGGCGGGAGATACAGAAAATCGTTTGCCTTTACCGGAACACTTTCCCCGTCACAGGTCACCGTCCCCGTGCCGGCCAGAATGAAGTACAACTGCTCCTCGGCCGCATAGCTCACCGTCGCCGATGTGCCCCCTCGCCCCACGGTCAGTTCTCCGTATCGCGCCACCGATTTCAAGTGCCGCGCCTGCCCATCTCCGGCCCCGAACAAGGGCCGGTAAAGAACCCCTTTCGCGCCATTCGTGAGGTCGTCGGCCGCCGGCGCTACGGTGGCCGCGTTTCTCATCAGGAAGGTCGGGTCAGCACCGCTAACCAACCACTGGGCGCCCAGCAGCGCCGCCAGAACTCCACGCGTCATGAGAAGTTCCCTCCTCGGCCGCGATTCTACACCTTTCCGTTTCCGGTGCAAACCACCCGAAACGAATAACGTACTTTCATCTTTGGGTGTTTACCGCTATCATCTACCCAAGAACAACCTCGCCGTCGTTCACACACTTCAGGAGTGAAATGACAATGAAATATTTGGTAATTGCGGCCGCACTTGCCCTCGCCGCGCTCCCTGCCCATGCGCAGGTCTTGTACGGCTCCATCGTCGGCACCATCGAGGATCCCTCTGGCGCCATCGTACCCGGCGCTTCCATCACCGCCACAAACACCCAAACCGGCGCCGCGCGCGAGGCCAAAGCCGATGAGCAAGGGCGTTACACCCTCGTCAACGTGCTGCCCGGAACCTACAGTCTGCTCGTCACCGCGCCCGGCTTCCGCTCTCTCACCCGCACCGGCATTACCGTCACAATCAATAGCGTCACCCGCGTCGACTCCCGTCTCGAAGTTGGGCAGGTCTCCGACAAAGTCACTGTCGAAGCCACCGCGACCGCCCTCCAGGCCGACCGCGCCGACACCCGCGCTGAACTTACCTCCCGCGCCGCCGTCGAACTCCCCATTCCCGCCTACCGGAACTTCCAAAGCCTCATCAATCTCGTCCCCGGCGCCACGCCCGCCGCGCTGCAGAACTCCGTCGGTGCCAGCCCGCAACGCTCCCTCACCACCAACGTGAATGGCACCAACCGCAACAACAACAACACCCGCGTCGACGGCGCCACCAACGTCTACATCTGGCTCCCCCACCACACGCTCTACAACCCGCCCATCGAATCCATCGAGAACGTGAACATCTCCACGTCCTCCTACGACGCCGAGCAGGGCATGGCCGGCGGCGCCGCCGTCACCGTGGCCACCAAGTCCGGCACCAACCAACTGCGCGGTTCCGCCTTCTGGTATCACGACAACCAGCACCTCTACGCCCGCCCCTACTTCTTCCAGCAGAACGTCAATAAACCCACTCTGCCCAAGTCCATCGTCAACATCCCCGGCTTCACCGTCGGCGGCCCCATCATCAAGAACAAGCTGTTCTACTTCTTCAGCTACGAACGGACCAGTGAACGCACCGCCCAGTTCGGCAACTTCTCCGTCCCCCCGGCCGATATGCGCGCCGGCAACTTCGCCGCCTACGCCGGCCTCGGCAACATCTATGACCCACTTACCGGCGACGCCAACGGCGCCGGCCGCCAACCCTTCGCCAACAACCAGATTCCGTCAGCTCGATTCTCCCCCACCTGGACCAAAATTCAGGCTCTCGCGCCGCTCCCCAATCAGCGCGCCCAGGATGCCTTCGGCCTCTCCGGCAACTACTTCGCCGCCGCCACGCTCGCGCTCACGCGAGATCAGTACGACATTAAGTCCAACTACAACGTCACCCAGAAACTCATGGTCTGGGGCAAATATTCGCTGATGAAGGCCCCCGTCCAAGGCGCCGCCGCCCTCGGCGAACTCACCGGCCCCGCTCTCGGCCAACTCGGCAAAGCCGATGTCCGGGTTGACATCCCGACCGTCGGCTTCAACCTCACCCTTTCCCCCACCTTCCTCATCGATGGCGTCTTCGGCCATACGCGCTTTTCCAACGCCGCCACCGGCCCGGATTATGGCAAGAACTGGGGCTCGGAAGTCTGGGGCATCCCTGGCACCAACGGGGGCCGAGCCTTCGCCGGTGACATTCGCTACTCCGGCCAGCCCTGTATCAACAACGGTTTCACCGCGTGGGGTAACTGCACCTCGTCCAACCCCAATTTCTACGCCGACCGCAGCTACACCTACACCATGAACTTCTCCAAGATTCAGGGTGCCCACGAACTCCGCTGGGGCGTCGACATCATCCGCCACGCTTTGAACCACTGGCAACCCGAAATCGCTAACCCCCGCGGCGCCCTGACCCCCACCGGTAACGCCACCGTCCTCCAGGGCCAGGTTTCCCGCACTAACCACCAGTACGCCGCCGGGCTTCTCGACATCCTCGGCTCCGCCGACAAGTCGGTCCAGTTCTTCGATATGAAGACTCAGGAATGGCAGCACGGCCTCTTCTTCCGCGATCGCTGGCAGGTCAACCGGAAACTCACCCTCAACCTCGGTGTGCGCTATGAGTTCTACCCGCTCATGACCCGAGGCGAAGGCCGCGGTGTCGAACGCTGGGATCCAGCCACCAACATTGTCACCATCGGTGGCGTCGGCAATATCCCCACCAACAATGGCATCACCGTCTCCAAGAAGCTCTTCTCCCCGCGCCTCGGCGCCGCCTGGCGACTCGACGACAAAACCGTCATGCGCGCCGGCTATAGCGTCAGCTACAACCCCATGGTCATCTCCCGGCCCTTGCGTGGACTCTACCCCTCCACCATCGCCTCTAGTTGGGTCGCCCCCACCCAATTCGGCTACTACAGCACCCTCACCCGCGGTATCCCGGACGTCCCCACCCCCGACATCAGTTCCGGCTCCATCACGCTGCCGCCCACCGTCAACATGGGTCCCCGTAGCCCTTGGGGCGGCCTCCTCCACCGCGGATACATCCAGAGTTGGAACTACACCGTCGAACGTCGCCTGCCGGGCGAGATCATCGCCTCCGTCGGCTACGTCGGCAACCAGACCGTCCGTCAGTTCCTTGATCGCGACATCAACGCCGCCCCCATCGGCAGCGGCCCCCAGGGCCGTCCCCTCGTCCGCACCCAGAACCGCCTCATCGAGACCCTGATGTGGGACGGCTGGGCCAATTCCAACTACCACTCGATGCAGGTCGCCCTCAACCGCAACATGTCCAAGGGCCTGCTGCTCAAGGGCGCCTACACCTGGTCCAAGTCCATCAACATGAGCGATGACGACGGCTGGGCTGGCCTCCCTCTCACCAACCTCGCCAGCGAACTCAACCGCAACCGCGCCGTCGCCGGCTACGACCGCACCCACATGTTCATCATGAGCTGGGTCTATGAGCTTCCCATCGGCAAAGGCAAGGCGCTCGGCATGAGTGGCCTGGCCGACAAGATCGCCGGTGGCTGGCGCATCAACGGTATCTACTCTGCCTATAGCGGCCTCCCCTTTACCGTCTCGGCCGCCACCACTTCGCTCAACGCCCCCGGTTCTTCCCAAACCGCCGACCAGATCGGCGAACTGGTCAAGATCGGAGGCGTCGGTCCCGGCACGCAGTACTACGCCGTTACCTCCTTCCGCGATCCCAACTTCCAGCGCCCCTCCACCTCCTTCCGCTTCGGCTCCATGGGCCGCAACGCGGTTCGCGGCCCGGGCTTCCAGAAGGCCGATCTGGCGATGTTCAAGGACTTCAAAATGACGGAGCGCTTCGTTCTCCAGTTCAAAGCAGAGGCCTTCAACTTCACCAACACGCCCCGCTTCTCCAACCCCGCCGCCAACGTCAGCAGCATGACCATCAACGCTGCCACAGGCGACGTGGTCAATGCTAACAACTTCATGGCCATCACCGGTGCCAGCGACGAACGCAAGTTCCGCTTCGGTCTGCGCCTTACCTTCTAACTCCTCTCCACTAAAGGGGCTGCGTCCTGGCAGCCCCTTTTTGTCCCCTCGCGCAATCCCTGCGCCCCCCGCGCAAATCCTGCACCCTTCCGCTAAACAACTCCTTTCTTTTCTTCACCCCGTCTTTGGCACACCATCTGCACCTATAGAGGCGGAGGTGAAAAACACCATGAAACGCAGACTTCTTATCCTCGCCACCGCAGCCGCGCTGTCGCTGGTTTCCACCACTGGGTTCGCCCAACAAGGGCCCCCTTCCAACCAGGGCACTTGCCCCAACTGCCCCAATGGCGGTACACCGAAGAGAGACGGCACCGGCCCCGGCGCCAAAAAAGGCCAGCGCAACGGTCCACAGGACGGCTCCGGCCCCATCCATAATCCGCAACGGCAGGGTCGCCGCGGCGGGCGCCATTAATCGACAACAGCAGCGGCCGGTTCTCGCCAGGAGGCTCTAATGAAAACCACATCGCAAGCGCTACTTTCCCTCATCGGCGCGGCAGTCGTTCTCCTCGCCCAGCCTCTCGCCAAACCGGCCGCTCCCGCCATTGTCGAACTCCGCGGCACCATCGCTTCGGTCAACCTCGCCCCGGGCGGTATGCCGTCACTTGTTGTCAATCCGGCCAGCGGACGCCCCACCACCGTCCGCCTCGGATCCATCCGCTACCTGATTGCTCACAATTTCAACCCCAAAGCCGGCCAGACGGTTATCGTCCGCGGCTTTCCCCAGCCGGACATCGATCTCGTCGCCGTCTCCGTCGAGTGCCCGGAGCTGAAACAGAAACTCGTGCTTCGTGATGACAACGGCCTGCCCCTCTGGCGCGGCGGGCTCCGCACAACCGTCCCCCCACGCTAGGCCCTTTGGGACTAGGATGGAGTTAGGACCTCTCGTGAAATCCCCGGGGCGTCGCCCGCTTCACATCATATTCGCCGCGTTCACCGTCCTGCTCGCGGCACTCCTGGTCGCCAGTGCCATTCGTACCTATCTCGCCCTCGACAGCCAGCGAGACGTCTTCCTTCGCAGCCGCGTCGCGTCTCTCGCCGCCCACCTCGAATCCATCTCTTCCACCGTCCCCGAATCGGACTTCCAATCCATCCTCACCGAAGAGGAGGACGCCCTCAACGGCCTCGAGATCATCGATCGCCCCTCCAGCCCCAGCGCACTGGCGCCCCTCTGGGATGGTCGCGAACTGTTCCGTACCGAGTACCTAAAGTCTTCCCCGCCGGTCTTCCGCGCCTTCGTCCCCATCCACATCTCCGGCAGCCTCCATGTCGCGCGCATCGACATCGCCGAATCCGCGGCCGACTTCCTTGTCGCTCATGCCCGCCACCACCTCTGGCTCACCACTTTCGGCGGCATCCTCATCGTCTTTCTCACCGTCTTCGCCATCCGGCGCGCCGATCAACTCGCCCGCTCCGAGCGGCGCCAACTCGAACTCCAGCACCTCGCCACCCTCGGCGAACTCTCCGCCACCCTCGCCCATGAGATTCGGAACCCGCTCGGCACCATCAAGGGTTTCGTCCAGCTCCTCGCGGAGAAGCGCGATGGCGCCAATGATCCGCTCATATCCCCCATCCTCTCGGAAACTACTCGCCTCGAAGAGCTCGTCAAAGACCTCCTCCTCTACGGTCGCCCCTCCCTCCCCACCTTCCAGTCCGTTCACTCCCACCAAATCGAAGAGCTCGTCCGCCGCCACGCCACCCACCTCATCGATTCTCCGACAACGAAATTCGAGTCCTCCATTGTTCCCCTCTCCCTCGAGACCGACCCCCAACTCCTCGAGCAGCTCCTGCTCAACCTTCTGCGTAACTCCATCGACGCCCTCCGCTCTCAGGCCGAGGGCCTCGTGAGCTTTGAAATCGCCGGCGCCGGCGACTGCGCCATCCTTCGCGTCCTCGATAACGGCCCTGGCCTCTCTCCGGAAGCCATCGCCCGCCTCTTTGAGCCCTTCTACACCACCAAATCCTCCGGTACCGGCCTCGGCCTTTCCATCTCCCGCAAACTCGCCGACGCACTCGGCGGCCATCTCACCATCGAACCCCGCCCCTCCGGTGGCGTCGCTGCGGAGATCTTGATTCCTCTCCACCGCAATGCCTGAAAACAACCCTGCCCCCATCCACATTCTCGTCGTCGACGATGACCCCGGCTTCCGCGCCCTGCTGGAAACCATCCTGACCGGCGAAGGCTACACGGTCACCACCGCCTCCAACGTCTCGGCCGCCATCCGCGCCTCCCAGCAACGCCAGTTCCATCTGGCCATCTCCGACCTCAAACTTCCCGATGGCGACGGCCTCGCGGTTCTACGCGCCATCAAGGACGCATCCCCAGCCACCCCCGTCATCATGATCACCGGCTTCGGCACTGTCGCCTCCGCTGTCGAAGCCATGAAACTCGGCGCCGAAGACTACATCGGCAAACCGCTCCATAGCCCGGAAGAACTCCGCATCCTCGTCCGCAAAGCCCTCGAACGCGGCCAACTCCAGCAGGAGCACGCCCTCCTTCGCGAGGAATCCGAAGCCCGCTTCTCCTGCGGTTCCCTCATCGCTGATCACCCCGCTATGCGCCACGTGCTGGAACTC
Organism: uncultured Solibacteraceae bacterium; assembly: GCA_964430625.1. Classification (GTDB taxonomy): domain Bacteria; phylum Acidobacteriota; class Terriglobia; order Bryobacterales; family Bryobacteraceae. Next base: position 130,158 of record CAYSFR010000015.1, read on the forward strand.
ATCCGCAAGGTCGCCCCCACCCCCGCCACCGTCCTCATCACGGGCGAAAGCGGCACCGGCAAAGAGGTCATTGCCCGCTGCATCCATTCCAACAGTCCCCGCGCCAACCGCGCCTTCGTCGCCGTAAACTGTGCCGCCCTCACCCCATCTCTCATTGAAAGTGAACTCTTCGGCCATGAGAAAGGTGCCTTTACCGGTGCCGCCAATCAGCACGCCGGCCGCTTCGAACGCGCCCACGGCGGTACCCTTTTCCTCGACGAAATCGGCGAACTCGACGCTAACCTCCAGGCCAAACTCCTCCGCGTCCTCCAGGAAAAGTCCTTCGAACGCGTGGGAGGCTCCCGATTGATTACCGTCGATGTCCGGGTCATCACCGCCACCAACCGCAACCTCCGCCAGTCCGTCACCAGCGGAGCCTTCCGCGAAGATCTCTTTTATCGCCTCAATCTCTTCCCCATCGAGATCCCCCCTCTCCGAGCCCGCGCCTCCGACATCCCTCAGCTCGCCCGGTTCTTCCTCAACCGCGCCGGCCAGTCGCTGAACAAGAAAGGGCTCGCCTTCTCCCCGGAAGCAACGGCTGTCCTCACCCGTTATGGCTGGCCCGGCAACGTCCGCGAACTGGAAAACACCATGGAGCGTCTCGCCATCCTCGCCGACGGACTCATTGAACCAGACGATCTCCCCATCACCCCGGAAGGCCCCGCCCGCCCGGTTCTCTTCAAGGACATCGAACGCCAGGCCATCCTCGACGCCCTCGAGGCCAACGCCAACAACCGCACACGCACCGCCCAACAACTCGGCATCAGCCTCCGCACTCTACAATACCGCCTCAAAGAGTACGGCATTCGCGACGAGTAACCCCGTTGCGCGCAAACTCTGCGCACCCCATGCAACCCCTGCACCCTTACGCGCCGTACCATCCCAATAAAATCAACAACTTACGTTTGGAACTCCAACTGCCATTTCGATAGGCAAAGGAGTTCACCATGAAAACCACCCGCCTCATCGCCATCGCCATCCTGGCCTTTGTTCCCGCCTTCGCGCAGAACGGCCCCGGACCCCGTGGCCCCCAGAACAGCCCCACCGTGGCCGTCGTGCCCGCCACCCCGGAAGAGATCGCTTCCCTCAAATTCATGCGTGAGGAAGAAAAACTCGCCCGCGACGTCTATCGCTTGCTCTTCGAAAAGTGGAATTACGTCGAGTTTGATCGCATCGCCGCGTCCGAGCAGCAGCACTTCGCCAGCGTCGGCACCCTCCTTACCCGATACAGCATCCCCGACCCCGCCGCCACCGACACGCCCGGAGTCTTCGCCGACGCCAAACTCGCCACCCTTTACGCCGAACTCACCGCAAAAGGGGCCCAGTCGCTAAAGGACGCCCTCGAAGTCGGCGTAATGATTGAAAAGGTCGACATCGCCGATCTGACGGCCGCCAACACCACCGAAAAGTTCGACATCAAGCGCGTCTACACCAATCTGATGCAGGCCTCGTTCAACCATCTGGACGCCTTCGAATCCGCCCTCGAACTGCTCGCCATCCTCCCCTAACCCAGACTTCGCCTGGATGCCGCTGACCAGGGAAATCCTAGACTTAGGATTTCCCTGGTAGTTTTCCTTCAACTGGCCCGGCGAAACGTCAAATTGATCCGTGCATCCCCCACCCGGGGATGCACGCCCGGTTTTACAGGCATCACTCCGTGATACCTCATCCGCGACTCCCCTCCCCACACGACCACATCCCCATGTGCCAGCCCCACTCTCCGCACCTCATCCCCCCGCCGCAGGCCCCCAAACAAAAACACCGCCCCCAGTCCCAGCGACACGCTCACGATCGGCGCCCGCAAGTCCTGCTCATCCCGGTCCTGATGCAATGACATCTTCGCACCCACTCCGTACCGGTTGATCAAACACGCGTCCGGCACATACCCGCCGAACCCCGCCGCCTCCGCCGCCCTTCCTGCCAACTCCAGAAACGCAGCCGGCATCGCGGGCCATGCCAGCCCGCTCTCCGGGTCCACCGCCGAATATCGATACCCCTTCCGGTCCGTCACCCACCCATATGGCCCGCAATTCGTCATCGACACCGACATCCGGAACCCGCCCGGCGTCACCATATGCCGGAACGGCGCCATCCGCGCCACCCCGTCAACACCTTCAAGCAGTGCCTCCTCCCACGCGAGGGCAAAACCGCGCAAAACCACGGCCCCCGGCCCCAGAGGAACTTCGATGTCGTCAAACAGCCTCACCGTTCCCGCTCCAGCAACTCCCGCTTCCGCTCCACTCCCCAACGATACCCGGAAAGCCCCCCGTCCGTCCGAACCACCCGGTGACACGGAATCGCCACCGCCAGCACATTCGACGCACACGCCCGCGCCACCGCCCGTACCGATCCCGGCGCCCCGATCGCCTTCGCCACATCCGCATAGCTCGCCGTCGCCCCCGCCGGGATCCCCTGCAATGCCTCCCAAACCCGCCGCTGAAACACCGTTCCCCGAATATCCAGCGGCAGTTCCGTTCCCGCTCCGGGAGCCTCAACCAACCCCACCACCCGCGCCACCAACGCTTCAAATTCCGTATCCCCTCCCACCAGTTCCGCCCGCGGAAATAAATCCTGCAACTCCCGCGTCAGCGCCTCCGGATCATCCCCCAGCAGAATCGCGCACACCCCTCGCTCAGAACACGCCACCAGCACCGCCCCCAACGAACTCGCCCCCACCGCGAACCGCACCGTCGCCGCTTCCCCCCCCGACCGGAATTTCCTCGCCGTCATCCCCAACACCCCATTCATCTCCGCATAAAACCGCCCGTTCGATTCATATCCAGCCTCATAGATCGCCTCCGTCACCGTGGCATTCGCGGCTAACTCCCGACGCACCCTCTCAGCCCGGCGCGCCGCCCAATACGCCCGCGGCGTCACCCCGGTTGCCGCCCGGAACACCCGGTGAAAATGCGCCTCCGACAGCCCTACCCGCGCCGCCAGGTCTGCCAGACTCACCCGTTCTTCCGCCTCATCCAGAATCCGGCACGCCGCCGTCACCACCGCAGCGGCGCCGTTCCCGCCACACCGCTTGCACGCCCGGTATCCCGCCGCCTCCGCCTCTCCCGCGTTCCGAAAGAACTCCACATTCTTCCGTAACGCCGGCCGCGATCCGCAAGACGGCCTGCAATATACCCCCGTCGTCTTCACGGCATACACAAACTCGCCATCGGCGCGTGCGTCCCGCGCCCGAACCGCCGTCCATTGCTCTTCCACTGTCCAATTCATACCTCGAATCTAACAGTCCTCTCCCTGCCGAAAACTCCGTTTCCTGCTTTCTTATTCCCTTACCGGATCTCCGCCGGCACTACCAATTTCCCCGCCTGGTACCTCCGGTCCATCTCCATCGCCTTCCCTTGCATCGCCGCCAGAAACCCATCCGGCAGCGGGCGCCACAGGTTCGCCGCTTGAATGGTGTAGTAGTAGTTTGTATTCTCCTCGGGAAACTCTCGCCGCAACCCATCCTGCAACTCCAACGGCAAAGTCGGCCCGCCGCTCCCTTGATTGTCTTCCCACAAGTACCCGTTCTGCACAATCGCGTAGCGGGTCACCGGCCCCAGAAAGTCCACCGGCCTCCCCCGCAACTCCTCCCCCAAACGCCGCGCCACGATGAACCGCTGTGGCCGCTCATTGTCGATCGCATACCGCCACGGGCCTTCGACATGCCAAACGTCCGGCTCCAGACGGAACCCCAATGCCCGCTCCACCTTCACCAGGTTCTCCGCATACAACCCCTGCCGCTCTGCCTCCACCCAGTCCCGCCGCGCCGTGAAAAACGCTCCCCGCTCCGCCGCCACCGTCGCCGACTCCGCCATGAATCGGAGATTCTTCTTCGCCGTCTCCAATTCGTACTGTTTCCGAAAGCCACGCCAGTCGTACATCACCCGCGCCTCCCGATCCAGCAGTACCAACTGCCACGACGGTTCATGCACCGGGTCTTTGTCGTACATTACCCGCGTTACCTTCCACTGCCACCGCCCATCCTTAGTCTCCTCCACCACGTCGTCCTTCTCCCACCGCCGAAGCATCGTAAACCCAAACCGCTTCCTCGATCTCTCGATCCGTTCCAGCGGCATGTCCGGGGCAAATACAGTTACCTGCATATTCTCCGCATACGACGTCGTCCCATTGAGATGCGACGAGTTCACCCGCGCGAGGAGAAAGGTCGCATAGTCCCCCGTCTCCTGTCTTCGGTCCGGATCCACCCACAGGTCCGCAGGCACCCGCAGCCGCAGCACCTCCCCCAGGCTGACCTCCTGCAGCTTCCGCTTCTCCCACAGTCGCTCCCGCCCATAGAGCCCGCACGCCGTCAACCCCACGGCCAGCACACCCAGGCACACCCAAATGGTCAGGTTCATATCCTTACAGGCGCGCCCATCACCCCATTCACCTCATCGCGTTACACTGTCCAAATATCACGCACAGGCCGCGTCGCCCTGAATGAACCCCCTGACCACCGTGCCACTATCCTTTGAAATCGCCTGGGCGTCCCTCCTGCTCGCCTCCGTCCTCCTCTGGCTGCTTGCCCGTTGGGAATTCCGCCGTACCCGCGCCATCTGGGTCCAACTGGCCCTCGCCGCAGCCTTCCAACTCGCCCCCGCCTCCCTCGGCGCCACCTGGACTGATGAGGTCGCCCGCGCTTTCCTGGAAATCGCCGCCATCCAAACCCTCGTTCTCCTCCTCGCCCGCCTCCTCCGCCGCGGCCGCCTTCCCCGCTTCCTCGGAGACATGATCTCCGTCTTCGGCTTCGCCGCCGTCCTCATTGCTCTCCTCTCCCGTCTCGGCGTCAATGTCACTGGCCTCATCGCCACCTCCGCCGTCGCCACTGCCGTCATCGGCCTCTCCCTGCAGGAACTCCTCGGCAACCTCGCCGGCGGCATTGCCCTCGAACTCGAAAAGGAAATCGAAATCGGCGCCTGGATCCGCACCGATCTCGGCACCGGATGGGTCAACCACATCCGTTTCCGCCACACCTCCATCACCACCGCCGATGGCGACGTCATCCTCATCCCCAATAGCGTCCTCACCAAATCCGCCGTCACTCTCATCCCCGCCAAACGGCGCCACCTCATCAAATTCTCCACAAACTACGAAATCGACCCCAGCCAGATCATGTCCGCCGTCGCCGATGGCGTCATGGCCTCCCCCATCCAGGGCATGACCACCGATCCTCCCGCTCGCTGTGTCATTCTCAATTTCCACCCCGAATACGTCGAATATGGCGTCCTTGCCTGGCTCACCGAGCCAGGAACCGAGTACCGCACCTATTCCGAAATCCGTGCCCGCATCTACTACGTCCTCGCCCGCCTCGGTGCCCCCCTCCGCCCTATCCCCCAAATCCTCGACCTCCTCAAATCCGGCCAACTCCCCACCGACGATCCCAACGCCGCCCTTCGCCATATCCCCCTCTTCCGCTCCCTCACCCAGCAGGAAGTCGACCTCCTTGCGCCCCGCCTCAAGCCCCTCTCCTTTGCCAGCGGCGAACTCGTCCTCCGCCAGGGAGACCCCGGCGAGTCCATGTTCATCCTCCTCGCCGGCCGCGCCACCGTCTCTCTCCAAAACTCCGCCGGCCTTTCCCAAAAAGTCGCCGAACTCGGCCCGGGCGATTTCTGCGGCGAGATGTCCCTCCTTACCGGCGAGCCCCGCTCCGCCACCGTCATCGCCCAAACCCCGCTCCACGGACTTACCCTCCACAAAACCGACCTCGCGGACCTCATGACCCGCCGCGCCGCTATCGCCGAAGACGTCTCCCTCGTCATGGCCGAACGCCTGGAGGCCCTCGCCGGAATTCGCGCTCAACTCGATGCCGAATCAGCCGCCCTCCACCTCCAATCCACTCGCGCCAACCTCCTCGGCCGGATCCAACGCTACTTCGGTCTCTCCGCCACGCCGTGACCCCCCGCATCGCCCTTCTCCTCATCACCGCACTCGGCGCCGCGCTCCGTTTCTATAAACTCGATGCCCAAAGTATCTGGTTCGACGAAGCCTTCTCCCTGGCCCACTCCGTCCGCCCGATCCCCGAGCTCATTGCCGCTCTCCTTCAGGACCGCGTCCACCCACCGCTCCACTACCTCCTTCTCCACTTCTGGTTCCCGCTGGCCGGCTTCAGCCCCGCCTCCGCCCGCGCCCTCTCCGCTCTCCTCGGAACCCTCTCCATCCCCGCCCTATACCTCCTGGCCCGCCGCTTCACCGCCCCCGCACCGAGCCTCTGCGCCGCCTTTCTTCTCGCCATCTCCCAGCTCGCCGTCTACTTCTCCCAGGAAGCCCGCCCCTACGTCTTCGTCCAACTCCTCACTCTCCTTGCTGCCATCGCCTTCCTTTGTTTCCTCGAAAACCCTGCATTCCCCCGCGCCCTCGCCTTTACCGCTGCCGGTACCGCCCTCGCCTATACCCACTACTACGGCTCAGCCGCCCTCCTCGCCTTCGGCGTCTACTGGCTCCTCTTCCGCCACCGCTATCCCGCCCGCGTCTTCCCCCGTCTCGCCGCAAGTGCTCTTGCCATTGCCGCCGCCCTCTTCCCCTGGCTCCTCGCGGTCCATATCACCTCAACGAAAGAACAGGTAGTCCATGACCCTCCCTCCCTCGTCGCACCCCTCCACGCACTCAATCGCCTCAACAACGGCAAATTCGTCTCCATTGAGGACCCCACACCCGTTCCCCTGGCGGCCCTTGGCATCCTCGTCTTCACCCTTCCTGCCCTCTTCCCCTTCCTCCGCCGCAACCTGCCGGAATCCCGTGCTGCCGTGTTCGCATGGCTCCTCACCCTCTTCCCCATTGCTTTCGCCCTTTTAGGCGGGGCCCTCGGCATGATCTTCAACTACCGCCACTTTTCCTTCGTTGCCCCTGCCTACTCCCTCGCCGTCGCTATTGGCTGGTCTCTCGCTTTCCCCACCCCGCCCCTCCGCTGGGCATGGCTCGGCGTCGCCTCCCTGCTCTCCGCCTTCGCTCTTCGCGCCAGCTTCACCGTCCCGACAAAGACCGACTACCGCGCCGCCTTCCAGCCCCTGTCCCGTTCCTACCAGGCCGGCGATTGCATCGCCAACCGTCCCAACGTCTGGCGGAACCAGGTCCACCTCGCCTGGCAGGTCCTGCATCCCACCCAACCCCTCCGTCTCGTCCCCTTCACCGATACCCCCACCCCGCCTCCCGACTGTGCCCGCCTTTGGATAGTCTTCGACAAAACCCCCTTCCTCCGCCGCCGCCCCGACGAATCTGGCTTCATCTTGCGCACCCTCACCGCCCTCGGTAGCCAATTCGCCATCACCGCCGAGTTCACCCACCCTGTCCTCGACATCCACCTCCTCCGCCGGCGCTCCTCTACTCTTCCCGCAACGACACCGCCGGATCCGTCCGCGCCGCCTTCCGCGCCGGCCCCGCACACGCAATCGTCGCAATAATCGCCAGCAATACGGGCACCGTCACATACGCCCACGGGTCAAACGTCTGCACCTGAAGGAACGAGCCCGCGGCGAGCGCCGACAATCCCAGACATACCGGCAGTCCCGTCACCACCCCACCCGCCACACACCGCCACGCCTCCCCCAGTATCCGCCTGACTACCTGCGCCGGCGACGCTCCCAGCGCCAGATGTACGCCCAACTCCCGCCGCCTTTGCACCACAGAGTAGCTCACCACACTGTACAACCCCATACCCGTTAACAACAGCGCCAACCCGCCCAGCGTCCCCGCCACCCCGGCCGCGATTCGAAACGGAAAGGTCTGCATCGCCGATACCTCCCGCAAACTGCCCGGCTCGCAACCCGCCCCGTCCGCACAGCGCTCCCGCAGCGCTGCCGCCGTCCGCACCGGGTTCCCCGTGATCCGCGCCACCGCCGACCCCATCCCTGCTTGTCCCGCCGCACCCGGGAGGTAAACCGCCGTCCGGTCCGGCCCCTCGAATAGCCACCCGCTCACCACATCCCCCACCACCCCGATCACCTCGTACCTCACTCCGTCCAACTCCACCGTCCGCCCCACCGCGCCCTGCCCCGGCCACAACTGCCCCGCCGTCGCCCGGCTGATCACCGCCACCTTCGCCTGCCCCTCCGTCTCCGCCGCCGTGAACCCTCGCCCCTCCACCGTCAGCCCCAGAACTCGGAAGTACCGCTCGTCCACCCGGTTCTGCCGCAACGTCATCGCCTTTCCATCCACCATTCCCGCTGCCCCGTCCAACCGCCCGTAGAGCGGAACCCGCCCCGCTGCCGCCAACTCTCCCACCCCCTCCACCCGCCGCAACTTCTCCATCTCCCCCGGCGCCGGATCGTTCAGGCGCAAGTCATAAACCCGGTCCATGTCATATCCCGGCTCCACCGCCGCCAGCCGCTGCACATTCCGGATCAGCACTCCCCCCAGAATCAACAACACCAGACTCGCCGCGACTTGCCCGCCAATCAATACATCCCGCATCCGCCGCGGTCGCACCCTCCCCGCGAACGCGGAGTTCTCCCGCTTCGTCGATACCGTCAGACTCGGTGACGTAACCTCCAGTGCCGGTAACAGTCCGAACAGCACCCCCGCCGTTACCCCCAATAACCCCGAGTACAGCAGCACGCGCCAGTCCACGCTCACCGGCATCATCACCAGTCCACCAACCCCGGCCAGCGATACCGCGTACGCATGCGCCCGTTCCACCCCCGCCACCGCCAACACGCTTCCCGCCGCCGCCCCGGCCAGCGCCAGCAGCGTACTCTCCGTCAATAGCTGCCGCACGATTCGCCATCGCGATGCCCCCAGCGAAAGCCGCATGGCGATTTCGTGCGTCCGCGCCGCTGCCCTGGCCAGATGCAGGTTCGCCAGGTTCGCGCAAGCTATCAGCAGCACCATCCAGAACGCCCCGAAAACCAGCGCCGCCGCCGCGTTCAACTCCTCCACCTCCGGCAAAAGCGATCGCTGCGCCACCAGTTCCACCCGTGCCACCGACGCCTCCCCGGGGCGCGCAAAGTGTCTCGCCGTCGCCACCAACGCCGCCGCCACCCTCTCCGGAGAGATTCCGGGTTCCAACAGCGCCCACGCAGCATACCGAGGAACACTCGTCTCCCCGATCCTCCCACGCAGCGCGTCGTTCATCCCCCTCCCCGCCCACAAATCCGGCACCGCCGCCTCCGTCCCTGTAAACTCCGCACCCATCACTCCAATCACCGTCAACACCGTGCCTCGCACCCGCACCCGCTCTCCCACGGGGGCCGCTACTCCGGGAAAGAATCGAGCCGCCCCGGTCGCGCTCAGTACCGCCACCGGCGCATTCTCATCCCCGGCCGCCAGCGTCCGTCCCGCCCGCGCCTTCCCGCCCAGCAGTGAAAAATAGTTCGGCGAGACAACCGTCACCAGGCTCTGCCTCTGCACCGGCGCCACCACCAGCGTCTGAAAGGTTCCCTGTGTATAGATCCCCTCCACCATCCCCTTCGTCCCCGCCTGCAACTGGCCCAACTCCTCCTCGCTCCACCCCCAGGTCCCTCCCCTGTTCTCCGCACGCCCCTCCACTCTGTAGTGCCGCTCCGCCCCACGGATCGCCAGCGGCTTCAACACATAGTTCGAGTACAGCGTGAAAAACGCCCCGTTCACTCCAATCGCCAGTCCCAGGATCGCCACCGCCGCCGCCACAAACCCCGGACTCTTCCCCATCCCCCGCAACGCATACCGCGCATCCCCCCGCAATTCATCCCACAGCCGGTACCCCATTGCCGCCCTCCCCTCTTCCCGGTACCCCTCCACGCTCCCGAACTCCAGCCGTGCCTGCCGCGCCGCGGCCTCCTCCGTCATCCCCCGCCGAACCAGATCCTCCCGCCTCGCCTCTAGATGAAACGCCATCTCGTCGGCCATCGAAGACTCCATCTGCTCGCGCCGCAGCCATCGCATCCAGTACTTCATCGCCCTATCCCTTCGCCGCCAACGCCAGCGCCATCGCCCCAGCCAATTGGTTCCAGCCAGCCAACTCCTTCTCCAGCCGCTCCCGCCCCGCCGCCGTCAGGGTATAAAACTTCGCCCGCCGGTTATTCTCCGATACCCCCCACTCCGCACCGATCAGATCCTGCCGCTCCAATCGGTACAGCGCCGGATACAACGCCCCCTGCTCAATCAGCAGTTCCCCGCCCGATATCTGCTCAATCCGCAGCAACACCCCGTAGCCGTGCTGCGGCCCCAGCGATACCGCCTTCAAAATCAGCAAATCCAGCATCCCCGGCAGTATCGAAGTCGGCATCTGTTCTCCTAATTCAATTAGGAGTGTACGACCACTCTCCTAAACTGTCAAGGAGAACCGCTCCCCGCTTACTCCGCCCGCAGCGCCTCCACCGGATCCACCCGCGTCACCCGTCGCGCTGGTACATAACTCGCCACCGCCGCCGCCCCCAACAGTCCCGCTGCCACCGCCGCATAGGTCAGAGGATCCACCGGACTTACCGCGTACAGCAGGGACGACATCGCCCGCGACAATCCCGCCGCTGCCGCCAATCCAATCGCCGCTCCTATTCCGCCCCACAGCAATCCGTGCCGTACAAACAACAACTGCAGCCGCCCCTGCTGCGCCCCCAAAGCCATCCGAATCCCGATCTCCCGCGTCCGCTGCGCCACCGTATAGGAAATCACCGCATAGATCCCCACCACCGCCAGCAGCAACGCCATCCCGCCGCTGATCCCCAGCAGCGTTAGCGTAAACGCCGTCCGGGACATCGACTTCTCATACACCTCCCGCATCGTCCGCATCTCCGTCACCGGCAGGCTCCCGTTCACCGCCCACACCGCCTGCCGCAATTCGTTCGTGAAACTCTCCGCTCCCGCCCGCGGCCCTCGCACCAGAAACGTCATGGAACCGCCGTTTCGCAACGGCCAGTACACCGTCGATGGCGCCGCCTTCTCCGCTCCGTCATGCCGGATGTCCTCCACCACGCCGATAATCTCGCTCCACGGATCGTTCGGATTCGACCGGATCTGTTTCCCCACCGCCTGCTGCGCGCCGCCCCAATACTCCCGGGCGAAGTTCTCCCCGATGATCACCACCCTCCGCTCTCCCTCGATCTCCGTCCAGTTGTACTCTCTCCCGGCAACCACCCGCGTCCCCAAGGCCGCAAACGTCCCCGGCGCCGCCGTCACGAATCGCCGCAATGGCGGAATCTGGTTCGGCCGGTACTCCCGGTCGCTCGCCATGATCGGATCCTGCGAACTCGCCCCTGTCATCGGCAATCCACCCATCAGGCCCACCGTACCCGCGCCCGGCACCGCACTCAGTTTTTCCGCCAGCCTTTGGTACATCCGCCGCATCTCCGCATCGTTCCCGGCCGCCGTCCGCGGCACCGACACCCGGAACGTCTGCAGCGACTCGGTCCCGCTGAACCCCGGCCGCACGTTCCGCATCGATTGGTAGGTACGGATCATCAACCCGCTTCCCACCAGCAACACCATCGCCAGCGCCACCTGCGCCACCGTCAGCAGATTCCGCGCCACGTTGCGCTCCCGCCCCGCACTCGCGTTCCTGCCCCCGCCTCGCAGTGCCTCGGCCACCCGCACACCGCCATATTTCACCACCGGAATCGCTCCGAACGCCAACCCCGCCACCACAGAAACAGCCAGCGCAAACGCCATGGCCGTCCCGTCCACGGCAATCTGCTCCAGCCGCGGCAGTCGCTCCGGACCCATCTGCACCACCATTCCCACCGCAAAATGCGCAAAACCCACGCCTAACACCCCGCCCAGCAACGCCAGCGTCAAGCTCTCGGCAAACAACTCCCGCGCCAGCCTGCCCTTCCCAGCACCCAGTGCCGCCCGCACCGCCAACTCCTGCGCCCGGCCCTCCGTCCGCACCAGCAGCAGGTTAGCCACATTCGCGCACGCAATCAACAGCACCATCCCAATGGTCGCCATCACCACCCACAGGCTCTTCCCTGTATCTCCCAGCAGATCGTCCTTCAGCATCCGCACATTCGGCCCCAGTCGCGCGTCTTCCATCATCTGCAGACTCATCCCGTTGGGCGGCGGAAACTTTCGCATCTCCACTCCGATCATCCGTGCCACGTCGGCATTCGCCTGCTCTACCGTCACCCCCGGCCGCAGCCGTGCGATCCCCTGAAAGTTGTACCCCGCCAGGCGGATTCTTGCCTTGTCGAACCGCAGCGGCAGCACCAGGTCATGCCGCATGTCCATAAACCAGAACCCCGCCGGCAGCACCCCTATAATCTCCCTTGCCGTCCCGTCGGCCAGTATCCGCCGCCCTACCGCCTTCGGATCCCCCCCAAACCGCCGCTGCCAGTACCCGTGGCTGATCATCACCACGTCCGCGCTCCCGGTCGCTTCGTCTTTCTCGGTGAACTCCCGCCCCAGTATCGGCCGCACCCCCAACAACGGCAACAGCCGGAACGTCGCCTGTATCCCCTCCACCCGCTCCGGGTCCGCAAACTCCGTCACCGTCACCGATCGCCCGTTCCAGATCGCCACATCGGCAAACGTCTTCGACTCCTCCCGGTAAGTAAGGTAATCCGCAATGGAAGCATTCAGGTCTTGAATATTCACCCCCGGCGCCGTCTGCCACACCCCAATCAGCCGCTCCGGGTCCGCAAACGGTAGCGGCTTCAGCAACACCCCGTGAATCACGCTGAAAATCGCCGTGTTCGCTCCGATCCCCAGCGCCAGCGTTACCACCACCGCCAGCGTAAACACCGGCGTCCGGCCCAGACGCCGCATCGTCAGCCGCAAATCACGAAACAGGTCCATCACGCCGAATCCTCCCGGAATTAACTTGTACGCGCCAATTCCCAAAAGGTTCCCCGTCTTCGTTATGCTACCCTCCAGAAAATGAGCGCGGACGGCGAAGTTACGAAACTATTGCAGTCCTGGCGCGAGGGTAACTCGGCGGCCCTCGACGCCCTCACCCCGCTCGTCTATCGCGAACTCCACAAGATCGCCGTCTCCCACATGAAGCGGGAAAAGGCCGCCCATACCCTCTCCCCCACCGCCCTCGTTAACGAAACATTCCTCAAACTCATGCAAAGCGACTCCCCGCCCAACTGGCAGGATCGCAAACACTTCTTCGTTGTCGCCGCCGGTGCCATGCGCCGCCTGCTCGTCGATCACGCCCGCGCTAAACGCACCTCCAAACGCGGTGGCGACCCCATCCTCGAGCCAATCCCCGACTCCCTCGCCGCCGCCGCTCCTCCCTTCGACCTCATCGACCTCGATCGCGCCCTCGCCCGCCTCGCTCACGACGACGCCCGCCGCGCCCAAATGCTCGAACTCCGCTACTTCGGTGGCCTCGACCTCACCGAGATTGCCGCCCTTCTCGACATCTCTGTCGCCACCGTCAGCCGCCAACTCCGCCTCACCGAAGCCTGGCTCACCCGCGAAATGCGCGGCTCCCCCGCTACCGAGCAATAGCCCATGCAAATCCTCCCCGCGTTTCTCGCTTGCCTCACTTAAGACACCTCCATGGATTGGGCCCGAGTTCAGGACATTTTCGACCGCGCCATCGCCCTGCCCCAGGCCGATCGCGACGCCTTCCTCGCCGCCGAATGCCCCGATCCCGATCTCGCCCAAACCCTCCGCGACCTCCTCGCTGAAGCCGCCTCCGGCTCCCCCAACCTCCTCCGTTCCCTCGTCGAAGCCGGCGCCGCGGAGGTCGCCAGCTCCGCCTCTATCGACCCGGCGTCCCAAACCTACGGCCCCTATGCCATCCGCCGCGAACTCGGCCGCGGCGGCATGGGCGAGGTCTACCTCGCCCACCGAACCGACAAAGAGTTCGAACACCAGATCGCCCTGAAGATCGTCCGCCGCGGCCTCGCCTCCGGCGAAATGCTCTCCCGCTTTCGCCAGGAACGCCAGATCCTCGCTCGCCTCGATCATCCCAATATCGTCCGCCTCCTCGACGGCGGCACCACCCCGGACGGTATCCCCTACCTCGCCATGGATTTCGTCGAGGGCATCCCCATCACTGAGTTCTGCGACGCCCGCCAGCTCGATGTCAACGCCCGCTGCAAACTCATGCTCCCCGTCTGCGATGCCGTCGCCCACGCCCACCGCAACCTCATCGTCCATCGCGATCTCAAACCAGCCAATATCCTCGTCACCCCGCAAGGCATCCCGAAACTGCTCGACTTCGGCATCGCCAAACTCATCGACGACGCCGCTGACCCCGCCGTCACCCAACTCCGCCCGCTCACCCCGGACTACGCCAGCCCCGAGCAGCTTTCCGGCGCCCCCATCACCACCGCCACCGATGTCTATCAACTCGGCGCCATCCTCCTCCGCCTCCTCTCCGGCAGAAAACCCGGCGAAGCCCCGCACCCCTCCCTCCCCTCCGACCTCGACCTCATCGTCCGCCGCGCCATGCACCCGGACCCGGCACTCCGCTACCCCTCCGCCTCCGTCCTCGCCGACGACCTGCAGCGCTTCCTCGATCGCCGCCCCATCCTCGCCCGCCCCGATTCGTTCTTCTACTCCGCCCGTAGATGGGTCCAGCGCTCCCCGCTCACCGCCGTCGCCCTGGTGATTGCCCTCGTTAGCGCCTCCGCCGGCGCCGGCGCCGCCTACTATCAGGGCCGCCGCGCCGAACGCCGCTTCCAACAGGTCCGCTCTCTCGCTACCTCCTTCGTCTTCCAGTTCGACGACAAACTCAAGGACCTCTCCGGCTCCCTCCCTGCCCGTACCTTCGCCGTCGAGACCGCCCTCCATCACCTCGACTCCCTCTCCCTGGAAGCATCCGGCGACCCCGGCCTCCAGTCCGAACTCGCTGCCGCCTACCTCTCCGTCGCCAGAATTCAAGGCGACCCTTCATCTGCCAACATCGGCCAGTCCGATCAGGCCTTCGCCAGCCTCGAGAAATCCCTTCAGCTCTCCCGCCACCTCCTCCAACTCGACCCCAAAAACATCTCCGCCACTCGTACCCTCGCCGGAGCCCTCTCCACCAAAGGCATCCTCCTCGCCTTTGTCCGCCGCCAGCGCCCCGCCGGCATCGACGCCCTCCGCGAAGCCGTCCTTACCGCCAACCGCCTCTCCCACTCCCCTTCCCTCGAAGACCTCCGCATCATCCTGATCGCCAATGTTCGCCTCGCCGAACTGCTTACCCCGGCGAACCCCAAAGAGGGAATGCCCTTCTACAACACCGCCCTCGCCGCCGCCTCCGACGCCTTCGCCATCTCCCACGACGATAAGGACCGCGTCTCCGCCGGCGCCGCCCTCATCGGCGTTGCTCGCATCCACCGCGATCTCGGCAACCCAGGCGAGGTCATCCGCCGCATGAACGACGCCGCCGCTCTCTATGCCCCCATCCTCGCCGCCGACCCCAACAGCCGCAATACCCGCCGCCAGCTTTCCATTATTTACCAGGAACTCGCCCGCGCTCTAGGCAATCCTTACTTCTTCAATGTCGGCCAGCCACGCCAGGCCCTCGAAGCCCTCCAACGCGCCGACTCCCTCCGCGAAGCACAGCGAAGCGCTGACTCCACCAATATCGACATCCCTGCAGGCACCGCACTTCTCCTCTCGAACCGCGCCGCCATCCAACTCTCCCTCGACCCCGCCCTCGCCCTCCAAACCGCTAACTCTGCCCTCGCCATCTCCGGCACCCTTCTCGCCAAGGACCCCAAGAGCATCTACTTCCTCCGCACCCGCGAAAACCTTCTCAATATCCTCGCCTCCATCCACATCCGTGCCCGCCGCCCCGCCCTCGCCCTTCCAATCCTCAGTGAAATTCACACCTCCAGCTACGCCACCCTCAAACGCGACCCGAACGACCTCTCCTCCCTCGACTTACTCGGCCGCACCCTCCCGCTTTCCGGCATCGCCCTCACCTCCCTCGCCCGCTACGACGACGCTCTCAAAGCCCATTCCACCGCCGAATCTTCTACCGCCGCCACCCTAGCCCGGTTCCCCGACGACCTCTTCTTCCTCCGCAACCACGCCTGTGCCCTCGAGGCCTTCGGCGACTTCTACTCCATCCGCGGCGAGAAAGCCAAAGCCGCCTCCTACTACCGCCGCGCCATCGACTCCTGGACCCGCTGGTCCTCCATCGCCTCCCCAGGCCCTTACCCCAATCTCTTCCTCAACGCCCTCAACCAGAAACTCGCCAACCCCTCCGACCTCTCCCTCATCCTCCAGGGCATCGAACGCTAGCTCATGGAAAACTGACTAACCCAACCTCCCCCGCCTTCACCAACACGCCCGCCGAAATCTGCCGCTCCATCCCCTTCTCCACAATCACCGTATACTCCCCCGGCGCCAGATCCACCGCCCCAAAGAACCCGCCCCCATCCGCCGCCCCCGTCCGCACCAACTGCCCCGCCCCGTCAAACACATAAACCGCCGCCGTATCCAACGGCGCCCCGTCCCCCCGCCGCGCGTACCCCATCAAATGCCCCTTCTCCGGCGCCGTTTTCCACGCCAACTCCGGCACCCGCGCCTCTTCCCGGAAAGGCCCGTCCCCGCCTGTCATCGCCGCCGCAAACGCTCCCATTCCCCGCGCGGGCTCCCCATCCACCGCGCCGTCCGGATTCGCCAGCGCATAAAAACAGACGCCCGCCGGCGTCGTCTCCAGCGCCCGCCGCGTCTGCCGCACCGTCCCCTCAATCCCGTTCAAATAGGCACCCAACCCCGTCACCGCCGTTCTCCCGTAAACATGCCCCCGCGTCCATTCGTTCCATTCGTCAAACCACCGCGCCTGCTGCGCCACGTTCTCCCGCTTGTAGTTCATCGGCATCGCCACGTCGATAATCCCCTCCTCCAGCCACGCTCGCCAGTCCTGATACACCCGCCAGTACGCCTCCGCGCTCCGCCACCCGCTCTCCGTCAACGGCCCGCCGCCATAGGTAATCAGCGCCGCCGACACCACCAGCCGTGGCCGGATCGCCATCGCGTTCAGATAGATCCGCCGTACCACATTCGTCACCTGATCCCGCCGCCACTGCGCCCACCGCTCATCCCCCGCCGCAGGTGGCGCCTCGTCGTGCGGTATCCCGTAATGCTCCTGGAACCGCCACACGCTCACCGCGTTATATCCGACACTGGCCCCTGTCGACGCCGTCTGTCCCGGCCCCGTAAACTCCGGGTACCGGATCCGGTCCAGATGTAACCCGTCCACCGGGTAGTTCTTCACCAGATGGCTCACCACCTCCACCGTATACGCCGCTGCGTCCGGATGCCCGAAATCCAGCCAGAACTCCGCCCCGAACCGGTGCCCCTGAAACGTCACCCCTCCCGTCCCGTCCGCCACCAGGGACCGTGTCAGCCAGTTGTCCGCCCCGGCCTCGATCCGCCCCGTCGCCCCGTCAAATCCCCCATGCCGCCGGAACGCATGCTCCGCCGCCAGTGGCGGCCCCAGCGTCGCCGTCGGCGCGAACGTCGGATTCTTGTTCCAAATCGCCCCCAGAATCACAAATGCGTGCACCTCCATCCCAGCCCCATGCGCCACCTGGATCAGGTCGTACAACGGGTCAAACCCCGGCGCAATCTCCACAAAGTCCGGCAGCGGCTCCAGCGAATTCACGTACCACGCATCTCCCCGCCGCCTCACCTGCACAAACAACGCATTTGCCCGCGCCGACCGCGCCCGCTCCACCACCGCCTCCACGTCCTCGTGCGTCCCCAACCGCGTGTTGAACGTGTCCACCCAGAACCCCCGGTACTCCGCCCGCGTCTCCGCCAGCAAGCCCGCCGCCATCATTACCGCGTACCAGATCAATCGCATATTCGATTCCTAACACACTTCCCCGGCCAAGCCCGCCCTCGCCCCAACTTCCCCCGGAGTTGTACGATGCAACTAGGTCTTTCATGAGTAGAACCACCCTCGCGTTCGCCGCCGCGGCGCTGTTTCCCGCCCTCGCGCCCTCCGCGGAAATCCCCCGTACCTGGACCGATGCCGCCGTCGCGGCCTTTGAAGTCCCCCTCGCCAAACCCGCCTTCTCCCCCATTCACATCTCGGAAAAGGACTACTACCAACTCCCCGAACGCAAGATCTACAAGACATACCCCGTCTATCACCCCAAACACGAACCGGCCGGCTACATGGAGTGGCTCAAACAACAGGAGCCCCAACTTGCCTTTGACCCGGCAACCCTCAAAACCCCGGCAGACTGGATCCAGGCCGGCGAACAGATCTTCAACAATCCCACCTCCTTCGGCCCCGTCTTCTTTGGCGCCGCCGAGGTCCGCAACCCCGCCTTCTACACCGAAACCGGCATGCCCGTCGCCAAGGACGGCACCATCCCCTTCGCCCGCTGGATCGTTCGCCGCAAAGGCGAGGTCGAACTCGGCTCCATGGGCTGCAACACCTGCCATACCCGCGTCATGCCCGATGGCTCCGTCCTCCCCGGCGCCCAGGGCAACAACCCCGGCGACCGCCAGGGCGCCTGGATGCTCCGCCGCGCCGCGAAGTTCGCTCCCCAGGCCGAACTCCTCAAACGCGTCCGCACCTTCGCCTCCCAGTTCGAGGTCCCCGGCCTCTCCAGCGATCCCAACCGCCGCGCCCAGTCCCTCTCCCTCGACGAGTTCATCGCCGCCGGCCACGCCATCCCCCCCGGCGTTACCGCCCGCAGCCATACCAGCATGATGCTCCCCCCACAGATTCCAGACATCATCGGCGTCCGCGAACGCCACTTCCTGGACCACACCGGACTCGTCCGCCAGCAGTCCATCGCCGACCTCATGCGCTATACCGCCCTCGTCCAGGACACCATCGGCCTCGCCCGCTACGGCGACTCCCACGCCCCCGCCACCCGAAACGCCCAGCGCTACTCCGACGCCCAACTCTACGCCCTCGCCCTCTACGTCTACTCTCTCCAGCCTCCGCCCAATCCCAACCCCGTCGATAAACTCGCCGCCCGCGGCAAGTCGGTCTTTAACCGCGCCCGCTGCGGCTCCTGCCACACCCCGCCCCTCTACACCAACAACAAACTCATCCCCGCCGGCGACTTTGAGCCGCCTCCCGGACACCGCGCCAGGTTCAACGTCGCCTCCACCCGTGTCGGTACCGACCCCCGCTACGCCCTCCAGTCCCGCAAAGCCACCGGCTATTACAAGGTGCCTTCCCTCAAAGGCCTCTGGTACCGCGGCCCCCTCGAACACCACGGCTCCGTCGCCACCCTCGAGGACTGGTTCAACCCCCGTCGCCTCGACCCAGACTTCGTCCCCACCGGTTACACAGGCCCCGACGGCCGTACCCGCTCCGTTCCCGGACACGACTACGGCCTCCGCCTTTCGGAGGCGGACCGTCAGGCCCTCATCGCCTTCTTACGAACGCTCTAACGGGCCGCCATCTCCACGCCCTTCGTGGAAACGTAGTACTTCGCCAGCATATTCGGCTTTTCCCACGCCGGCAGCGCCTTGGGGTCTTTCAGATACTCGAAAAACTGCCGCGTCACCTCGGCGAAGTGCGCCTCGTGCCCCACCCGGTGCCCCTCCGGAATCGCCAACCGGAACTCCCCGCCCAGATCCTCCACCCCTAGCCCGGCAAATTCCCCCTGCAACTTCTCCACCTGCTGCCGCAACCCCGTCAAAACCTCTTCCCGTAACCCGTCCGCGTTCGGCACCACATACACCTCCGGCCGGAACTGCTCCGCCTCCCCCTGCCGGACCTCAATGCTCGACTTCGTTCCCTGGAACCGCGCTACGTACGTGTCGCTTACCCCCTCCAGGTCCCACCGCACATTCATCTGCACGTGCACCCCGCGTAGCGTGTAGGCGACAAAGTTGTTCCCGTAATAGGCGAAGTTCCCTTCCTGCAAGTACCCCGTCAACCGCTCCGGCACCTTCGCCCCGCCCGTCACCCGGCTCCACTGCTCTCCGCTCAGCATCGTCGGCCACCGCCGCGCGTCCAGCATCTCGATGTCCGTCCGGTAATCCAGCGCCACATCCGGAAACGCAATCCACTGCGCCAGGTCCACCAGGTGCGTCCCCACGTCGTTTAACGCCTCGCCTTGGTCGTCGATGTCGAAGAAATCCACCGGCCGCAGCATCGGTACCCCGGCCACGTTCTTCAACAAACGGTGCATGCTGTCCATGTAGATGGCCGGCGCCGCCGCGTCTCCCGCCGCCAGCGTCCCGAACACCTCCGGCGCATTCACAAGCGCCCGGTGCAGCATCGAGGTCACCTCATAGCGTTCCGTCATAATGTCGTACGCAATCACACCGGAAGCATCCGCGGCATCCAGCGCCGCCGCCATCCGCGGCAGGTCTTCCGAACGCAGGATCCAAGGCTTGTCGGCCAGCACATGGAACCCGCCGGCAACGGCTCCTTCAATCCGATCGATCTTCGAACGGTTCCGCCCGGAAAGGACGACAACATTTCCCGGCTTCTGCTCCCGCAGCATCCGCCCCAGCGGATCCGGCCCGGCGTGAATCTCCAGTTCCCAACTCGTGGGATTCTCGGCTCTCTGGTTGAATCGCGCCACACGGGCCAGGTGGTCCACCAGGTCCATGCCCATTGGGGCATAGACGCTCACTTGGGGAGAAACCTCTGCGTACATCTCTTTCTGTACGAGAGCGGCGTGAAAATGGGCGGGATCGAGTGTGATCAGTTGAACGGCTTCCATCGAAATCGATTGTGTCACACACCTCCAAACGTAAAGATCGTCACCTCCGCCGCCTCGCCTCCCAGCGCCCGGTAAAAGTCCAGTGCGTGGGTGTCTTGGTTGTCCGCCGGCACAAAAACAGTCGCAATCCCGGCCGCGGCGGCTAGTCTCCTCAGCGCCGCCACCAACTCCCGCCCGACACCCCGCCGCTGGAACTCCGGCAGCACCGCAATGTCATAGAGAAAGATCTCCAACTCCTCTTTCCGGGTCAACGGCAGCGTAAACGCCGTCAATCCGCCAACGGCTCTTCCATCGGCCGTGGCCTCAATCGCCCAAAAGTCCTCCCTGGCCAGCATCCGCTCCAGGTACCCGTCGCTCAACGGCCCCGTCTCGGTCTCAAACACCCCGGCGACCAGCAGAAACAGCGCCCTGGCCCGCTCCACATCCCCTGCTCCCAGCCGCTCCACGCAAATCTGGCTCATCAGACTTCCCTTGGATGCTGCTTACCGGATAAACCTGGGGTTAAGGAATGATCTTCCTCGCCCGCACCGGCGAATGCGCACTGCCGGGCCAATACACGCAGACTCCGCCGTCCCGGCGGGAACCGTTCCCTTTTCTCGGCCACGTTCGCTCGAGAGTTTCTCCCGCCGAAACCACGGTACGTCATATTTCCTCCGGCAAAACCGCGCAGTTCCCGACATCGAGCAAGCCCGCGCCCGGCCCAACCCTAAACCGGCTTCACTGGTATCCCGGCCGCGTGCAGCTTGGCCTCCACGCCGCTCCGCGACAGCCGCGAGGCATCGTAGTTCACCGTAATCTTGTCCATCGTCGGATCCACTTCGATCCGCTGGAATCCATAAATTCCGTGCGCGTCGGATATGCGCTTCAGCAACGTATCATCCAGTGGCCGGAGCAGCTCATAGCGCAGTTGAACCTTAGTCATAGGGCTTCGCCTTTCAGCATACCAAGGCCCTAGTTCAATGCGAGCGCCGCCTCCAGAAACGGATCCAACTCCTGCGACGCCGCCTGCCACGTCCACCCCACCGCCACGTCCGGCATCAGCGCCTCGTTCTGCGGCTGCACTGTCGTGCTAAATGTCCGCGTCGAATACTGCCCCCGCAAACCCGAATTCGGCAGCGTGAACCCGATCACTTCCCCAAACCCAGCCGGCTTGCCCCCCGTCGGCTCTCCCAATATCGTCCACCCCGCCCGCGACAGGTCCTGCGCCGCCATCACCCCGCTTGAAAACGTCTGCCGTCCCGTGATCACAATCTTTTTCACCTCCGCCCGCACCGGCGGCAACAGCCTCGCCAGCACCGTGCTGTTCCCCCCCGTGTTGTTCCGCACATCCACAATCATCCGCTCCACCGGATTGGCCGCCAGCGCCGCCGCAAGGTCCGCCCGGAATCGCGCCGCCGGAAGTGCCGACATCTCCGCGCACACGTTGTACTTGAAATACATCGTCCGGCTCTCCGGCAAGTAGTGGAACCAATAGTTCAGTCCGCTATACCGCGCCCACAATGGGAACTTCGGCTGGCTCAGGATCGGCCCGCTCGTAATCCCCGCCGGCACCCCCGGTACCGTCGACTCCCCGTTGATCGTCAGCCGCGCCCGGTCTATCTGTATCCCCAGATTCGCCAGAATTTCCGGACTGATCAGATAGTTCAACACCTGCACCCGGAACCACCACTCGTTCTCGTAGGAAACCAGCGGCCGCAGCTTATCAATCGCTTCCCCAATCGCCGTGTTGTCCAACTGCGTCACCACCGTACCCAGCAGCCCCCCTTGGTCCGCCGGCGCTCCCGTTACCACCCATCCCTCTTCAAACCACTGCAGTCGCAGCGGCAGCGATGTGAACAGCGGGCTCGTCCGCAGATTCAGAAACGTGTGCCCGTCTCCGGCAAATGCCGTGATCCGCGCCAACTCCATCGCAATCGCCGTATCCGGCAAATCCGGGATCCGCGCCCGCAATGTCTCCGCCGCCCGGTCCCACTCCTCCGGCCCCACTCGCGTATACAGGTTCGGATGCCGCGCCCGCAGCGTGCTCAACAAAAAGTCCAGATCCGCGTTCCAGCGCTCCTCCCGGCCCGCTTGTGCCCACAGCACCGGAAGCGCCAACACCAGCAGCAGCACTCGCATGCTGCCATTATGCCCGCGACCCGCCCTCCTGAAAATAACTTTAGCCCCAAAGTTCGTCGATCGGCTTGTAAAGTCCCTCGTTCGCGTACGGAACATACTCAAACCCGCGCCCGAACGGATCGTCATAGCGGATATTGGTCCAGTTGATCCCCAGCGCCGAATAAATCGTCGCCTCCACATCCTCCACGCGCACGTCCCGTTCCCCGCTCCAGCCGAACTCCTCCGTCCGCGCCCCCGTCGGATCCGTCTTTCCAATCGCCCGCCCGCCCTTCACCCCGCCACCGGCGAAAAACACGAACTGCTGCAGATAATGGTCCCGCCCCGCCGTCGCCGACAACGGCCCCACCGTCCGCCCGAACTCGCCCATCATCACAATCAGCGTCTCTTTTAACTGCCCGTTCGACTTCAGGTCGGCAATCAGCGTACTCAACGCGTCATCCACCACCTTCCCCAGCGAGAAGATCGACGTCTGCCCCGCCGCCGTCGTGTAGATGTTGTTGTGCATATCCCAGCCACCTAGCGTCACCTGCACGTACCGCGTGCCCATATTGGCTTCCAGCACCTGCTTGGCCGTCAACAGCGCATTGCCGAACGCCGTGTTCCCGTACCGCGCGCTGTCAGCCGTCGTGTACCGGAACGCCTTGTCCACCGCCGGGTTGTACATCAGCCCCCGCGCCGCCTGATAGAACGCACCGAAATCGTTCATCGCCTCTCCATACGGCGAACCAGACCGCAGCGGACTGTCCAGCCCCTGCAGCAGCGTATACTTCGCTACCAGCCGCGCCGCCCCATCGGCGTTCGTCGTGTTCGGCAATCCTCCCGCGCTCGGCGCCATCTTGAACGGCTCATAAGTCGCCGGCAGATACCCGCTCCCCACCGCCCCGTCGCTGTTCAACGCCAGAAACGTCGGAAAGATCTGCGAGGCCGTCCGCTCCGCCCGCTTCTCCACCGAAACAATCGCCCCCATATTCGGCGCCACATCCCCCAGCACCGCCGCCGGGCTCCGACCGATCTGCACCCACATCTGCCCCAACGTGTGCTGCGCCGCCCACGACCGCGCGCTTCGCACCAGCGCGATCTCCTCAAACTGCCCCGCCAGCTTCGGAAACACCCCTGTGTTCCACGCCACCCCATTCAAGTCGGAGGGGTTGAACGCCGCCGGCGTTATCCCGTTCGTCATCTTCAGGTCGAACGTGTCCACATGGCTCGGCGCCCCCGAAAGCAGGATAAAGATCACGTTCTTCGCCGTGTTCTTCGTCCGCACGTCCTGCCCCTTCACCACCTGCGCCGCCAGCGGATTCGTCGCCAGATAACTCCCCGTCACCCCCGCGCCCAGCATCCGGAAAAAGTCCCGCCGGCTCCGCGCCGGCCGCGCATAGAACGGCACATGGGCATGCGGATTCTTCGCCACAAACCGCTGAAATTGAGATTCGTTGTACATGGTGCGTCTCCGGGTGCCCTAGTAGTTAAAGAAAAAGTCGACTTTGTTATACAGCGACCACAGCAGATTCTCCGCCGCCTGCGCCCGGTTGCCCGCGCTCAACGCCGCCCCCGCCGTCGCCCGCTCGCTCTCGTCCGGCATCCGCGAGAGCACCGTCAGGTATAGGTTTTCAATCAGCTCCCGGTCCGTCTTGTTGATGTGTTTCCGCAGCAGACTCTCCTGCCCGCCCGTCACCGACGACCGCGTCCGCGTCATCACAAACGTATTGTTCATCAGCGTCAACGCCTGCTGGTCGCTCCCGTCCCGCCGCCGCTCCGTGTCCTCCCGGTCCCCCGGATAAAACGGATTCAGAAACGCCGCCGCCCCTCCTCGCGACGCCGGACTCGTCGTCTGCATCGCCGCCGGCACCACCCGCGTCTGCGCCGCCGGCCCGTTCGGTACCCGCGTCGTCACCGTCATCGTAATCGGCCCCGCCACGTTCGACGTCTGCGCAATCGCGTCATAGATCTCTTCCGCCCACAGCCGCTTCACCAGCCGCCGCGCATGCAGATTCTCCCACGCCGGGTTCCACTGCCCGTCGTACCGCGCGCTCAATTGATACGCCTCCGACGTCGCAATCCGCCGCATCAGCGCCTTCAGGTTATATCCGTTGTCAATGAATTCCTGCGCCAGATCCCGCAGTAGCGCCGCGTTCGACGGCTGCAGCGCCCACGGCGCCGGCGGCGGATTGTCCGGATCCAGCCGCGCCGGATCCATCTGGTTCACAGGCTCCACCAGCCCCTTCACCATCAGTTCTTTCCAGATGTAGTTCACCGCCGCCCGCGCAAAATTGAAGTCCGTCGTCACCAGCCGCGCCGCCGCCGTCCGCAACGGCTCCCCGGGGTTTGCTGACATCTCCTCCCCAAACGGATACACCGGCGCCACTGTCCGGATGTTCCCGATCGCCTGCCGCGGCGGCCGGTTCCCCGTCGTCGTATTCAGCGCATACGTCCCCGTCCGGTTCGTCGTGATCCCCCAGTAGTAAATGTTCGGATCCGGCCGCTCCGCCCGCGCCTGCTGCGCCATATTCGTCTGCGTGAAAAACGCCGCGAACCCGTAGGCCTGCGACCGCGCCGCGCTCTTCCCCCACAGGCTCAACGTATCCAGATGCCCCCGCCCGTTGTGGCACAGTATGCAGTTGAAGTGGCTGTTGCCCAGGAACGTCTCCATCGTCGACGCAGCCATCTGATCGTAGTTGTCCTGCGCCGGACCGCCCGTCGTCCGGTTCCCGATCTGCCAGTTCAACTCCCCCTGCGTCCATGAGTTCGGCCCCTCCGCCGCAATTAGCTCAAACGCCATCCGGTTGTACGGCTTCCCGTCCTTCAGCGAACCGTAAATCCACTGGTAAAACGCCTCCCGCCCCTCGGCCCGCCGCAGCGTGCCCGTCGCCCGCACCTGATCCGTGTTCCGGTACAGATCCCCGAAGAACATCGTCCACTTGTCCACCCACTCCGTCGACGCCAGCAACTCGTCAATATACTTCTCCCGCTTGTCCCCATCCGAACTGCTCACAAACTCCGTCACCCGCTCCGGCCGCGGCACACGCCCCGTCAGGTCCAGCGTTACCCGCCGGATGAACTCATAGTCGTTCGCCCGCGCCGCCGGCTGTATTCCCTTCGCCTGTAGTACCCCAAAGATGTGCCGGTCCACCACGTTCCCGGAACTCGCCGCGTCCTGGCTCGAATGCGTCCGCGTCCCCCCGGGGACATACTGCAATGTTGCCCCCAGCCGGCTCACCACCGCCTCGGTCTCCCGCGACGCCCGCCCTCGCGCCGCCGCCAGCGTCGTCTCCAGAAACTGTGCCCGCTTCGGCCCGTAGTACGCGCACTCCGAATGATCGGCGTTCACCACCGGCTCCGGCTCCACCGCATCCTGCGGTTGGCCCCACAGCAGCGTCAGGCCGGAAATCGCAATTCCCGCTGACGCCAGCGCTACATAAGCACTGCGTTTCATCTTGTTTCGTCCCCTTACTGGCTCGGGCGGCATCCTGGCCCCAATGGCGCCCCGGTTACTGGTAAGAACCAAAGCGGTCATCACCTTGATTCTACGGGATCGAACCCCACCCCCTTTCCTGAGTTTCGCCTCTAGGTAAAGTTTTCTTTGCACCCCCAACCCTCCCCCTACTACCTGCAAGTCGGTTGCGCCTGTAAATTGTTGAAAACAATAGACTAGCCTTTGCTAGAATGGCGAGGTGCACGCTCGGCGGCTTCTCCCGGCTCTTTTCCTCGCCACTCCCCTCGCCCTCCTGGCGCAGTCCCCCCTGTCGCTCACGGATGCCATTCGCGAGGCTCTCGAAAAACACCCCCTCGTCGCCGCCGCCGATGGCCGTATCTCCACCGCCCAGGGTCTCCTCGAACAGGCCGCCCTCAAGCCCAATCCCCGCCTCACCCTCCAACTGGAAAATCTCCGCGGCGGCTGGCAGCAGCCCTACCGCCCGCTCACCGACAACGATCACTTCGTCTACCTCACCCAAACCCTCGAAACCGCCGGCAAACGGGAGCGCCGCACCGGCCTCGCCGCTGCCAATAAGGAACTCGCCGCCACCGCCCGCGACATCCTCGCCCAGCGCATCGCCGCCCAGGTCCGCGAAGCCTATTGGAACGCGGCCGGCGCCGCCAGCATCGCCGCCGTCTACGAAGAGACCCTCAAAAACTTCGCCCAAACCGTCGCCTACCACGAGGTCCGCGTTCGCGAAGGCAATATGGCCGAAGCCGACCTCATCCGTGTCCGCCTCGAACTCGAACGCCTTCGCCTCGCCGCCTCCGGAGCCACCCTCGCCGCCGATCGCGCCCTCATCAACCTCCAGCGCGAAATGGGCCGCACCCTCTTCACGGAAAAACTCCCCCTCGCCGCCTCCCTCGAGGGCACCTCCCAACTCCCCCCCGAAAATCCTGAAGACGCCCTCAACCGCCGCGCCGAAGTCCGCCTCGCCCGCCAGGGCGTCAACGCCGCCGCCGCCAACGAACAACTCCAAACCGCCCTCGCCCGCCCCGATATCGACCTCTCCGCCGGCTACAAACGCACCAACGGCTACGACGGCCTCCTCGCCTACCTCAACATGGACCTCCCCTGGCGCAACAAAAACCAGGGCAACATCGCCGCCGCCTCCGCCGAACTCCGCGTCGCCCGCTCCAACGCCGCCGCCGCCGAAGCCCTCGTCCGCGCCGAAGTCCGCGCCGCCTTCTCCTCCTACCGCCTTCGCCAGAACCAGATCTCCTCCATGCTCCAGGCCCTCGCCGGCCACGCCCGCGACACCGCCCGCATCGCCCAGGCCGCCTACCGCGAAGGCGGCGCCGACCTCCTCCGCCTCCTCGACGCCGAACGCGTTCGCCTCGAAACCGAACTCCTCCGCGTCCAGGCCCTCACCGAGTTCCGCCTCAGTGAATCCGCCGTCGAAACCGCTATGGGAGTCCTACCTTGAACCGCTTCGCCCTCTTCCCCCTGGCCCTCCTCCTCGCCTGCGGGCCGAAACAGGAACCCCAAAAACCCGAACCCCAGAAATCCGCTGAAACGAAACTCGAACCCGGCGAAGTCCGCCTCTCCCCCGAACTCCAGAAAACCGCCGGCCTCCTCGTCGTCGACGTCGAAAAACGCTCCATCCCCCTCACCGTCCGCGTCAACGGCCGCATCGTCGCCGACGAAGAAAAAACCCACAAAGCCGGCGCCCTCATCGACGGCCGCATCGTCAAGGTCTACTTCAACATCGGCGACCGCGTCCAAAAAGGCCAGGTCCTCGCCCGCCTCCACTCCCACGATATCCACGAGTCCCGCAGCGAATACCAGAAGGCAAAAGTCGAACTCGCCCGCCTCGAATCCCAGCGTTCCTTCGCCGAACGCAACCGCGATCGCATCCGCCGCCTCTTCAACCTGAAAGCCGCCAGCCAGGAACAGGTCGATCACGCCGAAAACGAACTCAAAACCGTCCTCGCCGCCATCTCCTCCGAAAAACTCGAAGTCAACCGCACCCGCCAGCACCTCGAAGAGTTCCTCGAAGTGACCGCCGAAGATCCTCCCGGCCACAAGCCCGGCGAGTTCGACCACGACGACGACACCGCCCCCATCAAAGCCCCCGCCTCCGGCGTCATCATCTCCCGCTCCGTCTCCTCCGGTTCCGTCGCCAAACCCGGCGACGACCTCTTCGTCATCTCCGACCTCTCCAGCGTCTGGATGCTCGCCGCCGTACCCGAAGAACACCTCGCCCGCCTCCGCACCGGCATGTCCGCCCAGGTCTTCGTCCGCGCCTTCGAGGACCGCCCCTTCCCCGGACGCCTCTCCCGTATCGGCGATCAACTTGACCCCGCCACACGCACCGTCCAGGCCCGCATCGTCCTCGCCAACCCCCGCGGCGACCTCAAACCGGAAATGTACGCCGCCGCTGAACTCGCCGCCGGCGGCTCCGCCGACGCCCTCTACGTCCCCCAGGAATCCATCCAGGAAATGAACGGCCACGCCGTCGTCTTCGTCGCCACCGCCGCCAACAAGTTCCAGGCCCGTGCCGTCGAAACCGGCCCTCGCGCCAACGGCACCGTCACCATCCTCTCCGGCCTCGCCAACGGCGATCGCATCGTCGCCCGCGGTGCCTTCCTCCTCAAGTCCGAAATGCTCAAATCGACGTTGGCCGAGGAGTAGAACCCCGTGCTCAACCGCCTCATCGATACCGCCCTCCGCAACCGCATCCTCGTCCTCGCCGCCCTCGCCCTCTTGATCGGCGGCGGCATCTTCAGCCTCCTCGAACTCCCCATCGACGCCTTCCCCGACCTCACCAACAACCAGGTCACCGTCGTCACCGCCTGCCCCGGCATGCCCCCCACTGAGGTCGAACGCCTCGTCTCCTGGCCCATGGAAACCTCCCTCATGGGCCTCCCCCGCGTCGTCGAAGCCCGCTCCGTCTCCAAGTTCGCCCTCTCCAAAATCACCGTCGTCTTTGACGACTCCGTCAACCCCTTCTTCGCCCGCCAACTCGTCAACGAACGCCTTCAGGAGGTCCGCGGCCGCATCCCCGCCGGCCTCGAACCCGGCCTCGGCCCCAATGCCACCCCCTTCGGCGAGGTCTATCAGTTCACCATCGAAGGCGACAAAGTCCCCCTCGACGAGAAAAAAGCCTTCCTCGATTGGGTCATCCGCCCCCTCCTCCGCACCGTCCCCGGCATCGTCGAGGTCGAAACCTGGGGCGGCCTCACCCGCCAGGTCGAAATCGAGGTCCGCCCCGAATCCCTCGAACGCTACGGCCTCTCCTTGGCCGATGTCGAAAAGGCCGTCTCCTCCAGCAACGAAAACTTCGGCGGCGGCTTCATCGAATTCGCCGGCGAACAGTACACCGTCGTCGGCAAAGGCCGCGTCGCCAAACCCGCCGATCTCGCCTCCATCGCCATCACCTCCCGCGCCGGCACCCCCGTCCTCGTCGGCGACGTCGCCTCCGTCCGCTTCGGCGCCGTCCAGCGCCAGGGCGCTACCCTCCGCGACGGCCACGGCGAGTCCGTCTCCGCCATGGCCATCATGCTCAAAGGCGAAAACTCCCGCGAAGTCATCGACCGCGTCAAAAAACGCCTCGATACCGTCAAAATGCCCGCCGGCACCAAAATCGTCCCCTTCTACGACCAAAGCGAAGTCATCAACCGCACCATCGGCACCGTCCGCCAAAACCTCGCCGAAGCCGGTCTCCTCGTCATGGCCGTCCTCCTCCTCTTCCTCGGCAACGTCCGCGCCGCCCTCCTCGTCGCCTCCGTCATCCCCCTCTCCCTCCTCGCCGGCTTCATCGGCATGAAGTGGTTCGGCGTCACCGCCAACCTCATGTCCCTCGGCGCCGTCGATTTCGGCATGATCGTCGATGGCGCCGTCGTTATGATGGAAAACGCCGTCGCCCGCCTCGGCTCACGCTCCGAAGACGAGGACGTCGATAGCGTCATCCGCTCCGCCGCCCATGAAGTCGCCCGCCCCATCGTCTTCGCCGTCGGCATCATCATCGCCGTCTACATGCCCATCTTCTTCCTCGAAGGGCTCGAAGGCCGCATGTTCCGCCCCATGGCTGTCACCGTCGTCTCCGCCCTCGCCGGATCCCTCGCCCTCGCCCTCTTCGCCATGCCCGTGCTCGCCTCCTATACCCTCCGCCGCGGCGTCAAGGCCCACAACAGCGAGGGCTGGTTCGAACACCTTCGCTCCTTCTACCGCCGCCTTCTCCTCCTCACCCTCCGCCTCCGCGTCCTCACCGTTGCCCTCGGCGTCTTAATCGCCGCCGCCGCCCTCGGCTCCATCCACTTCCTCGGCACCGAGTTCATGCCCCGCCTCGAGGAAGGCTCCATTCTCGTCCAGACCAAGAAACTCCCCGGCGTCTCCCTCACCGACTCCTCCAAACTCTCCACCGAAGTCGAAAAGGCCCTCCTCTCCCTCCCCGAAGTCAGCGGCATCGTCTCCAAACTCGGCCGCCCCGATCTCGCCACCGACCAGATGGGCATCTTCGAAGCCGACGTCTACGTCCTCCTCCACCCCCAGGAACAGTGGAAAGTACCCTCCAAGGAAGACCTCATCGCCAAAATGCGCGTCGCCTTGGAAGCCGTCCCCGGCGTCGCCTACAACTTCACCCAGCCCATGGCCATGCGCCTCGATGAAACCATCAGCGGCATCAAGGCCGACGTCGCCGTCAAACTCTTCGGAGAGGACCCCGCCATCCTCGACGCCCTCGCCCTCAAAGCCTTCCGCGTCCTCGAACGCGTCCCCGGCGCCGCCGACGCCCAGATGGAAATCACCTCCGGCGTCGCCGAACTCCACATCGAGCCCAACCGCGCCGCCCTCGCCCGCTACGGCCTCCACATCGACGATGTCCGCGCCATGGTCGAAGCCGGCGTCGGCGGCCGCCCCGTCAGCGAATGGATCGACGGCCAGCGCCGCTTCGGCATCGTCGTCCGCCTCCCGGAGTCCTACCGCGCCCGCCCCGAATCACTCGAACAGATCCGCCTCCAGGCCCCCGGCGGCGAACGCCTCCTCCTCGGCCAACTCGCCGCCGTCCACGTCGCCCGCGGCCCGGAAGTCGTCTCCCGCGAAAACGGCATGCGCCGCATCGTCGTCCAGTGCAACGTCCAGGGCCGCGATCTCGGTGGCTTCGCCGACGAAGCCCGCCGCCGCGTCGCGGAAGAGGTCCAGGTCCCCCCCGGCTACTTCATCGATTGGGGCGGCCAGTTTGAAAACCAGGAACGCGCCCTCGGCCGCCTCACCCTCGTCCTCCCACTCTCCGTCGCCGCCATCTTCGCCCTGCTCTACTTCACCTTCTATTCCATGCGCCAGGCCATGCTCATCCTCTGCAATGTCCCCTTCGCCCTCGTCGGCGGCGTCGCCGCCCTCTGGCTCCGCGGCATGAATCTCAACTTGAGTGCCTCCATCGGCTTCATCGCCCTCTTCGGCGTCGCCGTCCTCAATGGCATCGTCATGGTCAGCCAGATCAACCGCCTCCGTGCCGCCGGCATGCCCGATGAAGAAGCCGTCCCCGAAGGCGCCACCCTCCGCCTCCGTCCTGTGCTGATGACCGCCCTCGTCGCCAGCCTCGGCTTCCTCCCTATGGCCCTCTCCACCTCCGCCGGCTCAGAGGTCCAGCGCCCCCTCGCCTCCGTCGTCATCGGCGGTCTGGCCTCCTCCACGCTCCTTACTCTCTTCCTTCTCCCGGCGATGTATAGCTGGTTCTCCCCGAAAACGCTTACGTCCAAAGCTCATCAATAGGCGCGTACAGCCCGTCGGAGGCGTCCGGTACATATTCGAACGTCCGCCCGAACGGCGTATCCAACTGCTTCGTCCAGTCGATCCCCATCGCCGAATACACCGTCGCCATCACATCCTCCGGCCGCACATACCGGTCGTGCTTCCACCCGAACTCCGTCACCTGCGACCCCGTCTCGTTCGTCGCCCCGATGATCTTCCCTCCCTTCACCCCCGCCCCCGCAAACGCCGCGAAGTGCTGCACATAGTGGTCCCGCCCGCCCGATGCCGACACCGCTCCCACCGTCCGCCCGAACTCTCCCACCATCACAATCAGCGTTTCCCGCAACAACCCCGCCGCTTCCAGATCCGTCAGAAGAGTGCTCATCCCCCCGTCAAATACGTTCCCCAGCGTCAGCACATTCACCGCCGTCCCCCCCGTCCCATAGATATCGTTGTGCATGTCCCAGCCGCCCAGGTTGATCTGGATAAACCGCGTCCCCTGATTCGCCGCCAGCACCTGCTTGGCCACCAGGCACGCGTTCCCGAACGACGTCGCCACGCCCCCCGCCCCGTACCGCACACTGTCGGCCAACGTGTACCGGAAAGCCGTGTCTACCGCCGGGTTGAACATCATCCCGTTGGCCGCCCCGTAAAACTTGTCGTAGTCCTCCGCCGTCTTCCCCAATGGCGAGGCCACCCGCAAAGGATCGTCGATCGTGTGCAAAAACCGCAGCCGCGCGTCGGACCGCGTCTTCCCGTCCGTGTTCGACGTGTTCGGCAACCCGCTCGTCGCCGGCGTCACCTTGAACGGAGCATACGTGGCCGAAAAGTACCCCGGACCCATCGCCGCGTTCGCGTTCAACGCCAGAAACGACGGAAATACCTGCGACGCCGCCCTCTCCCGTTCCTTCTCCGACGCCACGACAGATCCCATGTTCGGCGACACGTCCCCCAGCGCCGCCGCCGGGTTCCGGCCGATCTGCGTCCACGTCTGCCCCAGCGAATGCACCAGCGCCCACGCCCGCATCGACCGGACAATCGCCATCTTCCCCAACTGCCCGCCCAGCTTCGGCATCACGCCCGTCGGCCACAGCACCCCGTTCACCGTCTCCGCCTTCAGCGCCGCCGGTGTCGACGGCCCCACTTTGCAGTCGAACGTGTCCACATGGCTCGGCGCTCCCGTCAGCAACACAAAGATCACGTTCTTCGCCGTGTTCCGCGTCGTCACCGGTCCCGCTGTGCCCTCGGCCAGCAGCGGTTGCGTCAGATACGACGCTCCCACCCCCGCTCCGGCGATCTCAAAAAACCGCCGCCGCGACAGATAAGGGGCTTCACTATAGGTGGCGTGCTTCCGCCCCCGCCGCGCCAGGAATTGTTGCAGTTTTTGCTCGTTCATCGTCTTGGTCTCCCTGCGTCCTAAGTCTCAATAGCTGAATAGAAAATCGATCTTGTTATAAAGCGACCACAACAAATCTTCCGCCTGCTGCGTTCGGGTCCCGGTTCGCAACTGCGCCACCGCCGCCGTCTTCTCGGCCTCCGTCGGATTCCGCGAGAGCACCGTCAGAAACAGCGTGTTCACCAATTCCTCATCGGACTTCGTCAGGTTCTTCTGCACCAGCAGATTCGCGTTCCCCGTCCCCCGTATCCGCGTCAGCACCAGCGGATCGTTCATCATCGCCAGCGCCTGCGAAATCGATCCGTCCGCCCGCCTCTCCTCATCGTCCCGGTTCCCCCGCAGGAACGCGTCCAGGAACCGCGATACCGCCCCGCCCCGGTCCGGCGTCCGCAGCGGCTCCGGATTCTTCATCGCCCAACTCTCCGTCCGGCTGAATCCCGGATAGTCCCGGCTCAGATCGTAGCTCGGCATCAGCCCGCTCGTCTGCACCAGCGCGTCGTGGATCTCCTCCCCCCACAGCCGCCGCACAAAGTGCCGCGCATACAGCGGTTCCCAGTTCGCGTCCCACGTCCCCGTATACCGGCTCGACAGTTGATACGCCTCCGACATCACCATCTGCCGCATCAGCTTCTTCAAGTCATACTTGTTCGCCACAAAGTCCGCCGCCAGGTCCCGCAGCAGCGCCGCATTCGTTGGCTGCAGCGACCAGCCCTCCGCCGTCGGCGGATTGTCCGGATCCAGCCGCGCCGGGTCAAACCCATCGTTCGGCGTCACCAGCGCCAGCCCGAAAAAGTGCTCCCACACATAGTTCACCGCCGCCTTCGGAAACAGCGGATCCGCCGTTATCTCCCGCGCAAACACCGTCCGGTAATCCTCTCCCGCCGCCGGCTTCGCCCCCGTGAATAGATAGGTGGGCGGCACCGTCGTCTGCGTCCCGATCGGCACCCGCGCCGGCCGGTTCCCCGTCGTCGTGTTCAGTTGGTAGTCGTTCCGCAGATTCGCGTTCGGCCCCACCGCCCAGTAGTACGGAACAAACGTCCCTTCGTTCACCGAAATTCTCGTCATCCCCGTCCGCGAAAAGAAACTCGCCATCCCCCAGGCATCGCTCCGGATCGCACTCTTCCCCCACACGCTCAGCGTCTCCAGATGCCCCCGCCCGTTATGGCACAGGATGCAGTTCAGATGTCCCAGGCCCAGAAACGTCCTCGCCACATCCGCCGCCGCCTGGTCATAGGTGTCCTGCTGCGGCACCATCGGCTGAAAGCTCCCCGGCAGAAAGTTCAATTCGCCCTGTTGATAACTGTTCGTCCCCCGCGCCGCAATCAGCTCGGTGGCCATCGTGTTGTACGGCTTTCCCGTCCGCAACGCATCGGCGATCCACTTGTAGAACGCCGCCACCCCGTCCCCATCCCGCCGGATGTTTGTATTTACGGAATTATTCTTAAACAAATCCCCATAAAACATCGTCCATTTGTCCACCCACTCGGGCTTGGCCAAAAGTTCGTCGATCAACACTTCCCGCTTGTTAGCGCGGGAATCGGCCACAAACTGCGTCACCCGCTCCGGTGTCGGAATCCGCCCTGTCAGGTCCAGCGTCACCCGCCGGATGAACTCGTAGTCGTCCGTCCGCGGCGCCGGAGTCACCCCCTTGGCCTGTAGCGTCCCGAAGATGTTCCGGTCAATTGTCCCCATCTGGTCCAGTTGATACTGCGAATTCGTGCGGCTCCCCCCGGGGACAAAGCTCCGCGCATCGCCGAGACGCGCCACCACTTGCGTGGTCGTTTCACTGAAACGCCCTGCCCGCCGCCCCATCTTCCCCGCCTCCAGTATCCGCTCCCGCTGCGGCCCGGCCAGCGTGCACGCCGCCCCCGCCCCGTCGTCGGCCCCCTGTCCCATGCACACCGCCGCCGCCAGCAACAACAATATATTCCGGCTCATAATCAATCTCCGTTTACAAAAATGTCTGCCTACCGAAACCCGGCACCGATTCCGGAGTTTCAGAAAATGATAGGTTCTACGTACTTTTTCCGAGTTATCGTAACGGGTACACCGGATGGGGATAAATAACATGATTCGACTCGTTGCCGCGCTTTGCTTCCTCACGGCGGGAAGCGCCTTCGCCCAGAGCTTTTCCAATGCATCGCTCAATGGCAAGTACTTCTTCCGCCACCTGATGATACTCGGCAACACCGCCGGATCCGTATCAGAAATCCGTACCGCCTATGGCGCCATCACCTTCAACGGTGCCGGCGCCTACTCCTATACCGGCTCCCAGATCATCGGCTCGGCCGCCCCCGCCGCCTTCACCGGCAACGGCACCTACACCGTCAAATCCACCGGCTACGTCACCATCTCCAACCCCCAGCGCGCCAATACGGACCTCAACGCCGGCCTCGGCCAGGGCGCCCTCGTCGCCTCATCCACCGAAGCCGCCGGCGTCTATGACCTCTTCCTCGCCATCCAGGCCCCCGCCGCCGGCCAAAGCAACGCCTCCTTCTCCGGAACGTTCGATATCTCCGCCCTCGAATTCCCCGGCGGCACCGCCGCTCAAATGCGTAACGCCGCCTTCCGCCTCGCCCCCAATGGCACCGGCAGCGGCGGCAATACCACCATCACCGGCAAGGCCGCCAACGCCGCCGACCGCGTCGCCACTTCCACCGCCTCCAATATCACCTACTCCGTCACCACCGATGGCTCCGGCACCATCACCCTCCCCGGCTCCGCCCTCCTCTCCGGCGCCCGCTCCCTCTGGGTCTCCTCCGATGGAACCCTCGCCCTCTTCGGCTCCACCACTCCCGGCGGCCACGACCTCTGGATCGGCGCCAAGGCCTTCTCCGGCACCACCACCGCCGCCTCCTTCCGCAATCTCTTCTTCCGCGCCGGCCTCCGCTTTGAAGCCAGCCGCGCCGGGTCGTACGCGGGTTCTTCCAACTCCACCGGCACCGGCAAACTCGTCTCCAGCCTCCGCGTCCGCCAGGCCGAAGGCGTCCTCGATCTCACCGCCGCCAACAACTACACCCTCAACGCCGCCGCCACCGGCTCGCTCGAACTCGGCCGCCTCGCCCTCGGCCTCTCCAGCAATAGCTTTCACACCAACGGCGTCTCCACCGTCGATTCCAACAACTATGAACTCAGCTTCGCCATTCGCGCCGCCTCCCCCTCCGGCACCGGCGTCTTCATCAGCCCGCAAGGCGTCGTCAACGCCGCCAGTTTCGCCCCCGTCGGCGCCCCCCTCTCTCCCGGCGGCTTCCTCACCCTCTTCGGCGCCGGCCTCGCGGCTTCCACCACCGTCGCCTCCAGCCTCCCGTTCCCCACCACCCTCGGCAACGTCCAGGTTCTCGTCAATAACACCCCCGCCCCGCTCTATCTCACCAGCGCCTCCCAAATCAGCGCCCTCGTCCCGCTTGCCGCCTCCGGCGCCATCGCCTCCATCGTCGTCGTCAACAACGGCCAGCGCTCCAACACCGTCGAACTCCCCCTCGCCCGCACCGCACCCGGCATCTTCACCATCCCCCCCGCCGGCACCGGACCCGGCGCCCTCCTCCACGCCAACTTCACCCTCGTCGACGCCGCATCCCCCGCCAAACGCGGCGAGACACTCCTGCTCTTCCTCACCGGCCTCGGCCCCGTCACCCCCTCCATCCAGGACGGCGCCGCCGCCCCCTCCAACCCCTTGAGCCTCGTCAACGCCGACATCAAACTCTACATCGGCGGGCGCCAGGCCACCGTCCTCTTCAAGGGCCTCGCCCCCGGCCTCGCCGGCCTCTACCAGATCAATTTCACCGTCCCCGCCAACGCCCCCATCGGCTCAGCTATCCCCCTTGCCGTCGAAACTCCCGAAGCATTCCACGATATGGTCGACATCGCCGTCGCCAATTAGATAGGCTGGCGCCATGACCCGCCGCCAGTTCCTCGGCTCCGCCTCCCTCGCCGCCGCCACGCCGGCCCCAGCCCCGCCCCCCAACGTCATCTTCATCCTCGCCGACGACCTCGGCTGGCGCGACACCTCCGTCTACGGCAGCACCCTCTGCGAAACCCCCAATATCGATCAACTCGCCGCCCGCGGCATGCGCTTCACCCAGGCCTACGCCGCCTGCCCCCTCTGCTCCCCCACCCGCGCCAGCATCCTCACCGGCCAGTGGCCCGCCCGCTTGGGAATCACCATCCCCAACGCCCACCTCCCGCAGGTCGTCCTCGAACAGCGCATCGTCGAAAAGGCCCCGCCTCACCTCAAGGCCCTCCAGGCCTCCACCAAAACCCGCCTCCATACCGACTACTTCACCCTCGCCGAAGCCTATAAAGAGGCCGGCTACGCCACCGCCCACTTCGGCAAATGGCACCTCGGCCGCGACCCCTACAACCCCCAGCAGCAAGGCTTCGACGTCGATCTTCCCCACACGCCCGGCCCCGGTCCCGGCGGCGGCTATCTCGGCCCCTGGGCCTTCTGGCCCGGCAAAGGCGCCCCCGGCGAACACATCGAGGACCGAATGGCCGCCGAGGCCACCGGCTTCATCCAGCAACACCGCGACAAGCCCTTCTACATGAGCTATTGGGCCTTCTCCGTTCACTCTCCGTGGCAGGCCAAAGCGGACGCGATCGAAAAGTACCGCGCCAAGGTCAAACCCGGATCCCCACAGAAGAACCCCATGTACGCCGCCATGGTCGAAAGCCTCGATCAGGCCGTCGGCCGCCTCGTCGCCGCCGTCGACCAGAACGGACTCCGGGACCGCACTATCTTCGTCTTCTTTTCCGACAACGGCGGCGTCCACTGGCCCCTCACCAAGCCCGGCCTCATGCACCCGGAGTTCGAACAGATCCCCGCTACCAGCAATGCCCCGCTCCGCGGCGGCAAAGCGACGCTCTATGAAGGCGGCACCCGCGAACCCTGCATCGTCGTCTGGCCCGGCCACACCAAGCCAGGCGCAGTAAGCGACGAACTCGTCCAGAGCGTCGACTTCTACCCCACCCTGCTCGCCATGGCCGGCCTGACGCCAAAGAAGGGCCTGCCGCTCGACGGCATCGACATCCGCCCCGCCCTCTCCGGCAAGCGTTTGAAGCGCGACACGCTCTTCTGCCACTTCCCGCACTACACCCCTCTCACCGGCAACACCCCCGGCACCTGGGTCCGCAAAGGCGATTGGAAACTCATTCGCTTCTACTGCGAGAACCCGGATCAGTCCGACAAACTGGAACTCTACAACCTGCGCACCGACCTCGGCGAGACCAACAACCTCGCCGCCGCCGAACCTCGCCGCGTGAAGGAAATGAACGCGCTCATCGACGGCTTCCTGGCCCGCAGCCAGGCCGCCGTCCCCACGCGCAACCCGGCCTACCGCGCCGGCGCCTAGCGCCGCTTACTTGATCTTGGCGTACTTCTTGAACTCTTCGGCGATCTTCGCTTCCGTCGCGTCGCCGGGGTGGATGATCAGCCGGTAACGGAACCGCACCGAACCGCCCTTGGCCAGTTTCATGTCGCCGCTCTTCGTCTTGTCGCGCTCAAAGTCCCGCACCCCGAACGGATTGGCGGCATAAAGCCCGTAGCCGCGCGAGTGCCAGTAGGTCGGGTGCCGCGGATTCGTCGGGTGGTCCAGAATCGCCAGCCCGAGCTTTTCCCCGTCCACGTCCCCGTAGTAGTCCAGCCACGGCGAACGCGTCCCCCAAACCGCCTTTTCCCCCTCTTTCCCATCCGCGGCGCGCATCTTGCCCGTGTGCTTCTCTTCCAGGGAGGTGGTCAGCCGGATGGCGAACGTGCCCTCTTTGGTGTCTCCGAACACAACTTCGTCCAGCGCGGTGAGCGTCACGTCAAAATCGATCCACCGCTGCGTCGGATGCGAATAAAAGGTCATCGTCCGCTGCTCGGACAGCAGGCCCTTGCCCGTCGGGTCCTGCCACTCGAAGGCCGCGCCGATCGTCCCCTTCTTCTTGCCGCTCTCGACCGCCGTGATCCGCCGCGTCACAATCGTGCCGCGCCCCGCCTTCCCGGCGCCCTTCTGGTTCTTCTCGTTCGCCCAGAAATCCACTTCGTTCACCAGGCCGTGCGTCATCCACAGGCCGCGGTGATGCGGGTGGTCCTTGGCTTCCCCGGCGACAGTCTCCATCGGATAGGAGCGGGTGACGATCTTCCCGCTCGCCGAGCGCAACGGGTGCAGATAAGGCTTCACCGCCTCCGCCCCGACAAAGAACTCGGTGAACGGCTTGCCGTCAATGGTGACGGAGATCCGGTCGGGAGATTGCTTCACTTGCACCTGCGCCATGCAGGCAACAGAAACGGCGAAAAAGAGAGCGCGGAGTTGCATCACTCACATTCGATCACAACTCCGC
This sequence comes from uncultured Solibacteraceae bacterium, assembly GCA_964430625.1. GTDB lineage: Bacteria > Acidobacteriota > Terriglobia > Bryobacterales > Bryobacteraceae. The sequence continues at coordinate 169,702 of CAYSFR010000015.1, forward strand.
ACCCTCTGGGTAATTACCCCGGCCGCCGCGCGGCCATTTTCTCCAGAAACGAGTTCTCCAGCGCCGGATCCCCGGTCTCCTTCCGCCACGCCAGCAGCGCCGCCTTCAGCCGCGCCTCCGCCGCCGCGTGCGCCGCCACTCCGGCCACGTTCCGGAACTCCACCGGATCGGTCTGCAAATCGTAGAGCTCGAACTCCGGCGGATCGGAGAATGTGAGGAACGCCTTCCGCGCCTCGGCCGGCGCATCGGCCGCCGACTTCGCAAACGCCGTGTCCCCGTCGATCCCCGTCGATGGCTTCGCCTTCCCGGCCAGCAGATTGTGGATCAGCTTGTAGCGCCCGTCCCGGATCGCCCGCCGCGGATAAAACGGCCTCGCTCCATGGAAGTGGAACTCCGCCGCCAGAAATTCGCGCCACTTCGCCCGCCCGTCCCCGCTCACCACACCCCGCAGCGAAGCGCCGTGCAGCTTGTGCGCCGGCGGCGGCGCTCCCGCAGCATCCAGAATCGTCGGCAGAATGTCGACGGTCGAGACCATCTTCTCGCTGACGTGCGCCTTGGAAACACCCGGCCACCGCACCAGAAACGGCACCCGCAGCCCGGACTCGTATACCGTCGTCTTCCCCCGCGCGAACGGCGCGCCGTGGTCGCCAATGATAATCACCAGCGTCTCCCGCGCCTTCCCCGTCCGCTCCAGCGCCTCCAACAGCAAACCCACGCCCGTATCGAACCGCGCCACCGCGTTCAGATAGTTGGCCGTCCGCTCACGTTGCTCAGCGTTATCCACCCGCTGCCAGTCGAACAGCGTCTCACCCGACGGCGCCACCGGCCGCTCCGGGATCCCCTCCACCTCCGGCGGAAAGTACCACTCCCGCGGCTCGCCCTTGGCAAAGGCGTGCGGATCGGAGAAGTTCACCATCAGGAAGAACGGCGCGTCCTGCTTCATGAACGCTTCGGCCTGCGGCGCCACCGTCCGCACCCGCCGCGTCTCGTTTCCCTTCTGCCGGTAGTCCCACAGGAACGAGTCCTCCGGCTCCACGTGCAGCTTGCCGATGATCCCCGTCCGGTACCCGCTCTTCTTCAGCAGGTTCGGAATCGTGGCCCCGCGCAACTCCTCGTGCAGCTTGAACCCGCCGTTGGCCAGCCCGTACTGCCCGTTGGCGTGCGGCATCAGACCGGTGAACATCGCCGACCGCGACGGACTGCACGAGGCCTGCGCCACGTACGCCGTCTGGAACCGCACTCCGCTCGCCGCAAACCGGTCCAGGTTCGGCGTCGCAATCCGCTTCTCCCCGTAACAGCCCAGGTAAAGCCCCAGGTCGTCGGCGGTGATGAACAGAATGTTCGTTCTCTGCCGCTGCGCCAGCAGCGGCAGAGAACTCCACAAAAAGGAGCGCCGCGTCATGCGCGGATGAACTTCCTTCCGTCAAACATCGCCTTGTTGGCCATGTGCGGCCCGGCCACCGCCGCCGCGGCGATCTCCACCGGACAGTTCGGCTCCTGCCGCGTCTTGGTGCAGTCCAGGAAGTTCTGGATGTGCGCCTCCACCGGCACCGGCGCCAGCTTTTCCATCGTCGGGGCATTCGTCCGCTTCCACGGCTCGCCCAGCACCTTGTACCCGGCGTCATCGAGAATCATCGTCGCTTTGTCGCCCTGCAGGAAAATCGTCCAGCCGTTCTCGTAGCTGTTGCAGTAGTCCAGCGTCCAGGTGGCCATCATGTTCGGATACTCGAACACCGCGCTGAAGACGTCCGGGTGCTCGGAGCCCTTCATCTTGGCTACATACCCGCTCGCCTGCGCCGCCGCCGGCGGGCCGTTCTTGGTGAACCACTGCACCACGTCCATCAGGTGCGTGCCCTGGTCGGTCATGTTGCCGCCCGCGTAGTCGTAGAAATACCGCCAGCGGCGGAACCGCATCGGCTCCAGCGGCCGCTGCGGCGCCGTTCCCAGAAACCGGTTCCAGTCCAGCTTGCCCGGCAGCGTCGAGTTGTCGATCGGGGCCGAGACGTTCCAGTTCCACTGCGCCTTCACCAGCGCGATCCGCCCCAGCAATCCGTCGTCCACCAGCCGCTTGGCCTCAATCAGCGCCGGCGCCGACCGCCGCTGCATCCCGATCTGCACCACCTGTTTGGAGGCGCGGACCGCTTTGATCATCCGCTCGCTCTGCTCCAGGCTGTGCGACAGCGGCTTCTCCAGATAAACATCCATCTTGGCGTCCAGCGCCGCCATCAGCATCGGCGCGTGCTGGTGATCCGGCGAAGCGATCATCACGCAGTCGGCCTTGATCGTTTGCAGCAGTTCCCGGTAGTCGAGGAACTTCTTCGCCTCCGGCTCCAACTCGGCCCCCTTCTGCAGGTTCGGCTCATAAACATCGCAAACAGCGGCGCACACCGCGCCCAGCTGTTTAAACTTCCCCATCAGGTACCGCCCCCGGCCCCCCGTCGCGATCGCGGCATACGTGATCTTATCGTTGGCACCGAAGGCACTCTGCGGAATAAAGAGCGGCGCCGCGCCAAGCGCCCCTACAAAACGGCGTCGATTCGTAGACATACGCGGAAACTCCTTTCCGCCTGTACTCTATCAAACCGTTTACTTCTTTATCGAGGTCAGGATCCGCGACGGGTAGAAACCCTGCCGCACCAGCTTTTCCTTCACCACACGGAACCCGCAGTCTTCCAGAATCCCCGGCGCCGAATGGTCCATCTGCCGCCCCCAGAAGGCCGGCACAATGGAGGCCGCCACCAGATAAGCGCGGTTAAAGAACTCCGCCTGCTCGCCGATCAGAATGGAGGTCAGCGTCCCGCGCGGCTTCAGCACCCGGTGCATCTCTTCCATCGTCAGGTAGATGTCGTCGGTTCCCAGCAACTCGAACAGGTAGCAGCAGAAGATGGAATCAAACGAGCCGTCCCGGTAGGGCAGCGCGCGGGCGTCCACCGCCTGGCAGTGCAGCGACGACGCCGGAAACTGCTTCCGCGCGTGCGCCTGCGTCCGGGCCGCCATGTTCGGCGAAAGATCCACGCCGCAGGTGTGCCCGTCCGGGTTGTGCTTCACCAGCCGCCGGAACATCTCTCCGGAGCCGGTGGCCACTTCCAGCACGTTCATGCCGTTCTGCAGACCGCTCATTTCCAGGGCCAGTTTATGCGCCTTGGAGTGGAAGAAAAAGGTGGAAGCTGGATAGATTCGCGCCAGATGATCGTACACGCGCTTGGTGCGGGTGGCGATCGTCTGGTGGAGTCTTTCGGTCTGAAAAGCGACAGCAGTCTGCATAGACAGTCGTTGCGGCATTGTACCTTATCTGCGCCCGTTCAGGTCAGGAAACTCGATGTGAGTTCGCGTTCCCTCGCCGGGTCGGCTATCAATGTCCATTCTGTAATCATCGCCGAAAAGGACATGCAGCCGCTCGTTGACATTGGAAACACCGATTCCGGAATCGAACATGGTCGCCAGTTTGGACTCCTCCACGCCCACCCCATCGTCTTCGATTTCGATGTGCAGCCGCTCGGCGCGGAGGCGGGTCCGGAGGGTGATCACGCCGCCCTCCACCTTTGAACTAAGCCCGTGTTTAATGGAGTTTTCGATGATCGGCTGGAGGAGCATGGAGGGCACCAGGCGGTCGAGCGTCGCCGCGTCGGTCTCATTGACAAAGCGGAGTTTCTCGCCGAAGCGCGTCATTTCGATGCTGAGATAGTCGTTAATAAAGCTGATCTCGTCGCGGAGCGGGCTCAAATTTTCATCTTTTCGTAACAGGCGGCGGAGAATATTGGACAGTTTCCGGACCACGGTGCGCGCCTCCTCCGGGTTGGTGCGGATGAGCGAATTGACGGTGTTGAGGGTATTGAAGAGGAAGTGCGGGTTGATCTGGCTGGTGAGGGCGCGGAGGCGAGCCTCGGTGAGCAGGCGCTGCTGGGCGCCGAGGAGTTGTTCCTGGCGGATGGAGTTCCAGATCTTGAGCGGAATGGCGAAGGCGAAAATGGTCGTCGAATAGATGAGAAAAATTCCGAGCCAGTCCGGCTGCTTCCAGGAGGAGTAAAGGGTGTAAAGGTAACGGTCGTCGGGGAGGATCTGGGCGAGCGCCCAGCGGCAGAACTCGGCAAAGATCACCGTCAGCAGGACAAAGCTGTGAAAGAGCGTGACTCGGGTGTCGTACTTGGCGCGGAAGAGGCGGTAAACGGTAAGGTCGAGATAGGGGGAGAATCGCCAGATGTCGTCTTTGGCGGGGGCGAGGTCGCGCAGCAGGCCGCCGGTAACGCCGAGCCCGGCGTAGAGGAGCATCGCCATCCATTCGCCGTTCAGGACGCAGGCGGGCAGCGAGATGAGAATGCCGCCGGTGAGTCCGGTGACGTAGCCGCCGAGCACGCCGGCCAGCAGCGCGCCCTCCAGGCCGAGATCGAGCGCCTGGTAGTTATTGTGAGTCAGGACGCGGAGAACGATGCCGCCGCCGAAGATAACGGCGAAGCCGATGGCCATCTGCAACCGCTGGGGAGTGGTGCGCTCCTCGCGCGTGAGCATGCGCAAAAAAGCGCTGGACCGGCCGAGAATACTTGCTAGAGCCGCGGAGGCCGCGAGCTTCATCAAAAGGATTACCAGGTGCTGCTCTAGCATCGCCGTATAATGAGATTATCTTCGCTTTTAGCTAGCATGGCGGAAAATCAGGCATTTCGACTGGAAAAAGTGGCGGAAGCCGACTTTCCCACCCGCTTCGGGCCGTTTCGGATCTTTGGCTTTGTCGGCCACACCGGAACCGAGACCGAGGAAGCGGTCGTATTGAAGATGGGCGACCTCGACGGAGACCCGCCGATTGTGCGGATCCATTCGCAGTGTTTGACCGGCGACGTGTTCCACTCGCTGCGCTGCGACTGCCGGGCGCAGTTGGAACTGGCGCTGGAGAAAGTGGGCACCGAGGGGCGCGGGCTGATCATTTACGAGCAGCAGGAAGGGCGCGGCATCGGGATCATGAACAAACTGCGCGCCTACGAGTTGCAGGACCACGGCGCCGACACGGTGGACGCGAACCTGCAATTGGGGCTGGACGTGGACTTGCGCAGCTACGATTTGCCGGTGGCGATTATGAAGTTTTTCGGGCTGGAGAGCGTGCGGTTCCTGTCGAACAACCCGGACAAGATCGCGGCGCTGGAGCGGGCCGGGGTGCGGGTGGCGGAGCGGATTCCGGCGATTGTGGAGCCGCAGGCGCATGCCGAGGACTACCTGCGGACGAAGCGGGAGCGGCTGGGACATTTGCTCGACGTGTTCTAAAGGGGTTGCAAGCGATATCATAGGCGCATGCTTTTCCGAGTATTGAGCTTGCTGGCGGCCTCGTTGGCCGCTTTTGCGCAGAGTGGAACGATTCAGGGGGTGGTGAAAGACTCCACCGACGCGGTGGTGGCGGGGGCGAATGTCGCCGTCGTCAACCTGGACACGGGCCTGCGGCGGGAACTGGTGACGAACGACCAGGGATTCTACACGGCGCCGACGCTGCCGGTGGGCCGTTACAAGGTTTCGGCGGCGCGGACGGGCTTTGCGAACGCCGAAGTGCCGGAGATCAAGCTGGACGTGACGCAGACGGCGCGCATCGACTTCACGCTGAAGACCGGGAGCGTGACGGAGAGCATCGAAGTGACGGCGGCGGCGGCGCTGATCGATTCCGAGACGACGACGGTCGGGCAGGTGATTGAAAACAAGCGGATTGTCGAGTTGCCGCTGAACGGGCGGAACTATCTGGACCTGGCGGCGCTGACGGCGGGGACGAACCCGGGCCGGGGCGGGCGGACGCAGGACGAGGGCGGGTTCTCGGCTTCCGGGCAGCACATTTACCAGGTCCAGGTGTCGATTGACGGCGTGGACAACTCGTCGGTGGCTTCCGGCGGCCCGCTGGGTTTTGAGGCGCAGGCGGTGAAGCCGAGCGTGGACGCGGTGGGCGAGTTCCGGGTGGTGACGAACAATCTGTCGGCCGAGTACGGCACGCGAATGGGCGGGCAGGTGTTTGTGAACATCAAGTCGGGGACGAACCAGTTCCACGGGACGGCGTTCGAGTTCCTGCGCAACAGCAATCTGGACGGGACGAACTTCTTCGCCAATCGCGCGGGGAACAAGAAGCCGGCGTACAAGCAGAATCAGTTTGGCGGGACGTTTGGCGGGCCGGTGAGGAAAGACAAAACCTTTTTCTTCGGCAGCTTTGAGGGGACGCGGACGCGGCTGGGGCGGAGTTTCGTATCGACGGTTCCGGTGGACGAGTTGCGGCGGGGGGATTTCAACCGGATCCGGCCGGTGTTTGATCCGGCGACGACGGTGGGAACCGCGGCGAGCTTCACGCGTCAGCCGTTTCCGGGGAATGTGATTCCGGCGAACCGCTGGGATCCGCTGTTTCCGAAGCTGCTGGACCTTTATCCGCGGCCGAACAACGGGACGGGGATTGTGAACAACTACTTCTTTGCGCCGAGCGAGAAGAACGACGTGGACAGCTACGACTTCAAGGGCGACCACAACATCAGCGACCGGCAGCGGTTTTCGGCGCGCTACAGCCGGCGGACGCGAGACCGGTACGAGCCGGGTCCGCTGCCGCTGCCGGCCGACGGCGGGCTGGCGACGACGACGAACATTGTGAGCCACTCGGTGGCGGCGACGCACTCGCAGACGATCGGTGCGACGGCGACGAACGAGTTGCGTTTCGGGTTCACGCGGATCATTTCGCGGTTCGACATTCCTTATGACACGGCGCTGTACGATCAGTTCGGGATCAAGGGGATTCCGAAGGTCAACAATCCGGGGTCGAACGATCACGGGCTGTCGCGGTTCACGCCGGCGGGTTACACGGAGATCGGGTCGCGGAGTTTCTGGCCTAATTTCAACAACATGGACCTGTTCCAGGTGACCGATACGGTGTACAAGAACTTGGGCAAGCACAATCTGAAGGCCGGGGGCGAGTTCCGGCGGCAGAACATTTCGCGGCTGGCGGCGCGGTTTGCGCGCGGGCAGTTTGCATTCAACCGGGAGTTCACGGCAAACCCGGCGAACCGGGCGGCGACCGGGGACGGGCTGGCGGAGTTCATGCTGGGCATGGCGTCCGGGGGGACGATCGGGAACGAGAACGGGGAAGACATGTGGGCGAACACGCTGACGATGTTCGCGCAGGACGACTGGAAGATTTCGCCGCGGCTGACGCTGAACCTGGGAGTGCGTTATGACGTGTTTTTCGCGCCGACCTTTGTACAGGACAACGTTTCGCGGTTTGTGCCGGACTTTGCGAACACGGGGGCGAACGCGCGGCTGCAGCAGGTGCGACCGGGAGCGGGCAGCTGCGGGTGCAAGAACGACTTGAACAACATCGCGCCGCGGCTGGGGCTGGCGTGGAAGCTGAACGAGAAGACCGTGATCCGGTCCGGGGCGGGGTTCATTTACGCGCAGCCGGACAGCATCCAAGTAGGGGCGCGGGCGGCGAACCAGGCGCCGGATTTCGTGGAGATCGGGTTCGGAACGCTGGACCGGATCAACCCGCGGCTGACGCTGAGCGGAGGGTTCCCGGCAGTGCAGTTGCCCGCGACCTCAGTGCCGGGGCCGGCGCTGGTGGGAGCGGAGATTCCGCAGGAATTTTTGCCGACGCAGTATTCGCAGCAGTGGTTCTTCGACCTGCAGCACCAGTTGCCGTTCGACACGCTGTTGACGGTGGGCTACAACGGGAACGGGACGCGGCAGTTGCTGGCGGGAGTCGACTTCAACCTGCCGTTTGACATCGCGCCGGGGCCGACGCCGGTGGCGAGCCGGCGGATCTGGCCGTTCTACACGAGCGTGACGCGGCAGTTGCCGGTGGGGCGGCTGAGCTACAACGCGATGACGCTGAAGGTGGAGAAGCGGTTCTCCAAGGGGCTGACGTTCCTTTCGGCCTACACGTGGAGCAAGACGCTGGACAACGTGGACGAGACGTTGAGCAACAGCGGCGTGGGTGCGCTGAAGCCGTGGGACCGGAACCTGAACCGGGGCCGTTCGACGACGGACCTGCGGCACAACTACGTGGTGAGTGCGAGCTACGAATTGCCGTTTGGCAAGGGCAAGACGTTCATGAACACCAACCGCGCGGCCGACCTGGTGCTGGGCGGGTGGCAGTTAGGCGGGATTCTGAGCCTGCAGACCGGGTTGCCGTTCACGGTGAACAGCGGCGGCGGGATCACGAACGCGGGCGGAGCGGACCGTCCGAACCGGATTGGGGACGGGAACCTGCCGAGCGGGCAGCAGAGCATCGACCGGTGGTTCGACCTGGCGGCGTTCGTAACGCAGGCGCAGTTCACGTACGGGAATTCCGGCCGGAATATTCTGGACGGACCGGGGAACCGGAACCTGGACCTGTCGCTGGCGAAGAGCTTCGCGGTGACTGAGCGGGTGCGGCTGCAGTTCCGAGCCGAGGCGTTCAATGCGACAAACACGGCGAACTTCGGATTCCCGGCGGCGAACATTAACGCAGCGGGCGTGGGAACGATCACGAGCGCGGACGAGCCGCGGCGGGTGCAGTTCGCGCTGAAGCTGGTGTTCTAGGCCTCCTTTCTGGGGGTTTTCGCTGGGTTAAGTTGGGTTAAATTGGGATAACTTGGGTTAACCGTGGGTTAGAACGGGACTCTTCTTGGGTTATCCCTGGGTTCCTTTCCTTTTGTTTTCAACAACATCTTGGGTTATTCCCACGTTTTTTGTTTTTTGTCGGATCCCGTACCGTTGGAGAAGGGCGGACCGGCGCTTGGGTTCCCTGTGTTACCTGGGTTTCCGGACAAGGATTCCTGGGTTTTTTGTGGCGCCGGTGGGTGTCATCCTGGGTGATTCCGAGGATGGCTCGCCTGTGTTTTCAATCCCTTCTGGGGTTATGGCCCTCCGTTTCCTGAGTTTGGCCGGGATCCGGGACCGCGGCCTGATCGGGATAGGGGGGAGCTTCACAACTCCTCCCCTCCCACACCACCGGACATG
>CAYSFR010000016.1:0-170921 GCA_964430625.1 uncultured Solibacteraceae bacterium
CAACGCCCATACCGCCGACGCGCTGGTCTGCATCTCCAACTGCGACAAGATCACCCCCGGTATGCTGATGGCCGCCCTCCGCCTCAACATCCCCACCGTTTTTGTCTCTGGCGGCCCCATGGAAGCCGGCAAGGTGAACTGGCAGGGCGGAACCCGCTTTGTCGATCTCGTCGATGCCATGATCGAAGCAGCCGATATCCGCGTCTCCGATGCCGATGTCGCCGAAATGGAGCGCTCGGCCTGCCCCACCTGCGGCTCCTGCTCGGGTATGTTCACCGCCAACTCGATGAATTGCCTCACCGAGGCCCTGGGTCTCGCTCTCCCTGGCAATGGCTCGCTGCTGGCCACCCACGCGCTGCGCAAGGAACTGTTTCTCCGCGCCGGGCGCCTTTCGGTCGAACTCGCCCGCCGGTACTATGAGCAGGGCGATGAATCCGCCCTGCCCCGCAACATTGCCACTTTCCGGGCGTTTGAGAACGCCATGACGCTCGATATCTCCATGGGGGGATCCACCAACACGGTTCTCCACCTGCTGGCCGCCGCTCGCGAAGCGGAAGTCGACTTCACCATGGCCGATATTGACCGCCTCTCCCGCCAGGTCCCGTGCCTCTGCAAAGTGGCCCCGGCCACCAACAAGTTCCACATGGAGGATGTCCACCGCGCCGGCGGCGTGATGGCCATCCTCGGCGAACTCGACCGCGCCGGCCTCCTCCACCGCGACACCCTTACCGTCCACTCTCCCACCATGGCCGACGCCCTCGCCCAATGGGATATCGCCCAGACCGCCGACACCACGGCCAAGGAACTCTACCGCGCCGCGCCGGGCGGCGTGCCCACGCAGGAGGCGTTCAGCCAGAATCGCTACTACCCGGAACTGGATGCCGATCGCGCCGCCGGTTGTATCCGCGACAAAGCCCACGCGTACTCCCAGGATGGCGGCTTGGCCGTCCTCTTCGGCAACCTCGCCGAACGCGGCTGTATCGTCAAGACCGCCGGCGTCGATGAGAGCATCCTGAAATTCACCGGAACGGCCAAGGTTTGCGAAAGCCAGGAGGAAGCCGTCGAGCGGATTCTCGGCGGCCAGATCGTCGCAGGCGACGTGGTTGTCGTCCGCTACGAAGGCCCCAAGGGCGGCCCGGGTATGCAAGAGATGCTCTATCCCACCAGCTACCTGAAATCGGTCGGGCTCGGGAAACAGTGCGCCCTCCTGACCGATGGACGCTTTTCCGGCGGATCCTCCGGTCTTTCCATCGGCCATGCTTCGCCGGAAGCCGCTGCCGGCGGCACCATCGGCCTGGTGGAGGAAGGGGACCCGATTGAGATCGACATCCCCCATCGCTCCATCCGCCTCGCACTCGACGAAGCCACCCTGGCCTCGCGCCGTGCCGCCATGGAAGCCCGCGGCCCGGAGGCCTGGAAACCGCGCAACCGCGAGCGCTCCGTCTCTGCCGCATTGAAGGCCTACGCGCTGCTCACCACCAGCGCCGACACCGGCGCCGTCCGCCAACTCCCGTAGCTCCCAAACGAAGAGGGGCGCCCCTTGCGGGACGCCTCTCTTCCTTACGAACGAACCGAACAATCAGAACTGGTACTTCAGCGCCAATTGGATCACCCGCGGCGAACCTGCCGACGTGATCCGCCCAAACGTCGCCGCCGCACGGCTTGCGTTCGGATTGCCCAGGTTCACCCGGTTGAACACATTGAACGTCTCCATCCGGAACTGCAGCTTATGCCGCTCGGTGACGGGAATGTTCTTGAACAGGCCGAAGTCCATCGTCGCGTCGCCCGGTCCGCGCAGGATGTTCCGCCCCGCCGTTCCAAAGGTGCCAATGGCATTGAACGCGAAAGCGTCAATGTTGAAGTAGCGGTCCACCAGTTCCCCGTGCGGGCGACCGGTATCGAGGAACGGATTGCCGATCAGATCCGCGCGATCCTGGTTCACACCGGTAAAGGAGTTGTCCCGTCCGGAAACCACCGTGATCGTACTGCCGCTCTGCAGCGTCAGAATTCCGTTGGCGTCCCATCCGCCCACAACCCACTTCAGCAGCGGCATCCCGTCCTTGAACCGCGGCAATTCATAGACAAACGAACCCACAAACCGGTGCGGAATGTCGAGGTTCGAAAGGCCACGGTTGAACCGCTGGTCGAACGGATTCGGGGAGACGTTCCCGTCGCCGGAGGCGTCGTCGATCATCTTCGACCACGTATAGGAGGCCAACAGCGAGAACCCGCGGGTGAACCGTTTGTTCAACGAAAGTTGCAGCGAGTTGTACGTTGAGTTTCCATCGCTCTTCTGCAGTGCCACCGTTCCGAAGTCCGGCGCATAGAGTCGTCGTGCGTTCGTGTTTGCCGTAGTCGCCCCGGTGCGGAAGACAGCCGGATTCCCCTCAATCTGATTGAACAGGTGGGTTCCTTTGCTCCCGACGTAGGCAGCCGTACCCACCCAGGAACCGAAAAACTCGCGTTGCAGGTTGAAGTTCCACTGCTGCATGTAGCCGTTGCTGAAATCAGCGGCATACGGCATCATCGTTAACGGCCGGATGAACCGATAGTTCTTCCGCGCGTCCGCCGTCGTCGGCGCCGTAAACGGCCACGGATTCCCCGTGTTCGCATACGGATTCTCTACGCTCGGAGGCGCATCGAAGGTGAATTTCGCCGCGAACGGCTGCGAGTTTGACGGCTGATTGTTCGCTTGCTGCCGGATCTGCGACCAGAAGACACCGTACCCGCCGCGCACGCTGAACTTGCCCTTCCCGCTCGGGTCCCAGGCGAACCCGAACCGGGGCGCCAGCCGGTTGTACTTCGCGTTCATCGCCGAAAACGGCACGCCCGCATCGCCAGGGAAAAGCACCCCCGCCGGCGCCGTCGGGAACACCGTACTCTGCTGCCCCGGCCGGAACTGCGAGAACCGGTTGTCGGCGTCCGTGAACGGCAGGAACGGATCATACCGCAGCCCCAGGTTCAACGTCAGACGGGGCTTCACCTTCCAGTCGTCCTGCGCAAACAGCCCCCATTCCTTCTGCCGCGGCTGATTCACCAGCAGCGATCCTTGCCGGAAATTGAACACTCGTCCCAGGATGAGGTCGGCTGCCGAATCGCCCGTGATCTGCCCGTTGAACACCAGCGCCGGGTCGCCTTCAAAGAACTCGGAGAGGTCCAGTTGCGACAGGCGTACGCTCCCGCCCACCTTCAGGAAATGCGCGCCCTTGTTCCAGTTCAGCCGCTCGCTGAACTCGTAATTGCGCCGGAAGTGCTGCAGCGGATACCGGGTGAACGCATTGAACCGGCCGTTCACATTCGTGCTGATCGCGTAGGGTACATCGGTTTCCGTAAACGGCCGGGTGAACTTCGCCCCGAAGTCGTTCCAGTTCTTGTTCCCTGGCACTACCGAAAGCTGGCGCCGGTCGATGTCGTTAAACGTGAACTGAAAGCTGTTCAACAGCGACGGCGAAAGGATATGCGTGTCGGAGATCGCTAAATTGTAGTTGCTGTATTTGATGTTGGCGAACAGGTTGGGCAGGTTGCCCGGAACCTCCTGGAACGCCTCGTCGTTAATCAGAAACCGACCGCTCAGCCGGTTCGCCGAACTGAGTTGATGGTCGATCTTGAAGATGGTGTTGTCCTGGTCGTTGGACTGCTGGCTGGCAAAGGAGTACAGACCGTCGGCCCGGTTCGGCAGCGGGACGAACGCTTCCAGAAACTTGATGGAAGGCTGCGAGATCCGGCTCGCCGGAATCGTCTTGTTGGGGAACGGCTGGTTCCCGGCCGCCGGATCGGTAATCGCTCGCGCCAGCGCGGAGAAGTTCCCCTGCCGCTCCGCGGCCGACGGCACATTGGCTGTTTGCGCACCCGGGGCTGAACGGTCCCGCGTGCCCTGATAGGACACAAAGAAGAACGTCTTGTCCCTCACAATCTTGCCGCCCACGGTCCCGCCAAACTGGTTGCGCTTGAACGGCGGCACGGTGTTGGAAAAGAAGTTTCGCGCGTTCAGCTTCTCGTTCCGCAGAAACTCAAAAAGGCTCCCGTGCCACTCATTGGTGCCGCTCCGCGTCACTGCGTTCATCAGGGCCCCTGCGTTCCGTCCATACTCGGCCGAGTAGGCATTCGTGTTGATGGAGAACTCCTCCAGAGCGTCCGGCGGCGGAAAAACGGCCGGCGAGTTGAAGTACGGGTCATGATTGTCGCCGCCGTCGAGGACGTAATTGTTCCCGTTCTGCCGCCCGCCATTGATCGAGATCGTATTGTTCTGCCCCTGCCCGCGGTCGGCAATCGCCCCCGCGCCCGGCACCAGTTTCTGCAGGTCCAGCGCATTCCGGCCGTTAAGTGGCAGTTCCACGATTCGCTTCGAATCGATCACTTCCTTCAACGTCCCGGTGCGCGTCTCCACTTGCACGGTCTCCGCCGCAACCGTTACGCTCTCCGCCACATCGCCAATCTGCAGCGTGATCGGCACCTGCCGGTTCTCGTCCACCTGTACGCGGATCCCGGTTTGAACGAACTTCTTAAACCCCTTGCGTTCGGCGGTGATGGAATAGGCCCCAATCGGCAACTGCGTTGCCACATAATCTCCTCGATCGTTCGAGATCACGTTGCGAACCTGCCCCGTCTCCACCTGCACAATGGTCACGGCCGTTCCCGGCACTTGGCTGCCGCTGGCGTCCGTCACCGTTCCATAAATCGTCACCGTGCCCTGGGCCATGAGCGCCGCCACGGTCAGCAGAAAAGATAAGCAAAGTTTCATGACGCCCCAATTCTATCAACCGCTGAAGTTGAACGCGGCAAACCGCCATGCGATACTCGTGGCGGTGCAATCTCCTATTCGCGGGCAGTATCAACCCATGGAGAAGCTCGGCTCCGGTGGTATGGGTGAGGTGTATCGGGCCAGGGACCTGAAACTCAATCGCATGGTCGCGCTCAAGATCCTGCGCCCCGAGCAAGGCGGAGACCCTGGGCTCCGTCAGCGTTTCCTCCAGGAGGCTCAGGCCGCCAGCGCCCTCAACCATCCCAATATCATCACCATCCACGACATCCTTTCCGAAGACGGCACGGAAATCATGGTCATGGAACTCGTCAACGGCCGCACGCTAACCGAGGTGATTCCCCGCGGCGGCCTCCGCGTGCCCCAGGTCATTAACTATGCCGCCCAGATCGCCGACGCCCTCGCCGCTGCCCACAACGCCGGTATCGTGCACCGCGACCTCAAACCCGGCAACATCATGGTCACCGATCGGGACCTGGTGAAACTTCTCGATTTTGGCCTTGCCAAACTGCTCCCGTCCGCTCTCAACAACGATCCGGACGCCACCAACCTCGCCCCGCTCACCGTCCAGGGCTCCATCGTCGGCACCCTCTGCTACATGTCACCGGAGCAGGCGCAAGGCCAGCCCGCCGACCACCGTTCCGACATCTTTTCCTTCGGCGCCGTGCTTTATGAAATGGCTACCGGGATGCGCGCCTTCACCGGGGAAAACGGCATCAGCATGCTCTCCAGCGTGCTCCGCGACGAACCCCGCCGCGTCCTGGAAATCACCCCCGACGTCCCACCGGTTCTCTCCGACGTCATCCATCGCTGCCTCCAGAAACATCCCGATGCCCGTTTCCAGTCGATGAATGAACTCCGCGACGGACTCCTCCGACTCCGCCAACTCTCTGAGTCCGGCAACCTCTACGTCCAGTCCCCGCTCGCCTCCACCGTCATTGTTCCTCCACGTCCGCCGGAACCCGCGCCGCCGCAACCGGCCCCGGCCGCGCCTCCGCCCACTCCCAAGTCGAGCAATACCGGCATCCTCTTTCTTGCCATCGCCGCGTTCTTTGGATTGCTGATCATTTTGGGCGCTGCCGGTTTGATGTGGTACCTCCGGTCAAAACCGGCTGACCCCGCTCCTGCCGCCGCCAGTCAGCCTGCCACGCCAGCCGCGCCGCCAGCCAACAAGCCTTCCCCCGCTCCGGTGGAGCCTCCGCCTGTCGCCCCGCCTATCGAGAAGCCGGCCGCAACACTCCTCGTGCCCATTCCGGATGGCACACCTGTCCCGTTGTCTCTTGCCACCGATATTCCAATCGATGCCGAACCCGGCCTGCCGCTCGATTTTGAGGTCACCGCCGACGTGAAAATCGGTGGTGAAACCGTCATCGTCAAGGGCGCTCGCGCCACCGGTTCCTTCCTCTCGCGCGAAAAAAAGAAACAGTTCCTGGTCGTGGGCCGCGGCGTGAAAGTCACCATCCAGCTCAAAACCGTCGACTCCCACGACGGCGCCAAACTGAAACTCCGTGACGCCGCCCGCCCCATCGAAACACCGGGCCTGAAATCAAAAACGCTGGCCGTCGCCAAAGGCTCGGAAACACTCGCCTACACCACCGGCGAGCAGGCCGTCCGCCTGAAACGTTAAGGCAGCACCACCACGCCCCACGGGGACCCGGTCAGCGCGATCTTCTTCGTCACCGTCTTGGTCGCCAGATCCACCACCGACAGATCGTTCGACGGTCCGTTGGCCGTATACAGCGTCTTCCCGTCGGGCGAAAGCGCAATGCCCCACGGCCGCTGCCCGACCTCAAACGACGTCTCCACCTTCCGCGTCGCCGTGTCCAGGATGAACAGTTTCTTCCCGCGCCCCGTGCTGACGTACAGCTTGGAAGCGTCCGGCGATAACAGCACCGCCATCGGCTTCACCACGCCCGCCTCGCCCAATGAAACGGTCTCCAACACTTTACCTTTTTCCGCATCCACGTGGACCACCGTCCCGTCGTTCTCTGCGTTCACCCACACCGATTTCCCATCCGGCATCCAGGCAATCGTACGCGGCCGCCGCCCCACCTTCAACGTCTGCACCACCTTCCGCTCCGCCACGTCGATTTTGTAGATGGTTCCGGCGTCCTCCGACGTCGCGTAGACGAACTTCCCGTCCGGACTCATCTTCACGCCTTCCGGTTCTTCCCCCGTCTTTAGCGTGGCGACGATCTTCTCCGTCGTCAGATCCAGCACCGACACGCCGGCCACGTCTTCATTCGATACGAACAGGAACTTTCCGTCGGCGGTGATGTCGAACTCCTCCGGATCGGACCCGCTCTTCAGCATCTTCACAACCTTGCCTTGGGCTATATCGTAGACGCCGATCCCATCGGCGCTCTTGTCCGCCGGCGGCAGGGAGTCCTCATCCACGCCCGGTCCGGCGATCGGCGATCCGCTCAACGCGACGTAAATCAACTTCCCGTCCGGACTCGCATGAATGCCCCGCGGGCGCTTCCCCAGCGGGACAGTCGCCACTACTTCCAGCGATGTTCCGTCGATTACGCTCAAGTCCCCGGACCGTTCATTGGTCACATATATCCGCGGCCCCTTCTTCGGCGTCTCGGCCTGTTTCGGTGTCTCCGCCTGCTTCGCGCACCCGCCGAGCATCAACACCACAACCGCCAGAATTCCCAATCGCATGGCTCAGTTTCCTT
This sequence comes from uncultured Solibacteraceae bacterium, assembly GCA_964430625.1. Lineage (GTDB taxonomy): Bacteria > Acidobacteriota > Terriglobia > Bryobacterales > Bryobacteraceae. Next base: position 7,441 of record CAYSFR010000016.1, read on the forward strand.
TAAAGGTAAATGTCAATTCCTGCTTTGCCGACGCGGCCAGTGTCACCGTCTGCTCTTCGGTTCCCATCTGTTCCTGCCACGCAGCTACCGTATACTGGCCCGGGGGAACGTTCTTGATCTCAAAGGTCCCATCCGCTCCGGTCACCGCGAAATAGGGATGCTCCAACACCCCGATCCAGGCACGCATCCAGTTATGCACATTGCACTTTACCGGAATCATCACCTCCGGTGCAGTAAACTTTCGCACCATCGGCGGATCCTCCGGCGCCTGGCTCTGGTTCCAGTCCCGATTCTTCTCCGGTTGCGGATGAATGTTGTGCGTCACCGGGTCGGAATTGGTCACCCGCAACGTCTGTCCCTTGCGGATTCCCAGAACCCGCGGCCCGAACCAACAGCCCTTCTGATCAATGGTCACCGCTTCCACCGGCACCGGGAACTGCCGTCCCTCCATCCCCGTCTTCAGGTACACAAACACGTTCCCTAAACCTACCTCCTCGGTGATCTTCCCGCCAGGGTGTAGCTTCGCGCATGCCGGATCGGCGTCGAGCGAAATCACCTTTCCCGCCGGCTTCTTCCCCTTGATCTGGATCGTCCCGCGGATGGTCCCTGCCGTCGACGCGTCCACGTGGAAATACACCGGCGCCGCCGGTTCCGCCTTCTTTTCTGGTGCCCCGCACCCGGCCAGCGCCAGCGTCAGAATTGCCAATAGATGTTTCATTCCTTCACCGCCGCCAACTCGCCCGTCAACGCTTCCAGAAACGCCACCAGATCCTCCCGATCCTTGCCGGTCAACGCCAGCGGCTTGATCTGCGGGTCCAACTGGGGATTCGAACTCCCGCCTCCCGCATAGAAATCCACCACATCACGCAGGCTCTTCAGCCGCCCGTCATGCATGTACGGTCCAGTTTGCGCCACGTTCCGCAGCGATGGCGTCTTAAACGCTCCCCGGTCCGCCTCCCGCTTCGTCTGTTCAAACCGGCCTAGATCGGTCAACTCCCCTTCGGCGTTCATCCCGGTTCCCAGATTATGAAACTGCCCGTCACTGAAAACAGCCGACTTCGGCCCCACCGTATGGCACGCCGAACAGTTCCCTTTCTCCCGATCCATGAAAAGGGCGAGGCCGCGTACCGCCGCCTCGCTCATCGCCGTCTTGTCGCCCCCATATTGGTACCGGTCGAACGGCGAATTACCGGTCACGACGGTTCGCTCATAGGCGGCTATCGCCTTTTGCACATGGCGGATCGTTATCGAGCCCTCGCCGAACGCTCGCGCAAACAGCGCTCGGTACTCGGCGTTGCCGTTCAACCGCGCCACACATTCGGTATGCGAGAGGTTCATTTCAATCGGATTGGCAATAGGTCCGGCCGCCTGCTCTTCCAGCGATGCGGCCCGCCCGTCCCAGAACTGCACCGGGCTGAAGGCCGCGTTAAGCACCGTTGGCGCATTCCGATTCCCGGTCTGCTTTCTCACCCCAAGCGCCGTCTTTCGCCCGTCTCCGAATCCCTGTTCCGGGCTATGGCAGGACGCGCACGATACCGTCCTGTCGTCGGAGAGCAAAGGATCGAAATACAGCTTCTTCCCCAGCGCAATCGTCTCGACAGTCAGCGGATTATCCGCCGGCACCGGCACATCCGGCAGCCCCAACGGTGGCGTCAATGTAACCGGCTTGCCAATCGGCCGATCTCCCGCGGTTTTCGTACATGCCCCCAGGAGCAGGGCCAGGACTATCAACGTCGGTCGCATGAGTCGATCCCATTATCACCTGAGCGACAATAAAGGAACAGCCGCATGCGCCACGTTCTTCTGCTCGCGATCACCGTTGGACTATTCGCCGCCGATAACGGCAAACAACTTCCCGAAGGCCCCGGCCGCGCCACCACGCAAAGGCTCTGCGGCAGTTGCCACGGCTTTGGGAATTTCGTCCGCCGCCGCGAAACCCGCGACGGTTGGAACAACGTCATCGAGGACATGATTCGCCGCGGCGCCAAGGGCGAGGAAGAGGAGTGGGCCGAAGTCTCTGACTACCTGGTTGCCCAGTTCTCGCCCGTGCGCGTTAAGATCAATACCGCCACCGCGGACCAGATCGCCGAGTCCCTCGGCCTCAAACCGGGCGTCGCCGCCGCCATCGTCAGGCACCGCGAGGCCAATGGTCCCTTCCAGAACCTGGAGGATCTCCAGAAAGTCCCCGGCCTGCCCGCCTCCATCCTGGAAGCGCCCATCGACTACGAAAAGTAGCGCTACTTCCCGCTGACGGTAATCTCCCGCCATTCCACGGTCGATCGTCCCTCCCGGTCCACCGCGCCCACCCGCGCCCGGTACTTCCCTGGCCGCGTCAGGTGAAACCGCACCGTCTCGCTCGGCGGAATGATCCGCATGTCCTCCTCCTCCGGGCCGTACACTTCCCAGTAAAACCGGGCATTTCGGTAAACGCCCGTGGCATCCGCCCCGGTCGTGTAATAAAGATCTCCCCGGCTTTCCGCTCGCCCCGTATACCATCCGCCGGCGCCCCCGGAGATCGTCACGCTGACCGCCGGTCCTTCTCCGCGCCGTGCCGGTGCTGAGGCGTTCTCGCCAATCCGCACCACGCGCGCATACCCCTTCGGCTCCACCCCCGGCAGGTCCCACAGAACATCGAACCGCACGCCATCCCGGATGGCCTTCTCCATCTCCGCCAGCGCCGCACCCATCACACTGCCGTACGTCCCGCCCGCGCCGTTTGCCCGTTCCCGGTGCATCTCCGGCAGTCCCCACAGCAGCCCTTTGCCCATATGCACATGGCCCAGGTTGTAGCCCGCCGGAATCACGATCGCCAACTCCGCCCGCGGCGCCGCCGCCAATCCCCAGGGCACTGGCGCCAATCTTGGATGCGCCTTCGCATGCGCCTTCAACACCCGCGCATGCGCCAGCACCTCGCCAAACGGTACGCAGGCCAACTGGTAGTTATCCCAGAAGTGGAACCGCGTCGCGCCGTCATCATAGGCCCGCGTCATCCAATACGGCGCATCCGCTCGCTCCACCGCCCCATAAATACTGATGCCCCACTCTTTTCCCGTCGCCCGCGCCGCGCCCCGCAGAAAGCCGAATACAATCGACGGCAGCACATCCTGCCGGATCGGAAAACGCGTCCCGTAGGAGATGTTCAGCTCCGGCACCGTCCGCCACGTCCCCACCCGCCCGGCCGGTTCCCACACAAACGCCGCGGGCACCGTCTTATCCCGCGACAATTCATAGGAGGCGCTTGCCTCCATCGTCTCCCAACTGTAGAGATTCCCCTGTGCGAAATCCAGGTTCCCCAGGTCGATATCCTTCCGTGCCCGCAACTGCTTCATCAGCGCCGAGGAGTTCCGCTTCGCCGACTCGGCAAAATGCTCCGCAAACGCCTCCATCGCTACCTTCGGCGACACCGCCCGCCGGAATGCCGCGTCTTTCTCCATCCGCGGCCGCAGGACATGGTCTCGTGTTCCCACCGCAGGTTCATCCAGGAAGATCACCGGGCCCATATACTGCGGACGGTAGAACATCTCCGGGTAGGGCAGGGAAGTGGTTCCCCAGTAGAACAGTCCCAACCGTTCGGCCCACGCCACCTGTTCGGCATCCACAAAGACACAGGAAACCCCCGCATCCGCCATCAGCCGGAAGTCGCCTTCGTCCATTCGAACGTATTCATACTCCGAAGTGTCGTAGCGCCGCGTCTCGTCTTTCTGCCTCTTGTTGTGCGCCGGCCCCACCAGCAGATCCGGTTGCAGGTAAACGGTCTCCGTCGCTCCCGCCGGCGGAGCAATATCCCGTTCTCCCACCCTCCGGTACTCGTGCCCCAAGACCGTCAGCGTCGGCGCCTCCACCGTAGGAAACACCTGCGCCCATCCGCCCAACGATGGCCGAACCGCCGCTCCGCTCACCGGATGCCGGAACTCCCGCACCGGCCCCGTCCCCTCCTGTAACAGGTATCGAGACGTGCCCTGCACATGAACGGCAAACCCCGTCCCATCCCGCTTCACGGCTTCAAACGATACCCACCCCGACGGCCCCGCAGTCAGGACAAACGATCGCAACGTCGCCCGCTCAGAAACCGGACGATACTCCGCGGCGCCCGCTACCGACGCCAACAGCAACCAACAGACGCTACTGACTCGCATGACAGAAATCACAGCCGTTCGGCGCCCCATGCTGCGAATGGCACGCCATACAGGTGTTCATGGACGTCGATTTTTCCTGGAACAATACATCCCGCTGCCCCACGTCCCCGTGGCAGGTCGCGCACTCCGTCTTGGCTTCCTTCACGTGCACCGCATGGTTGAACCATACGATATCCGGAACCCGGTAAACCTTCACCCACGGCACCGCTTCCTTCTTGGCCGCGAACGCCGCCAGTTTCTGGATCTCCGGGCTATCGGTCTTCACGGAGGCGTGGCACCCCATGCAAACGGTCTCTTTCGGATACGTCGCCAGAAAGCCATCCCCCGGCATGGTGTGGCATCCCGCGCATTTCAAACCCATCGCCACATGCTTCTTATGGCTGTAGGCAATCGGCTGCGTTACCGGTTCCCCGGGCAGCTTTTCCTCTTTAGGTTTGTACTCCTTCTTCTGCGCGGCCACCACCAGAATCGCCGCGATCACCAGCACGCTATAACGAAAACGCAATGAATTCATCGTTGGCCTTCGATCCGTTCTTGCCGCCACCAGCGGCAATCACGACATACTGTTTTCCTCCCGCTTCATACGTCATCGGTGTCGCAAACCCGCCGGCCGGCAACTCATGCTCCCAGACAATCTTCCCCGTCGCCGAGTCAAACGCCCGGATCATCTTGTCAAACGTTCCGGCCATGAACACCAGCCCTCCCGCCGTACAGATGCTTCCGCCATGGGAATGTGTTCCCGTCTTCTTCACGCCCCGCTTCTTCAACTCCGGGTACTCCCCGTTCACCACACGCCAGGCAAATTCGCCCTTCCCCGCGTCCACGGCGGTCATGTATCCCCACGGCGGTTTGATGCCCGGATACCCTTCCTGATCCTCCAGCACCACACGCCGGCTCAGCCCGTACTTCACGTTCATTCCCGGCTCGGCATCCTTGAACGCGATGAAGTTCGTCGTCTCATCGGAATTCACAAACACCCGGTTCCGCTTCGGGTCGAACGAACACCCGCCCCACAGCGCCCCGCCGCGGAACCCCGGGTGGACAATGCCTCCCGACATCGGCGCCGGGTGGAACAGGTCGCCGTACTCCAACTTGTCCACAATCCCCTTCACGTGCGCATGCGCTTCGGGACTGATATCCGTGATCCACTCCGCCTTAAAGCCCAGCCGGGATAGCGGCGGCGGCTTCACCGGATGAGGCTGCGTCTTCGACAGCACCTCGCCCGGCATCTTCGACGCCGGAATCGGCCGCTCCTCCACCCCAAATATCGGCTTCCCCGTCTCCCGGTCCAGGAAAAACAGGTACGACTGCTTGGTCGGCTGCACCACCGCGTCAATCGTCTTCCCGTCCTTCTTCATCGTGATCAGCGCCGGTTGCGCCGGCATGTCGTAGTCCCAGATGTCGTGATGCACAATCTGGTAGTGCCACTTCCGCTCCCCGGTCAAGGCATCCAGCGCCACCACACAGTTTCCGTACAGGTTGTCCCCGGCGCGGTTGCCGCCCCAGTAGTCAAAGCTCGGCGACCCGATCCCGGCGAATACCCACCCGCGTTTCTCGTCCACGCTCATCCCGGCCCAGCAGTTCGTTCCCCCGGTATACTTCCAGGAGTCACCCGCCCACGTGTCATGCCCGAACTCGCCCGGCTTGGGGATGGTGTGGAAAATCCACCGCCGCTTCCCGGTCTTGGCGTCAAACCCCCGAATGTGGCCCGGCGCTTCAGGATACGGTCCCTCGCCGCCGCCGCCGCCGGTAATCACCACGTCTTTGTAGACCACCACCGGACTCGAATGCTTAAACGTCAGCTTCGACATGTCGTGGTCGAAATCTTCCTTCAGGTCTACGGCCCCGTTCTTCCCGAACCCGGCCACCGCTTTCCCGGTCTTCGCGTCAATCGCCCACAACTGGTCCCGGAACGTCGTGAAGATCCGCCGGTCCTCGCCCTCTTCCCAATAACAAACCGCCCGATTCACCCCGGGCGCACGCCGCGATGGCGCGCCGGAGTTCGCCTCAAACGTCCAGATCAGTTTCCCGGTCGCCGCTTCCAGCGCCTGCACCCGGTTCTTGGCCGTGGTGATGTACATCACCCCATCCACCACAATCGGCGTGCACTCAATCACCGTCGCCGGCCGGTCGCTCGAGTCTCCCGTCTTATGCGTCCAGGCAACCTTCAACTTGGCCACGTTGCCCGGTTTCAGTTGATCACAGGCCGAATAGCGGGACGCCCCGGCGTCCCCGCCATAATGAATCCATTCCTTTGCCCGTTTCGCCGGTGCCGCGCTGACGCCCGCCGCAATCGCGGTCTGCCACAAAAAATCTCGACGCTTCATTCGGTCCGACTATATCAAACCTACTCGGTTCCGTAATTGATCTCCAGCCGCCGCGCCGCCTGCATCGCCGCGAACAGCACCAGTGCCGTAACGCCCAATAGTCCCAATACCGCTACCCACACCGACGACGGCGCCGCTGGCGCCAGCAGCATCTTCAGCATCGCCGGCATATCGTTCGGCAGCGGCACCGGTACCGGGCACAGCGATTGCAGGTAGTGCAGCACACTCAGTTTCTGCATCACATCCGGCAGGAACCCGTTGATCGACTCCCACAGCAGCATCACAATCGCTGGCACAATCGGGTTCCGCAACAGCAGCCCCGCGGCCAGAAACACCGAGCCATACCCCACACAACCCAGCACCGCCGCCGCCAGATACCAAAATGTGTGCTCCGGCCCGATCGTCGACCAGAACGTCGACACCTCCGCGGCGTCATGAGGCATCACCATCGCCAGGAAACAGCCCAACGCTCCCACGCCGAAAATGGTCGATGCCGCCACCAGCCCTGCCACATACTTGCCCATCAGCAGCACCTCCCGCTTCACCGGCGCCAAAAACCAGAAGTGCAGCGAGCGGTCCAGCATCTCTCCGCGGAACAGGTTGATGAAGATCCCCAGGCACCCGAAGAAGATCGCCAGCCGCAGATAGAAGAATTGGAACATCCCCGCATACACCTGCCGGTCCTGCTCAAAGTTCATCAGCTCCCGCGAGTTCCGGCTCACCAGTTTGCCGTCCTCAAACCGCAGGTCCACCCGCCGTTTCCCGTCGAAATACATCATGTACCGCCGCACGTCCGGCTGCTTCTCCTCCGGATCGTCGTCCCGCCGCACGCGCCGCTTCCGCGTCACATCGGTCACCGGCTTTCCCGCCACCTGCAGCACCTGTTCATCGGTCATACCCGTCTGCACCCGGTTCAGCGACTCCACCGAAGTCGTGCGTTCCCCGGACCACTGCCTCGCCTTCAGCCGCGACTCCAGCGCGTGCCCAAGAAAGATCACCGTCGGGAAAATCGCCAGCAGGTACACCCAGAACGACCGCCGCGAGAAAAACACCCGCCCCAGTTCCAGCCGCGCAATCGTCCAAATCTGCGCCCCGATACTCATCGCCCGCCTCCAATCAAATACTCATAAAGCGCATCGACATTCTCATCGGTCGGGATCACCCCGTCGATGTCGATCCCGCTCAGTGCAATCCGCTCCAGTGCCGCCGAAAACGCGCCCCGGTTCCGCGTCAATACCAGCAAACCCTGCCCTTCCGGCGCCAGTTTGATCTCGGAAATATGTTCCTCGGCGAACAGCAGCGAGGCCACTTTCGACGCGTCCCGGCAGTGCAGCAGAAACTGGCTCGGATGCTCGTGAATCTCTTCACGGACGCTCTTTATCTGCCCTTCTGCCACGATCATGCCGTTAGCAATCAGAATCACCTGATCGGAAAACACGTCCACTTCCTGCAGCACATGGCTCGACAGAATTACGTGCCGTCCGCCGGCCCCGTACTCCCGGAACAGCGCGATCGTCTCCGCCCGCACCAGCGGGTCCAACCCGTTCAACGGCTCGTCCAGAATCAGCACCTCCGGATCGTGCGCAATCGCCTGCGCCAGCCGGATCCGCTGTCTCATCCCCTTGGAATACCCCGCCACCTTCCGCTTCGCCGCCGCCGTCAATCCCACCCGTTCAATCGATTGCCACGCCCGCCGCTGCGCCTCCGCGGCCGAAAATCCGTGCAGCAGCAGCCCGGTGTGGACGAAGTCGAACCCGGTCGCCCCGCGCGGACCCGCATCGTACTGCGTCGCGTAGCCCAGTATCTTCATCAGCTTCTCTGGCGCATACGGCGACAAGCCCCGCACCTGAATCACGCCCGAATTCGGATGCACCAGCCCCGTCATCAGGTTCATCAGCGTCGTCTTGCCGGACCCGTTTGGCCCCACAAGACTCGTGATCCCCGGCGGAATATGCAGGTCCACCCGGTTCACGCCCAGCACGTCCCCGTAGAACTTGGAAACGTTGTCGAAAACAATCTCCGTCGCGCTCACTTCACCACCTCCACCGGCCGCAGTTTCCGCGCCAGCAGCCCCACCAGCGCCGTTCCCAGCCCGGCCAGGAAGAGCGCGCACTCGAACACGCCCGGCTTCTCATCGGGGATCTCCAGGTCCAGCATCCCCGCCCACACCGTGTTCATCGCATACCCCGGATTGAACATCGACGCCCAATCCACCCGCAGCACCGAATTCACCATCTCTGCCGCCCCCGCCAGCAGGAAGAAGAACGCCAGCACCAGCGCCCCGGCCACCACCCGCCACTTCACATACGCCGAACTCGTCATCGCCACCAGGCTCACCATCCCGATATAGAGGGCAAACCCGGCCACAACGGCCGCGCCCAGATACCAGTTCGCCCAGAACCAGTCGATCCCCGCCATCCCCACCTGCATGCCGAACAGCAGCACACCCGGCACGATGGTCACCAGACTCAGCAGCCCCAGCAGCACCATCATCCGCGACAGGATATAGTCGGTGCGCGTCAGCGGCCGCGAAAAATACAGCGGCAGCGCATTGTTCGCCAGGTCCGGCGCCACCAGTCCCGGTCCCGCCACCGACGCCAGAATCAACGCATACACCGACTGCGCCTTCATAAAGATCGAGAAAAAGTTCCCGTTGATCGCCAGGAACTTCTTGAAGTTCCCCCCAAACCCCTGCCACAGCTCCGTATGGTTCGCCAAATACACAAACCCGGCGCAAAGAAGCGGCCAGAACATCGAAATAACCATCAAAATCACCACGAATTTCTGCTCGGAAATCCGTTCCCAGCTGAATCGTGGCATCACCAGCATCCGCGCCGTGTGGCTCGTCAGCGGACCCTGGTAGCGCTGATATCCGCGTCTATAAACGGCCATGAACCGGTACCTCCGCCGGGGCTCCGCCCGGTGTCTGCCGGATGTGTCCGACAGCTTTCAGGAATATCTCTTCCAGCGTGTCCCGCCGGTGCGTCAGCTTCCGGATCTGCAGCCGCTCCCGTGCCGCCAGCCGCCACAGCGACCCGATCTCCACGTCCGCCGGCAGCACGATCCGCCACTCGCCCGGCGCCTCGCTCACCCCTTCGGCGCCCACTTCCTTCAACGCCGCCGCCAATCCCCGGTCGTCGCCCGTCACGTCCAACTGCACAAACCGCCGGTTCGATTTCCGCTCGGCCTCCAGGTCCGCCTGGTGCACAATCAGCCCGTCCTTCAGAATCACCACCTCATCGCATACCTGCTCCACATCGGTCAGCAGGTGCGAACACAGCAGCACGTTCATCCCGTGCTGCTCTTTCATCTCTTTAATCAACTGCAGCATCCGCTGCCGCGCCGCCGGGTCCAGCCCGTTCGTCGGCTCGTCCAGAATCACCAGTTCCGGCCCATGCACAATCGCCTGCGCCAGCTTCGCCATCTGCTTCATGCCCAGCGAGTAGGTGCCAATCTGCCGGTACCGCGATTCGCCCAGCCCCACGTGAAATAGCACCTCATGCGCCTTTTCCAGCGCCGCCGCCCGCGGCAGCCCGGAGATCTCCCCCATCAGCCGCAGAAACGCCACCGCCGTCATGTTCCCCACAAACGAGTCGTTCTCCGGCATATAGCCGATGCGCGCCTTCACCTCCCGCGCCTGCGTGTGGCAGTTGAACCCCAGGATCCTCGCCTGCCCCGCCACCGGCCGGTGGAACCCCAGCAGCGTCTGAATCAGCGTCGACTTGCCGGCCCCGTTCGGCCCCAGTAACCCGATCGCCTTTCCCGCCCCCGAGACGCCGAGACGGCAGGAGATCCCTTTCAGAATCTCCCGCCGTCCCAGTTGCACTCGCAGCCCGTCGACTTCAATGACGGCGCTCATCTTCCCTGCTTCCCGTTACGCATCGTTTCCTCAGTTTGCCTTCAGTACTTTCTTAGTTACCGATCGCTGGCCATGTGCCCCGCTCAACCCGGCATTTACCATTGTGTCCAGCATCAGGCTCGTTAACCGAGTACGAGAAGCAACCTGGATTCGTTCCGTTTCTCCGTTGAAAGTAATCAAAGAAGGTTCCCGTACCGCCAGGAACTTCTTCAACTGCGGCGACGGCGCCAGCGATTGCAGCATCCCCGATGCTTCCCCCAGGTTGAACCAGGCGAATCCGGACGGGTGTACCCCGGCCAGCGTCGGCATCTGCCCCTTGAACGTCGCCGAACGAACCAGCGCGAACCCGCCGGCCCGCGTGGCCAGCGCCCGTGCCGCCACCGCCCGGTCCATCGAAACAATCCAGTAGCCGCGGTCGAAGGTCCACTGCAGCCCGATGCCCGACAGCGTCAACGAATGCCACTCGCGGCCCTCAACGGTCTCCCGCTTCAGCACCACCTTCCGCTCCGCCGGAGCTTCCCGGTTGTAGGCCTCCGCCAGCCGCGCAATCGTCGTATTCAACGTCGCCGGCTGATACACCTCCACCGCCGCAATCCAGCCCGGGATCGGGATCGTCGCCGTCTCCACCGCGAAGGTGAAATCGGTGCCGAGCGCCGCCGCCAGATCGTTCGCCGGGTTCACGCCCGTCTTGGCCTCCATCTGCCGCAGCGTATCGGCAAACCCCGGAGCCATCGCCGACAACTCGTCCATGATCTGCCGCGGATTCCGTGTCGCCGCGGAGAACGCCATCACCGCGTCCGCCGATACATACTCCGCCGAACCGGCCGACCCCGGCGCCGCCAGCCAACTGGCCATCCCCGTCCGCGGTCCCTTGAAAATCACCGTCGCTTCATTCTCTTCCACGCCCTGCACCGTCCGCTGTTCGGCAAAGACAAACTTCACCTGATCGGCTCCGGAGATAGCCGGTGCCGCCGAGGCCGGCGCCGCCGTCATGTCGGCTCCAATGATCCAGGCCACCCCGCGGGCATACCGCTTGCTCAACTCCAGCCCGAATGGCGACCGCGCTCCCTGGCCCAACTGCCCGGCCAGCGTGCTCAAATGCGCCGCCGAATCGGATATCAACATCAGCCCGTTGCTTACCTGGAACGCCGCCGGCGCCGGAATCAGCTTCGTTAGTTCCGCCTTCAGCGCCGTCTCCTGCCCCGGTTTCACCTCGGCAACCATCAGCGGCGTCTTCGGTGCCACCAGCAGGAAGGTCAGCTCATCGCCCAGCATCGGCGACAGCACCCGCACCCGGTCCATCATCTGCTTCATCTCCCCGGCGCTCCGCGAAGCCCACCACTCCCGCAGCACCGCGTTGTCGGCCGAGCGCTGCTCAATCAACGCCACTGCCGAGTTCAAAGTTGGCCCCAGATTCGGAATTGCCGCGTAAATCTGCACGTCGGGCGGCAGCAGCGACGCAATTCGTCCCGCTGTCCGCGGCGCCGGCGCCGGCAACTGCTTCTCAATGGATGCCAACTCTGCCAATAGCCCGAAGTGCTTCTCCCGCTCTTCACTCCAGGAGACCGCTTCCTTCACGCTCACCTTGCTCAATGCCTCGGACGTGGCCGCCTTTTCGCCCGGCTTCAGCAGCTTCTCACCGCCCGCCTGCGTCACCGCCACCGATCCTTCCACAACGCCCACCAGTGACCCCGCCGTCCCCGCCGACACCGTGAAGATCGTCCCCTTCACCGCCGCTTCCGAGTCCCGCGTCACCACTTTCAGGTAGCCGTTCCGCTGCTTGGCCGCCCGCACAATAATGTCGCCGCGATCAAGGTAAATGGTCGCCCCGCTCCACGCTGCCTTCACGCTCAGTTCGGTTCGTTCGTTCACTTCCACCACCGAACCATCGGCCAGCCGCAGATGGGTCCGCGTTCCGGCAGCCGTCCGCACCACTTCCCCATCGCCCACCGCCGCGCCGTTGGCCAGCGTCGCCGCGTTTGCGGCATAAACGGCACCAGTCGACGCTTCCACCGTCGCTCGCGGCCCGCTCGGCGCCAGCGCCTGGTCCAGTACATTCCGCCCCAGGTACAGCGAGACGGCCGCTACACCGGCGGCAATCGCCCAGCGCGGCACAGCAAACCGCCGCTTCGGTGCCGCCGCCGGTGTCATCGTAACCACCGTCGCCGAATTGAACGCCCGCCGGCACCCGGCGCACCGCGTCAAATGATCTTCCAGCAGCATCCGCTGCGATTCGGCCAGCCCTCCGGCCCGGTAATCGTCGAATTCCGCGCGAAACTGCAGACACAGCGGCCCGGCCGACAGGTTGTTCCACACCCGTTCCCGCACCGCTGCTTCCGCTGCCGCGTCCGGCTCTTCCTGCCGCATCTCATTCAAAATTTGATCGAGTTCTTGTTCATTCATGGCAGTAGCTCCTTGTTCCTTAGCGGTTCATCGCAACCAGTAGATCCTGGCGTATCCGGTGCAGCCGGCTGGCGACTGTCCCTCGTTCAATCCCAAACATCTCGGCAAGTTCGTCGTAGGAGAACCCGTCCAGGTTCCGCAGCGTGAACAACTGCGCATCCTCCGGGTCCAGTTTCGCCAGCGCCCGCCGCACCGCCTCTTTCAGCAGCGCGTCCTTGGCCGGCGAGGTCCGCTCCGGACTCGCCTCCAGCGGCGTCTCCCGCGCCGATTGCTTCTTGCGCAGAATGTCGATCGCCGCATTCGTCGCCGCCCGCCGCAGATAATGCTCCGAGGAGGTCGATAGCTCCAGCGCTGGCAGGTTCATCAGCCGCATGAAGACGGTCTGCATCGCGTCCTCGGCATCGGCCGTATTTCCGGTTACCCGCAACGCCGTCCGGTAGACGGTCGTCGCGTGTTGTTCGTAGAGTTGGTGAAAAGTCGGTGGCAGCGGCAATGCTTGGGGTCCCGCTGTTAATGCTAGCCCGATAGATGCCATGTATGTGGTCTCATCTATCCAAACGGACGCCCAACTGCTTTTCTTCCAAAAAAGTTACGCCGGCCCGCCGGGCGAAATCGAACCGGGTTTCGCTAGATCTCCCGGACCGTTACCGACAGCGCGTACTCCATCAGCCGCACATCACCGACACGGGAGCATGCCAGCTTCAAGTCTTCGGAAATCTCTTTCGCGATGATCACTCCCCGCACTCGCTGGCCCGGTTCGGCCTGATTTTTCTCGATCCAGGCCATGTATCGCAGCAGTTGCCCCACCACGCGGTCGTAACCCTTGGAGACCTTGAGCTCAATCACCACGTAGCCGTTTTCTTTGTCCACCGCCAGGATGTCGATGAACCTTCCCCCTGCCGGGAACTCAATCCCGCGGATCCCCTCGTCGGTGTACAGCCGCAGGCCCGGTTCAATCAGGTGCAGGTTGCGGGCAAGGAAATCCCGCAGGTCGTGCTCATAGGCAAACTCCTGGCCCCCCGTCTCCTCGCGCAACTCTTCCTTCGGTGCCGGTTCGGCTGCCTCTCGGATCGGCATTCCGTCCCGCTCCGGCTCGTAAAGCCGGTACCGCCCGCCTTCCAATTGGAAGAACAGGTCGTCCGACCCGTCTTCCCGCCGCGTATGGTTCAGCCGGTTCCGGTTGTTTACCGACATGCGCACCAGATGCGCCAGCACGGTCCCTTCCTTCACTAGCGGATACCGCTCCCGGAACCACCCCAGGATCTCCGCCCGGTCAACGATCTGATCGCGTTGCAATCCCTTCTCCGCGGTCATTTGCCGCATCAATACGCGAACAGGCTGGTCGTAAATCGGCATGGCGCTTGGGTTCTACCCCCCCAATCCCTTCTCAAACAGCACCGCTCCGTTCAGGTCCCGCAGCCGCACCGTCATCTCCCCGGCTTCGCTGATCGCCACCTCGCCAAAGAACTGCAACCCCGCCGCCGGGCCCACCGCCGCCTCCCCTTTCCCCGGATGCTTCTGGTAGATCACCTGCGGGCCGAACGTATTGTCCAGCACCCCAGGCCCGAACGAACCCGCATTCAACGGCCCGCTCACAAACTCCCAGAACGGCGAAAAATCATGGAAAACGGCCTTCGCCGGGTCATAATAATGCGCCGCCGTATAGTGCACGTCCGCCGTCAGCCACACCACGTTCTTCACGCCCTTGATTCCCGTCAATAGCCGCGACAGCTCCAGTTCCCGCCCCAGCGGCGGCCCGTCGCCGTTCGCCGTCGCCTCAAACATCGACCTCCCCGCCGCGTCCCGCCCGTCAGCCACCAGCAGCCCCAGCGGCATGTCCGACGCAATCACCTTCCACTTCGCCTTGCTCGCCCGCAACCCGTCCATCAGCCAGCCCATCTGCGGCGCTCCCAGGAAATCCGTGTCCGACCCCTCCCGTTCCTGCCGGTTATACGAGTTCGGCCCCCGGTAGGACCGCATGTCGATCACAAACACATCCAGCAGCGGCCCGTACGGAATGTGCCGGTAGATCCGCTCGCTCTCGATCGAGTGGTACCGGATCGGCGCATACTCCAGAAATGCCCGCTTCCCCCGCGCCGCCAGCAGCGCCACGCTCTTCTCCGTATACTTCGCATCGGCCGCCAGCGATTTCGCCGCGCTCCAATTGTTCAACACCTCGTGGTCGTCCCACTGCCAGATCTGCGGTACCTCGGCCTGGAACCGCCGCAGATTGTCGTCCAGCAGGTTGTACTTGTACGCCCCGCGGAATTCGTTCAGCGTCTCGGCTACCTTGGACTTTTCCTCGGTAACGATGTTCTTCCAGATCGTCCCATCCAGCAGTTTCATCTCCGCCGGCACCGGTCCGTCGGCATAGATCGTGTCGCCCGAGTGGATAAAGAAGTCCGGCTGCAGCTTCCGCATCGTCTCGTAGATCTTCATTCCGCCAAACGCCGGATTGATCCCCCAACCCTGCCCCACCGTGTCCCCGGACCACAGGAACTTCACCCCCCGCCGCCCCACCGGCGCCGGCCGCAGAAACCCGCGGCTGGGCTCGGAATCGGCGCCCATCAGCCCCAGATCCCGAAACACCACCTCGTATTCAATCTCCGCCCCCGGCGTCCAGCCGCCAATGTCCACCCGTCCCGTGTAATCGGTCACCTCCAGGCAGTGCGGCCCCATCACCTCGGTCCACGACGCGCCCGCCCGCCTCTCCCGCCACCGCACCATCATCCGGCTCGGCCGGTCCGCACGGCTCCAGATCAGCGCCCGCGTCGCCGTCACGTCTCCCGATGCCACCCCCTGGGCCAACAACGGCCGCCCGCCCTTCAGCAACCCGGGCGCCGCCTGGAACAACCGCCGTCTTGTCAATGCCATGGATCCTATCCTCTCCGTCTGATCTCAACCACGCCCAACTTGTACCCCGCCGCCCCGTAGGGGCTCTCCGTCGACGAAATCTCCAGCCGCCCGTACGCCCACACCGAATAAATCAGCTCCACCTTCACCGGGCGCCCCGTCGACATGGTGGCAAACACAATCTGGTTCCCCGGCGGCGGCGGTGTATGCACGCACGCCCCGGCCGTCGGCACCAGCAGAAACTCGTTCACTTCCTGAAACCCGTCGTCGAGCGGAACCATATAGCCCGCTATCCGGACATTGGTCCCCGAAATCATCTCCAGCAGCGGCGACGCCTGGCCCGTGCGCGTATCCAGCCCCCGCAACACGTTCCACTCCACCTCGGCGAATCCCTCTTTTTTCTCTCCCTCGGTGGCCGCCACTTCCGCCACCGGCCCCTTTGGCCGCGCCACGTGAACCGTCTTCGGCGTCTCCTCCACGGGCACCATCTTCGGCCCGCAGGAGCCCAGCGCCATCCCGAAGATGCCCATCCACTCTCGCCGCTGCATCAAACCTATTCTAATCTTCCGAACATCACCCGCTCCTTCCGGCTTGGCGAGTGGTCCCCCTGCGTCACCGTCAAGTAGATGGAACCGCGATACTCATGGAGCGACGGATACTGAAACGACTTCTCGCTCTCAAACCGGTACCGCCGCGTCCACTTCACCCCGTCGCGCGACACCTCGATATTGAACACCGACCGCGACACGCCCCCGATCCGCGTCGATTCCTGCCACCCCAGATAGTAAACCCCGCCAAACTTCTCAAATACCGGCTTGGAGGCGCCCCCGTTCGGCACCAGGTCCCGGTATTCCGGCGCTGTCCACGTCCGCCCGTCGGCGCTCGTCGAGAACATGTAGTTCGTCGTCCCGCCGTCCTGCCGGCAGATCGCCATCCACGTCCCATCCGGCAGCCGGTTAATTGCCGACTCGGTCAACTTCTCCGTTCCCCGCGGGAAAAAATGCCCCAGCACCTCGAACGTGTCCATCTCCGCGTTCAACTTCGCCAGCCCGTTCTGCCCGCCGGGATAGTTGTTCATGGCGACATAGGTCGCCCCGTCGAATACCTTGAACGAATCGATCGTGTACAGCCCGAAGTCCCGTGCCTCCCGCGCGAAGCCCTGCGCCACCGCGTCGTCGTAGAACCGCCGTGGCTGCATCTCGAACTCGCCCGCTGCCGTCCGGATCTTCATCCGGCCCACCCGTTCGGAAAACGCCATCTTTTCCAGGTCGAAGTCCAGATAGTAGGATTGCGCCTCCCGTTTCCGCGGCGCCTCGCTGGCGAAAAACGTCCGCAGCGTCTTGGCGTCTTTGCGGATAATCCGCGGCACAAAGCAGGCTCCCTCCGGCAACGTCTCGTTCGCATACGCCTGGCCGCTTCGCGCCATCGGAATCCGCTTCACTACTGCCATCGTCCGCAGGTCCACCACGGACATCGTGCAGTAAACAAAGGACCACTCGGCATTCTCCCCCGGCTGCACATCGTTGGCCATCTGCACGATATAGGCCCGACCGTCGACGATCACAAACTCGGCGTCGTGCGCCCCTTTCACCTCCGGCCCGCTGACATTCACCAGCCGCGACATCACCCGGTCCGCCGCCGCCTTCGCATCCCACGGGGGCAGGGAATTCACTACCTCTCGCAGCCGCACCCGCCCGCTCACGTCCCGCCCGGCGCGCGCGTCCTTCTCCGTAAACTGGGCCTTCAGGATCTCCCCGGCGCCTTGCCGGTCCCGGTCGTACACCACCGTAATCCGTCCGTCCCGCTCCTCCACGCCATCGGGATAGGACACCCCGCTGCGCTCGTCCAGCAGTAGCCCCTCGCTCCAACTCTTCCCCTCATCCCCGGAAACTTGCGCCGTCAGGTGGCTCCGCCCCTGAAACCGGAAATGGTTTACCAGCAGCAGTGCCCCGGACCGCAGGCGCCGGATAAAGAATCGCGACCCCGGGTTGGCAATCCCGCTCGCCTTGGCCGGCGTCCAGGTGCGTCCCCGGTCGCTCGAAAAGCTCTCCCACAGGAATCCGCTGCCCGTCCGGATCAACATCCACAGCCGCCGGTCCCGCAACTCCACAATCATGTTCTCCAACGCCCAGTGCGGCGCCTCCAGCGCTCCGTAGAGCTTCCACGTCTTCCCCTTATCGGTGGAGATCCCCACCCCCTGCAACTGCTTCGGCCCCGCGAACCAGTCGAAGGTCTTCTCCCGCGCATGCGTCACCGGCATCACCCACTCGCCGCTGGAAAGCACCGTCGGCTTGTTCATCCGGAATGCCAGCGGTGCTTCGTCAAACACCACCCGGAACTCCTCGCCAAACACCGGTGGCGTCGCGTCCGGCTTCTCGCAAATCCGCGCATAAACGCCGTGCAGCCCCGTATCCCGGTTGCCGCGGTTGAATATGTACCACAGCCGCCCGCCCGGGTCCCGCCACAACGTCGGATCAAACGCCCGCGCACCGTCGCGCGGGCCCGCCATCACCACCGGCGCCGCCCCGTCAATCGACAGCAGTACCGAGTTCTCCTCCGATGGCTCCTTCGGACCGCCCGAAAACCAGGAGACGAATACCCGCCCTTTCGGCGTCTTTTCCACCCCCGGAATACCCTGCCACGTCCGCACCAACTCGGCACCCTGCAGCCCCAACGCCAATACCGCCCACAAAACCAGTCGCATAGCGAACTAAGATTATCACCATGAAGTTATCCGGCCTCTGTCCGCTCATCCAGGTCTTCGATATGCCCACGTCTCTGCACTTCTACACCCACTACCTGGGCTTCGAAGTCCACCAGGGAACACCCGATTGGGTGTGGCTCAAACGCGATGATTTTGAGCTGATGCTGAACACCGCCTACGAGGCCCCGGACCGCCCCGCCCAGCCCGATCCGGCCCGCGTCGCCGCCCACGCCGACACCATTCTCTTCTTCGGTTGCTCGGACCCGGACGCCTTCCACCAGTGGCTCGCCGGCAATGGCCTGGCCTGCGACCCGCCCAAGACCGCGCCCTACGGCATGCGGCAACTCTCCCTCACCGACCCGGACGGCTACGGCCTCTGCTTCCAATGCCCCGCCAGCGCCTAACTCGGGCTACCCTCAAGTAGAAGAAATGTCTCTCGCCCGCCGCACCCTTCTCCTCCTCGCCGCGTTCTCCCTCGCCGCCCAGCCGCCCCCGAAGCTGGATGACTGGGTCGAACGCGCCCGCAAACAGTTTGAAATCCCCGGAATCGCGGTCGCCATCGTCAAGGATGGGGCCGTCGTCGCCGCCAAAGGCTTTGGCGTCCGTAAACTGGAAAGTCCCGCCAAAGTGGATGCGCACACCCTCTTCGGCATCGCCTCCAACACCAAGGCCTTCACCACCGCCGCCCTCGCCATCCTCATCGACGAAAAAAAGCTGAAGTGGGACGACAAGGTCATCGACCACCTGCCCTCCTTCGCCCTCTCCGATCCCTGGGTCACCCGCGAACTCACCATTCGCGACCTCGTCTCCCACCGCTCCGGCCTCGGCCTCGGCGCCGGCGACCTCATGTATTGGCCCGACACTACCTTCACCCGCGAACAGGTCCTGCAGGGGGCCCGCCACCTGAAATCCGCCTCCAGCTTCCGCTCCAAATACGCATATAACAATCTCTTGTTCGTCGTCGCCGGCCAGGTGGTCGCCGCCGTGTCTGGACAACCCTATGAGCAGTTCCTGCAGACCCGCATCCTGAAGCCGCTCCAAATGGGCGAAACCCGCATCTCCAATGCCGGCGTCACCGATGCCGATAACGTCGCCGTCCCCCACTCCCGGGGCTGGCGCCTGGAAGGCACGCTGCGCTCCATCCCCCTCACCCGAGACCATGTCTGGGCCGCCGCCGCCGGCCTGAAGGCCAATGTCACCGACCTGGCCAAATGGCTCAACGTCCAACTCGCCCAGGGCGCCATCACCGAAAAACAGCGCCTCTTCTCGGAGGACCGCTCTCGCGAGATGTTCTCCCCCCAAACCATCATCAATGTCACCAAACAGCCGCCCGCGCTCGCCGCGCAACAGGCGCAATTTGCCGCCTACGGCCTCGGCTGGAACCTCCGTGACTATCGTGGAAACAAAGTGGCCGCCCACGGCGGCGCGCTCGCCGGAATGGTCAGCCTCACCACGCTCCTGCCCTCCCAGAAACTCGGTGTCGTCGTCCTCTCCAATCAGGAGGAATCCGCCGCCCTGCTCGCCATCACCAACCACATCCTGGATTTCTACCTGCATACACCCAGTCCCGATTGGATCGGCGCCATTCACGCCCGAACCCTCGAACTCCGCAAAAAGGACAACGAACGCGAACAGAAGGCGCTCGCCGCCCGCAACCCCGGCACGCAGCCCTCCCTGCCCCTGTTGGCCTACGCCCAAACCTATCGGGACCCCTGGTACGGCCAGGCCACGTTTACTCTCGAAAACGGCCGCCTCTCCCTCCGCATGCACGCCACTCCCGCCATGGTCGGACACCTCGAACACTTCCAGCACAACACCTTCATCGTCCGCTTCAACGACATCACCATCCCCGACGCCTACTGCAACTTCCTGCTCGACAACCAGGGCAAAATCGCGTCCCTCAAGATGGAGGCCGTCAGCGACCTGGCCGACTTCAGCTTCGACTACCACAACCTCGAGTTCACCCCGGAAGCCCCGAAGCCATGATCCTCCGCCTCTTCCTTGCCACTCTGGCTCTCCATGCCCAGCAGACCGTCTGGAAGACCTACCCCGTCTATCACCCCGACCAGGCGCCGCCGGGCTACATCGAATGGCTTCGCGCCCAGCAACCCGAACAGATCGCCAACCCCGACGGCGAAACGCTCTTTGAGTACCCCGCCATCATCGGCCCCCTCGGCGCCCGGCCCCACGCCGATCCGCCCTTCCTCCACGACAAAGCCTGGTTCGATCAGGTGAAGCCGCCCCTCACCCGCGAAGGCACCATCACCGGCCTCGTCTACGTCCTTCGCACGAAAGGGAAAGTGGAGATCGGCAGCTACTCCTGTGCCGGTTGCCATAACCGCGTACTGCCCAATGGCGCCGTTATCCGCGGCGGGCAGGGGAACTTCCCGTTCGACATGGCTCTGTCCCTGGACCTGCTCGCCTCGCTGGGCCAACCTCCGCTTCGCGAGGAGAATAAAGCGCTCTTCGCCCGCCTCTACGGGCGCCCGGAACCAAATCTCTCCGTCGCCGCCAAGTTGCTCGCCGCGGGCCTCACACCGCAAATCCCCGACATCGTGGGCGCCCCCTCCCGCCGCTACCTCACCTACTCGGCCCGGTGGGAGATCACAGCGCCGGAAGACTTTCTCCGCTACCTGGAGCACAAGCAAAGACTCTACAACCCGGCCGCCCGCCCCAGCCCCGCCGAACTCCAGGCCATCGCCCAGTACATCGGGGCACTGAAATCCCCGCCGAGCCCCTACAAAGCCGACAAGTTCACCCGCCAGGGCGAAAAGGTGTTTCAGCGGGAGAACTGCGGCTCCTGCCATACCCCGGAAACCCAGCGCGTCGACCCCAACGCCGTCGGCACCGGCGCCTCCCGCGCGCCTTCCCTCCGCGGCCTTTGGCACCGCGGCCCCCTCGGCCACAAAGGGGAAGGGACTTCCCTGGAAGACTGGCTCTCCCCCGCCCGTCTCTCCTACCTGAAAGGCCACGAGTACGGCTTGAAACTGAACGGTGCCGACCGGGCGTCGTTGATCGCCTACCTGCGCACCCTGTAGACCGGCTACAGTTGCGCGAATCCGTAGCGCAACACCCCGCCGGTGCGGCTTCGCGTCTGCAGATTGCGCGCGATGATTGCCCCCTGCGGAACGCCGGCCAGCCCCATCCAGCGCCGCAACCGGTCGAGCGTCTCCGGATTCGGATTCTCGGCAATCGCCACCGGCACCGCCGGGGCCAGCGGGCTCTCCACCAGCAGCGGAATCTCCAGGCCATTGGAGTCACGCCAGTGCCGGAAATCCGGCGTCTCCCCGGTGTGCATCGCGTTCCGGTACAGCTCCGAAACCACCCGGCTCTCCCATACCGGGCTGTCTAGAAAATGGAGCTTCGGGGCGCGGATCAGCCGGCGCCCGCAGTCCAGCTCGGAAGCCGGCACCTTCAGCGTCAGGAAACAGTCCTCCATCGCCGCCAGCCACCGCACCGCCGTCCGGTGCGCCACGTCGCACTCCCGGGCCAGCGCCTGTATGTCCAGCGGCAAGCCGCTACGGCCGCGCGCGGCGTCAAAGAACCGCTCGAACCGGTCCATGTCGTGCAGCTTCACCAGTTCGTAGATGTCCGTCTCCCGGTAATGTACCGGTTCCGGTGCCTCGGGCAGCGAAGCGGCCGTCGCCGCGGCGGGAACAAAGCGGCCCAGCATGGAAAGCGCCAGCGGCGCCCGGCGGCCGCGCTCGGACGCCGTCGGGTGGTAAAGCGTCAGCGTCGGTACCGGCAGACGCACACACCGCGACGCCCCCAGCAGCAGTGGCCAGTCGCCCCCGGTCTCGGCCAGATAGCGAATCAGTTCCGGGGCGCGGTGGAGATCGTCGACGATGGCGGGTCCCCGCAGCCGCCCCAGGAACGCCGCCGGGTCCTGCCGCGCCGGCGTCCGGTCCTGCGGACGGTCGAGCGCGAAATAGGTGTGGCCCGGGAACTCGCGCCGCAGCAGTGTCGTCTTCCCCGCGCCCCGCGGCCCTTGGAGCAGCACCGTTCCGCCGCCTTGGGCGGCGCGGTGGAGCGGCAGCGCCATCGTGCGAGGAATCACTATTTCATTTTATAAAAATGAAATCACATAGCCAGAACACCGGAAACTGCCCGAATCCGCTATACATCCATTGACCCCATCCGCCCTCGCTCCCTAACCTGAGAATCATCCATGTCCACCAAAATCGCGCCCGCGAAAGGCAAACTCGGCATCCTCACCCCCGGCATCGGCGCCGTCTCCACCACGTTTATGGCCGGTGTGGAGGCAGTGAAGAAGGGCCTCGGCGCCCCCGTCGGCTCCCTCACCCAACTCGGTACCATCCGCCTCGGCAAACGAACCGACAATCGCGTACCTGCCATCAAGGAGTTCGTCCCCCTCGCCGGACTCAACCAGCTTGTCTTCGGCGGTTGGGACATCTTTGAGGACAACGCCTACGAAGCCGCCGCCAATGCCCGCGTCCTGGAACCCGAACTGCTTCGCAAGGTGAAGCCCGGTCTTCAGAAGATCAAGCCGATGAAGGCCGTCTTCGACAAAAACTACGTCAAACGGATCGACGGGCCGAATGTGAAAACCAAAGGCTCCCTGCGCGATAAGGCCGACGAGCTGATGGACGACATGAAGACGTTCAAGGAGACCAACGGCGCCGACCGCCTGGTGATGATCTGGTGCGGCTCCACCGAGGTCTTCCACCGCCCGGCCAAAGTCCACCAGACGCTGGCTGCCTTCGAACAGGGCCTCGCCAAGAACGACCCCGATATCGCCCCCAGCCAGGTCTACGCCTACGCCGCGCTCATGTCCGGCGTCCCGTTCGCCAATGGCGCTCCGAACCTCACCCACGACATTCCCGCCCTCCTTACGCTGGCCCGCGACCGCAATATTCCCGTCTGCGGTAAGGACTTCAAGACCGGCCAGACCTACATGAAGACCCTGCTTGCCCCCGGCTTGAAGGCCCGCATGCTCGGCTGCAACGGCTGGTTCTCCACCAACATCCTCGGCAACCGCGACGGCGAAGTGCTGGAAGATCCCGGTTCGTTCAAGTCGAAAGAGGAGACCAAGTTGAGCGTGCTGGACCAGATCCTCCAGCCAAACCTCTATCCAGAACTTTACAAGGACCTCTACCACTCGGTAAAGATCAACTACTACCCGCCGCGCGGCGACCAGAAAGAGGGCTGGGACAACATCGACATCTTTGGCTGGCTCGGCTACCCGATGCAGATCAAGATCGATATCCTCTGCCGTGACTCCATCCTGGCCGCCCCCCTGGTCCTCGACCTCGTCCTGTTCCTCGATCTCGCCCAGCGTGCCGGCATGAAAGGCGTCCAGGAGTGGCTGAGCTTTTACTTCAAGGCGCCCATGACCGCCCCGGGCCTCTATCCCGAACACGACATCTTCATCCAGTTGATGAAGCTGAAAAACACCCTGCGCTGGATGCGAGGCGAGGACCTCATCACCCATCTCGGGCTGGAGTACTACGACTGACCGCGCTCAGCGCGAAAGACTAAACCGGTGGAGGGGTTCGAGCGAATCGATCTCCTCTTCCGGCCTCCCCAGCTTCCAGCCGTACTGGCGGAACTCGATTTTGTCCCGGGTAAAATCAATCAGCGTAAATCCGTTGTTTTCCAGCGGGGCGAGCGTTTCCTTTACCTCCAACCCGGTGGCCACCAGCGGCGGCGTCCCCCGCGCCGAAGACGGCCATCCGCGCGGACCGGTGGAGACCGGGCCCGTGAGGACGCTGTGGACCGGGTTGCCGCGCAGATCGGCCTTGCCGTTGCGGGTGATGGCCCCATGCGCCAGCGCGTGCAGGTCGCCGGAAAGGAACAGCGCGATCCGGTCGGATTCCGAACTCGCCGCCAACAGCCGGTCATGCTGCGACCGCCAGCCCTCCTGCCAGAAGTACTTGGGCTTGGCCACCCCTAAACGGCCGTTGTCGTCGAGAACGTCCGGGTACCACTCCCCCCACTTCCCGGCGCTCCAGCCAATCGGCATCGAGGGCACGTTCACCACGTGGCGGACCGGCGTCTTTCCCATCCGGCGCACCAGCCACTGTTCCACGTTCTCCGGGACCAGGCGGGCGTGCGGGCCGCGCAGCGTCTGGAACCGCCGGCAGTCGTAGAGCAGCAGCTCGGCCAGGTTCCCGGCGCGCAGCGTGCCGTAACACTCGCTCAACCCGGCGCCGCGATCCCCCGCCGAAGCCCCCGGCAGGCCCGCCGGACGGTCGGCGTTGGGGAGGTGTTCGGGGAAGTAGAGGTGCTGCGTGGCCCGCGCCAGGCGCGTCATGAAGTCATCGGGCGGGAAGGAGATGCCCGCGGCGATGGCTTCGTCGTTCTCAAAGTAGTCGTGGTCGTCCTGAATGAAGTGGACCGGGGTGGAGCGGAAGAGCGTTCCGTAGAGTTCGGCGATCTGGCGGTCGACGATCCGCTTGAGAATGGCTTCGTTCGGCGTGCCGAGCACGGGAATGTCCCGGTTGAACGGCGCGCCCGCCAGTTGCAGTGCCCAGGGTTGCTGGCCCAGCGGGAGGCGCCCGGTGGCGCGGCCAAACCGGAGATCCCAGTAAACGTGGTCGCCGATGGCGATCATGGCGTCCGGTTTTTCGCGCAGCGCCCGGGCGAACAGGCGGCGGCGGGCGGGGATGGAGACCCAGTAGGGGGCCGGGGAGTCGTCGATCCGCTGGGCGTCGTGCCCTCCGGCGCAGGTGTAGATGAGCAGGCGGAAGCGGTCGACGGTGGCGTCCGGAGGGGGGAGGGTGCGGAGCGGCCAGGGGTCTGAGCCGTCCAATTGGAGCTGATATTCGGTCGCCGGGCGCAATCCGGGCACGTCAAAGTGCCAAAAAAGACCCTCAAAATCGCTCATTTTGCCCTCAAAATGACGGTTTTTGATGCGAATTTGCGGTGTTTTTCGCGGCTTTTGGTGGTACGAAACCTTGATCAGGAACCGTTCCTGGGTCGCCGCCGGCAGGATATGGCGCACTCCTTTGCCCGGTTCGGCGGCCGGTTCGGCGGCCAGACCGCCCGCTGACGCGGCCAGCCATTCGCGCCGGGTCATGCCCCGCCTCCGGGGCGGCGGGCGATGGGTCCGTTGTGGAGGAGCGCCCGGAGCCGCGCGACGGTGTCCGCTAAGTCCTTCTCGGCGGCGAGGTTACGGGTTTCCTGGGGGTCGGTGGTGTGGTCAAAGAGGGCAGTACCCCGGCGGCCTTCGTCCCATTCGGTGTAGCGCCACCGCTCGTCGCGGACACTCCGCCCGATCGCCCAGTTCCGCGTCTGGACCGTATAGGCCGGCCGATCCCACCGCGCCTGGGGATTTTCCAGCAGCGGGGTGAGCGGGGTACCCTCGGTCCAGGGGGCTTGGGGGAGGCCGCAGAGGTCGACCAGGGTCGGGTACATGTCCAGGTACTGGACGACGCGGGGCGAGGCCTGGCCGGCGGTGGGTTTACGGGGGTCGGCGATGATCAGGGGGCCGCGGGCGGAGGTTTCAAAGAGGGTTCCCTTGGCCCACATGCCCTTTTCGCTGAGATGCCAGCCGTGGTCGCCCCAGAGGACGATGATGGTGTTTTTGTCGAGGCCGAGGGCGTGCAGGCGGTCCAGGAGGCGGCCGACCTGGGCGTCCATGTAGCTGATGCAGGCGTAGTAGGCGCGCATGGCTTCGCGGGCCTCCAGGGCGGTGAAGGAGCGGCCGGCGAAGAGGTCGATATTCTGGCGGAACTCGTCGCGCGGCATGTTGGGCAGTTGCCGGGGTTCGGTGTCGAAATCCGGGGGGAGCGGCATCTCGGCGGTGCGGTACAGGTCGAAATAGCGCTGGGGCGCCTGGAGGGGGACGTGGGGTTTGTGGAAGCCGACGGCGAGGAAGAACGGTTTGCCGCCGGCGGCCATTTTCTCGAGTTCACTGATCGACTGGGTGGCGATTTTTGCGTCCTGGCCCTCATCGCCTTCGGCGAGGGGGGAATAGACGTTGGCCCAGGCGTAGGCGGAGGGGTCCGGGGGCTGGATATTGCGGTAGGGGGAGTGGTTGTGGATCCAGTAGTCGGGTTGAGCGGCCTGCTGTGCGGCGCGTTGTTTGGCGGTGAACCAGCCGGCGGGCCCTTTTTCCTCGCCGGCGGGGAAGCCGCGGTTGATGGCGTGCCAGATTTTGCCAAAGGCAGCCATGGCGTAGCCGTGGCGCTGGAAGTAGAAGGGCAGGGTAAACTGGCCGGGGCCAAGGGTGAGGAAGGTATTGTTATCCAGCACACCGGTGCTGGTCGGGTAGCGGCCGGAGAGCACCGAGGAGCGGGTGGGGTTGCAGAGCGGGTACTGGCAGTAGGCGCGCTGGAAGCGGACGCCGCGGGCGGCGAGGCGGTCCAGGTTGGGCGTCTTGGCGACGGGGTCGCCGTAGCAGGCGATGCGGCAATCCAGGTCGTCGACGGCGATGAAGAGCACGTTGGGCCGGGCGGACTGGGCCATTGCGGCGGCCGACAACTGCAGGAACAGGCGGCGGGTGAGGGCCATGGAAAACCTTTCGTTACGGCGTGAGGGGGAGCGGGAGGTAGTCGTAGTCGAGGATCATCTTTTCCTGGAGGGCGAGTTTGAGTTCCTGCTCGATGGCGGCCAGTTCGGCGCGCCCGGCGAGGTTTTCCATCTCGTTGGGATCCTTTTCCAGGTCGTAGAGTTCGAAGACGGGGCGGGCGTGGGGAAAGTAGGCGCGGCTGAAGCGGGGCGCCAGGCGTCCCCAGGCGTTTTCGTCCGACATCTCCTTCCAACTCGCTTCGTTGTAGCTGTCAACGGGGGAGTATTTCTGCTGCGGGGTGCAGTTGTAGATGAGCTTATATCGGGAGGAGCGGGCCATACGGGAGAGGTCAAACGTATGGGTGGTGGTGCCTTCGGCGTAGGGGCGGCTGCCGTGGGTGAGCCGCTGGGCGAAGACGAACTTGCGGGGGGCGGGGGCGCGGCCGAGGGCACGGCCGAGGAAGCTGACGCCGGACATCTCCTTGACCGGTTTGACGCCGGCGGCTTCGAGCATGGTGGGGGTGTAGTCTTCGCCGGAGATGAGGTCGTCGCAGACGCTGCCCGGGGCCACTTTGCCGGGCCAGCGGAGCAGGAAGGGGACGTTCAAACCGGGGTCGTAGAGCGTGCCTTTGCCATGGGGGAAGGGAAATCCGTTGTCGCCGGCGAACAGGACGATGGTGTTATCGAGGCCGGCGCGTTTTTCCACGGTATCGAGGACGAGTTGAAATTCCGAGTCCATGCGCTGGACTTCGTCGTAGTAGCGGCGGAGGTCTTCGCGGACGCCGGGAAGGTCCGGGAGGAAGGAGGGGACGCGGAGTTTCTTGGCGTCGATGCCGTTGGGGATATTGTCCCAGGGGAAGTGGGGGTCATCGAAGTTGACCCAGAGGAAGAAGGGTTTATCGGCGGGGCGTTTGTCGAAGAACTCGTTGACGCGGCGCTCGGTCATGGTTCGCGGGGAGGCGCGGTCGAGGTAGTCGACGCGGCCGGCGAAGGTCTGGAGCTTGTTGCGTTCGTAGACGGGGCGGCTATTGGGCCCGGGGGCGCCGTCGAGGTGGAACTGGCGGCGGCAGATGCCGGTGAAGTAGCCGGCCTGGGAGCGGAGCAGTTCGGGGAGGGTGACGACATCGGGGGGGAGCGGGGAGGTGAAGCGGCCCATGCGGGCGGCGACGGGGCTACGGCCGGTGAGGAAGGCGGTTCGGGAGGGGACGCACTGCGGCGCGGCGCAGAAGAAGCGGGTGAAGCGCATGCCTTGGGATGCGAAGCGATCGATGTTGGGGGTGCGGATGGTGGGGTTGCCGTAGCAGCCGAGGAACTCGGCGGTGTGATCGTCGGAGAGGATGAGGAGGATATTGGGCCGGACGGGGGCCGGTTGAGCCGGGAGGGCGAGGGCGGCGCTGAGTTGGCGGCGGGTGAGGCGGGGGGTGGTCATGCGAGAAGCTCCTTGCGAACGATTCCTTCGACGTCGGTCAGGCGGAAATCGCGGCCCTGGTAACGGTAGGTGAGGCGGGTGTGATCGACGCCGAGGCAGTGCATGATGGTGGCGTTGAGATCGTGGACGTGGACGGGTTTGTCGACGATGTTATACGAGTAGTCGTCGGTTTCGCCATAGCTGAGGCCGTGGCGGAAGCCGCCGCCGGCGACCCAGAGCGCGTAGCAGCGGGGATGGTGGTCGCGGCCGTAGGTTTGGCGGGTGAGGACGCCCTGGCTATAGATGGTGCGGCCGAACTCGCCGCCCCAGATGACGAGGGTTTCGTCGAGCATGCCGCGCTGTTTCAGGTCCTTGAGGAGGGCGGCGGAGGGCTGGTCGGTATCGAGGCACTGCGGGGGCAACTGGCGCGGGACGGATTCATGGTGGTCCCAGCCCATGTGGTAAAGCTGGATGAAGCGAACGCCGCGTTCGGCCATGCGTCGGGCGAGGATGCAGTTGGAGGCGTAGGTACCGGGTTTGCGGGAGTCGGGGCCGTAGAGGGCGAAAGTCGATTCCGGCTCCTTGGAGAAGTCGGTCAACTCGGGGACGGAGGTTTGCATGCGGAACGCCATTTCATACTGGGCGATGCGGGTGGCGATTTCCGGGTCGTGGAAGGCACGGCGGTTGGTTTCGTTGAGGGCGGCGACGTCGTCCAACATGGAACGGCGGACGGCGGGGGAGACGCCGTCGGGATTCGAGAGGTAGAGCACCGGGTCGCCATCGGAGCGGAACTTGACGCCCTGGTATTTGGACGGCAGGAAGCCGCTGCCCCAGAGGCGGTCGTAGAGAGGCTGATCGAAGCGGCGGCCGCTGCCGCGGGAGATGAGGACGATGAAGGCCGGGAGGTCCTGATTCTCACTTCCCAGGCCGTAGCTGACCCAGGAGCCGATGCAGGGGCGGCCGGCGATCTGGCTGCCGGTTTGGATGAAGGTAATGGCGGGATCGTGGTTGATGGCCTCGGTGTGCATGGACTTGATGACAGTGATGTCGTCGGCGACGGTGGCCATGTGGGGCAGGAGTTCGCTGAGCCAGATCCCGGCCTTGCCGTGCTGGGCGAAGCGGAACTTGCTGGGCGCGACGGGGAAGTTTTTCTGGTTGGAGGTCATTCCGGTGAGGCGCTGGCCGCGGCGGATAGAGTCGGGGAGTTCTTCGCCGAAGCGGGCGGCGAGGGCGGGTTTGGGGTCGAAGAGGTCGAGTTGGGAGGGCGCGCCGGACTGGTGGAGGTAGATGACGCGTTTCGCTTTCGCCGCGTAGTGGGGCAGGCCGGCGAGGGCGGGGTGGGCGGCTGGTTTGGTGGCCCCGAGCAGCGTGCCGAGCGCGGCGGTACCAATGCCGGCGGCCATGCGGCCGAAGAGTTGGCGGCGGGTCTGTCCCAGGGCGAGTTCCCGTATCGGATCGCTCATTGCTTTGTGATTACCTCATCCAGATTGAGAAGAACGCCGGCCACGGTGGTGTAGGCGGCCATTTCGGCCGGGTCCCAAGCGGTATTGCGCGGCGATTCGCCGACAGACAGCAGTTTTTCGGCGGCGGCGCGGTCCTTGACGTAGAGCGCCCGGCGCCGTTCCCATCCGCCCTGGAGCAGGGCGATCTCGGCGGCGGTGGGCGGGCGGGAGGCGGCGAGGCGGAAGCCATAGCGGAGGCGTTCGGCGGGCAGTTTGCCGCCTTCGGTCATCATCCGTTCGGCAAGTTTGCGAGCGGCTTCGACGTAGGTTTCGTCGTTCAGCAGGGCCAGCGCCTGGAGGGGGGTGGTGCTGAGGGGGCGGCGAACGGTGCAGAACTCGCGCGTGGGCGCATCGAAGGTGGCCAGCGCCGGGGGCGGCACGGTGCGCTTCCAGTAGGTGTAGAGGCTGCGGCGGTAGAGGTCCCCGCCCTTGGAGCGCTCGTAGAGCTTTTTATCGTCAATCACGGAGAGCTGTTCCCAGAGTCCATCGGGCTGGTAGGGTTTGACAGCGGGGCCGCCCTGCTTTTCGTGGAGGAGTCCGGCGGCGGTGAGGGCCTGGTCGCGGATCATTTCCGCCGGCAGGCGGAAGCGCGGGCCGCGGGCGAGCAGGCGGTTCTCCGGGTCCCGTTCGACGAGTGCCGGGGTGGCCTGGGACTCCTGGCGGTAGGTGGCGCTCATGACGATGGTCTTAATGATCGATTTCATGTCCCAGCCGGATTTCACGAACTCGACGGCGAGCCAATCGAGGAGTTCGGGGTGGGAGGGGGCCTCGCCCTGGGAACCGAAGTCTTCGGCGGTCTTTACGAGGCCGGTGCCGAAGAGCGACTGCCAGAGGCGGTTGACGGCGACGCGCGCGGTTAGCGGATGGGATGGGTCCACCAGCCATTTGGCGAGGCCGAGGCGGTTGTTGGGGGCGCCGGGCGGCAGGGGCGGGAGAAAGGCCGGCACGGCGGCGGAGACCTTTTCGCCGGGCTTATCGTAGGCTCCGCGGGGCAGGACGAAGGTATCGCGGGGCGTGGTCATTTCGGCCATCACCATGGTGGAGGGGATGCGGTTTTCGGCGGCGCGCTGTTCGGCGATCAGGCGGGTGAGGCGGTCGCCTTCGCGCCTGCGCTCCAACTGGTGCGAGACCAGGTAGGACTGCTTTTTCTTCTCCTCGTCCTTGGCCGGTTCCGGGAAGAGGCTGCTGGTGACCGAGAGGCGGAAGCGCCCGAGCAGAGCGCCTTCGCCGAATTCGTTGCCGAGGCGGATGGTGAAGCGCCCGCCGCGTTCCATGACGCGCGGTTCGATAACGGCGTAGTGCGGCTTGGCGACCTCCGGGTCGAC
The DNA here is from genome assembly GCA_964430625.1 of uncultured Solibacteraceae bacterium. GTDB lineage: Bacteria > Acidobacteriota > Terriglobia > Bryobacterales > Bryobacteraceae. The sequence continues at coordinate 38,430 of CAYSFR010000016.1, forward strand.
GGACCATCCGCGCTTCAACTGGATCATGGGGCGGACGACGCGTTCCAGGACGGATTCGGGCGACTGTCCGGTGGCCGATACCTTGTCGAGGTCGACTTTGCCGACGCCGTCCCGCTCCATTTCGAAGAGCGTCAGGACGCCCTTTCCGTCGTCACCGCGGCCGGAGCCGCCGCGGGGGAAGCGGGCATCGGGGATGAGTTCGATCCGCCAGCCGGTGATGTCCTCCTTTTCGGTCTGGACGGTGAGGGTATAGATGTCGCGTTCGGGGCGGGCGGCGGTGGAGACGATGGACCCGTCGGCTTCGACCTGCAGGGTGGCGCCGTTTGCCGACTGTGCGGTGAGCGGCCGCAGGACCTCCCACTGCGGCGCTGCCCAGGCGAGCGTTTCCTTTTCCAGTTGCGCCTCGACGGCTTTCACGGCTTTCCGCTGTTCGCGGACGCGATTGGCCGCTTCCCTGGCTTGCGCTTCCAATTCCGGCGCAGGCAGTTTCAGCACCGGTTGCAGGTTCCCCTGCCCATCGCGCGGCCCGCCGGTGCCGATCTCCTGCACGTTGTTGAAGTAGGCGTAGAGGCGGTAGAAGTCGCGGGCGGAGATGGGATCGTACTTGTGGTCATGGCAACGGGCACAGCCGACGGTGAGGCCCATCCAGACGGTTCCGAGGGTGCTGACGCGATCGACCAGGTTTTCGTTGTGGAACTCGGCGGCGATGCTGCCGGCTTCGGTATTGACGCGGTGGTTGCGATTGAAGCCGGTGGCGATCTTCTGTTCCAGGGAGGCGTTGGGGAGGAGGTCGCCGGCCAGTTGTTCGATGGTGAACTGGTCATAGGGCATGTTGCGGTTGAAGGCCTGGACGACCCAGTCGCGCCAGGCCCACATCTGCTTTTCGGGATCCACCTGGTAGCCATGGGTGTCGGCGTAGCGTGCGGCATCGAGCCAGTCGACGGCCATGCGTTCGCCGTAGCGGGGGGAGGCGAGGAGGCGGTCGACGACCTTTTCGTAGGCATCGGGCCGGCGGTCGGCCTCAAACGCCTGGATCTCCGCCAGGGTAGGGGGCAGGCCGGTGAGGTCAAACGAGAGGCGGCGGAGGAGCCGGGCGCGGCCGGCTTCCGGGGCGGGCCGCAGCCCTTCCCTGGCGAGGCGGGCGCGAACGAACCCATCGATGGTGCCGCCGGGAGCGGCTTGCGGGGCGACGAACGCCCAATGGGACTGCCATACGGCGCCTTCCTGAATCCAGCGGGTGATGAGGGCGGTTTCGGCGGGGGTGAGCCGCTTGTGGCCGAGATGGGCGGGCGGCATGCGCAGCGCGTCGTTACTGCTGTTGATCCGTTTGACGAGTTCGCTGGCGGCGGCATCGCCGGGGATGACGGCGGCGCGTTTTCCGCGCAGTTTTTTGGCGTCGGCCTCGACGTCGAGCCGGAGGGCGGCCTTGCGGTTTGCCTCGTCCGGGCCGTGGCAGGCAAAGCAGCGGTCGGAGAGGATAGGCCTTACCTGGCGGGCAAAATCCACCTTCTGCGCCAGCGTACCGGGCGCGGCCAGCGCGATAACGAAGAGTCCCCGCAACACAATTTGCACAATCCGCATTGTATACAAGGACGGGGTCTCCGCCGCGTCTGCGTTACACTGTCCCCGACACTCTCCCTAAGAACGAACGCCATGCTAACCCGACGCACCTTTCTCGGCTCCCTTGCCGCGGTGGCCTCCGCGGCTACTCCGAAGCCCAATTTTGTCCTGATCACCTGCGACGACATGGGGTATGCCGACATTGCTCCTTATCGCGCCGCGGTCGACTATACGCCGCACCTGGCACGGATGGCGAAAGAGGGGATGCGGTTTACGTCGTGGTATGCCGCACCGGTCTGTTCTCCGTCGCGCTCGGCGCTGATGACGGGGTGCTATCCCAAGCGGGTGGGGCTCTCGTTCGGCTCCTGGCACGCCGTTCTGATGCCCGGCGACTGGCACGGGCTGAACCCGAAGGAGATGACGGTGGCGCGGCAGCTGAAATCCCAGGGCTATGCCACGGCCTGCGTGGGCAAGTGGCACCTGGGGGACCAACCGGAGTTTCTGCCGACGCGCCACGGATTTGATTCCTATTTCGGCCTGCCGTATTCGAACGACATGCGGCCGGCGCCCAAGGCGGGCGGCATCCAGGAGTATCCGCATCCGCCGCTGCCGCTGCTGCGCAACGAAGACCTGCTGCGGGAGGTGACCGACCAGGATTCGCTGACCGAAGAGTACACGCGGGAATCGATCGCCTTTATCGAGAAGAACAAGAGCAAGCCGTTCTTTCTCTACCTGCCGCACTCGATGGTGCACGCGCCGCTGGCGGCGGGAAAGGCGTGGCGCGGAAAGACGGGGAAGACGCTTTACAGCGACTCGGTGGCCGAGATTGACGACAGCGTGGGCCAGATTCTGCGCGCGCTGGAACGGCTGAAGCTCGCTTCGCGGACGCTGGTGATCTTCCTGAGCGACAACGGGGGCACGCCGCGGGCCGACAACACGCCGTTGCGGGGCAACAAGGGCAGCACGTGGGAGGGCGGAGTGCGTGTGCCGGCGATTGCCTGGTGGCCGGGGCGGGTTCCGGCGGGGCGGGTCTCCGACGACATTGTTTCCAACATGGATGTCCTGCCGACGTTTGCCGGGCTGGCCGGCGCGGCGCTGCCGGTGAATCACCGGATGGATGGGCGGGACCTCTCCGCGCTGCTCAGCGGGAAGCCCGGCGCGACGTCGGGGAATGAGGTATTTTTCTACTATCACGCCAATCAATTGAAGGGCGTCCGGGAGCGGGAGTGGAAGCTGCACACGAGCGGAGAGCTCTACAATCTGGTGGCCGACATCGGTGAATCGAAGAACGTGGCGGCGGAGCATCCGCGGGTAGTGGAGCGGCTGCAGACGCTGCTGGCGGAGGCGCGGGCCGATATGGGGGACGGGTCCCATGAGGGTCCGAACGTACGGATGGCGGGCAAGGCGCGGGGGCCGTTGCGGTTCTGGATTCCGCGCCATCCGGAGAGCGGGTTTCCGCCGCAGGCACCGGTGAAACGGGTTCCCGGGGCGCCGTATCTGGCGCCCTGAAATCTCGCGATAAAGTAGTACGATGCAACGCCGCCGATTCGTCAAGGCCTTTACCGCCGCTCCGGCCGCCGCGGGCATCGTCACCGCGCAGCGCGCCGCCGCTCCTGCCGCCGAAGTCCCGAAAATAGCCACGATTGCGGCGGCGGACGCGGCCGAACCGGCCCAGCGATTTTTCACTCCCCGGCAGTTTGCGACGCTCCAACAGCTGAGCGAACTGATTCTTCCGGCGGCCGGCGGCCGGCCGGGCGCGAAGGAGGCGGGCGCTGCCGAGTTCCTGGATTTCCTGATCGGCGTTTCGCCGTCGCGGCGGCAGACGCTTTATCGCAACGGGCTCGATTTCGTGGACGCCGAAGCGCGGAGGCTGTTCACCAAGCCGTTTGCCGAATTGAGCGCCGAGGAGGCGGACAAGATCCTCCGTCCGCTGCTGGTGCCCTGGACGTTTGACCCACCGGCCAACCCGCGGCAGCGATTCCTATCCGATCTACGGGCCGATGTGCGGACGGCGACGCTGAACTCGAAAGAGATGAGCCTGGCGCCGAACCAGAACCGGCGCCGGCGGGGCGGTGGCGCCGCGCCCTACTGGCTGCCCATCGATCCGACGCGTTAACCCCGGAAGGTCTCTGCCATGTCCAAGAAAACCTATGATGTTCTGATTGTCGGCTCCGGCCATTCCGGCGGGATGGCTGCCGGCGTTCTGGCGGGGAAAGGGCTGAAGTGCCTGATGCTGAATGCCGGGCCGGTGGTGGATTTCGACCGGGACCGGACGTTCAAGCCGGTGCATGAACTGCCGTATCGGGGCTTCGGCAACCCGAACGCCCACCTGGATCATGTTTACCAGGCCACTGAGTTCAACGCCAATACGTGGGTGAACGAGAAGGAAGTGCCCTACACCTACGATCCGGCGGCGCCCTACAACTGGGTGCGGGTGCGGCTGGTGGGCGGGCGCTCGCTATTCTGGGCGCGGCAATCGTTCCGGTTGAGCGACTACGAGTTCAGGGCCGCCGATCATGACGGGGCCGGGGACAACTGGCCGATCCGCCATGACGACCTGGCCCCGTTCTATTCCCGGGTGGAAAAGCAGTTCCGCGTGGTGGGCCGGAAAGAGGGCTGGCCGCAGTTCCCGGATGGCGATTTTGTAGCTGGCGTGGAGGGCACCGACAGCGAGTGCCAGAAACGGATTACCGCCGCCGCGGGCAGGATGGGCATTCCCGTTTCGCGGATGCGGGCGGCGATGGGGGAGGGCGGGCTGGCGAGTTCGGTGAACCTGTCGATTCCGGGGGCGCTGGCGACGGGGAATCTGGACGTTGTGCCGAACGCCGTGGTGCGGGAAGTGACGGTGGACAAGAAGACGGGCCGGGCGAATGGCGTCTATTTCCTGGACCGGCACACGCGGCGGGAGATGTTCGCCACGGCGAAGGTGATCGTGCTGGCGGCGGGCACGCTGGAGTCGACGAGGCTGTTGCTGAACTCCGGGATCGCGAACTCTTCGGGGCTGGTGGGGCGGTATCTGATCGATCAGCAGTACGGCTGCACGGTGGTGGCGGCGATGCCGGAAGCGCGCGACGGCAAGGCGACGCCGGGGCTGATTGGCGGGGGCCTGTTCATTCCGCGTTTCCGGAACCTGGATAAGAAAGAGAAGCGCAACTTCCGCGGCGGGTACGCCATTCCGATGTCGACCGGCGCCACGCCGGATGCGAAGTACTTTCCCGAGTACGGCCCGGCGCTGCAGAAGAAGCTGGACAGTTATGCCGGCGCCTGCGTCTCCGGCGGTATCTACGGCGAGGTGCTGCCGCGCTATGAGAATCACGTCCGGATCAACAAGACGCAGAAAGACGCCTGGGGGATTCCGACGCTCCACATTGATGCCCGCTATGGCGAGAACGAGCGGAACCTTTGCCGGGACGCGGCCGATACGATGGAGGAGCTCTACAAGTCAGCGGGCCTGGAAATCCTGGTGAAGAGCGACAAGGTGAACCCGCCGGGATACAGCATTCATGAGCTGGGCACGTGCCGGATGGGGGACGACCCGAAGAAGAGCGTGCTGAACAAGTTCAACCAGAGCCACGACATCAAGAACCTGTTTGTGGTGGACGGCAGCGCCTTTGTGACGGGCGGCTGGCAGAATCCGACGATGACGATTCTGGCGCTTTCCATGCGGGCATCGGAATACATGGCCGATCAGTTGAAACAAGGGAATCTGTAGGGCTCGCCGCGGCGGTGCGGAATGAAATAGACTGGCGGTGACATGAATCGCCGCTCCTTTTTAACCGCCGCCGCCGGGGTCTCCCTATTTTCCCGGCTATCGGCCGCCCATAAGGGCAAAGTGAAGATCACGGACGTTAAGTGCATGATCGTTCGCGGAACCTGGGACTGGAACCTGATCAAGATTGAAACTGACGCCGGCATCTCCGGAATCGGGGAGGCCTACTGGGGGCCCGGCGTGAAGGATATTGTCCTGCGCCTGCTGAAGCAGCACATTATTGGCGAGGATCCGCTCAACGTCGACAAGCTGTACCACAAGATGCTGATGCTGACGGCGGGCGCCGGAGCGCAGAGCGGCGTCACGGTGACGGCGGCGAGCGGCATTGAGATCGCGCTGTGGGACCTGGCCGGGCGCATACTGGAGACGCCGAGCTGCAACCTGCTGGGCGGACGGTTCCGCGACCGGGTTCGTTTCTACCGGACGACGCAGGCGCCGGCGAAGGTGGAAGACATGGGTGCGTGGCGCGCCCTGGTCCAGGAGACGAAGGCGGAGAAGTTCGGCTGGACGGCTTACAAGTTTCAGGGCGACGGCATTCCGCCGCGGGCCGATCCGGAGTACAAGGAGCCCGGCCACGACCGCTATACGCGCGGCCTGACGATTCAGGATCTGCGCCGCATCAGCAAGGCGATGGAGACGGTTCGCAGCGAACTGGGGCCGGACGTGGATTTCGGGGTGGAGGCGCACTGGAAGTACGACGTGCGCGACGCGATCAAGATGGCGCAGGCCATAGAAGACTCCAACCCGATGTGGCTGGAAGACCCGGTGCCTCCGGGCAATGCCGACGCCATGGCGCGTGTGACCCATTCGGTGAACGTGCCCATTTGTACGGGCGAGAACCTCTACACGCGGAACGAGTTCCGGCGGCTGATCGACCTGCAGGGCGTGGATATCGTGCACCTGGACATTCCGAAGTCCGGCGGGCTGCTGGAATCCAAGCGGATTCACGATCTGGCCGAGAACTCCTACATCGCCACGGCGGCCCACAATCCGGCGAGCCCGGTGGGCACGATTGCGTCGTGCCACGCGGCGGCGTCGATGCGCGATTTCCGGGTGCATGAGCTGGCCAAGTACATCGACTGGTGGCAGGACCTGGTGATTCACGACGGCCCCATCATCAAGGACGGCTACCTGACCATTCAGGACAAGCCGGGCTTCGGCATTGAGCTTAACCCCGATGTGGCGAAGAAGAACCTGGCGCCGGGCGAGAGTTGGTGGGGCTGAGCTGGATTTCCAGTTGGCAAGCGAAAGGCCCGCCACTCCTCACGGAGCGGCGGGCCTTCTGCTGTTTGAGCGGAACTAGAACGAGTACAGTTCGGCGACGACGGGCGTGGCGGTGGTGCCGGCCCCGACGGTGGCTTCCTCGGTGATCATCTGGCGGATGAAGATACCGGTGTCGCCCAGGTAGACCTCGAACTCGGCCGGGTGGGGCAGGGAACCCTGGATGAGGGCTTCCGAGAGCGGATCCTCGATGTACTTCTGCAGCGCGCGGCGCAGCGGACGAGCGCCGTAGCTACGGTCGACGAGGGTCTTTTCCAGGATGTACTTGGCCGCATCGGGGAGCAGCTTGATCTTGATCTGCTTGGCAACCAGGTTGAGGTTGACCTGTTCCACCAGCAGGAACATGATCTGCAGCAGGTCTTCATCGGCCAGGGAGGTGAAGAGAATGACTTCGTCCAGGCGGTTGAGGAACTCCGGATTGAACGCTTTCTTCACTTCGTTCATCACCTGGTCCTCCACCTTCTGCGGCATGCCGGCGGTGGGGGCGGCGAAGCCGAGGGTGGCCTTCTTGTCCAGGAACCGGGCACCCAGATTCGAAGTCATAATGATCATGGTGTTTTTGAAGTCGACGGTGTTGCCGAGGCCGTCGGTCAACTGGCCGTCTTCAAAGACCTGGAGCAGGATGTTGTAGATATCCGGGTGGGCCTTTTCGATTTCGTCGAGCAGGATGATGGAGTAGGGCTGGCGTTTGACCCGTTCGGTTAGCTGGCCGCCCTCTTCGTAGCCGACGTAGCCGGGAGGCGAGCCGATGAGCTTGGAGACCGAGTGCTTCTCCATGTACTCGGACATGTCGAAGCGGATGAGCGATTTTTCCGAGCCGAAGAGGAAGTCGGCGAGTGCGCGGGCGACTTCCGTTTTGCCGACGCCGGTGGGGCCGAGGAACAGGAAGGAACCGGCCGGGCGCTTGGGCGACTTCAGGCCGGCGCGGGAGCGACGGATGGCTCGGGCCAGGGCGCTGATAGCCTTTTCCTGGCTGACGACGCGTTTGTGCAGTTCTTCTTCGATGCGGAGGAGCTTGGCGACTTCCTCTTCGCGGATGGCCGTCATGGGCACGCCGGTCCAGCGGGCGACGACGTCCTCGATATCGTCCTTGGTGACGACACCGGTGGAGGTATCGTCCAGGTTGTACTTCTCCCGCAAGGTGCGCAGGTTCTCCCGCTCCTTGCGTTCCTCGTCGGAATAGAAACGGGCCTTTTCGAATTCGTGGTTGGCGATGGCGTTTTCCATCCGGTGCACGATGAACTTGATCCGCTTCTGGATTTCGGAGACGTCGGCGGGAAGGGTGGTCTGTTTCAGCTTGACGCGCGCGCCGGCTTCGTCGATGAGATCGATCGCCTTATCGGGGAGGAAGCGATCGGGGATAAAGCGGTTGGAGGCGAAGACGGCGGTCTCGATGGATTCGTCGGTGTAGGCGACGGCATGGAACTTTTCGTAGCGTTCCTTGATGCCGAACATGATCTTGATGGCGTCGCTTTCGTTGGGCGGGGGGACCTTGACGGCCTGGAAACGCCGTTCGAGCGAGCGGTCCTTTTCGATCGACTTGCGGTATTCGGCGGGCGTGGTGGCGCCGATGCACTGAATCTCGCCGCGGCTGAGGGCGGGTTTGAGGATATTGGCCGCGTCGAGCGAACCTTCGGCCGAACCGGCGCCGACCAGGGTATGCAACTCGTCAATGAAGATGATGGCGTTCTGGTTCTCCATCAGTTCTTTCATTATGGTCTTCAGGCGCTCTTCAAACTGTCCGCGATACTTGGTGCCGGCGACGATGAGGGAGAGATCGAGGGCGAGGATCCGCTTTTCGCTGAGGAAGGAGGGGACGTCGCCATCGGAGATGCGCTGGGCGAGGCCTTCGACAATGGCGGTCTTTCCGACGCCGGGTTCGCCGATCAGAACGGGGTTGTTCTTGGTGCGGCGGCAGAGGATCTGCACGACGCGCTCCAACTCATGGTCGCGGCCGATGAGGGGATCGAGCTGGCCGTCGACGGCCGCCTGGGTCAGATCGCGGGAGAATTCGGCCAACAGGGAGGATTCCTTGGGCCGGTTGGTGGTGATCTTCTCCGAGGAGCTGCGGGAGATCTCTTCGCGCACCTGGCTGAGGCGAAGGCCGCGCTCGTGCAGGATTTCGGCGGCGAAACACTTCTCTTCGCGCAGCAGGCCGAGCAGGAGGTGCTCAGTGCCGATGTGCTTGTGGTTGAGGCGCTCGGCTTCTTCGGCGCCGTAGGCGAGCACGCGTTTGCATTCGTGGCTTAACGGAAGGTCGACGGAGGTGGAGACCTTTTCGCGGATGGTGGTGTGCGCTTCGATCTGTTTCCGGATCGACTCGATGGCCGCGTTGGACCGCAGGAACCGGTTCGCCAGCGCCTTGTCTTCCCGCAACAGCCCGAGCAGGAGGTGTTCCGTTTCGATGTACGGACTGCCAAACTGCGAGGCCTCATAGCGGGCGAAAAATATCACTCGTCGCGCTTTTTCGGTATAACGTTCAAACATGGCTACTCCCCGGCCGTAACATCAGCCAGACCTCCGTGCTGTAGACGCAAAACCCGGTCGCAAGACCGGGCAAAATCACGGCTATGCGTGACGAAAATTGAGGTAAGCTGATGCGTCCGGTGCAACTCCCCCAACATTTTAGAAATCATTTCGCCCGTCCGTTCATCCAGATTCCCGGTCGGCTCATCGGCGAACAAATATTTTGGCTGCCCCACAAGCGCCCGCGCCAGCACCACTCGCTGCTGTTCGCCGCCGGAGAGTTCTCCGCTCCGGTGGTGCGCCCGTGCTCGCAACCCAACTTCATCTAACCTCGCTAGGGCCAACGGCGCGGCTTCGTCGTACTGAACTCCACGGATGAGGAGGGGCATCATGACGTTTTCCTGCGCCGTAAACTCCGGGAGCAAATAGTGGGTTTGCCACACGAAGCCAATTTCGCGGTTTCGAAAATCAGCCAGTCCAGTTTCTGAAAGCGCCTGAAGGTCGTTCTGACCGAAGTATATCTTACCGCTGCTGGGCCTGTCCAGACCGCCTAAACAATGCAAAAGACTGGACTTGCCCGTTCCGGATTCCCCGATCAGAGCCACACGTTCGCCTTTTGCCACCGAGAGGTTCAATTCGCTGAAGACCGTAAGAGTCTCATCGCCAGAACGGTACGATTTCGTTAGGCCCTCGGTGCGGATGGCGGGGATTTCCACACTCTCAGGCTAGCATGCCGTTCACCCCGGTCCCGGTGTATCGCGCAGCGGTTCAAGATCTCGATGGCGAGGCGGGCCACGTCGCCGGGTTCGTAGACCGTGGTTGGGTCTTTCGCTGTCTCTTCGAGGCTGTGGCGTAGTTCGTCCGTGATTGGCGCCCGCGGGAGGTGACAGAGGCGGCCTGCGGCGCAGAGGGCGGAGAAGCGGACCATCTTGGAGGGATCGCGCAGGTACCGCGCTACGGCGTGTTGGACGTTGCTACGGCCGATGCCGACGCCCAAGGCTTCGACGGCGATGATTCGTGCCGCTTCGGATTCCGCTCCCTCCGGGTTGCCCGCCACCCGCAGGAACAGACTCACGGCGCGGCGGTCGTCCAATTGCCAAAGGGCGTGCAGGGCCGCCTCCCGGCGGATGGATTCGTCCGTTCCCAGAACGGCCCGGATTAAGTTCCGGGTCGCCGTACGCGTCTGGCTCCTGCCGATTACCCGGGCACACTCCCAATAGATGTCCAAAGCGTCCGCGCCGCGGTGCCCGACCCTGAAAACAGAAAGGGCCTCGTTCACCGAGGCCATCTCCGCGTCTCGCACCGTTGGCGAGCGTTTAGGTCCGGTAGCTCCCATTGATCTGGATATATCCCTCGGTGAAGTCGCAGGTGTAAAATCTCGCCCGGCCTTTGCCGTCGCCGCGGATAGAGAAGGAGATGTGGCAATCCGGCTCGTCGAGCAGTTTGGTGAGTTCCTCTTCGGAGAAGTCCTTGGCGAGGCCGCCCTTGCACACCAGCAGGCCCTGCATGCGGATGTCGACGTTCTTCAATTCGAAATCGACGCCCGCGTTGCCGGCCGCCATCATGATGCGGCCCCAGTTCGGGTCGCTGCCGGCGATGGCCGTCTTTACGAGCGGCGAATTGCCGATCACGCGGGCGATCTGCATGGCCTGCTTATCGTTCCGCGTTCCGTCGACGTCGATGGTAACCAGTTTCTTGGCTCCCTCGCCGTCGCGGGCGATTTGTTTGGCGAGGTCTTCCATCAGGACCGTAAGCGCGTCGGCGAAGAGGGCTTTATCGGATGCCGACATGGTGAGGCCGCTGGCGCCGTTGGCCAGGACGTAGACCGAATCGTTGGTAGAGGTGTCGCCGTCGACGCTCATCGCGTTGTAACTGCGGTCGGCGGCCTTGCGTAACATCCGCTGTAATTCGGCGGGGGAAAGCGCGGCGTCGGTCACGATGTAGCCGAGGGTGGTCGCCATCAGCGGCTGGATCATGCCGGAGCCTTTGGTCATGCCGGCGAGATGAATGGTGCCGCCCTTGACGGCCAGCGACGCGTGGGCCTTCTTGGGCACCAGGTCGGTGGTCATGATGGCGCTTACCACGTCTTCAAACCGGTCGGCGGAAAGGCCGCTGACCAACTCGCCGGCTTTGGAGGTGATTTTAGTCGCGTCCAGTTCCACGCCGATTACGCCAGTCGATGCGGGGAGCACCTGCGCGGCGGGCACCTTCAGCGCCTTGGCCACCGCTTTGGTGGTCGCCAGGGAAACCTTCATGCCGGTGCGGGTGGCGCAGTTGGCGTTACCGGCGTTGGTCAGTATCGCGCGCGCCGTGCCACCGGTGGCCGCCAGATTCTCCTTGGAGAGAATGACCGGCGCCGCCATGGCTTTGTTCTGTGTAAATACGCCCGCCGCCGAAGCCGGAATATCGGACACAATCAACGACAAATCGTCCTTCTGCGCCTTACGAATGCCGGCGTACAAGGCCGAGTAGCGAAACCCAAGCGGTAAGTTCACGTTATTTTCCTAACTGTTCATTCTCCAACAATCGGGCGCCGTTGGCGAAACTTTCTCCACTTACCCGCTTACGCCCTTCGGGCTGCACTTCGGCCAGTTCCAGGGCGGTTCCTTGGCCGCAGCCAGCCACCAGTTTCCGCCCGCGCATGGCCAGCGTGCCCGGGGAGAGGCCGGCTCCGTCCGCGTTCAGCCGTGCCGAGAGGATTTTCAGGCCCTGGCCGCGGAAGGTGGTGGCCGCGCCGGGCCAGGGGGTGAACCCGCGCAGGCGGTTGTGGATTTCGGCGGCCGGGCACGTCCAATCCACCACGCCGTCTTCCTTTTTCAGGATGGGTGCGAGCGTCGCCGAGGAGTGGTCCTGCGGTTCGGGCACGATCTGGCCGCGTTCCAACATCTCCAGCGTCTCGATGAGCAGTTCGGCGCCCATGGTGGCCAGCCTTGCCGAAAGCTCCGGGGCTGTTTCTTCCGGCCCGATGGAGGTTTCCGCCTTCCGAAGCATGTCGCCGGTGTCGAGCCCCGCGTCGATGCGCATGGTGGTGACGCCGGTTTCGGTGTCGCCATTGGCGATCGCCCATTGGATGGGGGCCGCCCCGCGGTATAGGGGCAGGAGCGAGGCGTGGACGTTGATGATCCCCAGCGGCGCAAGGTCGATGATCGACTGCGGGAGGATCTGGCCGTAGCCCACCACCACCATGGCTTTTGCGTGGAAGCCCGCCAGTTCGTCGACACAGCGGCGTACCCGCTCCGGCTGATAGACCGGCAAGCCCAGCCGCAAGGCGGCTTCCTTGATTGGGGAGATGGCCAACTCCTGGCCCCGGCCCTTGGGTCGGTCGGGCTGGGTATAGACGGCAGCAACGGTATGGCCGGCGGCGACCAGCGCTTCCAGGGACGGCACCGCGAACTGCGGCGTCCCCATAAAAACGACTACCACTCGCCGGCCTTCACGAGTTTTGAGATCTTCCGCCGGATGAGGTCCCGCTTCAACGGCGACAGGTGCTTCAGGAACAGAATGCCGTGCAGATGGTCAATTTCGTGCTGCATGGCGCGGGCGAGCAACTCTTCGCCGGTGACTTCGAACGGCTTTCCCTCTACGTCAAACGCCTTGACGCGCGCGGTCATGGCGCGCCGCACGTCTTCGCGGAATCCGGGAATGCTCAGGCAGCCCTCTTCGCCCAACTGCTGCCCTTCCAAAGAGACGATCTCCGGATTGATGAGCACCAGCCGTTCCTCGGCCACTTCGCCCGCCGAGGTGTCGATCACCGTCACCTGCTGCAGTACTCCCACTTGCGGGGCGGCCAGCCCCACGCCCTTATTGGCATACATGGTTTCGAACATGTCGAAGACCAACTTTTTCAACTCCGCGCTTCCGAAATCCGCCACCTTTTCGCATGGCGTCTCCAGCACCGGATCACCGTATTTCCGTATTCCCAAAACCATTAGAAATTTCGCACCTGCTCTTGATACCCATCATAATTCCGGCGGGTTTCTTCCATCGAATCGCCGCCGAACTTTTCAATGAACGCCTGGGCCAGGACGATGGCCACCATGGCTTCGCCAATGACGCCCGCCGCCGGTACCACGGCTACGTCGCTGCGCTCGTAGGCGGCCTTTTCGGCTTCGCGGGTGACGATGTCGACGCTCTCCAGGGGGCGCCGCAAGGTGGAAATCGGCTTCAGGAAGCCGCGGACCATCAGATCCTGCCCGTTGGTGATGCCGCCTTCCAATCCGCCCGCCCGGTTGGCGCCGCGGAAGAAAGCCCGATCCTCTTTGTTGTAGTGGATGGTGTCCTGAACCTTGGACCCGAACGCTTCGGCGCCTTCGGCGGCGTAGCCCACTTCCACACCTTTTACGGCCTGCATGGAGACGATGGCCTGGGCCAGTTTGCCGTCCAGACGGGTGTCCCAGGCGATGTGGGAGCCGAGGCCGACCGGCAATCCATGTGCCACCACTTCAAACACGCCGCCCACGGTATCGCCGGTCCGGTAGGCTTCGTCCACCACGGCTTTCATCCGCTGCTCCGCTTCCGGGTCCACGCAGCCCAGCAGCACTTCGTCCTTCAACGACAAGGCCACCAGTTCGTCCCAGGTTGCGGCGCGGCCGAGTTTCTCCGGACCCACCGCGATGACGTGGCTGAGAATCGTAATGCCGAATTCGCGCAGAAACTCCTTGGCCACGGCGCCGACGGCCACGCGCGCGGTCGTCTCGCGAGCGCTCGCCCGCTCCAGGATGTAGCGGGCGTCGTGGTAGTTGTACTTGATCATGCCGGCCAGGTCGGCATGGCCCGGCCGCGGCCGCAGCACCTTCTTCTTCTTCTCGTCGCTGCCCTCGAAGTCTTCCACCGACATCGGTTCCAGCCAGTTCTTCCAGTCCCGATTGCGGATGATCATGGCAATTGGGGCGCCGATCGTCTGGGAATGGCGCACTCCGGCCACGATCTCCACCGTGTCGGTCTCAATCTTCATTCGGCCGCCGCGGCCGAAGCCTTGCTGGCGGCGCCACAACTCTCGATTGATGCGCTCCAGGGAGACCGGAACACCGGAAGGAAGACCCGTCAGGGTCGCCACTAGACATTCGCCGTGCGACTCGCCGGCAGTTTCAAAACGGAACATGAACTCTCTATTCTCTCAGATACGGGGGCCGGTTCGGATCCACTTCCGCAAAACGGCCGCCAGGCTCTCTAAAGTCACCGGTTTGGAGAGGTGGTCGTCCATCCCGGCCTCCCGGCACCGGCTCAAATCTTCGGGGAAGGCTGCGGCCGTGAGAGCCACGACGGGAGTCAACCCATCGTTGGCCCGGGTGCGGATCCGGCGGGTGGCTTCGTAGCCATCCATCTCCGGCATCTGGCAATCCATCAGCACGACGTCGAAGCGCTGCTCGTCCAACCGGGCCAGGGCTTCGCCGCCGTGGGCCGCCACCTGTACCCGGCAGCCGAGTTTCTCCAACATCTTTTCCGCCACCCGCTGGTTTACCGGGTTGTCCTCTACCAGCAGTACGGATACGCCGTCCAGCCGTTCGATGTTGACGGGCATCGATACCCAATGCGCTTCGGGCGTTTCGTCGCGTAAAGCCGCCGCCAAGGCCCGTGATTTCAGCGGAAGTGTCAGCAGGCCCGCGCCGTTCCAGTCGCCCCGGCGGTCCCTGGCGACGACGATCGCCCGCTCCCCCTCCAATCGCTGGTAGTTCGCCTCATCATAGATCGTTGATCCGCAGGGATTTTCGGTCACTGTAACGTGAGCCAGACCCAACATCTGCCGGACCAGATCCCGCGCCGGACCTGGCTCCATTCGTACCTGGCACGCCTCCGGCAACTCCAGTACCTCGCCGGCGGTCACGGTGCCTAAGGGAACGTGGAAGGAGAATGTCGATCCTTCCCCCTCGACGCTGGAACAAAACAGCTGGCCACCCATCCGCCCCACCAGTTCATTGCTGATGGCCAGTCCTAACCCGGTTCCCCCGAACCGGCGCGAGGTTGACGAATCCGCTTGCGTGAACCGCTCAAACAAGCCATGGACCTGCTGTGCGGGGATACCGATTCCCGTATCGCGGACGGTGAACCGGACGTCACCCGGGCGCACCGTATTCACCGTCAGGGTTACCGTGCCGGTCTCGGTGAATTTGATGGCGTTCCCCAACAGGTTCAGAATGATCTGCCGCAACCGCCCGGCGTCCCCGTAAGCCTCTCGCGGCACGCTTGGACAGATCATCACGGCCATGACGAGCCCTTTCTCCGCGGCACGCGGCTGCAGCAGGTCCACCGTGTCCTCCAGCATCCGGTACAACCCGAACGGGGCGCTTTCCAACTCCAGGCGGCCGGCCTCAATCTTGGAAAAGTCCAGGATGTCGTTGATGATTCCCAATAGCGACTCGCCGCTGCGCACCACGGTCCCCGCCATTTCCCGTTCTTCGTCCCCCAGTTCGGACTCCGCCAAAAGCCGCGCCATCCCCAGAATTCCGTTCATCGGCGTCCGAATCTCGTGGCTCATTACCGCCAAGAAATCGCCCTTGGCCCGGTTCGCCTTCTCGGCCCGTTCCTTGGCCGCCTGCAACTCTTTATTGAGGGCGATTTCCGATTGCCGGGAGTGCTCCAACGCCGCTAAATGCTGGGCCGCCGCCATCTCGGCCATGTGCCGGCTGGTCGTATCCCGGCAGACGCCGATGATCGTCTCGGTGGTTCCGTCGGCGGCGCGCTGAATCAGTGCCCGTCCTTCGCAGTAGCGTACAGGACCATTCCCCCAGACTTCGTATCGGAACTCGAGTTCGTTTTCGCTATCCACATCCCGGGCCATCATCGACGAGAACCGGCGGAAATCGCGCGGCCGGATGACGCTACCGAATTTCTGCGCCGTCATCTGACCGTCGCGCTTCAACCGGTGCAGCTCATACATGGCGTCGTCCCAATAAAGGTCTTGCCGCCGGACGTCCCATCTCCAGGTGGCCAGGCCTGCCGCTTTCAGGGCGAGCCGGAGGCGCTCCTGGGCTTCCCAATGTTCCGTGATGTCCTGCAGCATTCCCACCAGCCGGACCACGCGCCCGTCCTTGACCTCCGGTTCCCCGTTCACCCGGACTCGCCTCGCTCGACCTTTTGCCGTGACGAACCCCAATTCCAGGTCAAATCCGACTTGTTCGGTCAGCGCGCGGTCAAAGGCTGCCTGGATTAAGGGCCGCGACTCCGGGCGATAGTACTTGCGGGCATCCTCCCGCGTTTGTGGCCGTTTGTCGTTCAACTCCAGAATCTCGTAAACCTCTTCCGACAGGTGCAGGATCCCTTCCTCCACCGGATACTCCCAGCCCCCGATTTGCGCCAGCCTGCCGGTCTTTTCCAGGACGGCTTGGTTTCTTTCTAACTGAATCTCCACCCGCTTTCGTTCAGTGACATCGGTCAGCAGTTGCACATGATGGGTGATGGTACCGGATTCGTCCCGTAGCGCACGGACTTCGTAGTGCGCCCACACTTCCTCTCCCTTCCGGTTGGGGACCAGGCGTTCTTCCGCCTGCATCTCCCATCCGTCGATCATCTTGCCAGACAGTTCGGCGCCCGTATAACCGGTCATCCGTTCGTAGGCCCGATTGGTCCACTCGACCTGCCGGTTTCGGTCGGTCAGGACCACTCCGGTATTCGTGTTTTCCAGGATGGCGGCCATCGTGCGAATGCGCTCCAGCCGGGCTCGTTCCTCCGTAATGTCCCGTCCCACACAGAAGATCAGGTCGGTTCGCTCCTGTCCCCGTTTTGAATTCCACCGTGTCCAAAGGTGGCTGCCATCCCGCCGCACTTTGGGCAACTCCATGTCCCGGACCGTCTCGCCACGCAGAACACTTTCCATGGCGGTGCCGCACAGGTCCCAATAGCTGGGGGCGGTCAGCTTTTGGATCTCCAGCCCTACCAAGGCATCCGGAGTATAGCCCAACGCTTCGGCAAATCCGGGATTACACTGGATGATCACTCCTCGCAGGTCTAGCGTACAGAAGAACTCCGCCGTCATTTCCACGGTGCGGTCCATGCGCTCCCTCGTGGTGTGCATCTCGGCGCCCCAATTGCTGGCATTCAGGATCGACCCGCACATCCTCGCCACCGGGTCCAGGATCGGGCCGGACTCCACCGTGCCGTCCACCGCCAATTCCCCACCCGGAAAGGGATACCGCCACCGCACCGAACCGTCACCGATCCGGACGTCTCCGGCCCAGCCGCTCTGCCCCCCGGTGGCGTTCAGCGCCAACACCAGCAACGCGCGCAGTGCCTTATCCCGGTCCCTGTCCCCGGCGAAGCGCCCATGGATCCCAACCACTCCCCGCAAAGTGGCCCGCAGCCGGTCGGTTTCGCTCAACTCGGCCAAGGCAAGCAGCCCCTCGCCTTGGGCTTCTCCGTCCAACAACTCCACCAACTCCGGATCGCCCGCCGTTACCCGGCCGCCCGACACTTTTACCCGCCACAATGGGACGCGCCTTTCCATCACCGTACCCCGCCCCGGAAAGAGGCGCCGCACGGCCGATCGCACCACCGGATTTTGATTGGGTTCAACTCGGGCTCCCTAAATCCAATTGGTTCCGACAAACTCTCTGTAAGCAACTAGAATAAACAGAAATTCCCAAACTTATGAATCGCCGTCAGTTTCTTGCCGCCGCCGCCCTTCCCTTTCAGGCGCTGTCCCGACGTCCCAATATCATCGTCATCCTGACCGATGACCACGGTTCGGGCGATCTCTCTTGCTACGGTTCCCGGGAAATACTTACGCCCAATATCGATTCCATCGCGCGCGACGGCATGCTTTTCTCCAACTGGTATGCCAACGCCGCCATGTGCGCTCCGTCGCGCGCCGCATTGCTCACCGGCCGCTATCCCATCCGCGCCGGGGTTCCCTCCAATGGTCCGGAACTACCGTCCAGCCAGCAGACCATTGCCGCGCTCCTCAAGCCCCACGGTTATCGCACGGCGGCCATCGGTAAGTGGCATCTGGGCAAAGCTAACTCTCACGGTCCGCTCGATCACGGCTTTGATACTTT
Organism: uncultured Solibacteraceae bacterium; assembly: GCA_964430625.1. GTDB lineage: Bacteria > Acidobacteriota > Terriglobia > Bryobacterales > Bryobacteraceae. Next base: position 56,496 of record CAYSFR010000016.1, read on the forward strand.
TTACGGGTTTCACGCCGGCTGCGTCGATTTTTATTCGCACCGGTTCTATTGGGGCGATCCTCGCGTCGTCAACTTCCACGATCTCTACCGCGACCGTCAGGAAATCTTCGAAGACGGACAATACCTCACCGAGCGCCTGACCGCGGAAGCCATCAATTTCATCCAATCGGCCCGCTCGCAACCGTTCTTCCTCTATCTCGCCTACAACGCGCCGCACTATCCCATGCATGCGCCGCAGAAGTACCTTGACCGTTTCAAACACCTGCCGATGGAACGCCGCGTATATGCCGCCATGATTGCCGCCGTCGACGACGGCGTGGGAGAAATCCGAGCCCTGCTCCGTGCATTGCAACTGGACGGCGACACGATCATCGTCTTTGCCGCCGACAACGGTGCCACCACCGAAGCGCGCGCCGGCCTGAATGGCCAGCCCGCCACAGCAGGCTACAACCGCGGCTTCCGGGGCTACAAGTTCAGCCTGTTCGATGGCGGTACTCACGTACCGGCAGTCATGGCATGGCCCGGGCATATTCCAGCCGGCCGCACCAGTTCCCAAATCGCCGCCCATTTCGACCTTGCGCCCACACTGCTTGCCGCCGCCGGAGTGCCGCCCCTTCCCGCCACCCACTTCGATGGCGCCAACTTATGGCCCGCCATCGCGAAAGGAGACGTCACCAACCGGCCGGCCCTTCACTGGTACAACTCCCCGCAACTCGCTATCCGCAAGGGCCAGTGGAAGCTCACCCTCAATGGCTACGACGCCGCCGGCGTCCCCGACAGCCGCAAACCGATCACCGGCGAAGACTCCGTTTTCCTTGCCAATCTGGAGCAGGATCCTGGCGAGAAGCGCAATCTGCGACGTGAGTTTCCCGCCGTCGCCGCCGAACTCGAAGCCGAATTAAAGGCCTGGCTGGAGGCCGTACAGAAATCCGCACCCAAAACCGATTAGAATAAAGAGGCTCCCCATGTCCGCCCGGTCACCGAAATCCAAAACGGTCCGTATAGGCCACATCTCAATCACGCTGCTGCCCGGCGAGACGGTGAAGCGTATTGAGCAACTCTCCCGTCAGGTGCGCGAGGAATGGCACCCGGCCAACATTTGTGAAGAGTTCGACTGCGACACCATCGTTCATGCCCGCTTCAAACTGGAACGCTACGAACGCTTCTTCGATCATTTTGTCCGCAGCGGCATTAAAGCCGAGGATATCCGTGGCGCCGAGACAACGTATCACGCCGCCATTCGCTCCGCCGAACGTTCGCTCGCCATCGCCCGCGAAGGGTTGCAGCGCAAGCCCCCGGCTCGCGCGATGGACGACGAGTTCGCCGCCATGCCCGTGCAAAGCCGCGTTCAGTAGGCGCCCATGGGCACCGTCCCACCGCTCGGCGGATTGTTGGAATCGGCGTTGTATGTCGACGATCCCCGCCGCTCGGTCGCCTTTTACGAGCGAATTTTCGGGTTTCGCTGCATTGCCGATTTCGATCGCCTTTGCGCCATGGCCGTCCCCGGTGGCGCTGTTCTCCTCCTTTTCCGCAAAGGCGGCACCCCGGATACCGATGGCGACGGCCAACTCCATCTGGCCTTCTCCATCCCCGCGCCGGCGCTCACCGAATGGGAGACGTGGCTGGGGGAAAACGGCATCCCCATCGAAAAGCGCCAGACCTGGGATCGCGGCGGCCAGAGCCTCTATTTCCGCGATCCGGACGGCCACTTACTCGAAGTAGTTACCCCCGGCGTCTGGCTCACTTACTAACCACACCGGCCGCCTCCACCGCGCTCCAGACGTCGTCCATCAACCCGGCGCCGGCCAGCAATACCCGCGAGAATCCCGCCCCCTCCGGGCGCCATCGCGCCAGAAACCGGTCCCCGGAGTAACCATTGAACACCGTCACACGCGCCACCCCGCACGCCGCGGCCACGTGCTGCCCCGCCGAGTCATAGCCAACATACAAACGGCTCCGCCCAATGGCCGCGGCAAATGGCGCGAAGCTTCCCGACCAGACAAACAACGCCCCCCGGCACCGCTCCTCCAACGCCGCTGCCCGCTCGGCCTCCCTGGTGCCCGGCGCCCCGGAGTCCAACAGAACGCTCAATCCCCGGTCCAGCAGCCCCTGGATCAGTTCCCACTCGAACTCGTCCGATACCCGTTTCGCCGGATTCTCCCCCACTCCGAAGCTGACTGCCACATCCGCCCGCGGGACCCACTCCGGCGCCGGCGGCTGGATCCACGGCGCCCCTTCCACCCCCAACGCCTCGCCCGTAAAGGCCCGCGTCAACGCCACCAGTGACTCGCTGTCGCCCCCCGCCCCCCGGCTCTCAAAAAACAGCGTCCGCTCCACATCCGCCAGCGGCAGCAAGCCTAGTTGGGATAGCCGTGAGTCCGGGTCCATCACCAGTGTCTCGTCGTCGGACACCAGCGGCGCCAGGGCCATCCCCGCCTGCAACCGCTCCTGGAGCGAACCGCCCCTTCCATACCGGACATCCAATAGCGAGATCCGCTCGTTGCCTGAGAACAACTCAAAGTTCTTCGGCGATCCGGCGAACACCACCCGCGCCTCCGGCCACCGCCGCAATGCCGCCGCCAGGAAGGTGGACGTCACGGCAACGTCGGCCCCCAGCGTGACCCGCGACAGTACCACCACCCGCTTGGGGGAAAAAGAGGGCCTCGATACGCGCAGCGCCGCATACCGCCGCGCCAGGAACTCCGCCGAAAATGCCGGCACCGCCCGCTCCATCAGACGCGAAAACACGTCCACATAGGCCGGTATCATCGCCGCGTCGAAGGAGTCCGACAGCGGCTCGATCACCGAGCCAAACAGCTCCGCCGCGGGCAGGCCGGCCAGTGCGTCGATCGACGCTACTCGCCCTCCGGCCCGCAGCAGTGCCAGAACCTCAGCCGAGGTATTTGCCAACGATCAGCTCCAGCTTCGCCCGCGTCTCGGCCGGCACCGTGCTCCGGTCGGTCAGGATCGCATGGGCCAGTGCCGACCCGCATTTGCAACTCCGCGTTTCCGGCGCCGCCGCCACCGCCTCGGCCACCAGCCGCGCCGCGTTGTCGGCGTTGGTGTGCAGAACCTGAATGATCTGGTCCACCGTCACGTGGTCGTGCCCCGGGTGCCAGCAGTCGTAGTCGGTCACCATGGCCACCGTGGTGTAGCAGATCTCGGCTTCCCGCGCCAGCTTCGCTTCCTGCAGATTGGTCATTCCAATGACGTCCATCCCCCACGAGCGATAGACGTTGCTTTCGGCGACGGTCGAAAATGCCGGGCCCTCCATGCACAGATAGGCGCCGCCCAGCTTGGCCGTAATCCCGGCTGCATCGGCCGCCGCCTTCACCAGCGGCCCCATCTCCGCACACACCGGATGCGCCATGGATACGTGCGCCACCAGCCCGTTGCCGAAGAACGTCGAAACCCGGCCGGCCGTCCGGTCAAAAAACTGGTCGGCGATCACGAAATCGGTCGGCTTGTGTTCTTCCTTCAAGGAGCCCACCGCGCTCAGCGAGATGATCCGCTCCACGCCCAGCATCTTCATGCCGAAAATGTTGGCCCGGAAGTTCAACTCGCTCGGCGAAATGCGGTGCCCCCGCCCATGCCGCGGCAGGAACGCCACGTCCTTTCCCGCCAGCTTGCCAACGATAAAGGCATCCGACGGCGCGCCAAAGGGCGTCTCCAGCCGGACCTCCGTCTTCTCCGTGAAGCCCGGCATGTTGTACAGGCCGCTGCCGCCAATAACTCCGATTCGTGCTGTAGGGGTGCTCATATCCAATCCGTTCCGGCCCGTCGCCGGAATTCTCCAGTGTAGCAATCGCCCCCGCGAAATCCGGCCCCCCGCCTCACGGATTCTTCAGCAATTGCCGCGCGATCACCAGTTTCTGGATCTCGCTGGTCCCCTCGCCAATGGTCATCAACTTCACGTCCCGGTAGAACTTCTCCACCGGATAGTCTTTCGTGAAACCGTAGCCGCCGTGAATCTGCACCGCCTCATTGCAAACCCGCACCGCAATCTCCGACGCATAGAGCTTGGCCATCGCCGATTCCTGGTTGACGTTCAACCCCTGGTCCTTCCTCCACGCCGCCCGGTTCACCAGCAGTCGGGCCGCGTCGATCTCGGTGGCCATATCGGCCAGCTTGAACTGAATCGCCTGGAACTCCGAGATAAACCGCCCAAACTGCTTCCGTTGCTTGGAATACTTCAATGCGGCATCAAACGCTCCCTGCGCGATACCCACCGACAACGCGGCGATCGAAATCCGCCCGCCGTCGAGCACCCGCAGCGCGTCCACAAAGCCTTCGCCGGCATCGCCCACCAGCGCCGAATCCGGCACGCGGCAATCGGTGAGCAGCATGTCCCCCGTGTCGGAAGCCCGCATCCCCAGCTTGTCTTCCTTTTTGCCCGGCTTCAGCCCCGGCGTCCCTGCCTCAATCAAAAACGCCGAGATCCCATGCTGGCTTTTGCTCCGGTCTGTTACCGCGAGGATCATGCACGCCTGCGCATAGTGCGCGTTGGTGGTGAACGTCTTGGTGCCGTTGATCACCCACCCGTCCCCATCCCGCACCGCCGTCGCCCGGGTCCCGCCCGCGTCGCTTCCGGATTCGGGCTCGGTCAACGACCAGCTTCCCAGCCACTCGCCCGATGCCAACTTGGGCAGGTACTTCCGCTTCAGTTCCTCGCTGCCGGCCAGATACAGATGGTTCGAACAGAGCGAGGTGTGCGCCGCCACAATCAGCCCTACGGACGGATCCACCCGCGACAGTTCTTCCACCAGCGACGCATACTCCACATACCCGTACCCCGCGCCGCCGTACTCTTCCGGAAAGATGGAGCCCATCAGCCCCATCTCGCCGCATTTGCGAATCACCGCCTCGGGAAACTCGGATTTTTCATCCCACTCCCGAACATGCGGCCTGATTTCCGCCTCGGCGAACTCCCGTACCGTCTTTCGCAACTGCCGTTGTTCGTCCGAGTACGAGAAGTCCATGGCGTTACCCTTAGACGATCTCTTCCTTCGCCGTATCCCAGCGCATCGCCCGTCCCTGCCGGTAGCTCTCCACCGCCATCCGGCAGGCGATGGAGATCCGGAACCCGATGTCAAACGAACAGTTCGGCTCTTTGCCGCTCCGGACGCAGTCCATGAAGTTCTGCATGTGCGCCAGCGGATTCGACTTCGTCATCCCCACCCGCTCGGCCCCCTGCGGCCGGTTCACCTTCTGCGGCCAGTAGCGGATCTGGTTCGCCCGCGTCATCGACCCTTCTGTTCCCAATACATCCTCGGCAAACCCGCGCCGGTCGTTCCCGAATCCGCTGACCCAGGAGAACAGGATGTCCTCGGGGTGCTCCATCGTCACCGTCATCGTGTCCGGCACTTCCCGGCCATCTTTCCAAAGGTACAGGCCGCCCACCATGTTCACCTGTTTGGGAATCTGCAGGTCCAGGGCTTTGTACCAGATGGACAGCGTGTGGCACATGTTCTCATAAACGTTGCCGCCCGAGTAATCCCAGTAGAAGCGCCAGTTGATGTACCGGTTCGGATCAAAGTCGCGTTTCGGGGCGTCGCCCAGGAACTTGTTCCACAGGATGTTCTCGGTTGTCATGTCCGGGTACACCGGCCGCGACCACTGCGGCTTGCCTACCGGCGTGTTCCGCCAGTGGTCGGCGACAATGGCTGTGATCTTCCCCATCCCGCCTTCCTTCAGCCACGCCCGCGCGTCGTCCACCATGCCTGTCGAGACGTGCTGGTGCCCGATGCCCACCACCAGCTTCCGGTTCTTGTTGTAGGCCGCCCGCATCGCCTTGGCGTGTTCCGGGTTGAACGCCATGGTCTTTTCCTGGTAGATGTGTTTCCCGGCTTCCACCGACGCTACAAAGTGCTCTTTGTGCAGATGCTGCGGCGTGGCGATCAGCACCGCATCGATCGACTTATCGTCGAGCATGTAGCGGTAGTCCATATAGGTCTTCGCGCCGGGAGCCACCTTCTTGCCCGCCTCCAGCCGCGCCGTATAGACGTCGCAGAATGCAGCCATCTCCACGTTGGCGCACTTCATCGCCTGATGGACCAGTTCCATCCCGCGCGCGCCCGGCCCGATGATGCCGACACGGATCTTATCGTTGGCGCCCAGAACGCGCCCCGACGGCTGTGCCGCCGCCGCCAGTCCAGTGGCGACATTACCCAAAAAGTTTCTACGAGAATGCATGGCTTCTGCCTATTTTATACATCCAGCGCCGCCCGCAGGGCGTGTTTCATGGCAACTTCGTCCGGGTCCTGCCCGGTCCACAGCTGGAAACCGGTAACTCCCTGATAAACCAGCATCGATAAGCCGTCCAGCGTTGCCAGTCCCCGCTCCCGCGCCGCCCGCAGCAGCCGCGTCTCCGGCGGGTTGAACACGGCATCGCACACCAGGCACCCGGCCGGCGCCGTCGTCAGGTCCACGGCCGGCATCGCCTCCACATCCGGATACAACCCGATCGACGTCGCGTTTACCACCAGATCCGCCCACTCCGGTACGGCCAGCGTCCCCTGCCAAGCCGAAAAGCGGATCGGCCCGCCGGTTTTCCCGGCCAGGTCAGCCACCATCGCCTCCCCCCGCGCCACGCCCCGGTTCACCACCAGCAGATCCGCCACTCCAGCCAGCAGCAACTCGGTCGCAATCGCCCTTGCCGCCCCGCCCGCGCCCAGCAGTACCACCCGTTTCCCGGCCGGATCCACCCCCGCGTCCTGCCGTATTCCGCGCAAAAATCCCTTGCCGTCCGTGTTGTCGCCCAGCAACCGGGCCCCGTCGCGCCGCACCGTGTTTACGGCGCCAATCACTTCCGCCTCCCTCGACAGCCCGTCGAGCAGCGGAATCACCGCCACCTTGTGCGGAATCGTCAGATTGAAGCCCTGAAAACCCATCGCACGGGCCCCGGCCACCGCCGCCGCCAGACCCTCGGCCCCTACCTGAACGGTCAGGTAACGCCAATCCAATCCAGCCGCGCGGAACGCCGCCTCCTGCATCACTCCCGTCGGGTTCTCATCCACCGGCTGCCCGAAACAGGCCACTAATTCGGAACGAAAGTTCTTCCCCATGTCTCCCGAATTCTAGCAGGCAGTTCCTCCGGATTTACGTCAGTATCTCCTTCACCACCTCGCCGCTGATCCCCGTCAGCCGCGCATCCAGCCCCTGGAACTTCACCGTCATCCGCAAGTGGTCGATCCCCAGAACATGCAGCATCGTCGCATGGAAATCGTGCACACTCACTGGCTTTTCCACCGCTGCATACCCCAGTTCGTCGGTCGCCCCATGCGAGATGCCGCCCTTGATCCCGCCTCCAGCCATCATGTAGCTGAAGCCTTTGATGTGATGGTCCCGCCCGTCGCCTCCTTGGGACATCGGCGTTCGCCCGAACTCGCCGCCCCATACTACCAGCGTCTCGTCCAGCATCCCCCGCTGCTTAAGGTCGTTGATCAACGCCGCCGTCGGCCGGTCCACTTCCTCCGCCTTCAACGCCACGTTCGCCTTCACGCCGCCGTGGTGATCCCAGTCGCGATGATACAGCTGGATGAACCGCACCCCACGCTCGGCCAGGCGGCGCGCCAGCAGGCAGTTCGACGCAAACGAACCGTCCCCCGGAGTCGCCCCGTAGGCCTCCAGGACCGACTTCGGTTCGGTCGACATGTCCATCAGCCCCGGCACCGAGGTCTGCATCCGGAACGCCATCTCATACTGCGAAACCCGCGTCAGGATCTCCGGATCCTGCATGTTCTTGTAAGCCGCTTTGTTCAGCGCCCCCACCGCGTCAATCGAGTCCTTCTGCAACTCCGCGCCCAGCCCCGCCGGGTTCTGGATATACAACACCGGATCCCCGATCGAATTCAGCTTCACCCCCTGCAACTTACTCGGCAGAATCCCTGCCGACCACTGCCGCGCCGCGATCGGCTGCATCTGCCCGCCGCGCCCCGCCGACATCAGCACCACGTATCCCGGCAGATCCTCTGTCTCCGCCCCCAGGCCATACAACACCCACGACCCCATGCTCGGCCGGCCGGCGAGAATCGACCCCGTATTCATCAGCGTATGCGCCGGATCGTGGTTGATCTGCTCCCCCCACATCGACTTCACCAGGCAGATATCATCGGCCACCGAGCCGATCTGCGGAAACAGCTCGCAGATCTCCTGCCCGGACTTGCCGAACTTCTTGAACCCCAACTGTGGCCCGTAGCAGATCAGCGGTTTCCCCTGCAATTGCGCGATCTGCTGGCCCTTGGTGAACGATTCCGGCATCGGCTTCAAATGCATTTCCGCCAGCCGCGGTTTATAGTCGAACGTCTCCAGATGCGAGGGCCCGCCCGCCTGGTAGAGGAAGATCACCCGCTTCGCTTTTGCTTTGTGGTGCAGCGGCGAGATCGCGCCCTTCGCCATTAACTGGTCCAGCGCCGTCATCCCCAGCGCGCCCGCCGCCGTGCGGCTCAGAAAGGTTCTCCGTGAAATCATCGCTAGTTCCTTGTAATGGTCTCGTGCAGGTTGAGAATGGCCCGCGTCACCGTCATCGTCGCCGCTACTTCCACCGGATTGGCCCCTACCAGCGCCGGCGCATCGCCCGTGGTGAGAAACGCCCGCGCCCCCGCCGGATCGGCGTCGAACTTCCGTAGCGCCTTCTGATACAGGTCCACCAGAATCCCGCGCTCTTCCGCTGACGGGGACCGTCCCAGCGCCCGCCGGAAGGCCCACACCACCCGTGCCTCCGCCGTCGGCGCCCCCGCTCCGCGCATCGTGTTCTGCGCAAACACCCGCGCCGCTTCCACGTAGGTCGGATCGTTCAGCAGCACCAATGCCTGCAGCGGCGTATTGGAAACGGACCGGTTCACCGTGCACTCCTCCCGCGAGGCGGCGTCAAACGTCGCCATGCTCGGATGCAGGAACGTCCGCTGCCAGAAGGTATAAACGCCCCGCCGGTACTGGTCCGATCCTTTGCTCGCCGCGTAGTCCCGCTTCGGGAAGTTCAGCGCCGTCAGATACCCGTCCGGCTGATACGGCCGCACGCTCGGCCCGCCAAACTTCTCCGCCAGCAACCCGGAGACGCTCAGCGCGATGTCCCGTACCACCTCCGCATCCACCCGTAGCCGGTTCTGCCGCGTCAGCAGCCGGTTGTCCGGGTCCTTCTCGTTCCCCACCGCCGAACTCCGCCGGTACGCCTCGCTCATCACGATCAGCTTGGTCACATGCTTCCGGTCCCAGCCCTTGTCCATGAACTCCGCCGCCAGGAAATCCAGCACGTCCGCATGCACCGGCCACTCGCCCTGCGATCCCAAATCCTCCAGCACCCGCGACAATCCCGCCCCGAAGAACAGCCGCCATTGCCGGTTCACATACGCCCGTGCCGTCAGCGGATTCTCCTTCGAAACGAGCCAGTTGGCCAGATCCAGGCGTGTCGCCCGTCCTGTCACCGGCAGTTTTCCCAGAAACGCCGGAATCGCCGGCTCCACCACCGGCCCGGACTCGTCCATGAAGTTCCCGCGGCCCAGAATCCGTGTCATCTCCGGCGTCGTCGCCTCGCTCACCATCACCCGCGGCACCTGCAACTCAAACGCATCCACCTTCGCCCGGGCCCGCGCCAGCGCCGCAACCGCCGCTACCCGCGTCCCGTCGGTCCAGTCCAGCGTCTTCGCCACCAACGCCTTTTCCGCCTCGCTCCGCTCCCCGGCCGCCTTCTTCAGCACCGTAACCACGGCCGCCGGCAGCCCCTTGTCGATTGATTCATGCCGCCGTCCCGTCGCATCCATCGCCGGTAACGCCGCTCCCGGGGACAAGGCAATCCGCACCCGCCCCGTCGTCGCCTTTCGATACGGCGTGTCATGCCGCAAACGGACGACAATCCGCGTGTCCGCCGTCGTCGTCAGCGGTTCAGCCAGCCGCAAAGCGAGGAAGGGAAGTACCCCATCGTGGTACGGAGACCCGCCCCATCCGGTCGCCGCGTCCCCATCGATCGCGTTCAGCGGATTCTGATCCCGGTTCTGCAGCGCAATGCTCGCCGCCGCCGTCACGAACCGCAGCTTCTTCCCCGACGGCAAGAGCTCCGCTTCCACCTCGGAAATCATCAAACGGTCCGCCCCTCGCGCCACGCCCAACCCCGGAAGCGATTCGTCCTGCACCGCCTGCACGCCGATCTGCGCCCACGTCCCCGCGCCCGGCGCCAGGGTGATCGTGTAGGTTTCATTCTCCGGGTTCTCCCCGGAAGCCACCACCAGCCCATCCCCCGGCCGCGTCGCCTTCGGCGTATTCGCCGACGGCGGCACCTCGTCGTTATAAATGGTCAACGTCGCCTTCGTGGCCTTCGCCGCAACCGGCCGCTGATACACCCACTTCCACTCGCCCGCGTCGTTCTTCCTCAATAGCGCCGCCTCGGCCGCCGTCGTCCGCCCCGCTGCCAGCGCCGCCTCGGCCTTGTCCACCGCCGCCTGCAATTCCCGCCGCTTGGCCGCCTGCTCCGCCGTCGCCAGGTCCAACTGCGAACCCCATGCGTTCGGTCCCTTATCGGCCACCAGGCCCGTCTCCTTGATATCAGCGAAAAACGCCTTCATCGCATAGAAATCCTTCGCGGTGAACGGATCGAACTTATGGTCGTGGCACTCCGCGCAACCCATCGTCGACCCCAGCCAAACCGTTGACGTCGTCCGCACCCGGTCCGCCCCGTACTTGGCCAGATACTCCTTCGGCTGCACCCCGCCCTCGGCCGAGACCCGCAGAATCCGGTTATAGGCTGACGCTGTCTTCTGCTCCGGCGTCGCGTTCGGAATCAGATCCCCCGCCAGTTGCTCCCGCGTGAACTGATCGAACGGCTGGTTCCGGTGAATCGACCGCAACACATAGTCCCGATACGGCCACGCCGGAAACGGATTGTCCCCATGGAAACCCGCCGTATCCGCATACCGCACGGCGTCCAGCCAGTGCATCGCCTGTTTTTCGGCATACCGCGTCGACGCCATCAGCCGGTCCACTAACTTTTCGTACGCATTCGCCGCCCGGTCGTTCACAAACGCGTCCACTTCTTCCGGCATCGGCGGCAATCCCGTCAGGTCCAGCGTCAACCGCCGGATCAGCGTCCGCCGGTCGGCCTCCGGCGCCGGTTGCAGCGCCCCCATCCGGGCCCGCAGCAGCGTGTCGATCGTCGTCCCCGGCGCCGCCCGCCGCACCGGTTCATACGCCCAGTGCCCCTCATACTTCGCGCCTTCGGCCACCCACCGTTTGATGGTTTCCTTCTGCGCCGCCGTCAGTGTCTTGTGTGAGGAAGCCGGCGGCATCAACGTCGGGCCAGTGGCATAGATCCTTTGAATTATGTGACTCTTCTCTGGATCCCCCGGCACAATCGGCGCCACCCCCCGCCGGTTTGCCCGCAACGCCTCGTCCCGCACGTCCAGCCGCAGATTCGCCATCCGCCCCGACTTGTCCGGCCCGTGGCACTTGAAGCAGGTGTCCGACATGATCGGCCGGATATCCCGATTGAAACTCACCGGTTCCTGACCGGCCATCACCATACCGAAAACGACAAAGAGGAGGGTCCGCACGTCCCCAGCATATACCGAATCGACTATGCTGGAACGATGCCAAATACGGGTAGAGTTGCCATCGTCACCGGCGCCGGCAGCGGCATCGGCCGCGCCGCCGCATTGCGTCTTGCCGCCGATGGTTATAGCGTCGTCATCGCCGGCCGACGCGCCTCCGAACTGGAAAAAACCGCCGCGCAAAACAGCCGCATCCTCGCCGTCCCCACCGATGTCGGTAACCCCGACGCCGTTAAGGCCCTCTTCGCCCGCACCAAGGAAGCCTTCGGCCGCCTCGATGTTCTCTTTAACAACGCCGGCATGGGCGCCCCCGCCATCCCCATGGAACAGGTCACCTGGGAACAGTGGTCCGCCGTCGTTGCCGTCAACCTCACCGGCGCCTTCCTCTGTGCCCAGGAAGCCATGCGCATGTTCAAGGAGCAGGACCCCCAAGGCGGCCGCATCATTAATAACGGCTCCATCTCCGCCCAAACCCCCCGCCCCCACAGCGCCCCCTATACCGCTACCAAACACGCCATCACCGGCCTCACCAAGAGCATCGCCCTCGATGGCCGCCCCTTCAACATCGCCTGCGGCCAGATCGATATCGGTAACGCCGCCACCGAAATGACCGAGCGCATGACCCAGGGCGTCATCCAGGCCAATGGCACCATGATGGTCGAACCCCGCATGGACGTCCAACACGTCGCCAACGCCGTCCTCCACATGGCTAACCTCCCCCTCGACGCCAACATCCTCACCATGACCATCATGGCCACCAAAATGCCCCTCGCCGGCCGCGGCTGAAAATTTCTCTTCCCTCCGAAAGCCATTTACTATACGATGTATAGGAAATGGCAAAAGGCGAAGCCCTTGGTGGCTTTGAACAACTCATCCTTCTCGCTCTCGCCCGTCTCGGCGACGATGCCTACGGCGTCTCCATCCGCCAGGAAATCGCCGCCCGCACCGGCCGCGACGTCAATATCGGCGCCGTCTATGCCACCCTGGACCGCCTGGAGGCCAAAGGCCTGACGGCGTCCCACACCGGCGAACCCACCGCCGCCCGCGGCGGGCGTGCCAAACGCTACTTCCACCTCACCGCCGCCGGCCAGGCCGCCCTGGAGGAGTCCTGCCGCGCCCTGGAGAGCATGATGCAGGGCCTCAACTGGGGGAGCGCTTCGTGAACCGCCTCCTCTTCGCCCTATTTCTCCCCAACGCTCCGGAATACCTCATCGGCGACCTGGAAGAGGAAGCCCTCCACCACGGGCGTTTCTGGCTCCTCCGCCACGTCCTCACCGCCGCTGCCCACCAGTCGAACCTGTTGGAAACCGCCGCCGCCACCGCCTTTCTCCTGGGCATCCCGCTGCTGCTGATTCTCGAACTCCGCCGCTACGCCCTCACGCTCATCCCGTTCCGCGACTCCACCGATTTCACCCCGCTCTCCACCCTCCTCCTCGCCGGGATGCTCGCCGTATCCACCGCCTTCGCCACCCGTGCCCTCGGCGGCAAATGGCCTCCCGTCTTCCTGGCGACCTTCACCACCGCCCTCATCGCCGCATTGACCGGTTCGCCTCTCCTCCTTTCCGCCGCCGCTTTCCTCGGCGGTTCCCTCGCAACCCTTTCCGCCCGCCCCCATGGCGCGCCTAATCAAGGAGACACCCTATGAAGTGGTTGAAATACGGAGCAATCGGCATCTTCTCTCTTGTCGCCCTCGCCGTCGTTGTGTTACTCGTCATGGGCCGCCGCCAAGGCGCAGGAGAAACCAGCGTCACTATCGAAATCAACAAGCCCCCGGCCGTCGTCTGGACCTGGCTGGAGGATAAAGATAAGTTCAAACAGTGGGTAAGTTGGACCGTCGACGTCAAGGACGAAGGACCCAACGGCGTTGGCGGCAAACGCCGCGTCAGCATGCGCGATCCCAACATGAATAACGAAATTATTCACATCGACTCCGTCACCACCGAGTATCAACACCCCACCCACATTCGCGTGAACATGTCCTCTGTAATTGGCTTCGACGGCTATGTCACCTTCGACCTTGTCGACTTAGGCGGCCGCACCCGCCTTACCCAGTTCGGCAAATTCACTTACTCCGACTGGTTTGCCAACCTCCTCGAACCCCTCGTCACCCCCCAGGCCAAGGCTAAGGACGAAGCCGACCTCGCCACCCTCAAACGCCTCGCCGAGCAGTAACTGGCCAACCCTGATACACTCGGGACCGGCCAGACCATGATCACCGACTTCACTCTTCAGCTCGATATCGAAAAAGAACTCCGTTGGGATCCAGCCATCAACGCCGATCACATCGCCGTTACCGTCAAGAACAACGCCGCCACCCTCATCGGCGACGTTGATAGCTACTGGGAACGGTGCGCCGCTGCCCGTGCCGCCTGGCGCATCGCCCATATCCACTCCGTCACCAACTCCCTGCGGGTCGACCTTCCCTTCGCTTCCGAACGCGCCGACGACGACATCGCGCTCGCCGCCATGTCCCTCCTGGAATGGAACTGCGCCCTGCCCGCTTCCATCGAGGTCTCCGTCGCCGCCGGCGTCCTCACCCTCACCGGCCAGGTCCCCTGGCAGTTTCAAAGGGAGGAGGCCGAACGCGCCCTCTCTTCTCTCACCGGTCTCCGCGGCCTGAAAAACGACATCCACCTCGCCCCCCAACCCTCCTCCGCCGACCACCGCCCCCAGATCGAAGAAGCCCTCAAACGCAGCGCCCTCGTCGATTCCTCCCACGTCAAAGTTCACTTCTCCCACGGCGTCGCCAACCTCCGCGGCACCGCCCGTTCCCGCGCCGAACACGATGCCGCGCTCGGCGCCGCATGGTCGGCTCCCGGCGTCACCCAAGTGGAGGACCACATCGCCGTCGGTTGATATAGTAAAGGCATCTTCATACCTTCAGGAGGACACAGTATGTCCCTCAACCGCCGTCATTTCTTCTACGGTTCACTCCTCGCCGGCGCCGTCCCCCAATCCGGCTTCGGTTCTTCAGCTTCTCTCAAATCGCTCGGCTATAAGTCTCCGTCCGAAAAACTCAATATCGCCGCCATCGGCTCCGGCGGCAAAGGCTATACGGATCTGAACGGCTGCGCCGGCGAAAACATCGTCGCCCTTACCGACCCCGACGACAAACGCGCCGAACGCACCTTCAAGCTCTACCCCAATACGCCGAAGTACAAAGACTTCCGCGTCATGCTCGACAAACATAAGGAAATCGACGCCGTCCTCGTCTCCTGCCCGGACCACATGCACGCCACCGCCTCCATGTGGGCCATGGCCCGCGGCAAACACGTCTACTGCCAGAAACCGCTCACCCGCACCGTCTGGGAGGCCCAGCAACTCGCCGCCGGCGCCGCCAAATACGGCGTTGCCACGCAGATGGGTAACCAGGGCTACTCCAACACCGGCGCCCGCGAATGCGCCGAAATCATCTGGAGCGGCGAAATCGGCGACGTCACCGAAGTCCATGCCTGGACCGACCGTCCCGGCCGCTACTGGCCCCAGAATCCCGACGTCGATCCCAAACCCGAACCCGTCCCCGCCCATCTCGATTGGCAGGCCTGGCTCGGCGCCTCCCCGGATCGGCCCTACTCCTCCGCTATCGCCCCCCACCACTGGCGCGCTTTCCCCGAGTATGGCTGCGGCGCCATCGGCGACATGGCCTGCCACATCATGGGCACGCCCAATATGGCCATGCGCCTCTCCCTTACCGGCCCCACCAGCGTCGAGTGCATCAAGAAGGAAGGCGTCGGCAAACATACCTTCCCGCACAAAACCGTCATCCGTTTTGACTTCCCCGCGCGCGGCCCCATGCCTGCCGTGAAGGTCTTCTGGCACGATAGCCTCAAGGAATTCCTTAAGTTCGATGGCGTACCCGCCGGCGAACTCATCGGCGACAAGGACAACAACGGCAGCCTCTTCATCGGCTCCAAAGGGATGGTCACCACCGGTTGCTACGGCGAACGAACCCGCCTTCTCCCCGATGCCCGCATGAAGGACTACAAGCTTCCCGCGCCGCTCCTCACCCGTTCCCCCGGCCACTACCGCGATTGGATCCGCGCTTGCAAAGGCGGCGACGCCGCCTGCTCCAACTTCTCCGTCGCCGGCCCCTTCGTGCAGTGGATGCTCCTCGGCTCCATCGCCATGCGCTACGAAGGCAAACTCGAGTGGGACCAGAACGCCGGCCGCTTCACCAACAATAAAGAAGCGAACGAGTGGCTGAAACCGGTCTTCCGCAAAGGCTGGCACTTCGTCGGGTAACCGCTCACCCGCCGTTCCGCACCGCTTACCATGGTTTTCATCGTGCGGCCGCCCGCTTCGCCGCACGATGGACCCATGACAACAGCAACTATTTGCTACGCCGCCTTCGCTCTCGCCGCCGTCACCATCGCCGCGGCCTTCGCCATGCGCGTCCGTCTACAGGGCCGCGCCATCCTCCTCCTGTTCACCCTGCTCACGCTCACGGCGTTCTACCTCACCGCCGCCCTTGGCCCCGCTTGGGCTCTCCCCGCGCTCGGCTTGCAGATCGCCGTTGCCATGCTCAGCCTTCATTATTTTGCCGCTAGCGCGGCCAAACTGCTATCCACAGTCGGCGAATCCAAATGGACTGCCTACTATCCAGTCCTTTTTGCCTACATCTTCCTGGCCTTCTCCGCCGTGGACCTTTACCGCGGCGATGTCTTTTCCCGCGGCGAGCCCATTTTCCCTCTCGTCTTCGTCTCTCTTTTCCTAGCCACGGTTGCTCCCCTCTACCGCCATCTTCCCCAAAGCGAAGGCGTCAGCTCCGGCTGGTACGGCGGGGCCCCAATCGTCGTCATCTCCCTCAACCTCACCCCGGCCCGCACCCCGGAGCCCATCACCATCCCCGCCACCGCCTGGGATATCCGTAACCTCGCCACTGCCTTCCTCCCGCTCGTCCTGATCAACATCACCATTTGGACCCACCCGGACCCCATACTCGCCCGACTCGCCATGCTCCCCAGCGTTGCCGGCCTCATCTACTTCCAAACCCGCGCGACCTTCTTTGACGTCCTCATCAAACGCGGCGCCGTCCTCGGCGCACTCCTCCTCCTTGCCCTCCTCGCCGCCCCCTCCCTTGGGGCGGCGCTTGCCGTTTCCGGCCTCACCGCCGCCTACGCCTTCTTCCTCGCCGTCGGCCCCATCGATTCCGCCCTCGACCGCATCGTCTTCCGCCGCCCCGACTACCGCAAAACCCTCTCCCAAATCTCCGCCGGCATCGCCAAATGCTCCGATGCGCCCTCCGCCATCGATTACGTCACCTCTGCCCTCGCCTCCGCCCTCTCCGCCGAATGGGTTCGCTTTGGCCCCTCTCCTCACCCCGACGCCGCCGCCATCGCCACCCTCCCCAACCGCGGCGTCCTCTCCCTCGGCCCTCTCCGCCGCGGCCGCCCCTACCAGTCGCAGGACGTCTCGTTCGTCGACGGCGTTGCCGCCCATCTCTCCGCCGCCCTCGAAGGTCTGGAAGCCCGCGTCCAGCGCCAATTCGCCGCCGAAGCCGAACTCCGCGCCCTCCGCGCCCAGATCAATCCCCACTTCCTTTTCAACTCCTTCAACTCGCTCGCCGACATGGTCAAGGACTCCCCCCTCGCCGAACAGGCCGTCCTCAACCTCGCCCGCATCTTCCGCTATGCCCTCGACTCCACCCGCCAACCCACCGTCCCCCTCTCCTCCGAAATCGCCTTCCTCTCCGCCTATCTCGATGTCGAACGCCTCCGCTTCGAGGATCGCCTCACCTACACCATCGATTGCCCGGCCGAACTCGGGGCCCTCCTCGTCCCGCCCATGCTCATCCAGCCGCTCGTCGAAAACGCCGTCAAACACGGCATCGCCCCCCAACTCGCCGGCGGTGCCATCAGCATCTCCGTCGCGATGCCTGCCGCGGATCGGATCCTGGTTACCGTAGCCGACACCGGTCCGGGCTTTACCCCCAACCAACCGTCAACAGGCGTCGGCCTCGCGAACGTCCGCCAACGCGTCGAAGCCCTCCCCAGCGGCCGCTTCACCATCACTTCCTCTCCCGGCCACGGCACCCGCGTTACCCTCGAATGGAGCCTCCCATGCGAGTCCTGATCGTCGATGACGAACGCCGCGCCCGCGAACGCCTCGCCCGGCTCCTATCAGCCTTTGAAGGCCTGACCATCGCCGGCGAAGCGGCCAACGGCCTCGAGGCCATTGAACAGGTCCACTCCCTCCGGCCCGATGCTCTCTTCCTCGATATCCAAATGCCCGGCATGGACGGTTTTGAAGTCCTCGAACAGCTCCCCTTCCGCCCCCACGTCGTCTTCGTCACCGCCTACGACCAATACGCTCTCGACGCCTTCGCCGCCAACGCCCTCGACTACCTCCTCAAACCCGTCGAACCCGAAACCCTCGCCCGTGCCGTCACCCGCCTTCGCGAACGCCAGGCCAATCTCGATGCCCTCATCCAGTCCCGCCCTCCCTTGAAACGATTGGTTGGCAAACGTCTCCAACGCCTCCACGTCCTGCCCGTCGAATCCGTCTCCCACGTCTTGGCCGAGGACGAACTCGTCTTCGCCGTCACCCCCGAAGGCCGGTACCTCCTGAACGCCACCCTCCGCGATCTCGAGTCCCGTCTCGACCCCGCTCATTTCGTCCGTGTCCACAAAAGCGCCATCGTCAACCTCGCCCACGTCGCCGAAATTGACCCCGACTCCCGCTCCAGCGGCAGCCTCCGCCTCCTCTCCGGCGAAACACTCGAACTCAGCCGCCGTTACGCCGTCCGCCTCCGCGAACTCCTCGGGTGGTGAACGGCGGCGGACGCGCCATAGCCCCGTGGTATAGTCAGCCTATCGCTGCCCGGCTGGCGGCAGGATGAATGGGGTGCTGTGATGATCACGGTCCGGGATACGCAGATGAGGGCGTTTGAGCAGCAGTCGGCTTCCGATTTTAAGGATCGCCTCTCCCGCCACGCCGGAATCGAGAACAACGCCGCTCTCGATACCCTCATTGCCGACGCCAAAGCCTGCGGCTTCACCTCGGAAAAGGACGTCGCCCAACTTGTTTCCACCCTCCAGGCAGCCGGCGCTCCCCTCAACCTGAAGGAACTTCCCAAGTCCGCACAGACCGCTCTCCTCGCCCGCGGTGTCCTCCCTGCCGCCAAACTCACCCGCCTCACTTCCGTCCTTGCCAGCCACCCCGGCGACGGCAGCGATGCCTCCCTCTCTGAACGCAGTATCCCCCTCCCCACCCACTACACCGTCCGCGACGGGGATTGCATCGTCTCCATCTCGTTTGCCTTCGGTTTCTTCACCGCCACCATCTGGGACCACCCGGACAACAAAACGCTCCGTGACCTTCGCCAGGACATGCACATCCTCAGCCCCGGCGATTCCGTCTTCATCCCCGCCAAACGCCAGAAAGAAGAATCCCGGCCCACCGATGCCAAACATCGCTTTCGCCTCAAGGGCGTGCCCCACAAGCTGCGCGTTCAGTTCCAGTCCTTCGAAAAACCGCAGGCCAATCTCGGCTACACCATCCGTTTCCAGAACCGCGAAGAACGCGGCAAAACCGATGCCGGCGGTTGGCTCGAGCACTTCATCCCGCCAGGCCTCCTGGAATGCCACATCCGCCTCGACGACGGTTCGGTTTACTCCCTCGCCCTCGGCACGCTTGACCCCGCCTCGGAAGCCGCCGGCGTTCAGGACCGCCTCGCCGCCCTCGGTTTCTACGATGCCGAAGTCTCTGGCGTCTGGGACGACCCCACCCGCATCGCGCTCCTTTCGTTCCAGTCCAACCATGCCCTCCCTCCCACCGGTGAGCTCGACGACAATACCCGCGCCCTCCTTGTCTCCCTCAGCGGCGCCTAGCCCCGGAACCCCATGAGCCACTCCCAGGATCCCCTCCCGCTCCTCGCCCTCACTCCCCTCGAAGACACTTTTGATAACAGCGAGTTTGACTGGCTGACCTTTGAAACCGTCGGCAACAAGGTCCGCTTTCGCAAGTCCAACCAGCCCCGCCGCCTCGGCTTCTACGTCCTCAATCTGGAATCCATGCAGATTTGGGTCCGGGAGTTCATCAGCAAAGAAGCCCTCGCCATCCTCACCGAATCGTTCTGCCCCGATAGCGAACCGGAGGACGTCGCTTCCATCTCGGACTCCCTTTGGTCGTGGAAAGGACGCAAAGCCGAAAAGGTTGTCACCTCGCTCTCCCAGTCTCCTGCCCTCGAAGGGCCTGCCAAGGAGGAGTTCACGCGGTCCATCAAAAGCGGTGCTAGCCCCAAACTCTCCCTTAGCGCCTCCCGCGAGAAAACCGTGATTCACCGTGGAGTTCCCCGCGCCCTGATGCCCTTCAACTACTGGGATAACGACATCCGTTCGGAAGGCCTCGGTACGGACCCCACTAAACCCGCCATCCCGGCCTACGATAAGACGCTCGTTGGCCCGCCCCGGCAGTTGAAATGCAAACCTCTCAAAGACTGGTACCTCTGGCGTACCGCTTCCCGCAGTTGCGTCATGGAGATCGGACGCGTCATCCCAAAACACGCCCTCATGGGCGACTGGGAGCACCCCACCAAAGATTGGCTGGCGTGGCCCTGGAAAACCGTCGGCCCCGGCTGGAAAGCCGCGGAGGCCAAAGCGGAGTTCGCCAAAGGCGCCTACCGCCTCACCGGTGACGGTTGGACCGACGAACGCGAATACCTCGTCAACCTGCCCGAAGAGGAACGCGGCGCCGCCAACAAACTGAAATACATCAATGCCGCCTTCGCCGAAGACGTCGCCGGTAAGGATCACTTTCAACTCCCCAAGCGCAACCCCTACCATTTCTCCATCAAAACCGGCGTCTGCTGGGTCGGCTTCTCGGACCAGCAATACGCCCACAAAGACATCATCGGCGATTGGATTGTCGGCAGCCTCCGCAGTGACTATGTCGCCGAAATCGACTACGGCAAACTCGGCGCCGCCACCTGGCCTCGTTACCAGGACATCCTCTGCCAAACCGAACTCTTTGCCATCATCGAGAAACCCTCCGGCCGCTGCGACAACTCCCTCAAACATGGCCAGGATGGTGTCGCCGTTCGCGATCTCTCCATCCTCCTCACCGATCGCGTCTACCTCCCGCCCCTCTCCGTCCCCATGCTCGGCCCGCACAATCATGAACTCGCCGGAGAGTTCTCGCTCATTGATGACGAGCCCTGGTGCGCCTTCTGGCGCGAAAACTACGCCGAAGCCCTCGGCCGCGCCAAAGCCCTGCTCCTGCTCCGCTACGGACTCCAGCACGGCAACCCCAATGTTCAGAACTACCTCCTGGAGTTCAAAAAAGGAGACAGCGCCCTGCTCGGACCCTCTCGCGTCCTGATCCGCGATCTCCAGGACGCCGCCCTCCATCGCGAAGTCGTCTGGGCCCTCTATGGCCCCGGCGGCCCCCCTCCGCTCGCTGACCGGATCAGCGGCGATCTCGACGACGCCTACGTCCAACTCACCCAACTCAACATCCCCTCCCTCCGCTTCCAGTTCGCCGAGTTCAGCGAACGCGACATCCGCGGCGAAGAAACCGGATCCACTAACTCCATGTTCGGGCCCCCCGGCACCCAACTCGGCTGGTTCCGCTTCTCCACCTTCTTCAGCGCCGAAAAGTTCCCCAAGGAGTTCACTCCCCAACGCCAGTTCTCTATCCTCAGCCGAATGTTGGAGTGGGGCTTCGCCCACGCCTGCACCTTAGTGAGGACTGTCGAGGAGTGCCTCGGCTGCAATATCTGGGAGGTTGACTGGGCCTCCTGCCCGGGTCCGGAACGCTATCGCGGTAAGAACTCGGATTCCGTCCGCGAGGCCTTTCGCAAAGGAACTTATACTCCCGTCAAAAGTGAGGACGGCACACTCCTCCTCACCAGCCCGGGCCTGGCCTCCGCCAGTTCCAAGAAGATCTCGGAACTTGTGGTGGCGCAAGAAAAATTGACCGGCCATACCAGCTTTGCGGACGAGTTTCGGTTACGAATGGAGAGCCTGGAAAACGAGATTCTGGGAAAAACGTTCGCCTCGGAAGGGGATCGAAACAAAGCCATCAACGAAATCGTTGCTGTACCGAAATCTCTCATCACTAACTCTCGTTCTCCGCTCTACGTCGACGGTGCCGGCAAGTTGGTCGAGAGAGCCATGGAAGTCCTCGATCGTCTGGTTTTCCGGGGCGAGACCCCGGAGAAGATTGCCGGACTGCTGATGGGTACTCCGCCAGACTCCCCCTTCAGTCAGGTCGGCGAATCCAAAGCGGGCGGGCCTAAGTTCCAAGTGGGGGTGATGCCCAAGGCGCTGTCTCGTGAGGAGCGAAAAATCGCCTGGCTCGAATGGATTAACCGGTGGGCTCTCCAACCCGGCCTGTTCCAGAAGATCATTGAAGAGGTCGGCGTTCTCCGCGCCAAGTTGATCGCCGAAGCCCAAAAACTTTCTGAATCGAAAGAGGACCTCGACCTTCCGAAATCCGCCGTCTTCTGGTACCAGAAGAAGTTCCTCGATGCCACCGCCGCCTTCTACGAGGAAAAGGGCCTCGACGGCTGGGATCGGTGGGTCTCCATCAGCATCTCCGGCGCCGGATTCACCCCCGGAACCGAGGTCTCCGTCCTTGGCTACCCTTGCCAAAAAGTCTTCTGGGAGAATCCTACTCGCCTTTATTGCGGCTTCGAAAAATCCACCGGCCTCAGCGATGACATCCGCTGCAACGCCCTCACTATCACCGTCACCGAAGGCACTAACACCGTTACCCTCATCCCCAAGCTCGAAGGCGACCTTCCCTGGGAGGAGAACATCGGCACCGTTGTCCACAAACTCCTCCGTTCCCCGCAAGGCCAGGATGCCATTCGCTCCTACCGCGACCGCAAATGGGAACCCGTTCCTCCTAAGTTCTTCATCTGCGTCGTCGATTGGGAGCGGCGCCCCCTCGCCCACCATCTGGTCGAAATCATCGGCAAGGATCTTGCCGTCTGCCAGCCCACTTCCCGCTCCGGCGAAATCCCCTTCTGGGGCGACATCCCGCTCAGGGAATACAAGTTCCCCAAACTCGAACTCCTCGAAGGCAATACCTATACGCAGTGCCGCGCGCTCCGCCTGCAATGGTTCGGCTGTTCGGCTGTCATCGACGGGTCCACCTTTACCACGACGGTCGGTTCCAGTCTCAGCTATTCCCTCTTCCGCGGGCCCGTTGGGGAGACCAGGTATTTGGATGCGGAGGGCATCGATATCGTCGAACACGGCCTCCCCGGCCTTCGCGTCCAGGTCGAGTCCCACGGCGGCCATCCGGTCGACCTCGTCATCGGCAAACGCATTCACGTCCCCGGCGACGCCGAACACTTCGGCCAGGGTGTCGGCTTCGACGTCCTCTGCGAATTCGTTTAACCCATCGGAGCCATCATGCCGGAAACGTTCAGTGATAAACCCGTCGGCTCAGCCGTCCTGCCCTGTCCGGTCGCAAAACCTGCGCCTGAAAAGCCCACCCATTGGATCGCCATCGAACTGATCGGCGAAGACGACCTTCCCGTACCCTGGGAGGAGTTTCGCGTCGTCCTCCCCGATGGCCTCGTGGAAACCGGTTTCCTCGATGAAAACGGCGCCGCCCGCATCGAAGGCATTCTCTCTCCCGGCCAGTGCAAGGTCAGCTTTCCCCAACTCGATAAGGAACTCTGGTTCCCCGCCTGAACCCCGCTCCGCCCGTACCCCGAACATCTGCACCACCACGTATCCTCTCGCGCCCCGCGCCACCCCGATTCCCGTGTCCCGGTATGCCCGGCTCAGAATGTTGGCCCGGTGCCCCCCGCTCCCCATCCATCCGCGAACCACCTCCTCACTCGTCCGCCACCCCTGCGACAGGTTCTCCGCCGCCTCCCGGTGCCGGTACCCCTCCTCGGCCATGAACTCCCACGCTGTTCTTCCCTCCGGCGTCGTATGGTCGAAGTAGCCCCGCCGGGCCATGTCGGCGGCCTTCTTCTGCGCTGCCCTCGCCAACTCCCCTGCCACCCGCAGCGGTCCCAGCCCCGCCCGTTTCCTCTCCCGGTTGACGAGTTCCAATACCCCGTCCGCCGTCACCGCCCCCAACCCGCACGCCAGCACCGCGGACAGCGCGGCGCCTCTCACCGCCCGATTACCTCCACAATCTGCTCGCCTCTCGCCCATTGCCCGATCTGCCGCATATACTCCTCCGGTTGCTGATGTCCGTAGCCCTTCATCGTCCGGGCCGTGAAGGATAGCTTGGCCGCCGCGGCCGTCTGTTCATATCTTCGCAGGATTCCCAGCATCGGCGACTCCCGCGGCGGATTCCCCATCGGCCGGTCTCCGAACATCGCCAGTAACCGTTTCCCGCGCCCCGCCAACTCCCGGGCTGTCTCATCGTTTATCAGGTGCAGCCCGCCTTCGTGAAGATAAAACGCCGAGAATTTCTGCAGCAGATAAGGGTCCTTCCCGCTCAGCAGTACCCCTGTCGTGTGCGCCCCGTTGGAGTGCCCCCCAAACACGCTCCTCTCCCAGTCGATGTTCGGTACCTCTGCCGCCAGCCGCTCCAGCATCGTCCGGTAACTTGAGGTCAGCACCGCATAGTCGTCTCTCAGGATCATGAGTCCCCGCGCCGGCCCGGCCGGGTCAAACCGTGCCTTGAACAGCGGCATTGTTACGCAGATGAAATCCCGCCCGCCCGCAATGGCTCTTCCCAGGTCCACCAGTTCGCCAAAACCGCCGTCTCCGCCAGGAATGTAGACAAACAGCGGGAATTTGCCTTCCCGCGTGTAGTTCCCCGGAAACGTCGCCGTCAGCATGGGAACGTGTGCCTCCCCTTTGGATTGGGTCCGCAGCGTGGGCGGCAACTCGGGAAACGAATACTGCAGAATCCCGTTCGGAATCAATTGCCCAAACGCCGCCATCCCGCCCAGAAAGGCCAACAAAACAGTCTGAATCCGCATACTCCCCGGAGTCTAGGGAACCGCCCACCCCCCTGTCAAACAAGAAATGGGACCGGGTGCACCTGACCCCATTTTTAAGTGTCCATCGGTCAACGCCTTACGGGGAATGTGAGGTGTATTACCGGAGGATCAATCCCTGCCCGGTTGGCAGCGCCAGAACGCTCCTGTCGAAGCGGCGGGCCACCTGGTCGATCGCGCGGCGCTGGTTCTCATGGCCCCGGTAGGCGTAATCGTCCAGGAGCACCGCGGCGCCCGCCGACAGCCGGTCCCAGAAAAACTCCAACGCCGCCTGTTCCGGCAGCGCGCAGTTCAGGTCGATGTGGAGAAAGGCCACCTGTTCGATCCCTGCGGTGGGGAGGACTTCGGGAATCGCTCCTTGGATGACGGCCGCCGCCGGCCATTCCGCAAAGTTCTCGCGCACTCTGTCCACGTCGGTGACGTAGGCACCATCGGCCAGTGCCGCCAGCGCGATATCGCGCCGCGAGGCCCGCACCTCGTGCTCCGAGAACTGCTCCAGCACCGGCCCGGCGAAGGTATCAATCAGGAAGAATCGCCGGCCCACGCGGTTCCAGTCCAGGTACTGGAGGATGGCAGAACTCAGGAACCCGGCGTTGACGCCGCACTCGACAAAGTCGCCGGGAACCCGCAGGCTCGCCTCCGCCGCCCACAACGCGGTGTGAACGCGCCACTCGAAGCGCGGATCAACGCCGCGGCTCGCCTTCACCCCGCGCGCATACGCCTCCCGGAACCGCGGGTCGTCCCGGAACGAGCCGCCGTGGACGGTGACAATCCCATCCTCCGCGTACTTCCCACTGAGCCGGTGGACGCCCCATCCGAACTCGCCCAACACCCTCCTGATGCCCTGTTTAAACATCCCCGCCAGACCCCCGAAAAACGGGACCGGGTGCACCTGACCCCATTTTTAAGTGGTTCGCTTTCAACACGTTAAACCAATAATCCCCGCATCACGTGCCCATGAACATCGGTTAGCCGCCGGTTGATCCCGTTGTGATACCAACTCAGCTTCTCATGGTCCAGTCCCAGCAAATGAAGCACCGTCGCCCAGTAGTCATGCACCGTCGCCACATCGGTCACCGCCCGCCGCCCGAAGTCGTCGGTCGCCCCGTGCGCCGCCCCGCCGCGTACGCCCGCTCCCAGCATCCACACCGTGTAGGCATCCGGGTTGTGATCCCGCCCCAGAGTCCCCTCCTGGTGCGTCGGCAGCCTCCCGAACTCGGTGGTCCACAGCACCAGCGTGTCCTTCAATAACCCTCGCCCCCGCAGGTCGGCAATCAGCCCCGCCGTCGGCTGGTCGAAAATCGGAAAGTGCCGCTCGTAGTCGGCCTGCAGCGTCTTGTGGGCGTCCCAGTTCAACAACCCGTCCACGCCTGAGGCCCGCGACGCGCAATACAACTGCACATACCGCACCCCCCGCTCCACCAACCGCCGCGCCAGCAAACAGTTCCGCGCATACGCCGCCAGCAGCGGATTCCCGCTCCCGGTCCCGTACAACTCATGCGTCGCCCGGCTCTCGGCCGCCAGATTCGAAACCTCCGGTGCCGACAATTGCATCCGCCCCGCCAACTCATAGCTGGCAATCCGCGCCCGCAACTCCGCGTCCCCCGGATGTGCCGCTACATGCCGGTCGTTCAAAAGCCGCGCAAAGCCCCGCGTCGCCGCGTCGGCGGACTCAGTCAGCCCCGCCGGCCGCTCCAGATTCCGAATCGGCTCGGACGCGTGGAACGAAATCCCCTGATACTCGGCCGGCAAAAAGCCCGCCCCCCAGTTCGCCGGACCCGACGGCGGGATCCCCCGCACGTCCGGAATCGACACATACGCCGGCAGGTTCTCGTTCATCGACCCCAGCGCATACGACGTCCACGCCCCGGCCGACGGAAATCCCTCGAAAACGAACCCGGTATTCATCGCCACGCACGCCGGTCCATGGGTGTTCGTCCGCGAGGTCATCGAGTGCACGAACGCCATGTCGTCGGCAAACTCCCCCAGCCGCGGCAGCATCTCCGTCATCCATTTGCCGGTCTGTCCCCGCCGCACAAACTTCCACGGACTCCGCATCAGGTTGCCATTCGCCCCCTGAAACGAGACCTCCTTCTCCGCTCCCGGCATCGGCTGACCGCTGCGCTTCTCCAACTCCGGTTTATAGTCGAACGTGTCCAGATGCGACACCCCGCCCGGGCACATGATCTGGATCACCCGCCGTGCCTTCGGGGCAAAGTGCGGCGCTCCGCCCCGCAGCAGGTCCGCCAGCGCCACCGCGCCCAGGCCGTGGATGAACTGCCGTCTTTTAATGGACATAGACAAACTCATTCGTGTTCAATATCGCCCGCGCCAGCGCTGTCAATCCGTACTGTCTCACTAACCCATCCGCCGCCGCCCGCTCCTCGGCCGCCGGTCCCCGCCCGAACGCCAGCGCGAAACCATGCCCCACCGGATCCCGGTGGGCTGCCATCCGCTCCCCGAACGCCTTCGCCATATCGGTCGTAAAACTATTGTTCAGCAGCGTCAGCGCCTGGAGCGGGGAAGTGGTTACCACCCGCCGCGGCTCCGGCAGCGAGGAGTCCGGACAGTCATACACGCTCAACAGCTCCGTCCGGATCGACCGCGCCGACTGCGCATACACCGCCCGCCGGTAGGTCTCCGGGCCGAACTTGTCCAACGGAAAGTAGGTGGCCACGTTATCCACCGTGTACTTGTAGAGCGGAAAGCTCGGCCCGCCCATCTTCCGGTCCAGCACGCCGGCCACCGCCAGCATCGTGTCCCGGATCGCCTCGGCCTGCAACCGCTGCGGCGGGAAGCGCCACAGCAGCCGCGCATCGGCGTCGGCCTTGGCCGCCTCCGCGTTCCACTCACTCGATTGCCGGTAGGCCGCCGACAGCACGATCTCCCGGTGCAGCGGCTTCATCCGCCAGCCGTAGCCGATCAACCTTTGGGCCAGGTAATCGAGCAGTTCCGGATGGCTGGGCCGTTCCCCGTTGAACCCGAAATCGGAGGGCGTCGCCACCAACCCGTGCCCGAAATGGTAGTGCCACAGCCGGTTGGCCAGCACCCGCGGCGTCAGCGGATTCGTGTCGCTGGCAATCCACTTGGCCAGCGCCAGCCGCCGCTCGCCCTCCGGGGCGTCCAGCGGCAGTTCGAACCCCGGCAGCGCGCTTAAACTGCCCGGCGGCATCGCCGGACCGCGCTGCATCACGTTTCCGCCGCGGTGCAGGTACACCGGTTCCTCCGGCGCCCGGAACTGCCCGGCATAGACACGCGGCAGCTTTTCCACCTTCTTTAGTTCGGCCTCGGCAGCCGCCAGGTCCCGTTCAGCCGCCAGAAACTCCTCGCCCGCCGTCCCCAGCGATTCCAAAACGAACAACCGCTCCTGGGCCTCCTTCCGCGCCGGCAAACGCCCCGCATCCGTCGCCAAAACAGTCCACTTTTCGCCGTTTTCGGACACAGAAATGGCATATTTTGCTGGTGCGGCGATGGCAAATCGCCCTTGCATCGCCTGTTTCCGGTCCGCCGACCAGACCACCCGGTCGATCACGGCCGCTGTCCCCAGATCCACCGTCAGCGACACAGCCGCCCCCGGCCCGGCGAACCATCGCTTGTCAAAGCTCCCATCTGTAAGAAAACGCGGGGAATAGGCGTCCGGGTTGCCTTCGGCCACCCGTGTCGAGCTGGCCTCCACCCGCGCTCCCAGCGCCAGATTCCGGTCTCCAGCGAGGATTTCCACCTCATCCAGGCCTCCGGGCGCCCCCTGCGGGAACTCCAACCGCACCCACCGCGCCATCACCCCGGTAAACCGCTCCTTTGTCCCGCCCGCCGACACCGCCTCCCGCATCCGCCCCCGCACCCGGCGTTCGGCCTCCGCCAAACCGGGCTTTGCCCGCTCCCGGAACTCCTTCAGCCGCCCGTTGGCCGCTGCGATTCGCGCCTCCAGCGGCCGCGATTTCGCCTGAAACGCCGCTTTTTCCTCCGAAGTGGCGATTTCCCGCTCGCCGTGGAAGGTGCCGGCGAAAACGGCGGCCAGGCGGTAGTAGTCGGTTTGGAGAATCGGGTCGAATTTGTGGTCGTGGCACTTGGCGCAGTTCACGGTGAGCCCCAAAAACGCCGAGGCCGTGGCGTTCACCATGTCGTCGTAGTCGTCGGCGCGCTGCTGACGCTTGAACGCTTCGGCCTGGTTGCCGACCGTGTCATGGGGTCCGGCGACCAAAAAAGCGGTGCCGATTTCGACATTTTTGTCGTGTTTTGAGGCCAAATCACCCGCTAAATGATGCAAAATGAGGTCGGAAAATGGCACATCCAAGTTAAACGATCGTATGATAAAGTCCCGAAACGGCCACGCCGCGGGGCGGACATGGTTCTGTTCATACCCATTGCTCTCCCCAAAACGGATGACGTCGAGCCAGTGGCGGCCCCACCGTTCGCCGTAGGCAGGGGAGGCGAGCAGGCGATCCACCAGGGCTTCGTAGTCGCCGCCGGCGACGAACGCCTCCACTTCTTCCGGGGTGGGGGGCAGGCCGGTGAGATCGAAAGTGACACGGCGGATAAGGGTCCGGTGGTCCGCCGGGGCCGACATTCGCAGGCCCTTTTCGCGCAGTTTGGCTTCGATATGGGAGTCGATGGAGCCGCTGGTCTTGCGTAACGGCTGGAGCGACCACCAGTCCTTACCGGCGCGGGGGCGCTGAGCGGCCTGGAGCGTGCCCTGCCAGGGAGCGCCGGCGGTAAGCCACCGCTCCATCTCGGCGCGTTCCTCGGCCGGCAGGCCGCCGCCGGGCGGCATCTGGCCGGCACGGACGCGCGCCAGCATCTTCCCGTCGAGGACTGCCGCCGCGGCGGCGCGGGACTCCAGGCTCAGGCCGCCCATCTTCGCCTGCCTGTTATGGCAGGACAGGCACCGTTTTTGGACAATCTCCGGCCCGCCGCCGAGGCACACGACGGCCAGCGACACTCCCAGAACAGTTGCACGCATCATCGGACTTATCGTATCCGATTGCGCGCCGGGGGCGGGCTAGGCCTTCGGAGTGGAAGCGGCCGGCGCGGCCGGTTTCGACTCGGATTTGGTCTCGCTCTTGGATTCGGATTTGGACTCGGATTTGGACTCCGATTTGCCCGCCGGTTTGGCGGCGCCACTTCCACCCTTCCCGTAGTCGGTAATGTAGAATCCGGATCCTTTGAAATGCAGTTGCGGGGCGCTCAGCAGGCGCTGGCCCTCGCCGCCACAGACGGGATGGGTTGCGATTGGCTCGTCGGAGAACTTCTGCCGGACCTCAAAGGTCTCGTCGCACTTCAGGCAGCGGTACTCGTAAAGGGGCATAGCGGTAGTTGTTTTCTCTTGCGTTAGGGTTTGGGGATGTTCAACGGACCCAGCGAGGGATCCTGGCCGGCTTCGGCCTTTTTCGCCGCGTCGCGCAGCGCCTGGGCGGCCTGCGCTTCGGCCGGGCTGAGGCCCTTGAGCGAAATCTCGATTGCCTTCTTGAGGATCAGGTCCTCGGTCGACTTCGGCTTTTCTTCCTTCTTCGGAGCGGCTTCCGGGGTGTCCTCATCGTTGAGTTCGGCCGGTTCGAGGTCGGCCACGGGCACCGAGGGCATCACGCCGGTGTCCTGCAGCGCCTTGCCACTGGCGTTGTGGAACTTGGCGATGGAGAGGATGACGGCGGCGCCGTCGTCCATGACGACCGGTTTGCGGACGGCGGCATCGCCGTAGGTCCGTTCGCCGACCAGTTCGGCGCGCTTGAGGTCATAAAGAGCCGAGGCAGCGATCTCCGCCGCTCCGGCCGTGCCGCGATTGGTGGCGACGGTGAGGGGGAGTTTGGTGATGGCGCTGGCGGCGACGGCCTGGAAGTCCTGCCGGGCCACTTTCTGGCCGACGGAGAAGGCCAGGCGGCCTTCGCTGACGAAGAGGTTGGCCAGTTTGACGCCTTCGTCCGGCGCGCCGGTGGCGCAGTTGCGGAGATCGAGGATCAACTTCTTGGCGCCCTGCTTTTCGAGCGATTGAACGGCGGAGGCGACATCGGCCAGCCGTTTGGCTTCCAGGGTGGGGACGGTGACGAGGCCGATTCCGTCGGAGAGCATCTTGGACGTGACCGCCGGCCATTGGATGGGGCCGCGAACGATGGCCATTTTCGACGGTTCGGGATTGCGGAACCGGAGGACACCGAGTTCGATACTGGTGCCGGGGTCGCCCAGCAGCATCATTTCGGCATAGGCCAGCGGCATATCGCGGGTATTGACGCCCTGAATGGTCTCAATCATGTCGCCGGTGGAGAGCCCGGCTTTGTCCGCCGGGGAGCCCGGCACGGAATCGACGACGGCGATGTAGCCGAAGCGCTTGGCGAGAATGAGCCCGGTCCAGCCCTTGGCTTCCGCTTTCGACTTCTGCCACTGCTTGTACTGGTCGGCGGAGAGGTAGCTGGCGTAGGGATCGAGCGATTCCAGCAGGCCGTTGAGTGCGCCGAGCGTCACATTCTTCATGTTGGGCTCTTCGACGTACTCGCTCTTGATTTTGGAGAGCACTTCGGTGAAGACGCCGATGTGGCGGTAGGTCTCTTCCGGAGAGGAGGTCGACTTGTTGACCGCGCCCAGCAGCAATACGCCGACGAGGCACAAAGACATTACGGTGATGATCAATTGCAGCTTGCGGTTCATGCGATGCGGCTGCCTCCTGTTCCTTCTGATAAGTATACGATGCGCGGCGGGCCTAAATGGTTAGCGGGAAACTGGTTTCTGCGTCTTCAGGCGGTGATATTCGTTCAAAACCTTTTCGACGTACTGGCGGGTTTCCTGGTAGGGAGGGATGCCGTTATATTTCCGGACGGCGCCGGGACCGGCGTTGTAGGCGCTCAGGGCGCGGTAAACCTGATCCGGGTAGTTCTCGTACTGGACGAGCAGGTCGCGGAGCAGCCGCGCTCCGCCCTCGATGTTTTCCTGGGTGTCGTGGGGGTTTACATTCAAGGCCCGGGCGGTATCGGGCATCAGTTGCATAACGCCGATGGCGCCTTTGGGGGAGCGGGCATTGGTTTGGAAAGCCGATTCGATTTTGGCCACCGAGAGGAGGATTTCGGGGGGCAGGCCGGTTTTGCCGGCGGCTTCCAGCAGGAGGTCGCGGGCGTTTTTGGGGGCGGCTGGGGGGGCGGCGGCAGCCGGCGCCGGGGGCGGAGGGGGGGGAGCGGGCGCGGCGGGCGGCAGGGGGACGGGCTCCACCTTTTCAATCGAGGCGACCGAGGAGCGGGGAATCTCCACCGTTCCGCTGGCGGTATGGAGCCGCAGGTTTTCGCCGACCACCTCATGCCGGTCAGCCGGGAGGCGAAACCCGGTATGGAGGACAATCTCCTCGGCGGCAAAGAGGAAGAGGGCGAAGATCGGCGTCATTTCGAGGTCCGGTAGTGGCGGCGCAGCAAGGTGCCGATGGTGAAGAACAGGACGGCGGCGGCCTCCATGACGACGGCGCCCCGGGGCAGGCCGCTGGTGTAGAAGTACACCCCGGTGAGCGCCAGGATTCCGGCGGCGATGAAGAATGGGAAGGTGTTGGAAGCTGGGTCGGCCACTTGCTAGAAAGTATGACGCAGCCGGGGGCCGAAGCGTGCAACGCGATATCATGAGTGCTTTGCGATGACTACCGTAACCCATCTGGAATGCAGCGTCACCGGCGAGCACTACGAAGCCGGCACGGTTCAAAACCTCTCCCGCACGGGGATGCCGCTGCTGGTTCGCTACGACTTGAAGACGGCGCGCGAGAACTGGAACCGGGACTGGCTGGCCAATGGCCCGCGCTCGATGTGGCGCTACGCCCCGATCCTGCCTGTTTCCAAGCCGCAAGCGATTGTCAGCCTGGGCGAGGGCTGGACGCCGCTGATGAAGCTGAAGCGTTACGGCGGGTTCCGCAACCTGTGGTTGAAGGACGAGGGGATCAACCCGACCGGGTCGTTTAAGGCGCGCGGCCTGTCGTGCGCGGTGTCGATGTGCGTGGAGTTGGGAGTCAAGAAAGTCGCTATCCCGAGTGCCGGGAACGCGGCGAGCGCGATGGCCGCCTACGCCGCCGCGGCGGGGCTGGAAGCCCACATCTTCATGCCGAAGGACGTGCCGCAGTCCAATTACATTGAGTGCAAGGCCTTCGGCGCCAAGGTGACGCTGGTGGACGGCCTGATCTCCGATTGCGCCAAGATTGTGGCCGAGCGCCGGGAGTCCGAAGGCTGGTTTGATGTCTCCACCTTGAAAGAGCCTTACCGGATTGAAGGCAAGAAGACGATGGGCTACGAACTGGCCGAGCAGATGCAGTGGCGGCTGCCGGAGGTGATTTTCTACCCAACCGGCGGGGGTGTCGGCCTGATCGGGATGTGGAAGGCGTTCGATGAGATGGAAGAGCTCGGCTGGATAGGGCCGGAGCGTCCGAAGATGATTGTGGTGCAGGTGGAGGGGTGCCAGCCGGTGGTACGGGCGCTGGAGCAGGGAGCGGAGCGGAGCGAATTCTGGCAGGGCGCCCAGACGGTGGCGAGCGGGCTGCGGGTTCCCAAGCCGCTGGGCGATTTCCTGGTGTTGCAGGCGGTGCGCAAATCCGGAGGCACGGCCATTGCCGTCTCCGACGCCGATATGATGCAGGCGGGGGTGAAGCTAGCCACCGAAGAGGGGATTTTCGTGGCTCCGGAGGGGGCGGCGTGTATGGCGGCGCTGGATAAGCTGGTGGCCAGCGGGTTCCTGCGGCCCGACGAACGGATGGTGATCTATAACACGGGGTCGGGGTTGAAGTATTTGGAGGCGTATTCGGAGCTTTTCCCTCGGTAGGGGGAGAGTCTATTGCCGGGGCATGATTGGGACCGCCGGGTCCCAACGGGATGGGGCTATTGGAGGCGGAGGACTATTTCCAGCTTGAGAGCATCTTCGTCAATAGTCTTGTCCCAATCGCTCCCCCGTGATAGGTAAGCGCAATCTCACAGGGAACGCCGGCCGGCGGAACGAAATACATCAGATCCAGACCATCCCGCTGCATGGGGAGCGTTTGTCCCGTACCCGCCAGCGTGGCGCGCCAGCCGGAAGAATAGGTCGTAACGAACTGTACTACTTCCTTGTCGTGAAAGGTTCCCTTGATTCTGAGGTGCCCCGGGGACAGCCGCTGTATGTTCATCCTACTCCTGTCGGAATCGATGGAATCAATCAGCACTCGCAACGAATCCACATCCAGTCCATGGAGCGGCCGTTTCGGCACCATCGATGCCTGTGCCGCAATACGAATGTCGGAGTACCCTTTCGCCCCCGTCGCATAAATCCGCCAGATGGAATTCTCGTAAACCTTTTCCAGTACTCCTTCGAACTTTACCGGATTTCTGAATGGCTGAATGCACGCAGGGCAGGCTGGACGCTTCTGCATGATGAGGTGGGTCGCGCCAAGGGCTCTTAGCCACGAGACGGATATCTCCGCATCGCGGCTGCCGGCATTCTCGCCGGAGTAAATGGTATAGATGGCCATCGGCTGGACCGAGTTTGGGGACGATGGTTCGTGCCCGCTGCTTATCTGTGGATTGCTGACAAATAGGTTTAGTGCAAAGCCCAGCTCCCCACCGGCCATAACCCGGGAGTCGGGCGGGATATGATTCCGTACCCACTCGAGGACTGCATAATTTTCGGAAAGTGTGAACTCCGGAGATATCAGTAGCTGATGAGAAAACTGGCGATTCACGGCAAAGCCAATGGGCAGCAGGGTGATGGCCAAGATGGCGACGAGGGTTTGGACCTTGGGCCGCAACTCGAAAGCTCGCCCCAACCCGGCTGCGATTACCAGCGCAACCGCCAGTTCCACCTCCAGATGGTATCTTTTGGGTTGAGGCACCATCACGAGTTGGAACCAAAACCAGGCGCCGGGCGCGGATAGGATCAAAAACAGGAAACTCACCATGAATCTGGTTTCGGGTGAACGCCGTCTCAATAGGAAGTGCAAGGCTCCCAGTAGCGCCGTTATCATCGCAGCCTTCCCTATCCACGATTGGCCGAAACGAAAATCCCCGCCAGAGGTCTGCGACCGCAGCAACATGGTTTCGAAAGCTCCGGCGGGTACAAATGCTGTCAAGAGGATGCCGGGCAGGAGAAAATAGACTGCCGTTCGCGTCCCGAGTGCTCTTCCATTGTGTGCTGGATTTGCAAAGACTAACGCTATTAGCGCAAGGACCAATGCTGCCGCGCCGAACGGATTGGTGAGAATCATCATCATAGTCAACACCAGCCAGCAGAGGATGCGTTTCCGTGTTCGGGCTTCCAGTAGACGAATGGCCGCCAATATGGCAAATGGCAGGATCGCCACCGTCACATTATGCGGCCCCTCGCCGTAGAAAACGATGGTGTGCAGCCGTCTCGAATAGAGAACGGAGCCCAGATCGTCGCGAATCTCGGGGAAAATGATTGCGCTGATTGATACGAAAGAATAGACAGCCGCGGCTACGCCGGCGGCGATGCTTGAACGGCTCAGGTGTTTTGCCAGAACGTAGACTCCGGCTGTGCCTAGGAAGTACGCAATCCCGAGTACTGCGTGGTAGGTGCGGACATAGTCGACACCGGTGATCCCGTGGAGGGCCGCGATTAGCCAGGGGATCAAGGGAAGATAGGCATTCTCCAGTGGCATCCCGATATCCCACCAAGAGAACCAGAAAGGATCGTGTCTCCATTCCCATACGTACTTCGCGAGGGAGGGAAAGGCTAATTCATTCGATTGGAAATGGCGGGTGATTCCAACGTCCCATAAAGACGACGCGATCACGGCATTTCCTAACAGAACCAATAGGAGGAGGCCTGTTGCCAAGGCACTCGAAGTGGAGTGCCTGAAAGTGCGTGGAGGAAATTCCATAATGCTGCTGGCGCCATCCGCATGCTATCACTGCTACGTGTCTGTTTCTATTCGGGCTTCGATTGTTTGCGGATAGATCTTTTTGAATTTTGCCCGCGTGTGGGTCCGGTGTTCCACCTGGGGCGTCGTGTCGGGGGCGTCGCCGATGTTACTGGGCGGGGGGGGGGGCGTGATTCGGCGTCTTTTGGGGACAGCCGTGCTGCTTGGGTTGGGGAGGTGCGTCGGTGCTTGCCCCGGCTATCCCCAAGAGGGGAAGGGCGGCGGGCTTGGACGGGCGGGCTGGGCTTGGGCGGGCGGGAGGAAGACGCCCGCCCGTTGCAGGGATTCGCGCCGGTGGACGATCAGACCCGGTGGGTGTCTTCGCGCCAGTACTTCACGGCCTTCTTGATGTCGTCGGGCGCGGTGCCGTGTTCGGCGGCGCGGGTGGCGAGGGTGCGGAACTCGTCGTCGCCGGCAAAGCGGAGAGCGATGATCTGCCCCATGGTGAGACGGCTATCGAGCGCCTTGCCGGTGAGCATGAAGTGGCGGAGTGACTCTTCGGCGCGGATGGCGCGGTCCTGCGCTTTCAGGGCGAAGATGCGGGCGTAGAACGCCGTGACGAAGACGCAAGCGGTGAGCACGAGAACGAGCGCCGCGCTGTAGAGCCGCTGGTGGTCGTGCAACGACTGATAGAGGTTGACACCCGCTCCGACGAGGGTGAGAAATAGAACCCCGCCGAGAGCGAGGAAGCCGGGCACGCGGCGGACATGGTTTTGATAGTTCTGTTGGGCCATCGGCACTATGGTCGCACGCGGCGCTGGTAAGATTGTCGGAATGGACCTGTTTGACGAGATTGTCCGGCTGCGGAAGCTGGGGCAGAAGTGTGCGCTGGCGACCATCGTGCAAGTGAATGGCTCGATTCCGAGCTATGAGAGCGCCAAGCTGCTGGTGCGGGAAGACGGGTCGATGATCGGGACCATTGGCGGGGGCTGCGTGGAGGCGGAGGTATGGAACGCGGCGCGGGAAGTGATCGGGACGGAAAAGCCGCGCCACATGAAGTTCTCGCTGGGCCAGGATGCCGCCTACGACAACGGGTTGATTTGCGGCGGGCAGTTGGAGGTATTTGTGGAAGCGATTGTTCCCCAGCCGAAGGCCTACATTTTCGGCGCCGGCCACATCTCGAAGAGCCTGTGCAAGGTGGCGACACTGGCCGGGTTTGCCGTGACCGTGGTGGACAACCGCGACCAATACGCCAACCGGGAGCGCTTTCCGGAAGCCGAGGATGTGTTTGCCGAGGAGTACGAGGAGCTGTTTCCGAAACTGGCGATTCGCGACACCAGCTACGTGATTATTGTGACGCGCGGTCACCGGGACGATATGCGGGTGCTGCGGTGGGCGGTGGGTACGCCGGCGCGCTACATTGCCATGATCGGCAGTCGGCGGAAGGTGATCGGCGTGATGAAAGAGCTGGAAAAAGAGGGAGTACCGCGGACGGGGCTGGAGCGGCTGTTTGCGCCGATGGGTTTTGAGATTGGCGCCATTACGCCGGAGGAGATCGCGGTATCGGTGGTGGCGGAGATGATTGCCGCGCGGCGTAACCCGGAGGCCAGCTGGCGGGAGCATTCCAAATCGATCTTCCAAACCGAAGCGGCACGGACGCTGGCGAAGTGACACTTTCGGGAGTGATATTGGCCGCGGGGCTGTCGCGGCGCATGGGATTCCCCAAGGCGTTGCTGCGTTGGGACGAGGAGACGTATTTGGACCGGCAGATTCGGATATTTGGAGAGGTGTGCGGGGAGGTGGCGGTGGTGCTTCGCCCGGGCGGGGAGGCATTGCTGGGCGACTGCCGGAGGCTGGGGGAGGTGCGGGTGGTGTACAACCCCGATGCCGACCGTGGACAGATGAGTTCCCTGCAGACGGGGCTGGCGGCGGTGGCGGGCGAGGGTGTGCTGTTCAGCCCGGTTGACTATGCCCATGTGAAAGATACGACGGTGCGCCGCGTGGCGGGCGAGGACGGCGCAGCGGTGGTTCAACCGGCGTATGCGGGCAAGCACGGGCACCCGGTGCGGATCACCCGGGCGGTGGTGGACGCGCTGCTGGCGGCGAATACCGGGGGGGCCGCGCGCGACGTGATCCGGCAGTTTCCACGCACCTTTCTCGAAGTGGACGACGCCGGATGCGTGCTGGACGCCGACGATCCGGCTGCCTACGCCGAACTGCGGGAGCGGCTGGCATGAAGCGGAAACTGTTATGGCTGACGGCGGCGCTGGTGGTGGTTCTGGCCGGAGCTCCGTTTCTGCGGGCCGATCGATTCGGGCCGCGGATTCAGGCCGGACTGGAGCGGGCGCTGGGCCGGAAGGTGGAGATTGGCGCCGTGCGGATCCACCTGCTGACGGGGCCCGGGTTCAGTGTACGGAATGTGATTATCCATGAGCGTCCGGAGATTTCGGCGGAGCCGTTCGCCTATGTGGACGACCTGGTGGTGCGGCTACGGCTGCTGAGCCTGCTTTCCGGCCGGCTGGAGTTTTCCAGCCTGCGGCTGGACAAACCGCACGTTAACCTGATGCGGCAGGCCGACGGCGCCTGGAACGTGCAGGCGCTGCTGGCTCCACCGCCGGCCGCGGGCGCGGCTGGGGCGGAGGGGCAGACCGGGGCGCCGATGCCGGAGCTGGAAGTGCGGCGCGGGCGGCTGAACTTCAAGATTGACGACCGCAAGTCTCCTTACTACTTCACCGACACCGACATTGATTTCTCGGCGGTGGGAGAAGGGAACTTCGACATCTGGTTTGTGGGCGAAATGGCACGAACCGACCGGATGGCGCGCGGCCTGGGACGGGTGACGTCCCGCGGTCGGCTGCGGGACACGGGGGGCGAACCGAAGCTGGACCTGGATGTCCAGCTGGAGCGCAGCGCGCTACAGGAACTGGCGCAACTGGCCGGGATCCGCGACCTGGGCGTACACGGGGTGGTGAAGAGCCGCGCGGCGATCAGCGGACCGGTCTCCGCGCTGAAGATCAAAGGGCAACTGGACCTGACCGAGCTACACCACTGGACGCAGCCGCCGCGGGCGGCGGCGGTGAGCGTGGCCTACACCGGGGAGCTGGGGCTGGGAGCGCAGAGCTTGCGGCTGGAAACGGATCCGAAGCGGCCGTTGCGGGTGCGGGCGGCGCTGGACAAGTTCCTGATGCAGCCGCAGTGGAGCGTGGAGGCTGAGGCGCAGGCACTGGGGCTGAACCCGATGGCGGAGTGGCTGCGGCCGCCGGGAGCCGACTTCAACGGGATGAAGATGGCCGGTACGC
This sequence comes from uncultured Solibacteraceae bacterium, assembly GCA_964430625.1. GTDB lineage: Bacteria > Acidobacteriota > Terriglobia > Bryobacterales > Bryobacteraceae. The sequence continues at coordinate 95,046 of CAYSFR010000016.1, forward strand.
TGGACGGGCAGTTCCGGATGTCGCACGACGGGCCGGCAAGCGGGGCGGCGACGCTGACCGGGCTGGACTGGACGTGGGGCGAGGGGAGCCGGCTGGAGGGCGCCAAGCTGGAAGCCGAGTGGAAAGACGGCACCGTGCGGCTGGCCCCGGCGGGGCTGGAGCTGGACGGGCAGGGGCTGCAGGTGGACTGCGAATGGAAGCTGGGGGAACTGGCGTGGGAGTGCCACGGCACCAGCAAGGGCCAAGATGTGAAGAAGCTGCAGCGCTGGATGAAGGCGCTGGGGCTGCGCGCCGAGTGGGTGGAGGACCTGACGGCGGGAGCGCTGCGGGGAACGTTGACGGTGGGGCAGGTGGCGATGGACCCTTTGCAGTGGAAGGGGCAACTGGAGCTGCGGAATGCCGAACTGGGGGTGCCGGAGTTGCCGGCGCCGGTGAAGATCGCCGCGGCGACGGTGGTGTGGCAGGGAGAGCGGCTGTTGATACCCGCTTTGCGGGCGAGCGTGGGCGGGGTGAACTGGGCGGGGGCGTACCGCTATGAACTGGGCGCGGCGCGGCCGCACCGCATTGTGATGGACGCCGAGCCGCTGGAACTGGACACGTTGGAGAAACTGCTGGGGCCGGCATGGAAAGGGACGGGATTCCTGTCGCGGGCCTTGGGGATGGGGGAGCGGAAAGAGAGCGGCGCGGCGGAGATTGAACTGCGCGCCAAGCGGGTGGGTCTGCTGGAAAATGTCCGCGCGACGGTGTGGCGGGAGGGGGAGAAGGTGACGCTTTCGGCGCTGAGCGGGGAGTGGCGCGGGAGTCGGCTGACGGGGGCGGGCGTGGTACGGCTGGGCGGGGATATGGACGTGAGTGGCAAACTGACAGGCCTGCCGTTTGATGGAGGGCTGTTTGAAAGCGACTGGAAGCTGGCCGGGCGGGGCAAGGTGACGCTGGCGGGGACGGGGAAACTGACGGGAGGGCCGGCCGAGTGGCTGACCGGCAGTTACCGGTGGGAGAGCCCGGGGCGGCTTGCCCTTTCCGGGCTGGAAGGACAACTGGACGGAAAGAAAGCGGCCGGCCGGGTGAGCGGAGGGGCCGAGGGTCCGCAAGTGTTGGAGTTCGGTGACGGGTTGAAACTGCGCGTAGCGTTGAAGCCGTTTGCGGTGACGGTGGAGGGGCGCTAGTGTTACTGGCGCCGGGTGCCTAGCTGGCGGGTGGCGCGCGTGTGGAGTTGGGCGATGGTGACGCCGTCGCCTCGCTGGCCTTCGTCGCTGCGTTTCATGACAATCCAATCGGCGCCGGTGTAGGCGTTGAGCAGGACCACGCCGGCGCCGCCCTGGTAGGAGACGGCCATTTCGGCGGGAGTGGCCGGGCGCCAGGTGCCGCGGATGTACTTCTCCGGCGGATCGTTGGGGGCAAGTTTCCAGGCGTAGGTGTTATTGGGCAAAATGGCCACTGAGCCGCCGAGGGCGCCCTGCTCCATGCGGCGGTAGAGCGAGCCATTGCGCTCGAAAGTGGTGGTGGCGCCGGTGATGTACATGTCCCAGATGCCTTGCAGCCAGGCCTGGGTGGCAGGGGGGCCGTAGTTTGCCTGGATGTGGAAGGGGATGGTGGATTCATTGGCGCCGGCGTTGATGAACTCCGTTGATTCCAGGGTGACCCAGCGGAAGTTGACGCCGCGCTGGCGGATGAGTTCGGCCAGTTCGCGGATGGTGGCGGCTTTCTGGGGGTGATTCCAGGGGTCGGTGCCGATGCGGGCGCGGAGGAAGTTCAGGATGTCGGCTTTGGAGAGGGTGGTGCCGCCGGGGACGGGTTGGGCGGCGGGTGGAGTGGCTGGTGGGGCGGCAGGTTGGGCGGCGGGGGCGGTGAGCCGCCTGGGTCCGCGTTCATGTTCGCGGATGCGAGAGGCGTCCACCTGGAACGGCGCGGCTATCCATTCGGTCCACTTTACGGTGTAAGTAGCGCCGCTGATGGCTAGGATCTCGGCCGCGTACCAGGTGCTGTATTCGTTGCGAACGCGGACAAGGTCTCCTTTCTGCCATTGGGCAAAGGCAGCGAGGGAAAAGGCGAAGAGAAGAAGGGAACGGACCACGGCTATTTGCTCTCTTTCCAGACGGGGTTGGCGAAGGCGCCGTTGCCGGCTACATCCCAGACGGCAAGGCGGGCCCAGCGCCAATCGGGCGCCAGGGCATCGAGGGTGAACTGGTGTTTTTCAAAAGGGAGTGAACTCTCCAGGGCGAGCGTTTGGCGGTGCGTCCGGGTACCGTCGCCCCAGACGAGTTCGGCGAACTGAAGGGGAAACGTGCTGTGGACGGTGGCGGTGGCGCGGAGTTGGCCGGTGCGGTGTTCGCGGATGGAGTGTTCGGGGAGAAGGACCTCGCCGGTGGAGACGAAGAAGTCGCCGCGTTCCATGGTTTTCAGTAGCTCGCCGTAGTTGTCGTAGCTGGGGAGCGAAGGCGCGCGGACATAGTTGATGTTCATGTGGCCGTACAACTCGTGGGTATGATCGATCTGGAAGACATCGACTTCGGCGAGCAGGCGTTTGCGCAGGCCCCAGTTGTTCATGTCGTCAAGCAGGGTGAGGCTGCGCTCGCCCATGCGGGGCGAGGACATGTCGGCGGGCATCTGTTTCCAGCCGGCGCCGAAATAGGTCCGGTCGCGGAAGTGTTCGGTGTCCTTGATCTTGTCCGGGTACTCCTTGGAGCTTTTGGTGCGGGGGTGGGTCTGGTAAACGAAGCCCTGTTCCTGGCGAACCATGTCGAGGAGCGATTTAGCGCTGCCGATGGTGTAGACCTTGCCGAATCCGGGCCGCTCCTCCAATTTGGAAGGGGAGCCGACGGGGGCCATGAACCAGTAGACGGGCTTGGGGAACGAGACGGCCCAGTGGCCGCCGTAGTGGACGTTGGCCTCCTCCGACGGGATCAGGAGAAACTCGCGGTCCGACTGGGCGCGGCAGTTGTCGAAGTAGGCCTTCAGCTCTTTCAGGCGCAGTTCGGTCTGGTCCTGCGGATGGCCGTCGCCGTGGAAATCGGCAATGATGGCGGCGTCGACCCCCATGTTCTTCAGGACGGGCTTGAAGGGTGGGACCCAGGGGGGAGGCTGGGCCATGGCCTGCACGGTGTAGGCGAAATGCCAGTGAGCGGAGACGGTGAGATAGCCGGGCAGGCGGGGAAAGCGATCGCGATGGGTGAAGCGGGTGACTTCGTCGAGCAGCGGCGCCGGGGCACCGTCACTGAGCAAGTAAAAGACGTTCATGCGCTGTTCGGAGCCGGGCGGGGCGTTCATCCAGGGGTAGAAGCGGAAGTTCTCATCCGGCAACTGGCGGACGCCGAGCCAGACCTGGCCGCGGAAGGCGGTGTGCCACAGGTGACCCAGATTGGTGGTGAAATCGCGGGGCATGAAGTACTTGTGCGGGGCAGGGAAGACGGCAATGGCCCCGCCCTGGGCGCGGGCGGCGAGCGTGCGGTAGCGGGCCTTGACGGGGAAGCGTTCGGCGGCGTTGGGATGGGCGGTTTGTAGCTGGCCTTCGGTGTCGTAGTAAGTGACCTCGGACTCCATATTGTTGCCGGGCCGGACATCGCGGGCGACGGCCATGCGGAGGCCGGCGTCATAGAAGTAGGCCGTATCGGGTTCGTTGGTAACGGCGACGGCGGCCTGCTGGATGAGGCGGGTGCCGGGATAGAAGGTATAGCGGATGGAGCCTTGGAAGGGGCCCATTTGCAAGCCATCGAAGGTGAGTTCGACGCGGTTGCCGCGGGTGGCGGCGCGGGCGGCGGTGAGGGTGTGGCGGGACTGGAAGGAGCGGATGCCGTCGGGGTGGGAGGGAGGATAGTCGAAGAACTCGTCGAAGCCGCCGCGGCGCTTGCCGGTGGAGGCGGTGTAGTAGGGGACGGCGTTCTCAACGACGATTTTGCCGTTGCAGCGGATGGCGGCGATGAGCGGGCGGGCCGGATCGAGGTCAAAAGTGGCTTCCCAAGGGCGGGCGCCCTCATCGAGCCAGCGAACGGTGGCGGCGGAGGCGGTGGCCGAGACGGCGATGGGGCCGGGTTGGACGGCGCTGCCGTCAAAGGGAACCGGCGCGGCCAGGGCCAGCGGCGCGAGGAGCAGAATCAGGGAACGCATGGGATTTGGTAGACTTCGCTGGATTGAAGCATACTATGACGAAACACGGGTTGGCGGTTGGATGCTGGTTAATGGGCGCGGTGTGCGCCGGGGCGGTGGAGTACCCGCTGGGGCCGGACTCCCAGCCGCAGGCGGGCGTACCGAAGGGTATTGTGACGAAGCATGTGCTGGCGCCGGGGAAGTACTTTCCCGGGACGCCGCATAACTACTCCGTCTATGTTCCGGCTCAATACGACAAGACGAAACCGGCCGCTTTTATGGTGTTTCTGGATGGCAGCGGCGCCCTGGGAAACGGCATCCGCGTGCCGGTGGTGCTGGACAATCTGATCCACAAGAAAGAGATTCCGGTGATGATCGGGATCTTTGTTGACCCGGGGGTGCTGCCGGCGGTGGGGGAGGCGCAGAGCCGCTTTGAGCGGGTGTTTGAGTATGACTCGCTGAGCGACCGCTATTCGCGGTTTCTGGTGGAGGAGTTAGTGCCGGAGGTGGGGAAGAGTTACAACCTGTCGGCGAATCCGAACGACCGCGGGATTTATGGGGTCAGCACGGGGGCGGTGGGAGCGCTGGTAGCGGCCTGGCATCGGCCGGACCAGTTCCGGCGGGTGCTGAGTTTCATTGGCACGTTTGTGGCGATGAAGGGGGGCGACGGGTTTGCCGCTCTGATCCGCCGCAGTGAGCCGAAGCCGCTGCGCGTGTTCCTGCAGGCGGGTAAGTTTGACCATATTGTGCCGAACCAGCCGCAGGGGACTTTTTATGCCGGCAGTTGGCCGGTGAATAACCAGGTGATGCTGGAGGCGCTGCAGTTTGCCGGCTACGACGCGAAGCTGGAGATGGGGGAGGAGGGCCATAACATGAAGCACGGCGCGTCGATTCTGCCCGACGCGCTGCGGTGGCTGTGGCGGGGCTACCCGGCGCCGATTGCGGTGAAGGAACCGGCGGCGCTGGACGGGCCGGGCTGGGATCCGCGGGGGAAGGTATCGTCGATTGTGTGGGCCGACAAGGGATGGGAGAAAGTAAGTTCGGAGGCGGTGACGGCAATCGCCGAGGGGGCGGGTTACTATGCCGCGGCGGGGAAGATCTATAAGACCGGCGGCGCGGTGGCGCAGGAGAACGCCGGGGCGGTGACGGCGCTGGCGGCGGGGGCCGACGGGCGGATCTATGCGGCGTCGGGCGGGCAGATTGTCTCCTTCGGCGAGGGCGGCAAGAAGGTGCTGGCCAAGGGGGTGACGGCGACCGGGTTGGCGGTGACGGCGAAGGGTGCGGTTTACTATGTGGATGCAGCGAAGAAGCGAGCCGGACTGGCCGGTGGCGCGGCGATCGAACTGGAGATGCTGTCGCCCGGCGGAATGGCGCTATCGCCGGATCAGGGCATGGTGGTGATTACCGACGCGGGCGGGCGTTTCTCGTGGTCGTACCAGATTGGACCCGACGGCGGGTTGCGCAACGGGGAGCCGTTCTATCGCCTGGAGATGCCGGAGGCAGGGTGGCTGAGCGGGGTGCGGGGAGCGGCGCTTGATTCCATTGGGCAGGTGTACTTCGCCACGGCCCTGGGTATTCAGATGTGCGAGGCGAATGGACGTGTGGCGGCGATTCTGCATTCGCCGGGCGGGCGGGTGCGGGGGGTCGCCTTTGGCGGTTCCACGCTGTATGCGGCGACCGATGCGGGGCTGTTCCGTCGCCCGGTGAAGGTGACGGGCGGGGCGATGGGTAAATTGCCGCGGCCGCCGTTGTAGGAGGCGGAAATGGGAGTGTGGTTACTGGCGCTTATGGCTTGTCTGGACCAGTTTTCCGTCAGCCGCGACGCATCGCCGCTGCAGGCGATGCGGGCGCAGGGGCTGCGTGCCGATGACTTTCCCGAGTCGTATTCCGCGGGGGTGGTGGACCGGGGGAAGATGAAGGAGTTGGGGCCGTTTGGCGGGTTGCTGTGGGTGGACGGGACGCGGGTGATCGCTGACTCCGCTCTGGCCGCTTCCGGCTTGCAGGTGGTGGACGTCACCCGGCTGCGCGCCGGGGAGCGAGCCATTGTGGGTAAGTGGAGGAAGGGCGCCGGGGCGGAAGTGGCGAAGCTGTTGTTGCGGGCGGAGGTGATCCGCACTTACTGGCATATTGAAAGTAAGATCTGCCTGGAGGCGGAGTCAACCAAGGACGGCGTGTGGGAGGGCCGCTATTCCGGGGAGCATATCTACTTTACGAATGAGCGCAACGTGGGGCGATTCGCCTTTTCCGTGCGGATGGAGGCGGATGGAACGGTGGCGGTGACGGGGCGCTAGACCTGGGCTTTGCGGAAGGCCCGGGCGGCGAGTTCGCCGGTGCGGAAGCCGAGGGCGAAGATGGTCAACGCCGGGTTGAAGCCGCCGTTGGTGACCAGGAGACTGCCGTCGGCGACATAGACATTGTCGACGGTGTGCAGGCGCCCGGAGGGGTCGGTGACGGAGGTTTTGGCGTCGGCGCCCATGCGGCAGGTACCGGCCTGGTGCTGCCCGCCGGTGCCGCCTTTACCCGCTACCTGCTCCCAGACCTCGGTGGCGCCGGCGGCGCGAAGCCACTCGGCGGCTTTGCCGGCGATGAAGCGTCCGCACTCCACGTCCTTGTCGTGGCGGCGGGAGGTGATGGCGGCGACGGGAATGCCCCAATGGTCGCGCACGGACGGGTCCACTTCGACGCGGTTATCCCAGAGAGGCATCTCCTGCACCGGCCCTTTGACGCCGACACTCCGCTTATAGAACTGGCGGACATAGGTCTTGAACTCGGATCCCCAGCGTTTCAGGCGTGGCGGCCGCATGCTACGGGCGAACAGATAGGGCAGGCGGATAAACTCATTGGCTAACATGGCGCCGCCGGTGATGCCGGGGTTGCCGTGATTGAAATCGCAGGTGGCCACGCGCGCCGCCGGGCCAGTGCCGTCGAGCATTTCCTGTTCGAACAAACCTGCGGCGCCGCTGTAGGCGTGGCCTTGCAAGTTACGGCCCAGCCAGTCGTTGTGGTTGCCGAGGCCTTGCGGGTGTAACTTCGACTTGGAGTTCAAGAGAAGGCGGGGCGTCTCGGTAGCGGAACAGGCAACGACGACGAACCGGCAGGGCTGTTCGACCAGGGAGCCGTCCTTGTAATAGGCGACGGCGGTGGCGTTGCCGTTAGCGCCGGTGAGGATCTCCTTAGCCACGGCTTCGGTAATCAGCTTGCATTGGCCGGACTTGATGGCCCGGGGGATCACCGTGTTCTGCGAACCGTTTTTCGAGTTGGATTCGCAGGCAAAGCCGACGCAGTGCGGGCAGGCAATGCAGGCGGCGCGGCCGTCGTACTTCACCGAGTTAATGGCCATGGGGATGGGGAACGGGTGAAGGCCGATTTTCCGGCCGGCGGCAAAGAGGGCGGAGGCCTCCTTGTTCAGCGGTAAGGGCGGCATGGGGTAGCCGTTCTTTCGCGGGGCCTCAAATGGGTTGGCCCCGGCCTTGCCGCTGACGCCGATCTCCTTTTCGGCGCGTTCGTAGTAAGGCTCCAGATCGGCGTAGGAGATAGGCCAGTCGGCGAGCGTGGAACCGGGGACGGAGCCGTAGGTGGACCGCATGCGGAAATCCTTTTCCAGGAACCGCCAGGCCATGGCGCCGTAACTGGACGTGCCGCCTCCGGCGCAGGCGGCGATGTTATTGTAGGCGCCTTCGCTGGGGAGGACGATCTGGGAGCGGCCATCGGGGGTGCGGATGACCCGCCGGTAGCGGTCGTCGTCCGGTCCAAAGCCGTTGCCCAGGACGGTGGTCCGCTGGCTGCGGAGTTCGTCGTGGCGGGTTTCGCCCCAACGCTGGAGCCGTCCGCGCTCCAGGATGACTACGGAAAGTCCGGCCTTGGCGAGTTCAAACGCTGCCGCGCCGCCGCCGGCGCCGGAACCGATGACTACGGCATCTACGGGAGAGAGTTTCATTGGTCCCCTCCGGTGTGGCCGCGATGGACGCGCGAGTGCATGACGTCCTGGATGCCCATGGCTTTCCACGATGCTTCGCCGGCATTGCCGCCGTACTTAGGGTCGCCGAAGTAACTCTGCATGACGTGATCGAGGGCCATTTCAAAGAACGAGCGGAGGGCGGGATGTTTGCCGTTGCCGGTATCTTCCAGTAACTCGGCGCGAGCCTTGGGGCTGAGCGCCAGGAAGGAGCCGCCTGCGGTGCGATCGAGGGCGGCGAGGCCGTCTTGCCAGGGTTTGAGGAAGCGCTTGAGCGGTCCGCGCATCTGTTGTTCGAGGTAGTTGGCGGCCCCGGCCTGGCCGGCGCCGGGGGTGTCGTCGGGAGGGATAAGGAAGTCGGCAATGGCGGTGATGGCCTGGGTCTGTTCGGCCGAAAACAGGGGCTGGGCGCTGGCCGGAAGCGCGATGAGGGCCGCGGCGGCGGCCTGGCGGCGGGTGATAGCCATACGGTTCCAAACCGAGGCTATCACAGGCGGGCAAGGGCGGGGGCGCCTGCTTTCGAAGTCGGATACGATAGGCAGAGCCATGACCTCTACCCTCTCCCGGCGGGCATTCGTCGGGTCTCTGCTGGCCGCCAAGGCGCGTCCGAACATCGTCTTGTTACTTGGGGATAACTGGGCGTACCCCCACGCCGGGGCGTACGGGGATAAGTCCGCGCGGACGCCCGTGTTCGACTCGCTGGCCAGGGACGGGATGTTATTCACCCATGCATTTTCGCCGAATCCGTCGTGTTCACCGGCGCGGTCGATGCTGCTCACCGGGCAGGACACCCACCGGCTCGGCGCGGCGGCGAACCTGTATGGGCCATTGCCGGCGGAGGCGGCCACCTATCCGGCGCTGCTGGAGAAGGCGGGGTACTTCGTCGGCTATACGGGCAAGGGCTGGGCGCCGGGCGAGAGCAAGCAGAATCCGGCCGGGCGGGTGTTCCCCAGTTTCGCGGCGTTCCTGGCGGCACGGCCGAAAGACCGGCCGTTTTGTTTCTGGTTTGGGTCCCATGACCCTCATGTGCCGTGGACCCGTGGGGAGCAGTATAAGGACAAGATCGATGCGGGAGCGCTCCGTGTGCCGGCGCACCTGCCGGACCGGCCCGCGATTCGGGAAGATATCCGCGGGTATTATGCCGAGGTGGCGCAGTTTGACGCCGAGTGCGGCGAACTGCTGGCCGAATTGGAACGGATCGGAGAGCGGGACCGGACGCTGGTGGCGATGACCGGAGACAACGGCTGGCAGATGCCGCGCGGGCTGGCCAATTGTTACGACCTGGGCGTCCGCGTGCCGCTGGCGCTGCGCTGGCCGGGGCGTATTAAGGCCGGGGGGAGGGAAGAGGGGTTTGTGACGCTGGGCGATCTGTGTCCGACGTTCCTGGAGGCGGCTGGTGTGCCGGCGCCGTCCCGGGCGACCGCCAAGAGCCTGCTGCGGCCGTTGCGGCGCGACGCTGCCTTCCTGGAGCGGGAGCGCCATGCCAACGTCCGCAAGGGAGACCTGACCTATCCGGTGCGCGGTATCCGTACGCGCGAGTTTTTGTATTTGCGAAACCTGGAGCCGGACCGCTGGCCGGCCGGGGATCCGGAGTTCTATTTCGCCGTTGGCGAGTATGGGGACGTGGACGAATCGCCGTCCAAGCGGCTGATTATGGAGATGCCCCAGGACCGGTCGTTTTCGCTGTGCTTCGCCAAACGGCCGGCCGAGGAGTTGTACGACTGCGGGAAGGATCCTGAGCAGGTGCGCAATCTGGCTGCGGACCCTGGCTACGCCGCGGTGAAGAAGCGCCTGGCGGCCCGTGTGGATGCGTGGATGCGGGAGTCGGGCGATCCTCGCGCGGGCGGACCGACCGATGTTTGGGACCGCGTGCCCTATAGCGGGCCGCGCCGCCGCCAGGTTTTTCGTTAACCGCAGCTCCCGGGCTGAAGATTTACCTTCCTTTCGCCGATAGGGATAAAGGAAGGTTTGAATTCTCGCCCGTGAAGCTCCCAGCTCGCATCAACAAATACGAATTGCAGAAGTACCTTGGCGGCGGAATGTCCGAGGTCTACCAGGCCCGGGATACCGTGCTTGGCCGCACGGTGGCGGTGAAACTGCTCACTTCCCAGGCGTCGGCGAATGCTGAAACGCGAGCCCGTTTTCTGCTGGAGGCGAAGGTCTCTTCCGGCATCGGCCATGAGAACATCATTACGACCTACGACTATGGGGAAGAAGACGGTATCCCCTACATGGTATTGGAGTTCCTGACTGGCCGTACATTGAAGGACCTGCTGCACTCGGGGGAGGAGATCCCGCTGCGGAAGCGGGCCTCCATTGGGCTGCAACTGGCGCGGGCGCTGGCCCATGTTCATTCGCTGCAATTGATCCACCGCGATGTGAAGCCGGATAACGTGCACGTCGACGCGCACGGCCGCGTCAAACTGATGGACTTCGGCATCGTGAAGACGGGCGACGTGACGTTGACCCAAGCGGGTTTTGCCCTGGGAACGCCGCACTATGTGGCGCCTGAGGTTGTGGCCGGCCGGCCGGTGACGCCGTTGGTGGACGTTTATTCTTTCGGGGTGCTCCTCTTTGAGTTGCTGACCGGGAAACGGGCGATTGAAGCCGACACGGTGGAGCGGATCTTTTACCTGATTCTGAATGAGGAAATCTCGTTTGCGCCGATGGTGGACGCGAAGGTTCCGTCGGATCTGCAGGCTATTGTTCGCGGGGCGATGGAGCGGGATGCGGCGGTGCGGACGCAGTCCATGGAGTTGGTGGCAGAGCAGTTGGAGCAATGGCTGGGAGGAAATCCGACCATGGAACGGGCCGTCGGGACAACCGTCGTAGCCCCTGCCGCGCGCCGTGTGCGGCTGTCGAACTGGTGGGTGGCCGGCGCCGGTGCGGTGGCAATGGTGCTTGCCGGGGTGCTCGGGATGCTGCTCATGTCGTCGCAGAAGGCGGTCGCGCGCTTGGACGATGTGATTGGCGAGATGGTTTTCGTGCCGGATGGGGCGTTCCTGCATGGACCGGACAAGAAGAGCGTGAATCAAAAAGGCTTCTACATAGACGTGTCCGAGGTGACCAACGAGGACTACGAGGAGTTCTGCAAAGCGACCGGCTATCCGCTGCCTCCCGGGTTTGAACGAGGTAAACCAGGCTTTCCAGTGGTGAATGTAACGATCGGGGATGCGAAGGCGTTCGCGGCGTGGGCTGGGAAACGGCTTCCCACCGAGCAGGAGTGGCAGAAGGCGGCGCGAGGTATTGATGGCAGGATCTACCCTTGGGGGGATCTGGCAACACCGTCTCGGGCGAATGTGGTGGATAATCCGGATGACTCCTGGCACCATCTGGTCTCGACCGATGCTTATCGAATTGGGCGCAGTCCTTTTCTGGTGTTGCAGATGGTTGGGAACGCGCGGGAGTTTACCGCCGATGAAGCGGCGCCAACGGTGACGGCACTGCGGGACTATGCAACGAAAGTGGACCCGGCGCCGCGGCCCGAGGAAAAGTGGTATCTGGTTAAGGGGGGCTCGTTCAACTACAAGTTGGCTGAGTCTTCGCTACCGATGGTGGAACTGGTTCCTGAGCGGTATCGCGCGCCGGACCTCGGATTCCGCTGTGTAAAGGATCCCTGATCAGAATGAAGAGTTGGGTGGTGGCTTGTGTGGCAGTCGCCTTGGCGGCCGGGCCGGCAGACGGGCAGACGATTGCGGCCGGTGGCGTGGTGAATGCCGCCGACTATACGACCGCGGTCGCGCCGGGCGCCTTGATCGCGGTGTTCGGCCAGAATCTGGCAGCTCGGACGGCGGCGGCGGCGACGGTGCCATTGCCGGTCTCACTCGAAGGCACCTCGGTGGAGGTGAACGGACAGGCGATCCCGTTGTTTTTTGTCTCCTCGGGCCAGATTAACGGGCAGATGCCGTTTGGGGTTTCCGGAACAGTGCAGGTTCGTGTTCGAACGGCGGCGGGGGTGAGTGTGGCGGCAGGCGTTGCGGTGACGGCGAGCGCCCCGCGCCTGTTCACGCGGACGATGGATGGCAAGGGCGATCCAATCCTGGTGCACAGCGCCGATTGGAGTCTGGTGACGGCGGCGTCGCCGGCCCGTGCGGGCGAATATCTGATCTTGTTTTTGACGGGTCTGGGCGCGGTAAGCCCGCCGATATCCGCCGGACAGGCGGCCGGGGACAACGGCACCAATGGACCCTTGAACCAGACCGAGGCGGGCGCGGTGACGGTCACGTTTGGCGGTCGGCCGGCGACGGTCGCGTTTTCGGGACTGGCGCCGGGTTTCGCCGGGTTGTACCAAGTGAATTTCCAGGCGCCGGTGGATGGATTGGGGCCGGTGGTGGTGTCGACAAAAGACGGGTCGACGAGCGATTCCACCGCTCTGGCTGCGCCGGGCGGGGTTGTCGTGAGCGCGGTCTCCTCAAGGACGGTGGGAGCACAGAGTTTTGGATCGTCGAGCAAGTTGGGCGTGGCCTGGACGCCGCCCGCCTATCCGGTGGATCATTACGAAGTGACGGCGCGGGAGGCCGTGCAGGGGACGCAGGTGATGGCGACGGCGAAGGCGGCCGGGTTGACGTTGACGGGGCTGAAGGCGGCGACTGAGTATGCAATCTCGGTCCGGGCTTGCGCTGATGCCGCTTGCCGGCAAAGCGGTACTGCTGCGCCGGCGACGGCGGTGACGTCGAGCGAGTTTTGGCAACTGCAGGGCACCGGCAACACGACGTCCGGCTTGAGCCGGATTGTCAGCGATGGGAATGTGCGGATCAGTGCGACGCGATTTGGTCCCGAAGCGGGTCCGGTGACAGCGAACCGGATCCAGCTCTATTACGGCCCGAGCGGGTTGCGCCGCCAGATTCTGACCACCGCCACAACGGCCGTTCCAACCGATGCCGCGGTACCTGCGAGCTATTTGAGCTTCACCGGTAGCGGCGGGCGTACCGGGCTTTTGACTCCGACCCCCGCGGCTCCCTTGGTGGAAACGGTGGCGACGGGCCAGGGAATCCCGATGACCAACGGCAAGGTGCGGCTGATCTTTGAAGCACAGGGAACGGACCGGAAAACACGCATCTTCTCCCTCGACAGCGTCGATGGATACACGGGCCAGGATTTCAACACCGGGGCAGCCACCACTTGCGAGACGACGGCGGACTTTTCGGCCGGCGGCGGGTGTCCTATGACGCTCCTGATCGGGGTGGAGGGTGACGCCAGTGGCGCCAATCCCCGCGTTCCGAACGCCCGGCAAAATAAGGTGGGGTACCCGACCCAGAATGACTGGCGCTGGGACGGCGCCCCCGGCACCTTCATGGTATTCACCACCGACCGGATAAACGGCTGCACGAATTTCAACATGAACCACGGATACGCGGTCTGGGATGGGCGCGGCTGGGTGGTGCAGTATGAGGCCAACGGCTGCCCGAAGCTGTTCACCAGCGCGCAGGCGGCGTTCCCGATGCACATCGGGGGGACGCGGTATAAGCTCTACTACGGGGATCCGTCGGTGACCGCGGGCCGCCTAACCGGCCAACTGCCGTTTCTTGGTCCCAAAAAGCTGATCTACGCTGACGGCGGTGCCAGCGGGGCGATGGACCGCGTGGACTTTGAGGATTGGGAAAGCCAGGCCAAGGCCAGGGATGTTGTTTTCCTGTGGCCGAACGGGGACAAGATGAATGACACGGCTGAAGGGTACATCGACGACTATCATTTTCTGGCGCCGACCGGGAATCTGGATCTGCAGGTGATGTATCTGGCGGTGACCAACGGTACCGAGATCCCCTTTGCCGCGGCGGCGGTTCTTCTGAACCCATAGCGCTGGCGAGCGGGTGTGCTAGCGTGGGTCGAGAGGCTCATGCAGGTCTATAAAGAGTTCACGATCGAGGCCGCGCACCGTCTGCCGAACGTTCCGGCGGGTCATAAATGCGCGCGTCTGCACGGTCATAGTTTCCGGATCGCGATTCACGTGGAGGGTCCGCTGCAGGCGGGGCTCGGGTGGGTGATGGATTTTGGTGACATTAAGGCGGCCTTTGCGCCTTTGGAGGAGTTGCTGGATCATAACTACCTCAACGACATTCCCGGGTTGGAGAACCCGACGAGCGAGGAACTGGCTCGCTGGTTGTGGCGGCGCCTGAAGGGGCCGTTACCGCTGTTGAGCCAGGTGGTGGTACGGGAGACCTGTACGAGCGGCTGCATCTACCGCGGCGAGGATGAGGGCGGGGCGCAGCGGTAAAGCTTACAAAACGCTTACCTTTCGCCGTGATGAGGGCCGGGGAAGTTGCCTTAGTATGGGGCATCCCTTATGTGCACCCTTTCTCGATCCTTCCTCTTTTTTGCCGCGGCAATGGCTGGCCTGGCGCAATTCGGCCCGCGGGCGGCCATCCGAACGTTCGGGCAATTGGAACGCGACGGCAGTGCGCTCTACAGCGTCTACGTGGCGTCGGGTCCGGAGGAGATCGGGAACCTCAATATTGCTGTCGCCCTGCCGGCCGGGTCGCGGTTCCTGGAGTTGGTCCACAAACCAGCTGCCGCCGAGTATGAGGGCGTGCAGAAAGATGCGGTTTATTGGGCCGTCCCCAAGCTGGAAGGCGATACCCTGCTCGGGCCGTTCGTCTTTCGAGTACGCCCGGACGGGTCGGGCGAACTGTTCCCGGAAACGTTGTTCGGTGTTCTGGCCATCCAAACACCAGGGACGGAGACTTTTTCTACGCAGGCGCCTTCGGGCCGGCTGAGAGCCAACGCCGATCTGGGCGTGCTCACGGTGGGCCCGGCGGGAACGAGAATGGCGGACGGAACGCCCGGGCCCGTTGCGGTCGGCGAAACGGGAGTGTTTCTATCCATCCCGGAAGGGGCTGTCGACCGGGACGTGAAGATCACCGTCCGCCAGATCCCGTTCGCCAGCCTGCAATTGCCTGCCACCGACCCGCCCACCTGGTGGTGTTCAACGTTCGATGTCCGTTCAGAGCCGCAGGTGACGTTCGCCAAGCCGATCCAGTTTGCCCTGCCCACGCGCCGCCCGGTGACGCCAGGCCTGGAGGTCTCCTCCATCGGCTCGGAAACGGTACCGGTCAAGGAAGGAATCCGAGGAATCGGATTCGGGGCAGGCAATGTCACCTGCACCACCTTTCAGTTTGGAATCGTCCGCTGTACCAGCGGAACTGGATTCGGATTTGGTGGATTCGGGGCCTTCGGCTACGTGGAGCAAGATAATCTCCGGTCGTCGCGCCCAGGGAGCCAGTTGACCGCGCAAGGGGCAACAGGCGCCACGGGCTTCCTGGCGGCCCCGCCGTCCATTGTTCGGGCGTTTGCGCCGTAACGATGGGGCTTATCTCGCCCGGGGCAGCAGCGGGTTCCCGGGCTGGTAAATTCCGATCCAGTGATTGGCAAAGCCCAGATCCGGCGACGGTTTCACCACCGGCATGTGGCAGCTAACGCAACTCCGCGCGCGGACGAGTTGCGGTTGCGAATGGCGGGGCGCTTTGTGACAGCCGGCACAGGCGTCCACCCGGACCGGTTTGGCGCCGTGGGGATCATGGCAGGTAAGGCAGGTCAGCGCGCCATTGCTTTGGCGGAAACACTCGCTCTGGCTGAATGCCACCGGCTGGTGCCGCGCGTTCCAGGGCTCGTTCCAGTTGGTGTCTTCGCCGGGCTTGGGCGGCTGGCGGTGGCAATTGCCGCAGGACTCGTTGATCCCGGCGCCGTTGAGGATCTTCGGGTTGAAGACGTTTGACTTTGCCGGCGCCTTGGCGTGGTCGCCTCCGGGGCCATGGCAGACCTCGCAGCGGACTCCGGTCTCGAAGGGTTGAATTCCGGTCTTTGGATCGAGCCGTAGCGGCCCGGTGGAGTGGCACTGGAAGCACTTGAGGATTTCGGCGCCCGGAGAATAGAGGTTGTAGGGAACCCCCTCGGCATTCTTGTGCCCGGGGGTGATGGCCTCCCGCTTCGTCCGGGTGTATTTGGTGAGGCCGTGCTCTTTGTAGAGTTCCGGGCCGCTGCGGGAGACCGGGGTGACGGCCTGCAGGCCGGACCCAAAGTTCCACAGATCGCCGGCACGGGCTAGTGCAGTGGCATGGCCGGTTTTCGACTGGCTGGTGAACTGCTCCAAATGACAAGCCCGGCAGGCTTGCGAACCAACAAAATCGTTGGCTCGCAGGCCTGCCGGGCTAAGGCACAGCAGGAGGGTTAGAACCGCCTTAGAAATAAATCCGGCCCGTGAACTGCATCTGGCGTCCGAAGAAACCAGCGCGCTGGGAGAGGATTCTGCCGAAGGTGGCTGCATTGTTGGGGTCGGTTGCGGGATCAGCGCCAAAGAAGGCGTTTGCCGCATTGTAGGCTTCCAGCCGCATTTCGAACTTGACCCGCTCGGTGATGGGGAACATCTTGTTGAGCGTAAGGTCGAAGTTCAGCGTGTTGGTCCCACGTACGTTATCGTACTGCAGGGGGTTGGTCCGGCGGGTGAAGGCGGGGAGCGGGCGGAAGGCGGCGGTGTTGAACCACTGTCCTTTGGTCGGCTCGCTGATGCTGGGGTCGCCGGAGACCAGGGCGCCGGGGAACCGGAGGATGAGTCCGGTGTTGTAGGTCATCAGACCGCTGGCCGCCCAGCCGCCAAAGACGGTGTCGACCACCTTCGGTGCTGCCGACATGAACTTCCGGCCTTTGCCGAACGGCAGTTCGTAGATGGCGGCGCCGGTCAGGCGGTGACGGGCATTGCGGGCCGGTTGCCAGGTGAAGGTACCGGTGTAGTTGTCAACGTTGTCATAGAACTCCAGGTTACGCTCGCTGTTCCAGTTGTATCCGACGACAAAATTGAAGCCGTTGACGAACGGACGCTGGAACTGCATCTGCAGCGACTTGTACCGGTTTTCGCCACCGGACCGGAGCGTTTCCACCAGACCCTGGTATTGCGGATAGGGCCGGAGGAGCTGGCTCACTGCGACGTTGGCCTGGGTGCGGAGCGTCCCGGGCATCTTGCTGGCGGGAAGCTTATTGAAGAAGGGATTCGGCACGCTGGCATTGACGGCGTTCTGAACCTGGAACCCGATGCGGGGATCCACTTGATTGACGTCATAGTTGTACGGCAGGTCGCGGCCGAAGTTCATGAACCAAGTGATGTCGGCCAGAATGTTACCCGGTAGCGTCTTCTGGAGGCTGATGTTCATGCGGTCGTTCACACCAGGCTTGAAGTTCTGCTGGTACCAGGTGGGCGATCCGCCCAGGTTCGTGTATTCTCCGAGCGACTTGCCGCTGACGGGGACGAGGCCGGCCGGGAACGGGTTGGAGAGCCGCTGCTGGGGGACACCCTGGATAGGGGCGATGGCGTCAGTCTGGGCGTCGAAGCCGGGGAGCGGAACCGAACCCAGGATGTTCAGGCCATCGGTCAGGGTGGAGGGAACGATGTAGCGGGCGAACCCGGCCCGGATGGCGGTCTTGTCATTGACGCGATAGGCCATACCGATGCGCGGCATGAAGAGCGTCTTGGGCGGATTCCAGGAGTTGCGGTTGTTGCTGTCGGCGAAAATGAACGCCCCGTTGTAGATCGGCGCGCTGGTGCGGAGAGCCGTTGCCGCCGCGGGCAGGACGGGCGTATTGGAGCCGGTGAGTTCCGGAATGGGCTTGGTGAGATCGAGGAACCGGCCAAAACGGTCATCCGGATCCGTCATCGCCCCGAAGTACTCATAGCGGATACCGAGGTTCAGGGTGAGCTTCTGCGTCACCTTGAAGTCGTCGTGGAAGAAGAAGCCGAGCATGTTGACCCGCGGGCGCTGGATCGGAATCGAGGCGACGTTGGAGCTGCTGTCGAGGGCGCCGAGCAACAGGGTGGCCCAGCCATCACCCGAGGTCGCCAGATTCGGGGCATTGAACGTCGCGTTGGTGAGCGCGCCGTTGATGTTGAAGTTCGCAAAGCGGGGGCGGGAGGCATTGACGTTTTCCTTCCGATACTCGCCGCCGAACTTGTAGTAGTGCTTGCCCTGGTTCTTGGACATCTTCGCTTCGATGTTGTAGGAGTTGGGTTCCTGGAACCAGTAGCCGCTGCGCCCGAGGTTGGTGGTGCTGCCCTGCGTCACGTTGATACCGGGATAGTAGAGGTCCGGCAGTTCCGCCAGGTACGGCTTGTACCAGGAGTTGCCGGGCCAGAACCGTTCCAGGTCCTTGATGGTGGCCGAGGGAACGCCGAAGGAGTCGACGATCGAGTTATAAGCGCCGCGGATATTGAGCACGGTGGAGGCATTCAGCGTGTACACCGCATCACCGGAGAAACTCCGCGAGTGGCGCTTGGAGCCATCCGGCTGCATGGCCGGCGATCCGCCGGTGTAGTCATTGAGTTCGGTGAAGGTCCGGAACATGTTGAACCGGCCGAAGACCTTGAGACGGTCGCTGACGTTGTAGTCAACGCGGTTGGAGAAGTTCCAGTAACGGATGCCGACGCCGCTGCCGGTTTGGAAGTTGTTCAGACCATTAGGGCCGGTACCTGGGCCGTTCGGTTTCCAGAGGTCCGAGATGATCGTCTTGCCCGTCGGGTCGATCCGCGAAGCGGGGATGATATTCCCGGCGAATGGGGTTCGGGTGACGACGTTGTTGTTCACCTGGGTCGTCCACGGGTCGTAGATGGTCCGGAGAGCGCCGTTGGTGTTGAGCGAGCGGGAGAAGTCACCTGTACGTTCCGCTTCGGTCGGAAGCGTCTGCTGGAAGGCACGCGGTTCGATGGTCTTCCAACCTTCATAGGAGGCAAAGGTGAAGAGCTTGTTCTTGATGATGGGCGCACCGAAGGTGCCGCCCCAAACGTGCTGGCGAATCAGGTTTTCGCGGCGAGTGATGCGGTCGGCGAGCGCGTTCAGCGCGGGATTGCGGCCCAGGTAGTACACAGTACCCTTGGGTTCGTTCGTGCCCGACTTCATCGAAACCGACATAACGCCGCCGGCCGAGTGGCCGAATTCAGCGTCCACCGCATTCTGCTGCAGGTTCACTTCGCTGACCGCGTCCATGGGGGGCGTGTAGGACGACTTCTGCCCGGTCATCGACGGCGAGCCATCGAGAATGATGTCGTTCTTGGTAGAGGTGTTGCCGCCCACGTCTAACTGGGAGGCGGCCCAGTGGTGGAAGGGGCTCTGCTCGGTGGTGGAACGGACAACCACGGAGGGATTCAGGGAAGCCAGCAGGAACGGGTTGCGGTGGATGATGGGCAGGTTGTTGGTCATCTTGGTGTCGATGGTCAAGCCCATGGTGGAGGTGTTGAACTGCACCGCAACGGCGGAGGCTTCAACGGTAATCGATTCTTTGGTGGAGCCGGCCTGCAGCCGCGCATCGATAGTGACGTCGGCGCGAGCCTGGACAAGAATATCTTTGGCGATGAACTTGGAGAATCCGGCCATCTCCACCGTGATGGTGTAGGTGCCGGGAATCACGAAGTCGAACAGGTATTGGCCGTTCGGATTCGACTGCGCGGCGACGGAGATGGCAGTATTGTTGTTCAGAAGCGTGACGGCTGCACCCACGATGACGGCATCGGAGGCGTCGGTAACGCGGCCTTGGATTTTACCGCGGGTATCTTGCGCCCACGCGGTGGAGACGGCGAGCAACATGGCGCTCGTCAGCAGTGCTCTACTCAATTTCATTCGTTAACCCCGAGAAAAGGATAGTGACAATCGGATCACAATCGGCGGGGGCTGCGCAACTAGAAAATTGTTAACGGAATGGCCAATTTTACAGTATTGACAGGCGTGCGGGGGCGGGTTGCACTGCGATATTCTTTACCGTGCGGAGGCATATGAGATCGCTCACGATTTGGATGTTGGTGGCGTCGGCGGTGGCCATGGCGCAGCACGTGCAGGACGAGGATAAAAAGCGCCGCAATCCGGCCATCGGGAGTATCGCCGCCATCGCCGCCGGCGAGAAAGCTTTCAATGAAGGTTGTGCGGTTTGCCATGGCCAGGGCGGCCAGGGGGGGCGGGGGCCGAATCTCGCCCACGGCCGGGTGATGTGGCATACGCTCTCCGATGAGGCCACCTACAAGCGAATCAAGGAAGGGGTGCCGTCCGGCGGCATGCCGCCCACGCCAGGTTCGGAAGAAAAGCTCTGGCAGTTGACCGCCTACGTGGTGGCCTTGCGCGCGCCGGCGGCCGAGTCGCCGCAGACCGGCGACGCCACACTGGGGGAACAGGTTTTCTGGGGCAAGGGCGGCTGCAACGAGTGCCACTCCATCCGTGGCCGCGGCGGAAAGATTGGGCCGGACCTGAGCGATGCCGGCGGTTCGCGGTCCACCACCGTCATCCGGATGGCGATTGAAGACCCTGGGGCCAACGGCTCCAAGGGTTTTGAAAAAGCGCATATTCTGCTGAAGAACGGGAAGACGCTCGACGGTGTCCTGAAGTACAGGAACAACTACTCGCTGCAACTGCTTGACGGCCGCGGTGACCTGCATCTGTTGCAGATGACCGAGGTCCGGGAAATGACGGTGGCGAAGAACTCGGCGATGCCGGCCACCTATAAGTCGCGCCTCAGCGCTGCCGAAATCAATGGCCTGGTGGCGTACTTGGCAAAGCAGACGGGGCGCCCGCTTGTGGCGGGAAATTGACAGAAGGAAAGAATATGCATAAGACCGGATTGGCAGTATGGATGCTGGCGGCCAGCGCCTTTGCGCAGGTAAAGCCGGAAGATATCCTCAAGAGTCCGAACGCCGACTGGCTCACCTATGCCGGCGACTACAAGGGCACCCGTCATTCGCCCCTGAAACAGATCACCACGGCCAATGTGTCCAGCCTGGTCCCGAAGTGGGTTTACCATGTGCCGAAGGCATCGAAACTGGAAGCCTCGCCGCTGGTCTATCAGGGTGTCATGTATGTCACCGCTCCCAACGAAGTGCGCGCGCTCGATGCGCGTACCGGACGGCTGATCTGGGAATGGAAGGACGGCCGGGCCACCCGCAGCGATGTCAATCGCGGCGCCGGGTTGCTGGGCGATTCGGTCTACGTAGCCACGTCTGACTGTTTCCTGACGGCGCTCAACCGCAAGACCGGGGCGCTGCTCTGGCAAAAGCAGTATGCCGATACGAAGAAGGGGGTGTTCTGTTCCTCGGCGCCCTTTGCGGTGAAGGACCGCGTGCTGGTGGGTACCGCCGGCGGCGACACCGGGATGCGCGGGTTTGTGGCGGCGCATCACGCCACCACCGGCGAGCAACTCTGGAAGTTCTACACCGTGCCCGCCAAAGGCGAGAAAGGCGCCGAAACCTGGGGAGAATATGTGGAGTGGGGCGGCGCGGCCACCTGGCTGTCGGGCACCTATGACCCCGAACTGAACACGCTCTACTGGACCACCGGTAATCCCTGGCCGGATTTCTACGACGGTGATCGAAAGGGTGACAACCTCTACTCCTGCTCGGTGGTGGCGCTTGACGTGGATACCGGAAAGCTGAAGTGGTACTTCCAATTCACCCCGGGCGATACCCACGACTGGGACGGACAATCCTGGCCCGTATTGGTGGACCGTGTGGTGAAGGGAAAGATGCGCAAGATCCTGCTCCATCCGAACCGGAACGGGTTTTACTACGTTCTCGACCGCGTGACCGGTGAGTTCCTCCACGCCACCAAGTTGAACGATCTGGTGGATTGGGCGAGCGGAATTGACGAACGGGGCCGTCCGATCAAGATCCCGGGCAAGGATCCGACGCCGGCCGGGAACCGGGTCTGCCCGGGTGTGCGCGGCGGTGCCAACTGGATGGCGCCGACCTTCCATCCGGAGACGGGCATGCTCTACGTCATCACCATGGAGCAGTGCGATATCTACACCTCTTCGGCGAAAAAGCCGGAGCCGATGGCTGGCTTCTCTGGCGGCGGTGCCGGGCCGAAACCGCGCGATGCGGGTACGTTCTACCTGCGCGCTTTGGATGCGGCCACGGGCAAACGCATCTGGGAATACCCGATGCCTGGACCGGGCGTTGCCTGGTCGGGAACCGTTTCCACCGCGGGCGGCGTGGTTTTCGTGGGTGACGATGACGGACAGTTGCTGGCGCTCGACGCCAAGACCGGCAAGCACCTGTGGCATTTCCAGATGGGCGAGTATCTGTTCGCGTCGCCCATTACCTACGCGGTGGAAGGAAAACAGTACGTAGCCATTGCCTCGGCAACCGCGATATTCTCTTTCGGGCTGTTTGAACCCGTTCCGAGCGTCGACCTGGTGAAGGAGAAGTAAGCTACTCTACCGGGGCAGCCAGACGGTGAACGGGGTGTCTCCGCGGTTATTGAACGTGTAATAAGGGATCAGCGTGAGTGGTACCGGCTTGGCCGGAGGTGCCGGCTGGCCATACACATACAGCGGTGCATTCCCGGCCGCTCCGAGATAAGTCAGCCCCTTCCCCTCCAATACCGTGATCTCTCCGTTGAACTTGTCTTTCCGGCGGGTTGGCGTAAGTGGTGATCCCGCCGCCAGAGTAACATCAAAAACCGACGCGCCTTCCAGGTCCGGCTGCTCCAGGCAATAAAGAAAAGGCCCGCGCTGAATACTCACTTTCCCGAACGTCTCCGGCACGCGCGGATTGGCCGCGATACGCTTCGGGGCCATATCGAACGTCATCGTGACGACGTCTCCGGGCTTCCAGACGCGGTTTAAAACCAGGTATGTGTTGGCGGCCACCGGACCGGCGTGCGGTACTCCGTTGACGGCCACCCGTGTCGTCTGCGACCACTCGGGAATGCGCAGGTGGAGTCCCATCGCCACTGGTTTTTCCGGCCGGAGGGTATAGCGCACATTCCCGGTCCATGGCATGCCGGTCTGCATCTCGGCGCCGATCGCCGTCCCCGACGGCAGACGCCAATCCAGGCGGTGATTGTCGTAAAAATGGAGCCACAGTCCGTTATCCGCCGACGTGGAGTAAAAATAGCCCCCCAACGACATCAGTGTCCGCTGCAGATTCGGGGGGCAACACAGAGTGTTGTACCACGGGTTCCGGATCTTCTCCCCGCCGGAGGCTAACGGATTCCGGTAGCAGTAGAGGCTCCCGGATAGGGACATGCCGGCGTTAATGCCGTTGTAGAGCGCCCGCTCCATCACGGCGGTATACCGGGCCTCACCCGTCCCGGCCAGCATTCGCTGCTGGAAGAGCCAATTGGCAATGGCTGCGCAGGACTCGGTATAGGCCTGGCGGTTGGGCAGTTCATAAGGGTCTCCGAATGCCTCGCCGGAGGCGCGCGAACCCACGCCGCCGGTGACGTACATCTTGGACGAGGTCAGGTCCTGCCAAAGCCTGTCCAGTGTTTGCTTGTACGCCGCATCCCCGGTCTCCAGCCAGTAATCGGCGGCGCCGGTGGCCGCATACAAGGCACGCACCGCGTGGCCTTCGAACTTCTCCCGGGCTGTAAAAGGCGTGCCGGAGAACATGTAGGCGGTCTGCCGCGGGGTCAGTTTCAGCCGCTCGGTCTCCACGCCGCTGAAAAGATACCCGGCCAGTTCCAGATACTTCCGCTCGCCCGAGATGCGATAGAGTTCGGCCAGCGCCAGTTCGAGTTCCGGATGCCCGGTGAGCAGCGGTTGCTTCCCCGGGCCGCCGGTACGCAGCAGAAAGTCAACAAACCGCGTTCCGGCGTCGAGCAGGCGGCGATCTCCGTTATAGCGATAGACCGCGTACGCCGCCTGCAGCCAGTGCCCCAGGCAATAGAGCTCATGGTTTGTGTCCTGGCGCTGGAACCGGTCCTCTTCCCGCTCCCCTACGTGCCAGGTGTTCAGGTACCCGGAGGGCTCCTGGACGGAGATCACCAGATTGATGAGTTCATTGAGACGGGCCTCTAACTCGGGATAGGTGCCAGTGTGCAGCGCCCAGGCGGCCGCCTCCATCCACTTATAAACATCGGAATCGGTAAACAGCGGACCCTTCCGCGGGATCGCCGGATTCTTCAACCGGCGGAAGTTGTCGATGTACCCGTTCTGCTCCAGTAGCCTGAGCAGGCTGGGCAGGCTTGCTTCTGCAGTCACTTCTTGCCGGGCCCGCCAATAGCCGGTGGTGAACCGGACAGCGCGAACGGGCACAGGTTTCAGCTTGGCGTGCGGAGAGCTTTCCAGGTGAATGACGGCCTGCTGTTTCCAGTCGGCTGCAAAGCTAAACCAGAGCGTGGCCGCGGCAAAGACGATCCGGGAGGTCATGGCGCCCTCATTATTCCCAATGAATCGGTCAGGGTCAAAGGGGGGAGCGACGGCGCAAAAAAGGAAAAGCCCGGCGGGACCAGTCTGGTCGCGCCGGGCTTCCGGTTGAGAGCGTGTTCCCGGTTTACGGAACCTTCCAGCCGCCGACCGGCTTCCAGGCGCTGGTGGCCGCTCCGCCCAGGGTTTGGGTGGCGGTCCAGATGGCCTTGAATCCGGCGAAGGGGGCCTTAAAGGTGTAGTTCAGGTTGAGGGTCAGCGTACCGCCCGAGGTGGTGACGCTGGAGCCCTGCGCGCTGATCCGGCACTGGCTGTTTTCAATCGTGTTCGTCCCGGTCAGGATGATGCTGGTGGCGGCATTGCCGTCGCCGCTATCCGGATACAGGAACAACTGGTTGCCCGGCGCGTAGTAGGCGACGTAGCAGGCGTTGCGGCCGTCGATGGCGAAGTTGATCAGCGCCCACGCCGTCTGCAGGTTGGAAGCCGTGGTTGCGTCAGAGTAGGTGAACGAGATTACGCTCGACGAAGTGGTTCCCGTCGACGGCGTCATGGTCCCGGAGCGGGGGAACGTCGGCGCGGCTTCGGCGACGATCGTCGAGCCCACCGTGATCCACCCGGTGCTGTTGCCTGCCTGATCCTGCGCCGCCAGGTAGATCACCTTGTTGCCCAGGAACGCGGTCTTGAACGTGATATTCAGCGTCAGCGTCAGTACGCCGCCGCTGATTGAGGCCGACGATCCCGCTGAGTTCACGGTGCACTGGCTGTTGGACACCGAACCGGTGGCACCCAGCGTCAGGCCGGCGGAGATGCCGCTGCCCGGACCCTGATCGTTCACCAGGTAGAGCACATTCAGCGGCTGCGAGTAGGCGATATAGCACGCCGCGTCGCCATTCAAGTACTGATTGATCAGCGCGTTGACGACGCCGAACTGCGTGGCGCCGCCCGTGTTGTTGTACTTGAACACAAAGGTCTGCGTGGGACCGGCCGGCGCCAGCGGGCCGGTTGGATCCACATTCATCAGCGTATTAAACGTATAGACGTACGCTGAACCGGAGTCGACCGAGAGAGTGGCGCTATCCGGGGTGGAGTTGACGCCTAGTTTGCCATTGCGGTCCCAAGGCGCGCCAACGATCACGGTGACGCCGGAGAGGCCTACACCGTAAGAGAAGTTGACGTTTTTGAAATCCTGGTTGTCAGAGCGCTTAATGTAGTCCGTCTGCGCCCAAGTCGTGCCCGTCCGCGAGAACAGGTATGCCGCGCCGGACTCCGGTGTCTGGTCGTTCGGTGTGCTGTTGATGCCGAAGGTCGAACTCGCCTCACCGGGCGCTCCGATCAGGACGTATTCGCCATACGCCGCCACCGAGAAGCCAAACCGGTCGTCGGTCTGCGCCGTGCCCACCGCTGCTGGCTTCAGATAGGCCTGCTGGGTCCAGGTGGTGCCCGAACGGGTGAAGACATAGGCCGCGCCCGAGAGGTTTCCCAATTCGTTGGGGGTCGAGTTCACGCCCGTCGTCGAACTGTCTTCGAACGGCGCGCCAACCACTGCCGTGTCGCCGTAGACAGCAACCGCCCAGCCAAAACGATCACCGGCCTGGGTGGTCCCCACGGCGGCCGGCTTCAAGTACGCCTGCTGCGACCATCCGTTCGGGGCCCGCGTATAGACATAGGCGGCACCCGCCAGCGGTGCCGCTTCATTCGCCGTCGAATTCACGCCCAGCGTCGAGCTGCCCTCAAACGGAGCGCCCACAATCAGCGTGTCCCCGTGCAAGCCCACCGACCAGCCGTACAGGTCGCCCGCAATGGTACCGCCGCCAATGGCCTTAAAGTACGCCTGTTGCGTCCAGGTCGTTCCGGTGCGCGTGAATACGTAGGCGGCACCGGAGTCCTGCTGCGTTTCGTCGATCGGATTCGTTGCACTTCCATCTTCAATCGGTGCGCCAACGGCGATCGTGTTCCCGCTGATCGCTACGGCCCAGCCGAACGAATCGCCGGCCTGGGTCGTGCCCACGGCCTGCGGCTTAATGTAGGCCTGCTGCGACCACGCAGTCCCAGTACGCGTAAACACGTAAACAGCCCCGGCGTTGTCCGCCAATTCATTCGGCGTCGAGTTAATTCCCAGCGTCGAACTATCTTCGAAAGGTGCGCCCACCACAATCGTGTCCCCGCTGATACCCACGGCGTAGCCGAACCACTTGTCCTTGGACGCCCCGAAGGCGTTCGGTTTCAGATACGCCTGCTGTGTCCACGTTGTCCCGCTGCGAACGAAGACATATACCGCGCCGGAGTCTAATCCCAGTTCGTTCGGCGTCGAGTTAATGCCTGTGGACGAGCTCAGTTCGAACGGCGCACCCACCACGGCGGTGTTCCCATCGATCGCCACGGACTTGCCCATCTGGTCACCCACCTGCGAAGCGCCGACCGCGCTCGGTTTCAGGTTGGCCTGGGAGGCCACCGGATCCACCGTCACCGGATAGCGTGCGCCCTGCTCCTGAATTTCCAGCCGGAGTCCATGTCCCTGGGTATGAAAACGGGCAGCCAACTCCCGGCCGTCGGCGTCCAGTACCTTCAAACCCGCGTAATTCACCACCGCCGCGCCCGCGCCGTTCGCAAACGTGACATTCCGGCCATCGGCCGAAACCGACGGCGCCAGCGGTCCACGCACATCCAAATGGAAGACCAGCGGCTCGCCGGCATTCTTCCCGCCCGGCCGCGATGCCACCGTGAACCCATGTTCCAATCCGCTCGACCGGTTCACAAACCATTCCTGAAGGTTTGTATCCCATTGATAAGAAAAACGATCCTGATTCGGTGTGGCCGTGGCAGACTTCACCTGCCGCAAGTTCCCCGGAAAACCATAGCTCTGCAGCGCCAGCCCCCAGGTCCACTCCGGAGACGCCGGAGTCACTTCAAACCCACGTCCATCGAACCGCGTGTTCCAGCCTTGGCCCAGATTCCGGGCCGTGTGTCCCTTTACCGAAGGGGTAATCAACTGCTGATGACGCTCAAAAGCGGCACGGATGCCAGCCAGATCTTCGGGCGATACCGATTTCGGGGCGCTGGCTCCGATGGCCGCGAGCGCGGCGGCTCCTAATAATAAGAGCGATTTTTGCATTCTCTTCCTCCGGAAGGTTCTTCATTGGCCCTGCCGCTCGTCATGTCCGGCGACAGAGTCCGATCGAATTCACTTTAGCAGACAAGGGTACTGCGGGTAATATTGACTCCGTGCCGGCCTACTACTACCCCTGGAAAGTACGGGCTAGTGCGCCTTCACTAACAGCACGCCCACCGCCCGCCGCTGCGCATCGAATCCCACCATCGTCACCGCGTTGGATTTTGGGTTAATGTTCTGTAGAACCGGCTGTTGCTGGGCCGGTTGCCCTGGCTGGGCCGGAACATTGGGAGCCTGCCCGACAAATGCCACGTTTTCCGGGTTGGGAATGATCTGCAGGTCGCCGGAAACCAGATCATATATAAGGATCTGCGTGCCGGCCGGTTCGGTCCGGGTGCCCCGCGCGACCAGTTTGCGGGTTGCCGGGAAAAGCGTGAGCGGTTGCACGGACGTGAATCCGGCGGGCGTCGGCAGCAGTCGCGCGGAGGCATTCTCCAGGTCGAATAGCACGATCCCGGCGTCGCCGACGGCGCGCGAGGTTGCCTGGGCATACAGGATTCCCATCGGCGGAAATGCGTTTACGTTGGCAAACGACGAAACTTCCGGAGGCAGATCGAGCCGGAATGCCGAATTCGTCACACCGTCGTAGACGTACAGCGTATCCGACCTCCCCTGCTGTGCCGGGTCGGTGTTGATACCGTAAACGTAGTCGTTCACATCGTTGGCGGCGTTCCCCGTGATGTTGAACTGGCCCTGGCCCGGCAGATTCGTCTCCGTCAACTGCCGGGTATTGAAGTCGAGGGTCAGGAAGCCCGATGCCCCGCATGCGGTTCGAATGAGGGTCTCCGGCGTTGCTGAGGTCGGTACCGCGATCCGCCGCGCCAACTCCAGACTGAATGTCCGCAGTTGGGCCGTGCAGGATGCGGCGAATTTCCCGGTCGAGAAGGGAATCACCTGGGCTTCCTGGTCGGCCTGGATCGGGAATCGCACAAACCCATCCTTTGCCTTATCCTCAGCCCGGACCAGCACATAGTACTGCCGCGCCTGGGTGTCGAACTGAATCGCGGCGCGGAATCGGTTGATAACGGCCGCCCCGCCTCCGGGAAGCGCGCCTCCGCCGGGAAGCGCCCCGCCTCCGGGTGCCCCGCCACCCCCGGGTACTCCACCGCCTCCGGGTACGCCACCGCCTCCGGGTGCGCCACCACCGCCTCCGGGCGCCCCGCCGCCACCTCCGGGTTGCACCGGCGCGGCCTGCGTTGGCGCCAGCAGCGGCAGCCAACCCTCCGGAAAATTGACGGTTCGTAGCACTTCGGCCTGCGCGTTAATGATCGCGAACTTGGCCTTTGTCGGCGCGTCAAGCGAGTCCACCGCCACCACAGCCTGCTGATTCTGGCCGAGTCCGGTCGGGACGGTGACCAGTTCCTTCACGCCGTCCCCCAGGTCCACCTGGAGATTATTAATATTGATGGCGCCGCCTCCCGCGCCGCCACCGGGTAACGCCCCGCCGCCACCTCCCACTCCTTCCGTCACGTCTCCACTGGAGACATCGATCTGCGCAATGCGAATCGGGGTGCCAGGCAGGATCGCATTGAAGTTCCCACCCGGCCCTGCGCCAATGGTCGCCGCTTTCGACGGCAATTCGATCTCCCGTGCTTCCGCCGCCGGTTGCAGGATCGCTACCTTGGTGCTCACTCCGCTGGCGGCGTCTCCGTCGGGCGGGCCCACCAGTGTGGCCAGCGCGTGACCATCATTGGCGGCGGTGAACGGCGAGACCTGTTGCTGGACCGCCGTCGTCTGGCAACCTGCTAACGGCTCTGCCATCTTGGCGTCAAAATCCACTAACAGCGCCGGATAGCACCCATCCTCCGCCCGTGGCCCATTCAGTACCAGGAATCCCGGCCGCAGGTCGCTCGCCGTCAGGGCCCTCAGATTGTTCGTGTTCGCCGGCAGCCGTAAAAACTCCACCTTCGGCGCTGGCATCGTGTTGTACGTCACCCGGTTCCCGGTATTGTTGCCGGCAATCAGGTTGATGACATCCCCATCGGCTGCCGTTGGCGGAACCTCAACGGAAACTTCAAACTCCCCTGGCGTGGTGGCCGAAAGTTGGGCCGCCACCGCGGCCGGCATGCCGCCCACATAGGCCCGCAGTCCAATCCGCGGAGACGCCGCCGTATCGGCCGCCGGCAGCGCCCCGGGAGCCGTCGGCGGATCGGTCTGGCCCAGTCCCGCCACCCGCAGTTTGATCGCGTTCCCGCTCACTGTCCCCGCCGGACCGAATCCGCCCAACTCCGTGCTGATCGCCGGGCTCGGCTGCACCACCGTGAACCGCGCCGGCGCGCTCTGCAGTTCCCCGCGCCGCACCACGATCTGCGTCACCCCCTGCGGCGTATCCACCGGAACTTGCGCCACAATCCGCGAAGGCGTAATCGAATACAGCGGAATCGCGCGCTGGCCGATACGCACTTCGATCGGCGGATCGAGCGCCGTCGTCGGCAAGGGTGCGCCCGTCTCGGCTTTCCAGCCTGCCGCCGGACCCAGGTTGATCCCGTTAATCCAGATAATCCCACCGGGCGACACCGGCGACGGAGCAGGTTGTTGGGTGAAGGCGTTAATCACCCCGCGCGGGTTCACAACCGGTGCGGTGGGAGCTTGAGAAAAGACGGGGACAACAAGCAGACACACGACGAGCGCTGGACGCATACTCGACCTAACCCCGGACCCCGAAAAGGGTTTCGCTATACTGAAAATTCGTCTCCGCATCCCGTTTTCCCCTTCGACAATGAGTTCCAATCCCGCCAGTCTACCGGCCGCCGTTCCCCTTTCCCAAGGGGCGACTGACGCCAGACGGGTTGGCTACCAGGCGCTGGCCCTACTCAGCTTTGCCCATTTCTTCATCGACCTCTACTCCAGCGGCCTCAGTTCCTTCCAGCCGATGTTAGTGGAAAGGTTTGGGTTAAGCTTAGCGCAAGCGGGACTGCTGGCGGGGATGCTTATCTTTTCCAGTTCCCTGCTGCAACCCGTTTACGGCATCCTGTCCGACAAGTCGGGCTCCCGCTATTTCACCGTCCTCGCCCCGGCGATGGCCGGCATCTTCATCTCGTCCCTCGGCCTTGCCACCGGCTATCCCATGCTCATCGCCATGGTCATGCTCGGCGGCATGGGCATCGCCTCCTTCCATCCCCAGGCCTCGGCCAACGCCACCGCCCGTATCGCCGAAAACAAGTCCCGCTGGATGGCCGTCTTCATCAGTTCCGGAACCTTCGGCATGGCCTTCGGTCCCGCGTTCTTCACCTATATCGCCGGCCACTACGGCCTGGAGTCCACCTGGATGGGCGCCATTCCCGGCGTCCTGGTCACGCTCCTCCTCGCCGTCCAGTTCCAACTCGCCCCCCGCTCCCGCGAAACCTCCAACCATTTTGATTACCAGGCGCTTCGCGCGAAATGGAAGCCGCTGCTCATCCTCTTCTCTCTCGTCTACATCCGCAGCATCGTGCAAATGGTCTTTTCCCAGTTTCTGCCGCTCTACCTGAACCGCGAACGCGGCTTCTCCGTCCAGTCGGCGGCCCTCGGCCTCACCTTGTATCTGGCCTTCGGCGGCATGGGCGGCTTCGTCGGCGGCAACCTCGCCGACCGCTTCGGCGGCAAACGCGTCATCCTCATCTCCATGGCCGGATGCCTCCCCTTCCTGGCCCTCTTCTTCCTCACCGACGGCTGGTGGGCACTCGCCTCGCTCGCCATGGCCGGCCTCCTGCTGCTCTTCACCATCCCCGTCAACCTGGTGATGGGCCAGCAACTGGTCCCGTCCCAGGCCGGAACCGTCTCCGCACTCATGATGGGCTTTGCCTGGGGCAGCGCCGGTCTGGTCTTCATTCCCATGGTCGGCTGGGCCGCTGACCGCGTCGGCCTTGGCACCGCCATGGCCTGCGTCTCGGCCTTTCCGGTGATCGGCTACTTCCTCGCACGGATGATTGACGAGAATGCGTAAAGCAATCTGTTTGTTAAGCGGTGGGCTCGACTCGGCCACCTGCCTCGGTGTTGCCCGCCGCGACGGCTTCACCAGCTATGCCCTCAGTTTCGACTATGGCCAGCGCCATATCTATGAGTTACAGGCGGCCGCCCGCGTCGCCGCCCACCTCGGTGCCCTGGACCACCGTGTCGCCCACATCGACCTCCGCATGTTCGGCGGCTCTGCCCTCACTGCCGGAATCGACGTCCCTAAACACCGTACCGTGGAAGAGATTGAGCCCGGTATCCCCATCACCTACGTCCCGGCCCGCAATACCATCTTCCTCTCCTTCGCCATGGCCTGGGCCGAGGTCCTCGGCGCCTCCGATATCTTTCTCGGCGTCAACGCCGTCGACTACTCCGGCTACCCGGACTGCCGCCCCGAATTCGTTCGTGCCTTTGAGTCCATGGCTAATCTCGCCACCAAGACCGGAGTCGAAGGCACCACCCGCCTGAAAATCCATACCCCCCTCCTGGAACTCTCTAAAGCGGAAATCATCCGCCTCGGCGTCTCCTGTGGCGTCGATTATGGACTCACCCATAGCTGCTACGACCCGGCCTCCGACGGACGCCCCTGCGGCGCTTGCGACTCCTGCCTCCTGCGGGCAAAAGGCTTCGCCGAGGCCGGCGCGAGGGACGGTCTGCTCGACCGTTACGGGATGTGAAGATCGCCGAGGTCTTTTACTCCGTTCAGGGGGAAGGGAAGTTGGTGGGAGTGCCCTCGGTCTTCGTACGCACCTCCGGTTGCAACCTGCGCTGCAGTTGGTGCGATACCCCGTACACCTCCTGGAATCCGGAAGGGGAGGCCCGGACCGTTCCAGAGTTGGTGGCCGAGGTCTCCGCCTACGGCGCCCGCCATGTCGTCGTCACCGGCGGCGAACCGATGATCGCCCCGGAAACTCCCGCCCTCACCGCCGCCCTGCGCGCCGCCGGTATGCACATCACCGTCGAGACCGCTGGTACCGTCTATGCGCCCGTCGCCTGCGATCTGATGAGCATCTCCCCGAAACTCGCCAACTCCACGCCGGACGATGCCAAATGGGCGCCGGTCCATGAGCGCACCCGCCTGCAGCCCGAGATCCTGCGCCGCCTGATGGCCGATTACTCCTATCAATTGAAGTTCGTCGTTGCCGCCCCGGAGGACCTCCCCGAAATCCTCGACTTACTCGCCCAGTTAGCCGCCCCGGCCGAAAACGTCATGCTAATGCCCGAAGGCCGCACGCCGGAAACGCTCCGGCAACGCGCCGCCTGGCTCGTCCCGCTCTGCCTGCGCCACGGTTTCCGCTACAGCCCCCGCGTTCACGTCGACATCTGGGGCGATCGCCGCGGCGTCTGACCAGTTACCGGATCGTTTCCCCGCACACAATCCGGTGCCCGTCCGGCGTACTGAACCCGAACTCCCGCAGTCCCCATGGCTTGTTGGTAGGCCAGGAGGTGACGATCGCCCCCTTTGCCACAAACTCGGCATACAACGCATCCACCCCCTCCACGTTCCAGTAGGCGAAGTAGGAGTGGTTGCCCAGTTCCCCCGCCGGCCGCTCATCCACGCACTCGCCAAGCATCACTCGGAACCGGTCCCGCGACAGGAAACTCCACCCGGGACCGTTGATCGGCTCCTTCTGGAACCCAAGCACCTCTATGTAGTAGCGGGTGCTCACCGCCAGATCCCGAACCGCCAGCACGCACCAGGAGTTGATGATTTGAGCCATGTTCCATTGTCACCTGCGGGGCGCTATCATCGGGGCGATGATACCGACTCTGGAACAAGTGGGAAGTGACCTGCTTCGCATGGCCATCGCCTACGCACTCGCCATGCCCATCGGCTGGAACCGGGAACGCGAGGCCCGTAGCGCCGGCCTCCGCACCTTCCCCATTGTCGCCATCGCCAGTTGCGGCCTCGCCATGGTCGGCATGAGCTTTTCCAATCCCACCTCCGACGCCATGTCGCGCATCCTCCAGGGCCTCGTTACCGGCATCGGTTTTGTCGGCGGCGGTGCCATCCTCCGCGCCAAACACAGCGTCAGCGGCACCTCCACCGCCGCCAGCGTATGGAATGTCGGTATCCTCGGCGCCGCCGTCGGATTCGGATACTGGCACATCGCCCTCGTCCTCAGCATCGTCAACTTCCTCACCCTCCAATACCTCACCCCGCTCAAGCGCGAAATTCACTTGGAACGCGACCGCGAGCGGGAGCGCGAACTCGAGGCCGACCCGACTGTCGACGATTAGTGATACGATCCTCCTCGATGCGCCTCCTGTCTGCGGTACCCCTTCTTCTCCTCGCCGGTTGTGCCGATAAGCCCGCCACACCGCCCGCCGCCTCCGCCACTCCCGCCGAACCGGAAGTGACCGTCGCCGCCTCCGTCGCCTTCACCGAAGGGCCCGCCGAAGGTCCCGACGGCATGATCTACTTCACCGATGTGGCCAACAACCGCATCATGAAGTTCGACCCCGCCACCAAAAAGCACTCCGTCTACCGCCCCGATTCCAACCGCGCCAACGGCCTGCTCTTCGACCCCCAGGGCCGCCTCATCGCCTGCGAAGGCTCCGACGGCGAACGCAACCAGCCCCGCGTCACCCGAACCGACCTCCAAACCGGAAAAATCGAGGAAATCGCCACCAAGTTCGAAGGCCAGCTGTTCAACTCCCCGAACGACGTCACCATCGACTCCAAAGGCCGCCTCTACTTCACTGACCCCGCTCCCGACGCCACCTCGCCCTCCTCCAAGCCCAAAGGCGCCACCGGCGTCCCTGGCGTCTACCGCATCGATCCCGACGGCAAGATCACCCGCCTCCTCACCGCCCCCGAAACCGAATGGCCCAACGGCCTCGTAGTCTCTCCCGACGACAAAACCCTCTATCTCATCGAGGCCAACAAGATTGACGGCGGCACCCGCGCCATCCGTGCCTTTGACCTCTCCCCGGAAGGCACGCTCTCCAACCGCCGCGTTCATTACAACTTCTATCCCGGCCGTAGCGCCGACGGTATGGCCATCGACGTCGACGGCAACATCTACGCAGCCGCCGGCCTCCACCGCCTCCGCGGTACTCGCGAGACGCTCGATACCAAATGCGGCGTCCATGTCATCTCCCCGCAAGGGAAGTTGCTCCGCTTCATCCCCGTTCCCGAAGATACAATCACCAACACCGCCTTCGGCGGCGCCGATCACAAAACGCTCTACATCACAGCCGGGAAAACCCTCTTCCAGATTCCCAACGCCATCGCCGGCATGAACCGCTGATCACCGCAACGGTTTGAACGTCTCCCAACCGCCGTCCTTGGTCTGCAATTGTAACCCTGCCGAATCCTTGTACTGCGGATGCTCCCCCACCAGGAATCGCCGCTCATGGGGCGCCGGTACCGCTCGCGCCGTCAGCGGCGGCGTCTGCCCGCGCGGGCACTTGCCGTCCTGATAGGACGCCGGCCGGAAGGCGATGGCGCCGTTCGTCACGTTGTAGCTGCCCCGCTCCACTACCATCGAACGCTCATTCCGGTTGTAGCTCTCGGCGTCCAAGGTGTAGGTGTACTGCCCGTTGGCCTCCAGTTGAAACACGTGCGACTGCCGGAACTGGTTCATTGCCGCCACCGGGTCGTGCTCCCACGCTTTGGTAAACGGGTTGTACCTCGTCGGGATCTGGCTGGCGATCACCCTCTCCCATCGCCCTACCGGTGAGCCGCCGCTGATCACCGCCGGTGCCGCCGGCCCGGGCCCTGTCGATGGAGCAGCCCCGCTCAGCCGCACACTCCCAGCCACCCGCGTCGCCTCTTTCTGGCACGCCTGGAACGCCTCGTCATTCGGAGCGTTGAACAGCACCCCCACGTACCGCTCCGGGAACCGCACCACGAACAGCGTCGTGATCACCTTGTTCCCGTTCCCGTCAATCCCTTCCACCACCGCAAACAGGCTGCCCGGCGCATGCGCAAAGTTCGGATTCGCCGGTTTCGGTGCCCCTGACGGCCGGAACTGCTTCACCACCACCGCATTCCACTCGGCATCGAAATCCTGCGCAGGCCCCCCAACGGACCGCTGTGCCCGGTACAACCCGATCTGGCAGTAAAACCGCCGTTTCTGGTCGATCCGGCTCCACTCTACCGCCTGCTCGTGCGTCCGCAACGTGTACCCCGCCGGCGCCTCATAGCTGAAGCTGTCAAACGTCTGCCCCGGCGCCAAACCCAGCGCCCCTACCGCCAGCAACCCCGCCCTAAAGAGCCGCCTCGCCCCGCTCTTCATTCCGGATTCGGATGGCGTCGCCGATGTCATAAACGAAGATCTTACCATCCCCAATACGCCCACTCCGCGCCGCCTTGACGATGGTTTGCACGACCTCTTCACACCGTGCCGCCGCCACCACCAGTTCCAACTTTACCTTCGGAATCAGGTCCACCTGGTACTCCCGCCCCCGGTAGACCTCCACGTGCCCCTTCTGCCGCCCGTGCCCCCGCACTTCGGTGACCGTCATCCCGTCCACTCCAATGGCTTTCAGGGCGTCTTTCACCGCTTCCATTTTGAACGGCTGTACAATCGCTTCGATTTTCTTCATGGGCGTATCAGGCATCCAAATTGTATCCTTCTTCGCCGTGGATCACCAGGTCCATGCCCTGCGTCTCCTCCCTGCCGTCCAGCCGCAACCCGCCTGTCAGCGCCGCCGTCGCCTTCAGCGCAATCCAACTTCCCGCCACCGCAACCGCAATCCCAATCAACGCCCCGATCGCCTGATTCCCCAACTGCCCCAGGTTCCCGTTCGGAAGCTTGATCGCCTCATTCACCGCCGGGTTCGCCAGTACCCCCGTCAGCAGCGCACCCACAATTCCGCCAATCCCGTGTACCCCGAAGGCGTCCAGCGAGTCGTCATAGCCGAATCGCTGCTTCACCACCACCACCATGTAGAAGCACAGGAACCCGCCCGCCATTCCGAAGATCGCCCCGGAAAATGGAGACACAAACCCAGCACCCTGCGTCACCGTCGCCAACCCCGCCACCGCGCCGGATATCGCGCCCAGCGCGCTCGGCCGTCCCGTGTGCATCTGCTCGGCCACCAGCCAGGCCACCGCCCCCGCCGCCGCTCCCAGATGCGTCGCCACAAACGCGCTCGACGCCAGTGCCGACGCGCCCAACGCGCTCCCCGCGTTGAACCCGAACCAGCCCACCCACAGCAGGCACGCCCCAATAAAGCTCAGCACCAGCGAGTGCGGCTTCATCGGATCCTGCGGATACCCCTTCCGCGGCCCGATCACCAGCGCGCAGACCAGCGCCGAGATTCCCGTCGTAATGTGCACCACCGTTCCGCCCGCGAAATCCAGCACCGGCACCGCCCCGCCCAGAAACGCGTTCAGGTATCCGCCGGTCCCCCACACCATGTGCGCCACCGGAAAGTACACCAGAAACGCCCACAGAATCGAATAGACCAGCAGCGACGAGAACTTCACCCGTTCGGCGAACGCGCCCGTGATCAGCGCCGGCGATATCACCGCGAACATCATCTGGTAAACCATAAAGGTCAGGTTGGGAATCGTCGGCGCGTAGTCGGCAATCGGCGCCGCTCCCACGTTGCGCAACATCACGTAATCCAGCCCGCCCAGAAATGCCGAGCCCGGGGCAAACACCAGGCTGTAGCCGATCGCCGCCCACAGCAGCGTCATCACCGCCATCATGATGAAACTCTGCATCATCGTCCCCAGCACGTTCTTCTTCCGCACCAGTCCGCAATAGAACAGCGCCAGCCCCGGCCCGGTCATCATCAGCACCAGGGCCGCCGAGGTCAGCATCCAGGCGTTATCGCCCGCCGATTGCGACGCGGTTACCGCCGTCTTTAACTTCTGGATCTCGGCTTCCAGCGCCGCATTATTCTGCGCGGCAAGGGGGGCGGCGGCCAGCACGGCGGCGGCCGCAAATCGGTTCCACTTCATGGGGGGATGGTCCTCTAACGAAGAGTCTGGGAGCCGCCAACAGGGGCCGGCTCGACCAACCATGTTGCTACGGGAACGCTCGCCCCTGCCGATGCTTTTTTCTATGGGGCCGATCAAAAACTCTGATCGCCGCTACTTCCCCAGCGAACGGATCCGGATGTTCCGGAAGTCCAGGTTCGTCTTCGGATCGTGCGCCTGCAGGCTGATCGGCCCCGCCTTCAGCAGCGCCTGCCGGTTCCGCGGTCCCGCCTCTCCTTCCGGATACGGGTCCTCCCAATCGGCAACCGGAAATCCGTTCACCCACGTCGCCAGGTGCCGCCCCTGCGCAATCACCGTCTGCGTGTAAAACTGGTTGTCGCTCGAGACCACCCGCCGCGCCGGTTGATGAAAGTAGACGCCCCCGGACCCGGTATCCACCGGCTTCGTCCGGTCATTGTCCTTGAACTCGTTGCGGATCTGAATCTCGTAGCCCGTCCAATACCCGTTCGGCCGTCCCCGCAGAAAGATACCGCT
This sequence comes from uncultured Solibacteraceae bacterium, assembly GCA_964430625.1. Lineage (GTDB taxonomy): Bacteria > Acidobacteriota > Terriglobia > Bryobacterales > Bryobacteraceae. The sequence continues at coordinate 132,726 of CAYSFR010000016.1, forward strand.
GTTGGGGTGAAACTTAGGATCGGAGGAATTGGCCCGAATCTCCAACTGCAGCACAAAGTCGTCGTACAGCGCCTTGGTCTCTAACTGCCCAGGCCCCTTCAGCACATGCAGTTGTCCCTTCTTTGCCGTCCATTCCGCCGGTTGCGGCGGCGCCTTGGCCGGCTGCACCACCTGCCACCCGCTCAGGTTCTTCCCGTTGAACACCGGCGCCAGCCCCAGTGGCTGCAGCTTGATGTTGCGGAACTGCACCGGCTTGTTCTTGTTGAACTGCAGCCCCACGTGCCCGGAAAGCGACTTGGAGTTCGTCCAGTCGAGCACCTTCTTCCCGTCCAGTTTGATCAGGATTCGCTGCCCCAGCGCCACAATCTCGTAGGCGTGCCACTGGCCGGCCTCTATCACCGTCTTCCGCGACGGCGCCACGTGGTCCACGATTCCCCCGGTGGGGAACTTCGGGTGCGCGTCGAAGATCTGTACCTCATACCCGCTCTTGTGCGGTTCGCTGTCTTTCTTCGCCCGCAGGAACACCCCGCTGTTCCCGTCCGCCTCCGTCTGGAACTCCAGCTTCAGCCGGTAATCGGCAAACTGCGAATTCGTCCGCAGCCACCCGTACTCCCCGCCGTCGGAAGCAATCGCGCCGTTGGCAACCTTCCACTTCGCCCGGCCCTCGGCCGTCCAGCCCCACGTTGACTCTCCGTCGAACAGCAGCAGCCATCCCTCGGAAATCTCTTTCGGAGTGAGTGTGTTGACCTGCGCGGCGAGCGGCAGCATGGCCGCTAGCGCTAAAACGAGAGAACGCATACCGCCAGGATAGCGGATTAGGACTGCAGCGACTCTTCCAGCAGGCGCGACAGCGAACGGTGTTTGGACTCCGCCGCCCGCAACTCATCGGCCAGGTGCATGCACGCCAGAACAGCAATGCGCGAAGCATCCGCATTGGTGCCTCGCGCAATGTTGTTCATTAACTCATCGACGCGGTGGGCCAGCTCTTCCACATCGGATTCCTTGCCTGTGGTCACAAGCGAGTACGACTGATTGAAGATCGAAACCCGGACGGTCTTCTTTTCGGACGGCGCGTCGTTGGCCATATGCCCAATTATCGCTAGTTGCCGCTCAGCAGGTCCATCTGACCAAGCAGTTTCTCAATCCGGGCCTTTACCTGTTTCCGCTCAATCTGCAGCGTCTCCAGTTCCCGTTCTGCCTTCGAGGCATTCGCCTTAAACGCAGCAAGCGCCTCTTCGGCATCGGTGCGCGCGGCAACGGCGGCCTGCGCTTCGGTCTCGGCTGTGGCCAGCCGGGCCTTCAGTTCGGCATTCTCTTCTTTGAGCTTGCCTACAAGCTGAACGGCCCGGAGGATGCGATCCTCCAGGCCGGATAGGGTGTCTACGTCCTCTAACTGCAGGTCCATTAGGTTCCTCTTTGCAGCGGTGGATTGGGTTATGCGAGGGCGGCCTTGGCCTTGTCGACCAGGGCGGTAAACGCAGCCGCATCGCGCGCGGCGATATCGGCCAACATCTTGCGGTTCAGTTCGATCTGAGCCTTCTTCAGCCCGTTCATGAACTTCGAATAGGACAGCCCGTTGGCGCGCGCGCCAGCGGAAATCCGGCAGATCCACAGCGAACGGAAGTCGCGCTTCTTCAGCTTACGGCCCTTATAGCCGTAGGACAGCGACTTCTCAACCGCTTCCTGTGCATACCGGTGCAGTTTCGACTTGCTGAGGAAGAAGCCTTTGGCTAACGCCAGTACCTTCTTCCGATTATCAGTACGTTTTGTACTTCTTTTTACGCGGGGCACGTTTGTCTCCTTGAGTGTTTAGATGGCCGGGTTGGCCAGGGGCCGGTGAATCGGGCACGTGCCGCGCGCCACGTTCACACGGAGGGGGAAGGGGAAGTCTGCCCTAGTAGGGCAGCATCCTCTTCAGTTCGGGCGAGTTGGTGTCGTCCATGATGGCGGACGCTGCCAGACGGCGCTTGCGAGAAGAGTTCTTGGACGTCAAGATGTGACGGGCGAAAGCGTGGCTGCGCTTGATTTTGCCCGTACCGGTCTTCTTGAAGCGCTTGGCGGCGCCCTTGTGGGTTTTCAGCTTTGGCATTGGATAGTTCCTGGAATGCGTGCGTGAGGAACGCACTGCCTGTCAGTATAGCAGGTCCCCTATCTCCCCCGCTCATCGCCTCTTGCTCTTACCCGGACTGGTTACGCACAAGGATCCCAATCTCTAGGGTATCTAATGGAGCGGAACGGCCTTGCCTGGGAAATAGACTAGAATCAGGCATGGCCTGAACCGCGTGGATGCTCCCTTTATCCCCGGCAGTCCACCTAATGAAAGGCTACCCCCACCCATGAAGCTATTGTCCGGGATCGTATTGGGACTGATTTTGCTGTTCTCCGCGCCGCAGGCGAAGGCGGACGGTTGCGACGACATTGCCAAGCTTGCCGACCGCTGGCACAAACTGGCCAACTACATCGACGAGCACTCTGACGACGGCAAACTCCGAAAGCGCGAGATTGCCAAAGTCACCAAGGACATCAAGGAATTGGCGCCCTTCACCAAGGCCTTCGGCGAGGCCCTCGCCCAGGAAAAGGGAAAGGAAGCCACCCGCCTCCGCGCTCTCGGCAAACAGATTGCCGCCGCCGTCGAAGAACTCCTCGGGCTCGGGGAAGATGACGACTTCGATGAAGACGTCAAGATCATCGATCGCCTCGTCGAAACCCTCGATAAAGTAACCGAAGCCTGCGGTTAAACTCCTCCCCGCTACAGCCGCCGCCGCTATAACTTCCAGTTCAACTCCAGATACGCCAAATGGCCGTTCGATTTCCTGGGGTAGATAGCCTGAATTACTTTGCCGGCGGCGGCATAGCCGTAATACCCGTTTACCGACCAGTGTTTGTCGATCGTCACCTCCACCCCCGCGTCCCACAGATTCCCTAACCCCGTCTGCCCGTTCGCCGGCCGCCCGATGTACCCAAACGTCCACGGCTGAAACACTCCCCCGCCCAGATACCATAGGTCCTTCCCCGACGCCAATCGCAAATGGTGGAACTCCGTATTCACCGCCACCCGCGCCGCCGGCTTCACCGAAAACGTCACGAATCCATCCCGGCTGTTCATCCCGTTGTAAAACGGCATCCGCGCATACGGACGCGGTGTCGGCAGGATCTGGAAAAACGTCCCGTGCCTGCCATCGCTGGCGTCGTTATCTCCGGAAGCGTAGTAATAGCCGCCCCGCAGCCACGGCTTTATCGGACGCGCCACCGGAATCTGCCATCCCGCCTCCACACTGCCCGCCCCTGCCCGGTGGCTCTGCCTTCCCCATTCCCCGGACTGCAGCACTCCCCACAGCAGCAAGTCAAACGTTCCTTGCCCGGTCTTCCACGCATGCAGGTAGTTCCCTCCGTAGCTCCCGATCCGGATATTGGTCAGATCCCCCTGCCGCGCCGCCGCCGTCCGGTTGTCGGTCTTCAGAACCGGCCGAAAGTCATGGTAGTAAATCCCAAACAGCCGCACCTCGCCCGCCTGCCGGTCTTTCCCTGTCGCCCGCGTCGCCGACACATAGGAGAGCGCCGTCCGGTTCCAGCCCCATCCATCCGTCTGGAACACGCCCCGCGTCGGAACCATGCCTAACGCTGTCGTCGTCCACGCCCCGTGCTTGTGCAGAATCTGCCCCCCATCAAAACTCCGCCCCACGTGTGTCCACAGGAAATGCCCGATCAGTCGCTGTTGAATCCGCGTCGCCTTCAGCGTCGCAATCGTCGGGTCCGCCGGCAACACCTCGGACCCGTCCAGGAACTCAAACCGTCCCAGCCGCACACTCGTCTTCGCCGAGGCTTTCCACCGGTAAAATCCCTGCTTCAGAAACACCATCGCCGCCGCCGTATTCCCGTGATTGGCTCCAAAGTAGTTTGCCCCCACCCCCAGCGCCCCTCGGGGCGCGGCCAGGCCCGCCCCCTCCGGCAAACCCGCCAGAAGCGGCGTTCCCATCTCCAGGGTGAACTCATGGTTCTTCTGCTGGTGCACAATCCCCAACCGCAGCAGGCTCCCGGAAAATGTGTACGCCCCGCCCGGGTCGTCCCCGAACCAGTTCCAGTTCTCCACCCGCGTCCGGATCGACGCCGTATACCGCGTCTCCTGGGCGATTCCCCCGGCCAGTGTCAATAGCGATAAGATGATGGCGCGCCAACTCATGACCGAGTTATCGCCCGAATAGATTTGGCCTGCAGTGACCAGCGTCACAGACGCTGCGTCCGATTCGTCCGAAGATGAGACACGACGATGAACTGGCAGCGCATAGCAGGTCTACTGGGCGGGATGGCCATCGGCCTCGGCATCTTCACCTTTACCTACGCCCAGGGCGGCTCTTACCTCACCAACGACCCCGCCGCCTGCGCCAACTGCCACGTCATGCAGGCCCAGTACTCCGGCTGGATGAAGGCGAGTCACCGCCGTGCCGCCGTCTGTAACGACTGCCACGCGCCCCACAACTTTGTCGGCAAGTACTACACCAAGGCTCTGAATGGCTTTTTCCATTCCTGGGCCTTCACCACCGGATGGTTCCCGGAAAACATGCGGATCACGGCGCGGAATCGCCGCGTCACCGAAGAGGCGTGCCTCCACTGCCACGCCGAAATCACCAGCTCGATTCGTGCCATCCAGGGCCACCAGGCCTCCGAATCCTGCCTGGCCTGCCATCGCGAAGTCGGACATCACTAGGGAGAGAACAATGGGTAAATCGGTTTGGATGTGGGTGGCGGCAACGGCACTGGTCACCGCGGTGGCCGCCGGCCTCCTGGTCAATATCTTCGAGCGCAAACAGGAGGCCCGCAACCCCTTCTTCCGCGTCGCAGACCTAACCGAGGACACCGAGGACCCCGAAATCTGGGGCCGTAACTTCCCCCAACACTACGCCGACTACAAGTTGACCGCCGACCAGTCCCGCACCCGCTACGGCGGCAGTGAAGCCCTCTCCCACTCCCCCACCAAAGCCGACCCCCGAGGCGTCGTCTCCCAAAGCAAACTCCAGGAGGATCCCCGCCTCAAGAAACTCTGGGCCGGCTACCCGTTCTCCGTCGATTTCCGCGAAGAACGCGGCCACGCCTACATGCTCATCGATCAGAAGTTCACCGAGCGCGTCTTAAACTTCAAGCAACCTGGCACCTGCCTCAATTGCCATGCCTCCCTCGCCGTCCCCTTCCGCAAACTCGGCAACGGAGACCGCACCGCCGGCTTCGAAAAGATCAACCAGATGACCTATGCCGAAGCCTCCAAACTCGCCGCCCATCCCGTCTCCTGCATCGATTGCCACGACCCCGCCACCATGAAACTCCGCATCACCCGCCCCGCCTTCATGGAAGGCATGAAGGCTCTCAAGGCCTCCCAGGGCGTTCCCGATTACGACGTCAACAAAAGCGCCACCCCCCAGGAAATGCGCAGCTACGTCTGCGGCCAGTGCCACGTCGAATACTACTTCAAGGGACCTGAAAAGCGCCTGACCTTCCCCTGGCACAAGGGCCTGAAGGTCGATAACATGCTCGCCTACTACGACGAAGTCGGCCACAAGGACTTCGTTCACAAGGACAGCGGCGCCCCCGTCCTCAAAGCCCAGCATCCCGAATTTGAAATGTACAACCAGGGCGTCCATGCCAAGTCCGGCGTCTCCTGCGCCGATTGCCACATGCCCTATAAACGTGTCGGCGCCATGAAGATCAGTGACCACCACGTCCAAAGCCCCATGCTCAACGTCGACCGCGCCTGCCTCGGCTGCCACCACTTCACCGAACAGGAAATGAAGGACCGCGTCGAACTCATCCAGACCCGCTTCACCGAAATGCGCAACACCGCCATGGACGCGCTCATGGAACTCATCGACGACACCGCCGTCGCCAGGAAAGCCGGCGCCACCGACGCCCAACTGAAGGAATCCTGGAACCACCAGCGCCGCGCTCAGTTCTTCCTCGACTTCGCCGAAGCCGAAAACTCCACCGGCTTCCACGCCCCGCAGGAATCCATGCGCATCCTCGGCCAGTCGGTCGATAGCGCCCGCAAAGGCCAACTCGCCCTACGGAACCGGAAGTAAGTAGAACCGCTTCACCACGTCCATCGCCGGCTTCCGCCACGGTGTCATCGAGTTGTTGTCCGCGCCGCCATACCCGTTGGTGCCCACCTTCCACCAGTAAACCCCCCGGAACCACGGCTTCCGGTAGACCGCCCCCAGCAGCGCCTCATACGACCGCGCCTGCTCGGCCAGGTCCAGCCCCTTCGCCGTCTCGTCCTCCCACGGCTCCCGGTGCGAGTTTTCGTGCGCCCCGAACCCGGCCTCGGTAAACAGCACCGGCTTCTGAAACCGCCGCTGTACCGCCTCAATCTTCCCCACCAGCGTCGCCGCCGAATAGCGGTCGTCCAGCGGATAGTAATTGTCGATCCCTATGTAGTCCAGCGCGTCCCAGAACCGGATGCTCTCAAACTCCTCCCCATGGTTGGCCGCATAAACAATCGGGCCCCGGTACTCCCGCCGCACCGCCGCAATCGTCTCCCGCCATGCCCCCTCGTCGCCCGTCAGCCCCCGCAACTCCGTCCCAATGCAGAAGGTGTCGGCATGCACCCGCGCCGCGAACCGCGCATAATGCACAATAAACGGCCGGTACTCCGCCATCCACGCCCGCGCCTCCTCTGCCGGTATCCCCGTCCGCCCCTGCAGCCGCCACACATGCGGCTTCACCATCACCCGCATCCCTAACCGGTGCGCCTCCCCGGTCAGAATCTCCATCCCGTCTTCGTTCTCCCAGCTCTCGCTCCGCCCCGGTATCCGGATTCGCGTCTCCCCGCGCGGCGAAAACCCGTACGGCACCAGCGCTATCGCGTCCACCCCGTACCCCGGCAACTGCGCCAGCATCGCCCGCGCCCGCGGCGCATCATAGGGCACCCCTTCGGCCGTAAAGCTTACCCCCTTGTGAAAGTAGTCCATCCGGTATCCCGCCGCCGGATCGGGGCGGGGAACTGCCGCCAGTGCCGCCGCCCTCTCCTCTTTCTGCCTCCCCTTCCACCAGTGCTCCAACCCCGCGCTCCCCCCGAACAAAACCCCCGCCGCCAAAAAACCCGGCCATACCCGCCACTTTGGCCCTGCCCCCCGTGCCAGCAGCACCCCCGCCCCGGCCAGCGCTATCCCTTCCCATCGGAGATTCCCTCGAAATCCAACCAACTGCCCCAACACCACCAGCGGCGCCACCACTCCGCCCATCACCGCCCATCGCCCCGCTCCCAGCCGCCATGCCCCCAATAAAAACAGCCCCGCCCCGCCAACAATCGCCACCCAGTCCCATCGCGGCCCCATCGCCCGTTCAAACAGCGCCAGCCCCGCCGCCATCCACAACACCGGCCCCTTGTCCCGCAACACCCACCCCGCTATCAGCGCCAGCGCCAACCCCAACTCCGGATGCCGCCCGCTCGACATCGACATCACCCCCCACGGCATCACCCGCACCCCCGCCGCCGGGTCCAGCAGCAGCCCCGGCGCGCCCCATAACAGGAAACGCGCCATCCAGAAAGCCGCCACTGCCCACCCGGCCAGCGCCACCATCTACTTCCGCCCGTGCACCGCTTCGGCGTACATCAGGTCTCCGGTGAACCCGTCGTAATACTGAATCACCAGATGCGGCCGCGGATAGGCTACCCACCGCTCCTTCCCCTGTGCATCCGGGTTCTGATACACGTTGTTGATCTGCGCAATCGCGTAGATCGGAAAGTGCCGCATCTTCCCCGGTACATCATTCAGAATGAACGACGACCACCGGATGTCGCACTCCCGCCCCCGCGAATCGAACTTCCCGTTTATCGGCCGGCTTCCCTCGCTGATCAACGGATGATTCTGCGAGTTGTGCGGCCCGGCCGCAAACTCCCACACCGTCTCGGTCACCCGCACCGCCCAACTGTTGTGCAGATCCCCCGTCATCACGATCACCGGCCGCTGCAGCGAATCCCAGAACTGAATCAACTCCTCCCGCTCCCACGTAAACGCCGTCCATGCGTCGTCCTTCCCCGCAATCGGATCCGTCGACCCCGGCGACCCGATATGCGGAATCATCAGGTTTACACTCGACGCAATGAAGAAAAAGTCCGCATCGCTGGCCGCCATCGACGCCTTCAACCAGTCATGCTGTGCCTTCCCCAGCATGTACAACCCCGGCTTCCCCGGATTCTTCATGTCATGCATATCGCGCATCCCGCGCGTGTCCAGCAGATAGACCTCGGCGTTCCCGCAACGGAACTTGGAATAGTTGTGCCGCCCGATCGAATACGAACACGCTCCGATCCCCGGAGCCGCCGGCGTAATCCGGATCCGGTTCCGGTCCATCACCTCGACGATCGAATACACCCCCGCGCTCGCATTCCCCACCCCTGCATTCACCTTCTGCCCCGGCACCAGCCCCGCCATTTGCCCGCCCCAATGAATGTGCAGATTCGTGATCTCGGCTTTGTTCAACGTCGTGAAATTCGCCCCCGGATCGGTCAGAACATCCCCTTGCACCGTCCCCTGGCCAAAATGAATGTTCTGCTTCGTCGCCAGCGGCGTCGACCCCGCAATGTAGTCGTACCACGCATGCAGCGACACATCCCGGAATACTGCTTCCCGCGACTTCACCCCTGCCGACCCCGTCCCGTACACGTCGTTAATGATCTCGTGATCGTCCGTCGTGAAATACCCCGGCACGTTCCGGTGCCACTCCGCCAGCGGTTTCCCCCGGTCCAGATACAGCTTGTAGTTCTCCCACACCCCCGTAATGGCCGGCGCAATCTTCACAATCCGCGGCGTCTCTGCCTCCCCGATCCCCAACTGCTTCTGCCATTCCCCCACCGGATACTCGCGCTTTTCCTCGTACAGCCAGTCGCCGTTCATAATGCTGAACAGCACCTTCGGCGCATGCTGCCGGTTCATCACCTTATACGCCGGCAACTCCAGATCCGTCTTCTGATTCGCGCACGACCCGAAAGCAAACGAAAAGTTGAACAACCCCTTCGGATTCGTCCGCGGATGCGCAAAGTCCCCCGGCCCCGGATGCGTCTTAAACGTCCCCCGCGGCCCGCCTCCGTCCAGTTGATAGTAGTACCGCGTATTGGACTTCAGCCCGCCAATATGGATCCAAGCCGTATTGTCGTGCTCCGGCGTCGTCGCCACCGCTTGCGAGGTCTGCTCCAGCGCGTCCGCGCTCGTGCCGTACCGCACCCGCAACGACCCGGCGCGTTCCGTCCTCCCCCAAACCCAGATGTCGTTCGGGCCCACACTCCCAAGGAACGGTCCATGGGTCACCCGGGATCCAGTCGAAGGCTGCGCGGCAAGCGGCGCGGCAAGCAGTGCAAGTTGGCGGCGGTTCAGTTTCATCGCAGCTATTACAACAGCCGCGATGCGTCCTTTGCAAAGTACGTCAAAATAATCTGCGCCCCGGCCCGCTTGATGCACGTCAGCGATTCCATCATCGCCCGCTCCAGATCGATCCATCCGTTCCGTGCCGCCGCCTGAATCATCGAGAACTCCCCGCTCACCTGATACGCCGCAATCGGCACGTCAAAGCTCTCATGCGCCGCCCGGATGATGTCCAGATACGGCATCGCCGGCTTCACCATCAGCATATCGGCGCCCTCCTCCAGGTCGAGCGCCATCTCCTTCATCGCCTCCCGCGTATTCGCCGGGTCCATCTGGTAACTCCGCCGGTCCCCGAACTGCGGCGCGCTTTCCGCCGCGTCCCGGAACGGCCCGTAGAACGAACTGGCGTACTTCGCCGCGTAGCTCATGATCGGGATGTGCGAGAACCCCGCGTCGTCCAGCGCCGCCCGGATCGCCCCCACTCGCCCGTCCATCATGTCGCTCGGCGCCACAATGTCGGCCCCGGCCCGCGCATGGCTTACCGCCGCCGCCGCCAGCCAGTTCAGCGTGATGTCGTTGTCTACATCGTCATCGATGATCTTCCCGCAGTGCCCGTGACTGGTGTACTCGCAGTTGCAAACGTCGGTCACCACCAGCAAACCCGGCACCTCCCGCTTCAGCGCCGCGCACGCCTCCTGCACGATTCCCTCGTCGTCGTAGGCCCCCGTCGCCTCTTCGTCCTTGTGCTTCGGGATCCCGAACAGGATCACCCCGCCCACCCCGAGACCCTTGGCTTCCTGCGCCTCTTTCACCAGTTCGTCGATCGAGAGCTGCGCATTCCCCGGCATGCTCTTGATCTCTTTCCGGATCCCCTCACCCTCCACCACAAACAGCGGCAGAATGAAGTTCGACGGCTGCAGGTGCGTCTCCCTCACCAGGTCTCGCATCGCAGGAGAACGCCGCAGCCGCCGCGGCCGGTCAATCGGAAATGGCATGGCACTATTTTACCGGCATTTGCGCTCCTGCCAGTAGACGGGCACGAGTGCCCATTTGGCGCCCCGGCGCCCTTAGATTACGGCGCGGGCTGCGGTCAGCCGCGGCTCGCGCCCTAGACTACTGGCACGGCCCCGTACACACCCGCTCGGCAATCTTCTGCACCGGCCCCAACGAGTTCGGATTGTCCACATTCGGCCGCCGCACGCTCAACGTCTCCACCATCCCCCCGGCCGTCTTGCTCTTCTCAATGATCTGCTGTTCCCGTAGTACCGGTTGCCCTGTCGCCGGGCGCCCCGGCGCGTTCATCCCGAACACGCTCACCTGCCGCGTCTCGCTCCCGTCGGCCCGCTGCGCCGTCTCCGCCACCGTCTGCCCCGTCAGCACCAGTTCCCGCCGCTCGCTGCTGATGTAGGTGGCCGTATTCTCCACCGTCCGCCCGTCTTTCTTCTCCGTCTCTTTCACTTCCCGTGCCGCCGGATAGAAACTCCCGTTCGTGTCCCGCCGGTAGGTCAGCGTATCTTCGCTTGTCTTCGCCCCCGCCGTCACCACCGTGCTCGTCCGCTTCTCCAGCGTCTCCAGCCCCCCGTTCAAGGTCGGCCGCGCAATCTGCGTCTCCGTCGTCACTCGCCCGTCGCTCGCCCGCTCCACCGCCTGCCGCCGCTCGGCAAGGCTAAACCCGCCGTTGATGTTGCCCTGGTACACCTGCGTCTCAATGTTCTTTACCCCGCCCGCCTCTTTGCGCTCCGTGATCCGGATCCGCTGTACCGGCTGCGGGTTCCCGTTGGCGTCATACGGACGCACAATCTTCTCCACCACTCGCCCCGTCGAGTCCTCGCTCAGCACCTTCTCTTCCACTTTTTCCAACGGCGCCAGCCGCCCGTTCATGTTCCGCACCAACTGCTCGCCCGCGCCCCCGGCCGTCACCTGCTGGCTCGCCAACTCCCGCCGCCCGTTCGCATCATAGGTGTAAACGTCGGTCCGGCTCGGCGCCGCCGCCGGTTGCCCCAGCATCGGTGTCACCAGCAGCGAAAAATAGACGAGGTACCGCATACTCAAATCGTAAGGTCCTCCGCACAACCCGGCAATCGGGCAAAGACCTTAGACGCCGATCCCTATAATGGTAGAGCGATGAAGTCTTTCTATATCGAAACCTTTGGCTGCCAGATGAACGTCCACGACTCGGAAAAGGTCATCGGTACCCTCATGGAACGCGGCTATAACCAGGTCGAATCCTCCGGCGACGCCGACCTCGTCCTCTTCAACACCTGCTCCATCCGCGACAAAGCCGAACAAAAGGTCTTCAATCGCCTCATGCACCACAAGAAGGGCGGCGCTAAACAAGTCGTCGGCCTCCTCGGCTGCGTCGCCCAGCAGGAAGGCGAAAAAGTCTTCGAACGCGCCCCCCACGTCAGCCTCGTCGTCGGCTCGGCCTCCTACACCAAACTCCCCGAACTCCTCGTCCGCATCGAACAGGGCGAACGCCGCGTCACCGGTCTCAGCCTCGATACCGACGAAACGTTCGATACCCCCCTCACCCGCCGCGATAACCCCTTCCGCGCCTTCCTCACTATCATCGAAGGCTGCGACAAAAGCTGCGCCTACTGCGTCGTCCCCTATACCCGCGGTCCCGAACGCAGCCGCACCCTCTCCAGTGTCCTCGACGAAGTCAAAAAACTCGTCGACTCCGGCTACACCGAAGTCACCCTCCTCGGCCAGAACGTCAACTCCTACCGCGATCCCTCCCCCGGCGGCGCCGACTTCGCGCAACTCTTCGCCGCCGTCGGCCAGGTCCCCGGCATCCGCCGCGTCCGCTTCACCACCTCCCACCCCCGCGATTTCACCAAGGAAATCATCGACGCCATCGACGCCGTTCCCACCCTCTGCAACCACGTCCATCTCCCCGTCCAGTCCGGCTCCAACCGCATCCTGGAAGCCATGCAGCGCCAGTACACCATCGAACAGTACATGGAACGCATCTCCTGGATGAAGAACGCCCGCCGCCGTATCGCCATCACTACGGATCTCATCGTCGGCTTCCCCGGCGAAACCGAAGCCGAGTTCCAGGAAACCCTCGCCCTCATGGACACCGTCGGCTACGACGGCATTTTCAGCTTCAAATACTCCCCCCGCCCCAATACCCCCGCCCTCCATATGGTCGACGCTGTCCCCGAAGAGGAAAAGGGCCGCCGCCTCATGCGCCTCGTCGAACACCAGCGCACCATCCTCATCCGCAACAACGCCGCCTACGTCGGCTCTGTCGAAGAGGTCCACGTCGAATATTTCAACATCGCCACCGGCCAGTGGGTCGGCAAGTCCACCCAGCACAAGACCGTCAATTTCACCCACCCCGGCGGCCAGTCGGCCCGCCTCGAAGGTACCTACCTCGATGTCCTCGTCACCCGCTCGGGTGTCGCCTCCCTGGTCGGCGAAGCCGTCGAAGAACCGGTCGCCGTTTGATCGCCGCCGGGCGCCGTTTGATTCTCGATAGTGTTGTAATGGAAGGGAGGAGCGGGCAATGGAAGTAGAAATGAAGATCCGCGGCCTGATGATGGATCCGGTGACCCAAACGCCGATCGTGATTCTGAAGGACGTGAGCGGCGGTACCATTCTTCCCATCTGGGTTGGAATGTATGAGGCAAATGCGATCGCGCTGGAAATCGAAAAGGTTTCCACCCCGCGTCCCATGACCCATGACTTGATCAAAACCCTCATCACCGGCCTCCAGGCCGACGTGCGGAAAGTCGTCGTCAGCGAACTCCTCGACGATACCTTCTACGCCATGATCTGGCTCGAAAAGGACGGAGAGCTGATCAGTGTCGATTCGCGCCCCAGTGACGCCCTCGCCCTCGCCCTCCGCACCGATTGCCCCATCTACGTCGAAGAACAGGTCATCCGCACCTCCAAGGCCACCAGTTCGGTCTCCGACAAGGTCACCAACGACGAACTCAAAAAATGGCTCGAAAGCCTCAACGATGAGGACCTCGGCCGCTACAAAATGTGATGGACGCCGCCCTCCTCGCCAAACTCGAGCGTGTCCTCGCCGCACGCATCGAACTCGTCCCTGACCTGAACATCAACACCCATTACGTCTTCGCCCGCGACGGCTTCGCCGCCCTCGTCGAAAAACGCGACGGCGGCTTCGGCAACATCGGTACACCGGGTCTCGTCACCGAAAACGGCTTTGCCGCCCTCATGTGGCGCGGCGAAGCCGGCGTTTTCGTCGGCCGTGGCTTTGAAACTCCCGCCACCCCCGATCAGGTCGCCGCCATCCGCGCCTTCGACCGCGATCTCAACGAAGCCCTTCGCTAAAAACCACCCGCCCAAAACAAAAAGGGCGAGGCCGAAGCCTCGCCCTTTTCCTTGGTTCCTAAGCCGGGTTTACTTCGCGGCCTTCTTCTTCACCACGCCCTTGGCCGGACCCTTCTTCGCAGGCGCAACCGCCTTGCCCGTCCATCCCGTGATCTTTTCCTTCTCCGCCGTCACCGTCAGGTTGAACGGATCGGCCGAGAACTCCTTGCCGACGCCTTCAAACTCCAACTCCGTGCCCGGCTCCACCGATCCCGGCAGGAAACCCTTGTCGTCGATCTCGATCGTGATCTCCGGCGCCGAAGCGTCCGAAATCCCAACCACAATCTTCTTCGGGTTCACCGGCGGATCCATCGATACCACCTTGCCCTTGAACTTCGGCAGCGCCGCGCCCTTCAGTTGCTCGACATACGCCGCGCCGCCAGGACCCGTCAACTCCTGCTTCATCTGCACCCACATGGCCAGCTGCGGATTCGTCTTCTTCAACTCCTCCAGCCCTTCCATGTCTTCCTGCTGCTTCGTCTTGATTGCGAAATCAGCCGGCGGGAAAACTTCCGCCGCCGCCTTCGCCTTCAATTCGTCCATCCCCTTCTTGTCGCCGCGATACTGCGGATACACGCGCCCGAAGTAGTCGCAAACCTGCTGCTTCTGGGCCGCCGGCGCCGCCCCTTCCCCTTCCAGCGCGCACGCGCGGGCAAAGTGGTAAATCGCCTGTACCTGCTTTTCCTGCTTCCGCTGGCTCAGAATCGCCGAACCCAGCTGATAGGACGCCATCGCATTCTTCGGCGCTACCTTCAGCATGTTCGAAATCCGCTGCTCCACCGCCGGCCAGTCTTTCTTAACAGTCGACGTGAACACCAGTACCTGCAACGCCTTCATCTGCGCGTCAGCCTTCTGCTTGCCCCACGCATCGTCGGCCGCCCCGGCAGGCTTCTTCGCCGCCGAGAAATACTCGTCCAGATTCGACAGCATCGTGTTCGCCGCCTTCTCGCCTTCTTCCAGCACCGCGGCGTCCTGCGACCCCATCGATAGCACCAGCAACGTGATGTAGTACGGCCCCGTGAAATTCTTCGGGTCCGCTGCCGACATCTCCTTTGCCGTCTCAAACATCTCTTTGGCTTTCCCCATCTGCTGATAGGTCACCAGATAAGCGCCCAGCCGCTCCCATCCGAATTTCGTGTTCGGATACTTCTGCTTCCACTGGTTCAGCAGATCTAGCTTCTTGGCCGGATCCGTCGCTTTTCCGATTTGTTCGGCCACCAGCTCATACTCGCCGCGGTCGATCCATTCTTTTGCCTGGCCGAATAGTGCGGCTGTGGCAACCGCAATCCCCACGAGCAATCTTGTTTTTCTGAAAAGCACCGAATGCCTCCCGTCCTTATTGTTCAGGCGCCGCGCTGCGGGCCTTGTTTCCGACCTAAATTCTTGGCCCGTACACGATCAATGCCGGAGTATAACGAAGTTTCCAAGGCTGAAGCAACATGGCCCGGTTTACGCCGTCTCCGCTCATCTGTCGTTTGGCTTCCTTGCATTCTACCCTGCATTGCAACCATTAGATGGATTCCCTCTCCGTTTTGTTCCACGAACTCAAAATCCCTGCGTATGCTAGACTCCCCTTTTTCCCATGCGCATCATCGATCTGGGCGTTATCCTGGCCTACCTCATCGCCATCACCTGGTTCGGATCCCGCTTCCGCACCGGTCAGAAATCGCTCAAGGACTACTTCCTCGGTGGTCGCAACGCTCCCTGGTGGGCCATCGGTTTCTCCATCGTTTCCGCCGAAACCAGCACCCTTACCGTCATCGGAACACCCGGCATCGCCTTCCGCGGCGACCTCGGTTTCCTCCAGGTCGTCATGGGCTATCTCGCCGCCCGCGTCGTCATCTCCACCCTCTTCCTTCCCCACTACTTCCGCGGCGAGATGTTCACCGCCTACGAACTGATGCAGCGCCGCTTCGGCCCCAATATCCGCAAACTCACCGCCGGCAGCTTCCTCCTCCTTCGCTCCCTCGCCGAAGGCGTCCGCGTATTCGCCATCTCCATCGTCATCTCCATCATCCTCGGCACCGGCGAAATGAGTTCCATTCTGTTAATTGTTGCCCTCACCCTCTTCTATACCTTCGAAGGCGGCATGGAAGCCGTCATTTGGACTGATGTTGTCCAGATGTTCCTCTATGTCGGCGGCGCCATCGTCAGCCTCTTCGTCATCATGCAGCAGATCCCCCAGGGCTGGGGCCACATCTGGGAGGTCGCCGGTCAGGCCAACAAACTCCGCGTCTTTGACTTCCGCCTCGACCTCTCTTCTGAGTTCTTCTCTCGTCCCTATAGCTTCTGGGCCGGACTCATCGGCGGCTGCTTCCTCACCACCGCCAGCCACGGTACCGAACAGCTCATGGTTCAGCGCCTCCTCTCCGCTCGCTCCCAGGACGAGAGCCGCTGGGCCCTCTTCTCCAGTTGGCTCGTCATCTTCTTCCAGTTCTCTCTTTTCCTGGTGATCGGCCTCATCCTCTACGTCTTCTACCAGGACACCGGCCGCCCCGTTCCCGCCATCGCCGATCGTATCTACCCCCAATTCATCTGGGAGTTCCTCCCCACCGGCGTCGCCGGCCTCGTCATGGCTGCCATCCTCGCCGCCGCCATGTCCAATCTGAGCGCCGCCCTCAACTCCCTCGCCTCCACCACCGTCATGGACTTCTGGAAGCCCCTCGCCCGCAAACAGCGCACCGAAGCCGAGTACCTCCACATCGCCCGCTGGGTCACCATCTTCT
Source organism: uncultured Solibacteraceae bacterium (assembly GCA_964430625.1). Taxonomy (GTDB): domain Bacteria; phylum Acidobacteriota; class Terriglobia; order Bryobacterales; family Bryobacteraceae. Next base: position 149,146 of record CAYSFR010000016.1, read on the forward strand.
GGGGCTTCGTCCTCCTCGTCATCGCTTTCCTCGCCCGCCAGGTCCAGTCCGTCCTCGAATACGGACTCGGCATCGCCTCTATCGTTTATGGTGCCCTCCTTGGCACCTTCCTCCTCGGTGTCCTTACCCAGCGTGTCGGCGAACGCGCCGCCATGTGCGGCATGGCCGCCGGTCTCGCCCTCAATATCTACCTCAAGTTCGGTACCACCGTCGCCTGGACCTGGTACGTGCTCATCGGCACGGCGGCGACGTTTATCACGGCGTGGATGGCGTCCTTCGTCCTGCCTCGGGAGAATAATACGCAACATGTCTGAACTCAAACGTGATCTGGGCGTCTGGGGCGCTGCCTCCATCGTCGTCGGCACCGTCATCGGCAGCGGCATCTTCCTCGTGCCCAAAAGCATGGTGCAGAACGTCGGCTCGGCCGAAATGGTCATCTTCGTCTTCATCTTTGGCGGCCTGCTGTCCCTTGCCGGCGCCCTCACCTATGCCGAACTCTCCGCCGCCATGCCCGAAGCCGGCGGCGAATACGTCTACCTCCGCGAAGCCTACGGCCCCTTCTTCGCCTTCCTCTACGGCTGGACCCAGATGTGGGTCGCCAAAAGCGGCTCCATCGCCACCCTCGCCACCGCCTTCTTTACCTATATGGCCAACTTCTTCCCGGCACTGGAAGGCGTCATTACCGAAATCCATCTCCCCCTCCTCGGCCTGCTGACCATTAAAACCGGCCAGATCTTCGCCATGGTCGTCATCGGCCTCCTCGGCTGGCTGAACTACTTTGGCGTTCGCGTCGGCGGCAACGTCCAGGTCGGCGTAACCATCGTCAAGGTCGGCCTCATTGCCCTCTTAATCGTCGTCGGCTTAACCTTCTCCGGCGGCAATGCCGCCAACTTCACCTCCTCGGTTCCCGCCGCCGGCGGTGTCGCCGGCTTCTTTGCCGCCCTCGTCGCCGCCCTCTGGGCCTACGATGGCTGGAACAACGTCAGCATGGTCTCCTCGGAGGTCAAAAACCCCCAGAAGAACCTCCCCCTCGCCCTCGTCTTCGGCACTCTCGCCGTCATGGCCATCTACATCCTCGCCAATCTCGCCTATTTCTATGTCCTCCCTGCCTCCGGAGTCGCCGGTTCGGACCGCGTCGCCGCCGAAATGATGCGCCAGGTCTGGGGCGCCGGCGGCGCCAACGCCGTCTCCGTCGCCGCCATGATCTCCATCTTCGCCGCCCTCAACGGCTCCATCCTCACCGGCGCCCGCGTCCCCTACGCAATGGCCCGCGACCGCCTCTTCTTCCGCTCCATCGGCGACGTCCACCCCAAATACTTCACCCCAGCCAACTCCATCATGGCCCTCACCGGCTGGTCCATGATCCTCATCCTCTCCGGCGGCTACGACCAGCTTTTCACCTACGTCATCTTCGCCTCCTGGATCCTCTACGGCATGGCCACCGCCTCCGTCCTCGTCCTCCGCCATAAACGCCCCGATATGCCTCGCCCCTATCGCGCCGTCGGCTACCCCGTTGTTCCCATCATTTTCGTCCTCGTCGCCGCCGCCCTTATTGTTTCCACTCTCCAGAAATCCCCCCGCGAAAGTTTCCTCGGACTGGGAATCATGGCCACCGGTATTCCTTTTTATCTTTACTGGAAAAAGAAATTATCCGCCTAGATTTACGGATAATCCCGCCTATTGCTACCATTACTATCTCGCTGACAGCACAGGACTAGTACGTCTAATTTGCGGGAATAACGGATTTTGTTCCAAAAACAGAACAACGCACTTGAATGACGGTTAAAAATTAGGTACAACCAGTGAGTGTGGCCGCGAAAAGTGCGGGGCTTGTTCCGAAAACGGAAATGTTCTCTTTAAAGCGGCGACCGGAAAGCACACTGTATCCATGGACGTTACGAAAATACTCGAACAATTAAGAGAAGAACGGGATCAACTGGAAGCCGCAATAGTGACGTTGGAGCGCTTAGCCTTAGGCCGCGGGAAGCGTCGTGGTCGTCCGCCCTCGTGGATGGTTGAAGCGCGCAAGCGCACGAAGCCGGGCGATGAAATGAGCCCCGCCGACGTAGTGGAAGCCGCCGTGGCCGCGAAGTCCAGCCGCGCCGCCAAATCCGCCAACGCCTAACCCAAAAATTGGGACCGGGTGCACCTGACCCCAATTTTAAGTGCTCTATTTTCAATGTTTTAACCGCGCAAGCCGCGCGCAATAAAAAGGGACCAGGTTTCGCCTGGTCCCTTTTTTTCCTTCGAACCCAACCCGCCGCTCTACTTGTAAATCAAGTACTTCCCTCGCCGCGCCACAAAATCCGCCAACTCCCCCGCCTGCTGATCCTGAATCACCCGCGGATCCTCCCCCGCCAGAATCATCCGAATCGTCGCCGGATTGCCAATCAACCCCTTGTTAATCTGAAAATCCAGCTTCCCGGGAAACAGCTTATGAATCGCCCCCGCAATCTCCAACCCTAACCGCGTCGCCCCAAACGACTCCCGGTCCGTGATCACAAACCGCACCCCCTGAATCAACTGCCCCTTCAGATTCGAAGCGTTCGGCTGAAACCGCGTCGGATAGAACCGTACTCCCGGTACCCGCCGCCCGTTCAAATACGCCGCCAGCTTCGGCCCATCAATAAACGCCGCCCCAATCTGCTCAAACGGCGCATCCGTCCCCCGGCCCACCGAATAATTCTTCGCCGCCTCCAGCATCCCCACCCCCGGATACAACAGCGCCGCGTTCAACGACCGCATATTCGGCGACGGATCCACCCACAGCAGCGACGTCGAGTCGAACCAATCCCCCCGCTGCCACCCCCGCATCGCCACCACCTCCAACGGCCCCTTCAACCCCAACTCCGCCTGAAACAGCTTCGCCAACTCCCCCGTCGTCATCCCATGCCGCAACGCCAGCGTATGCGTGCCGACAAACGTCTCACTCCCCTTCGTCAGCACCGGCCCTTCCACCTTCACCCCGTTGATCGGATTCGGCCGGTCCAGCACCACCAACGGCATGTTCCGCTTGCTCGTCTCCTCAAAAACATTCCGCATCGTGCTGACGTACGTATAGAACCGCGCCCCGATGTCCTGAATATCGAACACCACCACATCCACCCCGGCCAGCATCTCCGCGCTCGGCCGCCGGTTGGCGTCTTTATACAGGCTCCAGATCTTCACCTTCGTAGCCGGATCCAGCGAATCCCCAATCCCCTCATGGTCTTCCGTCCCGAAAATCCCATGCTCCGGCGAGAAAATCGCCGTCAACTTAACTCCTGCCGCCACCATCACGTCGATATTCCGCTTCCCATCCCGCGTCAGCCCCGTGTGGTTCGTCACCAGCCCCACCCGCTTCCCCTGCAGCCGCGCAAACTTCTGGCTCACAAGCACGTCCAGACCCGTCTCCACACTCCCGGTCCGCGCAATCGTCCGCCGCACGCCCCCCATCGACTCGTTATATCCGTTCAGAATCGCCCCCGGCACCTCCACCCCCAGCGCCCCCGCCGCAATCGTCGCCACCTTAGCCCGTAGCGCCGTCACCGGCGGCCGGCGCTTCGGATGCACGCTGTTCGTTAGCAGAATCACATACCCGCCCGTCCCCGGATCCACCCACAACGACGTCCCCGTGAACCCCGTATGCCCGAACGACCCCAGCGGAAACAGCTCCCCGCGGTTGGCTGAAAACTGCGAGTCCATGTCGAATCCCAACCCCCGCAGCACCGGCTGATCCGCCGGAGTCTGCGGCTGCGTGAACTTCTGAATCGTCAGCGGGCTGAAAAACCGCTTCCCGTCTAACTCCCCGTTACCCAACAACATACGCGCAAATCGCGAGAGGTCTGCGGCCGTCGTGAACAGCCCCGCATGCCCCGCCACCCCTTTCATGAATCGCGCCGTCGGATCATGCACCACGCCCCGCAACGGCTCCGTCATCTTCGGGTACAACTCGGTCGGCGCCACCCGCGCCCGCAAATCCGCCGGCGGATTGAACTGCGACTCCGTCATCCCCAGCGGCAGGAAAATCTCCTCCCGCGCATACTCGTCCAGCCGCTTCCCGCTCACCTTCCGGACAATCTCGCCCAGCAACACAAAGTTGATATCGGAATAAATGAACCGCTCTCCCGGTGCCGCCACCGGTTTGTCCGTCAGCGCCAGCCGGATCCCCGTCTCATACCCGCTCCACTCCGGCACCAGATCCACGTCCGGCCGCATCCCCGAAAAATGGGTCAGCAACATCCGTACCGTGATGTCGCTCTTGCCGTTCTGAAATCCCGGCAGGTAGGCCGTCACTTTGTCCGATAGCCGGACCTTCCCCTGTTCCACCAGGCGCATCATCGACGCCGTCGTCGCCACCACCTTCGTCAGCGAGGCGGCGTCGAACACGGTGTCCATCGTCATCGCCTCCCGCCCCGGCGCCAGGCTCCGGTTCCCATACGCCTTCCGGTGCAGTACCTTCCCGTGCTGCCCGATCCAGGCCACCGCCCCAGGCATTTGATCGGCGTCTAATGCCTCCTGTATCACCCGGTCGATCTCCTCCGAACCGGCAAACCTCTCCTGCCCCGCCAGCATCGCCGCTGCGGTCACTGCCAATAGTAGGCGTCGCATTATTGCATCCTTTTCGCGAACTCTTCCAGCTTCCCGGCCAGCAGTATGTCCTTGGCGGTAATCCCGCCCGCGTCGTGCGTCGTCAGGTCCACCACCACCCGGTTCCATACGTTGAACCACTCCGGATGATGCTCCATCGCTTCGATCGCGATTGCCGCCGTAGCCATAAACCCAAAGGCATGAACAAAATCGGGAAAGGTGTACTCGCGGTGCAGTTTCCCGTCTGCAAGCGTCCAGCCAGGCAGCGCGTCCAACGCCGCCGCTAGCTCCGTTTCGTTCAGTTTTGCCATTTATCTCCATCCTACGCGCAAAACCCAACCCAAGGTGGGTCACAAAAATTCGCCCCGCCAAAAAAATATTTCGCCACCCATGACAAATTCTTCCGCCCGTTCGCGCACAGAACAGCAATGGTGTATCCGGGGAAAGGTACTACCGCTAACCAACCCGCCTTCTCCGCTCCCGGCACGGTGACCCAACTCCTCCGCCGCTGGCGCACCGGCGACGCTGTCGCCGCCTCCGAACTGACCAATCTGGTCTACCCCGAACTCCGCCAACTCGCCCGCTCCCGCCTCGCCATCCGCCGCGACGGCGACCTCTCCCCCACCGAACTCGTCCACGAAGCCTTCCTCCGCCTCGCCCAGCAGCGTCAACCCGATTGGGTCAACCGCGCCCACTTCTACTACATCGCCGCCCGTCTCATGCGCCAGGTTCTCGTCGACCTTACCCGGGAACGCCTCACCCTCAAACGCGGCGAGGGCCGCCGTGCCATCCGCCTCGATCGCCTCGATGACCTCGCCCCCGCGCAAGGAGTCTCCCTCCTCGCCCTTGATGACGCCCTCGTCGCCCTCGCTGGCTTCGACGAACGCAAAGCCCAGGCCATTGAAATGCGCTACTTCGGCGGCATGACCGCCGACGAAATCGCCGAAGTCCTCGGCGTCGCCGCCGTCACCGTCGCCCGCGACCTCCGTGCCGCCAAAGCCTGGCTCCGCCTCCATATGGACGCCGAGGAAGGAGAAACCCGCAAATGACCGCCGAACGCTGGCACCAGATCGAAGAGCTTTTCCACGCCGTCGCCACCCTTCCCCCCGCGGACCGCGATACCTGGCTCTCCGGCCGCTGCACCGGCGACCCCGACCTGGAACGCGAAGTCCGCCGCCTCCTCGCCGCCGATGCCCCCGAAAGCCAGACCATCGAGAACCTCATCGGCGAATCCGTCAACCACTGGCTCGATCGCGCTCCCGCCGGCGCCCCCGAACGCCTCGGCCCCTGGCGCATCGTCCGCCCCCTCGGCTCCGGCGGTATGGGCGCCGTCTACCTCGCCGCCCGCGACGACGACTCCTACCGCCAACTCGCCGCCGTCAAAATCCTCCGCCCCGAACAACTCGCCCCCGGCCTCCGCGAACGCTTCCGCCAGGAACGCCAGATCCTCGCCGAACTCGAACACCCCAACATCGCCCGCCTCCTCGACGGCGGCTCCACCCCCGACGGCCGCCCCTATCTTGTCATTGAATACGTCGACGGCGCCCCCCTCACCACTCATACCGCCGAACTCTCCATCCCCGACCGCTGCCGCCTCTTCGCCACCGTCTGTGACGCCGTCGCCTTTGCCCACCGCAATCTGATCGTCCATCGCGACCTCAAACCCGCCAATATCCTCGTCGACCGCCAGGGCACCCCCAAACTCCTCGACTTCGGTATCGCCAAGCTCATCGGCGTCGACCACGGCATGACCGGGTCCATGCACGCCCTCTTCACCCCGGACTACGCCAGCCCCGAACAGATCCAGGGCCACCCCATCACTACCGCCACGGACGTCTATGCCCTGGGCGCCGTGCTCTATGAAGTGCTCACCGGCCGCCCGGTTCGTTCCGGAACGAACCGCTCGTTTGCCGATCTCGTCAAGGACGTCACCGAAGGCCAAGTCCCGCCGCCCAGCCAGGTTGCAGCCGAAAAGATCCCCGCCGACCTCGACCGCATCGTCGCCAAAGCGCTCGAAAACGAACCCGGCCGCCGCTACGGTACCGCCGACCAACTGGCCGCCGATCTCCGCCGCTTCCTGAGCGGCATGCCCGTCGAAGCTCGCGGCCAGTCCCGCCTCTACGCCCTCTCCAAGTTCGCCCGCCGCCACTGGATTGAGGTGGCCGCCGTCGCCCTTCTGGTCTCCGGCCTCGCCGCCAGTACCGCCTGGTCGCTCCAGCAGGCCAAGGTCGCCGCCCTCGCCCGCGCCCAGGCCGAGTCGGAACGCGACCGCGCCGAACGCGAACGCCTCCGCGCCACCGAAGCCCTCGAAGAGTCCGACCGCCACCGCACCCTCGCGGAAAACAACGCCGCCGAAGCCGCCCGCCAGCGCGCCACCGCCCTGGAGCGCTTCCACGGCGCCCGCAAGCTCACTCACAAGTTCCTCTTCGAGATTGAGGACGCCCTCAAGGATACCGTCGGCGCCACCAAGGCCCGCCAGGTCCTCGTCGCCACCGCCCTCGAACACTTCGAGCAGATGGGCCGCCAGATCGACAACGACCCCGCCCTTATCCGCGACCTCGCCTTCGCCTACGCCCGCATCGGCGACGTCCAGGGCAACTCCGGCACTGCCAACCTCGGCGACTACCACGGCTCGGTTGCCAGCTACCGCAAGGCCCTCGAGTGGCACCGCAAGCTCCGCGGCAACTTCGACGACCGCCTCGCCGCCCTCGAAACCACCATCAAGCTCGCCAAGTCCCTCAAATGGATCGGCCAGCTCCCCGAAGCCGAAGCCGCCTTCGAACGCGCCGCCCGCGACCTCGCCCCCCTCCGCGCCTCCGCTCCCCCCGAAAAACGTGCCCTCGTCGCCGTCTACCGCTCCAACCTCCACCGCGCCTGGAGCGAACACATGCAGGTCCTCGACCGCCATGAGAAGGTCCGCGAACTCCTCTCCGTCACCGTCGCCGAACTGCAGGCCGAACTCGCCCGCGACCCCTCCTCCGCCCGCCTCCGCCGTGGCATCGCCGCTGATACCGTCGCCTACTCCCGCAGCCTCCTCGCCCTCGGCGATTGGCCCGAGGCCGTTCGCATCGCCGAACTCGGCCTCACCGTCACCCGCGAACTCATCGGCCCCACACCCCCCATCCGCGAACTGGCCCGCCTCATCCCTCCGGCCATCCAGCTCTGCGAGATCCTCCACCGCGCCCCTGCCCCCTACCGAAATATCCCCCGCGCCATCGCCGTTGACCTGGAAATGGTCCCCATCGCCGAAAAACTCGTCGCCCTCGACCCCGCCAATGGCCGCAACCAGTTCATGCTCGCCAACCTCCTCTCCGGCCACGGCGAACACCTCCGCGCCGCCCAGCGCGCCCCCGATGCCCTCGCCGCCTACCAGCGCTCCGTCGACATCTCCGAAATGCTCCTCAAACGCTCCCCCGGCAACGGCTACTACCAGGACATGCTCGGTACCGACCTCATCCTCATCGGCCAGCTCCAGGCCGAAATGCAGGACTCCCCCACCGCCACTCGCAACCTCCGCCGCGGCACTGAAATCCTCGAAAAAAGCATCGCCGCCGGCCGTCTCTTCAACAAACCCACCATCGAGACCGCCAAGGCCTCCCTCGCCTCCCTGGCTACCGCCGCCAGAGTCAAGAAACTCCCCAAACAATGACCGCCGAACGCTGGCACCAGATCGAAGAGCTCTTCCACGCCGTCGCCACCCTTCCCCCCGCTGACCGCGATACCTGGCTCTCCGGCCGCTGCACCGGCGACCCCGACCTCGAACGCGAAGTCCGCCGCCTCCTCGCCGCCGATGCCCCCGAAAGCCAGACCATCGAGAACCTCATCGGCGAATCCGTCAACCACTGGCTCGATCGCGCTCCCGCCGGCGCCCCCGAACGCCTCGGCCCCTGGCGCATCGTCCGCCCCCTCGGCTCCGGCGGTATGGGCGCCGTCTACCTCGCCGCCCGCGACGACGACTCCTACCGCCAACTCGCCGCCGTCAAAATCCTCCGCCCCGAACAACTCGCCCCCGGCCTCCGCGAACGCTTCCGCCAGGAACGCCAGATCCTCGCCGAACTCGAACACCCCAACATCGCCCGCCTCCTCGACGGCGGCTCCACCCCCGACGGCCGCCCCTATCTTGTCATTGAATACGTCGACGGCGCCCCCCTCACCACTCATACCGCCGAACTCTCCATCCCCGACCGCTGCCGCCTCTTCGCCACCGTCTGTGACGCCGTCGCCTTTGCCCACCGCAATCTGATCGTCCATCGCGACCTCAAACCCGCCAATATCCTCGTCGACCGCCAGGGCACCCCCAAACTCCTCGACTTCGGTATCGCCAAGCTCATCGGCGTCGACCACGGCATGACCGGGTCCATGCACGCCCTCTTCACCCCGGACTACGCCAGCCCCGAACAGATCCAGGGCCACCCCATCACTACCGCCACGGACGTCTATGCCCTGGGCGCCGTGCTCTATGAAGTGCTCACCGGCCGCCCGGTTCGTTCCGGAACGAACCGCTCGTTTGCCGATCTCGTCAAGGACGTCACCGAAGGCCAAGTCCCGCCGCCCAGCCAGGTTGCAGCCGAAAAGATCCCCGCCGACCTCGACCGCATCGTCGCCAAAGCGCTCGAAAACGAACCCGGCCGCCGCTACGGTACCGCCGACCAACTGGCCGCCGATCTCCGCCGCTTCCTGAGCGGCATGCCCGTCGAAGCTCGCGGCCAGTCCCGCCTCTACGCCCTCTCCAAGTTCGCCCGCCGCCACTGGATTGAGGTGGCCGCCGTCGCCCTTCTGGTCTCCGGCCTCGCCGCCAGTACCGCCTGGTCGCTCCAGCAGGCCAAGGTCGCCGCCCTCGCCCGCGCCCAGGCCGAGTCGGAACGCGACCGCGCCGAACGCGAACGCCTCCGCGCCACCGAAGCCCTCGAAGAGTCCGACCGCCACCGCACCCTCGCGGAAAACAACGCCGCCGAAGCCGCCCGCCAGCGCGCCACCGCCCTGGAGCGCTTCCACGGCGCCCGCAAGCTCACCCACAAGTTCCTCTTCGATATTGAGGATGCCCTAAAGGACACCGTCGGCGCCACCAAGGCCCGCCAGGTCCTCGTCGCTACCGCTCTTGAACACTTCGAGCAAATGGGCCGGGAGATCGACAACGACCCCGCCCTCATCCGGGACCTCGCCCGCGCCTACGACCGAGTCGGGGACCTCCAGGGCTACCCCTCGGCCGCAAACCTCGGCGATACCGCCGGCGCCGTCAAGAGCTACCGCCAGTCCATCGCCTGGCACCGCCGCATCTGGTCCTTCCCCATCAGCCGCCTCATCGCCGGCTATACCTACACCAAGCTCGCCAAGACCCTCCTCCAACTCGATCGCACCGAGGAGGCCGAGGCCACCTTCCAACTCGCCTCGGCTGCCCTCGCCGGCCTCGACTCCCGCTTCACCGGCGAAATGGAGCGAATCGAGCTCATCCGCTACCGCTCCAACCTCGCCCGCGCCTGGGCCGAGCACCTCCAGGCCACCCAGCAGGACGCCAAAGCCATCCCCCTGCTCTCCGCCTCCACCGCCGCTCTCGCCCGCGCCATCGAAGCCTTCCCCATGGAACTCTCCTTCCAGCGCCTCCTCTCCAGCGACTACCTCACCCTCTCCCGCTCCTATGTATCCCTCGATGACTGGAGCGAGGCCCTTCGCACCGCCGAGGCCGGCATGGCCGTTATGCGCCGCGCCATCGGCCCCAATCCGCCCCTCCGCGACCAGTCCCGCCTCATCCCTCCCGGTGTCCAACTGGTCGATGTCCTCGAACACGCCCCCGCCCCCATCACCAACCTCCCCCGCGCCATCGAGATCGACCGCGAGCTCATCGCCATCGCCGATAAGCTCGTCGCCACCGACCCCAACAACCTCCGCAACCAGAGCATGCTCGCCAATATCCTCTCCCGCCACGGCAGCCACCTCCGCTCCTCCTGGCGCCGGCCGGAGGCGCTCGCCGTCTACCAGCGCTGCCTCGCCGTCACCGCCCGCCTCCGCCAGCTTTCCCCCCAGAACTCCTTCTACGGCGACCTCCATGGCACCGCCGCCCTCTTCCTCGGCCGCCTCCAATTCGACATGCAGGACGACGACGGCGCCCGCTCCAGCCTCACCCTCGCCGCGGAACTGCTCGGCAAAGCCGTCGCCGCCGGCCGTACCGACAACACCGACAACCTGAGAATCGCTCAGGAAACCCTCGCCGAAATCGAGCGCCACCACGGCAGGCTCTAAACTGGAGCCATGGCCAAACCCCTCGCCCCGCTCCGCCGCGACTTGGATCTGTTCCCGTCCCCGGACCGCGAGCACCCTGGCCTGGTCATCCAGGACCGCAACCAGTTCTCCCCCCACCAGGTGGTCGTGCCCCCTCTGCTGGTCCAGGTTCTCGAACTCTTCGACGGCCGGAACACCCCTCTCGACCTCCGCGCTGCCCTCTCCCGCCTCACCGGCGAACTCGATACCAGCGGCCTCGCCTCCCACCTGGAGGCCACCCTCTCCCAGGCCGGGTTCCTGGAGGACGACGCCTTCGCCGCCCTCCGCGACGAGCGCCTCCGCGAATGGCGCGCCGCCGACCTCCTGCCCTCCTCCCACGCCGGCCCCCTCAATTACCCCGACGACCCGGCCGCCCTCCGCTCCCAGTTCGACGACTGGTTCCGCGCCGTCCCCGCCCCCGGCGCCAAGCCCATCCGCGCCATCGCCAGCCCTCATGCCAGCCCCGGCGCCGCCCGCCGCTCCTATGCCGGCGCCTACCACGCCCTGGCCGCGTCTCTCTCCAAGGAGGACGCCGCCTCCAAGACCTTCGTCATCCTCGGCACCTCCCACTACGGCGAGATCGACTGCCTCGGCTCCACCCGCAAGGACTTCGAGACCCCCGTGGGCCGCGCCAAAGTCGACCGTGACCTGCTCGCCACCCTCCAGCGCGAAGGCGGCCCCGGCGTCCTTGACGAGGACTACTACTTCTCCCTGGAGCACTCGGTCGAGTTCCAGGTGGTCTTCCTCCAGTACCTCTACGGGCCGGATATCCGCATCCTGCCGCTGCTGTGCGGCTCCTACGCCCGGAGCATCTACCTGGGCGGCGACCCGGAGAAGTCCGACGAGGTCCGCCGCTACCTGGACGCGCTCGCGGGGCTCGAGTCCCGGCACGGCGACAGCCTGGTGTGGGTCCTCGGCGTGGACATGGCCCACATCGGCAAGCGCTACGACGACCCGGCCCCGGTGACGGCCAACACCGGCGCCATGCTGGATGTGGAGCAGAAGGACCGCGCCCGGATCGCCAGCCTGAACGCCGGCGACACGGCCGGCTTCTGGGCTCAGGTGCAGGAGAACCGGGACCCGCTGAAGTGGTGCGGCTCCGCGCCCTTCTATACCTACCTCCGCGCCTGCCCGCAAGCCCGCGGCGAACTCCTCGACTACGAGCACTGGCAGATTGACCCGGAGAGCGTGGTGACCTACGGCGCCATGCGCTTCGCCTAACGGCGACCGGGCGAGGGGGAGGCCCACCCCAACCCGTAAAACCCCTCGAGGAGAGCCGGGGCAAGCACCGGCCCAACCTCCGCAAACCCAGTCAGCACGGCTGTCCCCCACCGCCGTACCCCCGCCCCAACCCCACCAACCTAGCCCCGGCGAGCCGGTTCCCGCTCAGCCAGCATCCGCAGCGGCGCCCACAGCGCCATCGCCGCCGCCAGATGCTTCAGCGCATGCCCGCTCATCTGCAGCCCCAGCGTGCGGTGGATGGGCAGGTCGAGCGCTTCCAGGATCTTGGCCGCCACGTACCACAGGATCATCTGCCACACCCGGTGGGAAGCCGTGTAGCGCGGCGGGAACAGCCATAGCATCAGCGGGATGGCCAGCATCGGGTAGAACTGGACCAGGGCGTACATCCGCAGGTCCCCGGCCCCGGCGGCCTCCGTCCGCCGCCAGACCTCCACGCTCACCACGCCCCAGACCAGAAATGGCCCCAGCAGCCACCACCCGGCCCGCGCGCTGACCCGTTCGGCGATCACTGCCGAAAAGACCCCCATAAAGCCCAGCGTCATCGGCAACCGGTCCCAGAACAGCGTCTGGTTGTCCGGCGCCAGATGGTAGTAGCCGCTGCCCAGCCCGATGAGGAAGCCCGAGAGCGCCACCACCAGCCACGGCCAGCGGTCATGGTGGTGCTCCCAGCGCGCCCGCCGCCAGGCCCACAAGCCGTAGGCCCCGACAAAAAGGAACGGGGCGTTGGAGACCACGTTCCAGAAGTGAGGAACGCCGGCCAGCGTGCGCTGGTCGGCGAAGAGATGGTAGGCCGGATCCTGGCCGATCCGCGGCGCGAGGTACGCGCCCACGACGGCGAGGAGCGCCAGCAGAAAAAGGAGCCCGATCTTCATGGAGAGCTTCCATTCTAATCGGGGCCGGCTCAGTTAGAAGCGGTAATAGAGGCCAAACTGCAGAAGGCGCCGGCCGCTGAAGGTGGTGGCGATCTTCATGAAGTTGGTCGACTCGATGTTCTGGTCCTCCAGGTACCAGGTGGGGTGGTTGAGGACGTTGAAGGCCTCCACCCGCAGTTCCAGCGACTGGCGCTCGGTAATCCGGGTGACCTTCTGGACACTGGCGTTGAAGTCAAAGATCGACGGCCCGGAGAACATGCGGCGCTGCAGGCCGCCGATGGTCCCGGCCTGGGGATGCGAGAAGACCTGGCCGCTGAAGGGCGCCTGGCCGTCGGAGACCACGGCGCGGCCGTCGGGGCCGAGCGCCGAGGCGGCGATGTACATGGGGCCGGACGGCGTCATCCGCACGCCGATCAGGGAGTCCAACTGGTCCATGTTGAGGGCTGTATTGGCGCCGTTCTGGGCCGAACGCCCGCCGCGGTTCAGCGTGCCGCGGGCCGAAAGGATGGAGAGCGGGTTGCCGCTTTGCCAGGTGGTGTTGCCGCTTACCCCCCAGCCCTGCAGCAGGCGCCGGAAGCGTTCGGTGCGGAAGGGGATCTGGTAGGCGAAGTTGGCCTTGAGCGAATGGCGCAGGTCAAAGACCGTCCGGGACCGCTCCAGTGCGGCATTGGCGAAGTCGTGGAAGGCTTCAAACCGGCTCTGGACGTCGCCGCTGGAGTCGCTGAGGACCTTCGACCAGGTGTAGTTGCCCTGGAAGAAGACGTTGCGCGGGAGGCGCTTGCGGACGTCGGCCTGGAGCGAGTGGTAGGTGCCGTTGGAGTAGTTGGTCATCAGGTTGGTGCCCAGGCTGTTGTTGTTGCGGTAGAAGCGGACGTCGCCCTCCAGGGCGTTGTCCACGTAGAGCTGGGCCAGGTCGCCGGCGCGGCCCTGGCGGATGAGCGGGGTCACCACCGGGTCGGTGATGAACCCGCCCCCGCCGAGGCGCGGGAAGACGGTGAGCGGCTGGCTGCCGGCGACGGCGGCGTTGTAGCGCGGGTCAAAGCCGCGGCCGGCGGCGTTGGCCAGGTTGGCGTTGCTCTGGGCGCGGAGGAAGTCCTCCAGGAAGCCGTTCTCCTTGATGATGATCTGGTTGAAGTCAAAGGCCCGGAACATCTTGGTCTGGCGGTTGCCGGCGTAGCGGACCTCGACGACGGCGCCCTTGATCTCGTGTTGCACCCCGAAGTTGAACTGCTGGACATAGGGGGTGCGGAGGTTGGGGTCGGGCATGCCGAAGGCGCTGCCGCGGTCCAGCGCCCAGTTGTCGGAGAACTTGCGCGGCACCCGGAGCGTGGGCGTGGCGATGACGGGGAGCGCCGAGCCCACACGGGCGTTCTGGTTGCGGAGGGTCACCTGCTGCTGGAGGCCGCGGTTGGTGCCGATGACGTTGTTGTCCAGGGCGCCAATCAGCTGGTCATTGACGAAGTTGACCGAGTAGCCGCCGCGGATGGAGGTACGGCCCTTGCCGAAGGGGTCATAGGCGAAGCCGAAGTTGGGGGCGAAGTTGTTCAGGTCGCGGTTGTACCAGGGGCGGCCGGCCATGGAGCCGGCAAAGTCGAGGGTGGAGTTGGAGAGCAGCGTGTCGATGACCGTCTTGCCCGGCTCGACGACGGGCAGCAGGGAGAGGCCGTTGCGCTCCTCCAGCCGGGTCCAGTATTCGTAGCGGAGGCCGGCCATGAGGGTAAGCTTGGGTGTGATCCGCCACTGATCCTGCGCGTACCAGGACCAGTTGTGGTAGCGGTAGGCGGCGCGGCGGAGAACGCCGGGGGCGAAGCCGGTCTTGGGATCGGCCGTGTTGAACTGGACCGTTCCGGTGGAGACAAAGCCGCCGAGGGAGGCGAGGAGAATGTTGGCGGCGTTCAGATCGGCGGTGCCGATGCCGGGCAGGTCAGCAGCGCTGAGCGAGAACGGGCTGCCGGTGGGGAACCCGATGGTCCAGGTGGGGCGGATGCCGTTGTCGAAGGCGGAGCTCATGTTGACGGTCTGCCCCTGGAAGCCGAAGCTGACGTTGTGCCGGCCGTGGAGCCAGTTGGCGTTGTCGGAGTAGTTGAAGGTCCGGGTGAGGCGGGACTCGGGGAGTCCGACCTGGTTGACCGGGTTGGAGAAGGTGTAGCCGGTGACGAGGAAGTTGCCAAGGTCTTCGCTGGTGACGAAGTCACCGGGGGCGAAGTTGAAGCCGCCGCGGAGCTCGTTGGTCAGCGACGGGCGGGGGTTCCAGCGCCAGGTGCCGGAGGCGAAGTTGGTGGCGTTGTCGTTGCGGACCTTGGGGACGCGGGAGTAATCGTTGTGGTTGGCGGCGTCGGTGCGGTCGAGCAGGTCACTGTTCCAGGCATAACTGCCGGAGATATGGTTCCGCTCCGAGAGGATATAGTCGACCTTACCCAGCAAGTTATTCCGGGTCCGGTTATTCTGGGCGGTGAAGCTATAACCGCCGGTGTTGCGGAGTAACTGGTCATTGGAGTCGCCGGTGCGGAAGTTGTTGATGTTCTCCGGGCCGGGGACGCGGCTGAGGATGCCGTTGATGAACGGGTCAATGGTGAGGCCCTTCAGGCGGAGGAGGTTGACGCGCTGGACGGCGCCGCCGGTGTTGCGGTAGGTGTACTCGCCCTGGCGGGCGGAGGCGGTGAGGATGGTGCGGTTGAGGGAGGACTGCTGGCGGAGGCGGAAGGCCTCGAAGTTGCCGTAGAAGAAGAGCTTGTTGGGGATGATGCGGCCGCCGAGGGAGGCGCCGAGCTGGTTCTGGTTGAGGAACGGGCGCTCGATGCGGTCGCGGTTGTTGAACCAGGTGTTGGCGGCGTAGGCGTTGTTGCGGTTGTACCAGAGGGCGGAGCCGTGGAACTGGTTGGTGCCCGAGGGGGTGGTGAAGCTGACCTGGGCGGCGCCGCCGCCGACGGCGGAGACGACGTTGGAGGTGGAGATGGTCATCTCGGCCACCTGGTCGAGGAGGAGGAGGTTGGGGAGGAAGTCGAGGTTGTTGGTGCGGACGGCATTGTCCTGGATGTTGACGCCGTCCAGGGTGACGTTGGTGAAGGAGACGCGCATGCCGTTGACGGTGGTGGGGCCGCGGCTGCTGGTGACGCCGGCCTGGGTGGTGATGAGGCCCAGGGGGCTGCGGTTGAACATGGGGAGGCGGCTGATCTGTTCATTGGTCACGGTGGTGGAGACCTCGGCGTTGGAGGTCTGGACGGCGGCGGAACTGGCGGTGACCTCGACGGTCTCCGAGACGGAGCCGACCTCGAGGCGGATGGGGGCCAGGGAGAGTTCGCGGCCGGTTTCGATGCGGAGGGCGCGGACGGTCTGGCGCTGGAAGCCGGTAGCGGAGACGGCAAGGTCGTAGGAACCGGGGCGGAGGGCAGGGATATGGAAGGCGCCCTGGACGGAGGTAGTGGCGCGGAGGATGGACGCGGAACCGCCGGTAAGGGAGAGTTCGACGGTGGCGTTGGGGACCCCAGCGCCGGAAGCATCGACGACGGAGCCGGAGAGCCGGGCGGCGTCCTGGGCAAAGGCCGCGCAGGCGAACAGCGCGGTGAATAGGCGGACAGCAGTCTGTTGGGCAGGCATAGCAACCCCTCGGTCTTGGAATTTGCGGGAGGCCTAGCGCCTTCCGCCCCAACAGATGTACTGCAAGGATAGCCGAGACGGGCCCATAAGACAACTGGTCCGCCGGGCTTGGGCGCCGCCTTACTTGACGCGGAGGATGACGCCGGGCTGGGTGGCGATGCCGCCGACGGTGGCCAGGAGCGGGTACTCCCCGGGTTCGATGCCGGGGGGGACACGGAACTGGCAGGCCATTGCGCCGTGCACCTCACCGGCCGGGGTCTGGCAGCCGGTGACTTCGGCGATGAGACCGCCGACCTTGACCTCAACGGGGGCCAGAGGCTTCCAGGTTTCGCCTTCGGCGACGCGGGCGCCGTCCTGGCCGGGAGGGTCGGTCTGGCCGAGTCCGGTCATGCGGATGGTGACGAAGGATGCGGCCTCGACGGGCTCTTCGACGCCCTTGGGCAGGCCGCGGCCGGAGCCGTTGGCGGTGTAGATGCCGGGGGCGGTATCGACGACTCGGAGTTCGAGTTCGCGGCTGACGAGGGAGTCCACGTCGACGCGGACGCGGGTGGAGGCGCGGCCGGCGAGGGCGAATGGGGCGGCGACGGTGATCTGGTTATCGTCCTTGGAGAGGATGGTACCGGGGTTGTTGTCGAACCAGACGCGGGTGTCGCGGCCGGCGAAGCCGCCGTAGAGGGTGACGTGCTCGCACGGGGCGACGGGGCCAGGCTGGGTGCTGGCGGCGTTGGTCACCGAGAGGATCCAGGGGGCATCCTTGCCGGAGGGGGAGCCCTGCGGGGGGACGATGGTGACCAGGACGGGGACGCGGGCGCCGCCGGCGGCGCTTTCGATGGCCACTTCGCCTTCCAGGCGGACGACGGTTGTGGTGGCCTGGGGCAGGCGGTCGCGGCGGATCTGGGCTTCCAGGCGGGCCGGGGTTTTGCCGGAGGCCGGGGTGATGGTGAGCCAGTCGGGGGTGGAGCGGATGGAGTAGTCGGCCGAGACGTCGGAGTCAAACCGGGAGATGTCGAAGAGCTGGGGGGCGACGTCGCGGCCGGTTTCGACGAGGAAGACGAGGGCGGAGGGGTTCGCGCGGATGGCACCGGGCCCGCCGATGGAGAGCAGGACGGTGACGATGGCGACCTCCTCCGAGCCGCGGCGGAAGCGGATCTCGCCGCGGTAGTTGCCGGCGCCGAGGAACTGCGGGCTGACGGAGACCTCCAGTTCGCTGGGGGTGGTGCCGGCGATTTTGGAGAGGTTGATCCAGGTGACGGTGGAGGTGGCGTCCCAATTGGAGGGGATGCCGGAGGTGTTGAGGATCAGGGTCTGGGGAGCAGGTACGCCGGCGCCCTGGCGCCAGTCGAAGAAGAGGGTGGACCGGCTGGGGATGAGGCTGCCGGGGTTAGAGGGCGTGCCGGTGCTGTTCAGGTAAAGGGTGACGTTGACGGGGTAGCTGGTCTTGAGCCCGTTCTGGTTGGTGGTGACGACGACGACGGCGCCTTTGTGGGTGCCGGTTTCGAGCTTGGAGGCGTCCGCGAGGATGTTGAAGGCGGCCGGGGTGGTGCCGGAGCCGGGGGAGGCGGTGAGCCAGGGGACGGTGGGGTTGAACTGGACGTCGTAGTTCTTGCCGATAGCGTCGACGTTGATGTTCCAGACGGCGGTGGGGCTTTGGGTGGTGACGGTGGCGACGAGGTTGTCCGGGGTGACGCGGAGGATGGGGTCGCCGGACTGGGGGACGGCGGAGAGGGTGAGGGTGACCGGGACGGTGACGGTGGAGTTGCCGCTGGTGATGGTGAAGGACCCGGTGTGGGTGCCGGCGGCGAGGCCGTTGGGGATGACGGTGACCATGACGTCGGTGGGGGTGGTGCCGGTGATCTGGCTGAGGCTGATCCAGGGGGTGTTGCCGGAGGAGGACCAGGTGACCGAGCCGGTGGCGTTATTGACACGGATGGGCTGCGCGGGGGGGAGGGGGCCATTGACCTGGCCGGAATAGGCGAGGGCGAGGGGAGAGACGCTGAAGCCGGCGGTGGGGACGGGGGTATCGACCGAGAGCGAGACGGCGATGAGCTGGGGGCTGCCGACGGCGGGGACGCCGTTGCGGGTGGCGTTGACGCGGATGGTGCCGGCGTAGGTGCCGGGGTTGAGGCCGACGGGGTTGAAGACGGCGGTGAGGGAGGCGGGCGTCTCGCCGAGGACGGGGGTGAGGGTAAGCCAGTTGCCGCCGATGGGGGTGAGGGTCTCGATGGTATAGGCGAGCTTCAGATCGGTGGAGGAGATCTGGATGTTGCGGGTGACGGGGGGCTCATTCTGCCGCATGGAGACGGCGATGGAGGAGGTGGAGACGAGGATGGAGGGAGGGGACTGGACGATGAGCTCGACCGGGACACGGGTGGTGGGGGCGAGGCCGTCGACGGCGATGATGTCGACGTAGCCGAGGAACTGGCCTGGGGTGCCGGCGATGGACTGGATATCGAGGGTGAGGGTGAAGGGGGTGGTGTATTCGCCGGCGGCGCCATCGAGGCGGAAGCTGGGAGAGGAGGTGACGACGCGGTAGCGGTAGGCGCCGCCGTCAGCCGCGGAGATGGTGAGGCGCTGGGGCGGGAGGGGCTGTTCGCCGAGGCGGGTGGAGAGGCGGATGTTGTCCGGATTGGCGACGACGGCGGTATTGGCCGTGACGGTGATGACGTAGCGACGGGAGGCGGCAAAGCCGGTGCCGCCGGTGACCTGGAGGGTGAAGTCGTAGTTGCCGACGGCGTTGGGGGTGCCGGCGAGGGACCAATTGCCGCCGGAGTTGGTGAGGGAGAGGCCCGGGGGGAGGGTGCCGGCGAGAAGGGATGCGCCGGTGACGGTGAGGGGGACGGAGCCGGCGGAGAGGCCGAGGGTTTGGGAGTAGAAGCGGCCGGTGGTGGCGTTGGAGAGGAGGGAGGGCTGGACGGTGAGGTCGCCGCCGATGACGATGCGGAGGGGGGCGGAGCCGGTGCAGGCGTTGGAATCGGTGACGCGGAGGGTGAAATCGAAGGTACCGGCGGCGGAGGCGGTGCCGGTGAAGACGGCGGCGCCGCCGTTGGGGGTGAGGGAGAGGCCGTTGGGCAGGGCTCCGCTGGTGAGGGCATAGGACCAGGGGCCGGCGCCACCGTGGACGACGGTGCCGGGGTAGGCGGCGCCGAGGGCGCCGGTGGGGAGGTTGGGCTGGAGCGTGAGGACACACTGGGCGGAACAGGCGAGCGCGGCGAGTGTCCAAAGCGCAAGGGATCTAAACATTTTGTCCTCGATATGTTAAGAGTTACCGCAATTCTAACCTAGGTTTTTAAGAAAGCCTAACGGTTTGTTTGAGTTGCGGGTTGTTGGGGGCCGGGGCGGATTTGCCGGAGGAGCCGGGAGAATCCGGTAGCCAGGCACCCAGGGAAATCGGGGGAGCCGGGGGAATCCGGTAAGCAGCATCCAGGGGAAGTCCTAGGGTCTGTGGAGATTCCAGGCGGAGATCGTCGGGTCGATGAGGTTCTCCAGGGTTTCGCGGGTGACCAGACGGTTGGCCGGCTGGATGAATTCACAGAGGAAATCCTGGCGATACTTCGTCGGGTCGAGCGCCTGTTGCATCTTCAGAAACTCCGGGTCGATGTCGGGGCAGTCCTTTACCGTGGACAGGACCCGGTGCCAGCGGTTGTCGCCGTTGTGCCAGATGTTATAGAAAAAGCCGACCTGGCGGCGCGGCGTTGATAACAGCCAAATGGCGCCATGGGTACGGCTGGTGAAGGCCGTGACCGAGGAGTAAACGGCGTCCTTGACGAGGGCGGCTTCGTCGACGACGAGGACGTCGGCGGTGTTGCCGGCCGAGGTGTCCTGGTCATGGGAGACGGCAAGGATCGACGATCCGTTGGGCAGGGAGAGCGAGAAGCGCTCGCCGAGATAGCGGCGGATGGGATAGCCGAGACGGACGGCGAAGCGGCAGGCGCGTTCGATCAGCATGCCGGCCTGGAGTTTGGTCCGGGAGATGATGACGATGGACTGGCCGGGCGCCGAGATGGCGCGGTGGAGCGTCTTCAGGGCGATGGTCGTCGTTTTGCCCCACTGGCGGTTGCAGCAGAGGATCATATAACGTGCCGGCGAATCCAGAACTTGCGCCTGTTTGGGGCTGGGGGTGAACTGAAGGTGCTTCTGTGCCCAAGCCGCGGCTGGGAGCACGGGATCCGGTTCCGGGGCCGGAGGGGCGGATGGGCACACTTCGGCCTTGTCAACTTCGGCCTTGGCGAGGCGATAGGCGGCCGCGTAGGCGGGCGAAAGTGTGAATGTTCCGAGCATAGGCAGTCCTCTCCTGTCCTCCGGAAAGAGGACGAGCAATTTGGCCGTTTTCAGGCGGCAATTCTGGGCGCGGGCGGCAGATCGTCGGCGATTTCGACGCCGTTGGCGACGTCATCGGGTGGGAGAACGACGATCGGGCGGCCTGGGAAAGCTTTTCGGTAGTACTCGATGACCGCCTGGGTGTTCTCGTTGACGAAAAGCGGCTGGGTGGCCGGTTCGTTTTCTTCGTTTTTTGGAGCCGGCTGGGTTCGTTCTTCCTCTTTTTTGTCTTGCGGCGGTTCGGCCGGGATGACGTGCGTGGGGAAGTTGGCGTGGACGAAGCGCAGGCGCCGTTCGAGCCGGGCGATGCGGAGATGGAGTCCGTCGATCTGGCGGCTGAGGGCTTTGGCAAGGGCCTGGCCGGTGTGGAGGGCGGCGGCGGCGCGGTCAATGATCTCCAATTCGCCGATGGCGGGGGCGACGGTGAGCGGTTTCTCGCTCTGGGCGACGAGCGCGAGATTCCAGGCGTTGGTGAGGCACCCATCGAGTCGATTGATCTGCCAACGGGCGGAGGCGATGTCGCGCACGATGGAAAGGGCGATGGCGTTGAGCGGGTTATAGAGGGCGACGAGTTCGGCGTTCAGGGCCTCAAACGCTTCGCGGTTCTCGTTGAAGAGAACGACGTGGTGGGGTGGGGTGAAATTGTTCAGGGATTGTGCGTTGGCAGTTTCCTGATTTGGTTGCTCGTTTGTTGTATTCATATGTTTATTCCTTTGAAATGGAAAAGGCCCTCCGGGGCAGGGAGGGCCTTTAAATGTGGCTGAGTTGGTGCGATCAGCCGACTTTACGTTAGCATGGGCGGCGCAAGGAGTTGCGCGGTTTGAAAATATAACTTATTGAATTGGTGGGAAATAGAGTTTTTATT
The DNA here is from genome assembly GCA_964430625.1 of uncultured Solibacteraceae bacterium. Classification (GTDB taxonomy): domain Bacteria; phylum Acidobacteriota; class Terriglobia; order Bryobacterales; family Bryobacteraceae. The sequence continues at coordinate 170,863 of CAYSFR010000016.1, forward strand.
TTTTTGTGAACCAAGATTCCGAGGAGCGTAAAATCCGGCACAAGGGGGTATGAAAAAGG